>JANQSI010000008.1 GCA_028284125.1 Cyclobacteriaceae bacterium
GATTTACCGTAACAAACCCATGAATTAGTCAGGGATAAGCCATAGACTTCCCATGGACTTCCCTAGGATAAGCCATGGATAGTCCAATAGCGAAACAATTTGATCCTGAAATAATACCATTCTGGAATGCACTTCACTAAGCGTACGTTGCACCTACGCTTTCGTATGAATTGTTATGAAAACAACAAAATAAAAGAAGGCGTAGCAAATGCTAACGCCTAGTTTTTTGGTTCATCCTATGCTAAGTAGGGTATTGCTTTTACAAATCCTGGGAACATTGCTACTAATCAATTAGCAAGATTCTATCTTTGATATTTCAGTTTAATGGGATGATTAAATTTAGAAGAATTCTTGTTGGTTCTATATTTCTTCTTGGGAACACCTTGTTTGCTCAAGAATATGATTTTAAGCCACGGCCAATCAATTATGAGAAGTTTGGTTTGACTATAACTGATAACTATATGTGGCTTGAAGATTTTGATTCAGAAGAAACTCAAAACTGGATCACTACTCAAGAAGAAAGAAAGTGGTCAATGTTAAAGAAGGGGTCACGATCTCGATTTCAACATGTTCTAGAATTCAAGAATCTCAATGCATTAAGTAAGGAGGATGATTACACTTTTAAATTAGAGAGCTTTCTCAGCAAACCACCAATTCTTAAAATCAAGGAAAAGGGTAATAACTCATTTTCAGTACTAATCAACTTCGATGAATTAAGACATTCTAAAACAGACATACCACATGTTATAAGCTATGAGAAGGCCCCCAACTTACCATACCTTGTTATTGCAGTAAACCATTTTGGAAGAGATTGGCTTGAACTTATTGTTTATGATCTTGAAAAAAAGGAAATAAAAGGGTCATTAAAGGGTTTAATTAATCCTTGGCTAAAATTTAAGAAGGATGGTTTTTTCTATACAAGATTTGATGAACCAGAAAACGAGGTTACATCTATAAGAGCAAATAAGAGATTATGCTTCCATAAGTTCGGAGAAGACCAAAAAGAAGATATTGTCGCATTTCAAAATGCAGACGCAAGTTCGCGTCGAACTTTTAGGATAGTTAATGCTGTAAATGACAAAATAATAATTTCATACCCATTCAAATTCAAGGGAGAATGGAAACGTACTTTGAGTACTCTTGACATATCTGAGGATCTATATATATCTAAACCGTTTCTTATTTACAGTGACGATTTTCCTATTGATTTTGAGGTTATCCGAATAGATGAAGAGAAAATTTATTTTAAGACCAATTTGAATAGTTCTAATTATAAGCTTCTAATGTGTGATACGGATTCGTTGAATAGGTGTGAAACATTTGTTTCAGAACTTAAGGAAGTGATTGTTGAAGCAGAGTATTTAGGAAATGAATCATTTGGATTAACTCTCTTCAACCCGGAAAGTGGGTTGTATTCTGGTGTTGTAATTGATTCCAATGGCCAAAAAAAAGCCATAAGACCCCCAAAAGGAGTTTATTTAGAGTTTAGTAGCTTTAACGAAAGGTTTGCAGGAGTAAGAATGCATACAGATTACTTGCAACCTAAGCCATTTTCGTTGAATCTTAACAATTTTGAGCTTAGTGAGCTTTTTTGGAGACCAATTACTACAAGGAAAACCTACAAAGTAGAAATAGTATCTTACGAAAATAGTGAAGGAAGAAAAGTTCCGATCAGATTAGTTTATCCTGAAAATCTGAAAAAAGATGGTACAAATCCTTTGTTTATTAGAGTGTATGGAGGTTACGGGAATGTTGAAAGACCCTCTTTTAGTTGGGAAAATCATTTCATTCTTGAAAGTGGTGGAATTCTCGCCTTTCCTATGGTAAGAGGAGGGGGTAATTTAGGAACTAGGGGAGCTATAGAAGGAAGGGGATTGAATAAACAAAATACTATTTCTGATTTAATAAACGCAAGTGAATTCTTGATTGAAGATGGGTATACTTCACCAAGTGTACTTTTCTTAGAAGGAGTATCTCATGGAGCATTTGTTGTAACTAGCGCCTCAATACAAAGACCAGATCTATATAAAGGTGTTTTTGCTTTTTCAGGCCCATTGGATCTTACTAGGATATCTGATTTTAGTTCAGGTCATCATTCCATAAACATAAATGAATACGGAGATTCATCTGATTCAATTTCCTTCAGGAATCTCTATCGACTTTCTCCTATACATCAATTAAAGGAAGGAATAAATTATCCATCATTCTTTTTGTTTGCTGGAGTAAACGACACTCGAGTTCCATCTTCCTATTCCTTTAGATTTTTATCTGAGCTTAATGATAAATCTGCAAATAAGTTTAACGTAATTCATATTACTAGTGGAGGCCATGGAGTTTTTGAATCCCACAAGGAATATTTAGAGGTGATGGGGTTGAAATTTGATTTTATCAAGAGAATTACAGAAAAGAAGCTTAAGCACTGGCTTAGATAGATCAATCATATATAAAGAATGATTGCTAAAGAGCTGCTCTCAAGATACAACCTTCCTGAATCAAGAGGATGACCATCCAATCAAAATTCGAAAATCGAAATGATAAAAGGTTCTATTAAAGGGACTAATCAATATTGATGATGGGCAGAATTGAAGTACGTATCAGAATTGAAGAAAAGAATTAATCTTCTACTTTCTCAAACACAAATCGACCGTTCCAGGTGAATGATACCGGATCTTCTAAGCTAAATTTTACTCGGTCACCGTCAACCGCATCTCGAAAAGAGGTTTCATCAATAGGAACAATAATATCTGTATGATCTTCATTTGGGTCATAGACGATGAGTGAATTACCATCTACTGTTAAATCAACATAGTATGGAGATTCTTCAGGATCCTCCTGTTTCCATTTGTATTTGCCAGCATACAATTGGAGTTTTTCTTCGCCAAATTCTGCTACTTCAATTACTTCCGGTTCTGAAATCCCTAAATCATAGTAAGCACTAATAGAACGAGCAATCTGTCCAATCAACGGTCCGCCACGATCTGCGTTGGTCATGATGATTATGGCATCACCATCGTTGGCCTTGGCAGCCATATTGTTGGTGAATCCCGCATTCTTCCCGCCATGACCAAAACGCAACGAATTGCCTTCTCCTTCAAGGCTTGGTCCCAGTCCCCAGTCATTCAAATGCTTTGTGAGCATTGCATCAATGGTTGGCTTGCTTAAAAATCCATCCTCTTTACCGCCATAAATTTCCTGAACGGCAATGCAATACTTTGCTAAGTCAGATGGAGTGGTCCAAAGTCCTGCTGCGGCTTGTTCAGGGTAATTGTGGTAAAGGCCTGAAATCAAAGCACCATTTCTGTCATAAGCTGCACTAAAATTGTCAAGATACTCTTCGGATAAAGGTTGGTCGTAGGTGCTCCTACCCATTGCTAGTGCAGGAAAAATGTTCTTTTCCATGTACTCCTCCAATGGCATTCCACTCACATCTTCCACTACCTTTTCCATGATTGTATAACCACCACCTGAATACTTCCACCGTGCACCAGGAATTGTATCTGCAAAAATTCTTCCGGTATTGCCATTACCATCTAGAACAGTCTCAATTGAAGGGAACTGGTCGGTTTGTTTGTATCCCGGGAACCCGTGAACCGTCATACCGGCAGAGTGAGTGAGTAAAAGCCGAACGGTTACGTCCGCTTGTTCGGTAAATTTGTTTTCCTCCACCTTCCATCCAGTCAAATAGGTATTTACATCTTGATCGATATCAATTGACCCTTCTTCCCATAATTTCAATGCGGCCAGTGCCGCCAAGGGTTTGCTTATTGATCCTGCTTGAAAAAGTGTTTGATCATCCACTTTGGAACCCGTTTCTGAGTTCGCAATGCCATAACCTTTAGCCCATCTCAACTCTCCATCCAGCACCACGGCAACACTCAAACCTGGAACATTGTATTTATTCATTTGTTCCTCCATTGAATAGGTTTCAACAGGCTCGCCCTTCACTTGGATACGACCCATCAATCCATTTTCTATTTGAGAAATCTCTTCTTCAATGGATGTCGAAGACTCTTTTGGAGCGCATTGATAAAATAGGAGTGCGGGTAATAGGGTTAGGATTACTTTTTTCATGATCATTAGGTTACTTACTAAAGGTATAGATTTCTCCTAATTACTGAAAACAAAACGGAGAGGTTACACCTTGTATTATCGAATCACTAGCTTTTTTGTAGCCTCAGTGTCCCTCCCGAAAAATTTCAACAAGTAAATCCCTGACTCAAGTTTCCTCACATCCAATCTTTCGGTTTCCTTTATAGGTGTGGAAATGATGATCTTACCTGATTGAGATATGAGTTGAACATGATCATAAAGCATTACATCCTGCGCCAGGAATACCTCAGAAAGTGTGGGATTTGGATAAACCTGGAGGTTTGAAATATTCTCTTCCGAACCTAATACAATATCAAATATAGGTTGACTAAGTTCGCCACCTCTGCCGTCCGTTACGATCAAATTTACTGCAATGGATCCGGCTGTCATTTCTGTGATCGTTATGATATTGTTTTCCAGAGCAGCCTGAACAATTCCAGTTTCTGAAAGCTCGATTTCAAACGAAAGCTCATCTCCATCGCTATCTTCAAACTTGTCAGTAATATCGATTTCAACACTTTCAAATCCTGGCAAAGCTGATTCAATGGGTAACTCTCCAACTAACTTGGGCCAGGCGTTGACGTCAATTACAAATTCAGTGAAGAGTTGTCCAATCTTTGTGTCTTGGGCTTTGAGCAGAACATCTGTCTTTCCAGTACCGGTTTCATCAATTGCTAAAGTTGAATTGGGATCATCGATAGCTACTCGAACGGAAGTTTCTGATGAAGATACTATCGAATAGCTTATATCATTGCCGTCTGGATCTGTGAAACTCGAACTCAAATCAATCTCTTCAGATTCGAATCCTTCTTGGAGCAAAAGATCTAAAGGATCTGTCAATTCAGGAGATTCATTGGTCCATTTGAGTAAACCGCCACCGGAGTTTTGAAGACCACCTTGCTGTACAGCCATAATGAATGAATCATTGAATGGCACTGGTCCGGTGATTGCATCTCTTCCGAGATCGGAGGTCAATGCTTGTAATAAAATGGAGCTCTCAGACGCTAAATCATACGCAAATAATTGTTCACTCGTAATTCCCACCAAAAAATCTCCTACCTGGGTCATTTTTCCTCTACCGGGTCCGCTTTGAACAGTTAACACTTCAAAAGAACTTCCATCAAGATTTGAATACCCTAGCCTTCCGCTGACTGTGTTTCCGGCATCAGCGAACAGTATGTAAAGCTTTTCATCAATCATTGAAAGTGATTGAGGTTGTGTTCCAATGCCATCTTCGCCCTCAAAGATTTTCGTGTAGTTGCTCCCGTCTAAATCAACCCGAATAACACTTCCACTTGAATTGGAGTCTCCACCACTGTCTAGATAGGGCATACCACCACCATTGAAGCATGCAATGAAAATATGTTCGTCAACAATGCAGATATCAGCCGGGTTTTGACCGAAGGTGAGATTCGTATTGTTATAGATTTTGGTAAATGAAGTACCATCCAATCCAATGGTAAAAATGCTTCCTTTATCTTCGAAAGATTCATTGGCGTATCCCCAAATAAGGGAGTCAGTAATGTATTTCAATGAAATAAATTGCCCTTCCGTATTGCTGAATTCATACAAGAATTCAAACGTGTAATCCTCTAGTGAATATTTGAACAACTTCCCAGATCCATTCTCACTTGCTCTGGTAGTGCCATAAAGGATGGTGTCATTTCCTATTAAATTATATGGAGAAGATGCTTCACTATCAAAGCTTCTGATGATGTTATAGCCCTCTCCATTTTCATCTATTCTGAAAAGCGATCCTAAATCATCAACAAAATTACCTTCTGTAACACCATATAAAGAGTCACCAATCGCAACCATAGCCAAAGCTCTAAAATCAAAATCATCACCATCGTGATCGTAAAGTGTAGTTAAATGTTGAGCTCTTCCATAGAGGCAGAAAAGGGTAAGTAAAAGAGGTAAAATTGTTTTCATTTCTATGCTTATTAGGGTTAGGCGTAATACAACAGAAAAGTTAATGGATAATGTAGATTTTATACACGCTAAACCTGTATTTTCCAGCATAAAGCATACTCAATTGTCTTTTAGACTTCTTGCTGAGGCAAGTCAATTGAAAGATAAATAAGAAAAATAGAGTTCACCTACTCATAATGTAAAGCGTCCGTTGGATTGATGTTTTCAATTTGAACGACTTTAAACCCAACGACGATGAGTATTAACAAGAAGGTGGAAATGGCCACTCCTAAGAACGTCACAAAACCAAGAGAAATCTGGTAGCTGAAATTTTGTAGCCAGAGATTCATTACATACCAGGTGATTGGAACGCCAATGATATTTCCAATGACCAATAGTCTGACATAATTTCCCGAAAGAAGTAACAATGTTCCTTTCATTTTTATGCCCAGCACTTTTCTTATGGCAATTTCTTTAGTACGCTCTTTAATAGTGAAACTAAGTAATGCATAGACCCCAAGTAAAGCCAGAATGATAGCAATGGCAGTCAGTAACCCAATAAGCTGTCCTGTTTGGTTTTCGACTTTATATAGGCTGTTGAACTGGTCCTCAACAAATGCATACTCGAAAGGAGTGGTTGGCATCACCTCTACAAATTTGCTTTCTACCTCTGTCAGAAATGTAAGAGGGTCTTGTGTATTGTATTTGAAGGATACCTGACTGTACCTATTATCCTCCGTGATAACAAGAACACACGACTCTATACCAATGTGTAATGACTTGTAGTTGAAATCTCTTGCTACACCGGCAACAGGGGAAAAACCGTCACGGCCAAAGGGTGAAATATTCTTTCTAAGACCGAAATCCCATCCGGCCTCTTTTACAGCTGCTTCATTAATTATGTACGTATACTTCTGCCCAGTTGAGAGTTCTTTTATTTCATTGATATCTCCCTCAACCAGTTCAATGCCGAACGTTTCCACAAAGTTTTTGTCTACATTGATAAGATTCCAACTTATTTCTCCTGCCTCTTCATCTGTGAAGCCTTCCAATAACATGCTATGCCTCCAATTAGACACTCCGGGAGTAAAATAAGAACCTGAGACTTTTTCGACACCAGCTATTTTTTCAAGTTCAGGAATAAGAAGTTTCGCATTTTCCTGAGAGGTTCGTTCATAAAGCTGTATTGTCATAATTCCCTGCTGATCAAGGCCAATATCAATGTTTCTCAAATAGTCCAGTTGTCTGTAAATGAAAACCGATGCGAGAATAAGGATACATGAAACTGCGAACTGAATGGTCATCAATGATTCTTTGAAGGCTTTGCCCTTGTTTCCAATTTTCACTGCACCCTTTACGGCAATGACAGGGTTGAACGAAAGAATGTACAACGAAATATAAAGTCCGGAGAAAAGCGCAATGGCAAGGATCAGGCCTATTATACCCAAGATGAGCAACGGATCACCAATAGTTAAAACCATATTGGACTGAATCATATTGTTGATTGTCGGCAAAGTGAGATCAGAAAGCATCAATGCAAATAGGGAGGCAGTGGTGGTAGTGATAATGCTTTCTGCAACAAATTGAGCTACCAACTGTGATCGCGAAGCTCCCAACACTTTTCGAACGCCTACTTCTTTGATTCGACGTGTCGAACTGGCCACACTTAGATTGATAAAATTGATAAAGGAGATCAGTAGAATGGCTGCAGCTACAGCACTGTATACAATCAAATATTTTGAATTATAAGAAGCCTTCAGATTTCCTCTATTTGACTGAAAATGGATATCATTCAACGCCTGGAAGGCCAGATCTTCAAATTTCATCGATTGGTTATCACCGTATTGCGCAGTGATTGCTTTCATTTTTTCTTCTACATCGATCGGATCGGCTCTCTCATCCATCAGGACATAGGCAAAGTAATTAAACATCCCCCAGCCACTTGTCACACTTGAACCGGGTTTGGCCTCCGGAAGATTTTCAAATGGTACTGCAAAATCAATGTTAAAGTGACTTTTGGTAGGTAGATCCTTAAAGACTGCAGCAACCTGAAAATCCATTCGTCCGTCCACCGTAATTACTTTTCCGATTGGGTCTCCGTTTTGGAAGTATTTTTTTGCTGCTGAAGCAGAGATGAAAGCAGAGTTTGCGGCTGGAGTTTCACTGATCCGGCCATTTACAATTTCAAAATCGAAAATGGAAAAAAGGTTTGGATCTGCTAAGAAGAAGTTTTCCTCATTAAACACAGTCTTATCATATTCAACAGAAACTTTTGCATTGTAAGTAATCTTAGTCAATCTGGCATAAGATTCTACTTCTGGTATTTCTGCCTGCAGTTTTGGCGGGATTGGAGCTGAAACTTTTACCCATCCGTTCCCACCTGGAACATCCCCTGTTACAACTCGGAATATCCTGGATGAATTAGAATGAAATCCATCGTAGCTGGTTTCATATGAAACATGAAGATATGCCATGATGCACCCTGAAATTCCAATGGTCAGCGCCACCATATTCAGTAAAAAAGTGCTTTTATTTTTCAGTAAAGACCTAAGTGAGGTTAAGAAGATATTTCGAAGCATAATAGTAAGGTTTCAATAACTGACAGGTCATTGCTATTGGAAGTTGCATTTTTTGATCCTAAATGAGTCCATTTATTTACACCAGTCGACAAATAGTTATCCATTCGGCAGTGTTTATCAACCGCTCCCTATAAAACATCTCAGGTAAGCATTTACCCCACGTACTTTCGAACAGCTCTATTGGAGCACTCAAAATAAAACTCAAGTATTATGAAACGACTATTTATTTTAATGGGACTCTTGGTAGCGATGGAAGCTGTTTGGGGTCAGAAGTATTCTTTTAACGTGGAAGTAACCGGGAAAGGAACTCCCCTATTGATGATTCCAGGGTTGTCCTCTTCAGGTGAGGTTTGGGACGGAACAGTGGAAAAAATGAAAGATCGGTATGAGTGTCATGTGGTCACACTTCCAGGATTTGCAGGCCAACCATCGATTGAAACAGAGAATTACCTTCAGTTTGTTACTGAAGAATTGATTGCTTATGTGAAGAAAGAAAAATTGAAAAAGCCAGTAATCATTGGTCATAGCCTCGGTGGTTTTTTAACGCTTTCCATAGCGCTAAATGAACCTAAACTTGCTTCCAAACTCATAATTGTGGATGGACTGCCTTATTTGGGCGCGGCTCAAAATCCTACGGCTACTGTTGAGTCGAACAAGGTAATTGCAGCTAACATGCGCAAGCAGATTTCCACTCAAACGAAGGAAGAATTTGAAGCAGCTCAACCTACTTTTTTGAAGACAATGATCACTTCTGATGAAGATGTAGAGGTAGCGATGGAATGGGGTAGAAACAGTGACAGAGTAGTGGTTGCTCAGGCACTTTATGAATTATTTCAAACCGATTTAAGAGAAGAAATATCTGAGATTGAGACTCCAACGCTGGTTTTGGGAGCCTGGATCGCCTACAAGGAATATGGAGTAACTAAAGAAATGACGCTTCGATCCTACACGCACCAATTCAGAAATCATAAGGATGTCAAAATAGTGATGAGTGACAAGGGGAAGCACTTTCTGATGTGGGATGATCCAGAGTTTTTAATGACTGAAATAACTAATTTTTTAAATTGAAAAACCCCAAACATTATCTAATTATTGGGATAGCAGGGCTAAGTATTAGCCTTGCTATTTACTTGTTGTTGTCTTTCAACAATAAAAGCTACGTCGTGACACCCTATTTAATGCCTTGGCTAGTTTTTCTTATTATTGGAGTAATTGGTCTGTTGCAGAATGTCAGGAAGTAAATGGTATTGGAGATTGCAGGTCCTTGGATGGACCTTCTATGCTTTGCTTGGTATTGTATTAGCTGATTATTTCTATACCCTGAATGTACGAGTAATTCTCTTTCAGTTTTTTGCTGCATTTCTGATGTTGAGTTCTACCCACCTCCTGAGGTATTGGCTGAATAAATATGGATTGCTGAAGTTAGATACGTTCAAGTTGTTTGTGCGAATCGTTCCAAGGCTGTTTATAATGGCGTTGATAATAAACTCGTTGAATGCGCTCTACGGAATATTTTTTACAGATCTAATTACTCTTGAGCGTTTTTCTTTTGCGATTTATTCCCTTTATACACTTCAAACGTTTGTCTATCTCTCGCTTTGGACTGGGATTTACTTAATTGTCTATTTTTTCAGGAATTATAAAAGTGAGGAAATTGAAAAATGGAAGTTGCAAGCTGCACTTAAGGATGCAGAGTTAATCGCATTAAAAGCCCAGATAAATCCTCACTTCCTGTTTAATGCATTAAACAATATTCGCGCGCTCATCCTGGAAGATCAGATGAAGGCGAGGGATATGGTATCTCATTTGTCAGAGCTTTTGAGGTACTCTATCCAGTTTAGCAACAATGAGAAAGTGACGATAGCAGAAGAACTGGAAATAGTCCAAAAATACCTAGAGTTGGAAACCATTCATTACGAGAAGCGACTTACATTCAGTATTGATTCTTGTTCAACGTTGGATGCGTGCAAAATTCCTCCTATGATCATTCAGTTGATGGCTGAGAATGCGGTAAAGCATGGAATTTCTCAAGTGAAAGGAGGCGGAGAAATTAACGTTAAGATCGGATCAGATGAAGATGAACTGATTCTGGAAGTATCCAATACTGGAAAGTTGAAGCCAAATAATAATGAAGGTTTAGGATTAAGGAATGCTTCAGAACGAATACGGATACTTTTTGAAAAAGAACCAAATCTTCAACTATTCCAAGAAGGTGAGATGGTTAAATCTATACTTAGACTGCCGCTGGAAAAATGAAAGCACTGATAGTTGACGATACTCGCCTAGCAAGGCAAGAACTTCAGTTCTTACTGAAAAAAAGAGACGATGTTGAGGTTCTTGGCGAGGCAGAAAATGTTGATGAGGCATTGGAGAAAATCCAGGAGCTAAATCCGGAACTGCTTTTTCTTGACATTCAAATGCCTGGGAAAGACGGGTTTGAATTGCTTGAGTCGTTGGATGAGGTGCCTCATGTGATTTTCACCACTGCATATAGTGAATTTGCCATGAAAGCCTTCGAGTACAATGCGTTGGACTATTTGAAAAAGCCCATTACAGAAGAACGGCTTGAAAAAGCATTAGAACGGGTCAAACTAAATACAGAAAAGAAGCCTACAGATAAAAAAGTGCTTACAGAATCCAGTCAGGTATTTGTGAAAGACGGTGAAAAATGTTGGTTTGTGAGCCTTAGTGATGTTCGCGTGTTTGAGATTTGGGATAACTATACGCGAATCTATTTCAGGGATCAAAAACCGATGATTCCAAAAACGTTGCAATACATGGAGTCCAGGTTAGATCCGGAAGTTTTTTTTCGAGCCAACCGACAACAGATCATTAACCTCAAGTGGATTGAAAAAATTGAGCCTTGGTTCAGTGGAACGATTCGATTGTATTTGAAAGATGGTACGGAGGTGGAGGTCTCGAGGAGACAAACTTCCCGTTTCAAGGAGTTGATGAGCTTTTAATTAGGCTTTTGAGTCGTTGTAACTCAGCTTTTGTGCTCGAAATATCAATGTTTTCAATGATGTTCCGTTTCTCTCGAGAAGTCAAATGCCAGCTCAGTGAAGCTCTGCCTACCTCAGATTCATCTTTGGCGCTTTGAAAAGAATCATAGGAGATTTCTACTACATCCAGCTCACCTTGAAACCAGTCTCTTGCTTGCTCGATCTTGATGTCATTGTTTCGATCTTGTATGGTCGCCAGGTTGTTATACACACTCGCAATGGGATAAGTTAATCGGTCAATTACGGAAGGAATCGGACGATCTTCTATCGGAGAATTGGACTTAGAGTCTCGGACAACCAGCAGAACGATTCCATCCGTGTTTTCGGCAATCCAGTCTTTGAAGACATGAATGAAACGAAGAGCATCCGAAACCCCGAAATTGTCGGAAATTCCTGCATCCATAATTTCAATTCTAGGCTCGCTTGGTAGGCTGATCGTTGGAGTGATGTAAGGAAACGAGGCTGACATCCTTAAGGCTGAAAGGAAACTAAGGTCATCAGATCGCTCTTTAAACAAGGCGCGAAAATCGGCTCCTCTAATTTTTTGAGAAGGACTACTCTCTATTTCTGAAGAGATACCCATGTAGCTTACCGGTTGCGAAGAAAGATAGAGTTTCCTCCCATCGTTAGCGATTGTAGGCGATAAGATCAGTGTAGGAATTTCAGCGTTTTCCTCGGTGCTTTGGTAATCGTTGATTTTGAGATCTAAAACTCCCTCAAGATTGGAATTCAGGTTTTGTTCAAACGAGTACCCACGGTCAATTCTATAGCGTTTTCCAGCATACTCATAGGTTTGAAGTTTGACGAAAAGATCATTTACCAGAAGGCTGAAAATGACGGGGTTAAGGTTATCTTTTCCCATATTAGAGAGCATAACATCTTTCTTTTCCTGGATAAGGTTTTGCCTGTACAACTCCCGATAGTAGGCCGCTCCAATTGCTCCGCCAGAAGCACCTGTGATCAAGAAACTTCTGTCCATAAGTGTCCAGTCGAGAATGCTGTCAGCCTTCAATAGAGAATTTACTGTCCACAAAGCCGCTCGCTGACCACCACCGCTGACGCAGAGGAAAATCATTTTTTCTTTTTTAGCATTCGGCCACTTCTTCTTCCAATTTTCCAGTGTTTGAAGCATGTGAAGTTCATCATGGAGGTATTGTTCCTTCGAGTGCGTTTCTTGTAGTGATTCGATGGTGTAGCTAATCTTTTCAGCATCGTAATCAATCCCAGCGGCTTTGTTGATTCCTTTGCCGATCTCGTTTTTCACAGCATAATTCATAAGAACAAACATGCTTATGGCGAACGCTAAACCCCATCCTTTGAACCAAAAGGAAATGGCTCCAATCAGCATAATGGCGATGGAAAATATGACCAATGCACTAGCTGCTGCTGGGATCTGTAAAAACGGGTAATCGATGAACAAGCCGAGCAAAAGGATGACCCCAATAAAAATCAGCTCGACCAAAACGGAATTGAAATGATTCTGATCGAAAACTTTGAGAATAGCTTCTCTATTGCTGAAATCGACAATAGATTGAGTGGATCTAACCTTCAACTTGAAATCAAGATAAGATTTCACCTTATACTGGTCTTGCCTGGTTTCCTTCAACTTACCCATCATTCGCTGACGGCTGATCAGACTTTTTCTAAGCTGCTTATCTACCGTGCTTGCCATGTACTTGAAAATGTCCTTATTGGTCAATCGGAAATAAAAGACCATGAGAAAAATCAAAACGTTGATACCAGTTAGCAGTCCAAGGACGTAGAGTATGACATCCCCTCTGCTTGCAAATTCATTTTCAACCTGAAAGCTGATCATGGTAGCCAGGTAGGCGACCAACACTAATAATGGAATGATACTATTGTTCAATGAAAACTTTGAGAATGGTCGTTGCAAAACAGCAATGAATCGGAAACGGTGTCCATCTAAGATGTAGCTCGTAATATGAAAAGCCATCACGAGGTTTCCAAAAGCCATCCCCACCCAAAAGAAACTCCAGAAATTTACCTCTCCTTGATACTCAGGATCGAGAAACAAATATTGGATGCCGTATACTTTTCCCAATCCGCCTGAAAATGCAGCAACAATGATCACCCATAAAGCAAGCAATGCAAGGTTTTTTCTGACGTGAAGAAATGCCAATTGAAACGGGAGTGAATAAGTAACGGCTTCAAAAAATTTGCGCATAATCAAGTAAACGTTCCACTGCTCTCTTTATTTACCTAATTTGCCAACCATAATGACCGACGAATTAGAAAGCAATTATATTCGATCCAGCGATGGCCTGAAATTATATTATGTAATTTCTAGTGTAGAAAATCCTAAATCGGTCGTTTGCTTGCTACATGGACATGGAGAGCACATCGGAAGGTATGAACATGTAATGCAACATTTAAATGTGCACAACATTTCATGCGTAGGATTCGACTTTAGGGGACATGGAAAGTCTGGTGGAAAGCGTGGACATTCACCATCAATGAATCAATTGCTTGCTGATGTAGAAGAGGCTTTGAAATTTGTTCGCTTAAATCACTTAGACATCCCGATGTATTTATTTGGTCACAGCTTCGGAGGATGTGTGGTTCTGAATTATGTGTTGAAAAAGCCAGTGGTAGAATTATCAGGATTCGTAGCTTCAGCTCCTTGGCTAGCATTAGCTTTTGAACCTCCTAAGTGGAAGATTAAGCTCGGGCAGATCATGGCCTCAATTTTCCCAAAACTTACTTTGGCTAGTGAACTCAATCCCAATCACTTGAGCAAAGAAAAAGAGGTGGTTGAAAAGTATAAATCCGACCCGCTGGTTCATAGCAAAATCTCAGCACGATTCTTTCAAGAGACCGTCAATGCTGGAACCTACGTTTCTCAGAGCTCAGAGGAAATCAAATTACAGGGACTCGTTTATCATGGCAATGCTGATCAGATCGTAAGCTTTCAAACAACAAAGGATGCCGCTAATCAATCCAATCAAATTGAATTTCATGAATTGGATGGAGTTTTTCATGAGCCACATAATGATTTGGAAAAGGATGAAGTTTTGAATTTGATAACTAAATTCATTCTGGGCAGTTAAGTTTTTTCAACAGAAACATAAATCTTTCTATACAGCAACCATGTCTAATTCAGAACTTATAATCGAAGAACGTAGCAGAGACATTGGAGACTTTCTCGTCGGTCGGTTTCTTCCTTTTAGAAAGAAAAGAATGGTCGGTCCCTTTATCTTCATTGATCACATGGGACCTTCGCTCATTGGCAATGGTAATTACCTTGATATCGGTCAACATCCCCACATTGGACTATCGACGCTTACTTTTCTTTTTGAGGGAGAAGTAGAACACAGGGATACGACGGGAACGATTCAACGGGTGAGACCCGGGGAGGTTAACATTATGACGGCTGGGAAGGGAGTAACGCATACAGAAAGAACTCCCCAGGATCTTCGAAGCGGAGCTACACACACGCTACATGGTTTTCAGATCTGGTTGGCTTTGTCTGAAGAAAAAGAAGACATGGATCCGGAATTTCATCATTTCGAAGCAGGTCAATTACCTTCCTGGAGAGAAGGAGAACTTGATTTCTTGCTTGTGGCAGGAGAGGGATACGGACATTCATTTCCTTTACCAAATCATGATGACCTGTTTATGTTGGAAATCAAATCCTCAGGTACGGATCAATTAAACACGCATGATCATCTGAAAGGTGAAATCGGAATTTGTGTTGTAAAAGGAGCCATTGAAGCTTGTGGAAATACCATAGAAGCCGGGAACATGCTTGTATCCAAGATAGATGATACCTGTACCATCACGCTGAAAGATCAAACACACTTGCTTCTGTTTGGGGGCAAACCCTTACCTGAAGAGCGGTTTATCCATTGGAACTTCGTTTCAACAAGCAAGGAAAAAATAGAAGCAGCTAAACAAGGCTGGGTCAATAAGGAATTTCCGATGCTGGAAGACGATGATAGTTACATTCCGCTCCCTTAACTGAGCTTATCCTATTGCCTGATCCAGATCAGCGATCAAGTCTTCGATATCTTCGATTCCGACACTTAGTCTGATTAAAGAATCCACAAGGCCACCAACGATTCGTTTTTCCTTAGGAATACTTGCGTGTGTCATTCCAGCAGGATGACCAACTAGTGATTCCACTCCACCTAAAGATTCTGCAAGGCTGAAGAGTTTGAAAGCACTTAGTGTTTCTTCGGCTTTTTCCAGCGTGTCTTCTTTCAACACAAATGACATCATTCCACCAAAATCTCGCATTTGCTTTTTCGCGATCTCATGATTTGGATGATCTTCAAACCCTGGCCAGTACACCTTATCAACTTTTGGATGGTTTCTTAAATGCTCGGCAATGGCTCTCCCATTTTCACAATGCCTTTGCATTCGAATGTGAAGGGTCTTAATACCCCTAATTACCAAGAAACAATCCTGAGGTCCGGGAACTGCACCGCTCGAATTTTGAAAGAATCCGAATCTTTCATCTAGCTCCTGGTCATTGGTTCCTAAAAATCCCATGATGACATCTGAGTGACCAGCAATGTATTTGGTGACTGAGTGCATCACGATATCCGCACCCAAATCCAAAGGATTTTGCAAGTAAGGAGAAGCGAACGTGTTATCAACAGCAACTTTTGCGCCTCGCTTATGAGCAATATCTGCAACAGCTTGAATGTCAATGATGTTTAGCATTGGATTTGTCGGAGTTTCGACCCAAACAAGCTTCGTTTTGTCTGACATGGCTTCCTCAACACTGGACAAATCACGCATATCTACGAATGTGAATTTGATTCCATATTCTTCAAATACTTGTGTGAAGAGTCTGAAGCTTCCTCCATACAAATCGCCGGTACTTACCACTTCATCTCCGGGCTTTAAGACCTTGATGACAGTTTCAGTAGCACTCATACCTGAAGCGAAACATCTTCCATATTTGGCGTTTTCCAGGGAGGCTAGGTTCTTTTCCAGAACACTTCTTGTTGGGTTTTGGGTTCTCGCATATTCAAAACCTTTATGTACTCCTGGTCCGTCCTGAACATAAGTGGAAGTTTGGAAAATAGGGGTCATAATAGCTCCAGTGGAAGGATCTGGTTCTATGCCCGCATGAAGCGCTTTTGTACCGAATTTCATCTTTATTGAGTTGTTACAGGTTGATAAAGGGCGAAAATAAGAATTAAGTTCCTGTTAGCTGAAATGGATAGCGGTATTTTGGTTTATAGACAGTATTTGACGGTTTGTCGACACTTTAAGTCCCACTGATCGATTTAGCCAATAACGGATGGTATTATTTAAATATCATTGTTTCATCAACTAGCTGTATTCTGAAATAAATAGGATTTAAAGAATACAATTATGAAAAAGATTATCGCCACAATCACACTAACCATAGCCACTCTGTTTGTTTTTGGCCAGCAGTATTCCGGTTATTATGTAAGTGCGCCACAAGTTCACGAGTTTGATCATTTCAAAATGAAGCAGCAAAAAGACCCTACCAAAGTGGAGGGAGCTATCGAATTGCATGCGTATTGTTCGAAAAGAGATGAATTGTGGGAAATGACTGCAGAATTTGTAGAAGATGATGAACAAAGAAATTACCTGATCGATGAATATGGACAGGGTAAAGACATTATTTCAGTTCACTTCTTGAAGTTCATGTGGGACGGAAACGAATGGGAATACTTCCTTTTAGGATACAAAGGGGCAGATAAACACAGACATTTTGTTGTCATTGAAGAAATATTCAATGACGAGACTGAAACTCAATTATTGGAGTTTAACACCTTCGATTGGGTGAAAGGTCATCATATTTCTGAGGCTGGAGCTCCCTGATCCAATTTTGGTAAGTTGAGTTCTGCGCCTTCAAAATAGCTTGCTCTTATTTGAAAGCCGCGTTTGTCAATGCCTACTAAAACACTGTTGCCATAATCCGGCCAAAGTGCCCTATTTCTTTGATTTAGAATTGGATTTTCCAATACGGCCATTATGCCAACAATTCCCTCATCCTTATAGATCTTTTGTTCATTAAAGGCTTTCCAAACGTGTTTAAACATTTCCTTCATGATCCCTTTTTGACGTTCACTTTCCTTAACAAAGGTTCGTCTTACATGAAAATGATTCTGAAGCGGTTGGTGGAAGTATTTCATATGAGTCACTACTCCTACCAGTTCATCTGATTTCCTACAAATAGCCACCAATTGATCCACGCGTTTTTTTGCCCTTTCTTCGTCTCGAATGGCACCTTCAGACTTCCAAAAATCAAGAACTTCCTTTTTTAAATCGTCTGAAACGTTTCCCCAAACAAATTCTATCTGCAGTGATTGATCCATGGTTAATATTAACGTAAGTTTCTCGATATTAACAAATACAAAATATCCCCTTGAGGGGATTATAGGGGTGTTTTTGAAGTGATCAAGACAGGTTTTAATTAGAAAAACACCCTCCTAACCTCCCTCAAGGGAGGAATTCTTACGGAAAATTAATTTCAGGTCTATCAAACAGCTGATTCCAATTTACTTACCTCGAGAAACTCAGATTAATATTACTAAAACCTCTTTATTTCAGATTTATTCCAGCCAAAAAGAACTTAAATTCACCAACAATATGGATGCACCGCTAGTAAACGATACCGAGGAAATCGATAAGGAGAATCCTTTTAATTACGTTCATACCTCATCTTTTGCCCAAATCCTTCATGCTCTGAAGAGTAGCCTGGTTTTGAGCACCTATCAGACTGGAAAGGTTGTCATGTTCAGCCCAAAGGACGAAACGAAAATGATCCAACTTCCCCGGAATTTTAAAAAACCGATGGGTGTGGCCTCTCATGAAACACATCTGGCGATTGCGTGCATGTCGGAAATCATTCTGACACATCGATCCAATAATGCGGGTAAATCCTATCCCAATAAACCAAATGTGTATGACGCCATCTATTTACCCAGATCGTCTTGGTACACAGGAGCAGTCGACACCCACGATATTTGTTATGGAAAAGGCGGTCTTTGGGCAGTGATCACTCAGTTTTCTTGCATTGCTCAACTTGATCCGCGATTCAGTTTTGCACCGAAATGGAAGCCCAATTTCATTTCAGAATTAAGGCCTGGAGACAGATGTCACCTAAACGGAATGACACTGAAAGACGGTGTTCCAAAATATGTAACGGCACTAGGAAAAGCAGATGAACCCGGAGGTTGGCGAGAAAACAAACTGAATGGCGGCATTCTCATGGATGTTGATTCGAATGAGATTTTGCTAGACGGATTGGCCATGCCACACAGTCCAAGATTGGTTGGAGATGATATTTTCTATTTACAGTCTGCATTGGGAGAGTTGTGGAAATACCACGTGCCGACTCAGTCTAATGAAAAAATCTGTGAAGTTCCGGGATTTGCTCGAGGTATGTCCTTTTATCAGAATTTTCTTTTTATCGGGCTTTCCAAGATCAGAGAGGACAGCAAAGACTTTGGGAAAATGCCGATCGCTTCGAAGAATCCGATTGCCGGAGTTGCGATTGTTAATTTGAGGACGAAAAATGTGGAGGCAATTTTGGAGTACAAAAATGTCGTGAAAGAGCTCTATGATGTCCATATCCTTCCAGGTGTTACTCGACCCAATATTTTAAATACCATGAATGATATGCATTCGCGAGCGATCATAACACCGAATAGAATTTTTTGGCAAGAGCCGAAAAAGAAAAATGAAGTAGATTCTTCTTACGATAATCTGAAGCCAAGTAAGGACTAAAATGGTCCGGGTAAACCTTAATACGTATTACAAAACTGCCTTAGATCTTCATCAATCCGGTAAGCTAGAGGAAGCCAGAAAACTCTATCTTGAGATTCTTAAACTAAGTCCGAAACACATAGAAAGTCGATTCATGCTTGGTCAGACCTTCTATGAACAAGGAAATTTCGAAAAAGCCATTGAGCAATATCATGCGGGATTGAAAATCAAGCCGGAAGGATTGAATTTACTCATTCAATTAGCGGCCTCATATGTTAAGACGGATAAAACTACGGAGGCAATTAAGATTCTTGAGAATGGTATTGAAAAGACAGGGAATCCACAACTGAAACTAAATCTGGGAATCGTCAAGAGTCAAGCTGAACTTGTGGAGGAGGCGATAGCTGTTTTTGAATCAATTGGGATAAACAATATTGAGAGTGATAAGGCGCTTTTTCACTTTGCTAGATCCTATCAACTACTGAATAAAATTCATGAGAGTGTCGAGGTCTATGAAAAATGTCTTTTACTGAACCCAAAAAATTATGGAGCACTAAACAACCTGGCTAATCTTTATCAGAAATTAGGAGAGTATCAAAAAGCAATTCCTCTTTACAATAATCTCATCAGTTACTTTCCAAATGAAGCTATGGGCTATAATAACCTCGCTGGACTCTATGAAAAACTGAATGAACATGAAAAGTCAATTCGACTGTACCAAAAAGCGATCTCACTGGATTCAACTTTAGGAATTGCCTGGTATAATCTTGCTTATCTTTTTTTTAGTCAGAAGTCAAGCCAAAAAGAGACTTTGGACATTTGTTCGCAAGGATTAGCGAAAGTTACCGGGTCGTTCCTTCAAGGTCTGAGATATCTTCAAATCCTGACAAAGCAGCATGTAAACGATTGGAACCAGTATAAAAAAGACAGTAAGGATTTGGCGGAGATCATTGAAAATTACCTAATAGATTCTAATCCTGTTTTTGAGATTGTTCCATACGACCTTAGCTATCTAAAAATTGAAAATTCAAACTACAAAAGAGTAACAGAATACCATTCAAATCGAATTTCCAAAAAGATAGAAAATCAATTTCCAACACTATCCTACGATCATTCTTTAAGCGATGGAAAAGTGAAAGTAGGATATTACTCACCCAATTTCAAACGTCATCCTGGTGGATATTTGGTGAGAAAACTTTTTGATCATCATGATAATTCGGAATTTGAAATTCATGCCTTTTCTCTCTTAAAGGCAAATGATGCCGTTCAGTCTGAAATTCGAGATTCGGTGGATTATTATCACGATATTTCGGACCTGAGCTCTATGGAAATTTCCAATTTAATCAATCGATTAGGAATTGACATCCTGGTTGCACTAGGTGACTACAACGAACACATGAACATGGAAGTATTGGCTATGCGCCCAGCCCCGATTCAGATGAAAATGGTCGGATCGCATCAGACTTCAGGAGCTAAGTTTATCAATTATACATTCTCTGATTCTTATATGATGGATGAGAAATTAAGAAGCCATTTCTCAGAAAATATAATCACGCTTCCTATTTCTCTTTTATTGAATAGTGAACTGATAGAAGTAGCTATCGAAGCTACTAGTAAATCAGCTCACAATTTGCCAGCCGATAAATTCATTTTCGCTTCATTCAATCATCCTAAAAAGAATGATCCTGAAACGTTTGATTGCTGGATTGAAATTTTGAAAAAAACTCCAAATTCCATCCTATGGTTATATGATGCAGGTTCGGAAATCACACGAGAAAATATTTCAACTTACCTGTCTAAAAATGACATTTCAGCTGACAGAATTGTATTCGCTGGACCGATAAAGACTGAACAGCATTTGGAGAGACTTAAGCATGCAGACCTGTTTCTGGATACGTTCAATTACAATGCACATTTCACCGCGATTGAGATTTTAAGATCGGGAAAACCAATCCTTGCACTTAAGGGAAACAATCACAATAGTCGACTGTGTTCGAGTATGCTGCACTATGCTGCATTAGACTCTTTAATCACAGAATCAAGCAAATCTTACGTTGATCGAGCAATCCAACTCTATAAAAACAAGTCGGAACTAAAGGAAATTGAGCAAAAACTTGCTCAAAAGGACAAAAAACCACTTTTTGATACCGAAATGCAGGTAAGATTCTTGGAAAAAGCATTTAAACTGGCCATCCACCACTACAAGAAAACAGGACAATACGAAGATTTAATTGTAAAATCTTCACTAAAGTTCGATGCATTTAGTAACTTTAAGTAGTCACTATAATATGTCACTGAACGTAATTATTTCATGAGCCACCCAAGCCACTTATCATCTACAAGATCAAAATACTACAAGTTTAAATCCCGCCTCGAAAAGAAGATCTCAAATGGAACATTTGATTCCTTAAGCAGGAGAAAAAAGAACACACTTATTTCAAGAGTTGAGAAATTCAGAGCTCGACTTGAAAATATGGGAATTTCTATGAAAGGAGCGGCAGTCGCAGGTTCTGTTGCAGCAGGAGCAATACTTCCAAACATTTCGAACGCTCAAAGTCAGGGAATTTATTTCAGAAAAACCGGGACTTCAATTCCTTTCAATGCTGGAACGAACGATTTCGTGATGGCCAATTTTGATGCTGATCCAGAATTGGAAATTATCTTTTCTAAAAATGGTGGGGGAGAAATTTTGAATGGTGACATTGATAATGGTTTTACTACTGCCACTCCTGCTGCCTTTGCAGATATGAAAAAACAAGTATTGGTTGGAGACTTGGATGGAGACACGTACTTGGATCTGATTTTTACTTATGATGAAGACGGCACCTACATTTATAAGTCAATTAATGATGGAGATGGCAATTTCACAACTACATATATTGGAGATGCGCCATTTCATAATAGTGAAGTAGATCTTGTTGACTGGGATTCAGATGGGGATTTGGATGTCGTAGCAACGAGTGGAGATAATTTCTTCAATGTCTTTGTCAATGATGGAGATGGGAATTTCTCTGATTATGGTTCAAATATTTATTTAAGTACTGACAATGTTATAAGCCTAGAATTCGCCGATATGGATGGTGATGGAGATATGGATTTGGTCCATCTCGGTGAGTATGATTTAGGAGGTCCTTTCGATGGACAAGTTGTTGTCAGGGAAAATACTCGCAACGCACCTGGTGTTCCTGTATTCGCTGCTCCAGTAGTTGCTTACGATAGATATTCAACAGCATTCGAGTGCGTTGAAGTATTGGACATGGATGGAGATGGAGACCTGGACATTTTCTTCAGTGATTTTGGATATACCTATGTAAGTCGAAACGAACATCAAACCGCACCTTTTACTTTTTCAAGTGTCAATGCAACCACTCATTCATCATCAGGAGCAATCTCGGACGCAGTAGTTTCAGATTTCGACAATGATGGAGATGACGATCTAATTCTTGTTGGCGGAGGTTATAATAGATTGTTCAGATTCGATGGTACAGACCTAAGTGCCACCAATGGCTACCTTGGATCACAAGTTGGTAACGTATCTCAAAATCTTGACCTGATAAGTCTTGCGGATATAGATGGTGACGGTAATCTTGATCTCATTGGCACAAATGCAAGTTCAGATTATGCCTATTTGGATGTTTCCGGAGTACAAAAAATCACAATAAAGCCTGATGACTTCACGGAGAGACGTGCTGTGGCTAATGTAGAAATAGGAGCATTGATTGCTTTCAATCGTGATGGAAATGACATAGGAGATAATGATGGTGGAACTGTATTCACATTTGCCACCGGAGATGGAACCAATGATGCGGATAATGGTCGTTTCGTTATTTCTGGTTCAGGAAGTACCGCGAAGCTTGAAGTAGGAGCTTCTGACTTAGATTTCGAGACACAGTCCACCTATCGAATTCTTATCAATACATTGGTTTCTGGAGTTAACAGAGAATTTGCATTAGAGCTTCACCTACAAAACTCACCAGAAAATGGTTTTGGAACCTTTGAGGCGACAGCTGGACCAGTGGATGATTCAAGAATATACAAGCCAATCATAGCTGATATTGATGGAGATGGAGATAATGAATTGATTTTTAAAGATGATGCTGGATATTCTTATATCTTGATTCAAGATGACCTTACACTTAGTGGCGGTACACCGGTAGCAACAAGCAGAGTATTTTCATTATCTGATTTTGATGATGATGGAGATTTGGACTTGATCATCGGAGATGGATATGACCTAAAAATCTATTCGAACGATGGATCTGGGAATTTTTCATATGCTTTCGGACAGACCATAAGCGGATACATCTTCGATGTAGGAGTAGCTGATTTTGATTGCGATGGGGATAAGGATTTTCTTACCGCAACCGATGTAGGAGTATATGTGGAGTTCAATGATAATAACGAGAGAATATCAGGACGAAATCCAGTTAATTATAACAACGCACAGTTTGTCGAGGTTGGAGACTTCAATGGTGATGGACAAGTAGACATGGTGTGGGGGTACAACAATGATGCCTATGTAAACATGAATGAAGGAGGTGCCTCATTTAGCCAAACTTATTCGTATAGTTTAGGTCAAATAGATGAAATCAAAGTAGCCGATTTTGATGGCGATGGCGATCTTGATATTTTCATTGCCGCTGGAGATTACCTCTATATGCTAGATGGTCGAGGTGATGGAAGCTTCGGTTACTACTACACGGAAGGGTACAACATCATGGATGATAGCGATGTTGTAGTTGGTGATGTGGATGGAGATGGGTTGTTGGATGTAACGTTTGTTACTGATGAAGGCGAAGGAGGAGATAATATAGCAGTAATGCTCAATGATGGTTCGAACTATTTTTCTCTAAAACAAGCGTTACCAGTATCGGAGGATGAATATGCATCGTTCAGAGGTCTTGCACTTGGAGATGTGGATGGAGACGATGATCTTGATATCATCGTTTCATCGAACAATGAACGTCAGGTTTTAGAAAACAAAAATATTGCACCTTACATCGAGGGCTTTAGCGGGCGCATTATCATCGATGAGAATACTCCTGTAGGCACATTCCTTGGCCAGTTATCTACAGATGATAAAAATGGTGATGGAGTAGCTTCTATTGCATTCGCAGATGGAGAGAATGACAATGATTTTTTTGTCATGGATGCGTCTGGGAACATTACATTGAATGCTGATCTAGATTGGGAAGAACACGGAAATGTTCTATCTGTCGAAATTGAAGTAGAAGATGATCAGGGAAATTCGAGAGTTGAGGATGGTAAACTGGTGATAAATAACCTTCCTGAACTAGGTCACGGAATTTTCGACCCTGAGCCGCATCGAATCTTCGGATCCAATGATTCAAGGACGTTTGAACCTGGAGATTATGATCAAGATGGTGATATGGATCTGTTTAGTTCTGCTGATTATGGACCAGGTCTGGGTATTTTCCAGCAAAACAGTGCGAGCTTTTCTCTTGAATCCATTGACAATTTCAAGTACGATGCGAATGAAGCTATTTTCCTTGATTATGATAACGATGGCGACCTTGACCTTCTAATTTCCGATAATGGACGTTTGAGGATATGGAGGAACAATGATGGAAATTTTGGTGATGATGAGCTAGTGGGTGCAGGGAGATATAATAATATTGGTGAAATACTTGTTGGCGATTTTGATGGGGATGGCCTGTTGGAAGTTGCCATAACTGACGAATTGATTAGTAATAGCGATGTTATCGTATTTGAAATCAATGAAGACAGGGAATTCAGCCATGTTCAAACGCTTGAAATATACGATAGTGGTGGAGGCGATTTATTAGGCCGTACCATAGAACAAAAAGTCCTCGCAGATTTTGATGGTGATGGGTTTGATGACTTACTCATTATGACAGATGGAGATGATGCGATCTTTTATGGAAGTCCTTCAGGTCTGGATGAAGCGTATTCCATAGCAATCACTCAGAATGACTATGGGGTAAATTATGCTCAAGCCGGAGATCTCGATGGAGATGGATTACCGGACATTGTTTCAGTTAGAGACTCCTCGGATGGGACAGAAAAGATAATTGATATTCATGTTAATGATGGAGATGGGTCGTTTGATATCGTCCAGTCCATCGGCAGAGCTCAGTTAAGGGCTTTGCAATTAGGAGATATCGATGGAGACGGATCTTTAGATTTTGTGACCTCTGCTTATGATGATGGTTCCATTAACTATCGTATTGAAACGCATACAAATGATGGATCCGGAATTTTCTCACTTGCGCAAACAATAGCTGATGCAGATGCAGATGAAATAGAATTAATGGATGTGGACGGTGACGATGACCTTGATATCGTAATGAGAAGGACTTATCGTGAAGAAGTAGATGATAATGTTCTATTTGCATTTAGAAATTCTAACGTTGCTCCAACAGCGATCAACCTTTCTTCTACTTCTTTTGATGAGCATTTACCTGAGGATACAGAAGTAGCTACGATTACCATCGACGATCTTAACTTGAATGACGAGCATGTCATTTCATTAGTAACCGGTGATGGTTCCAATGATGAACATAACAGCTTTTTCTACTTAGTGGATAATAGTCTTCGCTTGACCAAAGATGTGACTTATGAGGATACACCTCAATTGTTCATTTTGCTTTCTGTTTATGATGGTCATCAAACGTATGAACAAGAAGTGGTTTTTGATATTAATGATGTAAATGTTGCACCAACAGCCATCAATTTGTCATCTACTTCCTTTGATGAAGGAACAATTCCTGGATCAATTATAGCAACGCTATCAGCTACAGATGTAAATGTTGGAGATGATCACTACTTTGAGTTGGTTACGGGAGACGGTACTAATGATGCAGACAATGCAGACTTCATCGTAGATGGTGATAATCTGATCATCACAGTTGAATCACAACATGAGGTAAAGTCATCTTACAATGTTTACCTCGCTGCTTCAGATATCGACAATACAATTGAACAAGCTTTTGTACTGACAGTCAATAATGTGAATGAAGGTCCTACCGGAATAACATTATCAGCAACTGCTTTTGATGAAGGAACAATGCCTGGAACTTCTATAGCGACCATTGATGCAGTTGATGCAAATGCTGGTGATACACATGAATTTGAGTTAGTAACAGGAGATGGTACCAATGATGCCGATAATGGTTCATTTGTGATTGACGGAGACCAGTTGGTGATTACTGAAGATTCTAATTTCGAAACCAAAGCATCTTATAACATTTACCTTTCTACCTCAGATAACGAAAGTTCATTTGAGCAAGCATTTGTTCTTACAGTGAACGACGTAAACCAAGCACCAACGGCGATTGCTTTGTCAAATACAACATTGGATGAAGGATCTGTTGGAGCAGTTGTAGCAGGAATAACGGTTACTGATCCGAATGCTGGCGATACCCATGTATTGTCATTAGCTTCTGGTGATGGGACCAATGATGCGAATAATGATCTATTTGCAATCAGCGGCAGTGATCTGGTGCTGATTGGTGATGTGGAATTTAATAATTCGCCAACACTCAACATTCTTATTTCTGCGGATGATGGAAGCGAGTCTTTTGAACAAGCGTTTGAACTGACAGTGAACCAGGTTCTTGGGTTTGAGGACGAAATTTCAAACACACTTGGTGTTTATCCGAATCCAGGAAATGATAGGTTGGAAATAAACTTAGAGAATGCACTGCGAGGAAACTTGAGTATCAAAATCTCTGACCTTACCGGCAAGATCATTCATAGTTACAGCAGTGAAAAGATCGCTGAAAAATGGGTGGATCGACTGGATATGACTAGCGCAATGCCTGGAATTTATCTTGTTGAAATTTCCATTGAAGATCAGCACTTTATCCAGCGTTGGATCAAGAGCAAGTAAATCTTCTACTTCTTCTTAAAAAAGTCATCCATTCGCTGAGTCGCAATCTCAGGTGAAACATAATTGGATGAAAGTGAAGGTTGTCCTGGTAGGTTTTCTACATGCAAGGTTTGCGTAGGGAATGCAAAATTGATTCCGAGCTCTTTGGCCAGGTAAGTGATCTGCATTAAAATTTCGTGACGTGCCTTAAGCTCTTCTGCCCAAGTGGGGACTTGAAAAAAGATGTAGAACATGATATTAAGCGATGAAGCTGCCATGTCATTGAAATACACATGATAAGTGTCTTTTCTTGTATTGGGGTGTGTATCTACAATTTTTCTCAATCCTTTTACGAAAACCTCGATCAACTCTGGCGGTGTATCATAGTTAATTGAGATCTGAGTGTAGAATCTACGGTACTTTCTCAAACCGTGATTGTCTATGGTGCTGTCTGCCAATTTCGCGTTGGGTACATAGACCAATGAATTTCGAAACGTCCTAACACGAGAAGATCTGAATCCAACTTCCTCTACCGTCCCATCAATATCTCCTGAAGTAACCCAGTCGCCTACCTGGAACGGCTTGTCGATGAAGATCATGATCGATCCAAAAAAGTTTTTTAGCGTATCCTGCGCAGCAAGAGCAAATGCCAAACCTCCAATGGATAGACCTGTTAACAATGGAAGGATTGGAACATCCAGATTGTCAAGGATAAAAAGCGTGCCAATGATTACAACAAAGGTCTTAAGTGCTTTTCTTAACAAAGGCACCAATTGATCATCAAGTGTACTGTCGGTTTTTTGCGCAACTCTGTTCAGGTAAACTGCTACCACATTCACCATTCGGTACAGGATGATTGTACCAAAAAGTGGTAGCATTACACGCAGTGCCGTAATGATGTATTGTGCATACTCAGCCGGTAGCTGTAGAGCTGGTGTGAAAAGAATAAGCAGGAGAACGATAAAAAATACACTTGCTGGTTTTGCAATTAGCCATAAATATTTCTCTGAAGTTTCGCCTCTATATCCGGATGTATAAAGTAGTCTTCGAATCACCCGTTCGGTTATGATGGAAAACAACCGGTAAACCAGTGCACTGACGAAAGCCAATATTAAAATGGCTATGTACTGATACAAGTAAAGGCCGAGAATCTTTTGGGTGCCAAGTTTTGGCAAAAGATTCATCAAGCTTCCAGTTCCAAATCGGAAAGTCTCTGCGTAGAGTTCATTAATGGCATCAATACTTGAATCCGAGTAATACCAATTACCATCCTCATTTTTTAAAAGAAATATCCTTGGATACTGAGGTAGCAAAACGAACTTATGCCTTCTTCCAGTCGAGTCAAAGTAGTTTTTGGATTTTGGGATTTCATCCATGTAAATGTATATGCCCTTCCCATCTAATGCTCTCTTAAGTTTTATGGCAGAAGTCTTGGCTTCTTGTAGTGTTCGTTCCTTGGGATTGAAAGCAAGCGCAGAGAGCGAATCATTATAAGTCTCAGGCTGGAGGTTTTCCAAATGTGTGCGAACTGCATTATGTGGAGAGGAAAGATCTACATAACCGTTTTGACCAAAAACACTTAGTGTGAGAAATACTAGGACAATAGAAAGAAACCGCATTGCTTACAATTCTTGCACAAATGTAAAATGCGTCCGGCTTACCTTTGCAGCTTTGTAAAAAGAATCTAATATGTCAAACCCCCTTTTATCCGTTTTCGAAACGCCGTTCGAACTTCCGCCATTTTCGGAAATCAAAGAAGATCACTTCGTTGAAGCTATTGATCAGGCCTTAGAAGAAGCAAGACTTGAAGTAAAAAATATCATCGAAAATAGTGAAGAAGCCACTTTCGAAAATGTGATTGAAGCCTTAGAGCAATCAGGAGAAAAACTGTCCAGAAATGCATCGATTCTTTTCAATCTCAATTCGGCAGAAACGAACGATGAAATTCAAAAAATAGCGCAAGATATTTCCCCCAAACTGGCCGCTTTCGATAGTGAGGTTAAGCAGAATGAAGATTTATTCAAAAAGGTAAAAACTGTGCATGACCAGCATGAAGAGCTTGGATTAGACCCGGAGCAAAAAAAATTACTGCATAACACGTACCAAGACTTTGTGAGGCGAGGAGTAGAATTAGAAGGTGCTGACAAAGACCGATTCAAGGAAATCAGCATTGAGCTGTCAAAGCTCTCATTGAAATTTTCTGAGAATGTGTTGGCTGAAACGAACGCATTTGAGCTAATCATTGAGGACGAAGCTGATCTGTCCGGATTACCTAAAGATGTGATCGATAGAGCTGCACAGTTGGCAATTCAAAAAGGTCATACTGGTAAATGGATTTTTACTTTGCAAGCACCAAGCTACATTCCTTTCATGGAGTATGCGGATCATCGCGGATTGAGAGAGCAGCTATTCATGGCATACATGTCAAAATGCTTAAAGGGAGACAATCATGACAACCAATCAATTATTAAGGAAGTAATTGCTTTGAAAGCTGAATTAGCCAAGCTCCTTGGCTATCCAACATTTGCGCATTATATCCTCGAACAACGGATGGCAGAAGATCCAAAAAAAGTCCAAGAATTTCTAGATGACCTTCTGAATAAAAGTTTACCAAAGGCGAAAGATGAAGTTCAAGAGATTAAAGAATTCATGAAATCACAAGGAGCAGATCATGAGCTTCAACGATGGGACTGGGCGTATTATTCAGAAAAACTAAGGAAGGAAAAATACGAATTGGATGATGAGTTGGTTAAACCTTATTTCAAATTAGAAAATGTCATTGATGGTGTTTTCCAAACGGCAGAGAAGTTATTTGATATTCGATTTGTGAAAAATGCCTCACTTCCAAAGTATCACGAAGATGTCAGAACCTATGAAGTAGTCAATAGTGACGGTGAAGGTGTTGCTGTCTTTCTTGCTGATTTTTTTCCAAGAGAAGGTAAACGAGGTGGAGCCTGGATGACTTCCTTTCGAGGTGAGAAAAAAGTCAATAACAAACGAGTTTTACCACAAGTAAGTATAGTTTGCAACTTCACTCCTTCATCAGATAATGCTCCTTCACTATTGAAATTTGATGAGGTTAAAACTTTATTTCACGAATTTGGTCATGCACTACACGGAATGTTGGCAGATACGACCTATGGAAGTCTGGCAGGCACCAACGTCTATTGGGATTTTGTAGAGCTTCCATCACAGATCATGGAAAACTGGTGCTACGAAAAAGAGTGCCTGGACCTTTTTGCTAATCATTTCGAAACAGGAGAATTAATTCCAACTGAATTAGTGGATAGAATCATTAAATCTTCGACCTACCATGAGGCTTATGCGACGCTACGACAAATCAGTTTTGGATTGTTGGATATGGCATGGCATAGTTTATCACCGGAGGAGGCTAAGAACATTTCCGATGTATCAGAATTTGAAAAGAAGGCGTTTGCGCCAACCGAACTTTTCCCAGCCGTGGATGGCACAAACATGAGCGTACAGTTCAGCCACATTTTTGCCGGAGGTTATGCTGCTGGTTACTACAGCTACAAATGGGCAGAAGTGTTAGACGCAGATGCATTTTCAGTATTCAAGGAAAATGGAGTATTTGATAAAACCACAGCCAATTCCTTCAAGGAAAACGTCTTGAGCAAAGGTGGTACTGAACATCCGATGGATTTATATAAAAAATTCAGAGGAAAGGAACCAACAGTGGATGCACTTCTAAAGCGAGCTGGCTTGATCGCATGAACATTGGCCAACAAAATCGATTAAAGGTTTTAAGATTCACACCTCCAGGAGCCTATTTGGGAAGCAAGGACGGAAAAGAAGTTTTGCTTCCGACAAAATACATCCCACCAAAGCTCAAAGTGGATGATGAATTGGAAGTTTTCGTTTACCGAGATAGTGAAGATCGGATTATCGCTACTACATTAAAGCCGCATGCAGAAATCAATCAGTTCGGTTATTTGAGAGTGAAGGATGTAAACAAATTCGGAGCATTCTTGGATTGGGGAATTGAGAAGGATTTGATGGTACCTTTCCGAGAGCAAATCGGAAAAATGCAAACAGGTAACTCATATCTGGTTTATGTTTATCTGGACCCCAAAACTCAACGTCTGGTGGCGACTCAAAAGATACAAGCACATTTTGAGAGCTCATCCATCGACCTGGAAGTAGGGGAGGAAGTTGACCTCTTGGTTGGAGATGAAACAGAACTCGGCGTGAATGTGGTAATCAATAACAAATACCGAGGACTCGTTTATTCGAACGAGATATTTACAGACTTGATAATTGGTGATCGGACTAAAGGGTTTGTAAAAAACATCCGATCGGATCAAAAGATTGATGTCAGCCTCCAGAAAATGGGGTTTGATAATCTGGAAGAAGGAGCTGCGACGATTTTGAAGACACTTGAAGCCAATAAGGGATTCCTTGCTTTAACTGATAAGAGTACTCCTGAGGATATTCAGTTTCACTTGCAGATGAGCAAAAAGACTTTTAAGCGTTCCTTAGGGATTTTGTATAAAAAGAGATTAGTGAAGTTGACAGAAGAAGGAATCAAGAAACTATAAACTCTGATATTCAACCTTCTCTTCTAATGTTTTTCCAGAAGTACCCAGGTCTTTTTTGATATCACTGATTAACGTCTGCAAAGAGGCAAGCACCTTTTTCAAAGACTCTTTTTTCTCAGGTTGGCTTGCGAACACTTTTTCCATTCTAGAAGGCGATCGAAGTGTGGTATAGAGTTCATTATCTTCAATCAGATTGTTTAAATGATTTTCCAGCAATGGAAGAAGACTCAACAGTTGATCTGGTTCAACGACTAAATCCTTCTCCGGAATTGCGTACAACAATGAATTAATTTCTGAGTCTCTTAAATCTACGGGTTCCTCTAAATCCTTTTTTAATGTGCCCAGAAGCCTGCTCAAACACCTTATGTTCCCATTGGTATGCTCATTGCGAGAATTGAATCGTGCAATATTTAAGAACGGAAGATATTTTTTTACCTTCTTGTTGATAAAATCATATTCAACTACTCCGCGGTAGATTTCATTTTTGTTTTTGAGGAAATCTGGTGTATCTACCCAAACGGAAGGCAAAATGTCAATTTCACAGGTCGGTTTTTGAGCAATAATTTTAATTCTGGTCTTGTCGCTGTAGTCAACACTTTTGAAATTGTGTTCGCCGCTAAGAATGTCCATCAATTCGTCACCCAACTGCCTCACATCTTTATGTGCCTGCTCCGATGGATTTTTTCTAATGACGATTATTTCAACATCACCATAAAGCAAAATATTAGTGAATGTTTTAAGAGCTCCCTGGTATCGATAATCGACCGGAATGTTTCTTGCGGTAAGCTCCCTATTGATGATTTCATGAATCCTCCTTGAGTTGTTATACACTTTGTACGCATAGGAAACATCAATTTCCTGCATGGATTCTAGTGCATACTTGACACTGTCAGGAAGATTAGAATTTTCGAACCCGTCAGACAAAATGGGCTCTCTGAGCGCTTCATCATACCGTCTCCCTTTGAGATTTTCGATGAGTAGGTTGTAATCGTGCTCCATTTGGGCTGGAAAAATAATAAATTTTACTTATATAAATTGGATTTTACCAAGATTTGATGGGGGTTATTGCGTGTCTGCAGTATACTTTAGGGAGAAATCAGAAGGATTTGAACAAAATTTAGCCCAGAAAAACGGCCTTTAGATCAAGAAAAACCCGTATCAAATTGTCGAAAACCACTAAGATTAGCGATTACTGCCTACATTAGCTCCAATGATTTTTCAAGTGTTCTTGATTTCATTTGGAATCAGCCTGGTAGGTACGATTCCACCCGCCACGATTAACATCACGGTCATGCAGCTCTCTTTGAAAAAGAAGGCAAAGAGCGCATTATCGCTTGCGTTAGGAGCTGCACTCATAGACACGACCTATGCTGGATTAGCGGTCCAAATACAAATCTACCTGGCAGAACAACTGGAGTTCACCAACTATTTTTATCTCATCGCAGCTTTGGTGCTGTTGACTTTAGGAGTCATTTCCATTTTCGCAAAAATGCCTGAACCGGACATGAAGCCAGTTGACTCTGAGAAAGCTGGATTTGTGAAAGGTGTCATTCTAGGGGTGCTTAATCCTCTGGCAATGCCGTTCTGGTTGGGCTGGACCACCTATCTTCAAGTAAATGGTTGGATTGACTTGGCAGGAATGAATTACTGGAGCTACATTCTAGGTGTCTTTCTTGGTGAATTGACATTGCTTTTTGTCATTGTTAGAGTTGGAAAACGGTTCACACGAGTTTCAAACAATCGAACAATCGTCAATGTGATTCCAGGTGTATTTTTCATCTTCCTCGGGTTAGTCAATTTTGTGCAATGGATTTCCTATTATTTTTAATTTTTTCGAATCGGATACCACGGTTTATAAAAAATTAATCTATCATTGCAGCATCATGAAGTCTCTACTGGATATAGTGTTCTGTAAGCTGCGATTCATTCCCATCGGAGCGTAATCCCCTTTGAACGGGGACTTTATCCATTTTCCAATTTTCATAATACATTTTAATCGACCCTTGTGACAGGGGTTCAAACATTTTAATTTCATTTTAGAAATGACTAAATCTAACTATTCTATTCGTAGGATTTTCAGCCTTTTAATTATGGCTTTAAAGGGCGAGGAAAAAGAGTTTACAACGGGGAGTATCAACAGAGCCATTATCCTGTTATCAATTCCCATGATTGCAGAAATGATCATGGAATCACTTTTTGCAGTAGTAGACGTGTTTTTTGTTTCACAGGTCAGTGTGAATGCAGTAGCCACTGTAGGACTGACTGAATCTGTACTGATGATTATATATTCAATTGCAGTTGGGCTAAGCATGGCTGTTACGGCTGTTGTTGCCAGGAGAGTTGGCGAGAAGAATTTCAAGAAAGCATCAAACGCTGCTTTTCAAGCCATTCTTTTGTCTGTCTCTGTTGGTATCGTGCTTGGGATTCCAGGTTTCATTTTTGCAGATAAAATTCTTGCACTGATGGGAGGTGAGCCTGATTTAATTAAAGAAGGCGTTGGCTATACCCGAATAATGTATGCCGGTAATCTGAGTATTATTTTGATATTCTTAATTAACGGAATCTTTAGAGGTGCTGGTGATGCTTCCATTGCCATGCGATCACTTTGGATCGCGAATGGGTTGAATATCGTTCTGGATCCACTGTTCATCTTTGGGTTCGGCCCAATTCCAGCATTTGGCGTTGAAGGAGCAGCAATCGCAACAACTACTGGAAGATCTGTGGGAGTATTGTATCAATTGTTTCACCTTTTTAATGGTCGTTCGATCATTAAGATTGGGTGGGAAAATTTGGTCATTCGTACTAAAACGATCAGAGAGTTGATCGTTGTTTCGGCAGGTGGAATTGGTCAGTTTTTGATCGAATCCGCAAGCTGGATCTTCTTGGTTCGAGTGATTTCACTTTTTGGATCAGATGCATTGGCTGGTTATACAATTGCATTTCGCGTAATTGTGTTTACGCTCTTGCCTTCCTGGGGAATGGCGAATGCCGCAGCGACGTTAGTCGGACAAAACCTTGGTGCCGGAAGTCCGGACCGAGCAGAGACTTCTGTCTGGCGAACAGCTTTGTGGAATACGATTTTCCTTGTGGTTATCGCGATTATCTTTTTCATTTTGGCAGATCCAATCTTTGCGATTTTTGGTGCCGAGGGAATGGTGAAAGAGACAGGAATAAATGCACTCAGGATCATCTGTTTTGGCTACATATTTTTCGCTTACGGTATGGTTGTGGGCCAGGCATTTAATGGTTCTGGAGACACGAGAACACCCATGTACATCAGTTTAGTGGTCTTTTGGTTTATCCAAATTCCGCTGGCTTATTTCTTAGCGGTTAATCTTGGCTGGGAAAGCAATGGTGTATTTTTCTGTATCGCATTTGCGCACAGTTTGTACGCGATAGTAGCAATTTATCTATTCAAAAAAGGTAAATGGAAAACAGTGCAGGTATAGAGACTAATAATTGAATTCATAGTACTCCAGGTTAAAGCCCGAAGTGGTGTAGACCTGGAGTTCTTTTCTTGAAGAAGAATAAACAATGCTCACTTCATTGGAAGACTGAATGGGATTTCCGGTCACAAGATTACCGGAGCGATCATAAATGTAAAGGGTTTCAAAAGCCGTATCGGTTAGAATGATCAAGTCCTTGCCAGCTCCAAACTGATAGTATTGGATGAGAACTTCTCCTGTTGATAAGTAATTTTTGGAAAAAAGAAGGTTGCCTGTTGGATCAAGAATCTCGTAAATGTTTCCTTCTTTCCTGACGATGACATAGGATTGTCCTCCACGATCTGTAATCAATTGAAAGTTCGTTTCTTGCGACGATTTTATGAGCTGATCACGATTGATTACGTTTCCTTCCAAATTGATCTCCACCAGTTCACCTTGAGTGGAAATTGTAGTCAGTGAAGATCTTCCCAATGAATTTGAAGTGTTGAGGAAGTAACTATTCCCAAGTGGAGCTTTTAAATCAAATGGAAACCCGGTTTGTTTTTGACCTCTTCTGTTTGTCACATTAATGATTCCATTTTCCTGTATTGAAATCATCACATCACGTCCACCAATTCTCGAATGTTTCAGTGGCTGAACAGCAGGACGGAGATAAGGAATCGGATCCCAACCTTCTAATAATTTAAGATCCTTATCCGTCAGATAAACTTTTCCATCAACGTCCGTGATACCAAATCGATAGTTTCTGCTTCGGTCGTAATCTATCAAGCTGAAATGTTCGATTTCTACTGATCTTGGTAGAGATTTCGGATAGCCGGGGATGTAATTTCCAATTCTATCGATGATGTGAATCTGACTTGTGGTTGCAAATGCATACTGTAGCTTTCCATTTCTGTAATAATCCAATGCATGAATTTCACTTACAATCGGTTCGTTCAATTGTTCTGTCCACTGTGATGAGAAGGTCCGATCCAGGTAATACAAATTGAATGTGCTGTCTTGGAGCAGAATATCGAAGAAGTTGTGTGAGTGCGTTCGAACAAGGAATGGCTTGCTTATGATAGGATTCGTGAGTGCTATGGCATTGTCCGAGGAAGTTTTAGCCACAAGCGGAGCTCTTCTGACTGACTGAGATAGCGTGATGTTGGTGAAATATTCTTCCTCCAAATATGAAATTTGAAAGGCCATCAATTCTGTTTTCTTGTAAGATTCTTGGTTCGTGGAAAAATGATCGTTCCAATCGGGTTTCATTTTTGATAACAACTTCGGCCAAAACCGAGGAACATTTACAATCAGACTTGCATTTGATTCAGCGGTGGTATTGCTCAAAAATTCATTCATTGGAACGGACTTGCCCCAGGTTTCCTCATTCTGAATTGAACTAACAAGGTTTTTTAAATCTTGCAGGCTATTTGAAAAAATGATGTAGTTGCGATTGTTGATGTAAAAACAACGGTCGAAACCCTTGGCCATTTCACCTAAGACCGCACCTGGAAAATTTTGAATGGGAAGAAATCTGATCTCATTTTCGCTATACGATTCACTGTATACAGTATCACCACGCGCATAAGCGATTCGTTCGGTCAGTTGAGAGAAATATCCAAGCGCCTCTTGAACGTTTTTTACTTTCAAGATGAATAATTGCTTTTCCTCGTCTGGCCTTCCTGATTCCAATGTCGCAAGCCCGATTTCTTCATCAATTAAGTCGAAAACCTGTTCGGTATCGAAATCAAGTGTGGTTTTAAGTGAATCTCTGAGTTCAAGAGTCTCGGGTTCTTGTTCCAAGTAAGTCGCTTGGCTGGTTTTCCAGGAACTCATATCTGAGGACGTGATGTGATAGAGTAAGGAAGTGTTCGATGGAATGACCTCCGTCATTTCGAAGTTTCCCGGTGCTTGTGTATGCGTGGAAACCCAATCATTTGAAACTTGTGAAATGCCAGAAACATTCAAAATGGTTGAATCCATCGCCAGTTGGTAGGATCCTGAAGCCAATGGGAGATTGACTCCATTTGTAGAAATTGCTCCAAGAACGTTTCCTAGTTCTTCGAAATTCGCATGAACAGTTCCGCTATTGCTAATCGGAAATTTTTCCGTAAAAGATTGGATATCAGGATCATCTATCGTTCGTATGGCATCTTCCACCAGGTAGGGGGTAAAACTTGATAGAAAGAAGTTTTTGTAGAAAATGTAAGTGAATGTGTTTTGTCCATCTCCAACTTCACTGATTTTAAATCCATTGTATGTTCGAGTTTTGAACTTTAATCCGTCTTTTTTCAGTCTATTAATAGCTGTGCTGATAAACGTATTTTGGGACAGGTTTTGAATTTCCCAGACCAGCAAAAAGTCCAGTGAAGAATTAGCAACCCGATGCAAAGAGATCAGCGCTGGCATCTGCTTGAAAATGGCGGAAAACCCACCTTCACCATTGATAGAATCTAAAAAGGCGAGGGAATTGTTTAGCTTTTTGATCCCCGATGTAGTTTCCAAGTTTTTCCAGGCTGGATTGCCCTGAATATCCTGGAGGTCTTTGATTAAATCTACTTCAAATACAATTGCTGCGTCTGATGGAACAAAACTCCAAGTAACGAGATCGGAGTGTTTCACCCATTTGTCGTAGGTGAAGTATCCTGCTCCCAGGAGCAGCAGAACCGTAAGAATGATCAGTGTTTTTTTCAATAGAGCGTGGTTGACAAACTCCCCTTCAAAATTAACTCAGATCATCGGGTAATATTATTCGTTGGTCAGATAATACTGCTGTTAGTGTAGTTATTGCGATTATTCCAGAGCAATACTTCTGCCTTTACGGTTTAAATCCAAATTTCTGAAAGTGTCTCATTTCTACTATTTGTCATCGGTTCCGACACATAGTTTTGATTTTCAAAAACGATAAATGATGAAAACATCAAAAATGAAGTTATTGCCAGCCTTGGCTGTTGTTTTCTTCTTGACTGGTTTTGTTTCAATCGCTCAAAATGCTTCCAATGAGGTTTCAATAGGAGATTTAAAGGGTGTTTCAAACACGCTTGAAGCTAATGGGATAAAAATCTATTATGAGATTTATGGGGAAGGAACACCATTACTGATACTGCACGGCAATAGCGGTTCGGTGAAAGGTAGATACCATATGGTTCCAGAACTCGCAAGAGATTACAAAGTCATTTTGATGGATAGCAGGTGTCATGGTCAAAGTGGCTGCTCAGAAGAACTTAACTATCAAATGATGGCGGAAGATGCAAATTCTTTGATGGCCCATCTAAACGAAGAAGCTTACACTATTTGGGGACATAGCGATGGTGGAATCATTGGCTTGATTCTAGGATACAAATATTCTGAGAGAATTAGTAGTATGCTTATTTCTGGAGCCAACCTCAGACCAGATTCTACCGCTTTGGAAAACAAATTAGTAGAGTTCGTTCAGAGGTATGATGAGCTTGAAGATGGAAGGCTAAGAAAGCAAATCAAGTTAATGGCTCACCACCCTAATATTAAACTTGAAAAACTTAAGGAAGTGGATGTCCCGGTAATGCTTATGGTGGGGGATAGGGATGCGATCAAAATGGAACATACGCTTGAAATTTTTAATGCATTGCCTAAATCCAATTTATGTGTACTTCCTGGAACAACGCATTTCATTTCCAATGAAAAACCGGAACAGATCATTTACTGGTTGAACAAGCTGAATGAATCATTTTCAATGCCTTCGACAATAGACATTGCCGAGCAAATGGCTAAATCTCTTTTCGGGAAATAGCCAGAATTCACTCAAAAATCAAATCATTGGTAGGAAGCTTAAGTCTCGAAAAATAAGCAGTAGGGGTATAACCAGTAATCTTTTTGCATTCTTTGGTAAAGTGAGATTGGTCGTAGTAGCCAAAACTCAACGCATCCACCAGTTTATTGTTTTTGATGATATGAGAAGTTGCTCGTTCGAAACGAAAAATAGATAACAGATCTTTCGGACTGATTCCAAAATGCTTTCTGGTCATTCGCTCCAAAGTCTTGGTCGAAGTATGTAATTGGTCAGCAAGTGCATTTGTTGATTGTACTGATTCATGAGAATCAAGCAGATTCACCAGTTGAACTAAACGCTTATTTTGACAAGCTTTAGTAAGTGCTTTGAACATTATTTCATCTAGAAAATCGATATCAATGTTCGCTTTATGAAGAAATGATAGGTTTTGAATGAGTCGATAACTATCTGCATCTAACAGGTTTTTCATGGACATTGATTTCCAGTTTTTGAGGAACCCATCAAAGAAATCCATGCCTAAAACGTTCAAATTCATTTTGATATTCAAACACACCAAATGATTGGGTATCAATAACGATCCTATCTTGTTGGATGCCGGATAGAAACTATCATCGTTACTTTTATCAAAGCGTCCCAATTGATCGTTCCAAATCTGACACTCCCCACTACTGATGATCCAGGCTTCTATTTTACCGTTTGGAATTGATTTGAGACTTATTGGTTTATCGGTCTCATAATATTGATACCGATCAACAAATCGCCTCACGAATGGATTTTTGGGGTATGCTTCGATTAATTTCAACATCTCTTATTTGATGGAAAAAGTTATTCATTGGTTGCTTGGTAAATGGGCTTAATTACAATTCGTCCGTCAAATCCTACGATTCGGTAAACCTTTTTATTAAAGCAGTACCTCTCCATTGATTTTTGGATCAAAACTCAAAAGTCAAACGAAATGAAGGTGCTATTCCATTCTCTTAGTTTTTTCTTAAGCTTTCTGTCAGTAGCTCAAGTAACAATCGAAGGCTCAATCAAGGAAAAATCTGGAGAGCCATTGTTGGGCGTCAATGTATTCATTGAAGGAACGTACGATGGAGCCACGACAGATATCAATGGAGAATTTAAACTTACAACCGAGCCCGGTGATTCGTTAGTGTTGGTAGCAAGCTTTATTGGTTTTCATGATCACAAAGTTTTGTTGGATCCTGGCAAGCAGGATTTCAAGCTAGAAATTGAATTAAAAGAAAAGATCAACAAACTCAACGCAGTGGTCATTACCGCCGGATCATTCGATGCTTCTGACGAAAGCAAGCAAGTGGTGCTAAACTCGTTGGATATTGTCACTACTGCTGGTTCCACAGCTGATATTCCTGGCGCACTGAATACCCTTCCGGGTACGCAGGCAGTGGGAGAAACTGGACGATTGTTTGTAAGAGGAGGTGAAGGAAGGGAAACCAAAACTTTCATTGATGGAATGATTGTCCACAATGAATACAGTCCATCTGCACCAAATACTCCTGGGCGTAGCAGATTTTCACCCTTCATGTTCAAAGGCATGAGTTTTTCTACGGGCGGCTACTCTGCCGAATATGGCCAAGCACTATCCTCTGCTCTGATATTGAAATCTAAAGACTTGGCCGAACTGACTAGAACAGATTTTTCCTTGATGACGGTAGGTGGAGATGTTGCGCATACGTCCGTTTGGAAGAATTCATCTTTTACCGGAAAAATTCAGTATACCAATTTGACTCCATACTTTGCTCTTATTGGTCAAAACATCAAATGGGACAAGGCTCCAACAGACATCAATGGAAATTTTGCTTATCGAATAAAAACGAGTAAGACAGGATTCCTGAAGGTTTATTCGAATCTAAGCTCAGCAAAAATGGATTTGTATGAGCGAGATATTGCTAATCCGGATTTATTGCTCCCAACACGAGTCACAAACGACTATCTCTATTTCAATACCTCCTATAAAGAAATTCTTTCCGAAAAATGGGGAATTCGATTAGGTACTTCCTTCACAGAAAGCAATGATTTTGCTTCACAGGCTGGACAAAGCAGAGAAGAAGACATCAGTGGACGACATGGGAAACTTGTAGCTGATTATATCCATTCAGATAAACTCAATGTCAGATTTGGTGGTGAATTACTTCTTAGGAAAGGGGATGAAACACTGACCAATGATCTTGGGCAGTCGTTGAATGGAAATTTCAATGAGACAATTACAGCTGGATTTGCAGAAGTAGAAACATATGCTTCTTCCTCATTAGCCTTTAAGGCGGGGATGAGGATAGAAAATAACTCCCTGGTTGACCAAATTATTGCTAATCCACGATTATCGGCAGCCTATAAATTGGGTGAAAAGAGTCAGGTTTCAGTTGCTTATGGCACGTTTAGACAAGCACCTGCGAACACTATTATTTATCGGCTAAACGAATCAGAACAAGAGCAAGCCAACCATTACATCGCTAACTACCAATGGTTAGGAGAAGGTCGATCGTTTCGAATAGAAGCGTATCGAAAAGACTATTCAGGCCTCACCAGATTTTCGGATGAGTTTACTCCAACATCATTCAGCTTTGATGGAGATGGGTTTGCCAATGGAATTGATCTTTTCTGGAGAGACAACCGAACGTTCAAAAACACAGACTACTGGGTGAGTTATTCTTATCTCAACTCAGAACGGAACTATCGGGATTATCCTGGTTCGTTTCGACCACCTTTTGTTTCAACTCACAACTTTTCAGTTGTTGCAAAGCGATTCGTTCAGTCCATCAAAAGTCAATTGGGACTCACTTATTCATTTGCGAGTCAACGGAGATACAATAATCTAAATGAAGATGATTTTTTAGCCGGAAGAACGCCAAACTTCCATGACCTCAGTTTCAATATAAGCTATCTCTACAGTAACCAGATCATTTTCCACGCGATGGTCAACAATGTGTTTGGCATCAATAACATCTTCGGATATGACTATGCCAATCAGCCGGATAGCGATGGAGTTTACGCACGTAGAGCCATTCGCCCACCAGCTAAGCGATTTGTCTTCTTGGGAATTTTTATCACGCTGGCTAAAAACAAATCAATCAGCCAGCTTCCAAACCTTTAAACAGAATTTTTAAACAGACCTAGAATCATTAAAAACAGATAATTATGAAAAAGACAGTTTTAACAATAATCGGAATTTTTTGTGCCGCAATGCTCTTTGCAAATGGCGGACAATTCGAAAAAGCCATGGCTAAAAACATCCCTGCCATGTATCAAGCAGAGGATGCCGAAACCCTGATTGGAGTTATTAATCAATTGACTAGAATTGGCGATGCAGAGAAGAATCGTTGGGAACCGTACTATTATGCTGCTTTTGGGTACTTACGTCTTATGACCATGTCGGGATCAATGGAGGATAAAGACAAGAACCTGGATCAAGCGCTAGCTGCTGTTGAGAAAGGCGAAAGTATCAAATCCAATGATTCAGAACTTGAAGCAATGAGAGGCTATATACACATGATGCGTGTAACAGTTGATCCTGCAAGTCGCGGACCTCAATATAGTGGAATGGCGATGGCTTCATTTCAAAAAGCAGTGGCATTAGATGAGAATAATGGAAGAGCTCATTATTTGCTTGGAAGAATGCAATATGGTACAGCGCAATTTATGGGGAACGGCGATGGCGGAGCATGTGAAAGTTTTGCTAAGGCAAAGACCATCTTGGAATCTGAAAAAAAAGAGGAGAAATCAATTGCTCCGAGCTGGGGTTTGAATGAGACCATTGGTACGATCCAGCAGTTGTGCCAAGGTAAGTAAGCTCACTATCCAAAGTTGTCATTTCGAGCGCAGCGAGAAATCTAAGATCTCTCACTACGTTCGAGATGGCTTCCCTAAAGAAATTGATTATCATGAAGTCAATTCCTATTTCATGTTAATTCAGGTATTGGTGTATAGAAATACTGTTCACTTACCACTTTGCCATCAATGACATTGTAGACGATTACTTCGTCCATATTAACAGGTGCTTGATGACCTTTCATGGTGACTTTGCTTTTCATGGCGAGCGAAAAGAAATTCTCAGCGACTACTGGGTCAGTGATTTCTGAGGAATGAAATTCTTCAACCATATTGTCCCACTCTTTTGCTTTTTTGGCCATGGCATCAAATCCTTTCACAGTTCCCCAAGGCGCTCCTTCAGGTTCGATACTCAGAAATTCTGGTGAGAACAATTCTTGATAGGCTTGCTCCCATTTCCCTTCCCTACAAAGCTCAACCAATCGATTTGCTACTTCTTGTGTTGTCATTTTTATGTCTTTTAGCGTTGAATAATGACTCAAAGAAATTCTTCTGAGTGACAGCCCTATGTCACTGGTGTTTGAATTGTTTGATCATTTATTGTAGATGGGATGAATTCCACTTCTTGGCATTGGAGATGTACATTCAATGGATGGAAAGAGGAGGATGTGTTTATATAATGTCAAGTCGGACAAATTCGACTTTGTATGTAGGGGTAACATCAGATTTATATTCAAGGGTAGTCGATCATAAAGAAAAGAAGAACCCAAGAAGTTTTACTGCCAGATACAACGTGACCAAATTGGTGTATTACGAGGTGTTTCCCTTTATTGAAGAAGCAATTTCGTGAGAAACAATTGAAAGGTGGATCTCGCCAAAAGAAGGTTGATTTGGTGAATTCAGTAAATCCGGAATGGAAGGATCTGTTTGAAGAAGTGAAGGAATGGTGATAAATGCGTCATTGCGAGGGAGGTACGACCGAAGCAATCTTGGAAACTTAATGGAAATCGCAATCAAAGTAAAGATTCCTTCGCCACACCTTCAGCCCTTTGTCCTTGCTCGGAATGACGTTTCTGTGGATCATTAGCTGTCGATTAGTATGAGGTGTTTTAGGGAGTGATAGAATTTTAATCATCACCGTCATTGCGAAAGAGGCACGACCGAAGCAATCTTGGAAACTCATTGGAAATCGCAATCAAAGTAAAGATTCCTTCGCCACACCTCCAGCCTTTTGTCCTTGCTCGGAATGACGTTTCTGTGGATCACCAGTTCTCGATTGATATGAAGTATTTTAAGGAAGTGATAGAATCTTAATCATCGCGTCATTGCGAGGGAGGTACGACTGAAGCAATCTTGGAAACTCATTGGAAATCTCGATCAAAGTAAAGATTCCTTCGCCGCACCATCCACCCACAATCTCTGCTCGGAATGACGGCTTCTGTGAAAGTTCTCTCAAAATTGTAACCTTTCCTAATCACCTAAGTAACTCCGTTAGGTTTTCCTACAATTAGGAAACTACCTAATATTTTTTCCGTAGTTAGTATTACTACATTTAAGAAAATACCATGAAGAAAATTCAATTAGGTGAATTTGAAGAAATCGTTCTACTCACGGTTGCAGTACTAGATCAAGAAGCTTATGGATTTGGGATCAAAGAAGAAATTGAGTCTAGATTGGAAAGATCTGTAAGCGTTGGTGCCTTGCAATCTGCTTTAAGGAGAATGGAGAAAAAAGGTTATTTGACTTCCAAAAAAGGTGAGGGGAGTACAGAAAGAGGAGGAAGACCAAAGCTTTACTTTAGGATCACTGCCAATGGAGTAAAAGCTCTTAACTACAACAAAAATGTTCGACTGGATCTCTGGAATTCGATTCCTGCTTCCATTACGGACCTAAGCTATGATTAAACGATTCGCCGATAGGATTTTTAAATGGTATTGTCGAGACAGTTATTATCTGGACATTAGAGGTGACTTGGAAGAAAACTACCTAAAACATAGAAAGAAGTTTTCCAAGAGCATTTCTGATTTACTCTTTCTTAAGGAAGTCATTCTGCTTTTTCGACCATCAATTATTCAACCAGGACTACATTTTTTTTTCACAATAAATCAAAGCGCCATGCTCAAAAGTTATTTCAAGATTGCTATAAGAAATCTAAAAAGACAAAAAGGATATACAGCTGTCAATGTGTTAGGATTAACCATCGGGATTGTTAGTCTCTTTTTTATTCAGCATTTCATCGAATCTGAACTTAGTTACGATAAGCATCATACAGATCGTGAAAGGCTGTATCGAGTTTCAACCTATGGAATCCTAAATGGGGAAGATTTTGAAATGGCGACTTGTCCTCCAGGGTTACAAAGTAGAATTTTATCAAAGATGCCTGAAGTTGAAACTTCAACTCGGATAGTCGGCTTTTTGGGTGTCGCCAAGAATATTTTGCGATACGAAGAAAAATCGATCTTAGAATCCAAAGGCTATTTGGCGGATCCCAATTTCTTTGAGTTGATTAACTATCCGATAATCTATGGAAACAAGAATACCATGTTGGATGAACCTCAAAGTCTGACACTTTCTAAAACGTTATCGGATAAGCTTTTTAAAGATGTAAACCCTGTTGGTTTAACCGTAACAATGATCAATGATTACGGCTCTTCTGACTATAGAATAACAGGTGTTTATGATAATGAAAGTGTCAATTCACATTTGAATCCTGCATTTATCGCGTCTATGAATAGCGGAGAGTGGGGAAAGTATGTAGTAGAAAACAAACGCATAGTTGGCAACAACTTTTTGTTCACGTATGTCAAGCTAAGACAAGGCACCAATGCTGTTTCCTCTGCAAAGAAAATTCAAGGCTTAATTGCCGAGCATGTAGAAAAGGCAGACAATTCACACGGATTTGTACCTATTGAAGACATCTACCTTTCTACAGGAATGCGTAATCAAGCCGGGATCGGTGGTGATATTCGATACATCTATATCTTGGTCAGTATTGCATTTCTGATACTTTTTATTGCTTGTATCAATTTTGCAAACATGGCCACTGCCCAAGCTTCCAAAAGAGCTAAGGAAATCGGAGTTAGAAAGACTTTTGGGGCCCAGAAAAAAATGATTGTGACACAATTTCTCGGAGAATCATTGGTGATTACGATGCTTGCCATGATCGTCTCAGTCGGATTGATATTCGAAATCGCACCGTACTATTCTTCCTTTACTGGAAAGGAAGTTCAGGCAACAATGATTCTTGAAAAGATAGGAATTCTTCTAGTAATTGGATTGATTACAAGCCTGCTAGCTGGTAGCTATCCGTCCTTTTACCTTTCTTCTCTCAAATTGAAAAGTATACTAAGCGGCCACTCTAGTAATAGTGCGAAATCTTTTATTGTTAGAAAAGTGTTAGTCACGTTTCAGTTTGTGGTTGGTATTCTATTGATCGTTGGCTCAATGACGATAGCAAATCAGTTGAGCTTTATTCAGGATAAATCACTTGGTTTTAGAAGCGCTGATCAACTCGTGATCCCCCTTCAATCAGAAGAGGTTATTAGTCAGCTTAAAAAAGTAAAGACGACTTTTTCAAGTATTCCTGGAGTGGAAAGTGTAGCTGGAACTACCTATACTCCAGCTCAGTTCGTGATGAGTGACGATTTCTTCAATATTTCGCCTAAAGGTGATCGATCTGAGAGTGTCTTGATTCGAATAAATGATGTGGATTTTGGTTTGATTGAAACATTAGGAATTGAAATGGTAGCTGGAAGATCTTTTGACGAGAATTTTGCAGCAGAAAAAGATAATTCATTTGTACTCAATGAAGCAGCCGTAAAAGCATTTGGATTAACCAATGAAGAAATTATCAATAGAGAAATATATACGGAGCAACGATATGGATCAACTCCTTACAAAGTGATCGGAGTGGTTAAAGATTTTCATTCTCAGTCGTTGCATCAGGATATTGAACCGTACCTTTTTGCGATGCGACCTCAAAACAGTATGAAGTCCGTTGTTGTAAGGATTGATGGTGCCCAATACCAAAATATAGTCTCGAACTTAGAAGAAAAATGGGATTCACTTTTTCCAACATTACCTTTTGAAGTCCATTTTCTGGATCAGCAATTAAAAGCGCAATATGAAGCAGATCAGAAATTTGGTCAAATCATTAATCTTTTCACCGGAGTAGCACTGGTTTTGTGTCTGATCGGAATTTTTGGACTTACTTCATTTACCATCCAAAACTCACTTAAAGAAATAAGTATCAGAAAAGTTCTGGGAGCTTCCGTCAGCAGCATTTACTCATCTCTGGCTTACAAGTTTTTGATTCTGATTTTAATTGCCGCAATTGTATCCATTCCAGTTGGAATGATTTTCATGAACAAATGGCTAGGGCTATTCGCCTATCGCATTGACCTTGGTTTTTTCACTATAGTAATCCCGATAGCAATTGTAGTTGGTAGTTCATTAGCGGTAATCAGTTACAAATTGTTTTTTGCAGCCAGAGTTAATCCAACAGTCATATTAAGAGGAGAATAATCGTGATTTAGACGTGGTTAGTCTAACAATGCGAGTGAGTTTGGCAGAAAAGAACGATGTTTACATCTTGCCTAACACTCATGCGGTTTACTCATACTCTTGCGTGCCTACTATTTTTCTGTTCGATTGCCAATGCGCAATTGGTCGATATAGTTAGGCTGGAGTATACTAAAGTTCCTTCGGCTGGATCTGATTTTGACTTTAGCAGACAGAGATTTGCCTTTAATTATCCGGTTAAATTAAAAGACGAAAAATATATCTTTTTCGGGCTAGAATATAACGCGATTGACCTCAATTTCAATGATTCTGTACCCAATTTTGATCAGACCAAGACCGATGAATTTAGGCTCTTAGATATCAACTTGACTTACACCTTTAAGATGAATGAGAATTGGAGGTTTGCTGCTCGATTGGTTCCGGGCTTCAGTTCCAATTTAGAAACCAATGAGTTTTTATTTGATGACACTTTTATTTCCGGAACCGTGGTTTTTATAAAAGATAAAAAAGCCTCTAAAGACGTTCCAAAACCCTATCGAGTCATCGTTGGAATGGCATATTCCAATACGAGTGGGTTTATTTTCCCAATTCCCTTTATTTCTTACTACAAGAAGTTCCATCCAAAATGGTCATACAACCTGGGTGTCCCAACCACTAATCTCCAATATCACGCTTCCGAACGTTTCCGTTTAAAGATGTTGGCACAATTGGACGGTTTTACTTCCAATTTGCAAGAAGGACTTTTGATCAATGATGAGCGATTCGCTGATCGGATCAGGATGAACTTGTTGCTGCTCGGCTTGCGATACGAGTATAAGCTCACTCACAACATCGAAATGTACCTAAATACCACTCATTCAGTTCGTAGCAGAATAGAATTAAGAGCCACTCGCGAGAATATTTTTTCTTTTGCCAAGCGGAAAGTTTTCAACTTTACGGGTGGTATCAGGTTGAAGATTTGACTCGAATTCGACTCATTTACTGTTCATCCTTAAATCTTCTCGATAGACCTGAGTAAGAAGAAGTTAACTTGGAGATCATGATTAAAAACTGCAAAATCCATTGTTTTTTGCTAATTTCATGATGTACCGATTGCTCACCATACTCCGCTCTAGCTATGAGGACCATTTTCAGTCTCCTAATCCTAATGCTTTCTTTTTTGTCAGTCGCTCAGTCACCTATTGACACATTAAAACAACGACTTGCGGAAATAACGGACGATAGCTTACGAATAACCTATTTAAACACACTGGCATATCATTATGCCTTTAACAAACCTGACTCAGCATTCATCGCGTTGGATGAATCCATGAAGTTGGCAGAAAAAATGACTTCACCGAGTTACGTAGCAAAAGTGCATTACGTAAGTGCCATTGTTTATCACTATTCCTTCAACTATCCCAAATCATTGGAAGCAAGTTTCAAGGCACTCAAAGTCTATGAAGAGATGAAAGACACTTTCAATATTGCTTTCTCTTACAATGAACTGGGCACAACTTATATGCGCACAGACCAGCAAGATCTTGCACTGGAATATTTTGAAAAGTCGCTTGAACTAAAGCGTAAAGTCGCTGATAAGGTGTCAATTGCTCGAACAATACATAATATCGCCGGTATCCATGATATAAGAGGTGAATATGATTTAAGTCTAGAGAAATACCAGGAATCTATAGCGTTAAAAGAAGAAGCCGGCTACAAAAAAGGTCTTGGATACAGTTATTCCAATGTTGCTAACATTTATCATAAGCTAGGCAGACACGAAGAAAGCCTTGAAGCAATAATGAAAGCAGAGAACTTCTTTAATGATTCAAGAGGGATTGACTGGAATGGAATGATCTATGTATATAATACCTACGCGGATTATTATGAAGCTGCAGAAAAAGATTATTCAAAAGCGTTAGATTATGCGCTAAAGGCATATAACACTGCAAAAGACTTTGGTTCTAAGGGACGGATCAGAGGGACATCTGGACGGTTATCCAGGTTGTATGCAAGAATGAATCAATATCAGTTGGCATATAAATACCGTGATACATCAGCCTTGTACAGTGACAGTATAAACACTGACAAATCCATTCGAGAAGTAGAGCAGCTCAAGGCCTCTTACGAAATTGATAAACGAGAAACGGAGATAGATAAACAGCGTGCAGAACTTGGTCAACAGGCTACTTTTAGAAATGCGCTCTTTGGAGGAATCGGACTTTTACTTGTGATCATCGGTCTCGTATTCCGCAATCAGCAAAACAAAACAAAATCCTTAAAGGAAAAAGATGCCCTTCTTAGAGAAATTCATCATCGTGTGAAAAACAACCTCCAGGTGATTTCGAGTCTGCTGAATATGCAATCAAGAGAGACCGAGAATGAGGAAATGTTGGGTGTGATTCAGGAAGGGCAAAGCAGAGTGAAAGCCATGTCATTGATTCATCAGAAATTGTATCAAACGGAAAATATTTCAGAAATAGATTTCGAAGATTACACCCAAAACCTCGTGGATCAATTGGCTACTATTTACAAGAAGAATGATTTAGAGGTAGAAAATGAAATTCTTGCCAACGGAATAAATCTAGATATCGATACCGCAATTCCACTTGGCTTGATTCTGAACGAATTAATCTCAAACGCTTACAAATATGCTTTTGAAGGAATCGATAAAGGTAAAATAACGATTGATTTAAAACGATTGGATGGAAATCAACTTCAACTGAGCGTAGCAGACGATGGTAAAGGGCTCTCGAAGGATCTAGACTTAGAAAATGTAAAATCGCTGGGATTAAAATTGGTTAACATCCTAACACGTCAACTGAAAGGACAACTGTCTTATGCGGTAGAAAATGGGACTCGTTTCTCAATTACATTTAGTGATTTGAAAATGACTACTTGAAATGAAAGTCAAAATCCTTATAGTTGAAGATGAATTAATAATCGCTGAGGACATGCGCTATATGTTAGAGACGCTTGGTTATGAGGTGGTTGGAGTAACAGGAGATCCATCGGAAGCAAGACGACTAATCTCCGCTACGAATCCTGATATTGCCATGCTGGATATTACGTTGGGAACCCAACAACTTGGACTGGATTTGGGGCGTGATATTGTAGAAAACCATAAGATCCCGTTCATTTTCTGTACTTCTCATTCCGATCGATCAACCATCAGCAAAGCAACACAGCTCCACCCAAACGGGTATTTGGTAAAACCATTTGAGCAAAAAGACTTGTTTTCGGCAGTTGAGCTCGCGCTGGCAAACTTTTCCAATAATCGAACTGCTGACATTGCCGCTGAAAGCCCTGTCAGTGAACAAGATCTTATCATCAAGGACTCGCTTTTCATCAAAGAAGGCCACCTCTATGTAAAGGTCAAAATTGACAGTATACAATGGCTTTCGCCGGATGGAAATTACACCACCATTCATGAAGAAGGAGGAAAAAAGCATTTGGTCAGAATGCCTTTGAAAGATCTTCACGATCAGCTTCCAAAGCATAAGTTTTTCAGAAGCCATCGCTCTTTTGTAGTAAATCTCGACAGCATTGAAGCAATTAACAACAATAACATTTACATAGATTCCCAGCAGATCCCGCTTGGAAAGAATTATCGGGAAGAATTACTCTCCCAGGTCAAGAAAATGCAATAATTGCGAATTCTTAATCACCATTTTTCATTCCTTCACACACATAATCCGGTCGTTCATCCCTAAAAGTTGAGGTCGATTTGGTCTACTGGTAGCTTCGATTCAAAAAAATAGCTGCCATGAAAACGTTTAACAATCGATCTAACAACCTTTCAGATTTCCCAAGAAATCTGTTTTTAAGTCTACTACTAGGCATAACTACTATTACCTCTGTAAATGCCCAGTCACTCAAGTACGGTTTTGCTTTTGATCTCTCAAATGGTGCAACCGCTGAAACCGTTTTGGATTTGTCCCTTCAAGGAGATGACCCTCGAGATTTAACTTTTAGCAACAATGGAATGCGTCTTTTCACCGTTGGGAGCGGCGATCAAGAAATCAACCAATACAACCTGACAGCAGCGTACGATCTTTCCACTGCCACTTTTGCGCATTCACTGGATGTTTCAAACGAAGAAACCCTTCCGGAGGGAATAGCTATTCGGAACAATGGAATGGACATTTACATAGTAGGAGTAAACAGTGATTCCGTTTATCAGTACTCGATGACTTCCGCGAACGATTTGTCAACTGCTAGTCTATCCAAGAAATTGAAAATCTCGGATCAACAAAATTTTGCAACGGACCTTGCATTCAATGGTGATGGATCTAAAATGTACATCGTAGGTCATGGCGGAAAGACCATTCATCAATACAACTTATCACTAGTTTTTGATATAACAACGGCCGTTGTTTCACCAAATTTCTTAGACATATCCAACGAAGAAAATACGGCTCGTGGGATGACTTTTGGTGACAGTGGAAGGAAACTGTTTGTCATAGGATCTTCAGGGAGAGAAGTAAATCAGTATTCGCTCTCTACCGCATACGATATTTCTACAGCTAGCCACGAGCTTGTATTCGATGTTCAGACCGAAGACAATGGTCCAAATGGAGTCGTTTTTAGGCCAAATGGGACAGAAATGTTCATGGTTGGAATCCAAGGTGATGATATCACGAAATTCAACCTGGATGTTGGCGGATTTGAGGAGACGGCAGCAAATGATGGGGCTGTTTCAGGCGATGTTAATATTCAAATCACGGGTGAAACATTTACCAATGCTGGAAGTACATTGACTTACGAAACTGATTACACGATTATAAACAATCCGGAAGGGCTCGTACCTACATTGACAGTAGCTGCTGATGGTCTTTCAGCTGTTTTGACCTACGCTGGTAAATCCGAACACCATTTTGAAACACATGATATCAATGGCCTCATCTTCACGTTTATGAATTCAGCTTTTTCCGGAGGTAATGCAAGCGCTGTGGTTAATGCAACCAACAAGAACAGCCAGAGAAGAATCGATTACCTAGACAATGCAGTTTTGACCTACGGGAAAGGATTTGATTTTAGCGGGACAATCACAAAGAATACTCAGAAATTGAATGTAGAAAGTCAGCAAGCGAGTGTACAGGGCGTAACTATTAGCGAAGATGGAACACGACTCTTCGTTACAGGAGGCCCATTTACAAACCTAAATAAAGTTTCTCAGTGGAGTTTGTCCAATCCTTATGAAACAATTACTGGTGTAACGTATGACGATCAAATTGGAGTAGGACCGCAGGATCAGGATCCAATGGATTTAGAATTTAGTCCTGATGGTAAAAGACTTTATATACTTGGTGGTTCTGGAAGAAAGGTTCTTCAATACGATGTAAATACACCATATGACATTACTGGTGTTGTTACGCCACTTGGTACTGGGGTTAACATTTTTGGACAGGAGAGTTTACCGACATCACTGACTTTCAGTTCTGACGGATTGAAAATGTTTGTCCTAGGGGCTACTGATCTTGATGTTAATCAGTATACACTACATGTTCCATTTGACATTACTAAGGGAGTTGTGTTTGATGGAAATCCATTTTCTGTGGCAAGTCAGACTCCTGTACCTGAGGGTTTGGCTTTTAATGAAACTGGCACTCGAATGTTTATTGCTACTCGTACAGAGATACTTCAATACTCATTGGAAAGCCCTTTCAATGTTACCACTGGAGTGACTTACGACAATGTTTCATATAGCATAAGTGAAGCTAGTCTTAATGCAGTTGCACGTGGTTTTAAATTGAACAAAGATGGCTCCAAATTATACGTTGCAGCGGTAGCAGATGGTCCCGATTTTGTCAGACAACATAATTTGATATTCAATAATAATTTCACTGAAGACCCTGCAGACAATGGAATGGTTAATGGGGATACTAAAATCACAATCTCAGGAGACACTTTCGTAAATGCCGGTGGGGCATTAGATCCAGGTACTCATTTCAGCTTCTCTAATCTGCCCATGGGTTTGATACCACTAATGGCAGTTTCAGCAGATGGACATACTATTACAATGACCTTACTCAATAGTGCAATTGCAAACAGAGAAGTAGATGGGATCGAAGATCTGGAGATAACTTTCACGGATGCAGCATTTACCAATAGCAACGCAAGCCAGGTAGCAAATGCTGTAAATGCCTCAACAGGATCCAGCATTTCTTTTACTGGCGAAACAACACTTGAATTACAACCCCTAACCTTGGAACAACTTGAAGGGGATTTCTTTTTACAGACCAATTTCACATTTGCTGTAGCTCGTGATGGCGATGTATCAGGACCAACAAGCGTGGATTATGCAGTTACCGGCGATGTAGATGCCACCGATTTTTTCAATTCAATTATTCCTTCCGGAAGGATCGATTTTATCGGTGGTCAAACGATTGCTTTTGTGGATCTTCCAGTTTCCGGAGATCAAACGATAGAGCCGGATGAAAACTTTGTTGTCACCCTTTCTAATCCGACTAACCAGGCAATCATCACAACTGCATCCGCAACAGGTATCATTATAAATGATGATAACAATGCACCAGTCCTTGACAACCCCATCGCTGATTTGGATCTCGACGAAGGCTTCATGACCCATACGGTAGATCTTACCAATGTATTTTCTGATGCAGATGGGCACGCACTGGCTTATATGGTTTCTTCGACCAATGCGATCGCAACATTACAGATCGTCGGTTCAGAGTTGAGAATTACGGAGGGGGCCAATGGAATCACAACGATTACCATTACCGCAGATGATGGTTTTGGAGGCAATGAGGTAGATCAATTTGTATTAACTGTTCTTCAGGCAAATACAGCACCTGTGATCGATTTTGCATTAGCCGATGAGGTTCTCACAGAAGGTTTCGGAACAAAGGAAATTGATCTGGATGATGTTTTCAAGGATGCAGATGGTGATCCATTGACGCTCTCAGCGATAAGTGATAACACCGCTGTTGTTACGGTTAGTGTATCAGGAAATTTTTTAACCCTGACGGAAGTGGCCAATGGCACGGCTGAAGTTACCGTCACTGCTAATGATGGAAGAGGTGGGACCGTGTTAGACGTATTTGATGTTACAATTGCTGCACCTAATACGGCTCCCGAAGTAGCCAATCCTATTTCAGACCAAAACTTGATCGAAGGATTTTCAAGTGTCACCATTGATATTTCCAATGTTTTCTCTGATTCAGATGGCGACATACTCATTTATTCAACAACGAATGGTGATGACGCGGTTGCCACCATAAGCCTTTCAGATACAGATTTGATTATCGCCGAAGTTGGAATTGGAACCACTACGGTTACGGTCATTGCCGATGATAGAAATGGGGGACTGGCGTCTGATGAGTTTGAGATTTCAATTGCCGCAGCTCCTAACAATGCACCGATCGTCTTAAACACCATCAGTGATAAAGACCTGACGGCAGGATTCACAACTTCAACAGTTGATCTTGAAAATGTATTTTCTGATGCAGATAATGATGTTCTTACCTTTTCCGCAACAAGCAGTAATTCATCTGTTGCGACAACAAGTATCAGCGACAATGAATTAACCATCACAGAAGTCGGAGTTGGGACCACAATAATTACAGTTACGGCGGATGATGGAAAAGGCGGCACAGTGTCTGACGAATTTACTGTAGCTGTTTCTTCAGAAGGAAATAATGCTCCCGTAGTAGCAAATGCATTGAACGACCAAAGTCTTACTGAAGGATTCACAAGCACTAATGTTGATCTCACAAATGTCTTTTCAGACGCGGACGGAGATGCATTGGCATTGACTGCTACAAGCAGTGATGAATCGGTCGCTACGATTAGCATTTCTAGCACCAATCTAACAGTTACTGAAGTAGGAGTAGGAACAACCACAATTGCCTTGACAGCCAATGACGGAAATGGCGGTTCTGTCAGTGACGAGTTTGAAGTGACCATTTCATCTGCTGTCAACAATGCACCAATTGTTTCATCACCTATTTCTGATCAAAATGTAGATGCAGGTTTTGCCTCACTTCAAATTGATTTGAAAGATGTATTCACAGACGCTGATAGTGATGATTTGACACTTACTGCTAGTAGTAGCGATGAAGCGGTAGTCACTGTTGCGATAAGTGGAGACGATTTAACCATAAAAGAAGTTGACTTAGGAACATCAACTATCACAATCACTGCCGACGATGGAAATGGCGGGACCATATCAGAAACATTTGATGTGACAGTTGCCGAGTCTACAGTGCTAGGTCTTGAGGATTCCATTGAAATCAACGTTTACCCCAACCCTGCTAGTGATTACATCATGATCGACTCACCTGGAATTAAGCAGGCTGTGATTTTTGATCAAAATGGGAAAATCCAAAAAACTCAGTTGAACTTAAATCGAATTGATATTACAAAGCTGATGAGTGGGGTTTACATGATACGATTTTCAACGAACAATGGAAATACCGTCTGGAGCAGATTTATTAAACGTTAAACTAAGGCAGCGTTCTGCCAGCAAGTGGCTAGTAGATCGATTGGACAGCTCTCAGAGGGCTGTCCTTTTTTATTTCATGTTGTAAGCTTCAACTGGTTTCATCATCAGGTTTTGACGCACTTGTCTGCTATTTCGTCTTCGATAGGCAGCTTTTGTTTTGTGAGCTACTACAACATCTATTTCAGGATAAATCGCTATAGCCTGACCCATCGCACCTTGTGCAGTGTATGCATTCTTGTATCGATCATCGCCCATGTTTTGAAAAAGCCACCACATGTAGCCGTATCCGTAGTTGATGCCAGTGTCCTTAAATACAGGAACATTTGTGTTAATCTCTTGATATGATGTTCTTTCTTTTACCATTTCATCCACCCATGATTCAGAAATGACTTGCTCGCCATTCCAATTCCCTTTATTCAGCATCAGAAGACCAATTCTAGCCATGTCTCTGGTGGAAAACCACATGGGATAAGCCAGGTATTTGGAGATGGTCGTATCACCTTGCTTGTTTTGGAAATCTCTGTACCAGTCTTCCATATTCAGTGGCTTAGCAAGCTGAGCTTCCACTTCATCATAAATATTTTTCCCGGTTTCCTGTTCAAAAACATATCCCGCTACATTGAAATCCCAGTTGCTGTACAGCCAATAAGACCCTGGTTCTACTGACCCTCTTTCCGGGGCATATTGTTGCATACCTCCCGGATAACCCTCCCTATGATAAACCCCCGATCTTGCAGAAATCAAATCCTGAGTGGTGGCACTCTTTTCTCTAGGCAAAATCCCATCAACATCATCTATTCCTAATTGCTCGATAGTTTTGTCAAGGTCGATCGTTCCGTCTTCCACATATTTACCATACAACATGGCCAACACACTTTTGCGACAAGAAGCGATATAACTATTCTCATCCAAATCGCCATAACTGAAAACGATCTGTCCTTTATGAACAATGACTAGCCCGGTTACTCTTGTACTATCAATGATGTAGTCACGAAGCTCTCTCAGCTTTTCAAGATTCCAGCCATCGCTTTCCGGATTTTCGTTGTAAGCCCATTCATCAGTTGGAAATACCTGGGCTGAGGCAATGGATACGAAAGTGACCAATAAGAAAGAAAATATGTTCTTTTTCATAGTAGTGGGTTTTGGTTGGGTAGAATAAAGTTAGGCTTTTGGATTGATAATAGATTAAGCTCTTACATTAATGGTAGTTCACATATGAGTGAATCCACAGGAACTGATGCCAATTTTCACTATCTTACCAAGCCCAAAATTGAAGCCATGAAGAATAGCATTTACACTCTTGTTTTCTTACTAATTACCAATTGCTTGGTTGCGCAACCTCGAGAAATGACCACCGATGATGGTTTGGATCTCGTAAACCTGAGTTCTGTGATAATGTCTCCAGACGGAAGTCGCATTGTCTATGGAAAATCCGAGTTGGATTGGGCGAAAAACAAGCGTAATACAAAGTATCAAATCATCAATGCTGGAGGAAGTAACGATTACCAATTCATAGGTGCTACTCCTTCAAACAGTTTGCAATTTTCTCCGGATGGCAAGTATGTTTCTTTGAAAAGAAAAGATGATAAGTTTCAGCAAATCTTTTTGATACGCACAAGTGGAGGCGAAGCAGTTAAGGCAACTTCACACACTAATAGCATCGGTTCTTATAAATGGTCAAAAGATTCCAAGAATATCTACTTTGTTTCTAACCGAACCGAATCAAAAGAAGAAAAGAAGGAAAAAAAGGATGGTTATGATCACGTAGTGATAGATGAAGGACCAAACGGGCAACAAGCTTCTTCATGGAATTACTTGTATGTGTACAACTTGGATGATGATACGATCAAGCAGCTCACCACAAAAGATCAACGAATTGGCTCGTGGGACATTTCCCCGGATGGGACTAAAATAGCCTTCACTGCCAGAACTGAGAACCGAAGAAATCAAAGCAATCTTTCTGAGATTTACCTTTTAAGTCTTAGCGACAATTCTACAGTTCAGTTGACAGATAACAATGCCCCTGAAAACGGCATCTTATGGGCGCCCAACAGTCAGGATTTCATTTTCCAGGCGAACGATAATGAGGAATGGGAACTTCGTCAGGGCAAGCTATGGCTGATGAATGTAAATTCGAAAACTTCAAAATTGATCTCCGGGTCATTTGGTGGAAGCATAAGATCCAGTGTGTACTGGGATGAAGATGGGAAAACGGTTTATTTCTCAGGACTTCTTAAAACTGTCACGAGTTTTTATAGCCTAAGTGTTTCCTCTGGCAAATTGACAAACCTTTCCAAAAATAAAATAGGAAGTTATCGAGTGCGTGATATGAGCGCTGATCGGAAAACTGCGGTTTTATCTTACGATGATTTCAAAACCACGGCAGATTTACTTGTTACCTCTGTTGATAAGTTTGATCCCCAAAAAATCACTAATCTAAATCCTGAACATAATTCAAATTTCAAGTTGGCTAATGCCAAACCTATCCAATGGAAAAGCAAAGACGGACTTGAAATTGAAGGAATGCTCTACTTACCTGCGGACTATGATGAGAACAAAAAGTATCCATTCTTGCTACATATTCATGGTGGACCAGCCGGCGTTTTCACAGATAGTTATAGTTCGCGATATCACGTTTGGGCTGGTCTAGGCTATGTGCAATTGTGTCCCAATGTTCGAGGAAGTCGAGGTTATTCGGATGAATTGCTGAGAGGAAATATGAATGACATTGGCGGTCAGGATTATGAGGATTTGATGTCAGGTGTTGATCATCTAATCAAAGAGAACTACATCGACGAAAATAAGATGGCTGTTCGAGGATGGAGTTATGGAGGAATATTAGGAGGAACTACCATAACCAAAACCGACAGATTCAAGGCCGCTTCTTTAGGTGCCATGGTTTCCGACTGGACTTCTGAGTATGGAATTGGTTTCAACTTTGATGTCAGACTATGGTACATCGGAGGCACACCTTGGGAAAATCCGGAAGCCTATCGAAAAATGTCACCGCTCACTAACGCAAAAAATGTTACCACCCCAGTAATACTTTTCCATGGAGCCAGAGACAGAACTGATACGGAAGCTCAATCAATGATGTTTTTTGCCGCTCTGAAGGATATGGGTAAGACAGTTCGGTATTTACAATTTCCAAGAGAGCCGCATGGATTTAGAGAACCTAGGCATCAACGAACCCGAGATTTAGAAGAGATCCAGTGGATTCAAAAGCACACGCTTGGCCTTGATTGGGAACCATGGAAGAGAGACAAAAAGAAAAAGGAAAAAGAAGAAGAGGACAGTAAGACTGATTAATAAAAATACCAGGCTCGAAAAATCTTTTCGTCTTTTAATTCATAAATGCCCATTGCTGAGGAAGTAACCAGTTCGCCTTTTTTGTTTTTGTAGCTGACTACTTCTTTGAAGCTGATTCTATTTCCTTGGCTCGTATAGGATTCAATTTTTGAATTGACCTTAACGCCCACGCCAAAATAGGACTCCATGCCCTTTCTAAAGGCTTCTTTTCCTTTGATTTCCAATAGAAGAGTATCTGAAGTGATATAAAACCATTTGAAATCATCCGAAACATTGGCAACCAAACGTTCAATGTCTCCAGAGTTGAATGCATCGAACTGATCCTTCAAAACATCGGGTAATGGATCGTTTTGTGCGTTTGCTAAAATTGATCCGAGGATCAGGAATGTTGTGATTATACTTTTCATGTATTTAAAGTTTACGAAGTAAGTCATTTGGTACGCTTTAATCATTTTCGAGCTGGTATTGGCTCAATGATTAAGGGACCATTATGGTCTTTCATACTGAGTTATTTTTGGTGGACGTAATTTTTGAAACCTTCCTCGAACAACATTTTCCATCCTTCTGTAAGGTCTTTCTCCGTTTTTTCTGAAATGTCTCCAAATACGGTATCAGATAAGGTAAGCGTTGTATTGTTATCATCTCCTTGAAGCGAAAGTCTAAGAAAAGAGAACGCAGGGCCTCCAAACTGAGGTGAAAGATGACCTTTGAGTTCTAGCACATTAGGAGAATTGATTACAATGACTTCTGCCCAAACCAACCCTTCATTATTACCATAATCTTCGTACATTTTACCACCAGGTTTTGCCTCTAAAATGAAATTTTTTGTTTTGGGGCTTGTATAAAAATCCTTCCGCCACCACAAGCCAATATCTTTGATCAAACATTCCCACACCTGCTGTTGACCAGCCTCAATGGGAATCTCCATATGGATGTTTACTGTTTTTGATTCTTCCATGATTAGTATATCCGTTAGTTCGTTTTCGATTGCTTTATACTCGGAAAGCTCTTTTAGCTGAAGTAGATTACTTGCCCACTGAGCTTCATATTTCTTAACCCATCGTTCATACACTTCCTGAAGGGGAATGGCATTGATGTAATTCCACCGATTTTTGCCTTCCTTTTTTGGAAGGATCAGTTTGACCTTTTCCAGGATCGATAGATGTTTCATCACTGCACACCGTCCAATCTCTTCGAATTCATCCACTAGTTGTCCGGTGGTTCTAGGAGCTTCTCGCACCAGATCCATCAACCTCCGCCTGGTAGGATCAGCCAATGCTTTCCAGATGTTATCTGTTTCAACAGGGTTTTCGAGTGTTTTAGTTATCATATTTTTTATATGTTACTAAAAGGTAACATGTAAATATACAACTAATTATTAACTCTCAAAGAGCCTGATCTTATTTTCAAATTGAGGATGGATTTATAGTCGAATTTAAGTGACGATTATGACTTCAAAGAAGTGAGTTGTTAGATGAATTTTTCTCTAAACTGGAGATTAAAAAGGCCGTAGAGCAAAAAAAATCCAGTTCCCAACGTCAGGTATAACCTGTTTTTGAAGATTACATTTAGCCAAATGAACTCACTCATTTCTCGTGGCTCACTAAATGGGTTTAGGAAAATGTTGTATTGGCTGTACTCAATTTCTTCTGCAAAAACGAAAAAGAAAAAGCTGACGATTACCATGATAATGGCGGTTCCGTTTCCAGTTCTTACCAAAGTGGAAACCATAAATGCCATGGAGCCCAGAAATGCAATCGGGAACAGCACTTGTCCAAGCATCGGTAAAATATCGTGTCTATACAAAGTGATGTTTGCAACAATGCTTAGGAAAACCAATATGATACCAGCGACGAAAATGGTCAATACAAATCTCACCAACCAGACTTTGTATCTGTAATTGGGAATCCCGAAGATCGTTTCGATCATTTTAGAATCGTCATCATTTTGAAGCCCGTAGGCAAGGGGATAAAAGATCAAAAGAAGACCTGGAAAAACCAAAAATCCATAAATCACTGCTTCATTGAAGTTGGGGTCCTCTACAATGGTGATCGTAATGATCATTCCAAAGAATAGAAAGGCCGCCAGAACGAAGTAGACAAACTTGTTGGCAAATATCACCTTGATATTGTAGGTGGATAATTTATACGCTAGCAGGAGAAAGCTCTTCATTTCCGTTTTTGTTTTTACTTTTCATTAACCACAGATACGCATCCTCCAGATTCGCTCGAATCTGTTTCGCTTTGTCATTAGGCTTTGTTTTGGAAAGGCATTTAACCTTGATATTTTCACCATCTCTCATGTGATGCACGATGGTGTACTCTTGCTTCAATTGTTCAAACTCCTCAGGAGTAACCGAGAACTCCCAGACATAATCTTTGGCAAGCTCTGCCATTGTTGTCGGACTACCCATGTATTCGATGTTGCCCTTGATCAGAACGGCAAGGTTGTTACATGAACTGGCGATATCTTCAATAATGTGTGTTGAAAATACGACGATTCGCTCACGACTTAGCTCAACCAGTAGATTTCTGAATCTGATTCTTTCCAATGGATCAAGTCCGGCCGTTGGTTCGTCCACTACCAAGATTTTTGGTAGGTGCAGCAAGATCTGAGCAATTCCGATCCGTTGCTTCATACCTCCAGAGAAAGATCCAATTTTCTTGTGTTGGTGTTCGTCCATATGAACAGCTTTTAATACATATTGAACTCTTTCTTCTCTTTTCTTCTTGTTGGTAATTTTTCTTAAAATGGCCTGGTAATCCAGGAATTGGTAAGGCGTCATGTTTTCGTATGTACCAAACGCCTGTGGCAAGTAACCAATGAGTCCCTGGAGTTCTTCTCGTTTCACACTGGTGTCGTGTCCGTTGATCCAGATTTTACCGTAGCTCTGATCCATTACGCCACAGAGAATCCGCATCAAGGTGGTTTTACCGGCACCATTTGGTCCTAACAATCCAAACATTCCTTGTTCGATGTTCAGACTGACGCCAGCCAGAGCTTTGAATGGCTCTTTCTTTTTACCAATGAATGGAATAGCAAGAATCAATCTGTAATACATTTTTCTGATTCGCTTAAATCTTCCTTTTATTTTGGAAACATCTACCGGACGTGAGTTAAGGCGTCTCGAAATGTAGACCAGGAACAATCCCAAGAACCATAGAATAATCAATAGAACGGCAATCGCCTTGAGCTTAGGATTGATGTCATTGTAAATATGCGAGGAGCTAAGAATCGGGAATCCCCAAAAAAGTAGTGCATAAATAATTTTCGATAACCGCTTTCTTTTCTCGCCCATTAAATGCGTGACCTCATGAATAATCGAGATAAGTAGCATGTGTAGCGCTACCATGAAGCACAGCTGCCAAAAAGCTTTGTCCAAGTAGAAGTAAATGAAATAGACTAAGAAGCCGATTAAGGCGAGCTGCCAGATTAAATTTTCTAGAATTGATCGGATCGAAATAACAAACTCTCCACGCGAATCGAACAGGTGCTTGTTTCCTTTCCATTCTCGGATCCAACGCTTGTCTCGACCATAAACTTTGGTAAGATTCTGGATTTCGATTCGCATCTCTTCATCTTGATCCACCATTTTGGCATTGGCTTGTTTGAGAGAAGTCATCACGAAATGCGTTCCACCCGGAATGAGAATGACTGCCGAAATCATGCCAAGCATTTGCCAGATGAATCCATCTACTTCTGTGTAAATCAAAGCACAACTGATAGTCATCGTTACAATCTGAGTGATCTTGATAGCCGGACTTAGATTTTTGAACCATCTCAGAACACTTTCCAACCCTGCACTCATGGTTGGTATGTAGATCAAGGTCAAAAGTGTGCTGAAAGCCAAACCGCCCATCACGGTTACAGCGAATGGCTGACCAATGTTAACTACATACTCCGCTTGACCCATTGCAAGTGGAAGCATTGCAACGATGGTCGTAATGGATGTGATAAGAATCGGACGAATTCTTGAAATGCCGCTGATCATCAATGAACGGTACCGATTAAATCCTCTTCTTCTTAGAATCCTTGAATAGTCGATTAAAATGATCCCATTGTTCACAACCACACCAAGCAAGATGAGAAATCCGATCAGTGTGTTGGCATTCATCAGCGAGTTTCCAGTGAATGTCAATCCCAAAAATGCCCCAATGGCAGAAAGAGGAATTGAAAACATGATCACGATTGGGAGATACAGTGATTCAAAGACGGAAGCTAAAATCATGAAGATGATCACGATTGCAGCAGCGATGAGAAAATAGAATTCTTCAAACAATTGCTCCTCATGAATCACATCGACCACAACTCCGGAAGGAATATTGATACTGCTAACGATTTGATCAATTTCAATTCTTGAAGCCTCCAGAAGTGCTTCTGAAGCAGTAACCTCATCAATAAACTCGTATGTGAGCTCAATTTGTTTTTCCTGATTCAGTCGTTGGATTCCGCTTTCTCCTGACGAATAAATCACCGTTGAAAAATCCTCAAGCTCGCTTGTGGCACCTGAGTTATTGACCACTGGAAGTGCCCGAAGGTCCTTCATTTCTTTCGCTCTTTCGTTGATCTGGTTATTCGTTCGAATGGTGATTTCGAACTCCTCATTTCCACTTACAAACCGCGATCCGGATTGAAATGAAGGCTGAAAATCATTTAGGCTGTTCATGACATTTTGCTGAGTGATTCCAAATTCACTCATCGTCATTTGGTCAAACAAAATATGTGCTTCAGGGCGCTCAGGACTTAGATTAACATAGCTACGGGAAATGGATTGAAGTCCACCAATGAAGGTGTTCAAATCATTGGCGATTGTCTGCATCAGCTGAAAATCCTGACCTTTAATAAGGATTCGTTCAGAATTACCACCGATACCTAGAAGTCTCTCAAATGTGTTTGAATTAGAAGGTCCTCTCCGTTGACCTCTTGCAGCAGCTTGCTCTTGATCAAGTGCAATATCAAGATCATCATTATCTCTTGCGATGTTGTTCAGAATTCCTCGGACGTCAGCCAGAGAGATGGTATCTAATTCATTGAAGTTTTCAACTAGTTGGACAGTTAGAACTGTGGAATTTTCAGAAATCTGGCTAATCACCTGATCAACTACCCCAACATTCATTACTTGCTCTTCAATCTTCGCCACACGCACATCAGCGGAAGCAAGTGTTGATCCTTGCGGCATGGTGACGAACATGTTCATTTCGCCTGTTTCAACCTCATTCGAGTTGGCGAAACTCACAATAAAGCTCAGGCCGATGGTGACAAAGAACAGAACCAATCCACCGATGATTGTGGCCGCTGGTTTTCTGAAACAAGCTTTCAACACCACCAAGTACATCTGAATGATCCGCTGGCGGATGGAGGCATTTTTAATCAATGGATTTTTAGTCTTGTTTTCACTTTTGATCACTGAATGCGCAAGCATTGGAATCAAGACAAGCGCCACAATCAAGGAAACAATCAGAGTCGAAATGATGGAAACTCCGATGTGTGTTCCAATCATTGTCACCAAAAAATTGGAAGAGAAGACAAATGGAAGGAAAACGGTGACGGTAGTTAAAGTAGCAGCTACTACAGATCGAGTCACTTCTTTTGTTCCTTCAACTACCGCTTCATCGGCTGATTTTTTATTTACCACATGGCGATAAATATTTTCGATGACCACAACACTGTTATCCAAAAGCATTCCAATGGCCAAAGCCATACCAATCAATGTCAAGCTGTTGATGGAGATGTTATAAGCATAGAAAAAGTTGAAAGCCGTATAGATGGAAATTGGGATGGCGAGTGCAATGCTTAATATGAATCGTATCCTTCTTAGAAAGATCCACAAAATGAATACAGCCAGTAGGCCTCCAAAAATGGCCAAGTTCTTGATTTGCTCAATATTCTTGATCATAATCTCAGCCCGATTGGTTTGCACAACAATCTGTGCATCCATCGGTTCAAGATCCTTGTTGATCTGCTCAATGGCTTCCAATGCTTCTTCCGAAACGGCAATTAGGTTTGCTTGTGAATCTTTGGAAATTCTGATCGAAACAGCATCCTTACCATTGACCCGACTCAAGGATGTTTGTTCTCTCACTCCGAAAAAGACATCTGCGACATCACTTAAAAGGAGCTGACCTTTTTCGGAAACAACCAGGCTTTGAATGTTCTTGATGTTTTTTAATTCGGCAGAGACATTTACAAAAACGTCCTGACCATTTTGGATGACTCTACCAGCATAGGCGCTTTTGTTGGAGTTCTCAGAAAGGATGTTGCTGATAGTTCCTGGTGTGATACCATTTGCTTCACAGATCTCATCATCCATGATGATTTCGACTGTTTTTTGTCGACCACCAAAAACCTCTACTCCGCCAATACCATCCACATCGTTTAGTCTATCGGTGATATATTGATCTGTGATGTTTCGAACACGATCTACTCCACCACCGCCCAAGACCTGAACGTCCATGAAAGCGTTGGTGAATTGCTCGGTATCTATTTTTATGATGTTGACATTAAATCCTTCAGGCAAATCAGCTTGAACGTTGCTGACTTTCTGCTCGAGTTTGAGATACGCATATTTAATGTTGATGTCTTTTTTGAAGGAAACGAAGATCATTCCCTGCTGACTATCAGCATTTGCGTTGAGCTCCTCAATCCCTTCAAGCGTACTTATGGCACTTTCGAGTGGAATGATCGCCTGGCTTTCCATGTACCTTGGATCAACTTCCGATGCAGAATTGATTTGAACGATCAAAACAGGAAATTCAACATTCGGGAAAAGCTCAACGGGAAGCTTGTTGTAGGAAATGTATCCCATAATGGAAAACCCAATGAAGAGCATTGAGACAAGCACTTTCCGCTTTATGATCACATTAAGTAAGCCTGATTTGCTCATGAGTTTCCGGCAATTCTGTTTCTAAAATTTGTTATGCGTATCATTCCTCTTTCAATGGTTTCATAAAAACAAGGAATGATGACCAATGTCAAAATCGTTGAAGTCACTAGCCCGCCGATCACAGCAATGGCCATTGGGGATCGGAGGGAAGCACTCTCTCCAAATCCCAATGTGAGCGGAAGTAAGGCCAAAATGGTTGTTAAACTGGTCATGATGATTGGTCTAAACCTTTTTTGACCCGCATTCAAAATGGCTTCACGCACATCCATTCCTGACTGCTTGTTTTTGTTGATACTATCAACGAGGATGATAGAGTCATTAACCGCAATTCCAACTAGCATGATAATTCCAATGAGTGCCATCATGTTCAGTGGCATTCCCAAAATGAAAAAGGCGACTAGCGCACCAACACCAGCTAATGGAATGGTCAGTAGAATGGTAAATGGATGAACCAACGATTCAAATTGAGAAGCAAGGACCATATAAACCAACAACACAGAAAGAATCAGAGAGAATGTCAAGTTTCTCATCGCTTCCTTTCTTTTTTGCTCTTGGCCAACCACATCAATCTTGTATTGTGGCGGTACACTTAGTTGCGAAAACTTATTCTGTACGGATTTTACAATTTGGTCATACGGTTGATCTTGGTTGACACGCGCACTGACAGAAACGATTCTACTTTGGTTTTTTCGGAAAATGGCATTCGAGATCAACTGTGTGCTTATGTCTGCAATTTCTCCAAGTCGAAGCTCTTGCTGATCTCCCTTGATTTTCATGTTCTCCAATTGAGACAATGAAATCTCAGGGATTTTAATTTGAATGTCTTGCACTTCACCGCCACGTTCGATTGTTCCCGCATTTTTTCCCTGAAGCTGATCCTTGATTTGACCCAAAACACTTTCTATGGACAAATTGAAAAGGCCTGCTCGGTACTTGTCTACATCAATTTGGATCTGTGGAATTCCTTCTTCCAAATTGGATAGCGGCTCATACACATCTCCGTTTTGATTCATAATCAGAACTACGGAATCAGCAATCGGTCGGAGTGAATTGATTTCAGCACCTGTGATGTCCACAACCAACGGCATTTGCTCTTCTCCTAAGATGGAGTTCAGTGCACTTTCATCATTGGAAAAGGATGCTTTCAGGTTGGGAATATTTTCGAAATACCCAGAAAGAACATCTGTAATAGCCGCGATTTCCAGTTTTGTTTCTTTGTTGAAAATGAGTTTAAGACTCGCCTGGTTTTCTTCGTACACATTCTCATTTTCAATTCCCGACTGACTTTGTGTTGTGCCAATGTGGCTATAGATTTTATCTATTTGACCTTCAAAAATTTCAAAAAGCTGTTGCTCGATTTGAGCGACCGTACTTGTTGTTCGATTGAGTGGTGTTCCATCTGCTAAGCTTAGATCGACTGCCACTGCTCGTGTTCCGGATTTCGGCATGTACTCGCTTCCGATTACTCCAATCAGCTGATAGGAACCAAGCACAAGAGCGAAAGCTGCCAAGATTAGACCCAAACGAAATTTTAACATCCGGTTGAGAAAGTTTCTGTAGCCAACAAACTTGAGTGAACTAGATTCAACTGCTACTTCCTTTTCTTTTTTGAAAATTCTGGAAAACAACATTGGGATGACCAAAATCGCTACCACCAAAGAGGAGAGTAGAGAAAAAGCCACGGTCCAGGCCTGATCTTTGAATAACTCACCTGAAGGTCCCTGGAGGTAAACAATCGGAAGGAAAACGATGATTGTGGTCAATGTAGAAGCTGTGATTGCTCCACTTACTTCGCTTGTTCCTTTGATCGCCGCATCGAAAACACTCAGCCCTTCTTCTCTTTTTCTAAAAATGCTTTCAACAACTACGATGGCATTATCAACTAACATTCCAGCTCCTAATGCCAATCCGCCCAATGTCATCACATTCAATGTGAGATCATTGAAATACATGAGATTAAAAGTTGCCACAATTGAGATTGGAATGGCAATGCTGATGATTAGTGTGGTTCCTAATCTTCTTAAAAAGAGAAATAGGACAATCATGGCGAAAAAGGCACCGTAAAGTCCGGACTCTTTTACTTCATCAATGGCCTGCTGAATGAAGCTTCCTTGGTTTTGGATAACTACAAATTCATAGCCAGGTACTGTCTTTTTCAATCCTTCCAAAACTTCCTCCAGCTCGTTGACTGCATTGACGGTGTTGTATTTCGTTTCTTTATAAATGGAAAGCCCAAGGCTTCTTTGTTGATTGACACGTACAATACTGCTCGCTTCTTTATCAACAATTTTTACTTGTGCTACTTCTTTAAGTAAAACTGGTGTTTGGTCGGTCGTTTGATTTTCTTGAGTCGGTTCAGCTTGATCTTCCTGACTCGGCATTGGTGTTGACTGAGAAGCATACCCAACTACAAGTTCTTCCAGATCTTCTGAATCGTTGATGATTCCTAATCCTTTAATGACATATCTTTTGCCCAATTCTTCAATGAACCCACCAGAAACGTTTCGATTGTAGTTTTGAATTTTCGTGACCAGATCATCTACCGACAATCCGAATGAAGCGAGTAGGTCGGGATCCGTTTCGATAACCACTTCTTTTTCTTGCTCTCCTGCCAATCGGACTTCAGCAATTCCAGGCAAACGAATGAGTTCGTTTCTAAAGTTGGTTTCCGCAATTTTCCTAAGTGCATCAAAATCATTCAAAGTAGGATGGTAAATCCCCAAAATCATGATGGGCGTTGCGTTCGGATCAAACTGTGAAATGGCAAACTCTTCGATTTCTTCATCCAAAGAGAAGTTGGATAGCGATTTCTGAAGGTCCAGGAATGCCTCATCCATGTCTTTTCCCCAATCATAGCGGACGGTCACTCGGGCATAACCCGTTTGGCAAATTGAGCTCACTTCAACCGCACCATTCTGTCGACTGGCAATGGACTCGATGGATTCAACAAATTGCTTTTCAACTTCTGAAGGTGGACGAATCCCTACTTTAAGTTCAACAAAAAGTGTTGGGTTTTTGAGGTCTGGAAATAGCTCTATTCCCAATTTGTTGAACGAGATGGAACCCAGCAAAATGATCGCCAGAACCAGCATCAGGATGGAAATAGGATAGGCTACCGCCAGTGAAACTATTTTTTTCACGTTGAATTGGGGTTAGATGTGATTACTGGATTACGCTGACTTTCGACTTATTTCGTAAGGTTTCAAAACCTGCTATCACCAGCCTGTCGTTTACCTGAAGACCGTCAAGCACCTCGATGTTGTTCTGGTTTTCTAAACCCGTTCGAATGGTTTTTTCAGATGCAATTCCATTTTCTACTGTAAAAACCACTTTTCCATTTTGCCTTGAAATAACCGTTTCCTTCGGGATAACAATTGTGTTGTCTCTTTTCTCGGAAAGGATAGCGGCCTTAATGAACATTCCAGGTCGAAGCGATAATCGATCGTTGTTGATTTCAAGAACACTTTGAAATGTTCTTGTCTCAGGATCAATGACCGGAGCGATCTGGCTGATTCGTCCAATGAGCGTGTCGTTGGCGATGTTGTAGTTGGTAATGTGAACCAATTGGTTTTTTTCAACTTCGCTCAAGTGCTTTTCAGGCAATTTGATGTCGAGCAAAAGTCGGTCAAACTTCATGACCTTGAACATGTCTTGTCCCTGATCCACCTTGACACCATTGGTGTGATAAGGAAGCTCAACGATCACTCCATCAAAGGGAGCTGTCACTGACATTTTTTCCTGCTGGATCAACGCGTTCTCATATGAATACTTTGCATTCACATGCTCGATGGAAGCGTTTTTCAACTCCGTAAGTGTCACACCACCTTTGTCGTACAAAGATTTTTGCTTGTTAAGGTTATTTTGTGAAACTTCAAGGTTTAGCTTTTTTCCTTCTAACTGCAGGTTGTTCTCGTACTCCCGATCTTCCAATTTGATCAGGACTTGTCCTTTTTTCACAACATCTCCCAATGCAAACAATTGATTGGTAGTTGGATTGGTTTGGAGTTGATAGGTTCCGGTCAATTCGGACTTCAATACTGCTTCTTTAGAAGAATAGACGGTCCCAGTCGTTTCGATATATTTTGAAATAGACCCTTCCTTTAGACTGACAACTGAAACAGGTATTTTGATGTCTGTGTCAATGGTGGAGTCACCGTCATCGCAAGAAATAAGAATAGTTGCCAAGGTAAAAGCGGCGATGAATTTTCTATATTTTTTCATGTTTTTCATGATTTGATTCTTCTAAAAAGTTGGGATTACAGGTTGCTGATTCTCAAAATCATAGAGCGATAAGATCTTAAGATTCAATAGTTCGATTTTATAGTTAATAAGAGATGTTGCTAGTGAGTTTTTGTTTTCTGAAAGCTGGTTTTGGAATAGGTTCAAATCCATACTCGTAAGATCACCGTTTTGGTATCGTTCAAGGTTGATCTCATAGGTCAACTCCGCATTTTTCACGTTTTGTTGAGCGATCTCTATCTGTGTCTCCAGATTTTGCAGGTTCCGGTATGTTTTCCTTATATTGATGACAATGTCATTTTGTTGTTGCTGGAGATCAATTTTGGTCATATCCAGATCAGCAGTGCCAGCCGCCAATCTTGCTCTTTTTTCACCCCAATCCCACAATGGAATATTGAAGGTTAATGCTACTCTTGGATTGTTTTGTGGGTTTGCATAGATGTCACCGAAGTTGGGATTGTTTCCAAATACACTCATGGAAAGCGAAACCGATCCTTTAAATTCATTGAGCCCATTGGTTCTTATCAATTCGAAACCTGATCTTTCGATATCAATTTCACGTTGCCTTAATTCCATTCGTTGGTCCAGTCCGTGTTGGATGGCCTGGTTAATATCAACTTCTCTTGTGATGAAATTCACATCCACTTGCACCTGGATTTGTTCTTCTAAATCCATTCCTAGCAATAATTTGAAATCATCGGCGGCATTATCCAGGGCCACTTGCTGGTTTTGTAGTGTGGATCGTGAGGTAGCTAAGTTCAATTCAGCCTGATACAATTCTTCTTCAGCAAGCAGGTCTGCCTCTACTTTGTTATTGGTGATTTCATAACTGACCTGTTGGTTGTCAAATTCATCTTGTGCGATCTCAAGGCTGTTTTGAGCCTGGTAAAAACTGTAAAAAGATTGAGTCACGTTTCTCTCTAGCGATAGCAACTGCATGGCATTGCTCAGTTGCGCATTTTCAAGATTCAACTCAAGTTCTCTCAGCTGAAGTTTCCTTCGATTGTAGGTGAATATGGGTTGATCGAGTTGTAAGAAGAGGTCGTTACTATAATTTTTTGTTCTCAGATCCTGCGCTTCACTAAAGTTGTTTCGATACCCTAGTCGGTTGTTTAATGTCAAAGTGGCGTCTGTGTGAATGATTGGCTGTGAAATCGAAAAATTGGCGGAGGAATTGTAGTCCTCGTTTGTGTTGAACGTAGAGAAAAAATCGTTGAAAAGTCTGGTCCGACTAAAATCCATCGGTGTGATATCCAGTGAAAATCTTGATTTCAAACTTGCTCTTTGGGCGTCCAGACTTTTCTGATTACTGAGAAGGTTCAGCGTTGATTTCCTAATGTCGGGGCTGCTTTGCTTGGCAAATTCAATTGATTCTTCCAACGTCATTACTCTTTGAGCATCAATTGTTTGAAAAGCAGAAATTCCAACTATAACTAGTAGAACAAAGTTCTTTCGTTTTCTTTCTTTTATTGTAAACTGTTGGTTCATCCTATTCTGAGTTACTTTGATTGTTCCTTTATTTTCATTTTCTAATTGTCAATTCTCAATTATTGCTTGACCCATTTGATAGCATCTGCATAAACAGATCTTAATTCACATTTATCAGTTAGAATTACATTTCCGCCTTCTTCATTAAAAAAGTAGGAGCCGAGGTAATTCCACCCGCGTTCTGCATTGGTTACATTAAAATTGATTTCATCTTGACCATCACCGTGGTTGATCACATATTGATAGGTATAGTTTTTATTGCTGTTTCTTCGACCTCTAAATGAGTTCTGATTGTTGCCCATCATGTAGACATACAGATCGTAGAATCCACTTTCTTTTAATTCTGGCGTCCAGGTTGTGATTTTGTCACCTTTTCCTGATCTGGTGAAATGAGCCGATCGAACGTACTGTCCATAAAAATTGGAACCTGTTGTTGCTAGCCATTTCGCATACGATCGCCTCCAAACACCATAGTATTTCTTATCAGTTGGATTTCTCTTATCAAGAAACTCTTTCAAATAGGTATCTTTTATTGGACTGAAAGTCGTAAAACCCGGGTCTTCATTATCTACGATTACTTCATATTGAGAAGCAGGCGGTCTGCTTTCTACAATTCTTTCTCCTTCAACCGGAACAACATTTTCTTTTAGGTTCCATTTGTTGGTTGTTAGATATACGACCGAAGGAATGTTCTTTGAAACAAGGGTATTGATGGAAATCTGACCCGGTGGCTCGTCCAAGAGATAAGCCAATTGCTTGGTCTGACCCGCATTGATCACCGACAAATGAACCTCATCATCAAAGACATTTTCCTCATTGTCTCTTCTTCTAAAAAAACCTGATTCCGAATTGTTGGAATTTGAGTTGAAGTTCACCTTAACTACACCATGATTACCTCCCAGGTTAGTGACTTCAAACATTACTTGGTATCTTTTTCTATCGCCATCAAGCAGTTCGTACTCCTCTGTATTGGAAATAAGGAAAGATGGTTGATCAGTTTCTGAAAAAACCTGTTGAACCACCGGATCAATGTTTACTTCAAATTTTTGCTTGATGGCCAGACTGAAATCTTCGTATGCGGTGACTTTGTGTTGATTGGATTTAATCCAGTCATAAAGGAATTGTTTGAATACTTCCTCACCGATGATTTGTTCCACATAAGAGAATAGATATTCTCCCTTCAACGAAATTGATTTTTGGATCTTGTTGTAATCTTCTTCCTGGGTCACAATCTCCATCAGTGTAGAATTTGCCATCAACTCGTTGCATTCTTCAGTGAAGGAGATACCGTTGATATTTCTTGAATAATCCCTTACCGAAATATCATCTTCATTCAGATAGTTGGAAATGCTCTTATTGAGAAGCGCCCAATCATCGCTAACAATACCGGAATTGTAGGCGTAGAGATTTGGAAAAAGTGAAAAATTGGCATCCTCATCATCGTCACCATCAAAGAAGTACTGGTTAGTGCTTACTTGTTTGGTGAACACCTTTTTTGCAAAGTTGGAAAATACGTTGGCTTGCTTTTCCTTATCACCTAACACCTGGTTTTCTTCCCGAGCTTGCTCGTCCATATAGACCAACTGCACATTGAAATCAAATTGCCTATCTGTTCCTCCTCTTTCCGGAATGAAAACTATTTCTGGCTGCACATAGGCTTGATGACTTTCATAGATTTTATTGAACCCACGGAAACTGGTAGGAGCCTCCACCAATTGCAACCGTGTGAACGGATATTTAATTTTTTGTTCAAACTCGTATTCATTGACAATATCAGTAATCAAAGAATTAATAGTATCTCCAATGAGATCGAAGTGTTCTGAGAAATAATCATTGTTTGGATGGTGGTAAACGGAATAAGTAACATCACCAACTGTAATTTCTTTTTTATCATAACGGCCAATTGCCAATGAAATTTGAGGAAGCAAATGTTCCGGCTTAAATACATGGAATCCTTCATTATTTATTTCAGATTCGCCTTGCGAAACTGGTAGATAATCCTCCATGGAGCGAACTTCCAGCGTAAAATCTATAAAGGTCCTTCGATCCTTGATTGGTGATTGGCGGCTGTACCCGATTTGTGTATCGGGGTACCACATGACGTCTTTTGTCAGAAGTACGTAATTCGACTGAAGGTAAGAGAATCGTTTCTTGATTGCGTACACGAACGTGTCATCTATTCGTTCGTAGCGTTTTTGCTTTACTTCAAGATGTGCTGCTTCCTCTCGAATTCCGCCCTGGTACTTTATGCTTACTTCAAGGTTTTGTCCTGGATTAATAACTTCTCCATTTATAGAAACTATATGTAGTTCTCGCTGGAAGTCAACAGGCTTGCCATTGACAGATACCTCTAGAACTTGCAATCCAGGATTGAGGGTGAAATAGATGGTCTCAATTGCATTGCTGTTGGCGTTACTGACAGTAAGCTCAGAAGTTGCAGAAATTTCATCTCCTTCATGTTCCAACTTGATGTGATTAGAAACAATATCAATGTTCGGAACATCTGCCCATTGTCCATTCAAAGCAATCAAATCGTCACGCAGTTTGATTTGTTCATTTCTAATGGTCCAAAGGCTTATCATCAAATAAGTAGAGATTGAAAGAAGGATGGCGCTTGTGACTCCAACAGCAAATCGAACTCTTTTGTGATTGGTCAATCGGTCCAAGAAGAAAGCAGAAGTGAACAGAAATGAAATTCCAGCTACGAAATAGAAGGATCTTTGCAGCAGTACAAACTTAAGATCGCTAAACCCAGCCATGTCAGAGGCCATCATTGGAAACCGGAACGCCATGTAGTCCAGAATCCCAGAGAACTTTCCGAAGAAATAAATGAGTTCCAACGCAGAAACACCAAGTAGCAGAATAATGCTAACTGGCTGGTTGCGAAGTAGCGTCACCATCAAGAAAGAAATTCCGGTAGTGAAGACAATGCTTGGCAAACTCATCAACAGCGGATAAATCACAAAAGCCATTGGATTAAATGGTGCGCTAGGATGGGTGATGTTGAAGATCAATGTGATGGTCATAATCACCACGTTCAATCCTAGAAAGAGCTTGAACATCGCTGCTGCCTTCCCAAGCACATAATCGGCATTAGAAATGGACCGAGTAAAGAACACCTCGTTGGTGTCAAGCTTTTTATTCTTCTTGATTACGCCAGTCGCCAGGAAGATTATTGCTGCCGCTTGAGCGATACTCATTATGATCAAAATTCCGTAAGGAGGTCCCCATGAAACCGCTATATTGCTCCATCGAGGCGTATCATCACCAATTTGGAAAATAGCAATGTTGAACATGGTCAAGAAGAAGAGTATTCCTATCGAAAAGATTCGGAAGAACCAATTGCGCCAGATGACTTTGGATTCGAATTTCGCGATGGTCAATATGTTTCTTAAAGAGATCATACCAGTGAAATTCCTAATTGATTTTCCATAAAATAGACATACGCGTGCTCAAGGTTGGGCTCAATATTATAGGCTGAAGCATGCGGTTTATCTGTCGAGATAAGCTGTGTTTCCCATTCTCCAGTTGTTGGAATCGTAGAAACGACTGGGTATTTCACCTTGAGTTCGGAAAACTCTTCGTCATTGACTGTGACTTGCCATACATGGCCTCTCACTTCATCAATCATTCCTTCAGGCGCACCAGTAAACGCCACCTCACCTCTGTGGAGCATCGCCATGTGATGGCACGTGCTACTAATGTCTCCGACAATATGAGTTGAGAGAATGATCGTGACGTCTTTTTGACTGAGGTCAGAAAGAATATTTCTAAATCGAATTCTTTCCTCAGGATCAAGACCAGTAGTCGGTTCATCGATAACCAGAAGTCTTGGGTTTCCGATTAAGGCTTGAGCAATTCCAAGTCTTCGCTTCATGCCACCAGAGAGTTTGTTAGCCATGCGCTCCCTCACATCCAACAAGCCAACCTGATCCAGCATTTTATCCACTTCGATGATTCGTTCTTTCTTTTTCAGCTTGGTGGAGAGTTTTGCTGAGTAGTTGAGAAATTCCCAGGTTTTCAACTTTGAGAAAAAAGTAAAATCCTGTGGGAGATACCCGATCCACGGCCTGATCTTTTGCCGATGCTGATTGATATCTAACCCGTCCATTGTGATGCTTCCTTTGGTGGCCTTTTGTAGTGTGACCAGGATTCTCATCAAGGATGATTTCCCCGCGCCATTGGGTCCCAACAATCCAAACATGCCACTGCCAATTTCTAGGTTCACATCCTGGATTGCCGCATGACCATTGGGATAGATTTTTGAAAGTCCTTTTATTTCGATGTTCATAAGACTTTCTCGTTAGGTATGGTAGTAGTTAAGTTCAAGGTGTCTTGGTGTTATAGGTATGAGGTGTTTTTTCTCTGTTTTGTTACAATTCGGGCAAAAAATCCCTCTGTTTTTAGGTAAAAACCTGTGTTATTTAGGTATATGGTATTTTTAATTAAATAGCCTCAATTCGCTACTCTCGTCCTTATTGAATTGGATATCGTTCACACTGCCCATGACAAGGTTGGACCGATTTTTCATTGAACCTTGCAATCGATTGATAGGTGATTGTATATAGATATCTGAATCATCAATGTCGAGAATTAGGGTGTCAACTTCGAAATCATAAGCGTCCAGGTCCGCATCCTCTTGTGTAGAAATTGACAATTTATCCAACGTTACATTTTCATCAAACACCACTCTTCCGCCGGATTGAATTAAGGATAAACTTGCTTGATCAAGTTGTGAAATGTGGACGGAAGTTTCATAAACGTTGATTCCAGTTAGGCTTTTTGGGACGTGCAATGTCAACACGTAGTTAATATTATCCGCCACTTCGAACTCACTGATGTTCAAGGTATCTCCTTCTAGTGTGTACTTAAGATTGGATAGAAGACCTTCGGATCTACTTCGGATTTCAATCCTTGGATCGTCGGACGATCTGATTAGTACTCGACTATCTAAATCTGATAGTTTCAGGTACTTCAGATCATCCAACGCTCTGGTTTCCACTTTTGCATTTTCACTATTAAGTCCTTCTTTTACTCCTCTTATTCTTACTTCGGTAAATGCTGCTGAGATATACAGCAAGATCACTCCGAAGAATACAATTAATACTTTGTTACTTGCTTTCATGATTTTGAGTTTTTTGTTTCAAGATGCTGTCGAAGCTCATCCTTTGTGATGCCAAGAACTTCGGCATGTCGAAGAAGATCGGGGAGGAGTTTGTTGAAAAACTCTCGCTTTTTGCTTTCCAGGATTACCTGTTGTGCTTCTGGGTTTACGAAGTATCCGATCCCTCTTTTATTTTCGATAATGTTCATTGCCTGTAATTCACTGTAAGTCCTCATGATTGTGTTGGGATTGACCCCCATTTCTGAAGCAAATTCCCGAACAGATGGGATTTTTTCCCCTGCTTCAAATTCTCCGCTGACTACCTTATCGGTAATGTTGTCCGCGATTTGTAAAAAGATGCTTTTGCCGTTTTGAAATTCCATCTTAAACCTCCTTTTCTTTGATTTTCATAAATGCGACTGCAAGCATCAATAGGTTGGTTATGATTGCCAGGAATGTCAACAGTATAAACCCACTGGTTTCATTATCAGGAAACAACATCAATTCTGATTCATTAATGTCATACTGGTAGAGACCTAATGGTTCAACTATTATGTAGATGAATGTGACGTAGAATGCGATGATAATGGCGATGGAAAACAGTGTTTTGACCAAAGGGTGTTTTGAAAACATTGCTGCTCCTGTAAATGGCAAAACGAAGATGAGAAATGAAGCCGATACGAGCATTTCCAGTGCCCATGGTGGTATTTCATCCATCGGATTATCCATCGCTATGAAATCCGAAATACCAACCGGATTGAAACCTAAACCATTGAATAACTCGAACGTGTATCCTTCGAGGTTGAATGTAAGCCAAAATAGGAGTGGCAAAGCAATCAACATTACTAAGATCCGGTTGATAAATTCGAATAGAAATTTTTCAAATACTGACGCTGGTAAAGTCAGATAAGTAATCGTGTTTTCCTTATTTCTAAAAGCTGGAAATGAGTGGCCTGTATACAGAATTCCGAAAATGATGAAAAATATCAACAAGGAATTAAGGAATACTTCTGTATCAAGCGGCTCAAGATCTCTACTCAGCTGTGCAAATACCAGGATGATATAAACCACTCCACAGAATCCAACAGATGAAAACAACATCAACTTGCTGTTGTGAATCATTTGCTGCTTGAAGAGCAGTAGAAATCGACTCATTCTAAATGTATTATTCATTGACATAATCCTTGAGTTTTTGACTGCCTTGGGTAACAGCGTTGAACAATAATTCGATATCTACTGAAGAGTCTCCGTTCACCTGTGGAGTGATAATTTTATATCCTCCTGGTACCATTTCGCTGTAAAGCACCTCTTCTCCTTCATCTGACGAGACAATGGAGAAGTTGAGCTTGGACGAAATTTCGTAAAGATCTTTTTGCATGATGAAGCGACCACTTTCCAACATGATGATGCGGTCAATCAGGTTTTCTACATCCTTCACTTGATGGGTAGAAATAATCACCAATTGCTCTTCATCCAATGAGCCGGCAAGAACTTTTCTGAAAATCGCCTTGGAAGGAATATCCAGTCCATTGGTAGGTTCATCCAGAATAAGAAGGCGGCACTTCGTTGAAAGTGCAAACGATATCAAAAACTTCTTTTTCTGACCGTAGGAAAGCTTTTGCAAACTTTTTGTCTCAGGCAATTCGAAATCTACAATGAGTTTGTGAAGTAATTTCTCATCAAACCGAGGGTAGAATCCTGAATTGGCTTTGACGTAATTGCTAATGGAAATAGAAGGCAATTGAAATTCTTCGGAAACAAAAAAGAGGTCTTCCAAAAATGATGGTTGTCTTCTTCTTGGTACATGACCATTGACGTTTAGCTGCCCATTTGTCGGGAGCAATAAACCGATCATTATTTTAAGAAGTGTTGTCTTTCCTGCTCCGTTTTTTCCCAGCAACCCGACGATACTGCCAGCATCCAGTCCACAATCCAAATCCTGGAAGAGTGGTTGCTGCTTTTTCGAGTAGCTAAAATTGAGCTGTTTAATATCAATCATTACTATTGATTTAGTGTACTATCATACTAATACAGTACAACATTAAGATGATAAAACTGAAATTCCAAAAAAAGGTTTCAAAAAAATTGAGGATTATCCGATTTAGGGGTTGAAATCGATTTGTGAAGGTTTTGAAAAAAGTGAGTTCTACTTAATCCTATTGTACTTCTTCATGATCTTCATCACCTCATCAACTGGAAGTTCGTCGGCCTTGTTTCCATCTCGTCCTTCCATCGTTTCCGCGGCAAACAGGGAATTGATGATCGCTTCTTCGGTTGCTTCTATTGTGGCGATGAACAAAGGAGTCATGCGGTTGTTTCTTAGAAATTCAGATGGATTCGTGTTACTATCTGTGTCGTAAGGGATGAGGTTTTCTTCAGCATTGGACAGAGCAATCACATAATCTCCACTTCCATTGGACGCAACTCCTCCGGTTTTAGCCAGACCGAGCATGGCTCGTTTAGCCATTCGTTTCAGGTTCCTATCGGAAACAGGCGCATTGGTAATCACAACCATCATGCAGGAGCCATCTGCTGATTCAATGGCATTTTTGAAAGGGTAGTTGCCCAACTCTTTGGCGATGGGTACGCCATTGATTTCCAGCACACCGCCAAAGTTCGTTTGAGCCAACACACCCACGGTAAAACCTCCTAAGGATTCAGGGAGTTTTCTGGAAGCAGTTCCAATCCCACCTTTAAAACCAAAACACCGAGTTCCTGTTCCAGCACCAACATTTCCCTCAGATACGGGCCCATCTTTAGCATTCTTCAGCGCACCCAACACATGTTGTTCTTTTACATGTCTTCCTCGAATATCATTCAACCCACCATCATTCGTTTCTCCCACAACGGCGTTGACAGATCGCACGTCTTCATTGCCAGGATTATTAAGGGTGTATGAAATAAGCGCATTCATTCCAGTTGAAACACTTAGAGTATTGGTCAATACGATGGGTGTTTCGATATTTCCAAGCTCTTCAACCTGGCTATAACCTGCCAGTTTTCCAAACCCATTTCCAAGGAAAATACCAGCCGGACATTTCCATTGGAAAACATCTTTTCCATGCGGAATAATTGCTGTAACTCCAGTGCGGATATTATCCCCTTCAATTAATGTGGTGTGACCGACTTTTACTCCGGGAACATCCGTGATGGCATTGTTTTCGCCGGTTTTAAAAATACCGATTTCAATTCCTAGTTCCCTTGGACGTTGCGCGAGTAATTGATTTGTCATGACAATAGTGAAAAGGATAATTAAGGCTCTCATATGTAAAAATTATACATAATTCTGCTAATCACCTCACATTGTTTTAAATGGGTCATCTAATTCTTTTACATCGGTTAAATAGAGTGTTAATGAGCTATTATCAATATTGATGTACTCTAACTTTACAAATCCTAACTCATCATTGAACCAAGTACGCAATGAAGTCTTTCCTAGCTCGCTCTGTGCTGAAGAAAAAATTTCGTAGCAGTTGATTAGTCCAAATTGTGTTTCGATTTTCGATTGATCTATAATCTCATAACTGAATTTGTTCGTAATTCTTCCTTGCCACAGTTTCCACCTTTTATCTGCCCAATGATCTCCAATAGAGAGTTTCCAATTCCATTTGTTTCCTACTTTCAATGGATACTTAACATATGGGAAAGGATTTAACTCCAGGATTTTGAATAGCGCATTTCTCGGTGGGTGTACCCAAATATTTGCTTCATTTTCTATCACACCAGTCATGGAAAAAGTAGGCTCCGTATTGAATTTATAGCTAACCAATGTTTGCCCTTCGTTTGTCTGATTTAGTAGAGGTATTACAGTTAGAGATACTGTAAAAACGGTAATGCTGTCAACTTCATTAGCAGGAACAAGTTCCCAATCTTCGTTTGTGAGTTTAAAAAAGTAACTGCTATCTGTTTTTTTGAAATCGTAACTATAAGTAAACCGTTTGCCTTCGGTGAAAATTTTATTGTTGTAGTTGTAAAGCGGGATTTCATATCCAGTTGAATCAAATTCTTCTATAAGAATTCCATCCAAGACTGATGTTAAACGATAATTAGAATTGCTATCTTTTTGATTCGAGCAACTAATTATTGTGGAAATCAGTAGTACTTGAAAAAAGTATCTAATTCTCATTGTGTAGGTTAAGTGAAGCTTATGGTTTAAGCGAAAATGTAGGTATCCGCTTTGTGAAATTAACCTAGCTATAATTTCAGAATCGTCTAGCTTAGTTACAAAAGGTTTACTTCCCTCAATATTGGTCGTGTCAAGCAAGTTGGTCCACCGCCACCTTTCACGCTGATTTCCTCTCCTTTGTATTCGTGGACTGTGCAACCAGCTTCTTCAAGTCTGGATTTAGTGACTAGATTGTTGGCCACCATGATGCACTCACTTGGAGCAATGGCTAGGACGTTTGGCCCTTGCGTGTCGTATTCTTCATCCGGAACTTCTATTAGTTGGTAGTTCCTTCTCAATAGTTCTTCCCGAAGGTGAATCGGCATTAATGGAGAATATACGATGGCCTTGTTGTAATCAACCGGGCTAAGCACGGACATCAAGTGGAAGACATCAGAAGGCCCTTTGTAATGTGGCATTTCCGCCACGAAAACTTCGATTCCGTTTGGTTCAAGTAAGTTCTTTAATTGTTTGATTCCATCGTAATTGGTTCGGTAGGAGTGACCCACAGCGAGCGTTTTTTCATCCAACCAGGTCATGTCACCACCTTCCAAGGTTCCGGGAGCTTCTATTTTACCAAGAATCGTGTGACCAATGTTTTCAAAGAACTTACCTTCTTCTTCAGGTTCATCTTTCCTCAATGGCTTACCCATTCTACATAAGATGACTCCAAAATCGGTTACGAGTGAAGCATCTCGGCAATAAATGGAATCAATGGTCGTGCTGGCAGATTCGGGAAGGAAGTGTACTTCTGCATTTTTGCTCGAGATGAGTTTCTCCAGTTTTTGATGTTCCCCAACGGCTCCCTCATAATTCGGGACATCCAAAAAATTGTGAGATTCCCATTCCTTGTCGATCATTTCCTGATTCACGAATCCTTCTGAAGGACGCTTCATCAGCACGGATTTGATTAACCCAACATCTGAATGTGCGGTGAGATTAGGCATTCGTTTCCCTGTTTTTCTTTACGAGCATCCAAACATACACAGGAAGACCTGCCATTAGCAAAATAAAACCCCAATACACAATGTCTGTTCCGGAACCGGCAATCGCCCAAATGGAGAATATGAAAGCAACGATGGCAATTGCTAATCGGAGGAAAGTCTGTTTGGAGAATCCTTGTTCGCGAATGGAAACAACCACATAGGAAGCAGAGGTGAATAGGTAAGCGATCAATGCGGTCATGCTGGCAAGAAGCAGCATGAATTCAAAAGCTTTCACCAATCCCTTCGTGTAATTCATGATGATTAAGAGTGAAATGAGCACACTCGATAAAATGGTTCCGACCGCCGGAACACCATTTTTGTTCATTTTTCCAAAAAGAGTAGGAAAGAGTTTGTCTCTTGAAATCGCAGCTGGAATCTGTCCTTGAACTAAAATCCAGCCGTTTAAGGCCCCTAGAGTTGAAATTATCGCCCCGGCAGCAACCAGGTTTTCCGCCCACGATCCCCACATGATTGCTGCTGCATCTGAAAATGGAGCCGTAGAATGTTGAAGTTCTTCAGCGGGAATGATCCCAAGAAGTGAGGTAGTTCCAAGTATGTATACTATAGCAGTTAATGCCAGACCGAAATAAGTAGCGCGAGGAATGGTTTTCGTAGGGTTTTCTACATCTGCCGATGGAATGGTAGCACTCTCAAGACCCATATAGGCAAAGAAGGTTAGCGTGGCAGTCGCTGTGATTGCTTCAAAACTTGAAAGATCGCTAATGTTTGCGGGAAAGAAATTTTCAAGCTTGATATAGAACAGCCCAAATATTCCAATGGCGATCAGAGGTGTGATTTTCAATATACTGGTGATCAACTGAAATACTCCAGCTTCTCTTATTCCTCTAGTGTTGATGTAAACAACTGTCCAAATAATCGCCAATCCGACCACAACAGCAAGTAACAGGTTCGTTTGTAGCGCTGGAATAAAAACCCCGAGATAACTGATCAACGCCACAGCAATAGCTGCATTTGTACACCAAAGAGAAATCCAATATCCCCAGGCAACCAAAAATCCGGCGAAATCACCTAACCCACTTCTTGTGTAAGTGTATGGACCACCGGAAGTAGCTGGAATCATTTTGCTTAATTCGATAAATACGAATGCAAGCGTGGTAGCACCAAATGCTGAGATTATCCATCCTAAAAGACTAATGCTGCCAAAAGCTGCAAGTGCTGCCGGCAATAGAAAAACCCCGGATCCGATCATGTTGCCTACCACTAAGGATGAGCTTGTCCAGAATCCAAGTTTTTTCCTACTCATATCAAATGGTTTAGCCAATAGCTATCCCAGTAAGATACGAGAAAATTACGATTGACTATTCCCTCATTCTCTCATTCAAAAATTCCCTCATTCAATTCAATCATTCCTTCATTCCCTCATTCTCTCATTCTCTCAATCTCTCAATCTCTCATTCTCTCAATCCTTCATTCAAAAAATTCCCTCATTCATATCTCAACGCTTCACTCGGATTTTTCAATACTGTTCTAAGTACAGCGAATGTCACACTTCCAATCGCGACGAATGTCAATATCAGAAGGGTAATAATGAAAGGAGACATTCCGAACGAGATTCGGTAAGCGAATTCATCCAACCACTGATTCATGATAATCATGGATAATGGAAACCCTACGATCGCGGAGATGGCAATAACTTTCAAAAATGACTGATTCTCCATCCAAAGTATATTAAGCGTATGGGCACCAAGCACTTTTCTGATTCCAATTTCCTTGGTTCTCTGGGTGATGATTAAATAAGCAAGTCCCAATAAACCCATTGCTGCAAGCACAAGAGCGATCGTCGAAAACAAATTGAAGATGCTAAACGCATTTCGCTCGGCGATATAAAGTTGATTGAGTCGATCATCCATGAAGCTAATGTCTGCCACAAAGAGTGGATCAAATTGCTTATAAACATTTTCAATATGAGCCACTGTCTGAGAGAGGTCAGCAGTATTTATTCTTAGGATTAAGTTGTTGAATGAGTTTAACCCAACCATTACCAGCAAGGGTTTCACTGGCTCATGCAATGATTTATAATTAAAGTCTTCAAGGACTCCTACGATTGTTCCTTCGATAGGACCACTTTCAGAATTCCACATGACTTTTGAATCAATTGGATTTTCAAGACCTAGCTGAGAAGCAGCGATTTCATTGACGATGTAATTTCTTCCGGACGAATCTTGCTGATAAGAATTCTCAAAGAAACGCCCTTCTTTTAAGTTGATGCCTAAGGTTTTAAGTCCTTCAAAATCTACCCAAAGCTCAGAAGATGGAACCCGCAATGTTGGATCTTCTTCCAAATACAGATCGTTTTGATTGAATTGTCCACCTGGAAGATTGGAAATGCCACCCGCATTCAAAATGGAAGGATCTTTGAGCAATTCTGTCTTAATTGTCTCCGAAGAAGCACGGAGATCATCTCGTTGAAGTTTGAGAACAACAAGAGCTTCTTCATCGAAACCCATGGATTTGTTTTCAATAAAATCAACTTGTTTTAAAATGATTAGGCTACCAAAAATCATGACCGTACTCACGGCAAACTGTACGCCAACCAAGGTTAACCTCTTCCAATTACCACCTTTTTGATTCAAGATTTTTCCCTTCAAAACCTGCACAGGTTTGACTTTGTTAAGCGTCAATGCCGGAACTATCCCACTGACCAATCCAATAAGGAACGTCATGGCAATTCCTGAAAAAATGAGTTGAGAGTTGAGTAAATCAGCAGGAATAAATTGTTTGCCGGTTAAAGAATTGAATTGCCCGATCAACAACCATGAAATTGAAAATGCAAAAAGTAAAGCGATGATGCAGGTCAACAAAGATTCGAGCACGAACTGTGTTGAAAGAGCCATTTTTGTAGCTCCAAGTACTTTCCTGATCCCCACTTCTCGGCCTCTTTCATAGGTTCGAGCGGTAGAAAGGTTGATGTAATTAATGGAAAGTATGATAACGATAAATAGAATCGCGCCCATCAAAATGTAGATGTAAACGGAACTACTGTTTGCCTCAAGTTCCCATTTTAAATGTGAATTAAGATGAATCGACTCTATTGGTTGCAAATTGTATGCGATTACTCCATTCACCAAGTATTCCAACATTTGCGGATCCACGCCTGAACTTACGCTGTTAATCCATGCAGGTATTTCACTTTCAAGCTTCCGCGGATCAGCACCGGGACGAAGGCGAACGTAATTGAAGTGTCCTGGATCATTCCAGCTAAACCAACTGCTGTTCGGGTCTCCAAATTTCAAGGAAGCGTAGGCAATGATAATGCGCGGATGAAAATGACTGTTTCTTGGAACATCCTTCATGACGCCTGTGATCGCACCTCTGGTGTCATTCGCCGGATCTTCTAAAAATTTCCCTATCGGATCTTCATCTCCGAAATACTTCTGAGCAACAGATTCCGTGATAACTACAGATCCTACGTCTCTTAAAGCGGTTTTGGGATCACCTTTTGTCAGTTTAAAATCAAAAACATCAAAGAAAGTACTGTCTGCAGCGAAAACGTCTGGTTCAGAAAACATCCGGTTATTTTCCGGATTTCGAATATATCTCGATTGCAGAGTCAGACCTGGTCCATAAAGCGGAGTTAATGTGACTGCACTTTCAACTTCAGGAAAATCCCGCACCAAGGCCTGCGCCATCGGATGCGGAGTTCTGGTCTGAGGATTCGTTGCTTGAAGATAAATTCTGTAAATGCCTTCCGATCGATCATGAAACTTGTCGTAAGACAACTCATTCGTCACATATAGAAAAATCAAAACGCAACTGGTAAATCCGGTGATCAGTCCTACCAGGTTTAGAAAAGTGAACACCCGATTCTTCATCAGGTTTCGGAAATAAAGTTTGAAGAAATTTGATAACATAGCATTCGATATTTTGAGATACCCGAAAGTATCCCTATAGCCTATGTTCTCAGTAATTTCCCTATAGGTCGAACGTTCGACCTTATCAATTCGAACGTTTCGTTCCCTGAATTCAGAGGGTGTCAACCCAGTAATTTTCTTGAATGAGGTGTTAAATGCGGACTTGGATAAATAGCCAACCTCTTCAGCAATTTGCTCGATCTTGTAGTGCTCGTATTCCGGTTTTCTAAAAAGTTTTTTGGCTTCCTGGATTCGATGATAAGCCAATAACTCGAAGAAAGATTCTCCTTTTTCCTCGTTGATCACCTGGGAAACCGCATGGGTTGATGATTTAATGGTTGAAGCCAATTCCTTTAATGATGCTTCTGGGTTTAGATGAAAGCCAAGCACTAATTGCTCATCAATAGCACGGAGGATTCGATACTTCTCTTTGGGATCAAGTGTGGACTTGGCATATTTTGTTTCAGTCGTTAAAAGCTTAAATGAATCTGCAGAAGGAGAAAATTGAATGAGCCCAAGAAAGCCAACGAATCCATAAAGAACAATTGTGACGGAAAAGAAAAGAGGTGAGACGTTTATATAATGTAAATAAATGCTGATGAGAAGCAGAACATTCGCTAATATGAAACTTCTCACCCAAAAAACTCTTGACCCTTCATTTCCTGAAGATGTGATTCCCTTCCGCCTGAAAAGATGCTTCGTCAATCTCAGTGTAGATGTAATTTCTAAAAGAGTGAAAACAGCAATAACTACTTGACCAACAGTGGTGAATTGAACAAGAAGAAGTACAATTCCTAATGAGATAGTTGAACTAATGAATTGGTCAGAACCGTACTTTTTCCCCGTCCAGCTTAGGAGTAGAGTTCTGATAAGAACCGGTAAAAGAATTAGAAATACGTATAATGGTATAGCTGGAAAAGGCACTGAAAAACCTAATACAGAAAAGGCGATCCAATAGATACCGTCAGCGATCCCAATTTTCTTATATAGCCTCAATCCATTTACGCTAATAAATAGTGCTACACCAATGACAATATAGATCAGGTTTTCCCACATGAGGTAATCTAATTTAACGCATCAAGGAGATAATGAGCTATTTTTTTAATTGAAGATGAGTAACCTTAGTCCAAGAAACTAAGTATAATGACTAGGCGAAACTAATTATATCTTACGAAGATTAGTCACCTTCTTTTTTCGTCTTTTGTATGTCTACCATTGATTAAAGTTTAAGTACAAACTTTAGCCTCCCCGCTTTATTGGATTTTTAGATCATTACGGTTTCTCTTGAAACCAAATATTGATTTTGATTTTAGCGCCATATCACTGATTTACCAGAGCTTTTTGTGAAAGGAAGTTCATATCCACTCTTGGAATAATTAAAAGTCAATCATGAATTTAAATTTTAGAGAGATGGATATTTCAAAATGGATTTCAAAGACATTAAAAATTGTGATATTACCAATTTTATTGGTACTGGTACATGCTGCTCCTGCTCAGTTGGATGATAGTTCGGAAACAGAAAAGGATAAGAAACAAAAAAGCTCAGAGCAGGTAAATTTCAAATTTGATCAATACGTGATGGTGACACTGAAGAGTGGGGAGGAAGTACCGGCGAGAATCACTTCAGTTAAATCAAAAAAGCAATACTGGATTCGGATGATTGGTGGTAACAAAAAAGGATTGGTTCATCGAAAACACATGCGAGAAATGAGCCCAGATGAGGTTAAAAAAATGAGAAGACAAAGTAGGGAACCTAAGACAAGATAGTCAGAGAATCATTTCTGGGATTTCTCCTTCTACAACTAGCCGGCCGGCTGTAGCGTTTTGGATTTCTTCTACAGAAACTCCTGGCGCTCTTTCCAGAAGTTTGAAGCCTTCAGGAGTAATGTCCATTACTGCAAGATTGGTCACTACCTTTTTAACACATTGAACGCCAGTGATTGGAAGCGTACATTCAGTCAACAGTTTCGATTCGCCAGCTTTGTTTGCGTGCATCATTGCAACAATGATGTTTTCTGCAGAAGCCACCAGGTCCATCGCTCCACCCATGCCTTTCACCATCTTTCCTGGAATTTTCCAGTTAGCAATATCACCATTGTCCGCTACTTCCATAGCACCAAGAACAGTTAACTGAACATGTTGTCCACGGATCATCGCAAACGATGTAGAAGAATCAAAAATGGAAGCTCCTGGTAAAGTAGTAACCGTCTGTTTTCCGGCATTGATCATATCCGCATCTTCTTCTCCTTCATATGGAAACGGTCCCATTCCGAGTAAACCATTTTCAGATTGAAATTCTACACTAATTCCTTCAGGGATGTAATTAGCCACAAGAGTAGGAATCCCGATCCCCAAGTTGACATACCATCCATCTCTGAGTTCTTGTGCTATTCTCTTTGCTATTCCGTTTTTATCTAACATTTTTTTGATTTTTGATTGTGGATTTACGATTTATTGATTTCACGTCCAATCGAATAAATCTAAAATCAATCAATCTCTCATTCTGACAGTCCGTTGCTCAATTCTCTTCTCATATTTCTCTCCTTGAAAGATTCGCTGTATGAAAATTCCCGGTGTATGAATAAAGTTAGGATCCAACTCACCAGGCTCCACTAATTCCTCCACTTCCGCAATCGTGATTTTGCCTGCCATTGCTATTGCAGGATTGAAGTTTCTTGCGGTTCCTTTATAAACAAGGTTCCCATTTGTATCACCTTTCCAGGCCTTAACGATTGCAAAATCAGCGGTGAGGGCGGACTCAAGAATATGAGGTTTCCCATTAAATTCTCTGACTTCTTTACCTTCCGCGATTTCCGTTCCGTATCCTGCTGGTGTGAAGAATGCTGGAATTCCAGCCCCACCTGCTCTACACCTTTCTGCTAGCGAGCCTTGAGGAATCAAGTCAACTTCCAATTCTCCGCTTAGCATTTGTCTTTCAAACTCATCATTCTCACCAACGTAGGACGAGACCATTTTCTTTATTTGTCTACCTTGTAAAAGAAGCCCTAGACCAAAATCATCGACACCTGCATTGTTTGAAATGCAAGTCAATCCTTTCACGCCACTTTTCACAAGAGCTCCAATAGAATTTTCCGGAATTCCACACAAGCCAAACCCACCAAGCATGAGAGTCATGTTGTCTTGAATTCCATCAATCGCTGAGTCTGCGTCGCTAACAACCTTGTTGATCATAAGTAGAAAATTGTATCAACAAGATTAAATAAAAAAAGCCATCCGTTTCCGAATGGCTTCTTTTTTTACTACTGGTTTTCACTCATCCTTCAAACACTCCACTGGATTAACCCTAGTGGCCTTGATCGTTTGATAGGAAATAGCTATAAGTGTTAATGCAATAGCTAGTAGGACAGGAAGCATGATCAGAAAAACGCCGATGTTCGTTCGGTAGACGAATTCATCCAACCACCCGCTCATTAAGTAATAAGAAATGGGTAAGGCAATCAGGAATGCAATTCCTACCAACAGTAAGAAACGATTACTCACCAACATCCAAATACTTTGTGTAGAGGCGCCTAATACTTTTCGAACTCCGATTTCCTTGATTTTTGTTTCAATCACAAACCCAACCATTCCAATCAACCCTAGACAGCCGATAAGAATGGCAATTACTGCAAATACTTTTATCATCGTACTCAATCGCTCTTCTTTTTGGTATTGATTGTTGAATAATTCATCTACGAAATTGTAGGTAGCTGGACTTTCGCTATCAAACTTGGCATACGTGTTTTCTATGAAGTCAAGCGTGCCGCGAATATTTTCAGATCTGATCTTAATACTTAACCTCCTATAGTTATTTCTGTACACAATTAGCATTGGAACAATTTCTGTGTGCATAGATTCAAAATTGATGTCGTCCATCACTCCAACTACTCTGCCTTCCGTTGGGCCGTAAGCAATCTTTGTTCCTATAATATCATTTGGGTTATCAAAACCAAAAGCTTTTGCAGCAGTGCTGTTGATGGTGTAATAACCTGGCGTTGTTATAAAGCCATCTCCTGTGCTGTCTCGCACCAGCTCCGTTTCCATACCATCTCGAAATTGTTCGCCAGCTAGTAATTCAATTTCATAAGTGTCCAGGAAATCTTTATCCACAGATACGATGGGCAATCGGAAGCTTGTTTGGATGGCGGAATCTCCCTGGAAGTAACGTGCTCCCCAACTATCCATCAGGCGACCAGTAGGAATCCGAGATGAATAAGAAGCCTTAAGAATATCGGGATGAGCAAGTAATTCATTTTTAAAGGTTTCAAGATTAAAACTACCCTGAAGTTGAAGCGAGACTACTTGGTCTCGTTGATATCCAGGATTGGAATTCCGGATGAATTGCATCTGACTCTCAATGACGGCAATCGAAAAGATTAGTCCAATAGTAACTATGTATTGAAACGTCACCAACCAGGAGCGAAAATTCCATTTGCTAGCATTCATCGCTTGCTCACCTTTTAGTGCCTGCACCAAGTTGATCCGTGAAAGAAATATGGCTGGATACAGTCCGGCAGCAACACCAACACCAATGAGAATACCAAGTAGTGGTAGCAACAGTTCAATTTCCATAATAGGGTTAAAAACCAATTGCTTTTCCATAAAATGGTTGAGGTAGGGGAGTGCCCAAATTATCAGAAATACACAGAGTGGAAATGAAATAATAGTGATTAGTGTTGATTCTGTCAAGAATTGTCTGATCAAAGAACTTTTGAATGCACCAATCACTTTTCGAACACCTACTTCTTTCATACGTCTGGAATAATGTGAAGTAGCGAGATTCATATAATTAACACAAGCCACTAAAAGTAGAAGAATTCCAACGATGCTAAAGATGTATACCTGATCGATTGATCCATTAGTTTCATATTCGCCCTCCAGTTTTGACTTAAGGTGAATATCTAAAAGCGGTTGAAATTTGAAATCATAGAAATCTTTGGCTTCAGCTCCACTTTGGAAGGTACCAATGTATTTATCCCAGAATTCGTCATTCGCTGATTGTTCCAAAGCTGGAATATCAGATCCGGGAGAAACACGGATGAATGTCATCCAATTGTAGTTTCCACCCACATTGTTCATGGCATTTTCGCTAAAGAAATTTTCCAAGAATCGAATGGGAGCCAAGTAATCGAAATGAAAATGCTGCTGATCCGGCATATCTTCCATCACGGCTGTGACTTTGAAAGGAACTGTACTTCCGCGGGCGGAAAGCTCCACCGTAGCTCCGACGATATTTTGATCTCGCCAGTCATTCCCGAAAATCTTAATGGCCGAAGATTCTGTAAGCACAAGCGAAAAAACGTCTTCCAGCGCCGTTTCAGGAGATCCTTCAATGAAGTTGAAGGAAAAAATATCAAAGACATCTTCACCAGCAAAAATGACTGGCTCACCAGGAAACTTCTTATCTCCATTAATGATGTCAGGGAAGGCCCAAGGGAAAAACCTTACGGAATGGGTGATTTCAGAATAATCGTCTTTCAAACGAGTGGCATGACCAGCCGAGGCAAATGCCCAGTGACGACTTAGATCACCATCTCGGGTGTAGTTTTTGACAGTAACCCGATAAATTTGCTCTGCATTTTCATGATGTTTGTCATAGCTAAATTCATCCTTCACAAACAGAGCGATGAGGACAAAAGCCGCCAGTCCTGTTGACAATCCTATAACATTGATAACCGTGCTGGATTTGTACTTCCAGAGGTTTCTTAGTCCGATTTTTAAGTAGTTCTTATACATACTAGTCTCCTTTTCTATTGAGTCTTGAGGTTTTACTTTTTTTATCATGCTGGGCTTGAATAGTCTTATAATCTGCCAGCTATACCAATTTTTCGCCCTTACAATCCGACCGTCTTTAGCTATCAGTTGAAACTCCTCTTCCAGATCACCCTGCACATCTTCGTAGTAATCTTCTTTAAGGAACCACGCCAAAAATCTAGTCGACCATGAGGGGGGCGATGGTTTTTTTTTAGGCTCTTGCGTATTCATAGGTAACATTAGGAATCGCAGACCAAAGGTTCATGCGAGTTTCCTTCGTATAGTCCAGTGCTGATTTACCAGCTTTAGTCACCTTGAAATAACGCTTGCGTTTGCCACCTCGAATTGCAGTTGCTTCGCCAAAATTCGATTTTAGATATCCTTTTTTTTCAAGTCTTCGCAAGGCTGTTTGGAGCGCACTGACGCTAACATTACGGTTTAGGCGTGTTACGATCTCTTGCTTGATAGATACTCCATAGGCATCTTCATGAAGGATAGCTACAGTTAGTAGCACAATTTCTTCAAATTCACCTAATTGATATTCTTTCATATTCCTTTCAATTATTAAATTTCTAATTGTAAATAAAATATAAAATACCTAAACGTAAATAATATTAAGAAAGTTATTTTTTGGCATAAAAAAACCTTGACGCAACGCCAAGGTTTCTTTCTTTGTGTGAAAATTTAACTAGATCGTAAGCTTAAAATTGACAGGAAAGGTGATAATGCCTGCAATAGCATTTCCATCCTTATCTGTCGCAGGTGTGAATTTCATTTTGGGTAGTGAAGCTTCCACTACCTCTTCCAAATCAGTACAAGGTGCTGCTTTAAACTCATAATCGGTTATTTCACCTTGAGCGCTGATTCTTAACATTACAATAACCTTACCCTCTATTCCTTTTTCCCTGCAAACCTGAGGATATTCAATTTCGCTCAAAACCTGCTTATAATTGTTCATTTTTGGCGCTTCTGCTTTGTCATTTTCTGCATAAGATGCAAAAAACAAGGCCAATGTGAATGATAGTAAAATTAACTTTTTCATCTCTTCCTCCTTTCTTTTATTACTCAAATATTATCTATCGTTTCCTTAATATTACGTATGTATTACTCGAAACGTTCCACTATATTAACTAAAGTTTACTTAAAATGCAAGTATGTTAATATCTCTTAACATTAAGGTAACATTAAAACTTGTGGATAAGTATTGGAAATCAGTGGCTAGCGTCTGAGCTACTGCGATTATTTTCGTGAAATGTCATTGACGCTTTTCAAATCTTCTGCCGGTTCGGGTAAAACCTACACGTTAGCTAAGGAATATCTAAAACTAGCATTACGAGCTCCTGACTATTACAAAAAGATTTTGGCAGTCACTTTTACCAACAGAGCTGCCGAGGAAATGAAAGAGCGAGTTCTTCAATTTCTTGTGGATATCTCCAAAGGAAACCATGAACTAATACCTGTAATGGCAGCCGAATTGAAGAACAGCGAGGAAGAAATTCAATTAAAAGCGCGAAATACGCTAGAACACCTTCTTCACAATTATGGCTATTTCAATATCACCACTATTGATACTTTTTTTCATCGGGTGATTCGTGCTTTTTCGAGAGAGATCGGACTGCAGGGAAGCTTTTCAATTGAGCTGGACGACACGAAAGTAACCGACTTCATTGCAAGAGATTTGTATGATGGGGTGGAAGAAAATGATCAGTTAAAGAAATGGCTGGTTAACTTTTCGATGCATCGCTTGGGAGATGGAAGAGGCTATGAGTTTAGAAATGAAATAAAGGAACTTGCTGGTCAACTGTTTTCGGAGGAATTCAAGAAACTACCTCGCGAGCAATTTGAAGCAAAGGATGTTAAGGACAGAATCGCTGAGCTTCAGAAGAATCTGTTGAAGAATAAACATGTTTTTGAAAATACGCTTAAGAAGATTGGCCATGAATTTTATGAGGTTGTTTCTGCTTCAGACTTAAGCCTTGATGATTTCAGTGGAGGGAAAAGGCGAACGCTTCCGAATTTTTTTAACCGACTCATTAATAAGGACTTTAAGACACTGATAAATAAAACTGTAGAAAATGCCAGGCAAGATGCTGAAGCTTGGACCACCAAAAGCAGCGATCGGCGTCCACAAATCCTTCAACTAGCTATTGAGAAGCTGATGCCGTTAATGAATCAGGCACTGGACCATTTTGAGAAGAATCAAGAAGACTACTTCACTTCCAGGGCAGTGCTTAAACACTTATATACACTTGGACTTTTGTCCGATCTGACCAATCGCCTGCAAGAGTATAAAAAAGAAGAAGAGATCATTATGATTTCCGATCTTCCTGATTTTCTCAACCAGATTATTGACGATTCAGATGCGCCATTCATCTATGAAAAAGTGGGCAGTCGGTATAGTCATTTTCTTATTGATGAGTTTCAGGACACGTCTATTTTTCAATGGAAAAACTTCAGGCCGTTGCTCGAAGAAAGCCTGGCGAATGGAAATGAAAATATCATTGTTGGTGACGCCAAGCAATCGATCTATGGATTCCGAGGTGGGGATCCTTCTCTATTAATGAGTGGCATTCAAAAAGATATTCCTTCAGCACTACCAGATGATTCGAATAACATCAACTATAGGAGTGCTAAAAATATCATTGACTTCAATAACCAACTATTTTGCAAACTTCCTGAATTGATTGGTGAATTAGCTGGGGATGATATCAATGAAAATGGAAGGGAAATGTTGAGGATAGCTTATAACTCAGTCGAACAAGAAGTTGCCGATTGGAACAAAGGAAAAGAAGGACTGGTGCATGTGGAATTTTTTGAAAAGGAGCGTGAGGAATCATGGCAAGAGATTTCAATTGAACGCACTATCCAGCTGATTGAAAAACTACAAAAAGAAGGTCACAGCTTGAATGACATGGCAATGTTGGTAAGAACAAATCGAGAAGCCAGCCAGATCGTTCGTGCGATTTTGGATTACAAGCGAGATCATGACACCAACATCGAAGTGATTTCTGCCGATGGTATGTTGATTTCCAGTTCTCGAGTCGTACGCCTGATCCTTACAGCTTTTAATTACCTGTTGAATCCGAAAGACGATGTAGTTGAGAAAGATCTCACTTTTGAATATCAGCAAGTAGTCTTAGGGAGAAAACTCAATACGCACGAGGATTTCTCTAGTCTAGGAACTGGACTTCTTCCAGAGGCTTTTATCAGACACCAGGAACATTTGCTACACCTTCCGATTTATGAGTTAACCGAAGTGCTGATACGACTTTTCAAGTTGGACGAGATCAATGATGAGTTCGCCTACCTACAAGCTTTTCAGGACGCGATTCTGGAGTTTGGGAAAAACAAACGATCCGACATCCGAGTGTTTATGGAATGGTGGAAAGATGAGGCCGAAAGCAGATCTGTTCAATTAACTGGAGCTTTGGACGCGATTGAAGTCATTACCCTGCACAAATCAAAAGGCTTACAGTATCCGATTGTGGTTGTGCCTTTTTGTACGTTCAGTCTGGACAGCAGAAGACACACGTCCTGGTATAAATCGCCAGAAGAAAAGCCATTTGATCTTCTTGATTCTATTCCCATTGAATATTCCAGTAGTCTGACCAAAACTCGGTTTGTTGAATCTTACCAAGACGAAGTTGCAAAGTGGTATTTGGAAAGTCTGAATATGCTCTACGTAGCATTCACTCGGGCCGAACGCGGATTATTTACTTTTTGTGAAACTCCTTCTGCAAAATCCACTTCTTATGGTGATATGTCGAAATTGTTGTGGGCTTATTTCAATCAACATCAACCAGATGGTTGGGATGGAAAAAGTACCTCTTTCAAAAAAGGAGCCCTAGAAGTCGAAAAACCAAAAGCATACGATCAACATACTTCGCTGACCGCCTATCCAACGTACAAGTGGAGCAACCGATTGACGATAAGAAAAACAGGAGCAGCCTATTTTGATCCGGAAGTTGAAAAGAAAAGGAGGGAAGGAATTCTTCTTCATCAAATCTTATCCGAAATCAAGACAAAAGATGAGGTGGAAGAAGTGCTGGATAGATACGAGAAATCAATGCAAATCACGGCTGACGACAAAGCTTATTTCTCTAAACTCTTTGCCGGTCTCTGGGAGATAGATAAGGTCGATTCATGGTTTGAAGCTGAGACTGATGTAAAAACAGAAGTTGTGGTTTTGCCAAAAGATGGTGAAGTCAAGCGAATGGATCGGGTGGTCATTCAAGGCAACACTGCCACGGTGATAGATTTCAAGAGTGGTAAGCCATCGAACAAAGACAATATTCAAGTAAAAGAATATGTCGGGCTTTTGAAAGAAATGGGATACGAAACCGAAGGATATCTCCTCTATTTAAAGGAGAAGAAATTGGTAGCTGTTTAGCGTATACAATTCATCAATTTGTGGAAAAACTGTGAATCAATCATAGTGCCTGTATGCTGATTTCTGTAGAATATTACTCCCTGTTAATAAAATGCAATAAGATCAAACTCCTGGATGTCAAACTCAAAATTTCTTGAAGAAGTTGCTGATCATTTACTGGAAAAATACGCTGATCAATTAGGTCAGTGCACAGTTGTTTTTCCAAATAGAAGAGCAGGATTGTTTCTCAAGAAACATTTGTCTCAGCGAATTGACAAACCGGTTTGGTCTCCACAAGTCAAGAGTCTCGAAGACTTTTTACTCAAATTCTCTAAGGTTAAAAAGACGGATCCGTTGAGTCTTGTCTTTGAGTTATTTGAAGCGTTCAAAACTCACAATCCGGTTTCAGAAGGATTCGAATCGTTCTATTTCTGGGGTGAGATGCTTCTTCGAGATTTTGAAGAAGTGGATCACTACCTGGTCAATCCAAAGCAGTTGTTTCACTACATCAAGAGTGATCGGCAAATAGCCGAAGATTTCTATTTTCTCGATCCCGAACAAGAAAAAATCATTCAACGTTTCTGGCAAGAATTTTTCCCCAATGCTTCCAAATCCCAGGAACAATTCATGGAGACCTGGAGAATTCTTTCTCCGGTTTATGAAACGTTCAAAGAGAGATTGGAGAAATCCGAAATCGGCTACACCTCAATGATCTACCGACAATTAGTAGAATCAATTGAATCCGATGAATTTGACATTGAAGGACCATTGATTTTTGCCGGCTTCAACGCACTTACACCTGCTGAAGAAAAGTTGATCAAGCATTTTGTTGTTGATCATCAGGCGGATGTTGTTTGGGATGTAGATGAATACTACCTCAAGGATGACAAACAAGAAGCAGGAGATTTTTTGCGCAAGTATCGAAATGATATTGTTTTTGGAAAAACATTTGATGAAGAACTTCCACAAAGAATCCGTCAGGAAAAAGAAGTGAATGTAACAGGAGTTTCACTCGAAGTTGGTCAAGCTAAAGCGATTGGTGAAAAAGTGAAAGACCTTGTCGACTCAGGAGAAGTAAAGCCAGAAGAAATTGTTATCGTCTTGCCTCAGGATTATATGTTGTTTCCTGTGCTCAACGCGATTCCTCCTGAAGTTGAAAAACTCAACGTGACGATGGGGTATCCGCTCAAAGAGACGCCATTGTTTGGCTTGCTGGAAGCGGCTCTGGAATCTCAGGAACATAAACAGTTGACACCTGAAAATTGGATCACCTTTTATCATAAGCCTGTCATTGATGTTTTGAGTCATCCTTATCTCTATGAGCAAAAAGGAGACAAGCTTGAAAAATTCATCGGATTCATAAAAAAGAACAACCAAGTCCGAGTGTTGGAGCAGGACATTCAAGAGCTTGGATCTGTTACTTTGAATACTATTTTCAGATCAACAAAAGACGGAGAAACGTATGCTGCTTACCTAAAACAAATTGTTGAAACGCTAGCTACAGAAACCATCGAACGATTCGGTCTGGAAAGAGAGTTTCTCTATCATTTCAAGCAAATGCTATCTCGGCTTGATGAGATCCTAAGTCAACAAAAAATCGAAGTAGATCTCAAGACGTTTAAGAGTCTTTTTAGAAAAGCGGCTCGTTCTGTCAAAATTCCTTTCAGTGGAGAACCGGTTGAAGGACTCCAGGTGATGGGTGTGTTGGAAACCAGAAATCTGGATTTCAAACATGTCTTCATGCTGAACATGAACGAGGATATTTTCCCTGCTACGCAAAGGCAAGGTTCATTTATTCCATACCGGATTCGAAAAGCTTTTGATCTTCCAACCTTTGAAGTGCAGGATGCCATTTATGCCTACCTTTTCTATCGACTTTTTCAAAGAGCGGAGAACTTGTCGTTTTACTACAACATGTTCGCTGATTTTGGGCTAAGCGGAGAGGTTAGCCGGTTCATTCGTCAAATAGAACATGAAAGTAGACTTACCATCCAGCGTCACCGGTTGAGCAACCCGGTGTTGATCCGTGAGCATGAGTCGATTACGATCGAAAAGACGGACGATATCATTGCTCGCCTTCGGATGTATACCGAGAGAGGAGATAAAAAATTATCACCATCGGCACTGAACGTTTATCTAGAATGCAGGCTTCAATTCTATTTTAAATATGTGATGCGCTTGTTCACTCCTGATGAACTGAGTGACGAACTTTCACCACGCGATTTTGGAAATGTGTTGCACAAGGTTATGGAGCTTTTGTACGAAGATGTGACCAAGGACAAAACTGATCGAATGGTTGAAAAAAACGATTTCTTTCGGTTGAAAAATTCAGTCAGCGGTGCAATTGAAAAATCTTTTCGAAAGCATTTCCGATTGAAGGACAAACAGCGATTTGAAGTGAAAGGAAGAAATGTCGTGATGTCGGAAATCATTCAACGATTCGTTGACAAAACACTTGAATTGGATGAAGCTTATGCTCCGTTCGAGATTCGAAGTTTGGAAAATGATAAAGACGGAAATTACGATCGGTTCCTGACCATAAAACCGGATAATCAGGAGTTCAAGGTTCATTTAAAAGGAATCATCGACCGGGTGGATCGAAAAGACGGACTGGTACGAGTGATCGATTACAAAAGCGGTCGGGACAAGACGGAAATTGAGAGCGTTCAGAAAGTGTTTGATCGGACTTCTAGCTATTATCGATTGCCAAGAAATAAGGCAGGTTTCCAAACCTTGTATTATGCCTGGTTATACGGAGCTAAGCATGGAACTAATGAACCTATCGTTCCTGGAATTTTAAATATCCAAGAGCTTTTCACCCCTGATTTTGATGAGCGTCTCAAAATCAAAGGTCAGCCGATTGCAGATGCACGGGAACATTTGGGAGAGTTCGAAGAACGTTTCTCGTCATTGTTAAGTGAAATCTACGGGATGGAACAGCCCTTTGATCAGACAGAGGATGAAGGAAAATGCCAGTGGTGTGACTTTAAGGGGATTTGTGGAAGGTAGTTTTCTGGTGTAGTCATCACGTAAATTGTCCACTACTCAACTTAATACATATCTTAAAGAGTCAATTAGTTTACCTTTAGATTTTTAAATATCTCAGTTATATGAAGAAGAACTTTGCGATCATTTCTTTTGCCCTACTATTTACAACCATTCAAGCACAAGACAATTCTAAACTTTCCCTAGAACGAATTTTCTCATCTGAAGAATTTAAAATCGATGCAGCTCCCAAACTCGAATGGTTTGATGGAGGTCAATCTTATACCACTTTAGAACCATCAATTGAATATGAAGATCGCCTAGATCTTGTTAGCAATCAACCTGGAAAAGGGAGTACCATCTTGATTCGAGCTTCTGATCTAATTCCTGATGGAGAAAAAGAACCCCTTCAGATCGAAGGCTACACTTGGTCAGGTGATAAGTCAAAGGTGCTGATTTACACCAATTCGGTGCGTGTGTGGAGGTTAAATACCAAAGGAGATTACTGGGTTTACGATTTGAATTCGAAGAAATTGGAAAAACTCGGGGGCTCAGAAGCTAAGCCATCAACATTAATGTTTGCGAAGTTTTCTCCCAATGGTGAATCCGTTGGATATGTAAGAGAACACAACGTGTATGTTGAAAATCTCGCTGATAAATCAATAACGGCACTAACTACTAATGGCACAGACAAGATCATCAATGGAACTTTCGACTGGGCCTATGAAGAAGAATTTAGATGTCGCGATGGATTCAGGTGGAGCCCTGACGGAACCAAAATTGCTTACTGGCAAATTGATGCTTCCTCCATACGAAATTTTTTAATGATCAATACCACTGATTCTGCGTACTCATACACGGTCCCAGTTCAATATCCTAAGGCTGGAGAAAAACCATCCATAGCGAAAATTGGAGTAGTAAATGCCACCGGTGGAGAAACCACTTGGATGAAATTTCCCGGAGATCCTTCCAATAACTATCTGCCACGAATGATTTGGGCGCCGGATTCTAAATCGCTGTTGGTTCAGCATTTGAATCGTCCGCAAAACTTAAATCGAGTTACGAAGTGTGACATCTCGACCGGAGAAACCAATATCGTTTACCAAGATAAGGAAACTGCCTGGCTTGACGTGGTGAATGATTTTCAATACCTGAATGATGGAAAATCGTTCACTTGGGTGACTCAAAAAAGTGGATGGAAAGCTGCCTACCTGATAACGGATGGTGTTGAAAAAAGAATCAGCCCAGAAGGCTTGGACATGATGAATATTTCCTTACTCAGTGAAGATTCAGACTGGTTGTACTACATAGCATCTCCTGAAAATGCTACTCAACGCTATTTATACAGAATTAAAATGAGCGGAAAAGGAAAAGCCCAGCGGATTACTCCGGAAGATCAACCGGGCTGGCACAACTATCAAGTGGCACCGAATGGAAGATATGCTGTTCATTCCTATTCAACAGCAACCAAACCATGGGTACATGAAATGATTTCACTCCCTGATCATAAAGTGCTGCAAACACTTGTCACAAATGATGCGCTCAAGAACAACCTCAATAACATCGATCGGCCGGAAGTTGAGTTTTTTAACGTGGAAGCTTCAGATGGAACGACATTGGAGTGTTGGATGATGAAGCCCACTGATTTTGACCCTAATAAAAAGTATCCGGTTCTTTTTTATGTATATGGCGAGCCCGCTGGACAAACCGTAGTTGATAGATGGGGTGGCAATCGCTATTTGTGGCACAGCATGCTCACACAGCAAGGATACGTTGTAATGAGCGTTGAAAACAGGGGAACTCCAGGCCCAAAAGGAAGAGAGTGGCGAAAAAGTGTATATGGACAAATAGGAGTTCAGTCTTCAAAGGATCAATCCGACGGAGCTTTAGCGATTGTAGAGAAATTTGACTTTGTAGATGAGGATCGAATTGGCATTTGGGGCTGGAGTGGAGGAGGAGCTATGACGCTCAATATGATGTTCAGGTATCCGGAAATTTACAAGACCGGTATGTCTGTTGCACCAGTTACGAACCAGTTGCTCTATGACAATATTTATCAAGAACGATATTCTGGTGTTCCTCAACTAATGCCTGAGAGTTATGAAAAAGGATCAGCCATAAATTTTGCTCAGAATTTAAAAGGGAACTTGCTGATTGTCCATGGCACAGGTGATGACAATGTTCATTATCAACACACAGAGCAATTGGTGAACAAGCTTATCGAGCATAACAAAATCTTTTCCATGATGTCATATCCCAACCGGACGCACGGTATTCGAGAAGGAGAAAATACTTCCCGACATCTTCGTGAAATCCTGACCAGATATTTAAATGACAATTTGCCTGCCGGAGGACGAGAGTGGAAGTTGGAGGAGAAAAACTAAGACTATCTCGATTTAAATTGAAGTAGATAAAGAGTAGATCTACTAGTTCTCAGTTTTGATTAAATTCAGTGTTAGAACCTAACACTGCATGACTGATAAGAAATTCTTCAAGAAAATCATGGTGGCGAATCGTGGGGAGATAGCCATCCGTGTGTTGCGTGCCATCTCTGAACTTCACATCAGATCGGTAGCGATTTACACGCACGAAGACCGCTATTCACTTCACCGTTATAAAGCAGATGAAGCCTACCAAATTGGAGCGGATACTGAGCCGCTAAAACCATATCTCGATATCGAGGAGATCATAGCAGTCGCCAAAGAAAATGAAGTAGAGGCGATTCATCCAGGGTATGGTTTCCTTTCTGAGAACGTTCAATTTGTGAAACGATGTATTGAAGAAGGAATCGTTTTCATTGGCCCACATCCCGAGGTTATGTCGCAGTTAGGCGATAAAGTCAAAGCGAAGGAAGTTGCCCGAGCCGCAAACGTTCCGGTCATTGAAGATAACAAGCAACCTCTTTTAGATGAACAAGTCGCAATAGCCGAAGCAAAAAGAATTGGTTATCCAGTAATTATAAAAGCCTCTGCTGGCGGAGGCGGACGAGGTATGCGTGTTGTGAGAGATCAGGAATCACTTATTAAGTCATACAATGAAGCAAAGTCTGAAGCGGGAAAAGCCTTTGGTGATGACACTATTTTCCTGGAAAAGTATGTAGAAAACCCCAAGCACATAGAAGTCCAAATCTTGGCCGACAATCACGGGAACATCGTTCATTTATTCGAACGTGATTGTTCTGTCCAACGACGCTTTCAGAAAGTAGTCGAAGTAGCTCCAAGTTTTGGACTGAAAGATTCCACCAGAAACAGCTTATATGAATATGCGCTGAAAATTGCGAACCAGGTTAACTACAACAATGCCGGCACGGTTGAATTTTTAGTAGATCCCAACGAAGGTATTTATTTTATTGAGGTGAACCCAAGAGTTCAGGTTGAGCACACGATCACTGAAGAAATCACAGGAATTGATATTGTTCGATCTCAGATTTTAATTGCAGCTGGCTATGAACTCCATGACCCGCAAATATTCATTCCCTCACAAGAAGATATTACATATAGAGGTTGTGCAATTCAATGTCGCGTAACGACAGAGGATCCTGAAAATGGATTTAAACCAGATTATGGAACTATCATAGCCTATCGAAGTGCGGGAGGATTTGGCATTCGGCTAGATGCTGGGAATGTCTATAACGGTGTTAAGATTTCACCCTTTTTCGATTCCCTTTTGGTAAAAGTCACAGCAAAAGGAAGGACGCTCAAAGGAACTTCGCAACGCTTACATCGTGCTCTGAGGGAGTTTAGAGTTCGGGGTGTAAAAACCAATATTGGCTTTCTCGAAAATGTTATTGACAATAAGGAATTTTTTGACGGAAAGGCTACCGTTGGCTTCATTGATGATCATCCTGATCTATTTCAAATTAAAAAGAGCTTCGATAGAGGAACCAAAACTTTGAAATACATCGGAGAAGTATCAATCAATGGAAATCCTGATGTAAAGGTTAAAGATGAAAACAGGAAATTCCGATCGCCAAGTCCACCTACTGTGTCGAAAGATTCAGTAATCCAGCCTGGAACACGTGATCAACTAAGGAAATTAGGTCGAGAGAAATTTGTTCAACAACTCAAGGAAGATCCTAAAATTCACTTCACAGACACTACCATGCGCGATGCACATCAGTCGTTGCTCGCTACAAGGTTTCGAACGCAAGACATGCTGAAAGTTGGAAGAAGCTATGCAATCGAAAATCCTGAGGTTTTTTCACTTGAAATGTGGGGTGGAGCTACATTCGATGTATCCATGCGCTTTTTGAAAGAAAGTCCTTGGAAAAGGTTGGCATTACTAAGAGAAGCAATTCCAAATATTCTCTTTCAAATGTTAGTGCGAGGCTCAAATGCAGTCGGATATACCGCTTATCCGGATAATCTCATAGAGCAGTTTATTGAGACATCAGCTGAAAAGGGAATGGATATTTTCCGGATCTTCGATTCACTCAACTGGGTGGAGAACATGAAATGCAGCATCCAGGCTGTAAGAGAACGAACTGAATCGCTGGCTGAAGCTTGTATTTGCTATACAGGAGAAATCCTGGATGACGAACAAAAAAAATACACGCTTCAGTACTACCTCGACATGGCAAGAAAACTGGAAGATCTTGGTGCTCACATTTTGGCAATCAAGGATATGGCGGGACTGCTGAAACCGTACAGTGCCGAGTTACTTGTTTCTGAACTTAAAAAAGCTGTTGATTTACCCATTCACCTACATACTCATGATACTTCATCCATTCAATCGGCGATGTACATGAAAGCCATCGAAGCTGGTGTTGATATTGTAGATGTGTCTCTCGCTTCCGTTTCTGGACTAACCTCACAACCTAATTTCAATTCAATGGTGGCTTCATTAGAGTATCATGAAAGGGGAAGAAAAATGAATTTGCAGTCGCTGAATGAACATTCGAACTATTATGAAGATGTCAGAAACTTTTACTATCCATTTGAATCTGGTTTGAAAGCCGGAACGGCTGAAGTTTACGAACACGAGATTCCGGGTGGGCAATACTCCAATTTGAGACCTCAAGCAATTGCCCTTGGATTGGAAGAAAAGTTTGAAGTGATCAAGAAAAACTATGCAGCAGTCAACAAACTTTTTGGTGATATTGTTAAGGTCACACCTTCATCCAAAGTGGTAGGGGATATGGCGATGTACATGACTGCCAATGACTTATCACCGGAAGATATTCTTGGTAAAGGAGAATCCTTATCATTCCCTGAATCTGTTGTTGGTTTGTTTAAGGGAAAGCTGGGATTTCCAGAAGGAGGATTTCCAGAAGATCTAAGCAAAATTGTTTTGAAGAAGGAAAAACCGCTGAAAGGAAGAGCCAACGATGGATTGAAACCAGTTGATTTTGAAACCGAATTCAAGGCTTTCCAAAAAGACTTTCCAAATTCAGCATTTGAGGATTTTCTTTCATACAAGCTCTATCCTGCAGTATTCAAAGACTACTACGAACACCTTCAATCCTTTGATGAGGTCAGTCAGTTACCAACACCCGTATTTTTCTACGGAATGAAACCCGGGGAAGAAATCTTGGTCGAAATTGGAAAAGGTAAAACTATCATCATTGAAATGATTGTCATTACTGAGCCTGACGAGAATGGAATGCGGATGGTGGCCTTTCGACTCAATGGTCAAACCAGAAGAATTGCCATTCGTGATAACAGTGTTGCGGTTCAAAAAATATCCAATAGGAAAGCCGAAACCGAACGAGAAATAGGAGCACCACTTCAAGGAAAAATTGCAGATGTTTTGGTCAAAGAAGGAGACAAGGTGAGTCAAGATGATATACTCTTCGTGATCGAAGCGATGAAAATGGAAACATCTGTTTCATCACCTGTATCCGGTATCGTGAAGAAATTACACTTAAACTCAGGACAATTGGTTGAGCAGGAAGATTTAGTTGTGGAGTTGGAATGATTTAAAGGATCGGATGCCTTTCGAATTCAGCCTCGCGATCGAAAAGGTATCTATAAGTAACAAGTGTTCTTGCTTTTTCCGCTTCCAGGTTCTTAGAGATGTTTAGCATTTTCGGATTGAAATCCCCTTGCCACTGGAGTTCAAGTTCACGATACTTTGTGTTGGTTTTGATCTCTTTTTCTCCTTCCACAATCATGTAGTAGTCCACTCCAGTACCCTGATGTTCAGGAACTACTCCAAAAACTACACCCACCATTCCACGACAGATCTTGCGCCATTTTAAAATCATGAAATGGATTTTTGCTAGCAAATGAAATTTCCCATTGAGAAATCTTACCATTTGGTTGATATCTGGAATATTGAGCCACATGGCGATCGGCTTTCCTTTATAGTAAGCAAACCAAATAATTTTCTCATCGACGATTGGGCCCATTTTTTTAAACATTTTTACCACCTGGGCCAAAGCCATTGATTTGTTTCCTTTGTGGCTAGCCCATGCACCATTATATACATCGCAAAAGTCCTGAGCGAATTTCTTCAGTTGTTTTTTGTTGTAATGCTGTGCTGAGAAATCCGGATCTTTTTCAAAACGCTCGTGTGCGGCGTAAAACTTTTCACTCAGCTGGGCATCATCAGAGAGTGCCATTTTCCAGCAAATCTGATTATAGAAGTTCTTGAATCCATACGTTTCAAATAACTTCTGATAGTACGGCGGATTGTAATTCAGTCCGTAAGGTGGGGCATGAAATCCTTCAATTAGTAACCCCCACCATCTATCTCTTTCACCAAAATTGATGGGCCCATCCATTGCCTCCATTCCCTGCTCTTCCAACCATTTTTTCCCGGTATCAAAAAGGAGATTAGCAGCCTCTTGATCATCGATGCAATCGAAAAAACCAATCCCGCCGGTTTTGAACTTGTCGCCCATATTTTTGTAGCGAGGGTTAACAAAAGCAGCAATTCTACCAATCAGTTCACCAGAATCATCCTTGAGCAACCAACGACATGCTTTTCCTTTTTTCAAAAAACGGTTCTTCTTCAAGTCAAAAACAGATCGTATGTCCTGATCCAATGGTCGGATGTAGTTCGGATTGCCGTTATTAATCTTAACATTGACCTTCAAAAAGTCAGACAGATTAGGTGATACGTCCTGGTATATCTTCACAGTTTAGTGACTCAATTTTGGTTAATAGGTTGCTTGCCTACTTAATGGTTTTGATCTGACTTATGAAAGATGAATATTCCAAAAAGATAGTTGCGTCAAAAACTGTTGGTGCCACCTTAAAAATGATCACACTTTGCTTAATGACAATAAGCTCGCAAACGTTCCGCAAAATTAATTCTTAACAATCACTTTGTTGGCGGTGGGATAATTTGATTCGTACATATGAAAGTTGATTCCGTCCTTTAACCCAACATCCGGAACAATAATGTTTTGGGCACCAGAAGTTCTCATTACTTCTACATAGATTTCAGAAGCCGGGATGATTACGTCCGCTCTATCCGGATTCAGTTGTAGTTTATTTAGTAATTCATCATTCGAAAGGGATCGCAATTTTTGCTGTGTAGCAATTAACGTCTCAAGATCCATTTGCTTGGTCTTTCCATCGGTGGACAGCTCGAACAACTTATTGATATTTCCACCAGTTCCGATAGCACAGATATCGTCATATCGATTAGCGATGTTGATTTTGATCCATTGCTTCATTTCTTCCCACATTTCTGGTTTGTCGCTACGCTCAAGGCTTCTAACGGATCCAAGTTTGAAAGATTTTGAAAGGATTTTTTGTTTCCCTTCGTAAACATTTAATTCCGTACTTCCACCGCCAACATCGACGTGGAGATAATTTCCCTTTCCAAGTGAAAGCCCAATGACCTTATTGATCATTTCCGCCTCCTCTTGACCATTGATGATTTTGATATCTAAGCCCAAACCTTCTCTTACATGTTCAATAAGAGATCTTCCATTTTCAGACTCACGTATCGCTGATGTTGCACAACCAAAAAATGCATCAATCTCATAGAGGTCAATAAGGTTTTTGAATGCTGTTAGCAGTTTGTAAAAACGTTCCTTGTTGTATTCGCTAATTCTGCCGGTAGTAAAAACATCATGTCCAAGACGTAATGGGAACCGGACATATTCAAGTTTCTTGAATGTAATTTCATTCTTGTATTCAAGCACTTTTGTTATCTGTAGGCGGACGGCATTTGAGCCAATATCTATAGCTGCTAATTTCATTTGGCTGCAAAACTAAGGAACTGCTTAGATAAAAATTATGTATTACAAACACATCATATATATTTGCATTACTTATCAAGAAAGACCGAGGGAATGGGCCCTATGACGTCTTAGCAACCTGATCATCAGCGAGTGATTTTCGGTGCTAACTCCCTTCCGATAGCTATCGGAAAAGATGAGACGATCCATTTGGACTTTCTCTGGTAAGTCAAAAGAAACCGGAGAATGAATTTAATCTCAGACATACTTAAATATAGAATTCTCGTGCTCGATGGAGCTATGGGTACGATGATTCAACGTCATAAACTCGAAGAAGAGGATTTTAGGAATGAAGATTTAAAGGATCATGTTAAACCTCTGAAGGGGAATAATGACTTATTATCCATTACCCGTCCCGATATCATAAAGGATATTCATCGGCAATACTTTGAAGCAGGGGCCGACATTGTTGAAACAAACACCTTTTCGGGAACTACAATAGCTCAGGCTGATTACGATTTAGAACACATTGTTTATGAGTTAAATTTTAAATCAGCACATATCGCTAAAGAAGTTGTACAAGAATTCAATGAAAGAGAACCAGACAAACCTCGGTTTGTTGCGGGAGCAATGGGTCCAACAAACAGGACTGCCTCAATTTCACCAGATGTGAACGATCCTGGGTTTCGTGCTGTAAGTTTTGAAGACCTAAGAATTGCCTACAAACAACAAGCTGAAGCGTTGCTTGATGGAGGGGTTGATATCTTACTCGTTGAAACAATTTTCGATACACTCAATGCTAAAGCGGCTTTGTTTGCAATCGATGAAATTCAAGAAGAACGTGGAATTGAAATTCCTATCATGGTTTCCGGTACAATCACAGATGCTTCAGGAAGAACATTATCCGGACAAACTACAGAGGCATTTTTAATATCCATCTCCCACTTGGATCTTCTTAGTGTAGGACTGAATTGTGCATTAGGTGCAAGACAACTACGTCCCTATTTGAAAGTGCTGTCGGAAAACTCAGACTCAAATGTGAGCGCTCATCCAAATGCCGGACTTCCTAATGAGTTTGGTCAATATGACGAGACTCCTGAAGATATGGCGGAGCAGATTAAGGAATTTCTTGATGATAGTTTGGTCAATATCATTGGCGGTTGTTGTGGCACAACACCTGAACATATTAGGGCAATTGCTGATTTGGCGAAGAAGTATGAACCGAGAATAGTCGACAGTCAGTTGTCTACAGTCGATAGCTAGGATGGCGTTTAAGTTTGAAGATTTAAAAGTATGGCAAAGAGCCATTGACTTTTCAGGCGAGGTTGACGGATTAACTAAAAGGTTTCCAGTAGAAGAAAAATATGTCCTGACTTCTCAAATAAAAAGAGCTGCTGACTCAATTGCATTGAACATTGCAGAAGGGTCTACAGGACAATCGGATAAAGAATTCTCAAGATTTTTGGGCATAGCTCTTAGGTCTGGAATAGAGGTAGTTTCATGTCTCTACTTAGGAAAAAGGAGAAACTTAATTTCCGATGGTGATTTCGATAGATTGTACAAAGAATTGGAAGAGATCACAAAAATGATTCAAGGGCTTAGAAATAGATTGAAGGAATGAATGCTGCGGACCATAAACTATCGACTACTCAGCTAGTTTTATCTGGCCTAGAGCCATTAGTTATCACCCCTGAATCCAACTTCGTAAATGTTGGAGAACGAACCAATGTTACCGGATCAAGAAAATTCGCACGACTGATTCAAGAAGATAAGTATGATGAAGCGCTTGATGTTGCACTTGACCAAGTTCGTGGAGGGGCGCAGATCCTAGATGTCAACATGGACGAAGGGATGCTTGATGGTAAAGCGGCGATGGTGAAATTCTTGAACCTTATTGCTTCTGAACCTGAAATTGCCCGAATTCCCGTAATGATAGATTCATCTAAATGGGAGATCATTGAAGCTGGGTTGCAGTGCATTCAGGGAAAAGGTGTGGTCAATTCAATTAGTCTGAAGGAGGGCGAAGAGCTTTTCAAAAAACAAGCACGACGAATTAAAAGGTATGGTGCTGCAATTGTCGTGATGGCTTTCGACGAAAAAGGTCAGGCAGATACTTATGAACGGAGAATCGAAATTTGTGAAAGGAGTTACAATGTTCTTGTCAACGATGTAAAGTTCCCACCACAGGATATCATTTTCGACCCTAATATTTTCCCGGTTGCTACTGGAATTGAGGAACACAATAACAACGCGCTCGATTTCTTCAATGCAACCAAATGGATTAAAGAAAATTTACCCGGAGCTAAAGTAAGTGGTGGAGTAAGTAATGTCTCGTTTTCTTTTAGAGGAAATAATGTTGTGAGGGAAGCGATGCATTCATCTTTTTTATTTCATGGAATAAAGTCCGGGATGGATATGGGTATTGTCAACGCTGGAATGATTGAGGTGTATGATGAAATTCCAAAAGATCTACTCGAACATGTGGAGGATGTATTGTTGAACCGAAGGGAAGATGCCACGGATAGATTGTTGGCGTTCGCTGAAAATGTGAAAGGTCAAGGGATAAAGAAAAAGGAAGATCTTTCATGGCGCGAAGCAGAAGTTGAGGAAAGACTTTCACATGCCTTGGTCAAAGGGATAATTGATTTTATTGATGAAGACACCGAAGAGGCCAGAGCAAAATATTCAAGTCCCTTAAAAGTGATCGAAGGACCATTGATGGATGGAATGAACGTGGTTGGCGACTTGTTCGGAAGTGGAAAAATGTTCCTTCCGCAAGTAGTTAAAAGCGCACGGGTTATGAAAAAATCGGTGGCTTATTTGACACCCTATCTGGAAAAAGAAAAAGCTTCAGGAAGCACCAAAGGCAAAATTTTATTAGCTACGGTAAAAGGTGATGTTCATGACATAGGAAAGAACATAGTTGGGGTGGTAATGGCCTGCAACAATTTTGAGATAGAAGACCTTGGTGTGATGGTTCCTGCAGAAAAGATCCTTGATCGCGCAGAAGAAATCAACGCAGACATTATTGGGTTAAGTGGATTGATTACTCCATCATTAGACGAGATGGTGAATGTGGCAGAAGAGATGTCGAAAAGGAAAATGAAAACGCCGCTACTGATTGGTGGAGCTACGACTTCACGAATCCACACCGCAGTTAAGATCGCTCCGAAATATGACCATTCGGTTATTCACGTGCTTGACGCTTCGAAGAGTGTTGGGGTCTCAACGAGTTTGCTAAGTGATAAAGCTGCTGAGTATAGTGAACTAATCAAGTCGGAATATATTGAGTTGGCAGAATCGCATAAATCGAGAACTGGTTCGAAAAACTATATTCCTTACAGCAATGCAAAGAAGAACAAAGCAGAAATTGATTGGTCTGGATTTGAAGTTGATGTACCTCTAAAGTTGGGGATTACCAGGTTTGAGGGTTACGATCTAACCGAGATAAGAAAATTTATTGACTGGACACCTTTCTTTTCCACTTGGATGTTGAAAGGAAAATTCCCAGCCATTCTGGAAAATCAGACAGTTGGAGCCGAGGCTAAGAAGCTTTTTGATGATGCTCAATCAATGCTTGATGATATCATCGCAAGTAAGAAACTAAAAGCAAACGCAGTTGTGGGTTTGTTTCCTGCAAATTCAATTGGAGACGATGTTCCAGTTTGGGAAAATGAAGCGAAAGATAATGAACTTACCAGGTTTCATTTTTTGCGGCAGCAGGGCAAAAAGGCAGAAGGAATATCGAATAACTCATTAGCTGATTTCGTGGCACCTGTAGATGCTGGGACCGATTATTTTGGTGGTTTTGCAGTAACTGCTGGAATTGGGATTGAGGCTTTGATTGATGCATACAAAAAGGAGCATGATGATTACAAGGAAATCATGGTCAAGGCATTGGCCGACCGATTGGCCGAAGCTTTTGCCGAATTGATGCATAAGAAAGTGAGGACAGGAGTCTGGGGTTATGCATCGGAAGAAAACCTTGATAATGAGGAGTTAATCAAAGAGAAGTACCAGGGAATACGACCTGCGCCCGGATATCCGGCTTGCCCAGATCATACGGAAAAAAGACTGCTCTTCGATTTACTTGAAGTGGAAAAGAACACCGGAATTGAGCTCACGGAATCATTTGCTATGTATCCTGCATCATCAGTTAGTGGATTCTATTTTTCACATCCGGAAGCTAAATATTTTGGCCTGGGAAAAATTGGAAAAGATCAAGTACAGGATTATGCAACTCGTAAACAAATAAGTGTTGAGGAGGTTGAGAAATGGTTAGCTCCGAATTTGAATTATGAGATTTAAAAAGTTTTAATGTGCTAAAGTTAGAAAGTGTTAATGTGTTAAGGTTTTAAGATTAAATGTTGAAAAGTGCTAGAGGGGTAAGATTGAAAGTTTTGAAGAGTTGGAGTGTTGGAAGTCCGCCAAAGAATTAACTAAAATGATTTATTCAATTTGTGATAATGAGAGGCTAGAAAAAGAATTTACGGCCAAAGATCAATTGAAAAGAGCGGCTCTTTCATCAATGAACAATATAGCTGAGGGTTTTGGCAGGTTTTCAAATAAGGAAAGCATAAGATTCTTTAACATTTCCACTGCTTCATTGGATGAAGTTCATAGCATGTTGCTTTTGTATTCTGAGTTAGGATATGTAAGTCAAGGTCAGAAGGATGAAGCTATAGAAATACTTAAAAAAGCCAAACATCAAACCTTGGGGTTCATCAAGTATTTGAATACCAAACTTTAACACATTTCAACTCATAAAACATTGGAACCTATACAATGAAAATAACCGAACATATAGAAAAAGCTGATGGCACCTTGTTTTCTTTGGAAATAATACCACCAAAGAAAGGAGATAGTATAAAAAATCTCTTCAATCAGATAGATCCTCTGATGGAGTTCAAACCTCCATTTATTGATGTGACCTATCATCGAGAGGAATATGTCTACAAAGAACGTGGAAATGGTTTATTGGAAAAAAGAAGTATCAAGAAGCGTCCAGGTACAGTTGGGATTTGTGCAGCAATTCAAAATCACTATAACGTGGATGCGGTTCCTCACATCATATGTGGAGGGTTTTCAAAAGAAGAAACAGAAAATGCACTAATCGATCTCAACTTCCTGGGTATTGATAATGTGCTAGCGCTTCGTGGTGACAGCATCAAATCGGAGCAACACTTTGAACCAGAACCAGATGGAAATGCCTATGCCTCAGAACTAGTTGAGCAAATTTCCAATATGAACAATGGAGAATATATTGATGATGAGCTTCAAAACGCCATTCCAACAGAGTTTTGTATTGGAGTCGCTGGTTATCCTGAAAAACATTTTGAAGCACCAAACATGGATTTCGATCTCGGCTGGCTAAAGAAGAAGGTAGAACTTGGAGCAGAGTACATTGTAACTCAGATGTTTTATGACAATGCTGTGTATTTCAAATTTGTTGAAGATTGTCGTTCAATGGGAATTGATATTCCAATTATTCCAGGACTAAAACCCATTTCAATCAAAAAACATTTGACGGTTCTTCCGAAGGTTTTCAAAATTGATGTTCCAAAGGAGCTCGAACGAGAAGTTGTCAAGTGTGCAGACAATGCCGCCGTTAAAGAGTTAGGAATCGAATGGGGAATTCAGCAGTGTCGAGAGTTGATTGAAAAAGGCGTACCTGTGCTGCACTTTTATAGCATGGGTAAGTCAGACGCCATACAAAGAATAGCTAAGGAGTTTTTTTAGTTTTGCTTCCATGAAAATCATCGAGTGTCCAAGAGACGCTATGCAAGGAATTCATGATTGGATTCCTACCGACAAAAAAATCCAATACATTAATCAGCTTCTAAAAGTCGGGTTCGATACTATAGATTTTGGAAGCTTTGTTTCTCCAAAAGCAATCCCTCAAATGAAGGATACTGCAGAGGTTTTAGCGGGTCTTGATTTGATGGAAACCAAATCTAAATTGTTGGCGATCATCGCGAATATTCGAGGAGCTCAAGACGCGTGCAATTTTGACGAAATCCAATATTTAGGATACCCACTTTCATTGTCTGAGACTTTTCAAAGGCGGAATACCAATCGTTCGATCGATGATGCGTTTGATGATTTGGCTGAGATGCAAGAATTATGCGAAGATCATGAGAAAACGTTGGTGGTGTACTTGTCGATGGGTTTTGGAAATCCATATGGCGATCCCTATGAGCTTGATTTTGTTGGAGATTTTGTAGACCGGTTGGATAGGATGGAAGTCACAATTGTTTCGTTGGCAGATACTATCGGTGTTTCCAATCCCAAGAACATTACTTCCTTGTTTGAAACACTGATACCCAAATTTCCTCATATAGAATTTGGAGCGCACCTGCATACAACACCTGATACAACCACTGAAAAAATCGAAGCTGTTTATCAATCGGGATGCCGAAGAATTGATGGAGCAATCAAAGGGTTCGGAGGTTGCCCAATGGCAAAAGATGATTTGGTCGGCAACATGGCCACAGAAAAGATGATGCAGTTTTTCAATTCAAAGAATATTCAAACAGGATTGAATCAGGCTGAACTTGAAAAATCAATTGAATACTCAGCTGAAGTATTTACCTAAACACTATTCATCTTTCAATACAACAACGGGGTTGATCTTGGCTGCTGCCATCGATCTTGAACCCATAGTGAATACGGAAATTATTGCAGTTACTAAAAATGCTCCCAGTAAAATTTCCCATCCGATAGAAATGTGATACTCAAAACCTTCAAGCCAGGAATTCATTAACCACCAGGAAGCCGAAGCGGAGACTACAAATGCGATTGAAAGAAGGAAGATTACTTCTTTGGCAAAAAGCACAAGTATTTGAGGGATGTTTGCTCCAACCACTTTTCTAATTCCAATTTCTTTTCTTTTGGCATTTGCCATGTAATCAGTCAAGCCATACAGGCCTAAAATGCTAATGATCAGTGCAATTCCAACAAAGAAAGTGATGGATTTAGCCATTGTATCCTCAAATCGATATCTTCTTGCGATTTGATCTTCCAAGAATCCGTATTCGATCAGAAGTTCAGGATAAATACTGTCCCATGAAGCTTCGATAGTTTCCAGAATCGCTGCAGTATCGTGATCTTTTCCAGAAAGTTTCATGGCGATTTCAAAAAAGCCTCCTTTATTGTAATACATAACCACAGGCATCATTTCTGATTGAAGCGAGTTGGCATTAAAATCTTTCACGACACCTACGACTTTGAACTTTTGTCCCCAATGAGCTTCAAGGACTTTTCCAACAGCCTCAGTAGGAGTACCCAAATTGAATTTTGATAATGCCATTTCAGTGATCAGAATATTCTCACGCGGATCTTTAGCAGTCAAGTTTCTTCCGCTCAACAATTCAATCTCAAACAGGTCAAGGTAGTTTTCGTCTATACTCTTGGAGTTGATATTAACCATTTGGTCCTTACCAACCTCAGGGTTAAAAAACTTGTCTGTGTTGTTTGTTCTAGCCATCGGGCTGCCAAGATTAAGCGACACTTTTTCAATTTCAGGAAAACCTTCCAGTTGATTTTTTAGTCTTATCTGATTCTCGAAATCAGGTTCAGGAAATTGCAAATTGATGATACCATTTGATCGAAATCCCATATTGTAGTTTCTCATATAATCCGTCTGAGAAAAAATGACCATTGCACCAATGATCAAGCAAATGGAAACGCCAAATTGCAAGCCAACCAAAACCTTACGAAGGGGGAATCGACTCTGTTTATCAATGTTGGAAATCTTTATTTTGATTGCTTTTAATGCTGAGAACTTGGACAATATCAACGCTGGATAAAGTCCGGATAAAAGCGTCATAGATAATAGAACAATGATTGAAAAAATGGTCCAATCAAAAAATGTCACATCTGAAATGCTGATTTCCATGCGAAGCATATCGTTGAAAAGGAATAGAATTTGTTCACCCAATGCAAAGCCAATTCCCAGAGAAATCAGAACGATTAGGAAAGTTTCCATGATGAATTGAAACATGAGTTCCGATTTGCGGCCACCCATGACTTTTCTAATTCCAACCTCTCTTGCTCGTTTGACTGATCGGGCAGTGGTCAAATTGATGAAATTGATACTTCCTATAAGCGCAAGAAAGATGGCCAAAGTGTAAGAGATGGCCTTGTATTTTGGTTCGAAGCTGATCCCACCATAATTTCCATTTCCAATCTCTTCTATATGGACTTCAGATAGCGGTTGTAAAATCAGATTATATCCTTCGACTCTGTTGAACTTTTCAAATGCTTCTTGGATTGTCTTTTCTACTTGATCGACGCTAGCTCCTGGAGATAATTTAGCAATGCATTGAGTGCTGCCATTTAGTCTTCCCCAAATTTTACCTTCTCCGAAATAAGGATTGACGCCTTCCTGTTTTTCGTAGTAGGTGATTACTTCGAATGGAAAATCTGTGTTTTTTGGCAAGTCTTCATAAACTCCCTGAATGGATAAAGTATGCTTATTGGCCAAAATGATTGTCCGTCCAAGAAGCGATTGAAAGCTTAAGTTATTTCCAAAAAATTTTCTTGCTGTTGTTGCAGACAAAAAAGTGGCGTTGGGGTCATCTACATTAACTCCTCCGGCAAGCCAATTGAACGTGAGTATCTCAAATGCTTCTGGCTGAACAAAAGCGATGTTATCTTGCTTTAACTTCTTGATGTCATCATCACCTTGAGGGATGTTTATTTGATCTGAAAGTAAAAAGAGGTTGCTGATTTCCTCAACTCCTGATAGCTCTTCTCGGATACCATCAGCTAATGGGTGAGGCACAGTTGCAGTCTTGCCTTCCTCGTCACCAAATTTATAACTGCCAATTAGCCGATAAAATGAATCGTAATTTGTCTGGTGCTTATCAAAATTACCTTGAAAATTAATGATTGTAAATAGGGCAATGACACATGAAATACCGAGAGATAAACCAATGACACTTAGAAATAAATAAGCCTTATTTCTGGCTAAAGTGCGATAAGAAGTGATGATGAAGTTTCGTAGCATAGCAACCAATTTTTATTAATGTACAAGCCATGAGGTGAAAGGTTGCAAATTTTGAGAGTGAAATTTGTAAAGAATCTTACTTGATCACTTCATATTTTTTGCCTGGAAGACATTTTATTAGGTTTTTGAATTCCAATTCGAGAAGAACAGAAGCAACTTGATTTATCGGAATTTGAGACCTTAATGAGATTACATCAATTTCTAATCCACCGTTTTGAACCAAAAGTGAGTAAACTTCCTCTTCCTGAGACGAAAGTGGGTGAGTGTGGATTGGATCTTTTTCATTCGCGGTTAGTTTCCACCCAAGGTGGTAGATTAAGTCTTCTATCCCGGTATAAATAAGTGCTTTTTGTGCGGCGATTAATTTGTTAGCACCCTCAGAAAAAGTATTTCCAACATCACCAGGTACCGCAAAAACATGACGATTATAGGAATCAGCTAACCCAGCTGTGATTAATGCACCTCCTCGTTCAGCTGCTTCAATCACAATGGTAGCATCGGATAATCCGGCGATGATTCTGTTTCTGACGGGAAATAGATGCGGATCTGGCTTTGTACCAAGCTTACTTTCAGAAACTACTCCGCCCATTTTCATCATCTCTTCAGTATATTTCCTATGAGTTGTCGGGTAGATTCGATCCAAGCCACCTGCGATAACCGCGAATGTGGGAAGGTGATTTTTCAGTGCAGCCTTATGTGCACAGATATCGATTCCATAAGCTAACCCACTGATGATCGTTACACCTACTAGTTCCAACTCTGAGACGATACGTTCAGTTATTGCCTTTCCATAATTCGTTGCTTTCCGAGCGCCAACGATAGAAATAGCATGAGATGGGTTAAGCTCGCCTCTTCCTTTTGTGTAGAGAATGTTTGGGGAATCATGAATCTGCTTTAACCTTTTTGGAAAACGAGGGTTGGTGAAATGAATTATTTCAATCTCCTTTTTCAGACATGATGCAATAATGTGTTCTGCTTCCGAAATAGTGTTAGCAGAGTGTACAGCATCTGCCATTTTTTGACCTATTCCGGGAATCTTTAGCAGCCGATTTTTTGGTGTTCTTCTTACCTCCGAAGCAGACCCGCAGTAGCTAATTAGTTGTTTTACGCCTTTTGGACCAATGCCTGGTATCAACTCTAAAGAGAGTTGATGAACCAATTCTTCTGTCATACTATTCTAAGAAATCTCTTTTCTAAGATCTGTTAGAAAGGCTCTGATATTTTTTAGTGATTCGATCATCTCCATCTTTCCAGTAGCGGTATCAACGCCATTGGCTATAAAGTCTCTTGCTCCTTGCAGGGTATATCCTTTTTCCTTGACAAGGTGATAGATGAGCTTAACGTTTTGGAGATCTTCTTTGGTGAATTGTCTGTTGCCCTTTCGATTCTTCTTTGGTTTGATGTTATCGAATTCACCTTCCCAGAATCGAATTAGAGAAGTTGCTACACCTAATTCATCGGCAACTTCTCCGATGGTGTAGTATTTTTTCTCAATTTCTTTTTCCTTGTAGGGCACTTTGGCGGTTAGGGTTCAGTTTTCAAAGTAAGCAATTCTTCCCAAATCATCAATAGTAATCGGATTATTCGGGAAATCATCCAAAGATAATCTTTGAATTGATTTTATCGCAGAAAGTTGAGGATCATTTCGTGGCCCCAATGAATAACTTTGTCGAAAGGCATGAATTTGTCCCTCTAAAAAGTCCCCATCAACCGTCGTTTTGATTTCTAACAAAGGAGCTTCACCGGCTGGTCCTCTTAAATTGAAACGTCCATAGGTCAGAAAGTTGCCCAAACTATAGGCAATTATTTTTTTGTTGTAAACTTCAATGGCCCTGACAACATGTGGTCCGTGACCAAGAACTACATCTGCACCATGGTCGATCATTTGGTGGGCCATTTCATAGACATTCCCTCGATCCTCACCGTAGTAGAATTCTCTTTTTCTTGTAACATGCTGATTTTTAGCTCCTTCTGCACCTGCATGAAAAGATGCGATGACAATATCTGAAAGAGAGTCCAAATGTTGAATAGTTGCTTTGATGTTATCAGATTGATGGATACTCATCGTACCCCGATTAGGTGCGAATGCACAAAAACCTATTTTGAGATGTCCGATTTTTTTGATGATGTATGGTTGATCCACAGATCCAGCATGGGCAATCCCCAGTGAGTCCATGACTCGCTGAGTATTCAATCGACCCTCTTCTCCGAAATCATTTGCATGATTGTTTGCAAGACTCATCAAGTCGAAACCAGACTCTCTGAAGTTTTCAGCCAGGAACTCTGGTGATCTAAATAGATAGCAGAGCTTGGGGTTGTTACATTCTTTCTGTTCACCGCCATCATTTAAGATGGTTCCCTCCAAATTCCCGAAAGTAATATCCGCCTGCCTAAGAACGTTTCTTACTCCTTTCCACAAATAGCGCCCAGTATCTTTTGGCAAGTAAGATTCATTAGGAAAATTAGTTCCCATCATGATGTCTCCGACCGCCGCTATGGAAACTGTGTCTGGCAAAAGCCGGGTAATCGAAACTTCAACTTCTTCATCTAAAGTTGAAAGCGTATCCCCAGTTTGCGTGATTAAGTAAATAGAATCTTTTTCTATAGTAACCACTTCAGGAGGAGTTGGAAGGATATCCGGTGTGGAAGTAACTTGTTTTCCCACCTTACAGGAAACGATCAAAATACCAATAAGAATCGGAAGAGCATTTTTCACGTTCCAAATGAAAATAAAAAAAGGGACCTAATGTTTAGATCCCTCTTTTATTTGTTATTTCTTGAAAGCTTATTTAATAAGATCCCATTGATTGGTTCTCGATAGAAGACAGCCTTAGAATTTCAGCATATTCCTGATCAGACAAATCCTTATAGAAGAAGTTAACTGGATCAACTTTCTTGCCGTCTTTAATAACTTCATAATGAAGGTGGGGTGCTGTTGACTTTCCGGTGTTGCCGGAATATCCTATTAATTCTCCTCTTTTCACTTTCTGTCCCTTCTTCACAACAAACTCACTTAAGTGTGCATACTTAGTTCGGTAGCCAAATCCGTGATTGATTTCGATTTGCTTACCATAACCACCAAACGTAGATCTTGTCCATCTAACTACTCCATCTCCGGTTGCGTAAACCGGTGTTCCGGTTTTGATAGAAAAATCCGTACCGTAATGCATTTTCTTGATCTTATAAATAGGATCAATTCGGTAGCCGAATCCGGATGCTAGTCTTTTTAGATCTTTGTTCGTTACAGGTTGGATTGCAGGAAGGCTTGCCAAAAGTTCTTCTTTATTAGCAGCCATATTCATGATCTCATCGTAGGATTTTGTTTGGATGTACATCTGCTTTTTAAGCCCATCCAAACGTTCCATACTATTCACAATTAAGTCCTCGCGCTCGAGGCCTTTTTCCAGTATTTCTCTGTATCTATTAGAACCTCCGATACCTGCGGTCCTGATTTCGTCAGGAATAGGCTCTACTCCAAAAACGACTCGATAGATATCATCATCTCTTTCTTGTAGTACTCCCAACATTTGACTGGATTCCTCCATGTCTTGTTGAATCATATCATAATAAAGTCGAAGCTCTTCGTTTTCCTTACGAAGTGCTGCCTTGGTAGGAGACTCGAAATAGTGATCTGCCGCCATGAAAATCCCAAATCCAATCAATGTGCACACAACAAGGAAGCCCATGAGATTTAGGATAATATCCCACGTACTTACTCGTATTCGCTCATAGCGACACGATTCGGTGTCATAGTAGTATTTGATTTTTGCCATCGGGTGATAGGTAATTATGTAATTTTGCTAAACGTTACTAATTAGTTGGCAACTGCATTTTCTACGACCGCAATTTATGACTATTTGAGCTTTTTTCATAATCCTAAGATTTAACATTAAAATTCTAATATCTCTGATTAAAAATGGATTCCAAATCAATCCGAAATACTTTTTTAGATTTTTTTAAGCAAAAATCCCACAAAATCGTTCCCTCAGCGCCTATTGTGGTCCAAAACGACCCAACCCTGATGTTTACGAATGCGGGGATGAATCAGTTCAAAGATTATTTCCTGGGAACTAAAAAAGTTGAAAATAAACGTGTTGCAGATACCCAAAAATGTCTTCGAGTGTCTGGAAAACATAATGATTTAGAGGAAGTTGGGATTGATACTTATCACCATACCATGTTCGAAATGCTGGGAAATTGGTCTTTTGGCGACTATTTCAAAAAGGAAGCAATTGAGTGGGCATGGGAGTTGTTGACAGAGAAATTCGGTTTACCAAAGGACCGTTTTTACGCCACTATTTTTGAAGGAGATAAAGAAGAAAATCTCGAACCAGATGATGAAGCAAAATCTTTTTGGCTTAATCATCTTCCGGAGGATCGGGTTTTAAATGGATCGAAAAAGGATAATTTCTGGGAGATGGGGGAAACAGGTCCGTGCGGTCCGTGTTCGGAACTTCATATTGATTTAAGGCCTCAATCTGAAATTGATAAAGCTCCAGGGAAAGATCTAGTAAATATGGATCATCCTCAGGTGGTGGAAGTCTGGAATCTGGTGTTCATCCAATTCAATCGACTGGCAAATGGATCATTGGAAAACCTTCCAAACAAACATGTTGACACGGGAATGGGATTCGAGCGGTTGGCAATGGCTATTCAACAAAAGGAATCGAACTACGATACAGATGTTTTTCAGCCGCTTATTCAATGGGTTGCAAAAAGGGGAGGAGTCGAATACGGCAAAGATGAAAAAACGGATATTGCCATTCGGGTAATTTCAGATCACATCCGAGCGATCGCTTTCACCATTGCAGACGGACAACTTCCAAGTAACAACAAAGCCGGTTATGTCATTCGAAGAATCTTGAGAAGGGCCGTCAGATATGGCTATACTTTTTTGGGATTCAAGGAGCCATTTCTTTATGAATTACTTTCTGTCTTGGTTGGTCAATTTGAAGATGTTTTTCCTGAGTTGAAACAGCAGCAAGATTTCATTGGGAAAGTGATTAAAGAAGAAGAGATCTCTTTTTTAAGAACCTTGGATAATGGGCTTAAGAAATTGGATGCGATCAAAGAGCAAAAGTTAGACAAGATTGATGGAGCCACAGCATTCGAACTTTATGATACTTATGGTTTTCCGCTAGATCTTACTGAGCTTATTGCACGAGAAAATGATATGACCATAGACTCGGAAGGATTTAAGAAGGAGATGGAAGTGCAGAAAACCAGATCCAAGAATGCTGGTAAGCAGTCGATGGGAGATTGGGATATTGTCAATGAAGGAGATAGTTCAACCTTTGTTGGATATAATCATTTTGAATCTACGACCAATATACTCCGATACCGAGAAGTGAAGCAGAAGGACAAAACACTTTATCAAATTGTCCTTGAAGAAACGCCTTTTTATGCAGAGAGTGGGGGACAAGTAGGCGACACTGGTTATCTACAATTTGGCGAAGAAAAGATTGAGGTTTTGGATACAAAAAAGGAAAATGACCTGATTGTTCATTTTGTGAAGAAGCTGCCAAAAGAGATTGATACTGAAGTTCATGCCATAATTAACAGCAACAAACGCTTGTTAACCCAAAATAATCACTCGGCAACTCACTTGCTGCATGCTGCCTTAAGGCAAGTTTTGGGTGATCATGTGCAGCAGAAAGGTTCGTTGGTCAATGATAAATTGCTGCGGTTTGACTTTTCTCATTTTTCTAAAGTCACTGATGAAGAGTTAACGGAAATTGAGCGAATAACTAATCAGAAGATCCGGGAAAACATTGTTTTAGATGAAAAGCTAAATGTGCCAATTGAAAAGGCCAAGGAACTTGGAGCAATGGCATTGTTTGGTGAAAAGTATGGGGACTTTGTTCGGGTCATCACTTTTGATGAAAACTACTCAGTTGAATTATGTGGCGGAACTCACGTTTCGCAGACCGGAAACATTGGACAACTTAAAATTATAAGTGAATCTTCCATAGCAGCAGGTGTGAGACGAGTCGAAGCTGTTACCTCAATTGGAGCGGAGAAATACAACAAAGAGAAGATTGATTTGCTCGCTGAAGTAGAAGAAATCCTAAAGCATCCAAAGGATCTAAAAAAAGCAGTCGAAACATTGTTGACTGAGAATCAGACGGCCCAGAAAAAGTTGGATCACATGAATCAACAACAGGCTGGACAGTTGAAGAAAAGCATGTTGGATTCAGTAGAGTCTGCCAACGGGAAAAACCTCATTTTTTATTCAGGTGAATTTCCATCTTCTGATAGTCTCAAGCAAGTGGCTTTTGATCTCAAAAGGGAAGTTGAAAATCTTGTTTTAGTCGTCGCAGCTAAGATCGATGGCAAGCCAATGCTAACTGTTATGTTGGATGAAGGACTCGTTAACAATGGAATGAATGCCAATGAGATTGTAAGAAAGATGGCTACTTCCATCAAAGGTGGCGGTGGAGGTCAGCCGTTCTATGCTACCGCTGGTGGAAAAGATGTAAGTGGGCTTGAAGAAGCACTAAAAGTTGGTAAGGAATTAGTTAGCTAAAAGCTAACTTTGAACTAATTATAAAAATTGGGCGTAAGGTATTATAAGCGTAAAGAAATGAAGGTCCTGGGAAAAATATTGACGGTTGCTTTCTTAAGCTTTTTGACGGCTTGTTCTAGCAAACAAGCGACAGAAGGTGTTGCAATTGTTGGAATGGTAGAGCAAATAGTACCTAATGGATGGGTCACTTTAGAAGAGATTGTAGAAGCTGGTCCCACAGCAATTGATACCTCTGAAATTGGACAAGACGGAAGGTTTAAGCTAAGTGCCAATATCACTCAGCCTGCCTTTTACCGACTTAACTTCAACGGGAGACAATTTGTAACGCTGATCTTAAAAGGAGATGAAACTGAGGTTGAAGTCAATGTGGATGGAAATACACCAAATGGATTTTCAGAAGTCTCTGGCTCTTATGATACACAGTACATCCGCGATATGGATGATTTGATGAATGCATTTCAAACAGATGTTCAAAGCCTAAATCAACGAGCCATTCAAGCAAGATCAGTAGGAGATAACCAGGCGTTTCAAGCGGTGCAGGTAGAATATATGGATCTTGCACGTGTCAACAACGAACGATTGAAAGATATGGTTTGGGAGTCCTTACCATCGTTGGCTGCTTTCTATGGTATTCAGCGATTAGATCCTGAACAGTACTATTCCTTTTTTGATAGTGTGTCTGTTGAATTGAGCCGTGAATTGCCTACCAATCCGATGGTGATGAATCTTGCCCAGATGGTGGATGTAAAACGTAGTTTAACCATTGGAGCTGAAGCACCTGAGATAGCCCTTGCAAATCCGGAAGGAGAAATCATCAGACTGAGCTCACTTAGAGGCAAGTACGTGCTTGTTGACTTCTGGGCAGCTTGGTGCAGGCCGTGCAGACATGAGAATCCGAATATTGTTCGAGCGTATGAAAAATACAAGGGTGAGAATTTTGAAGTACTTCAAGTTTCACTCGATCGAACTAGGGAAGCTTGGTTGAATGCCATTGATCAAGATGGTTTGCCTTGGCTTCATATCTCTGACCTAAAATACTGGAACAGTATCGTTACAAAATCTTATCAGATAAATGCCATTCCCGCGAGCTATTTGATTGATCCCGATGGCAAGATCATTGGTAAGAATTTGAGAGGTCCATTATTAGAAGCTAAGCTTCAGGAGTTATTCGGTCAATCGTAAGGTTTAATGCTTAGCTTCTTGTTAATAATTCGCGGAATAGCTTTCTATCCGAACTAGACTAAATTTATGACTGAAGACTATCAGACGCTCTCACGGGTCTGGATATTCTGGCTTCAAAGTTGCTTAGTAAGCAATTGAGTTTAGAAAATGATGGATCCGAAATCAATTATCACCACATACAAAAACTACCTCAACGATCGGAATACTGAGGGTTTGAATAAAATCATCACGGACACTTTGGTTTTTATTGATTCTACGGGACACACAATAATGGGTAAAAAGGCCTGCTTGGATGCTTGGAATAGTTTCTGCAAACTCTTCCCTGATTATCAGCAGGAGTTTGAAGAAGTGGTGGTACAAGGCAATAAGGTTAGTATTAGAGGTTATTCTACCAGTTCAGATAAGCGTGTTCATGGACCTATCTTATGGTCTGCAAAAATAAAAAATGAAAAGGTTGACGAATGGCGTGTATATAAGGATACGGAAGAAAATAGAAACATGTTGAAACTTAGTTTCAAGTCGTAATAAGACTTATGGAGTGAAACTCTCTGTGGTTGAATCTGAATTAAGGTAACGAGTATCTGCCTTAATCACTGGAACCAACAAGCCAAGAGCAAATAAGAGAAGCACGATTATAACGAATGAGAAGCGTCTGCTGGGCACAATAGTTCCTAACAAAATAGTATCAATACGATTCAATAATTTTCTCTGTTTTTTGAAAAAAGCCACCTTTGGTGAGTGAGTATTCAATTGAATCATCTGAGCCACAGCTAATAATGTTTCAGCAACTGTTTTTCGATCTCCAATGGAAGTGATTGCTTCAGCATCAGATCTTTCTTCAGTCAGGTCTTTGAGCTTTTGAATCATCCAATAATTGAGCGGCTGAAAAAACAAAACAATGTTTACTACACGAGTAGCCAACAACCAGCGGTCATCTCGATTTTTGATATGCGAATACTCATGAGCGAGAATGCATAGTAGCTGATCATCTGAGAATTCTTTAATCAATTCATGAGGCAATCCAACACCATTTTTTCCGAACGCATAAGGACTCTCATTTTCATCCAATAAATACAAGATCAATCCGGTTCCCTCGAGAAAACAATTGACTTTCAATTTGTCTGGATATTCTTTAGCATCAAAGGTTATGGTGCTTTTCAGTTTTTTGGAAATGCCGATCCAGCTCCATGTATAGCGGATAGCTATTCCGGCTGCAATTAAGAACCATAAAGAGAAAAATGATGCGAAGAAACCTTGAATCATAATGGGGTTATAATCGAAGTAAAAAGGGGAAGACTGATTAAGTGTCCCGAAAATGTTTGAAGCAAAAAGCATTCGTTCGGAAGCAGCTTCAGCCAAGCTATTGGGGCATGCATAATACTCGAGGAATCCGGTGTTCAGATGAGTTGCAACCCAAGCCATGATTGGGCTTCCAAATAATACGATTCTCCACAAGTTGATCCGATCAAGAACAGATTCGAAATAACTAATCTTCTGTAAGGAAATAGCAACGAGTACTAAAAATGTACTCATCATTAAGTAGGTGACGGACCAGGCTCCAAATGAGTAAATGAAATTCATGAATCCTTATTGAGCTTTTCCAATCTTGTCTTGATCAAGTCAATCTCCTCATCCGTAAGTTGCTTCGCATCAATAAGGTGGTTAACGATCTCTATGTTTCGACCGTCAAAGAATCGTTCTTTCAACTTACTGAGTGCACTTGATTGTGCTTTTTGTTCGCTAACCAAAGCAGAGAAAATAAACTTCCGGCTATCTTTAAAATGACTCACAAATCCTTTTTCCTCCAACCGTTTCAAGACTGTCCCAATCGTATTGATTGCGAGTGGTTTTTCCTTCGCCAATTCTTCTCTAATTTCCTGAACGCTGCTTTTTCCGTTTGACCACAATGCCTTCATAATTTTTAGTTGTAACTCGTCTAAGGATCCTTCTTTCATGGACTATTCGTTATTGTATACCTCAATTTTAAACCATTCATCAATTAAATCCTACTTCTGTAGGAATTTATTTCCTATACTTGTAGGAAATAAGAAAATATGAAACCAGTTCTTTTTTTGTCGCTTTTGTTCATTTTGTCCTGTCAGCGAGAGGATTGTTCAGAACCTTCCGTTTTTGCGAGAGATGTAATTTCAACTTCTGCCATTGAGTACAGTGCCTCTTTTTCTAAAAGTATGGATGAGGTCTATTTTGTAAGAAGTGATGGAGAATGGGGGAAAGGTTCACGTCAAGGAGCTATTTTTTATTCTAAGAAAGTAAATGATCAATGGAACGATCCGGTCATGATGCCATTTTCAGGACAACACGATGATTCTGATCCACACCTTACGGACGATGGAACTAAACTTTACCTTGTCTCAGATCGCCCATCGAATGCTGAAGAGAAATCTGCAGATATCTGGGTAGTGAAAAAAAACGCTTCTGGTTGGAGTGCCCCGGAAAGATTACCAGATCATATTAATTCTACCAAAACGGAATATGGACCAAGAACTACTTCAAATGGTGATCTCTATTTTGCGGCTACACGCCCGGAGGGAATGGGTCAAGGAGATCTTTACATGGCGAAAAGTCTTCCCGATGGTTTTTCTGAACCAGTCAATTTAGGTTCAGTGGTGAACAGTCATAAGGGAGAATGGAACTTGGGGATCAGTAGTGATGGAGAGATCTTAATGTACGAAGCTTCTGAACGAGCTGAAAATAAGTCGTCGTATGGTGATCTCTATATCAGCATTAGAAAAGACGGAAATTGGACGATTCCGCAGAATGTAGACGAACTAAACACAACAGGGAGCAATCTCTATCCGCAATTTCTTGATAACAATTCCAGATTGTCGTATTCCAGTAGTGAGACTATCGAAAGTACAGATGTCGATATCTACATGACGGATTTTTCTGACCTCTTGGAAAAATATAGGGCCAATGCTCAGTTAGCTAAAAAATACCTGATTGCAGCAAACCGCTCAGCTCATTCTATTTCAGTTGTAGACCTTGAAACCGAAAATGTAGTCAAGACCTATGAGGTAGGGAAAGGACCACATGAAATCACTTTAACAGCGGATGGTCGTTTTCTTTTTGTAGCGAATTATGGATTTTTTCCACGCCCACATCAAGATCCGATCCCTTCAAGTGAGTTAAAATGGACGCAAGAAGTGCAGAATTCGGTATCAAGAATTTCTCTAGAAAATGGAGAGATTAGAACATTTGAAATCCCAAATTCAAATTCACCTCATGGAATTCTAGCCAATGCTGATGGGAGCATTTTCTGGACAACCGCGGAAAATGAGGGATTAATTAAGGAGATGAATGGAGAAACCGGAGATCTTCTTTTTGAGTATCCAACCATGGAAGGGAGTCACATCATTGCAGGAACTCAGAATCGAGCCAGACTTTTCTCGTCCAATATCGAATCCAACACCGTATCCATTATTGATACAAAAACCAGAGAAGTAAAGCACATCAACACACCCAAAGGTCCTGAAGGGTTGATGTTATCTCCTGATGAACGTGAACTATGGATCTTAACTAATCAAGACCATAAGGTGTCCGTATTCAATTTGGAGAATGAGGAAATCACTCATGAATTCTCATCCAATGGAAAATTTCCAGTGAAACTGACTTTCATAAACGGAGAGGCCTGGATTTCAAATGTGTTTAGTAGAAACATTGCAATTTTTGACGCTGACAGCAAGGATTTTAAACATGAAATAGAACTCGAAACCACTCCATTAGGAATCACCTCTTTTGAAGGTAAAGTCTATGTTACCTTGCCTAGAAAGAATTTGGTTCGAGTCTTTGATGCAGCATCTAAGGAATTCGTCTCGGAATTTTCTCCAGGGATGGAGCCAGATGGATTGATCGTAATGTATGACCTAAAAAAGTACTTTGAATGATTACTTTCACAAGAACCCAGCTTTTGTTCCTAATAGTTCTCCCATTTCTGATTGCTTGCTCCAATCGAAACTCAGAATTTACAGATTTGGGAACGATTCGGATGGAAACGAGCACCAAAAATGAACAGGCAGATTATCATTTTAAAAGAGGTTTGGCCGCTTTACATAGTTTTTGGTATTCCGAAGCAAAGAAAGAGTTTAATCGAGCCATCGAATTTGATAAAGATTACGCGATGGCTTATTGGGGAATAGCAATGTCTAACAACCAAACACTTTGGCAAGGACAGGACTTAGAGGCTTCTCGAAGTGCGATGACGCACATTAAGCTCAATAATCTGATGGCTACAGCAACCGAAATGGAGAAAGCACTCATTTCTTCTTTGGATGTCCTGTTCGATTCCAAAAATGAAGACAAGCTGTCTCGCGATAGAAATTTTCGAAAATACATGAGGTCAGTGTATGGGCAATTTAAAGACGAGGAAGAAGCCCAGGCATTATACGCGCTATCAATCCTAGGAACAATTAGAGGAGGAATGGAACTTACCAAGGATAAAATGGAGAGTGCTTCTTTAATGCAGGATTTGATGCAAAAAAATCCCAATCATCCAGGGGCTGCTCATTACCTCATTCATTCGGTAGATGATCCCGTGCATGCATATTTGGGATTGGAAGCGGCCAACATTTACGCCAAAATTGCTCCAGCTTCAAGCCATGCGCTACACATGCCCTCGCACATCTATGTGCAGCTTGGAATGTGGAATAGTTCAATTGAATCCAATATTGATGCCTACCGAGCTGGAGTTGAAAGAGTACGAAATGATAAATCGTTGGGACTTCAAAACCGTGACAATCATTCGCTGGAATGGCTGATCTATTCGCTGGAACAACAAGGAAGATACCGAGAAGCAAAACAATGTCTTGATTCCATAACAAGAGATCGGTCGCTTACGGAAAGTCAAAGTGTAGACAACTATTTCAAAATGAGTCATTCCAGGTATGTATTGGAAACCAGGAAATGGGACCGAATTGATTTTCCAGAAACATATGAAAAGACAGGTTATGCCAGTCATGTTGAAGTTTCTCGTCTAGGAACTTTGGTTATTAGCCACTTAAAACTGGGACGGGAAGAAATGATCCAGGAAACGTTTGACCGATTGGAAGAGATTATTGAAATGAATGAATCAGAGGATAAAACCTACCTATTGCTACTAAGTAAAATAGTAAAGAACCAAATGTTAGCGATGAAGGCATGGTTCAATGAAGACCAAGAAAATGCTTTGACCTATGCGAGTATTGCAGCTGATTTAGAAGCTGGGCGCCCCAGTCCAAATGGCCCAAATATCATCTTGAAGCCTGCACACGAATTTTACGGAGAATTGCTGATGGAATATGGAGAATACAGAAAAGCAATACGTCAGTTCAATATCAGCTTGTCGAGAATACCTAACAAAAGCCTGACGCTTTTGAACATGGCGAGAACCCATGTGGCACTGGATGAAACCATGGAAGCTAGCTTTTATTATACACGATTGATGGAGAATTGGGAAAAGGCAGATAATGATATCGATGGCTTCAAAGAAGCGGTCGATTTTCTTGAAAAGAATCCATTCAGTGGGGAATTGATAGCTGATGGAACTTTGACAAACAATGATTTGAGAAACTTCATTAGCTATCAATTTTCCATTTGTGATAAGCCATTAGCGGTGGAATAGAAAAATTGGTAGATCTTATAACTACGATGAAGCTGCCTATTGATTTTGATTCAATAGTGATTAGTTATATAACTTCTTGAATTACTCATATTACAAGATCAAAATACCAGAAAGTGGGTATTGAAATTGAGTTGGACTGTCTCTAAATTTATAAGACATAACTACTTTAGACCACCAACAACCAGCCCAGCTCTCACCATGATCAAGCTACTTGTTGCTAATAAAAACCCCATATTCAGACAAGGCATAAGGTCTTATTTATTGAATGATAGTGGCGTTAAAGTAGTAGGAGAAGCGGCTGGAAAGCGTCAGATCTTTTTGAAGACAACCGAATTGAAACCGGATATTTTGACTTTCGATGCAGGTGCTGACTTTACTGAAGTAAGAAACTTCTTTCACTCATTCAGAAAGGAATTTACTGGTATACGAGTGATCTACTTTCTGCAAAAGAATGAAGCCCACTTTTGCAAGAAAATGTTAAAGCTTGGTGCGGATGCCTACTTGTCTGATTTTGATACCAAAGAACATTTGATGGAGGGTATCGATCAGATTATGATGAAAGAAACGTATGTCAGCAAGAGCATCCAGGCTGCTATCATTGACAACTGCCTGCCTAAATTCAAACAAAAATTAAAACTGCAAGAACTGACCGAAAGAGAAAAGGAAATATTAACCATGATCTCAAATGAGCTCATCACAAAGGAGATTGCCAACAACCTTTTCATCAGTACGCATACGGTAGAATCTCACCGAAAAAAGCTGCTCTTAAAAACGCATGCTAGAAACACTGCTGGACTTGTAAAATATGCCATTGAAAACGGCTTGACCTAATTATAAGTGGCTCTTATTTTCAGGTTAACTCCGCCCATTCTCTCCTATAAGTAGTGGTTTTTTGCTATCCCTATTTTCAGGGATGCTATTGAATAGCTAATACATAAAATTTACTATGGATTAGTTGCTCCATATGATCTCTAGTACAATAAAATTCCTCACCACTCAAATAAATAGCTTCCTGCAATCAAGATTGGATGGAAATCAAGGTCAAGGAGAAAAGATCATTTCTGGCAACATTGTAAACCAAAGTGGTTCCACTTCTCATCTTGCGGATAACGTCATAATTGCTTCATTGATAAATATTGAGGAGGAACGAACAGTAAGATCCCAAGACATCTATAAAAGAAATCAGGAGGGTGGTTTTGATATGTTCAATCCCACACAAAAACTCAATTTATACATCCTTTTCAGTGCCCATTTTGAAGATTACAATTCTGCGTTAAGATCACTTTCCGAAGTGGTCTTGTTTTTTGAAATAAACAAGGTTTTTGATAAGACCACAGATCCAGTACTTCCTACTGAAAATCTCCAAAAAATTGTGGCTGAAATGCGCACCCTAAACTTCGAAGAGCAGAATCAGCTCTGGGGTTCATTAGGTGCAAAGTACTTGCCTTCAGTCCTGTACAAAATCAAGACGATAGGCATTGTGGATATTGAAAGCAAAGGATTAGTCAAAGGAATTGATAAACGAACACTTCAATTCCACGATTTCGAAGAAAAAACATTTATAGAATGATAAACTCACTAAATACTCAAGCTTATGCAAGACTATAAAACACCCGGTGTTTATGTAGAAGAAATTCCTAAGTTCCCCGCATCGGTCGCTCAGGTAGCTTCTGCGATCCCAGCCTTTATCGGTTACACCGAAAAACAAGGTGATGGCAATAAGTACCATTTGTTGCCGACTAGAATTTCCTCACTTGCCGAATATGCTGACAGATTCGGAGGACCTAAAAATGAGGCCATAACGGTGACAGCAACTGAAACTTCCGAAAAAGTTTATGATGTGTCAGTAGCGCCTATTAATCCAACTCATTTAATGTACTATTCTTTGGAAATGTATTTTGCAAACGGAGGTGGTGCGTGCTACATCGTTTCAGTTGGTACCTATGTAGATGCTCCTGAGTATGGTGACAATGGAACCAAATCAGGACCAGCAAAGGGACTCATTGCAGGCCTTAACAAACTCAAGGAGCAAGACGAACCAACCCTTATTGTCTTTCCTGATGCCACAAAAATGACTACTAAATATGCGAATCTGCTTCAAGATGCGCTGATGCAATGCAATGAGCTTCAGGACAGGTTTGTGATCATGGATGCACATCCGGACATTTCGACTTTTAGAAATCTTTCCTCTGATTATCTGAAATACGGCGCAGCGTATTATCCTAGTTTAGTCACTTCTCTCAACTATAGCTATTTAGATGCCGGGGTAACTGTTGGAGTGAAAGGATTGTCAGCTTCTAAAGCAGCAAACTCTCCATTGTCTGAACTCAAAACTTCCAATAATGCACTATATAACCAAGTAAAGGATCTCTTAGCATTGGAAAACGTGGTGTTACCACCGAGCAGTGCCATCAGTGGGGTTTACGCAAGAGTAGATCGGGAAAATGGTGTTTGGAAAGCTCCGGCTAACGTTTCCTTGAATGCTGTAATCAAACCATCGATTCGTATTACGGACAAGGACCAGGAAGATTTGAATGTGCACACAACAGGAAAATCAATCAACGCGATACGAGCCTTTAGTGGAAAAGGAACCCTGGTTTGGGGGGCGAGAACCTTAGATGGTAATAGCAATGAATGGCGATTTGTTTCCGTTCGACGCTTTTTCAACATGGTTGAAGAATCCATCAAGAAAGGAACAGGCTGGGTAGTTTTTGAGCCAAATGATGCTAATACCTGGATCAAAGTCAAAGCGCAGATAGAGAACTTCCTCATACTACAATGGCGTGCGGGCGCTTTGGCAGGTGCCGTGTCAGAAGATGCATTCTATGTGAATGTTGGACTCAACACAACAATGACCGAGCAGGATATCAATGAAGGCCGACTGATTATTGAAATTGGGTTAGCTACATCCAGACCTGCTGAGTTTATCGTGTTGAGATTTTCACACAAGCTGCAGCAATCATAATCTATTCATTCATTTAAAAAAATAATCATGGCTATATATCCAGTACCAGTTTTTCATTTTGCCGTCGAATGGGGCGGAACACAAATTGGCTTTTCAGAAGTATCCGGACTGACTCTTGAAACAGAGGTGATCGAATACCGAAATGGAGCAAGCGTTGACTTTGGAAAAATTAGGATGCCAGGTCTGAAAAAATATGGGAATGTCACTTTGAAACGCGGTATCATCCCCGCTGACAACCAGTTTTACGATTGGCTGAATTCCACCAAAATGAACAAGCCAGATCGACGAGATCTGACCATTATGCTGCTCAATGAAGAGCATGCGCCCATCATGGTTTGGAAGGTCAATAACTGTTGGCCTGTGAAAGTGGAAGGACCGAGTTTGAAATCCGATGGAAATGAAGTTGCGATCGAATCAATAGAGTTGGCTCATGAGGGCATTGCTATCGAAACAGTTGGGGTTTAATTCCTCTGATGAGCATCCACCAGTTGCATTTCATTTCAAAGTCGAATTTGAAGGCAACAAGAGCACGTCGGACATTATGTTCCAGGAGGTTTCAGGACTTTCAGTTGATTTAGAATACGAGGAAATCACTGAAGGTGGAGAGAATCGTTTCGTGCATCGATTACCCAAGCGCACCAAATATCCTGACTTGGTTCTAAAGCGTGGACTCGTTTCCAACTCTGAAGTACTTACATGGTGCAAGGATGCCATTGAGAATTTCAAATTCAAACCTTGGAACATCGTGATAATGCTTTTGAATGAAGATCATGAAGGTATCGCATCCTGGAATGTAATAAATGCTATTCCTAAACAATGGGCCGTATCAAATTTCAATGCAACAAGCAATTCTATTGTGGTGGAGACTTTGAAATTGAGCTATCAATATTTCAAGATAAATGAAAAGGTGAAATGACAGTGATTATCAAAGAAGTGGTGGTAAACACAACGGTAAATAGTGAAACTACTGGCGAGTCCAGGATTGGTTCCATTGCGGAATCTTCTATTTCACAAGAAGAAACCATCAATGAATGCGTCGAACAAGTGATGCGAATACTCAAGGATAAAAATGAACGATAAGGAAGGAAAGCTTACGAAACTAAAAATATCCGGTTATAAGGATAATCGCTTCAAGGAGGCTACTAACTTGAGCTATGAGGTTTTGTTTAACCCAGAAGAGTTTCATAGCAATTACGAACTCGAGTATAAAGAAGGCAAAGCCTCCGGAAGGTCAAGTCCACGTCTTAAGTTCCAGGGAATCAAACCACAAACCCTGGATTTGAACCTGATTTTTGATGGAACGGGAAGTATTCCAGGAACCGAAGGAGTAAGTGTCCACGATCAAATTGAGAGCTTCAAAAAAGTAGCACTTTACTATGATGGGGATCTTCACGAACCACCTTATGTCCGTGTTCAGTGGGGAAACTTAATTTTTCAGGGCAAACTCCAAAGTTTCAAGGTCACGTACAATCTATTTGCACAAAATGGTACGCCACTAAGAGCTAAGGCGGCTGCCTCATTCAAAGAAGTTGTCAGTGATAAAAAGCGTGCGGCGAAAGAAAATAAGAAATCCTCCGATCTGACTCATTTGGTCAAGGTGAAAGGAGGTGATACACTTCCTCAACTGGCATTCAAAGTTTACAATGATTCCAGCTATTACTTAGAGCTAGCTAGAATCAATAATCTCACATCATTCAGGAAGTTAACCGCCGGATCTCAACTTGTATTTCCTCCTTTAGAAAAATAAATAATGGCAGAAAAAAGATCACCATCGAGAGACAAAGTTGAAACCGTCATTAAAATAAATGGTGAAGTGATCGATGGTAGCTATGAAGCATTCTCCTTTGTCATCCATAAGGAAATAAATAAGATTCCATTTGCCAGAATCACATTATCAGATGGTGACATTCCCACTCAAAAATTTGAAGCGAGTGATGTTCCAGAATTTATCCCGGGTAATGAGATTGAGCTATTAGCAGGAACAGCAGATGATCAAGAACTTCTATTTCGTGGTATTATCACAAATCATGGGATTAGAATGAAGCGAGGAAGAGGATCGTTGGAAGTCGAGGCGAGGGACGTGGTGACAAAAATGACGCTGGGAAGAAAGAATGCCCTTTTTACGGATCAAACCGATAGTGATGCCTTCAAAGAAATCGCTGATTCCTATAACCTGGAATCTTCTATTGACACAACAGAAATCACACACGAATCGCTTGTTCAGAATAATGTAACTGACTGGGATTTCATTGTGAGCAGGGCTGAAATCAATAGTAGCTATGTAATCGCCGATAATGGTCAACTCAACATTAAAAAACTAGTTTCGACTGAGCCTGCTCTTCCAATTGTTAACGGAACAGAGGTTATCGACTTTGAAGCAGAAATTGATGCCCGTTATCAATCAAGTGATGTATTCAGCTATGCATGGTCGCCAAAAGGGCAAAAGAACATAAGCTCAAAAGGGAGAAAGCCGAGATTGCCAGAGCAGGGGAATCTCAGTTCAGAGGCACTTTCAGATTCCCTTGAAACGGGTGAACATAATCTGTATAGCAACGGAATTGTTGTAGAAAAAGAAATTGAATCTTGGGCCGATGCAGTATCACTGAGAAATCATCTAGCAAGGATTAGGGGGGTAGTCAAATGCGAAGGAAATTTTGACATTGCTCCCGGAGCAACGATTGATCTGGTTGGATGGGGTGAAAGATTTAGTGGCGAAACATTTGTGACCGGTGTTCGACATGAAATAATCGAACAATCATGGGTAGTTAACATACAGTTTGGACTTGAGCCCAATCTGTTTGCTCAAACCCAAAACATTGCTGCACCACCTGCAGCAGGATTGATCGCTCCAATTTCAGGTCTTCATATTGGTACCGTCATCCAGATCGAGGACGATCCAAGCAAAGAAGAACGAATCAAAATCAGGCTTCCTGGCATCAGCGATACACAAGATGGAGTTTGGGCAAGATTGGCCACTTTCGATGCAGGAGCAGCTCGTGGCAGTTTTTTCAGGCCTGAAATCGATGATGAAGTAGTAGTAGGTTTTGTAAACGACGATCCACGTTCACCGGTCATACTTGGATCGATGCATAGTAGCAATGCACCCTCACCCGTTGCACCCTCACAAGCAAACAATGAAAAAGGACTGGAAACTCGTGGAGGTCAGCGATTGGTTTTTGACGATGAGGATGGTGGTGCGGTATTGGGAAGTGCCAATGGCAACCTCATTGAGTTAAGCGACGGATTGGGTGGCATTAAGATCGAAGATGAAAATGGGAACTCGATCACTCTATCATCTAGTGGTATTGAGATCAAGAGCGCTTCTGATATCATTTTGGATGCGGAAAAAATCACATCACCTGGTGATATCAATATTGAAACAAACAATTTAAAAACGGACTGTACTGGAAATCTTGAATTGACTTCTGGCTCAACAGCAATACTGAAAGGATCTATAGTACAAATAAACTGATATGATATGCCATCAGCAGCGAGAGTATTAGATATGCACATTTGCCCGATGACCACCGGTCCGGTGCCTCACGTTGGAGGCCCGATTTTACCTACTGGTGCCACCACTGTGTTGATTGGCGGAATGCCTGCTGCTAGAGTTGGAGATAAGTCGCTTTGTACAGGACCAGTAGATTCAATTATTCAAGGGTCTTCAAGTGTGATGATTGAAGGAATGCCAGCCGCGCGAATGGGAGATCCAACAGCTCATGGTGGGTCAATTTCAACAGGATGTCCAACGGTAATGATCGGAAATTAGGATATGAAACCAGAAAAATCAAAAGCATCATTCTTAGGTACCGGATGGAGTTTTCCACCTCATTTTTCGAAAGATTCCGGATCGGTAGAGCTGGTCAGTGAAGCTAAAGATATAGAGGAGAGTATTTCGATCCTGTTGGCGACAGGTCTTGGTGAAAGAGTGATGCAGCCTGATTTTGGGTGTGATCTCAAGTTTATGCTGTTCGACGAATTGACGGTAACAACTGAGTCCACAATTAAGGAGATGATTGAAACTTCTATACTTTATCACGAGCCCAGGGTAGACTTAGATAATGTAACAATAGAAAGGAATGAGTTAACTGGGAAAATCACCATTGATGTTGAATACACCATCCGGTCGACTAATGCCAGGAATAATGTGGTGTTTCCATTCTATTTCACCGAAGGAACTGATGTTAACTTATGAGCTCGAACATCAAATTAACGAATCCATTAAGCCGAGACGGCACAAGCCAATCTAAAAGGTTCCTTCCTTCGTTGGATCCCGATTACATAAAGTTGGATGAGCGTTCTCAATCCGACCTTATTCAGTTTGCCAAATTATTCGCAAGGGAAATACAGTACTATGACTTAGAATATTCCCCTGACGGTGATTGGCAATCCTTTTTCGAAAATCCTGAACGCTCGGATCAGCCGCATATGTCCTTGTTCATGGCCTTTCTGAATTTGTTTGGAAAAGTACAAGGCCAGTTAAATCAGATGACACGCAGGCATCTGGATTTTTATTTTCAAGATGTACTTAAACTAAAGCGAAAGCCAGCTCAAGAAGACAAAGTTCACATTCTATTGGAGTGTGCAAAGAATGTCGACAAATTCAAGTTGGACAAATATTCGTTGCTAAGTGCTGGTGAAGACAACCTGGGAAATGAGTTAAGGTACCGCACAGATAGGGAAATCGTTGTGACTCCAGCATATGTAGATTCCTTAAAATCTATTTTCGTTGATTTTGATAATGAAGCAAGAACTTATGCCTCGGATGCAACAAATTCAGCAGATGGATTAGGAAAAGCTTTTTCAGAACCAGGACAAAAATGGAATGCATTTGGTGAAAGCCAAGCTGGGAAAAAGGATACCCAAAAGACCATGTATGAAGCTTCCCACGGATTCGTCATTAGCTCTCCCATACTTCTGTTGAATGAAGGAATAAGGACCGTAAGAATTACTTTGGAATTTTCCAATCCCGAAAGCTATGATAGAAAAAAACTGAAGCTCGACGATCTGAAGTTGGAGGCCTTCTTTAGTGGATTAGATGGTTGGAGTGAAGCCAAGGATGTGCTTGTGTTGAAAGAAGACTCTGATCAACAAATGGTGTTAGAAGTTAAGCTTGGTGTAGATGATGAGTCCATAATACCACTTGGTCAAGATTCAGACGAATCATTCAATACGAAATGGCCAATGATCAAGCTTCAATGCAAAAAGGACAGCCAGCAATTCGCATATGAATATTTGATGTCATTGAAACTGAAAAAGGTTTTGATAAAAGCTTCAGTAGAAGGCCTCAGGAATGTGATGTTGCAAAATGATCAGTCAACGCTATCTCCCGATAAACCTTTTCAGCCTTTTGGAACCACACCTTCACTGGGATCTACTTTTTACATCGGAAGCACAGAAACATTTTCAAAGAAGCTGGATGAACTCAAGCTCAATATTGAATGGCACGAAATGCCAGATAGTGATTTGGGACAGTATTACGGAGCATATGTTCCTGATTCAGTGGCTTTGAATAATGATTCTTTTCAAGCAAAAGTGTTTTCTCTTAGCAATAAATCCTGGAAAGAAGCTGAGAATAAAATACAACTATTCAATTCCAATGATGCTTCATCAAAACGCCAAATTGTTTTCGAAACGGGCCATGCGCATTTAGTTAAGGTACATTCAGAAATACTTACCGATGCACTCAAAAGTGCACGGTATTCAAATGATACTCAGTTTGGATTTTTGAAACTGGAGTTGACCAACCCGAGTAACTCGTTTAAAGCTTTTGGACACCGACAATATCCTGATGCTTATGCACAGGCAATTCTGAAAAAATCTCAAAATCAGAGTGCTGAGTTACCAAATTCACCCTACACACCAACGATCAAATCTTTTTCCATCGATTATGAAGCAAGTCAGGAAATCTTTCTAGACTCGTCGGAGAATAGGGCTTATCCATTCAAGTTTTTCCATACCGAGCCGTTTGGGTATGAAGAAAAATCTCTGGACGGATCTGTTTCACTATTCCCAATACAGGATTATGAAGGCAACTTATTCATTGGCATTAAAGAACTCAATCCGCCTCAAGATCTTTCATGTCTCTTCCAGGTAGCAGAAGGCAGTAGCGATCCCTCAATGTCTTTGAAAGAAAAAGATATTGAATGGAGTTATTTATCTGATGAAGGATGGAAGAGCCTGTCTGATCGCGGGAAATTATTTGATTCAACAGGTGGCCTTTTGACTTCCGGAATTATCACGTTCCAAATCCCTTCCGATGCTAGTGATACTCATTCCCTAATGCCAATTGGGTATCATTGGTTGCGATCGTCAATCAAGAAAGATTCTGGTGGAGTTGCAAGATTCATTGATGTGCGAGCACAAGCTGTTACCGCAACTTTTGTCAATAACAACAATGATCCACTTCACCTAAGTAAACCCTTAGCGGCAGGAAAAATTAAAGAGCTGATTGAGAAGCCAGCGGCCATCAAATCTGTACAGCAGCCTTACGCTTCGTTTAACGGCAAGATGGAAGAGCAAAGCAATGCTTTCGATACCAGAGTTAGCGAAAGACTAAGGCATAAAAACAGATCTGTTAGCATTTGGGATTATGAGCGAATCGTCTTAGAAAAATTCCCATCTATTTATCAGGTCAGATGCATCAATCATACGAGTAGAGATTCGGAATTTGTACCCGGATCTGTCACGCTGGTGGTGATTCCCAATTTGAGAAATCTCAATGCGACGAACACATTGGAGCCTAAGGTAAGTGCACATATCCTGAATGAAATCAAAGAATACCTTGTTGAGCGAACGTCACCATTTGTAAATATCGAGGTGATCAATCCGGAGTATCAACAGCTACTTCTTGATTTCAAAGTTGGTTTCCATCCAGAATACGACGCAGGTTTTTACAGTCAGCAGTTAAATGAGGAAATCAAGCGGTTCCTTTCTCCCTGGGCCTACGACGAAGGAGAGGACATATTCTTCGGAGGCAAAACTTTTAAGTCGGTGGTATTGACATTCGTGGAGCAGCGACCTTATGTGAATTTCGTCAACGATTTCCAGATGTTCCACAACATCACCGAAAGTTCAGGAATCGGTAACATGATTATTGGCCGGGATTTTGGCATTAGTGATGAGTGGGGAATTGTCAGAGAGGATTTAGAAGTAGCAGAAGCCACCAGTTCCAGAGTGATTTTAGTCTCTTACCCACAGCACGTTATTGAAGTCATCGATCAAGATGATAGCACTTGTCAGGGAGCAAGAGGGCTCGGAATTGGATACATGGCAGTTGATATAGATTTCAAAGTAAAATAGAAAAACAATGGGCAAGCAAACCAGGACACATTTAAAGGAAAAATTCAACGATGGTAAGAAGCCAACGGGAAAAGATTTTTCAGACCTGATTGACTCGTTTGTGAATCAAGAAGATGATAAAGTGGGGGTCGGTGAGAATGGAGTGCACATTCCAGATGAGGTCGCCATTGGAACAGAAATTCCCAACGAAAAGCTGACCATTGATGGTGCGATTAGCTTAAGGGAATTGCAATCATCTCCGAATGCTACCAATGGTTTTGGGAAGTTGTATGTTAAGGAGGAGAAGTTGGTGAGTGCTGAGTTTGATGGAAATGATAGCTATATAAGCATGCCATCACTCGACATAGCAGATGTTAGAGATTTTACTATTGGCACATGGTTTAAAGTTGATCAAAAAACTACTGGTATTCGATTTCTTGTGGATTTACGCAAGAAGTCGGTTAATACAGCAGCTTTGAGGTATACAATAAGAGAAAATGGACAATGCCAGATTGAACATTTTGTGGAATGGCCACAGGAAGGAAGCAGCTCAAGATTTGCGGAAGGCGTAGGATTCATTTTTGATGAATGGCATCATACAGCATTAGTACGCAAAGGAGGAGAACTTCAGGTTTTTTTTGACGGCAAGATGATATCGAAAACACCTGCCTCTGGCCCAATTAATGTTGATAAGCCAATCCCATGGAATTCAGCTTGGAAAGTAAATAATCACTTTTTGGGCGATTATGGTCAAATAGGTCAGATTGATGAACTAGGTCTTTGGACTCGAGCCTTAGATCTGGAAGAGGTCAAAAGCATTTTTCTTGCAGGACGTGATCTTGACTTACGAGAAAAATATAACAATGAGTTTGTCAGTTACTGGCGAATGGGAGATGGAGAGATTCAAAATGGCACAATCACGGATCAAATCGAACCCAGTAGAAAAGGTACCCTTAAAAATGTCAGCTTTTATGAAGAGAAAATAAAGGCACTCCACTTTCGAGATAGTAGTGGTAGTGAGGTGGTACTTGGAGGAGGAAGTTCGCTGGGAAGCGGTTCTGCTGGATCGGTTTGGAGTAAAAACGGAGGTGACATTTTTTATGAAAGTGGAAATGTTGGAGTGGGTGCTTCAGAAATTGATCTTGGAAACGGAGAGGGTATTTTCATAAAAGCAAATACTAAAGGGAATGCAAAGGTTGTACTGGAAAAAGGTGAAGCATCTGGTGGAATCAATGTTAGTGATGATGCGAATGGTTTATACCTCAATTCTGATCGTGGAATATCATTTTATCCCAATAATAAACAGGCTGCAACCATAACATCTGATGGAAATCTGGGAATGGGCACTGCTTCACCGGCAAAAGATTTTCATATTCAAGGACACAATTCAGCACCTTTTGTTAACGACGGGAATGATCGGCCTGGAATAGCAATTACTGGTCATTATCCGGAATTAACATTGTTCAGTTCAATGAATAATCCTAATCATGGTCCTACGATAAGAATGGGAGGCTATAGTGATGATTCAAAAAACTCTTTTAAACATTGGGTAATCGGTACTTCAGCAAGAAACTCCTCCTTCTTGGATATAGGAATTGGTCATCTTAATGATCCAAATCCCCATGCAGGAATAAGAAATTATATGGGTAGGACTGTTTTGATACTTAACGAGAATGGTAGCGTTTGGGCTCAAACGCGCACTGGTGGCCGAGCAGATTATGCTGAATATTTCGAATCAAAATCTGGCAAGTCACTAGAAGATGGAGTTTCAGTTGTCCTGGATCAAGGAAAAATAAGACCCGCTAAAAAAGATGAAACCCCGATAGGAATAATCTCCACAAGCCCTGTAATGTTAGGCAATTCTCCTAATGAATGGCCTGAAAAATACTTGATGGATGATTTTGGAAATATTTTGATGGAACCAGCTAAAAAGTCTAAGAAAGGAGATAAAAACCCACTTCCGGAAATACCCAAACTCAATCCAAAATACGACCCTAAGAAAGAATATGTGCAAAGATCGGATCGCCCTGAATGGAACATTGTAGGACTACTTGGTCAATTGCCTATGCGAAAGGGTCAACCAGTAGCCCCATCATGGGTTAAGATCAAGAATATTTCAAAAGATGTAGAACTATGGTTAGTTAAATAGTTATGCCTAAAAAAAGTAGAGAAGCACTAAAGCAGTTTTTTGAAACCGGAGATACGCCAACTTCCTCCGATTTTGGAGATCTCATAGACTCAACGATCATTTCGGAAGATGATGGAATATGGGCATCAACCGGAAAGCTTGGAATTGGAGTTGAAGATCCGAAAAATGCACTCGAAGTATATGGCGATACAAGGATAGGAAAAGGCTTAAACCAAGAGGATATAGTACCTGTGGATGGACTACTGGTTCAGGGAGATGTTCGAATCGGCAGACAAGAAGCGCCATCTAAACTTGAATTATCAGGAGAATTACTTTTCTCAGGAAGCACACCAGTGAACAAAGTCTCTAAAAATCTTGATCAAACTGAAGTTTCCGATCTTTCCTTACCTACAGAAAAAGCAGTCAAGACGTATGTTGATAATGTTAAAGACTATGTAGATGAATTATTGATCGGCGCTGTAATGGCATTTGCTATGACCGGACCTCCGGAGGGTTGGCTGGCGTGTAATGGTCAAGCAGTGAGCAGAGAAACTCATCAAAGACTTTATAAAAAAATTGGAACGCAATTTGGAGCTGGGAATGGTTCTACGACATTCAATGTACCTGATATAAGAGGTGAATTTGTAAGAGGTTGGGATGGCGGTCCAGGAGGGAGTCGAGGTGCCGATCCTGACCGAAATGGAAGAAGAACTCGAACTGGGCATACAGGAAATTACTTAGGATCATACCAGGGTCATATGTTCCGGCATCACGGTCATAATATTAACACTAGACAGGATGATTGGAATGTGAGTGGAGGCAGTGGGCCTTCATGGGGAGCAGATAATGGACCTTATAGAGCTTACCATGGAGTTGCTGGTAACGGAGGCAATGAAACACGGCCAAGGAATATTGCACTGCTCTATTGTATCAAAACCTAACTACATAGAAATGTACATTGTAAGAGACATTGAAAGTAAGAAGATCCTTCATTTAAACCCGGCACCAATTTCCCAGGAATTGAGGGAAAAGGACATTTATGGAGACTTTGATCCCGCAACAATGGAGATTGGAAAAACGGATGGAGAAATTCCCGATCAGTTTGAGATCAATCAATATGGTTTTATAGAACCCCAGGATTCTCAAGAAATCGAAGAAATTGGTGCCTATGAAATACCATCAGATGAAACTGGCTATCAATTGGATGAACCTTTTGAATACCTGGAGGATGGTGAGGTAGTGAATGCATCAATCGAGAAGGTTGTTGAGAAAGGTCTTATGACAACTTCAGAACACTGCATCAAAGCATTGAACAGGTTGAATAAAATTATGGGACACAGGATCAGCCTTGAATACAATGCTGGTTATGAAATGAAGCTTACAAAAAACTATTTGTCCTGGCTAAAAGATGGTCAACCAGAAAACGATGATAGAGAAAAGGATTTCAATCAAATGCAGGAAACCATTGACAAAATCAAAGAGGATCATAAGGAGCTTAAACAGAAAATAGAAGAACGGCAGGTTGAAATTGAAAAGAAAATTAAAACAGGAGGTAATTGATGGAGGAAAAACCAAGAGCCGAGATCAAAAACTATTTCGAGACAGGGGATACACCAACTTCCAGAGATTTCGCAAGTCTCATAGATTCATCGATCAATAAGTTGGATGATGGAATCTTTGTTCAAAATCAAAAAGTAGGATTGGGGACGCAAGATCCGAAAAATAAGCTTGAGGTTGCCGGATCCTTGACTGTCGGTTCTACCTATGTTGGAAAGGAAGAAATAGGGAAAAACAATCTCTCCATAGAGGGAAGTCTTGGAGTGGGCACCACTGCTCCCAAAAACAAATTGGATCTGTCAGGTTCAGGTGTAATCGGAGAAACGTATGCTGGAAATGTAGAGGCTCCCAAAAATGGACTTACGATAGAAGGAAATCTTGCAGTCGGCACTTCATCAAATAATGAGAAGTTGACCGTTGGTGGGGTACTCAGCCTTAGTGAGCAAGAAGGCTCTCCTTCTGTAAGCGATGGGTTTGGTAAACTCTTCGTAAAAAAGGAAATCGTGAGCAGCATCAAATTCAATGGTGAGGATAACTACCTGGAATTGAACCACGACCTTCATAGACTTAACTCCCTCAAGACTGGCACTATTAGTTTGTGGTATCGACCATCGGATGAAGAAACCAGAACACAACAACTCATTTGGCGGGGCCCCGATTTAAACTTTCAGATGGGAATTGGTCCATGGACTTCAGGCTATGAAGACGAATGTTTAATGGTGGGGATTTCCAAGGAAGGTGGTCATGAGCTTGGTTTCTACCTTCAACGAGGACACAATTTTTTTGCAGAGAATAAATGGTACCACATAGCACTGGTTATCGGCACCAATTTCAATAAGTTGTTCATTGATGGAGTTGAGCAAGAAGTTACCTACACCGTTGGTCGACCTGACACAGGCAATATTTTCTTCGACCAAAACCCAGATAGTGTTGATCCATTGGTCATTGGTAAGCGAAATCACGAAGGAAATGCTCAAAACTTTATTTCAGGATATTTAGATGAGATTGCGATCCTTGATCAACCCTTGACGGGATGGGATATTAAAGAGCTGTTTGAAAAGGAACGTAAGTACGATTTAAAAACTAAATATGAAACATCGCTAGTGGCTTATTGGCGAATGGGAGAGGCTAGAGAACTACCAGAAATTCCTGATTATTCAAGGAATAATTTGGATGCTGTATTAAAGGGAACAATTGTTGAAGAACAGTCATCGGAAGAAGTCAATAGCAATACACTCCAACGCAGGAATGTGAGCAGTCTTTACTTCAAAGACAGTGAAGGGAATGAAGTTCCTCTGTCAGGCTCGCTGGCTGATAGATCCACTCAATCACTTTGGGGAAGAAAAGGTGAGGATATTTATTATGAAAGTGGCAGTATCCATGTAAATGGAAGGCTATCAAGTCAAAAAAATCAAATACAGAGAGATTTTGCCACTTGGTTCACTACTAATGGAACAACTGAGCCTATTCATATAAAGACGAACATCAAGGTAAGATCAAATATTATGTACAGAATCTTGGTTGAAGGATACAACTATGGAGTATCCATGCCAATCAATACAGAGATTGTAGGGTATACATGGAATCGTCCTCCTTATGATAAGGTATATAAATCCATTCAGGAAGAGATTCAAGGTAATTCAATCGTGAGGGAAGGTTTGTGCAATCATGCACCTGGAACTACCATTTCCCAATACATCGGTAGTGATGGATTTGTTGTGATTAAACTACATGCAGCTTCGTTCTACTATGTTGGATTTTCAGTCTCTGCTTGGTTTACAAATCCGACTCCTGGAAATGGGTTCGAAATAGAGGCATTGTCAATACGACATGCTTCTGGAAATTATTGAAAAAATAAAAATCATGAATACAATCAAATTACAACTCACACTTGAAGAAACGAACCTAATCCTAAATGCCTTGGGTGATCAACCTTACAAACAGGTGTTTCAATTGATTCAGTCACTGCAGCAACAAGCAGCCCAACAGATTGAATCCGAGAACAACCCTGATGTTTCGAAAAAGAATGGGAAATCAAAAATTAAGCAAAATGGGCAGCTAGTTAACTAATTGGTAGCAGACAACCCTTGAACCATGGCAACACAAAACCGATCGAAGCTAAAGCAATATTTTGAAACAGGAGATACACCTTCCTCTTTAGAATTTGCCAACCTAATTGATTCTACCATCAATAAGCAGGATGATGAGGTTTTTGTAAAAAACCAAAACATCGGACTTGGTATTGAAACCCCTAAAAACAAACTGGATGTATTTGGAGAAGGTGTGATTGGTGAGCGCTATGCAGGACAAGCGTCTGCACCTGAAAATGGCTTGTTAATTCAAGGGAGGTTGGGAGTAGGGACGACAAATGCGAATGAAAAACTAACGATTGATGGATCTGTAAGTCTGCGTGAATTGGAAGCCGCTCCAGAGGCGAGTTCAGGTTTTGGAAAACTGTATGTAAAAGAAGATAAGCTGGTTAGTGCAGAACTCAATGGCGAAGACAGTTATATGAGTATGCCATCCCTCGGTATTGCTGATGTACATGATTTTACAATTTGTCTATGGTTTAAGGTACTGCCTGGAAAACAGTCAAGACACTATTTGGTTGATTTTAGAGGTGATGGCTCAAAAGTGGCCCATAGCTGTGGCTTGCTAATTGATGAGGTAGGAAATGGTACTGCTGTTCTTGGTCATTATTCCGTCTGGAATGCGAATGAAAATACTTCTTTCCAGGAAAATGTTGGAAGAATCTTTGGTGATTGGCACCATACTGTACTTTCAAGAAAAGGAGACAAGCTGACTGTTTTTCTTGATGGGAAAATGGTGTCTGACCAACCAACCCTAGGAGGTGCGGTGAAGGATAGTTCCATACCCTGGAACAACAAATGGCGAATTGGTACATTTTCTGGAAGTACGAATGAAGGTGGCAATTATTGGATGAAAGGATCGCTCGATGAAATTGCCTTATGGACAAGGGCATTAAGTCAGGAAGAAATAATGAATGTTTTTCTTGCGGGCAGAGGAATTGACCTTAGAGATAAATACGAAAATGGATTGAAAAGCTATTGGAGGATGATTGAGAGCGACCAGCTAAGCGACTCGAGCATCCATGATCAGATGGATGCAAGTAGAAAGGCTGTTCTACATAATGTTAGTTTTCATTTGGATACCATAAAAGCACTACATTTTGTAGATAGTAACGGCAATGATCAGATATTAGGGGGTAGTGGTTCTGTTGGCGCTAGAACTACTGGACCTGTATGGAATCAGAAGAGTAAAGCCATTTTCTATGAAACTGGAAATGTTGGAATTGGAACGGTAAATCCAACCACACATTTAGATGTAAATGGCTTTATAACAAAAAAAGAAGTAGCGTTTTCTTGTCAGAGTGAAAGTCACGTCTCAAGCGGTTCGGATAAACGTCTGAGTTACAATAATACGTCAATCAATAGTGGAAAATGTTGGGATGGTAAACGATTTACCGCTCCTGTTAAAGGATTGTATTTTTTCACCATGTCCTATGTGAGAGACGCCTACTACAAAGGTGGTACCTCGGATGATATCCAAGTTTGGATAAGACTTAATGGAGCCAATAAAGCATCAGCATGGACTGGACAAGGAGACGGAAAAAGAGCTACGGCTACTTGCAATGTCATATTTAATATGAAGAAAGGAGATTTTGTTGAAACGTATGTGACGTCTGATGGAGGAGAAAAACGTTACTTGCGTCGCTGTTATTTAAGTGGATTTAGGTTATGACCAAAAAGTAGCTTAGGTATAAAAGAAAGATAGACTATGGCCACCCAAAACCGATCGGAACTAAAAAAATACTTTGAAACAGGTGATACACCTACCTCAAAGGATTTTGCCGACTTGATAGATTCATCGATAAATCTATTGGAAGATGATATCTCGGTCGCCAATTCAAAAGTAGGATTAGGTGTAACCAAACCAGTCAACAAGTTGGATATAGGTGGTAATATGGCGATTGGAACAAACCTCTCTGGCAACATGCAAGCTCCACCCAACGGATTAGCTATTGAAGGAAATTTATCTGTGGGCTCAACTCAGTCAAATGAAAAGTTGACCATTGATGGTGTAATAAGTTTAGCTGCACAAGAAGGTTCGCCCTCTAAAACCAACGATTTTGGAAAGCTCTTTGTAAAAAAGGAAAAAATCACAAGCATTCTTTTCAATGGTTCTGACAATTTCATTGAGATCAATCAAAATCTGGAAGCATTAGAAACTCTAAAACAGGGAACATTAAGCATGTGGTATAAGCCGTTTGATGGTGAATTGAGACCACAGCAGCTGATTTGGCAAGGTACCGGAGCTTACTTTCAAATTGGAATCGGTGAATGGACAAGCAGCTTTGAAGACGAGAGTTTGGTGGTTGCTACCTATAAAAATCAAAATGCTCACTCTGCTTCTTATTTGCGAAAGGGTGTCAATTTTTTCACGAAAAATCAATGGTACCACATTGTTGTTACTGTTGGAGAAAGTTTCACCAAAATGTTCATTGACGGAATAGAACAGAGTGTAACTTATACAAGTGGTAATGCTCAAACCGGCCATCAATTTCTCAATGGAGCAGCCGGTGAACCCCTCTTTATTGGCAAAAGAATTTTAAACAAAGATCCCAATATGTTTGTCAAAGGGTTCATTGATGAAGTTTCTATCATCGATCGACCACTTTCTAGCTGGGATGTAAAGAAGTTATATGATGGTGGTCGACGGATGGACTTAAGAATGTCGCATGGATCTAATCTTGTTGCTTATTGGCGCATCAATGAAACGGATGACTTGCCTACCATCAAAGACCACTCAGGAAACGGACTCCATGGCACTTTTAAAGGAACAATCGACGAAAATACACTTTCGACCAATGAAGTGAACACCCTTTACTTTAAGGATGGTGACGGAAATGAACTTCCGCTTTCCGATACCTCGCAAGCAGGTTCCGTTCGTTCATTGTGGGGACAAAAGGGATCAGATATTTACTTTGAAGACGGAAGAGTTGGTATTGGCACATCTGATCCAAAAGCTCACCTTCACTTATACAAGGATAAATACACTTTGCATGGGCCAAACACGACATGGGGAGCCTATTTGCAAGTAGGAGGTAATGGAAGAGTAACCGATCATGCATCAGTTGTTGCTACCAATGGAAACCTTCACCTTGATTCAAGAAATGGAAATTATCAAACTTATCTAAACTACTATAGCCAGGGACATACTTATATTAACACCAGGGGTGGGAATGTAGCAATTGGAACAGGTAGTCCAAGTCATAAACTACATGTCAATGGAAATGTTAAGGCGGATAAATTTTTTGGTCAGTTAGCCTCCAACAACAATGCATATCGCTTGATACTTCAAGACGATAGAAACCTGGTGATTTATCAATCTTCCGGACCGGTATGGGCTAGCAACACTCATTTATCAGACGAACGATTGAAAACGAATTTAAGACCTGTTAAAAAGCAGCTTGATTTACTTGACAAAATTGAGGGTTTTGAGTTCAGCTGGAAGGATCAATCACTGGGAAAGGAACTAGAATTCGGATTGAGTGCTCAACAGGTAGAAGAGGTCTTTCCTCATCTAGTTAAGGAAATCAATGGGAGAAAGTTTGTGAAATACCAATCTTTCATTCCGGTACTCATAGAAGCCATAAAATCTCAACGTAAAGAAATAGATGACCTGAAGAGATTTTTGAAAAACAAGTCAACAGAATCCTAATGCCTCAAAACCTGACTATATCGAAATCACCACCACCTCACCAAAGCATGGATTACAATGCTTTGCGAGAAGAAGGGATTCGGAAAATTCAAGAACTCGCAGGTGAAGTCTGGACAGATTACAACCTTCACGATCCGGGAGTAACAATACTCGAAGTACTGTGCTACGCCATCACTGAACTTGGTTATCGAACAAATGCCAACATTGAAGACATCCTTGCAGATAATACTGATTTTGATACGTACCAAAACCAATTTCTTACCGCTGGACAGATTTTACCGAACGCACCATTGACAACAGAAGACTATAGGAAACTTGTCATTGATTTACCAGGCATTCGAAATGTGTGGCTCGGCAAAGCAGATCGTGAAGAGGTAGGGTTGTATTGGAACGAAAAAAACCAAACACTCAACATTGAAGGAGGAGAAAAAATGCCTATCAATGGGTTGTATGATGTTTTGCTTGAGTTTGAGGAGCACGAATCGTTAGGAGATCTCAACAACAACATTTTTAAACGCACTCTGTCTGGAGGTATTGAAATAGAAGTAGCATTTCCATTTTGGGATGAAATAGACAACATGTTCAAGTCGGAAATCGATTTGGAAAAAATCTCCATCAAAATCAAGGATAATGAACTCAAACCATTCACAGATAACCTTGAACAGGATTACTACGCATTGTTAGAGATCCAAAATAAAAAATCCGGAAAAACGCTCACCTCAATTGGAGCCCGTATCAAATTAAGCGGTCAGGAAAAAGAACTAACCACTCAAGAAGAATCAAAGCTCAAGGCAGAACTTAAAAAAACAAATTCCTCAAGCCTCATAAGTACGCTGAACTCGCGGTTGATCGAAGTGGCTGAATTGGTCGAAAATGTAAAATCGCTTTTGCTTCAATACAGAAACCTGTGTGAAGATTTCTTTCAATTCAAAGCAGTAAGAGTCCAGGAAATCGCACTTGATGCGAAGATTGAGATCTCATCCAGTGCAGACGCCAATCAAGTATTGGCTCAGATATTTTTTGAAGTCTACAAGTATTTTTCTCCGGAGCTTAAGTTCTACACGTTGGAAGAACAATTAGCCAAAGGCCTATCACCAGATCTAATCTTTGATGGTCCGAGCCTTATGCACGGATTTATAGATTCAGAAGAGCTGAAACGTCTTAAAAATAGAAGTGTTATCTATTGCTCAGACCTGGTGCATTTGCTTATGAAAGTGGAAGACGTAGTAGCTGTGATGGATCTGGAAGTAAGCAATTTTATCAATAACAAAGTACTGGATTCCGGCATTCGCAACTGCTTGAAACTTCCACTGAGTAATTTGTACAAACCCGTACTTAGCACTGATAAGTCTGCATTGAAGCTTGAGCGAAACGGTGTTATTCCATCGATTGATCGGGAAAAGGTTGAAGAACTTTTTGAAGAACTCAAAGAACAACATAAAAGAAAGCGTCCGGATCCAAAGCTGTACGATATTCCAATTCCGACGGGGCAGTCTCAGAATCTTGCAGACTATTATTCTATCCAACACGATTTCCCTGCTGCTTATGGATTAGGCCAAGATGGCATTCCAAAAAGCGAGACCAGGGAAAGAAAAGCCAAGGCACTCCAACTGAAAGGCTATCTGCTTTTCTTTGAACAGATCTTAGCCAATTACCTGACTCAACTGGCTCATGTGCGTGATTTGTTCTCGCTCGACACATCAATCAAGAATACCTATTTTGTTCAAACCCTGGAAGACGTTCCAGAAGTATGCATGCTGGTCGGCTCTTTTGTTAAAATTCTTAAAAAGAAAAAAGTTGACTTTGAAAACTCATCCAGAATTGAAAGAGAGTGGGAAGCATTTTTGAAAGCACAGCAAGACGATCTTCACAAAGAAATTCAAAAAGCTACGGAAGAAAAAGCAACGTTTCTCGATCGAAGAAATCGATTCCTAGAACATTTATTGGGACGCTATGGCGAAGATTTAGGTGAGTATTCAAGGTTGGCTACTCTGGTAGAAGAAAAGAGTAAAAGCGTCATTGAAGACAAAATTTCACTACTCGCCGAATATCCGAACTTCAGCAGCAATCGAGGGCAGGCCTACAACTACTATTTGCTTAATGAAAAGAAACTGCCAGATGTCTGGAATACACAAAATGTATCAGGGTTTGAAAAAAGAGTCAGTGCACTTTTAGGCATAGATAATTACCATCGCCGATGGCTTTCAGGAGATGCCACCAATTACATGTTCAGATATCAGGAAGAAGATGATGACAACATTGATGAGTTTCGATACCGGATCGTGGATGGAAGAGGACAAATTCTGTTAAGCAGCCCATGGAAATTTATGGATGAAGAAGAATGTGCTAAGCAGCAGCAAGAAGTGGTTAAGTATGGCGGCACAAGAACAAGATACAAACACAAGAAAGGAAAAGATGGTCGATACTATTTCAATCTGGTAAACGACAATAACAAAATCATTGCAAGACGAATAGAACCATTTGATTCGGCAAGCGAAGCAAAAGCTGAAATCAGCAAAGTGGTTCAATTCTTCAGAGACCAGAAGGAATATCAGGAAGGCTTCTATTTGATTGAAAATGTGTTACTTAGACCGAAGCATCCATCCAACAAAACTTCACCATCTCAATTGCTATCCGTCGATATTGACTATAGTAACTTGGTAAAACCAGTACCAATCAATCCATACTCGTTTTGTGTAACACTGATTTTTCCAGGTTGGTCAAAGAAGCTCGCTCAACCAGAGTTCAGAATGTATGCCGAGCGAGTAATTAGAAGTGAAATTCCTGCCCATATTTTCCCGGAAATCTACTGGCTAGACCGATCGACTTTTGAAAAATTCGAAGACACCTATCTTGACTGGCTTAATGTAAATACGCTATATCATCAGCCCGGTTCCAAGACAAAAGCTAGTGAATGGGATGACGCTACAGAAACATTAACAAACCTTATCAATCAAATACGTTCTGATTTGGAAAATGACTAGCGCCTCTAACCATATGGTCCGAAGTATCAACTGGAATGTTCAGGTTGGAACCTATGACGAGGCTATTAAGATCAATGAGGAAATTTCGGAATTGAATAGTACAATAGGAAACACCTTGGATGAAGTTAGTGACGAATTTCAAACCAATGATACCATCTTCTTTGATCAAATTGTGGTTGATTTAGGATCGATCGATCATTCGGATTTGAATGAAAAGCTTAGACTAAAGTTTAGAGATGCATTATACCAAAAGCTTCACGACAATAAATCTCGAATCGATCTCTCATTGTCGGTGAAGGAGAATCGCCATTCAAATGACGAACCTCAATCTGAAATTTCCAGTGAAAGCTTAGTTCTTTATTTTCTTAAAAATGGATCACTGCCCTGGTGGGCGGAGGAATATGATTTTGAGACGATCTCAGAGCAGTTGAGTGAGTTAGTTAAATCCAGTAATCAATATTTTGAGCAGACACTTGCTGAAGTTTTAAGGAATGAGAAAGCAGCTTTTCGATTAGTCCATCAATTTGAAGAAAATGTTTCGGTTGAGGTATTGGCTAATTTGATGAAGGTCGATCCAAAGGATTTAAAATGTCATTTGGAGGCGATCATGTTTCTCATTTCTTCTAACAAAAAGAAGCAGTCCGTAATAAAAGATGAAATTCTGATAGAGCTGGCAATGCAAGCTTCAGCGACAAATTCCGATGATGAGTTGATCAACTTAATGGCTGCAGTTGCTCTTAAAGGAAGTAACAAGACATTAATTCCTGATGAGAAACTTATCCAAGAGTTACCTCTCCAAGCAGAACAAAGAATATTCCTAGACAAGGTTGTTCTTAAAATGAATGATCTGAGAAAGAATGAATCCAAAGAAATCTATAAAAAAGAAGGATATGCTCTGAACAGACCTTTTGAAACCATTGAAGACGACAGTGCCAACCAATTAATGACATACAGTGCTGAACAGCAAGAGGCTCAAGATTTTTTCATCAAAAATTCTGGGCTCGTCATTCTTTGGCCGTACCTCCAGGAATTTTTTAGATCACTCAATCTGGTGGTAGATGGAACATTTATAAATGATGAAGCAAGAGTAAAGGCAGTCCATCTATTGCAATTCTTAGGCGAAGGAATCCAAGAGCAACCAGAATACCGTCTGATGCTGAACAAACTCTTGTGCGGAATTGATTTGGAAGTTCCAATTCCTCGAAAATTCAAGTTGGCCAAATCAGAAGAAAATGCTTGTCTTGAATTGCTGGAAGCTGTAATTCAAAATTGGGGAGCATTGAAAAATACTTCGGTGGAAGGATTGCAAGCTTCTTTTTTGACGCGAGAAGGAAAGTTGGGTAAGGGCAATCATGGATGGACGCTTGTCGTCGAGAGCAAAGCTTACGATCTGTTGCTGGACAAAATGCCGTGGAGCATTTCAATTGTTAAACTGCCCTGGATGAATGAACCTCTTTATGTAGAATGGACATGACACAAACGGAATTAAATGCGCGAGACCTGAATCTTGAACTGGAATGGTTAAAACGCGTCATCGAAACTCGAATACAGCTTCAGTTTGAAGAAAAGTCAGAAGTTAACGATGTGTTTGAATTGTTGCCGCCAAAACTTGATCCCAAAGGCTCCTTTTACGCTAGCTTGATTGAACATTATGAATTTGGCTTTGCTGAGCGATTAGCGATCATTCTGAGTTTAGCTCCTCATGTTCTACCTCAATCCCTGGATGCTTTCTTTTTGAGAAATCCGAATTATGATCGTGGCTTCACAGAGTTTGGAGGAATAAGAGGGACAAATCATGGCGGATTTATTCCAACAGGGGAAACACTGATGTTCCTATTTGCGGGAACTGATCTCAGTAGAAGATTTGAAATACAACAACTCTTTGGTGGAAATCATGTTTTCTCCGTGCACAAAATTCTCACACTGGAAGCCTCAGCTGAAGGAGAACCCTTATTGAGCGGAGTTCTACGATTTTCAACTGATCTGATTGATCAATTGACGCTGGGAGAAGTTCGATTACCTATTTTCAGCAATAAATTCCCAGCAACACTGGTGACTACTGAGCAAGAATGGACTGACCTCATTCTTGACCCTTATACCATGGACCAAATCAATGAAATCAAGATTTGGATAGAAAACGAGAGCGTGTTAATGAATGAATGGGGTCTCGGAAAGAAGATTCGTCCAGGTTTTAGATGCCTCTTTCATGGATTACCTGGTACAGGAAAAACACTTACTGCAGGATTACTTGGAAAACACACAGGAAGACCAGTGTACAAAATTGACCTTTCTGCTGTAGTTTCTAAGTACATCGGGGAAACCGAAAAGAATCTTTCACGGATTTTTGATGAGGCAGAATCTAAGGACTGGATACTATTCTTCGACGAGGCAGACGCACTTTTTGGAAAAAGAACCAAAGTAGATCATGCACACGATCGATATGCTAACCAGGAAATCTCTTATTTACTTCAACGATTAGAACACTTTGATGGAGTGGCAATACTAGCCACCAATATGAAAGCAAATTTAGATCGTGCTTTCGCGCGACGTTTTGAATCAATCATTCATTTCCCTGTTCCCAACGCATCCGAACGGCAAAAACTGTGGCAGAAAGGATTTTCCCAAAAATGTAAGCTAGACAAAGATGTAGATCTTAAGAGTTTAGCCGAAAGGTATGAATTGACTGGAGGCACAACAATGAATGTGATTTTGTACAGTTCACTGAAGGCGGTAAACCGAAAAAGCAAAGTGATCAAACTCAGTGATGTCGAAGAAGGGATAAAGAAGGAATACCAAAAAGAAGGGCGAACACTCTAATGGCAAAGGTAAGGTCAGAATCCAGGCAAGAATCCTCAAGAGCTAATGCAAATCAGCTGGCCAGGAATCAGAATTTACCTATTCAAAAGAAAGTTGCGATTGGGAAATCTGGCGATAAGTACGAACAAGAAGCTGATCAGATCGCAGATCAAGTAGTCAACAACAAAAAAGTTGACATAAAACAACCAGAACGAAAGAAGGAAGAACAGCCACTTCAAAAAAAGGAAGATGAAAAGGAGAAGCCGGTAAAAGGCATTCAAAAGAAAGAAGCCGAAGAAAAAGAAGAATCGCCTCAGGAGGAAATCCAGAAAAAAGAAGAAAAAGAACCCACTCAAACGGATGGCGGAGCAAGAAATGATATAACCAACCGATTGAAAAACTCCAAAGGCAAAGGACATCCACTGCCTAGTGATACATTACGGAGCATGGAGTCGCAGATGGGCGGAGATTTTAGTGGAGTACGGATACACACAGGTCCAGAAGCTGCTCAACTCAACCGAGACGTAGGAGCACAAGCTTTTACGCATGATCAGGATATCTATTTTAATGAAGGAAAATACAATCCGAATTCTTCAGAAGGAAAGTGGTTGTTAGCTCATGAATTAACGCACACCATTCAACAAGGTGGAGGATCTAAGCCCACTATCCAGCGAAAGGAAAGTACGGAAACTAATGTAGCTGCCCCGCAAAGTACAACTCCATTGAACACAGCTCAGTTTCAGCCAGGTTTGGATGTCTCAAGCTATTTGGAAAACAAGGGCAATTCCGGTGGTAACATAAAAGTTGGATTAGGGTCCTTTGCTTCAGGTTCGATTAAAGTGAGGAAAACAGGAGAAAACACTTTTGATACCGTTGGAAAACGAGAAAACATTCCGCTCAATGTAGATTTCTTGAAGCCGTTAGAAGGAATTGGTCAACCAGTACTCGGAGTTAAGATTAGAAAAAATAAAATCACTGGCTATGCAACGCTAAAGGTTGGAAACAAAGTTTTTCAGAATCCGAATGTGATCCTTGATAAGATGCGAGCAAATTCGGAAGCCATGGGATGGTTTGGGATGGATAAAATCAGGATACCTAAATCAATAACCAATGAAATAAAGAACGGTCAGCTCCATTTTGGCTCTGAGAATATAAAAGTGCGTGTTGGCGGTTTTATTGATGCGAACTTGAAACTTGGCTTGATAAATGATAATCCAATTTTTGAGGTTGATTCCACCATCAAAGTTCCCAAACTAAAACCAGTACAACTTTCAATCAAAAGAGATAAGGCAGGCAGAATGTCCGGTCGAGCGGCAGCAGAAGTTGATATTGCGAATTTCAATGGAGCCATCGATGTGAAATACCTGGATGGCATTGTTGATATCAAAGGTGTGGTGGGATATGACACGGAAAAAATGCGCGGCAAGATTCACATTCTTGTCACCGATTTAGCTACAGCCAAAAATGCGGCACTACAGGAATTAGGACCCGAGAACATTGTCCAATCGAAAGCAAAAAACACAGGCGAGAAAGAAGGAAAACCAAAACCGAAAACAGGTCCTAGAGCTTTAGCAGGTTGGGGCGATGTAGAATTCAGCTTCACCGACTGGATGACAGGAAGGGCCAAAGTGGTCGTAGATCACGAAGGTCACATTACAGTTTACGGTGAAATGACTCCTCCTAATGAGGTTGAACTATTTCCACAGAAAGACATCATCCGACCCATTTTTGCGTGGGAGCTGAGAGCTACTTACGGAATTCCATTACTGGGAAGCGCTTTTTTCTTTGCTAAAATCGGGATGGATGCGATGGCCAAGATCGGGCCTGGCAAATTGTACAACATCAAAGTCATTGGACGGTATTCTACCAATCCTCGAGTTTTTAAGGCATTCACTATACAGGGGACAATGAATATTTCGGCTTTTGCCGGTGCTCGAATAAGAGCAGAGGGCGGAGTAGGCATAAGCATTATTGCTCATGATGTCAAGGTAGGTGTAGGAGTCGAAGCTCTGGCTGGAATTAGAGGTTACGTGGATGCGACACCAACCATTGGATATCGAGAAAAGGCAGATCCAAAAGCTGGTAAAAAAGGAGAGTACTTTATCAAAGGCTATATGGAGATTGCAGCACAACCTTTCTTGGGTTTAGGTGGAGACTTGTTTGTGGAATTGGATGCACCTTGGTGGTCGCCAATCTTTGATAAGAAATGGACCTGGCCATTGGGAGATATCGAATATCCATTGCCTGGTGAATTTGCTATGGGCGCTAACCTGGATTATACCATTGGATCTGACAGCCTTCCAGAAATTCAGTTTGACGAAATAGAATTTGATAAGGACAAGTTCATGAGTGACCTCATGGATGACAAAATGCCAAAAAAGAAAGGCGATCGGGAAGACAAAAAAGGAAAATTTTCGGATGGAAAAAAGAAACCCGGGTTGAACAAACCAAAAGTAAAAGGCGGAGCTGGTAAAAAAGGAGAACCGAAACCCAAGCAAGAAGATGGTAAACCGTTGACAAAAGCCGAGATGAAGGCTTGGGGTAAAGGCCTGGAAAAACTCAAAGACATTGCAGAAGAATCAAAAAGCAAGCCGCTAGACGAAGAAAGCATCAATGCCAAGCTTCAAAAAGTAAAAGGGTTTGATTCTGTGAAAGCCGAACCACAAGGGCAGGAGTGGAAGATCAAAGCCAAAAAGGGTTCCATGACCAATAAGAAGAGCCCAATTTTGGTTAAGGGCATCATTCCCCCTGAGAGTAAGGATGCAAAGGTTGATGGCAAAAGTGATAAGGCCAAGATGTTATCCTCCATTAAAGAAACCTTCTTAGATGAAAGAGACGATCAAACGCACACTATAAAGTTTGTGAAAGAGGGCTCTACCGTAACACCAAAAATATTTAGCAATGCAACACATATTCCTACATTCTTAAATGGACTACCTCAAAGTGAGGAGGTTGAAAAAACAAGAAAAGTCCATCAGAGAATCCTTGAGTTAACCAGAAAGGAGCTAGATGAAAAGGGTGTAAAACTCTTAAACAAAAATGTTTACATATTAAGTCAACGACTGTTACGATTGACCGACATAGATTACGGTGAACTACCATCACCGAAATACAACTTTGAAATGTCAGACGGAAAGGCATATATAGCAAAAGTTGAATATTTATCAGCAAAACGAGGTTCAGGAACAGGACCTGGTGGTTTCGTTAAGGGATGGAAGCATTTGCAACAAGGGCTTAGCAAATCTTCTGAAGGATGGAGAAGACTACATTTGATTAACGATAATTTTGGAGGCCTAGGCGTTTCTTCCAATCTTGTACCAGGCACTAGGCAAAACAATTCTGATCATCTCAAAAAATTTGAAAATCCAATTAAAAAGAAGATAGGTGCTAAGGCTTCAAATAAGATAGAGGTAGATAAAGAAGGAAACCCAAGGAATAATGTGGTTAGCCTTGAGGCAAAAGTTCACTATGATCATGGTAAGGGACCTATACCTGACAAGTTCAAGCCGCCGATTATTGATGGAGAAAAGCCAAAGCGAGAATGGTATGCTAGCAAGATCGAGTTTGCCTCCAAAAAATATGAATTTGACAATAACAAAAAGAAATGGGAGAAAAATGAAACAAGAGATGCCGTTCCAAGCATGACACTTGAAATTGATCTGCCTGATTGGACTAAGAAATAGTATGTGATAAGAAATAAGTGTAACTATGGAAACTACAACCCGACAAATGGATAAAGAAAAAGCACTCATCATAGCGCAACAGAAGATCTCTGAAAACCGGATCGATGAAGCTTTTGATCTGATCAAAGAATTGATCCAGGAATACCAAGACTATGGTCCGGCTTACAACTATCTTGGTTGGATCTATGCGAATGTCTTTAGCAATTTTCAAAAAGCTTGCGAGTGTTATGAATTGGCGGTGAAATACAGTCCGGAATATCCAAGTACTTACGTCAACTACGCATTGGTATTAAATACCATTGAGAATTTTGATCGACTGAAGACTTTGCTTCCGGAGGCCTTGAAAATTCCTGGAGCCAACAAATCCAAACTTCATCATGAATATGGAGTCATGCATGAACTTCATGGCGATCTTCAAAAAGCGATTGAATCCTATGAAGAAGCGATAAAAACCTGCTTAGTAACCCAAGAAGTAGAAAGATACCAAAGTGCTATTTATCGTTGTAGGCTCAAGTCAGAAGAGGGAGAATAAAAAAACTCCACCAATTACTAATTAGTGGAGTTCTTGTGGGCCCTGCTGGGCTCGAACCAGCGGCCACCTGATTATGAGTCAGGTGCTCTAACCAACTGAGCTAAGGGCCCATTTCTCAAACATCTTTGAAAAAGGGAGCGCAATATTACATATTTGCGCCCTAATATTCAATGGATGTCAGAGCAACTTAAAGGTATCGAAGCGATCATTTTTGATTTTGGAGAAGTCATCATAGAACTGGACTATCCGAAAGTGATTGATGGATTCTCAAAAGAGGCAAACAAGAATATTGATGAGATCAATGAACTAGTTGTCACCTCGCCAATACTCAAGGAATTTGAAGTCAGCAAAATTACTCCTGATGAATTCAGAGCCGGTGTGAATAATTTATTAGGAATGTCATTGGACGATGTAACATTTGATGCCACTTGGAATCTGATGCTAAAGAATTTGCCAAAAGAACGAATGGATATACTTGAAGTTGTCGGCAAAAGATTTGATACATACGTTCTTAGCAATTCCAATGTGATTCATGAAAAAGCATACAATCAAATGATCTTGGATGTGACTGGAAAACCAAGCCTGCACGAGTTTGTTAACAAAGCTTATTTTTCGCAGGACATTGGAATGCGGAAACCTGGGAAGGAATGCTACCAACTTGTTATTGATGAGATTGGATTAGACCCCAGTAAATTACTTTTTCTAGACGATCGACAAGATAATATTGAAGGAGCTAAGAGTTGTGGAATAAACACCGTACACGTGACCGATGCAGCTCGACAATTGAAAGAACTTTTTGAAAATGGATAAAGAGCAGAAAACAAGGCTGATTCAGCTTATCCTTTTCATTGTCACACTGGTAACGACAACACTGGCAGGAGCGGAATGGATGTATGGCAAATATCTCATTTTGGGTATTACCTGGTCAGATTTTATAGCTGGATTTTCATTTTCACTACCATTTTTGGCCATCCTGACTTTTCACGAATTTGGTCATTACTTCACTGCTCGCTATCATCAAATAAGAGTTTCCCTTCCTTATTATATCCCCTTATGGTTTGGCTTCATACTTAGTCCTTCTATTGGAACAATGGGTGCTTTCATAAGAATTCGAGAGCACATCGATAGTCGTCTCAAATACTTTGATGTAGGGGTTTCCGGACCTATCGCTGGGTTTGTGATTGCCTTAGGCGTTCTTTATTATGGATTCACCAATCTGCCACCGCAGGAACATATTTACGAAATACACCCGGAATATGCAGAGTTCCAATCTGTAGATGAAGCTATTGAAGCGAGTGAAGGCTATGTGATTCATTTGGGAGGAAATCTTCTTTTCAACTTTTTCAAAACATACGTTGCAGATCCAGAGCTTCTGCCACATGAAAATGAATTGATGCATTATCCTTGGCTTCTTGCTGGCTACCTGGCGCTTTTTTTTACAGCGCTAAACCTCTTACCCATTGGTCAGCTTGATGGAGGGCACGTTTTGTTCGGATTATTTGGCCCAAAAAGACATGCAATAATTTCTCGTGTTCTATTCAGCTGCTTTGTCCTTTATGCTGGGCTTGGTTGGATAACGATTAATGATATGCAGGATATGTCGTTGGGAAGCCTTGGAGATTTTCTTCTCTCCGTTGCGTTGTATTTGATTGTTGTATACATAGCAGCTTACAGTGTTTTTAAAGAACCAAAAGATCGTCTACTTTATGCAACTGTCTTGCTCACTGTTCAGTTTTTGCTCAACCTTTTTACTGGTTGGGAGGGATACCAAGGTTGGTTGTTGTTTTCTGTTTTGATTGGAAGATTCTTGGGGGTAGATCATCCGCCTGTAACAGATGATAGGGACCTGAGTTTGGGAAGAAAAATTGTAGGTTGGATTGCGCTGGTGATATTTATTATTTGCTTTAGTCCTCAGCCGCTTGTCCTCGAGATTCATGGATCTCAAGGTACTCCGTGATTCCACCTAGCATATTTCGTACATTGGTAAATCCTTGTGAGGTTAGGTATTTTTTAGCTCGATTTCCTCTTGGACCAGTTTTGCAATGAACAATAATTTCGTCCATTTTGAATTGACTCAGCTCGTCAAGATTTTGTGGCAGCTCGCCCAAAGGGAAACATTTTGCTCCAATGTTGCTTTCAGTGTGTTCCCATTCCTCACGTACATCAATGAAGTGAAAAGATGTTCCTTCTTCTAATCGTCTCTTTACTTCCTGGCAGGTTATGTCTTCACTCATTCTAGAATGATTTTTTGAATGGTAGATGAATTACTTTGGTGAATTCTTAGCAAATATACGCCCTGTCTAAATTTTGAAATATTATGCAGCTGCTTCCTTTTTTCAGAAAACAATATCCTTCCACTCAAGTCCAATAGTTCGATTTTTTCGTATTCATCTTGTATTTGAAAGGTGCCATTGGTAGGATTCGGATAAATAACTAGCAATGATTTTGGCTCATTTCCCAAGACAAAATCAACGCCATTTTGAAAAATGGGTCGAATCATTAACGCGCCATTAAGATTCACATTTTGAATCCAATCACCGTCTTTGTTTTCAAAAATGTGTTGCGACGCATCCGAATTGCTTCGATCAAAGCCAATGCCGATGTAATCATTAATGAATTGTTGATAGGCCACATAAAATGTGTCAGTTACCACAATCGGACGACTTAATTCATATCTGGTGAAGGCATCTCGTGTCTCGTTGTACTCTACCGTGATCTGTTCAGAGGTAAGCATTATTTCAGGAGATAAGCTTCGAAAAATCTTCAGTGAAAGTGTTGGAGCAGACTGAAGGACAGGAGCAATATTTGGAAAGTTAAAATCGACGTGAGTGATTGTATCTCGTTGTTCAACCCAAAACTCAACCGCTACTTGGCCATTTCTTAAGTTCGTGCCTGCAGCAAATTCAGCGGTTCCATCGTCAAATGCATAGTAGTTATGCAACGTGTAATTCTGTCTGATGGTGTCGTTCACCCGGAGATCTACTACTGTTCCATCCAATACTCCATCATTAGATTTCAATGAGATGGATGTTTGAAGAACAACCGAATCGAACGAGGTAATACTAGAAAAATCAACATCAGCCAGATTGATTGGAGTCTGGTCTGCATCCAAAAGCGTTATGGTATCTTTTTCAGATGGAAGAAGTACGGCATACGCTCGATCAGCATCACTAATAAAAACATTGTTGTTCATGGTATTGCTAATAGAATATGCGACATCAATAGGGTAGAGGTCCGTTGCATCCAAATTGCTAACCTCAATTTGTTGATTTGTAATGAAACGATTGTCGGCGTTGAATTGTACCAAAGGAACTGATTTGAATGGCTTTAGCGGAGAAGTCAAATCTCCAGCGAAAGCCCGATCTAAGTAACCATTATCTACGTTACTGCGACCCTCATTTAAGTAGATCCAATCCACATGCCAGGCATCAAATGGCCCATCCAAATCCCCGTATGATTGAAAACGAAAACGAAAATTCTCACTAAAATAAGCGGTGGTTACTTCAATAATCTGCTGAGTAAATACTGTTTCATTGATATCCTCGGAACCTTCCGTTGACCAAATAGGCACCCAAAGAGAATCGCTATTCATGAAATGCAAAACAAGTGAATCGCCTTCTTCAGGTTTTTCTACATTGCCACCCGCTTGCCAGAAAAAGGAGAAATAAACATCATCATTTACAGTCTTTCCTGTTAGGTCAATGGTGGTGGAAACTAATTCGTCTGCCAATCCAGTTGCTGTGTTGTCTCGGACGTAAAAGTCTCCGTTTGCATCTAATCCATCGAAAGTCGCGACGTTGTAGGAAGGTGGATTGATTGCCATCGTTGAATTGACAAAAACATTGGCACTTAGTTCCGGCTCCCACTGAAGGGTAGTGTCTGTTCCCCAAATGCGATTTTCATCTACCGTTCGATTTGCCAAAGAAAAATCATCCCAAAAAGGAAGAGTGGCAGGACTGATGGCATTTGTTTGGCTTGTCTCTAAAATTCTTCCTCTGGATTTCTGAGGATCTACGATTGGCCTTACTTCCAGTTGAGCGAATGATACATTTATAAGAAAAATAGAAACGATATAGGTCAGCTGCCTCATTGACTATCCAGAATAGTAGTTCCTGTGCTCAGTGAATCTGGCTGGTACACCCAAATGTCAATGGGATCTCCGATTTTGAGAATTTTTTGCGCCTCCGGGTATTGTTGTTGGACACTGCCAGGAGCTACATCTCGAAATTCTATGACGTCAAGGCCTGCAGTATCTCGCACTACGAATCCAGCTTGTGCTATCGTTGTAAATCGTACTTTTCCTACCTTAAGACCAGAACCTATAATCACAACCTCTGCTTCTTCTTGCTCTAAACCAATAAGGTTAGGCGATTGAAAAATGGTATTTCCAAAGCCATCTCCAACGACCAGATCGATGGTAGATCCTTTTTCAATATTTTCACCCTCAAGCACGTTCCTTCCATTCATTTTCGCTTCCAAAATCACACCAAAAAAGTCATCTGGCACAAATCTTATTTTTCCTAACTTCAAATCGTACGATTTTAGAACCATTTGAGCGCTCTTTAATGAAAGATCCTCTACTCGCGGCATTCGTACCGATGGAGGTCTCTCGGCATTTAGAGTAACGTAGATTTTGCGATTTTCTTTCACCTTAGTATTAGGCTTTGGAACTTGCCTTAAAACCGATAATGGCTCAAATTCAGAGGAATAGCTGCTGTCTTCCGTCACTTCGAAACGTAAATTCCTTTTCTCAAGAAATTCACTTAACTCGTCTGGGGACATTCCAACCACATCGGGTACAGAAATAGTCTCGCCATGATTTGTTCGAACGGGTAGGTAGATGTAAAAGAGAAAAGCTACCAGGAAAAGTGAAGATCCAAGAATCACACCGATGTGAATAAAAAGGTCTTTTATGTTTTCTGGTTTCTTAAAGGACATTCCTCAGCATCTTTATTGATAAACCTAGCAATTATTGGCGAATGTACAGTCTTTCTACCTGGTTGATTCGATTGCCGGTTATTTTCACAAAATAAAAGCCTTCCAGTGAATTAGTGTTAATATCAAAGACCTGATCTAGCACATTTTCGTACGTTTGGGAATAAATGATCCTTCCTGAAACATCCATCAGCTGAACTTGAACATCGTCTCTTTCTTGTAAGGAAAAAGCCACATTGAATACCGAACTGGCAGGATTTGGAAAAATCTTAAAACTATTTTCAGCGACTTCATTAGGTTTTATACCGACATGAATATCATCGATGTAAAGATTATTCCCATTTCCGTTGGTAAAAACAAAAGCTAATCGAATGTCATCTCTCCAAGGGATGGAACGACTAAGATCAAGTTTGAATTCTTTCCAATCTGCATCCGATTGAGGAATCCACGAAGTGTTAGATTCTGTTATAGCTAGTGAATCGGAGGTAGCATTTAGCAATTCGAAAGTGTATGATTCTCCACAATTGACTGACATTAACACCTGAAGCCGATCAATAAATCCGGTTCGTTGTGCATAAGAAACTTTGAAAGAAAGTCCGGCACTATCCAATGAACCAATGGTTAGGTTAGGGCTAATGAACCAACTTTTACCTCCAAATTCAGTGGCGATGAAAGCATTTGCCTGCAAGGTCCAATTATCATCGACGAGTGTTTTGGACCAAAGTTGTGTTTCCGATTCTGCCAAAGAAGACCATCGGTTCGGGGTTTCAAAATCTACAGAAAGTGGATATGCCTCACTGCTTTGCGATTGGTTGATAGTGAAATTGGCGGAGTTATTGGTCAGGTCATCGTCAGTAGAACCATTTACCTCAAGTATGGAAAGGTTCAGTTGATTTTCCCCTTCCAAGAGATTGACGTCAAAACTTATGGTTTGAAAGCCACCCGAAATAATTGAAAGTTCATCGATCGTTTCTGTTGTCGGGATTCCATTGGTTTCATATTGATATCTTAAACTGGTAATCTCTTCGAAACCCACATTTCGAATTCTGAAATCTGCTGAGGAAACATCACGGCAAGTCAGTATAGGTGATTCAACTTCCAAAACACTTGCATCACGAGCTTTTAAATTGGTTTGTAAAACTTGGATATCGTCAACGTAAATATTGTTGCTTCCTCCATTTTGTCCTACAAAAGCGAACTGGACTCCATCAAAAGAAGAGAATTGGGTGATATTGATGGTTGTATCTTTCCAATCGAAAAAACTTTCCGGTGAGTACGAATCTTCCGTTTGAGTAGCTGTTGCCAATGTTGGACCATAGCTATTGAAGATATGTTCATCTGAAAATGTTTCTCCACAATCCGTACTCACTTTTACTGCTAGTCCGTCCCAAAAAGTACTTGAGGTTTGCGCATACGAATAGCTAAAGGACAAATCGGCTGAGTTAATCCCTGAGAGATCAAAAATGGGTGTTTTTATCCATGTGTCTTCTCCAAAAGCAGTTGTATTTTGGAACGATTTGAAGGACAAAGCCTTGTTTGTTGCACTTTCTTTTGCGGCGGTTAGAACTTCCCATGGAAATGAGGCTCCATTATTTCCCAGCACATTTAAATCAGACTCAAAATCCTCAGAAAAAGGTAGCGACAAAGCTGCTGATTGAAAAAGTGAAACACTTTTTGTGTCATTAGCAGAATTTCCGTCAGAACCCCCATTAACATTAACTACCCGAAATTCAATCGTTTGAGACGCATCTACCAACTCATTATTAAAACCAAGGATTTCCCTTTCATTCGTTTCCAGCGTGGTTGTTTGATTGATCGATTGAACTTGTGAACCATCGACCAATAATGCAATTGTATAAGAATTTATGGTTGTGTTGCCATGATTGGAAACCTCTACCAGTGGATTTACAATATTGACGCATGAACCTTCATCAGGCGATATCACAGAAACGATAGCTAAGTCATTGGCAAACCTAGCTGGCTCGTTCAATGCTGGAGAAGTGAGTAAACTAGCCCTTCGTGGAGAGTTTTCCAGCACTGTTCGCATCCTGACTTTCTGGCCCTCTGTGAAAAGATTCATGCAACCATCATCGGTGTAATCCATATAGTTTTGAAACATTTCCGGAGTATCGCACACATTACTGTCATCTGGGTTTGGAAAGGTACATGGAGAAGATAAACCTCCATTGTCATCATCCGCAGGAGGTGTGTCGCTCACAAAGTCATCTACTCCACAACCACCATCACCCCAAATGTGTCGCAAGCCGAGATAGTGACCGATTTCATGCGTAGCTGTTCTTCCAAAGCTTGGAAAAGCAGAAGCATCGGGATTCTCACCAAAATAGACGTAATCCACCAAAACGCCATCCCAGAAAGAATCGCTGGTTTCGTTAACAATTCCATCTAGTGAAGTCACCGGGAATGCCGCCCAACCTAAAAAAGTATTGATATCCAACACATACAAATTCAAATAGTTGGTTGCCGGCCAATAGGATTCGGAGCGAATTAAATCCAGGTGAATAAATGTGCTGTACCAATCCCGCGATCCTTTGATCCGAACAATTCCATTGGTAGGATTTCCAGCCGGATCTTGTCTTGCCAGGACAAATTGAATTTCAGTGTCTGCTGCTAAAGGCAGAAAATCAATGGGAGTATTACTAGCATCTGCATTAGTGCGACGGAAGTCTTCGTTGAGAATTTCAATTTGCCTGAATACTCGTTCATCTGTGATGTTCAGACTTCCAGTTGCTGGATCGATGATGTGAACTACTACAGGGATTTCATAGACTTCAGCAATTCGTTCTCTGAATCGGGATAATTCCCTGTTTTGAATTTTATCTTGAATCCAAGGCTCAAAAATGACAGGATCTGGAGCTACTGTGCCACATCGATCTTGGGCTAAGCTTGGAAATTTTATAAGACTAAGGGCAACAAAAACATACAGTCCCCAAGCTCTATGAGCTGTGCGGAAGCTTGGCATTTGGATCGTCAGGTGAAGTAATATTGACTGCATGGACGCCTTTTATTTCTGGGACTTCTCTCTTGATAGCTTCTTCCACGCCAGCTTTAAGTGTCATAGTTGACATTGGACAAGAACCGCACGCTCCAAGCAATTCGAGCACTACATTCTTGTTTTTGTCCACTTTCAACACTTTAACGTCTCCACCATCTGCCTCAAGATAAGGCCTGATGTTGTCTAAAGCGCTTTCAATTCTATCAATTAATTCAGGCATAAGTTTAAACGGTCATTTCTACTTTTTTAGTCTCATCCATTGACGCATTTCTAATCGCCACCTGTTGTGCGACTCGTTCTGCTAGTTTCATGAAAGCGGCTGAAACCTCACCATCTTTCATTACAACCGGGAATCCACTATCCCCACTTTCGCGGATGGATTGCACAATTGGTATCTCGCCAATCAATTCAACACCATTTTTTTCCGCCAAGTTTCTTCCTCCATCTTTCCCAAAGATAAAATACTTATTGTCAGGAAGCTCCTCCGGCGTAAACCATGCCATATTTTCAATCAAACCAAGGATAGGAACGTTGATTTGTTTTTGTCTAAACATCGAGATTCCTTTTTGGGCGTCAGCTAATGCCACTTTTTGAGGTGTAGTTACCACAATAGCTCCTGTGACCGGAACGCTTTGTACAAGTGTCAAATGAATATCGCTGGTTCCCGGAGGCAGGTCGATAAGTAAATAATCCAAATCCCCCCATTTCGCATCACTAATGAATTGCTTCAAAGCCGAACTTGCCATTGGTCCTCGCCAAACGACGGCATCTTCACTGTTGGTCAAAAATCCGATCGAAAGAAGCTTAACTCCATATTGCTGCAATGGAACAATCTTGTTTTTGCCATCCTCTTGAACGATGGTTGGTTGCTCAAATTCGCAGTTGAACATGGTTGGAATGGACGGCCCAAAAATATCTGCGTCAATAAGCCCAACATCGGCACCTGTTTTAGCTAAAGCGACTGCTAAGTTGGATGCAATTGTAGATTTACCAACACCACCTTTTCCTGAAGAAATCGCAATAATGTTTTTTACACCCGGCAAAACAGGACCTTCGTCTCGCTGGGTAGTAACATTAGAAGTCATGTTGATAGTGAGTTGCACCTCACCGACATGTTTCGCTACAGCTTCTTCACAATCTTTTCTAATGAGTTCCTTCATCGGGCATGCCGGTGTAGTTAACACTACATCAAAAGCTGCCTTATCTTCATTGATGTGGATATTTTGGATCATGCCAAGTGTTACGAGATCCTTTTTTAGATCCGGATCTTGCACATGGCTGAGCGCCTTAAGTAGATTTTCTTTCGTTAGTTCCATTCCGAACTGCAAGTTTAGCTATTCTAGACTTTTTGCATTTAAGTAATTTTACAATTCAAATGCCGAAATTGTTCCTTTGATCCACCCAAACACCATAGAAGAAATCAAAAATCGTATCGACATTGTTGATGTTGTTGGGGATTTTGTGTCATTAAAAAGGTCAGGATCGAGTTTTAAGGCCTTGAGTCCGTTTTCAAACGAGAAAACCCCGTCTTTTTATGTCGTTCCATCCAAAGGCATTTATAAGGACTTCAGCTCAGGGAAGGGTGGTGATGCGATTTCTTTTGTCATGGAAATCGATGGATTGAGCTACATCGAGGCACTGAAGTATTTGGCAGGGAAATACGGGATTGAAATTGTAGAGGAGGAAAAGTCTGATGAGGCGATGGCTGCTCAAAACAGACGTGAGAGTCTCTACATTGTACTTAGCTACGCCAATCAGTATTTTCAAGAGGTGCTTCATACTTCCGATGAGGGAAAATCGATCGGACTTACTTACTTCAAGGAGCGCGGTTTTTCAGAGGAAACGATCAAAAAATTTGAGTTGGGTTACTCAAAGGAAATTTGGGATGGGTTATATGATGATGCTACCAAAAAGGGCTACAAAAAGGAAATTCTAGAAGAGGCTGGACTAGTCATAACCAAAGAGGATCGAACCTACGATCGATTTAGGAGCAGGGTCATTTTCCCTATTCACAACATTTCAGGGAAACCGATTGCTTTTGGAGGAAGAAAACTCACAAGTAATGACAAACAGCCGAAGTACATCAATAGCCCAGAGACGGAGCTTTACATCAAAAGTAGAATCCTTTATGGACTTTTTCAGGCCAAGATGGCTATCCGGAAAGAGGACTTTTGCATCCTGGTCGAAGGATATACCGATGTAATTTCCTTACACCAGTCGGGTGTTGAAAATGTGGTTTCTTCTTCTGGAACTGCATTGACAGAAGATCAGGTAAAACTGATTCGACGTTACACGGAGAATGTCACAGTCATTTTTGATGGAGATCCAGCAGGAATCAAAGCTGCTCTCAGGGGAATTGATTTGCTATTAGAGGGTGATTTAAATGTCAAGGCAGTTGCCCTGCCTGAAGGGGAAGATCCGGATAGCTATTCTAATGCTCTCGGGCCTGCCGGATTCAAAGATTTTATCACAGAAGAGGCTCAGGACATCATTCGTTTCAAGACGAAAGTTTTGCTGGATGAAACTGGTGACGATCCAGTCAAAAAAGCGAGTGTGATTAAAGAAATCGTTTCCAGTATTTCCAGGATTAACGATCCGGTCAAAAGAACAGTCTACATCAAAGATTGTAGCAACTTGATGGGGATTTCGGAATCTGTTTTGGTAGCTGAGCAAAACAAGATTCTAATTGAGAAACGAAAAGGTCAGCAGCCCGAACAACCACCACTTCCTGAAATTCCACCTGAGCAGGAGGAATTACTTGATAAAATGGATATCGGGCAAATTATTGACCTTCAAGAGAGGGAAAGTGTCCGGGTGCTTGTAAACTATGGGAAAAACAAAATTCAAACTCGTGAGTTGCAAGATCAATACCTGATCAATTATTTTCTGAATGAGTCAGAGGAGATTCAATTTTCCAACCTGACTTACAAGAAGATCATTGATTTTTTCAAGGAGAAATTGAGAGAAGGAGAGATCATCGATGGAGAAAACCTGATTAATCATCCTGACGAGGATGTGAGAAGAACAGTTGTGGATCTTGTGGCAGATAAATACGAGATAAGTCAAGACTGGAAGGATAAGTACCAAATTCATGTGCCCCGGGAAACTGAATTTTTGCGTGATGTGACTTATACCAACGTTTTGAGGCTTAAATTCAGAATCATTGAGCATTTGATTGTTGAGGAAAAGAAAAAATTGAAAGAAGCCAGGACTGAGGAGGAAACCGATGAACTTTTAGATGAGATAATTGAGTTAGAGAAAGTAAGAGTGTCGATAGCCAAAATATTAGGAATTGTATTAGTAGGATAATATGCTAGATAAAATAGAAGAGGCCATAGAAGCCATTGCAAATGGAGAAATTGTCATTGTAGTTGATGATGAAGATCGTGAAAATGAAGGGGACTTTATCTGCGCCGCGGAGAAGGTGACGCCTGAGATCATCAATTTCATGGCAAAGGAAGGACGAGGATTGATTTGTGCGCCTTTGAAAGAAGATCGTTGCGATGAACTTGAGTTGGACCTGATGGTTGGCAAAAACACGGCCTTACATGAAACTCCATTCACTGTTTCTGTGGATTTAATCGCAAAAGACACTTCCACAGGAATTTCAACTTCAGATCGGGCCAAAACTATTCAAGCGTTGGTTGATCCTAACACTAAACCGGAAGATCTTGGACGACCTGGTCATATTTTTCCACTAAAAGCTAAAAATGGGGGAGTACTCAGGAGGTCTGGACATACAGAAGCAACAATAGATCTTGCCAGGTTGGCTGGCTTGTATCCAGCCGGCGTGTTGGTTGAGGTGCTTAAAGAAGATGGCACTATGGCTCGGCTGCCTGATTTGCGTGTAATCGCAGATAAATTCAATCTAAAACTGATTGCAATCAAAGATCTGATTGAATATCGAATGCAAAAAGAATCGTTGGTCGAGGAGGAGATAGAGGTGAATATGCCCACGGAATTTGGAGATTTTCAATTGAAAACATTTCTACAAACAAACACCAATGAGCGTCACTTGGCTTTGATCAAAGGAGAATGGGAAAAAGACGAACCGGTTCTTGTTCGAGTCCACTCTTCATGTGTTACAGGCGACATTTTCGGTTCTTGTCGGTGCGATTGTGGCGGTCAATTGCATAGTGCCATGCAAATGGTGGAACAAGCAGGAAAAGGAGTCGTTTTATACATGAACCAAGAAGGAAGGGGAATCGGTTTGTTAAATAAGTTGAAAGCATACAAACTACAAGAACAAGGGAAAGACACGGTTGAGGCCAACCTCGAGCTTGGCTTTCAAGCGGATCAGCGAGATTACGGCGTAGGAGCTCAGGTTTTGCGTAAATTGGGAATTACCAAGATGAATCTGATCACCAATAATCCAAAGAAAAGAGTTGGATTGATGGGATATGGCTTGGAAATTGTTGACAATACACCGATAGAGATCACTCCAAACTCTCACAATAAGAAATATTTGGAGACGAAACGAGATAAACTGGGTCACGAAATTTTAAAATAGCTTGAAGAAAGTCTTAATCATATTGTTTGTTGGGTTCACTTCACTGAGTTATGCTCAGCGGTTTTCCTCCGAAGTATTTCATCAGGGATTTCTTGTGACCAATGATCGTGATACCGTGCGTGGGAAATTGAAGTACGATATGGAGACCAACATCGTAACATTAGCTGTTGGTCAAAAGCTTCATTCATTTTCCAGTCATAAAATACACTACTTTGAGATCAACGATGAGATTCTGAATACCTATCGTCAGTTTTATTCAATTCCACATAAAGTCAATTACGATTACAAGATTCCAATCCTGTTCGAATTACTATATGAGGGCCCACTTTCACTGTTAACCAGAGAATCGATTGTTCAACAAGCGCAAGCCTCCAATTCTCCATATTGGGGTGGTGCTAATTACCCAAGAACTGTTGTTCAATACTCTTTCTTTTTTCTAGATACAAAAGGGAAAATCACTTTCTTCTCTGGCCGGAAAAAGGATTTACTTCTTATAATGAGAAGAAAGCAGAACGATGTGAAGAAATACATGAAAGATAATCGGCTGGATTCGGATGATGTTCGGGATTTGATTAGAATTACGGCCTTTTATAATACAATCTAAATTTCACTATGTCAAAACCGTTGATCCTTGTTACCAACGATGATGGTATCACTTCAAGAGGTATACGAAAACTTGTAGAACTTGTCAGTACAATCGGAGAAGTAGTTGTCGTTGCACCCGACAGTCCTCAGTCAGGGATGGGACATGCTATTACGGTGGGTGACACTTTACGATTGAAACCCAACCATATTTTCGGTGACATTCAAGCATATGAGTGTAGCGGAACTCCAGCGGATTGTGTGAAATTGGCCAGGCATTATGTTTTGAAAGATCGGACGTTGGACCTTGTAGTGTCTGGTGTAAATCATGGAAGTAATAGTTCCATTAGCGTGCTTTATTCTGGGACAATGAGTGCAGCGATTGAGGGGGCGATAGAAGGATGTCCATCGATTGGCTTTTCACTTTGTGATTACGATATTGAAGCAGACCTATCCCACATTGATGAATATTTAATAAGAATTGTAAAAGAGGCATTGAAAAAAGGTCTTGAAGAAGGAGTAGCACTTAATGTGAATTTTCCACCAATTCAAAAGCAGAAAATCAAAGGAATAAAAGTTTGCCGTCAGGCCAATGCCAACTGGGAAGAAGACTTTGATGAAAGAATTGATCCATACGGAAGAAACTATTTTTGGATGGTGGGAAATTTCGTCAATCACGACAAGGGAGAAGATAATGATGAAACCGCGTTGGCCAACAATTACGTTTCTATCGTTCCTTGCCAGTTCGATCTTACCGCCTATCATGCAATCAGACAGATCAACGAAGATTGGGATATTTAATCGAAGTTAAGCTGACGTTTGTCGTATTGCAGTTAAATTATATTCTTTGAAAACAATGGATTGAGAGTTTCGTTTTGTAAATTGGTAGTCACCAGCTATTAATACCATGAATTCAATTCAAAAATCCAAACTAGAGTATCTATTTGCGATACTCGATGAAAATCACAATCAAGTCCTTCAACCCGATGACTTTACGAATGTCGCAGAGAAGATTAGCGACCAATTAGGTTATGATGCTCAGTCGAAAGCAAGGTTAGATTTAAATCTGAAATCCTATCGTTTGTTTGTTCAAATATTGACCGACATGGGCAAACAAGATATCAGCATAAACCTTGACGAATGGTTGCATTTTTTCTCTCATTTTCATCGGACAAGACCAAAATTCATTCAACGATACATAACTAGGGTTGCCAACTATATTTTCTCGCTGTTTGATCATAATGACGATCAGATGATATCCAAGGAGGAATACACTAACATGTTTGAAACCTATGGGTTGAACAGGGATTTTGTACAAATTGGTTTTGACAAATTAGACGAGAATAGTGATGGGTTTATTAGTAACGATGAACTCATGAAGGGTTTTTACGAATTCTTTTTGTCCTCAAATGAGGATGCTCCTGGAAATTGGATCTTTGGTGATTGGCGCGGTAAAGAAGTCAATGCTGCCTAATTATCTGGATTTTCATTCGGTTCTATCATAATCACTTCCTCTTTTTCAACAATCACGGTACCTGGTGGCGAACCTTTTGGTTTTCTTACAAACTTCTTTTTTGTATAAATAACGGGACAGACGGAATCGGTCTTTCTTTTGGAATTGAATGCAGCCAAAGCTGCCGCATACTCAATGATATGGATAGGAAAATTTTGGCCGGGTTTTTCCTTGATGACCACATGCGATCCGCTCACGTCTTTTGCATGAAGCCATAGATCATTCTTTGTCGCTACTTTCAGCGTCAACTCGTCGTTGGCTTTTGCATTTTTCCCAACAAGAATATTCCATGAATCTTTTTCAAATTCATGGTAAGGTTTGTTTTTTTCTGGTTTTGAAGAAGTCTTTTCCAGTTTGTTCGTCTTCAAATACTGTTTCAACTCTTTGGAGTTTTGGACACTTTCTAATGCTTCTATCAGCTGATTGAGATCATCGATTCTCTTTTGCTTTTCCGATATGTTTTTTTCAAGTGCATCGATTTCCTGATGTCGATTTTTAGATTTCCGGTAAAAATTTTCAGCGTTTTTCTGTGGCGAAAGCTTTGGATTGAGTTTTATCTCTATGAAGTCTCCTGAATAAATGTCGTTGAGAACCACTTTTGATAGTCCCTTTTCGATCAGGGATAAATTGGCCATAATGATGTTGGCAATTTCCTCCGGATTTCTCTGTGACTGAACCACTCGTAGTTTTTCTGAGGTCTTGAAAATGTAATTCTCGGATTGACGGATAGATTGATTGAGCCTACTCTTTATTTGTGTTTTTTCTCTTTCGAAGTAGAATTCTCGAGTCTTTTTTGCAAACAACCAATTAGAAGCTTCAATTGGATCAAGCGTCTCTGTAGCATCATCTATCTGAAGTAAGCTAAGTTTTGAATTCTCCTCATCAAGAAAGATGGGATTCGTATCCAATTGTTCAAGTAGCTTTTGTAATTCCACCCATTTTTCATGATCGTCACTGGTTGAAAAATGACTTTCCCAATAAGATTGAACTTCTTTCCCTAGCGCTGGCAATAATTCTATTGGATTGCATCCATTTGTCCGAAATGAAGACTCGCTTATTTCAATTTCCTTTTTTAAACCGTCTGGGGTCAAGTCGAAATCAGCTGAAAGGGAATTTCTGAATACTTCTTTGACTTTATTTTCCTGTAAAAACAAAATGTTCGCTCTTCGTCCGTGCATTTTGAAAATCAAGGAAAGCTCATCTTTGAAAGTGATCTCGAACGACCTTTCGAATTGAAAAACCTTGCAACTCACGACCGTTTTGCTTCTTAGTGAAGTGAAGAGATCGACGCTATTCTTTCGAGCACGTGCCACCGATTCTGGAAAAGAAATAATGGAAATGTTGGGATCAAGATTGGCCTTGATCCAGAATTCTTTTGTCTCGTTTGCAAAGCCTAGGATCAACTCCTCTTTATTCTGTGAAAAACACTCAATGAATGTTAATCCAGCAAGTTCTTGCTCGAGAGATAAAGCTAATCGTTTAAGAAAAAAGTAATTGCTGAACATGAGTAATTATTAATTGACAATTATTAATTATCAATTAAAAGAGTTAGTCCATCATGCGCAAGTTCCACATTTTCAGGAAGTTCTTTGCTTACGGAACTGTGCAAACCCAATTTATGGCTTATGTGTGTGAAATAGGTTTTTTTAGGTTTTAGTTCTTCTGCTAATGCTACCGCCTCATCCAATGTGAAATGGCTTATATGTTCTGTTTTTTGTAAAGCGTTCAATACAAGTACTTCAGAACCCACAATTTTTTCCTTCTCTTCATCGGTAATAAAATTTGCGTCTGTGATGTAGGTAAAATTTCCAATCCTGTATCCGAACACAGGTAATTTGTGATGCATTACCTCAATAGGAGTTATTCTTCTTCCATTTACTTCAAAGGGTTTGTTGTCGATAGGATTCAAACTTACTTGAGGAATTCCAGGATACTTGTTTTCCGAAAATATGTATGAGAATTCGGTTTTAAGTTGGTCAAGAGCATGTGCCTGACCATAGACAGGCATTTCTTTTTTTTGAAGAAAATTGAAACTACGAACATCATCGAGTCCTGCCGTGTGATCTTTATGTGCGTGCGTGAACAAAACAGCGTCTAGCCGCTTCACCCTTTCCCGTATCATCTGCTGTCTGAAGTCGGGTCCGGTATCTACTACAAGTTGGAACTCAGGGGTTTCAACCAAAATTGAAGATCTCAATCGTTTGTCACGATAGTCCAATGATGTGCATACTTCACATTCGCAAGCTATGACAGGAACCCCTTGAGATGTGCCAGTTCCAAGGAAGGTAACTTTCACAGTTGCAGTTGATTTTGGGTAATCTCAGCGTATAATTTTTTGTTGTTTTCGCTGAGTTTAGAAGTATCTAGTTCGATGGATTTTAGGATTTCTACAAGGCTGTTGATTTTTCCCTCAAGTGCGAAAAATTTGTTTACTATCGCAATTTTACTATCGTTGAGGATGCAATAGCCGGATTGAAAATTACCTTTTTCGTAACGTAGGATATAATCGGTCTCGGACATCACATCCTCAAGTTTGTTAAGGAAGTGTTTGGTGTACTTAATTGACATCCGTAACGTATTTCCTAACCATCTCTACCAAGCTATCATAATTCAAAGGCTTAGGAATAAAGTCATTGATCCCCACACTCTCAAAATCTTTCATGCCATAGTTATTTGCGTTTCCAGTGATTGCAATGATTGGAATGTCTTTGCTCTCCGTTTCGAGATTTCTAATTCGTGTAGCGCATTCCATTCCATCCATTACAGGCATGTGGATATCCAACAAGATCAAATCATAGCTGTCCTGTTCAAGAAGGTCAAGCACTTGTTGACCGTTTTTCACAGACGCAATTTCATAGTTCATCTGAGTTAGGATCTTCTTGGTTAGGTTTTGGATGACACTACTGTCTTCGGCAACAATGATTTTTTTACTCATCAGTAATTAGCATGTTTTGACTGCTCTCCTTGAATTCTTCAAAATGAGCAACTAGTTGGGTTACTTCCGCTTTAAGGTTATCAAATTTATTGGCTTTCAACAATTTTTCAATGGATGCAGCCTGATTAGATAATTTTTCAATGCCTAAAGTGCCTGCATTGCCTTTTAGCGTGTGTAATTCTCCTCGCATAGCCTCGTAATCTTTCTTTTTTAGAAACTTTTGAGTGTTACTAACAAGCTCTTCGGCCTCTTGTTCAAAGTCAACCAATGTAGTTTCGATAAGTTCTTGGCCACCAAATTTTGCCAATTGATTGATTGTATTCTGATTGATAACCAAAGCTTCAGATGTTTCTGTCAGTTTTTCTGTAGTCATTTGTTTAGGTTCAAATGCTAACCAACTTTTCACTTTGTTGATCAATGTTTCAGCCTTGATTGGTTTGGCCAAATAATCATCAAGCCCATTGTCGAGAAATTTCTGACGATCCTCTTCCATCGAATAAGCAGTCATTGCTACGATTGGAGGAAGATTTTTAATCTTCAACTTCTTAATCTCTTGAGTGGCCTTCACACCATTCATTTTTGGCATTTGAATGTCCATGAAGATCAAATCATAAGTGCCTTTTTTGACCAATTCTATCGCTTCGAACCCATCTTTCGCTTCGGTAATTTCACAACCTGATTTTTTCAGAATACCAGTAGCAACTTTTCTGTTTACGTCATTATCATCGACCAACAGAATTCTTGGAGCTTTATCAATGAATTGTTTGGTAAATGATTGATCCGGTTGGATCTGGGTTACTTTGCTTGGGTCAATCTCTTCTGCTGCAAATGTGAACCAGAAAGTACTTCCCAAACCTGGTGTAGAAACAACCCCAATATCACCTTCCATGGACTTTACCAACTCCTTAGAAATAGCTAACCCAAGACCAGTGCCACCGAAATTTTTGCTTGTACTATTGTCTAGTTGGTGAAAGCTTTGGAATAATGTCTTTTGATCTTTTTCAGAAATTCCAATTCCGGAATCCTTTATGGAGACTTTAAAAAAATGTTTGTTTTTCTTCGATTTTTGCAGTCTGACACTAATGTTAATGTTCCCCTTTTCTTCACTGAATTTGATAGCATTAGCGGTAAGATTTGAAAGAACTTGTATCAAACGTGTTTCATCAGAAACAATCCATTCAGGAATTCTTTCATCAATGTGATAGTAAAGTACATTGTCGCTTAATGAAGCTTGTTGAGAGAAAAGATCGTAAACTTTCTCGATGGCTTTCACCATTCTAAATGGTTCTTGCCTGAGCTCCATTTTTCCAGCCTCAATTTTTGAGAGATCTAAAATGTCGTTGAGGATGTTAAGGAGTGTCTGAGAGGATTTACTAATCGTCTTTACATATTCAGATTGCTCATTATCCAATTTTGTGCTTCCCATCAAATCAATCATACCGATGATCCCATTCATGGGAGTTCTGATCTCGTGACTCATGTTCGCTAAGAACCGTTCTTTGATTTTCAGTGATCGTTCGGCGAAATCTTTAGCTCTTTGTAGTTCCTTGGTTGTCTCTTTTAGTTTAGAAATATCCCGGCCCACACCCTCAATTTCGGTTTCTCCATCTTCCTTTTGAATAAGTCTTATGTTACAAAGGAAGTCAAGCTTTACACCATTTTCTTGAGCTACCGTCCCTTCTACGTTTCGGAGTCTTTTTTCCTCAAAAAGCTTCTCCATGATGTCTTTCAATGGTGCTTTTGTCTTAATGTAATCGGTCACTTGTCTTCCGATCATATCGTTTTGATCATATCCTAATACTTCTTTCACAGAAGGACTCATCATGGAAATGAATCCTTCCATATCACATCTGAAGTAGACATCCTGGAAAGATTCAAAAATGGTTCTAAACTTTTCTTCACTGGAAATGAGAGCAACTTCCGCTTCCTTCTTATCAGTAATGTCATTCGCAATCACTGAGAGCTCTTCAATTCGCCCATTGGGGAGGAAGATTGGATTTAAGAATACATCACGCCATATTTCTTTTTTGTCCTTTTCAATTTTTGTTTGAAAGTTGACAAATTTCCCCTGGAAGGCTTCCTTGTATTTGTCTTCCCAAAATTCTTTTCTTTCATCTGAAAAAGTGATCTGATCAAGTTCGAATAGGCTTTTTCCAACTTCTGGTTCAATTCCAAAGTAGTACTTGAATGCCTCGGAATAATTATGGTTAAATGAAGTAAAACGTAACTTTCTATCGACCGACCAGATTTGGTGCGTACTACTGTCGAAAATAGCACCCAGGGTAGCCGCTTGGTTTTCTATCTTATCTTCTTTTTCCTTACGCTCCATTGCCAAGCTTATCTGACCACTGATAAAGTCTAGGAGCTCAAGGTCTTTGTTATTGAATGCACTCTGGTCAGTGTAACTATAAACTGACATTATACCTTGAGGTCTGGAATTGAGGTAAATGATCACACCCAACCAAATCTTCGGCATAGAATCCTTGAATTTCTTCTTGAATTGAGATTCAATTTTCTGAATCCCATCTTCATAAATGATTAGGGATCTTCTTCGATCGAATGCATAATCCATCAGCGCATTGTCAACATCTCCAGTCAGATCATCATTCTCATTTCTTCTAAATATGGTGGTATAGCTTCCTCCTTTTTTTAAGGAAATATTGAAATTCTTTACCATCATCATCTGGCTTAGCTGGTCATAAATGCCAGTGTACAGATGTTCAAGGTCATTTTCTGTGATTGTGATGTTGGCAATTTGATAGTAAAGACTCTGTGCACTTTCTGCTCTGATTCTTTCCGAAATATCATAGAATACACAGCGATATTCCACGGGCTCGTTGTTTTCGAAAATGGAGGTAAGCTTTCCTGTCACATAAATATTTTTACCAGATTTAGAGATCAGAACTGTCTCAAAGCGCTCCATTCTGCTTCCGGCAGTAATTTTTAGGATGTTCTGAAGTGCGTTTCTTCGGTGATCGTTGTGAACAACTTCAAGAAATTTTAAGTCGAGGATTTCGTCATCTGTATATCCAAGCTTGTTTTTCACTACGGCATTGGCAAAACGAATTTCTCCTGTGGGTTTGAAAATGGTGATAAGATCATTTGAGTTATCAAATAGATCTTTCAGGTTTTGATTGGTTTTTTCAACCAGGGAATAATAATCCCGTTCTGCTTGCTCAAGCTTACTTTTGAGCTCAGAAATCTCCTTGTTTTGATCCTCCGCTATGTTATCAACAACTGCCATTCTGATTAAAATTAGGCATTTTAGCCTTCATAAATGTCTGATATAGCAAGCAAACCTTTACTAGTATCTGTTGTAGGTCCCACAGCAGTCGGTAAGACGAGTTTGGCCATTGAGCTCGCACATGTTTTTAATACTGAAATCATATCTGCTGATTCAAGGCAATTCTATCAAGAAATGGAAATTGGTACAGCAAAACCAACAGCTGAAGAGCTTTCAGCTATAAAACACCATTTCATTAATTCTCATTCCATTAGTGAATTCTATAGCGCCGGAGAATTTGGAAGAGATGCAAAAGTGGTTTTGGAATCAATTTTCCAACAAAAAGAGATTGTTATTGCAGTAGGTGGATCAAGTCTGTACTTAAAAGCGCTTTGGGAAGGTTTTGATGAAATCCCTGGAGTAGACCCCATTTTTAGAGAACAACTGAATGAAGAATTTCAAAAAACAGGATTGGAAATACTATTAGAGGAATTGAAAGATTCCGATCCTGAATATTTTGAAATTGTTGATCAAAAGAATGGTCAGCGAGTTATTCGTGCGTTGGAAGTAATACGGGGAACTGGGATGAAGTTCAGCTCATTCAGACAATCGACTATGAATGACAATTTTTATAAAAACTTAAAAATTGGTCTGAATATGAACAGAGAGCTGCTTTTCGAACGAATCAATAAGCGCATGGATATAATGATCGAGAATGGTTTGTTCGAGGAGGTAGAAAAGCTGATTTCGTTTCGGGATCACAATGCGTTGCAAACGGTGGGATATTCTGAAGTTTTTGATTTCATGGATGGAAAATACGATCGTGATGAAGCGGTGAGGTTATTGAAACGGAACAGCCGGAGATACGCCAAGCGTCAGATGACCTGGTTTAGAAGATATGAAGACATCAACTGGTTTGAGTCGGATCAAAAAGAAGAGATAATTGAAATGGTGAGCAAAACCCTCGCTCGGTAGATGTAATTTTGGCCGTTCGAAAAAAACTTATCAAGTGGCAGATTCTTTTATTGTTGGTGATGCAGGTGGAACAAAAACCCAGTGGCGAGTCGTCAGAAATGGAGAGATTTCGCAATTCAATACCATCGGATATAACGCCTATACCCACGACTTGAGTGATTTAAAGGAAAGTATTCTTCAAAACCTGGAGAGTGAATTGAAAGATGATAGCCCCGTATTTTTTTATGCGGCAGGAGTGGATACCGAAGAGCAAAAAGAGGAAGTAGAGGATGAGCTCGGTGAAGTTTTGGGAGAAAATCTCCATGTAAGAAATGACCTGGTCGGGGCCTCTCGGGCTCTTTGTGGAGACGAGCCTGGAAATGTCTGTATTCTTGGAACCGGTTCCAATGCGTGTTACTACAATGGAAAACGTGTCAATAAGGTGAGTGCTTCTCTTGGATATGTTCTTGGCGATGAAGGAAGTGGAGCGTATCTAGGGAAAAAACTCATGATGGGAGTATTTAGAGAGCAACTTCCTAAGGAAATCATTGAAGCCTTTCAAGAAGAATTCAACCTCACATCACACAAGGCAATTCAGCAGATTTATCACAAACCAAAACCTAATCATTTCCTGGCTTCATTTGCTCCTTTTGTCTTTAAGCACAAATCACACCCTGAAATCTACCGACTGATTTATGATGCTTTCGTAGATTTTCATAATGCCTTCTTTTTCAGGAATCAATATGCGGCAGAAACATTTCATTTTTCAGGCTCAATTGCCTATCATTTCTCCGATATTTTGAGACAAGTCGGAAATGATCGAGGTTTTCACATCCAAAACATTGTAGAAACTCCAATTGCTGGGCTCGTCTTATTCCACCAAAATCATGGCTAAAAAATCAATCACCGAATCGGAATCCCATTACAATCATTTAGAGAAAATGACCGTTTCGGAACTACTCACCAATATCAATCATGAAGATGGGGGAGTAGCGGAAGCTGTGAGAAAAGCAATACCTCAAATTGAAGCTTTAGTGAGCGCGATCTTACCCAGGATGCTTGATGGTGGTAGGTTATTTTATATCGGATCCGGGACTAGCGGCCGGCTTGGAATTGTCGACGCTTCCGAATGTCCACCTACATTTGGAGTTCCACATGAGTTAGTCAATGGCATCATTGCCGGCGGAGATAGCGCAATTAGAAAAGCAGTAGAATTTGCTGAAGATGATAAAGAACAGGGTTGGAAAGACCTACTAACCAATGATATTTCCGAAAACGATTCACTGATCGGCATTGCCGCCTCTGGAAGGACACCTTATGTAATTGGGGCAATAGAAATGGCCAACAAAAACCAGGTGCTTACAGGGTGTGTTACTTGTAACATTGAAACTGAACTTGCCAAAGTAGCTGCATTTCCGGTTGAGGTTCCAGTTGGACCGGAGTTCGTGACTGGAAGCACTCGAATGAAGGCGGGTACAGCTCAGAAACTTGTTCTTAACATGATCTCAACATCCTTAATGGTAAAACTCGGAAGAGTACAAGGAAACCGAATGGTTGACATGCAACTGACCAACCAAAAATTGGTGGAAAGAGGAGCGAATATTTTAAGGGAAGAATTGAATCTTTCGAAGCAAGAAGCCAAAGAAATTCTAGTCAAATACGGGTCTGTAAGAAAAGCTCTAGAATTTTTCAGAAAAAAATCTTAATCATAAATTACTGATAATCAGTATTATACCATCAATATTCTTGAGATTTTACTTTAAGTGTGTGGATAACTTGTGTATTTAGATCCGCTATTTGAAATCCGATTCTTTTAGTTTTCGAGGTTGATTTGAAATCTAGCTTAATATACAGTTAACACAAGATAACATTAACATAATGTTAAGTTAACATTGAAAATCGGCCTAATTACCTTAACTAAAAGTATGATCCTAAAGCTTAATAATTATGTAACGATCTGTTCAGGTTGAGGTTGTTAGGCGAACCTACATTTGTGAAAATTTAAACCAACAAACAATTATGAGAAAACTCTTACTAAGCTTTTCGCTTGTAATGGGTACCCTGATCACTGTGGCACAAACCACGGTAACAGGTACAATTACAGATAGCGAATCGGGCGAGGCTCTTATTGGGGCCACAGTATTGGAAAAAGGCACAAACAACGGAGCTATTGCAGATATCAATGGTTCATTTACATTGTCTGTTTCTTCTAGTAATGCAACACTGGTAGTATCTTATGTCGGCTATCAAACAATCGAAGTAGCTGCAAATTCGGACTTGTCTTCTTTGACTTTGGTATCTGGCTTAATCGGACTTGATGAGGTTCTCGTCATTGCCTCTTATGGAGTTGACAGAAAGACTCCCGTTGCAATGTCTAACATAAAGGCAGACGTGATTGAAGCGAAAATTGGAAGTCAGGAATTTCCTGAAGTCCTCAAATCCACTCCTGGTGTTTTTGCCACCAAAGAAGGTGGAGGATGGGGAGACGGAAGAATTTCCGTGAGAGGATTTAATTCCGAAAATGTTGCAGTCCTTATTAATGGTATACCTGTGAATGATATGGAAAATGGTCGCGTTTTCTGGTCTAACTGGGCAGGACTTACTGACGCTACCCACACCATTCAGGTTCAAAGAGGTTTGGGTGCGGTCAATTTAGCTGTTCCATCAATTGGTGGAACCATCAACATCGTATCTAAAGCGAGTGAAAGAGAAGAAGGTGGGTCATTTTCCTTTACTTCCGGAAATGATTCCTATCAGAAAGTAGGATTTGAACTTTCCTCAGGTCTGACCGAAAATGGATGGGCTTTCACCATTGCAGGATCAAGAGCAGAAGGGAACGGTTTCGTAGACGGAACTGAATTTCTAGGGCATAGTTATTTCGCCACAATAGCAAAGCAAATTAACGATGCTCACGAAATAACTTTTACTGCGATAGGTGCTAAACAGCGTCACGGACAAAGACAGCAGCAGCACAGACTTTCTACTTATGAAAACAGCCCTAGAGGTATTAAGCATAACTCCAACTGGGGCTATTTGAGAGGTGAATTAATCCAGGTAGAAGATAATTTTTACCACAAGCCACAATTGTCATTGAATCACTACTGGACTATTAATGATGGAATGGAGCTTTCTACTGCATTGTACGGTTCGTGGGGAACTGGTGGTGGAGGCGGAGCCCTTGGAGAAAACAGGGGTAAACTTGAAGGAAACGTCGATGGATATAATTTCGCAGATGGAACCATCAATCTTGAAAGAATTTATGATGAGAACGTAGCTAGAGGCGGTCTGGGATCGGATGCTATCATGAGGGCATCCCGAAACGATCACAACTGGTACGGCCTTCTTTCATCACTGAGATATGAAGTTTCTGATAAACTCTCTGTATTAGGAGGTTTGGATTGGAGATACTATAGAGGGGCTCACTTCAGAGAGGTTACGAATCTTTTAGGTGGTCAATTCTACCTGGATGATGATAACGTGAATAATCCTGTAAATGCAGCTCGTGTTGGTGACAAAATAGACTACCATAATGATGGTATTGTTAAGTGGTTAGGTGTCTTTGGTCAGGTTGAATACAGTGTGAATGATCTTTCGACGTTTGCATCAGTATCAATTGCCAACACTGGCTATGATCGAGAGGATTTCTTCAACTACCTGGATAGCGATTCTCAGCAAAAGGTTGGAACGTTTAACTTTTTGGGATACATGGTGAAAGGTGGAGCCAACTATAATTTGAATACCAATTGGAATGTATTTGCAAACATTGGATACTTCGAGAAAGCTCCGGGATTTGATGCGGTATTTCCAAACTTTGACAATGAAGACCCTAACTCAAGCGCTGAGAATCAGAAAATCTTTAGTACCGAGCTTGGCCTGGGTTATCGATCAAGCACATTCAACGCTAACATTAACTTCTACCGAACAGAATGGAGAGACAGAACATTTACGGATTCTTTCAACTTCACACGAGATGAAGGTTTGCCAACAGAGCAAGACGTAACACTTACAGCTAACTTCTTAGGAGTAGATGCTTTGCACCAGGGGATAGAAGTAGATTTCATTTATCAACCAATTCCTGATTTCAAACTTACTGGTATGCTTTCGTTGGGTGATTGGACGTGGCAAAATAACCTACAAGATGTTGGGGTATTTGATGAAGGAAACCCTACGCCAATTGCTACGGTTGATGCATTTATTGCAGGAATTCATGTTGGTGATGCAGCTCAAACCACAGCGGCCTTGGGTGTATCCTACAATTTGTTGCCTAACCTGACATTAGGTGCAGATTTTAACTACTATGACAACTTATATGCAGATTTTGATCCAACAGATCGGTCAGATCCTTCTTCTGAAGGTATCGATGCATGGAAAGCACCATCATACGGTTTGTTGGATTTCAACATAAAGTATGATTTCGATCTCGCCGGATTGGATGCATCTTTTATTGGAAATGTATTCAATATTGGAAACGTAGAATATGTAGCTGATGCTCAGGACGGAGGAAGTGTTGTTAGCGATGTTTACCAAGCGGGGACAGCTCTGAATTCGCTTGTGTTTTACGGTTTTGGTACAACATGGACTGCCGGTGTAAAAGTTAGATTTTAACCTGTAATAAAGAAGTAATGAAAATTGTAAAAAAACAAATAGTATTGATTGCAGTGCTTCTTTTCGGAGCTTGTAACCCGCTAGAAGATGAATTGGAAGTTGTAGAAGCAGAAAATTCAATTCCGGCCCTTGATATTGAGTACACCTTAACCGAGGATGATTATGAGACTGCTGATGAGGTTTGTGAGTGTGCACGCTTTGGTAATTTCAGTGATGAGGATGATGTGAAAATAGGAATCCCAGCGGTTCTAAATGATGTATTTCCTGCATTAGGAAATGGCTCTTCGGCCATTGTGACCTACGACTTTTTTAGAGGGTTTGATGCCCCTGAAGAAGAACCTTGGATAGATGCTGCTGACGACAATAGATATTCTGTTGTAGCTGCTGATTACACCTCGGTTAGCGCAGCAGCTGGAAATGCTGGGTTTTTCAATAATACAACAAGAGCGGCGGATAATATTTCTGATATATTAAAAGCAAACATTACTACTCCAACAGATGGAGACCTTGCGGCAGTGACATTCAAGTGGTCTTCTTCTGAATATAGTAATTATACTTTTTCAGAGAATTACAATGGAGGTGACTTATCCGGAGTTCAAACTATATCAGTTACTGGTGATGAAGCTTGGGAATGGGATAGCAGTAGCAGTGGTTACAACTATGCTGGCATGAGTGGATTTGGAGGAGATACTGGCAATGAAGATTGGCTAATTACCCCTCAATTGGATCTTACTGGAAGAAATGCTGGAACTACAACATTAAGGCTTAGGCAGGTTTTGGCGTTCCTTGATGCACCAACCGTAGTTGGAACTGATATTGCAGTACGAATTTCAACAGACTACAATGGTACAGATCCATCTACTGCCACGTGGACAGACCTTACCGCTCAGTTTGATCAATTTCCTACTGGATCCGGGGCAGATTTTGGTCAGTATGAATCGCAGGTCAGTTTGGCAGCATGGGAAGGCCAGCAAGTTTACATTGGATTCTACTATCGATCAACACTTGATAACTCTGCACTTTGGAGAGTAATTGATATTGGTGTGGATAATGGAACTCCAGTGAATATTACCACACAAAATGAGTTTTATGAGTACAGTGAATCTACAGATTTCTGGTCACCGGCCGATGAGGATGGCTATTTTGTTACAGAAGCTGATTTTGAATCGATGGGCGTATTTTTGAACTTTGGTAGCGATGTGCCTGCTGATGATTATCTGCCGCAGTTTCTGACAACTTTACGACCATTTGCTCAAGAAGAAGACGAGCAGGTGATTGTATACGATTATGTTTCAAGTAGTTCTGGCGCCCAAATACGTGGAGACTTTTACACATTCCTGGGAGGTACTTGGGTTAAATGGGAGTCTACAGTAGCTCAAACCCTTGGTTTTGCTCATGACGGAACAGGATGGGAGGCAGATAATACAATTAAGTATTCATTGACTGGTGATGACTATACCGCGATTGCAGCTGCGTATGCTAGTAGCAACTCAGCAGGCTCTGAAAGTATGTCGGACTTTGGTAATTATGACATTGGTCTCTGGTCAAGTACGGAGATTTTTGAGTCAATCACAACTCGATTGGAAACTAACTTCGGTCCTATACCTGCAGGTCAGAAATACCTGGTTAGTTATGCAGTATGGAAGCCGGGTAATGATGTTTTCACCTTGAATGTTATCTACGACGGATCATCTTGGTCTGAAATAACTGAATAAATATTAACATCAAAAAACGCTCCCTATTTGGGGGCGTTTTTCTTTTTTGCTTTGTGAAGCAAATTATGTGTAGTTTAAGATTTTAACACCAATACTTGAATGCACAAAATCCTACCTTATGAACGATGGAATCAATACTACAATTCCAGCTATGATGAAAAATCTCCGTTTGCAGGTAAAGAGTATAACTACGATTTGTATTCTGAAAATATCTATGGGTATTATATAGATCCGGCATGGGATTTTATTGGGTCGGAGACGCTGTATATTAAGATCATTTTCGTCGATTATGAAATTAAGTTTGCGGTTATAGAAATGATTGGGGAATGGAACGACGCGATCAACAATGATATTATGCAGCTCAAGCGTAGTATTTTGGAGTTTATGATGGATTATGGAATAAATAAGTTTGCGCTAATTGGTGAAAGTGTCATGAATTTTCACGGAAGTGATGATTGCTATTATGAAGAATGGTTTGAGGAGGTAGAGGATGGTTGGATTGCAGGAATTAATTTTCATGAGCATGTTGAAAATGAAATGAAGAAATTCAATATTGATAACTACATAAATATGTCTGGGAGTCTTTCGATTGACAAGTGGAGGACGCTTACACCGCATAAGTTTTATGAGCTGCTGGATGGATTAATTATGAGAAGACTTTCCGCTTAAAGGAGAATGTAATGAAAGTATTATTTACATGGTTTGGGTTAGTACTTGGATTCTTATTCCTGACTAATTGTGGGTCTGAAGATCCTAATCCTGCAGGAGATGAAGACCAGGGTGGTGATAGTGCTACGGAAGTAGGAGATGCTGGTAAGGATGCTTCAGAATGTTATCCAGCCTTTGAGGAAAATGAGCTCAATGTGGTCACCTGGAATATTCAATTTTTTCCTTTGGTAGGAAATTCCACTGTGGGTAAGGTACAGGATATTATTGAAAGCCTAGATGCTGATATCATTGCTGTACAAGAGATTGCTGAAGCTCCGGAATTTATTGCAATGGCCGATGAAATGGACGGCTGGAGTGGGGTCTATTCTGATGTGAGGTTTACTTTGGAAATAGGCTACCTATACAAGCAGAGGGCGTTTACATCTTTTGGAGAACTGACTGAATTATTTGGTGACGACTCAAATGCCTTTCCTCGTGAAGCAGTAAGAGTAGATGCAACACATGTTAGTGGATTGGAAGTTACCTTTATAAATATTCACCTGAAATGTTGCGGTGGAAGTGGTAGCGAAGAGCAAATGAGAAGAGAAGCAGCAAGCATACAGCTAAAAGAATATATCGATACCAATCTTGCAGATAGAGCGGTCATTTTGCTTGGAGATTTTAATGATGGTATTTCAGATACTGATTCTCCTTTTCAGAATTTCAAAGGTGATCCGAATTATATGTTTGCAGATCAAACAATAGCAGATGGAACTGAGACAAATTGGAGTTATCCTAGCTGGCCAAGCCACCTGGACCACATACTAATCAGTGATGAGCTTTTTGACATGGTTCGGAATGTTCAGACTGTGATACCAATAGATTGCGTAACCAATTATGAGTCCAGGGTTTCTGATCATTATCCCGTGCTTGCTTCCTTTAAATAAATTCTACTTTTCTCCTAGATTCTGTCTTGTTTTTGTGAATTGTCTAATCCAACACCGATTGGCCATCTGAATACTCTTTTTCAATTCCGTGATCTTTAACCACTTCGTCGATACTCATTGAGTTAAGGCGTTCAATGACTTCCTCACTTAGTGCCATGAAATCTCCTGCAACATCACTTTGATCCAGAAAATTGTAAATCGACTGGTTGGAGTCATGCGCTTCACACACCCTTATCGATTCTCTCACAGGCTGATTCAAAATCAATTTCCCCAGTTCCTTTTCAGCCTGCCGTTTCACTTTTTGATGATGCAGGGTATGCTTTCGAAAAAAATTAAAATAGATACCCAAAACGTTCAAAGGAGTTTCTTTTTCAATTTCACTCACATAATGCAGTAATTTTTTAAATCCGTTAATAGAAAAGGAATCAGGAATCGCTGGGATCAGGATGCTATCGGTGTTGGCAAGAAAAGACTTTACTGTGACACCAAAATGTGTTGGACAGTCTAATAAAATCAAATCGTATTTATGCTTCAGATTTGAAAGCAGTTTGTAAAAAAGGATGTGACCAAAAGAAATAAACTGAGTATTTGACTCAAAAGCTGCCATCTGATAGTTTCCGGGAATCAAGTGCAGATAATAAGAGATTTCGAGAGGTTCAATCTTAGGCTGACCGTCGTGAAGGAGCTTTTTGGAAATGGAAAATAAATTGGAAGTATGTTCACTAGAGTTTGATAACGCCAACGTGAGATTAGCCTGTGGATCACAATCAATGACAAGGACTTTGAAAGACCGAGACCAACTGAGCGCAAGGTTAAGCGTAGTGCTGGTTTTTCCAACACCACCTTTGAAGTTATAAATTGCTATTGTATGCGACATGGTTTATTCTAATGCTACAACAGCGGGCGATTAGATTAGACTATCAAGATAGGGAAAAAGGAAGTTTAAATCGTTATGTAGGTGTTATTTCTTTTGGTTGAGGGACGAAACCTCCGCTATCTCTGCTATAGCATATTTCCTTCCTGTTTTTATTTCGAGACAAATGCTACGAGTTCTTTTCTTCTCAAGTTTTCTGAAAATCCGCTTATTGAATTGAAAATCTGCACCAACGTTGACGTCTTTCAACTGGAGTGAGGGAGTTGAATCGAATTTTTTTAAAATATTGAAAAGTGCTGGGTCAGAGCAACTCGAAGCTTTTGGATTGGAGAAGTATTTATTTAAAGCTATAAGTACTCGTTCATCAAACACCTTATCGGTTAGCATTGGTTGCGCAACTTCTTTGAAGCATTTTTTCCATTCAATCCCGTGTGGCATGATACGATTTCCATACTTCTTAAAAGCCACCAAATGTGCCACCTCATGTAAGTACGTCACAAGGAAAGAGTAGGCGTTTAGATCGTTGTTTATGGAAATAATGTGTCGATCGATCTCATGATCGTAGCGGTAGTCTCCCAGCTTTGTTTGACGAGTTTTCTTGATTTTGAATTCAAAGCCAAGCTTTTCGTATAGCTTATTACAGTAAGAAACTGCGGCGGAGGGAACAAATTTTTTGAAGACTTCTTCTGCGGTCAAATCAAGCGTATGATAATTTTCCTTTAGGAACAGGAATTGGACGATTTTCTGACTTTGCAGTTTCGATCCATTCTTGAATGATTACGTTGGTATTCCTAAGAGCTTCTTCATAGCTACTTCCATCAGCCATGCATCCAGCTAGTTCAGGAACTTCCGCAATGTAAGAATCGTCTTCCTCACTCCAATAAATTATGATTTCATACTTGTAATCATTCATCATGAAACAATTTATACTTTAATATAACATTTCTAACTTGTTTAACCTGATATGGCTTGGCCATGTCTTTTTTAGGTTGAAGGTTCAAAATTTCCTCTATCCCTTCCTTGGTATAGATATGATGACTTCCCTTATCCTAAGTTAAGTAAGATTGTCTTCAGAACTTTAAACTTAATATTCTTGTCTCTAGTTCCAGATAATATCTGTATTATGTCCTTCTGACCCATTACTTCTTTCTAAACACCACCTTTACAGGTACTCCTTTGAAATCAAAATGAGACCGTATTTTATTAGTCAGATAACGCTGGTAAGGTTCCTTTATGTATTGAGGGAAATTGCAAAAAAAAGCGAACGTGGGTGTTTGTGTAGGTAGCTGAGTGATGTACTTGATTTTTATATACTGACCTCTGACTGCTGGCGGGGGATAGTTTTTTATTTCTTCGCCGATGATTTCATTCAGCTTTGAAGTTGGGATCTTGCGTGTTCTGTTTTCATAAACTTCAAGTGCCATTTCTAACGTTTGCATGATCCGCTGCTTATTAAGAACAGAAGTGAAAATAATTGGCGTGTAGCTCATAGGACCAAGCTTTTCTTCAAAAACCTTTCTGTATTCATCAGCTGTTTTGGTCTCCTTGGTCACTAAGTCCCATTTGTTGACCATCAAAACGATTCCTTTTTTGTATTTGTGAGCCAAACCAATGATGTTCATGTCCTGGCTTTCGATTCCTGTCTGTGCATCAATCATAACAATGCAAACATCAGAATCTTGAAGCGCTTGAATGGCTCGAAGAACCGAATAGAACTCAATGTCTTCTTTGACTTTTGCTTTTCTTCGTATTCCTGCTGTGTCTGTAAGAATGAAATCTTTCCCGAATTGATTATATCGTGTATTGATGGCATCCCGAGTTGTTCCGGCAATGTCCGTGACTATGCTTCTCTCTTTGCCAATAAGTGCGTTTACAAATGAAGACTTTCCAACGTTTGGTCTTCCCAAAATCGCGATTCTAGGAATGTCATCTTGTTGAGGCGCTTCTTCTTCAAAATGTTCTGAAATGGCATCAAGTAGATCTCCGGTGCCTGATCCGCTGGAAGAAGCTATTGGGAAAATATCAGCATCTAACCCAAGTGCATAGAATTCATTGGCGACCAGTGCTTTTTCCTGATTATCGGCTTTGTTAGCTGCAAGAAATACTGGCTTTTTGATTTCCCTAACAACGTTTGCAAAATCTTGATCTAATCCATGCAGTCCAGCATCACAGTCAACCATGAAGAGGATTGCAGATGCTTCTTCGAGCGCTTCCTTTACTTGAGTTCTGATTGCACCTTCGAAAATATCGTCTGATCCTTCTACATATCCACCAGTATCAATCACGGTGAAGCTTTTCCCGTTCCATTCCCCATAGCCATAATGGCGATCTCGAGTGACTCCAGATTCATTGTCCATAATCGCCTGCTTCCTTTCAACCAATCGATTGAAGAGCGTTGATTTGCCCACATTAGGGCGACCCACTATGGCGAGAATGTTTGACATTAAAATAGTTACAAGTTGCTAGTTGTAAGCGATAAGTTGTCAGTTTGAGAGTGCAAAAGTACCCAGTAGTTGGAACTTGCAGCTAGAAACTTGTGACTAGCTATTAGTACCCAAACTTCTTAAGCTTACGCTCATCCTTCCGCCAGTCCTTTTCTACTTTAACAAACGTTTCCAAGTGTATTTTTTTTCCGAAAAAGGCTTCCATATCTTTCCTAGCCTGAGTTCCAACTCGTTTGATGGCTTCTGCTTTTTTGCCGATGATGATTCCTTTTTGACTGTCTCGCTCAACATAGATCTCAGCTTCAATCCGTATGATGTCTTTTTCTTCTTTGAAACTGATAACAGCGACCTCCGTGCTATAAGGAATTTCTTGTTTGTAGTTCAGAAATATTTTTTCCCTGATTATTTCAGAGCAGATAAACCTTTCCGATTTGTCGGTCATTTCATCTTCTGGGAAGTAAGCAGGGTGTTCTGGAAGTAAATCAAGTATTCGATTGAAAAGCGTATCTGTGTTTTTCTTATCTAGTGCTGATAAGGTGATGATTTCAAGATCCGGATAAAGCTCTTTCCAGTAATTCGTTTTGTCCAACGTCTGAGAGCCTTTCTCCAGATCTGTTTTATTAATCAGAAACAAAACAGGTGCTCCAGCTTGCAGCGCCATTTCGATGACTTCTGGGTGATCATTCTTGTCTTCAAGTGCCACCATTAATAAAATAACATCGGCATCTTCGAAAGCACTTCGTACGAAACCCATCATTTTCTCCTGAAGTTTGTATGCAGGATCAATGGCACCAGGTGTATCAGAAAAAACAATTTGATAGTCGGGGTCAGTAAGAATACCAAACATCCGATGGCGGGTAGTCTGAGCCTTACTGCTGGTAATGGCTATTTTTTCGCCCATAAAAGCATTGAGCAATGTTGATTTGCCAACATTGGGTCTGCCAATGATATTTACAAAACCTGCCTTGAATGGTTTCTTTGCCTCCATGAAGAACGCAAAGCTAGAAAGGTTAAACTACCAATTCATTGATTGTTCATAGGATTATCCTTCCACTTGACTTTAGTTGTAGATTTTTCGCCAGAATATTCACCCCAAACTTCATCGGAAGCTCCCTTTACTATTTTGAATGATCCGTAGGGAGATACTTCAACATTTCCTTCTTCTGTATTAAAAATCAGTGGAAAAGAGCTGAATTTAACTCCATTTTCCAAAGTCACAACAGGGTTGATCCTTGAAAAATAATAGCCTTTCCTTTGTGCGCTTGGAATGTACTCTGTCTTTAATTCAAATGAGGCGATCTCAGATTTGGGTCCACGTGTAAAAAGGATTAGTGGATACTTCAGCCTTTTTGACCAGGAATCACCAGTGTGACTTCCCTTGTTATCCTCATAGTAAAAAAGATTTTTTCCTGGCTTAAATCCGGCTTTAGAAAGTGTATAGTACATAGTCAATACATCGTCCCAATCATTTGTTCCAATATCAATCCAAATGCACTGGTTTGATTTTGAAATCTTTTCATTGTGTATTTTAAAATCACTTACCCAATAGGAGGGGGATTGGGCAATAATAAATGAAAAAACGTTCGGGTTTTTAATGCCTGCCCAGGTGCTGTGAAGCCCGCCAAAAGAAGCGCCCATTAGAGCACGCCTTTTTGAGGTTGCATACTTGGAATCAACAAATGGTATGATTTGATTGACGATCTTGTTGGTATATTCATTTGCAGTTGACGAGTACCTTCCTATTGATTGATCCTTGTAAGGAAGGAATTTTGACTCCCTTTTTCCTTGATTAAAGATGGCAACCAGGATGATGGGCTCTATTTGATCACTTTTAATCCATTCATCAAGCTTTTCATTGAGTTGCCACGAGTTTGCACCAAAGAGCCATTCTCCGTCATTTGAGTAGACAGTAGGGTAAACTTTACCAGAGTAGTAATCCGGTGGGAGATAGACTTCAATGGTCATATCGCCTATTGAATGTCGTTCTATTTGAGCATGAACTATGCAGCTTATGAAGAGAAATACGATGGTGAAGTTTTTGAGCATTTTCAAATTGACATACAGAAAAAATAAAACCCCTACAATTCTATTGTCAATCCAATCGAGAATATTATTTTTGCAATCCTTATCGCGGGGTGGAGCAGTTGGTAGCTCGTCGGGCTCATAACCCGAAGGTCGCAGGTTCGAGTCCTGCCCCCGCTACTAGAAGGCCGATTTTGTCGGCCTTTTTTGTTTTGGATGCAACTTCGGACAGTGAAAAATTGGCATTATTTCACTTTACTTTCGAGTTAAAAATTGTAAAAAAGACTTATTACAGAAAACTCGTACTTCCCCAGAAAAATTTCATCATAATTATTTTACTAAAGTTTGTTAACCGACGCTCATGTATAAGATTCGATTAGTACTTTTCCAATAAGAATAGCTGCTAATTCACTGTGTTTTCTAACCGAATTGCTAAACTCATCTTGACAATTTCATTTGTCTTAATTGCAACTTGTTCCTTTTCTCAATCTTACCTGCATGTGAATCATAAACGGACTTACTTGTATAAACAAGGAGATGAAATCACCATCTCATTTGATGGACGCAAAACATCAGGTATGATTGCCTTTTTTACAGATTCAAGCATGTTTTTTGAAGACAGACGTGAGATTCCTGTTAGTAAAATTGAAGTCATCTATAGAAAAAACCCTAGAAAACGAGGGATTAGTAATATTTATATTGCTGCATTGGTATTGCCACTGGTGGATATAGCAAACAATGGCTCACCAGTTGATAATGACGTTTTAAAAATTAGTTCGGCCTTAATCACTTCCGCACTTATCATTCAGTTCTTACATCGTAGAAAACTGAAGATTAGGTATCCAGGACAATTGCGAATCATTGAATGACAGGAACATTTATTTGGTTTCATTTGTTTTGGCGTCAATTGGAGTTATTCATTAGGGATGAATTCTAATGATTTATGGCACAAACTTTGAGTCATTTAGTTAAACCAAGCGTCTTGAAGATCAAACTACTAACAGTCATAATTGCAGTGTTGACAGCATTTCAGGGACTCTCACAAGTTCAAAATGAAATGGAGAGCACCTTGAATGTTTATCAGAAAGAGAATTTTTCCGAAAGAGTTTATTTGCACACAGACAAATCTAAAGTGATACCAGGTGAAACGCTTTGGTACAGTGCCTATCTCGTTCAAGGTCCTTTTAACTCTTTTTCAAATCAAAGTAAGGTTCTACATGTTGATTTGATTAATGTTCATAATGAGATAATTGTAAGTAAAACGCATAAGATTGAAGGCGGACTTAGCGCTGGCGCTATAACCTTTCCTACTAATGCCCCTGAAGGCTATTATATGTTGAGAGCCTACACAAATTGGATGCGCAATTTTGATGATCGCTTGTTTTTTTCAGAAAAAATAGAAGTTGTTTTGACCTCCTATGAAGAACCGCCGACGAATCAGAAGCAAGATGTTAACATTTCCTTTTTCCCAGAAGGAGGCCAATTGGTAAATGGATTACTAGGACGTGTGGCGTTCAAAATCTCAGACAGTGATGGTAAAGGGATTTCCGAAGATCTGGAAGGCCGCATTATCGATTCCAAAGGGAATACAGTCACTTTTTTCAAGGCTCTTTACAAAGGGATGGGCACTTTCTTTCTTGATCCGAAAAAAGAAGAACTTTACAAAGCCATATTACCAGATGGATCTGTTTTTCCTCTCCCGGCATCCGTAGATCAGGGAATTTCTATGATGGCAATCACGGATGAAAACGATATTAAGCTTACGGTAAACGCAAGTTCTGATTATAAAGGAAAGGAAGTGCATCTAATCGGTACGCTTGGAAATAGGTTCGTTTTCAATAATACCTATGCTATTGATGACGGAAGGATTGAATTCGAAATTCCTAAATCAAATCTTCCAAAAGGAATGCTCACATTGTCATTACTGGATGCTTCTATGAATCCAAGATGTACAAGACAAGTGTTTATTCAGAATGAGCAATCACTCAATTTCAAGACCACTTTCAAAAAGGAAGGTGAGGACAAAATGATTCTCGAGGTAAGGGTGACAGACAAGGACGGAAATCCTGTTTCAGCTAATTTCTCAATAGCAGTCACTGATTCTGATTTCACGGATAAAAGTAAATCTGAAAGGAATTTGGCTTCTCATCTCTTAATTGAGTCGAGAAGCCTTCAACCAATAGAAAATTCTGTTCCTTTTGTGATGAGTGATGACCGAACATCCATCTTGAAAGCGGATTTACTTATGCTAACTCACACATTCAAAAGTACTGATTGGAGTGAGGTGCTAAATCCGACTAATTCAAATAAGGAATATGATATAGCCAAAGGATTGACAATTTCTGGTACGGCTAGGTGGGAGGATGGCATTCCATTGCGGAACAAGCAATTTAAAGCCATGGTTTTTGATGAGAAATTAATGTCGCAATTTTCTACTTCAACCGATGAAAAGGGAAGATTTTCCATCTATAATTTCGATGAAGAAGGAACGGTCAATGTTATTTTCAGCACCTATGATAAAAAAGGGAAACTGATACCGAGCAGAATAACCTTGGACGAGTCTGAGTCTGAACTTCCAATTCCCGACTACAAATTTCAGGAAGCTATCAAAGAAATGATTTCTGAAAATGCTTCATCGGAACAGACATTTTCTGAAGAACAAACAAGTTATGCGATGTTTGATGAAGACGCTACTTTTCTTGAAGAGGTTACGGTAGTTGGAAAGAAGATTGAAGAAGACAGGGCACCATCAGTTCTTGGAGTTAACCCAAGTGCAACGCGATACCTTGAAGAAAATAAGATAGATCAAAGAGACTACTTGCAGGTATTAAACACGATTGCTGGAGTTCAATATACTGGCCGTGGACCTACTGCTAATGTCACCATTCGTGGACCTGTCAATTTTGGTGCCTCATCACCACTGTGGATATTGGATGGAGTCATTATTACACCTGATCCTAATCCTGGAAATTCCAATGTGCCAGAATTTATTGCAAATCTGAATCCTAACTCAATAGATCGAATAGAGGTAGCAAAAGGTGCTGAGGCTTCCATCTTTGGATCGCGTGGAGGTGCTGGTGCAATCCTTATTTATACAAAACAAGGAGGAAGTGCCTATGAATCTAAAACAACCAATTTGGAAGTAAATGGGCATAGTGCTCCTAAATACTTTGACCCTATTAATTCTTCAAGCACTAACAGGTTTACGCTATATTGGAATCCACGAATTCAGACAGACGAGAATGGAATGGCAACTATCTCATTTTATAATAATGTCAATGCAGAAGATATTCAGGTAGATATTCAGGGGCTTTCTACCAGGGGTCTAATTGGCGTTTATTTAGAATCCATCAAAGTAGAATAAATAGCATTTGAAAAGCAATGGACATAATCAATTTGAAAGTGTCTTGTTGCATTCAGGCTTTGTTACAAAAAAGCCTCTGATAATTCAGAGGCCTTATCGCGGTAATAGATAAAAAAGTCGCTATTTATCATCGAGTTCTAATACCTTAAAAAGAAAAGCGATTTGTTCGGCTTGAGTTTGAGCTCGATCAAGTCTTGTGGCTCCCGCGCTGTGTCCTGCTCCTCTTGCAATTTTTAAAACAACCGGATTTGAGCAATCATCTGGAACAGCCGACTGTAGCGCTGCAGTGTACTTGTATCCGTGCATTGGAGTAGTTGTATTGTCAAGTTCTCCGACCTGAACCAATGTCGGTGGATAACACCTTCCTTCGACTAGGTTGTGATATGGAGAATAAGATCGTAACAATTCAAAATCTTCTTCATTATCTGCACTTCCAAAATCACCGGTCCAATTGGCTGATCCGAATTTGTCATATCTAAGCATATCCAGCACTGGATAATCTATGATGCACGCACCATACAAATCAGGACGAATATTAGTTGCAATGGCAGGCAGAAGTCCACTGGCACTTCCACCATTAGCCACTATCAGTCCTTTTCTTGTGTAACCATCCTCAATTAACCATTCAGATGCACTGATATAGTCGTCTATGACATTTTGTTTGTTCTCATTTGATCCTGCTTTATACCATTCAGCTCCATAAACACCACCACCTCTTACACTTGGTACCGCATAAATGCCACCTCTTTGAATCCATGGACGCAAATAGCTTTGCCAAAGAAAGGCACTCCAGTTGAAAGCTCCATAGGCATAAAGAAAGACAGGAGTGTTGCCATCTTTCTTGAGCCCCTTTTTGTAGATAAGTTGAATTGGAATCTCCGTTCCATCTTTTGAGGCATAAGAGGAATGCTCAAAAGTGTAGTCATCAGGATTGATTGAAAGATCTACATTGCTGTAGAGTGTTGTTTGACCGGATTGAAGGTCGACTTCCGAAACGGAAACAGGAGAAACAATGCTCGCTGATGTCAAGTAGGCTTTAGTGCTATGACGTTCAGCTCTGCTCAGAAAAATATTGGAACCGTCCGGTTCTAATTTGAATTGAAAATTTCCGTCAAGATCGTAGAAATTAAGCACTTTCCTAGTGACCACATTAGAACGGAGTACTAGACGAGAACCAACTACAAAAGTCCCTGAAATCACTTCTTCTGACTCTGGAATGATCTCCTCCCATTCTCTTTCCTCCAATTGATTGGTGTTTATCGCGACTACTCTGTGGTTCGGTGCATCAAGCGTAGTTCTGAAATACAATCGATCACTGTTTTTATAAAGAAAAGTAAAGGTGTTTTCAAAGTTATCAACCAGGGTTACAAACTGACTGTTTGGTTTCCGAAGGTCTTTTACCATTATTCTATTTCCTAGCTCACCGGGATCAACAATACTTACAATTAACCATTGGTCGTCATAGGAAATGCTGCTCGCATAGATCCAGGTTGGTTGATCTGGATTTTCATAAATTAATCTATCATCTTCCTGATCCGTACCCATTTTGTGATAGAGGAAACGAGCTCTAGGTAGAGGAGCCTGTGGATCTTTTGGAACCTCATACTTTGAATAATAAAAGCCTGAAGCATCCTGATTCCATGCCATAAATGATCTTCCAAAGTAGTAACCGTTAATTGTGTCACGAAGTGTTTGTTTCTTGTTAATATCTAAGAAGTAGAGATTGGCGTAACGAGATTTGTTCACTGTTTCACTGAAACATAAGTAGGCACCGGCTGGACTGAGATTGTTAAAAGAGTACGTTTTTGTTTCAGTGTTGAGCTTTTCAAGGTCGATAAGAAGGTCTCGTTCTTTTGTGTTGCGGTCTATCAAATAATAACTTGATGAAGAGCTACCGGCAGTAGCAACCGGCAAGATTAATTTTTCCCCACTTTGCAAAGGAGCACTAGAAACATCTTTTTCTGATAACTCAGCAATTTCACTTTTGAACTGTTTGATCATCGACTGACTAGATGCTAAGTACGATTCGTAAAAATCATCCTGAGCACTCATCCATTCATTTAACTCTGGACTGTTAAGGTCTTCCATCCACTGATAGGGATCTGAAACCTCACTTCCATGATAGATATTCACTTTATCAATCTTCTGTGCGAAAGGATAGTCGTGAAATTGTTTAGTCTGACTGCTGCAATCAAAGTAGATGACCGCAATAAGTAGACTCAGTTTTGTTGTTATTTGCTTCATTCTATAAGAAAATTACATGCTGAATTTTCAGCACTTTATATCAAAAAAATATTTACTTGGTTTGATTAATGACTTCTTTCAGTTTAGTAAAATCTCCACTATTGGAAATGGCTAGTAGGCGCTCACCGAGAATCCTCTTTTTACTGGCATCCTCTGATTTCAGGATTTCAGAAAGTTCATCAATGGATTGATAACCATTGATCCAACTCATTTTATTTCCAATAGAAGTGGTCAAATTATTGTTGTATTTGAAATTGATGGCAAAATTCCTGATCGATCTTTTCAGTTTAGCTTCATCAAAGCGCTGAAAATGCTTTAGTGCAGCCGCTGATATTGCCGGGTCTTGATCATTTATGCAGGCTTCAATGACCAGATAGGAGGGAAAGCAACTAATAGCCTCCATATAATCCAATACCTGAAGTTTTACTTTTAAGTCCTCAGAATTTATTTGCCGGGCAACTAAGTAAAATTCCCTGCTGTTCTCAAATTTTGTGATTGCAGCAATTAAACTAGTCGTTACTTCAGGATCTTCTTCGGTTCTTAGCTGGTTGAAAATTGGTATCATGATTCTTGGATTGTAATCACTGATCAAAGCTTTGGCTGCTTCTCTTCTGATCTGAACTTTTTCGGAATTGATTAACTCCAGTGAGTTTGAATCCTTTCTCGGACTAGTGAAAGTAGTTGATCTTAAATTCTTAACGGTATAGAATTGGATGGAGGAAAGGGAATATGCTTCAAAAAGTACCAGGAAACTTAGGGCAATAACCAAAGAAAGAGATACCGCTTTTTTCCTTTTTGGACTTTCAATGATGAGTTTAATTCGTTCCTTTATACTGGTTGCGCCCAAAATGGAAACCATGGAATTCAGCTTCAAAGTACCAACATGATTTCCCTCGGCAAGTTTCAAGAGTTCAGAAGCATACTGAGTAGGCTTGATATCATTAGCCAGTACTTGCTCATCGCAAGCTTTTTCACATTCAGCTTTCTGTTGTTTGAGTGCGAACCAAACCAGCGGATTGTACCAGCAAATAATCACGCCAAGACTAGCTATTAAGTTGGTGAGATAATCGTTACGTTTAATGTGAATCAGTTCATGCAACAAGACGATTTTGATTTTCTCTTCCTCCCAATCTTTCGCAATCTCAGGTAAAACAACAATTGGTCGTAAATAGCCAAAAGTCAATGGAGTGTTTACTCGCTTGTTATACAAGATTTTGATTCTTCTATTAAGGTTTATCTTCCTTTGACATTCAAGAAGAATCGAATGGAGAGACACGGTGGCTTTTGATCCAGTTAATAGGAGCGTTCTTAACCAGATCGTTTCTCTGATTAGCAATGCAGCTAATAGTAAGATGCCTAAAAGCCAGGCAATAGCTGAGATTTCAACGAATGAAATAGGTGATTTTTCTGCGACTGCTGCTGTTCCCTTTTTGATGGCTTGAATAGAATTTGTCTCGGTGTCTACTATAGTTTCAGTCTTTACTTGCTCTGTCACAAATGAGTCGTATTCATAGAGATCTACTTCTAAAGGTTGTCCAAGATCTGATAGCAGTGGAATGACCAAGATCGCTATCAGTGATAAGTTCCAAACTTTGTACTTAACAGAAGAAGAATACTTTTTTAAAAGCCCTTGAATGATCATTGCCGAAATCATGATCAACGAACTTTTTATCAAGAAACTGACCAGGAAATCAGATCCCAGGAAATCGTACATTGAGCCGGTGATTCTTAGTAGAAATTCAATCATTCTTCTTCTTTTCTGCTTCTTCGATCAGTTTTTTTAATTCGTTAATATCATCCTCCGATAATTTATCCTTAGAAAAATTCAGAATAGTAGAAATGGCTTTAGGAGCCGATCCGTCATAGAAATTGTTGACCATTTTCTTCAGCATAGATCCCTTTTCTTTCTCCTGTACAGCTGCTGGATGATAAATGAGTTTCTTCCCTTCCCGATAACTCTTCAAGTATCCTTTGTTGACCATAATGGTCATGATGGACCTGATTGCATTGTAAGTAGGAGGATCGGGCAAATGATCAAGTACTTCCTGGGTGCTACCTTTTTTGAGCCGAACAAGAATGTCCATTACTTGTCGCTCTCTCATGCTTAGCTTATCGTACAGATCACCCATTTTTAGATCCTTAACTTTTAATGCTGAAAATTTAGCAGTTTATACGATGAATGAAAAGAAAATGTTTAAATTCTGATTTATCAGTCGCTATTGCTCCTTCTCAAACCTTTCTATTTCTTCTGTCAATGCGAGTGCTGAAACAATTTGACTTCCATTTCCACGCAGAAGAGCATTCATCCAACGCTTTTCGGCATTCTTAGGACTTAGCTTGAAATGAGCCCAAATGGCAAACGGCACGAAAACTCCAATACTTAAAATGAAATTGCTCGCAATCCAAGTCTGATTTCCGACGGCTACTATATCGATATTCCAAACAAGTTTGAAAAGCAGAATAATAAAGCCAAAGTAGAGTGGAGCAATCCAGACACCGAGTCTAAGGTATCGAATGATCATCAGTCGGATGGCGCTCAGTCTTTTTTGCATTTCAGGAATCGGTGTTGAATAATCCAGGTTAGTGATCAATTGTAGCTCATGAATTGTTGCTACACATATGGATATCGTCCAGATGGCAAAAACAATACCTGTTGCTGCCATATGAATAACTTCCCAGTTATTGACACTAAACATCAGGAAGAGGATTGAGAATAGGAAATAGAAAGCCAATGTTGCCGCCTTTACCCAAATCAAATTATTCATTTTGTTTTTGACTTTGTCCAAATTGGATCTTCGAATGATCTCCAAGTTGAGTTTCCAGTTACGTTCTATCTTTTTATCCAAGGAAGCCCACGTTTTTTGTAAATCTTCTAGTCTCATTGCTGTTCAATAGTTTTAAATTGTTCTTTTAATTTTCTTTTTATTCGATTGATTTTGGTACCGACGTTACTCGATGTAATCGATAGAATTTTTCCAATCTCTTCGTAACTTTTTTCTTCCAAGTAGAGGATCATCAATGCTTTGTTAATCCCATCAAGTTGATCAATGAATTGACGGAGTAGTCTTACGTCTTCTTCCGCTTCATTTTCGGTATTATCAATGATCACTAAATCGTTATCAAGTGGTGTTAAATATTTCTTTTTGGTTTTGAGTTTTCGATAGTTAGAAATTGCCACATTGAGTGCTACTCTGTAAACCCATGTGGAACGTTTTGATCTACCGTCAAACCGGTCAAAGCTGTTCCATAGTTGAAGAATCACTTCTTGCACCAGATCTTTCTGACTTTCAGGATCAGAGCAATAAGAATGACAGATCTTGAAAATGATGCCTTTATCTTCTTCAAGCATTTCCAGAAACGCCTCCTTATTGTGATGCATATCCTAAAGTTATCAAGTTGGAAAAATTCATTTACTCGAATTATTTCCTAATTAATCGTGTGACCTCTTCGAAAATCACAGTTAGTCGGAAAAAATTTCAAATGTTATTCAAAACAAGATTTTAAGGTGGTGGCTTATTTATAATTTCTCTGTTCTCATTGGAATAGTCATGTAGTAGTGTGATTTTGATCATGTTTAGTTCTTATCAAATTCGGATATTTACGCCCTCTGATATGATTTGAAAACATGGAAAACGCGACAATAAAAGACATAATGTCTCATCAGGTGCAGAAACTAACCACCAACGACGATGTAATTACAGCTAAGGAAATGATGGAAGAACATAAGATCAGCCACATTCCTATCATGTTGAATGATGAACTGGTTGGTATTGTGAGCAGTAATGACATTGCTCAAGTCGAGTATCTGTGTGATTTTATTGGAGAAAAATTAGAAAGAAGTAGAATTTTCCAGTCATTATCCATGCATGAGGTAATGACGAAGGATGTAGTTTCTCTAAATTCCGATTCTATGATTTCTGAAGCTATTCTGGTTTTTAGCAATGCTTCTTTTCATAGTTTGCCAGTTATGGATGACGGAGAACTTGTTGGAATTGTAACTGCTAAAGATGTATTCAGATATTTAAGTTTGCGATAAAGTGAACTTGATTTAGAAAGGTGCTAATCTAGTATCCTTTAAAGTTTCGCCTTGGCTCGCTAGAGTGAACTCACTTACTTCTCCAAAGCCAATAAAGATGAATTTTATCACTTTCAATGATCCTATCGATTGCGTATATGAAGTTTGAAATGGATCATTTTCACTAATAGTAATTGAAACTTCCTTACTGTCATTTTTGATTTTAACAGAATTGCTTATTAGCAAATCAGTAGATAGAAGTGAAAGGTCGTTCACTTTTCCAGAAAGCTCAACTTCACTACATTTCAATGATGTTATTCCATAGCACCCATCATTGCTGATTGGTATACGAATCGAATTCTTTTCGCCTTTTATCACTATATCTATTTGACTGCAAATTCGATTTTCCAGATATCCCAGGCCTTTTACCGTGGTGCTCAATTCAAAACTATCCCCATTTATTTGACTGAGCATCTCATTCGAAAGTGTAAATACCAAATACATTTCATCAAGATCTTTGATTGCGTATTTATCAGATAACTCTTTTGAAATTACCAGTCGATCGTTTTTCATGAAATCATCCTTGTTCACATAGATTGGGTTGCTATCGAATCCGGATTTCATAATTAATCCATGCCAAGTTGGAGAGGTAATATGCACATAACTGCTTGCAAGAATTTCATCCTCTAATAGAAGCTTGGCTTGATGATAATCGGGATAAAAATAGGTGCCAGTATAGAAATTCTTTGAAGGATCTAAAACTGTTTGTTCAAATGGATTCCAGGACAATTGAATTTTGATTTCCTGTCCAGTAGCATTCGAAATATCATAGTTAAATCCGATGGTAGCAGGTACTCCTTCATGTTGTGATTTTTCTGGTACCAGAGTGACGATAATTTTCTCTTCAGAAATCCAATAACGAGAGATGAGAATACCTCCTAGTAAAAGAATTATTACTCCCAACAATTGACCAGCTATTTTAGCAATATTGCGATTCGAAGATTTAGGTTTTACAGGATTTGCTTGTTTGAATGCGTGCCATCCATCATAGCCAAGGACGATTGCCATTGCGTCCAATGTTTTTATCTGAGGAATCCCATCCCGTTCATCAGTCCAAATTCTTCTCAGGGTAGCAGTACTTAAATCAACTCCGGATTTCTCATATATCACTTTGTTCAAGTATTCGAAATCTCGTTGCATGAGTGAATCATTTTGAAGATTCAATTCCTCAGCGATTCTCATTTTACACAGTGAGATATAATGATTTTCAGGATTCATAGATAATTAAGAGAGTGAAAAGGTTTTGCAAAGGTTTTGAAAAACCCAATCTGCCTCCTTCTTTTCTTGAACTCGTTAGGCTTGCTAAAACTATCATTTTATGAGAAAATATGCGATTCGCTTAATCACCTTGTCATTGATTTTTATGTCCAACTCTCAGCTGTTTGGACAAACGTTGGAAACGATTTGGACCTTTGATGCAGGTTCAAGGATACTCGCTACCCCAATCGAAATCAATGGTACTATCTATGTGGGAGATGTCAAAGGTGTTTTTTATGCCATTGATGCTACTTCTGGAAAAGAAAAGTGGAAGTTGGAAACGGATGGAAATATTCAAGCAAAAGCATTGGATGTAAATGGAAATGTGTTTTTTGAGTCCGCGAATATTTTCTATTTGGTGAGAGGAAAAGATGGAAAACAACTTTGGAAGTTTGATACAAAAATGGAACCTCTTTCTTTCACTTATGAAGAAACAAAATATGATTACAAAATCGACCCTTGGGATGACAAACGATCCATCGCAACCATATCTGACGGAATTATCTACGTGGGTTCTGGGAATGGAACGCTTTACGGACTGGACGCTATAAGCGGGAAAGTGGAACTAACCGTGGAATCTGATGAAAAATCCCCGGTCCGTTCATCTCCTTTGGTAAGTAATAATCAACTCTATTTCGGTGATTGGAATGGCATGGTTTATTGCTATGACCTTCAGAAGCGAGATTTCTTGTGGAAGAAAAAAACGTACAGTTGGGAAAAACCCTATGGAACTTTCGGTGGAGTGGTTTCGGAATTTGTTGTAAATGAAGGTCGCCTATACTTTGGTGCAAGGAACTACATGCTCAATATCCTGGATTTAAAGACGGGTGAAAAAGAATGGACCTACACAGATCCTGAAAAGGGATGGATTGTCGGAGATCCCGTCTTATTTAAGGACACTCTCTACATTGGAGGTTCAGACAACTTTTCCATGTATGCCTTTCATCCTGTGTACGGTCAGGTTTTGTGGAAACAAACTCAAGAAAAGAATATCTACACCAAACCGATTTTAACCGAAGAATGGCTGATTTACACAGCTGGTAACGGTTATAACTGGCGAGATACTGGAAGTTTGTTTTTGTTGAACAGAATGAATGGCGAAGTGATTAATTCGATGGAACTACCAAATGGGGTTTTCTCTTCACCAATATTAGTTGGTGATAAAATCTGTTTTGGATGTTACGATGGAAAATTGTATTGCGTGAAAATTGAGTAAACCTACTGCGGTGTGTAATAGAATCCATTAGTAGCTCTGTAGGTAGTAGTGAGTTGTTCTCCTGTTATGTTAGCATAAATCGGTAATTCTACCTGTAAGGAAAGAGATAGACTAGTACTAAGTGGGATACGAATTTCAGGATTGATGAATAACCATTTTCCACCCGTACTTTCCAGGTCTTGTCCATCAATTCTGTCTTTAGTCGCTTGTCGATACCGAAGTGTCAATGAACCATTCAATAATGTGCTTCCAATTACAAACTGGTCTGAGATACCAATATGGAGGCGATAATTGTCACCAATCTCATAGGTTTGAACTTGGCGGTAGGTATCATGAATGCCAGTTCTTCGAACGACCAGTAAGGCGTTAAAGGAAGCGGAGGGTCTAAAACCCAATTTCCTAGTTAACAAAGCCCAGAAAATCCCATCCAGGGCTCCGGTGCCAGGCTGAAGATCAAGATTAAGTGGAATACCATCATCTGATTCCATGGCTGTTTTACCGTTTGGTAATTTCCCCCCAACACCAACCAGCAGTGCCATGTCCTGATTCGTAGGTTTTGTCACCTGGTATTTTAGTAAAAACATGATATCACCAAACCCATTGGTTCTTTCCACATTTCTTGGAAGACCTTGACGGTCAATGATTCGCTGTTGCCACACATAAGACAGTGACACATCGGCGGAAAACCTAGGAGAAAAAGTATATCCTGTGGAAAAAAGGATGGAATGAGTTCTGCGAGTTCTTGATCGGTCATCAATCGTTTCAAGTCCATTCTTGAGTGTTCTTAGCACATTTACATCATGTGTCAGTGAATATTGAAAACTTCCCTTGCTAGCTGCTGGGAATCCTATATTAGCAGCTAATGGAACACCTCCTGAACAACATGTTTGACTGACCCCATCAAGGGCCAGAAGTAGTAGGAAAAGTGTTACCCATTTCTTCATCTTATTAAATTAGACATTTAAGTATGATAAATTGATTAGGCTATGGAAATCAAAATTTGACGTATGTCGTCTGGTTTACAGAGACTTACAATGGAATAAGCGTATATATGTAAACGATAGTTATAGAAGTATGCGGAAAATGAAAAGGAGATTGATTGTAACGCTAATTCTAGCTAGTCCAATGCTATTCACGAAGTGTGGTGGAGAAGAGCCCAAAGCATTTGTTCCACCAATTGACAACCGAGGAGAAGCTTGCCAGGTTTTGGAAAATGGTTGGACGATTTCTACACAAACAGTTGTTGATGGTGGCGTGGGTAAAGACGGGATTCCATCTATCGATAAGCCATTATTTGTTGCTGTTAACCAGGCTCAGAACATGACTGATGATGAATTGGTAATCGTTGTTAAAGTTGGTGGTATTATCAAAGCGTATCCGCAGAGAGTTTTGGATGTACATGAAATTGTAAATGATACCTTTGGTGATCAACCAATTGCTGTGACCCTATGTCCTCAAACAGGGACAGCACTAGCTTTTGATCGAACAATAAACGGAGAAGTTACCACATTGGGTGTCTCTGGACTTTTGTATAATTCTAATCTGGTGATGTACGACAGAAATTCGGACACCAGGTGGGCTCAGATGACCTCACAAGCTGTTAATGGAGCTTTGGCTTGCGACGATCTTACATTTTCACAAACGCTTGAAATGACATGGGAGGGAGTAAGGACACTTTTTCCTGAGGCATTAGTTTTAGCCGGAGACGATGGCTTAAATAGGGAGTACAAGAATCCTCCGCTAAGCAGTCGAACTCCTCTTAACAGCCTTCCAACCTTTCCATATACACCTAAGGATCTGAGAAAGGAAAATTACGAAAGGGTGCATGCCATTATTGATACTGTCAAAGTGCAGGTCTACTCATTTGATCAATTTGACAATGGCCTGATTCTTACCATAGATAATTCCAATATTATACTGAGTCACTCCGACTATGAGTTCATTATCTCTTACAAATCCAGAGCGAAAACCATAGAATTGGGAACAGATCCTAACAATTTAGATGTGGTCATGAAAGATTCTGATGGGAATGGCTATAATATTTTCGGAGAGGTAATAGCTGGAGATCTTACCGTCGGACGTTTGGAACCTACATTTTCATACATGGGCTACTGGTTTGCTATGGCTGCTATGTTTCCAAATCCAATTGTTTTTGAAAACGGTAGCGATTAACCAAACCTTACATGAATTGAAGAGTTAAGAAAGAAACTTTTGATAAAACTCGCTTCTTTAGCTGAATTGTCGTGCGATATACAGGTTGTTGGCCAGTAATAGAAGTAATTTTAATCTGACTTAGATTGTACCACAATGTTGACCAAGCGGCTATCTTTTAATTTGCTTGTTTTCTATAGCGTAATTCTCTTTACAGGATGCAGCTTAGATGGCCATCGTAGCATTGTCGTACTCCCCACGAATCAAATTTCTGATGAATGTACAGTGATGGAAAATGGATGGACCATTCCTACTACTACTTTAGCAGATGGTGGAGTGGGGTTAGATGGTTTTTTGGCTATGGAAAGTCCAAGGTTTGTTCCTGTGGCCGAAGATGAAATTATCCAAGATTTTGAGTTGGTTGTCATTATCAAAGCTGGGAACGAAATTAAAATTTATCCGCATCGGCAGCTAGACCGTCATGAAATTGTGAATGATTTTATTGATGGTATCCCAGTAGCAATTACTCTCTGTCCGTTGACTGGTACGGCTGTGGCCTTTGAAAGAGAACTCGATGGTAGCGTGACAACTTTTGGTGTTTCAGGATTGCTCTATAACAGCAACATGATACTTTATGATAGAAACTCCACGACTTTTTGGTCTCAAATGACGACTCAAGCCATTTTTGGTCCTTTATCATGTTCTAATCTTACTTATTTTCCTGCCTTGGAAATGTCGTGGAAGGGTGCTAAAGAATGGTTTCCTGATGCTGTTGTGCTAGTTGGTGATGATATAGATGTAAGAACTTATGAATCTATTCCTCTAAGTAGCTTTATTCAAGCTGACAGCAGGCCAAGATGGCCATACCTGCCTGTAGACACGAGACTAGCGTATCATCAGCGTGTTCATACGATAATAGATTCGGTCAAAACAACTGTCTACACCATTGACCAGTTTGATGATAAACTTGATCTTATTGTTGACAACACAAATCTTCTCATTACTGACCCAACGATAGATTTCATGATATCTTATGAGGCGACTTCCGCAAACCTTCAATTGGCCCCAGACCTTAGTGAAGGAGTTGTGATGGTTGATACCGATGGAAACAAATACAATTTGTTCGGAGAAGTTGTATCGGGTGAAATTGGAAAACGATTAGAACCGACATTCTCATACATGGGGTATTGGTTTGCCTTTGCTGCCATGTTTCCAGACCCAGTTATTTTTGAAAACGGTCAAGATTAATCATTCATCCCTTAAGAATTTTACTGGATTTGCTCTTACAACCTTAAAGACTTGGGAAATGATAGTCATCAAAGCAATAGTTAACGTAACTATGACTGTTATTGAGATAATTCCAGGCCCAAAATCTACTCTAAATGGATAATTTCCCAACCAATCTTCAATGAGATAGTAGCCCAGACTCAAACCGCCAGCAAGACCAATAGCAACAATAAAGATGTACCTTTTGGTAAAAACTTGATACAGATTAATTGAGCTTGCACCCAATACTTTCCGAATGCTGATTTCTTTAAAACGCTGATTCAGTTGAAGGCCTACGATTCCAAGCAAACCCATTCCAGCAAGGAAAATGGAAACAATACAACCGATCCCGACGAGTTGCATCATTTGATTTTCAGATTCATAAGCGGATAGATATTCTTCTTCTAAGAAACTATATTCAAAAGGAAAGGGATCGAAATTCTTTGTCCACAACTTTTCAAATCTTTCTTTGTTGAACGTAGCTGCGCTGTTCAGTTTGACGTAGACTGATTGAAGTCGATATTCTTCTGATTGATAAATAACCAACGGGTCAATGACATTTCTGGCTGATTCAAAATGGTAATCTTCTACTACGCCAATGATTTTAGGATTTTCGAGTTTATTGTATTTAAATGGAATTACTTGTCCGATTGGATCTTCTAATCCCATTCGTTCCACAAACGCTTCGTTGACTAGAACTGCTTGTGTTTGATCAGTAGTAATTTCTTCACTGAAATTTCTGCCATTGACAATTTCTATATCCAACAAATTCATGAGGTCCCGATCAATTCTCAAGTGTCTTACATCAAATTGTGTTTCGTCAGAGACCAGTCGTGTGCCGTTGTATCCTGAAATAGCCGCCACCTGCTCCACTTCTGGAAGTTGATCAAGATCTAACATAAATTGCTTAACCTGACTTTCTTCAGCCGGTATGTAATCATGGTAAATGACGTTATCGAAATTGACCTTTGTATCGAATGAAGATAGAAATTTCACTTGTTCTCTCATTGTTAACATGCCTGCGACAAGACCAGTTGCCAGGATGAATTGAACTCCTAAAAGTGTCTGCGTGATCCATTTTCCTGAACGAATCTTTTGTTCGCCTTTCAAAGATTTCACGATCGAGAATCTCGAGAGAATAAGGGCGGGATAGAAGCCACTAATAACTGCTGTAGCTGTCAAAATTGCTAAAGCTCCTAAGATGAATCTTAAGTTGATTAAAAAACTCGGTGTGTAGCTTTTTTCAACAAAAGACGAGAATAGCGGTAGGATTAAAATCAAGACTGCTAATGCTAGCAGTCCTGCAATAAGTGAAGAAAGGAATGACTCAGTAATTAATTGACTGAAAATACTTTTTTTCTCAGCTCCGATCACTTTTCTCAAAGCGACTTCTCGGGAACGATTGATGTAAAGTGAGATATTGAAATTAGAATAATTGATCATTGAGATTATCAGACAAAAGATCCCAATACCAACAAAGAGTCGAATCATCTCAACGTTGCCTCCGCGTGCGATTCCATTATAATGACCATAGTCCTGATTCAAATGGATTTGTGACATAGGCTGTAGCTTGATTGTTACTTCTGCTTCTTCATCCGGTTCATTTTCTTCATGAAGAGCACTCATTTTTTCTTCTACTTCCAGAACATTCCTTTTGTCATGTAATTTGACTAACGTGTTCATATTCAAATCAAACCATTCGGTTAGCCTTCTTTCAGGTGCGTTAGCCAGGTAGTTTGAGTAAGACATAATAAGGTGACGCCTTACCGAAGTATTCGCCGGGATATCCTTGTATACGCCGCGAATGATAAAATCTTCAAAATCATCGCCACGATTTAATGACAAAATCTTTCCTACAGCTTTTCCTCTTAGATTCAAGGTGCCCGCTAGTGTTTCAGAAATGACTACATCGTTGGGTTGATCAAATGCACCTGGAACTCCTTCAAGAAAATTCAATTCCAAGAGTGTGATTAATGACTTATCAGCCACGATCAAGCTTTGTTCGATGACTTCTTCTCCTTTGCGAATCAATCCGAAATCCGATTTTATTCGAGCTACCTGATCTATTTCCGGGATTTTGTCTCCAAATTGAACAGACATGGCATTGGAGCTTCCCCCAATATGATGGAGGTCATCGCCACGTCTAAAATCAATAACGATTCTGTACATTTCTTCATGATGCTCCAAATACTGATCGAAGTTCATTTCATCATCAGCATACAAGTAAGCCAGCCAGCAAAATGAGATGCCCATAGCTAATCCGAGGATATTGAGGCTGGAATAGAGCTTGTTCTTTTTTAAGAACCTCCAGCCGGTTTTAAAGTAGTTTTTGTACATCATGAGTTTTTGATTTAGTAGTCTGAATGGAGTTAGTGATGATAATCGTGATGATTTAATTGCTTCTGCAACAAAATGCCATTTTGCTCTGGTTGTACCAAATTCCGACACCCGCCAGTGGTAGGCTTCATGCAGATCACCTTGCACCTCTTCAAGCCTGGAATCAGGACATAATTGCTCTACCAGCCAATTGGCCCACTTTGGAGGACTAGATGTGGACATATTGAAGTGATGGTTTAGTGATACCTTGCCAAAGCTTGGATTTGGCTTCTGTCAATTCACTAAGAAGGTCATATGCTTTTGGAGTAGCCCAATAAATGCGCTTTCTTCTACCACCTCTTTCAGCAGTTGGTGTTCCAAACTCGGACTTTACCCAACCTTTTTTCTGCATTCGTTTTAACGTTACATGAATGCTTGGTATTGAAAGGTTTTTGCCGATAGCATTGTAGTATTCTTTTGCAATTTCCACGCTATTGATCTTATCATTTCTAAGCAAGATCATCAATACAATTTCTTCAAGCGATCCGACTAATTCCATTACTTTAATAATTGTTTAAGTTATGGATACGAATATGATTAATAAATGTTTAAAAAATGAATTATTTGTGTATTGGGATAGCTTATTCATATGAATAACGCCTAAGAAAATGGATTCACTTATTTGATAAATCAAATATTTTGATTAATTCAAACTTAAAGCCCTCTTTACTTTTTGATACATGAATCCGTCTTCCTCTTTGCCTAACAATAAGTGAGTAGCCAGAAGCCCATAGGTTAATGAACCTTTTGCACCAACACCAGACATGCCACCAAGAAGAACAGCATTAGGATCTTGAGAATTTTCTGGATTGGGCAAATTGGATACAATGGGAATTTCGGATTCAGTCATGGAATAGACACATGAATATCCGGACTGATGGGTTAAATCAGATTCATCCAATGGGATGTTGAGAAATTCGAAGTAGTCCGTAATACTTTTTTTACTCCATTCTATTTCATTAGCAGTTAGTTCTTTTTTCCAAGTCTCATCAAGATTGGAAATTTCTTCCCGAAGGAAATGTCCGCCTACTTTAAATAACGGGTGTCCATTTGCATCTTTTTTTTCAATCATTGAAAATATGTGATCCGGACCAAGGTCTATAAGAGGAAAGAAATTGAAGATCCTTTGTTTCTGCTCAGGCGAGTAGTTGTCAAATCTATTCGGATCAATTTTTAAAAATGCAAGGAAGACACGCTTTGGTGTGATCAATTTATCAATCGAAGGTACAAGCCTCTTGAGAAGAGTTCCTGTGTAGGGACCTGCGGCTGATATAATTTTTCGAGCTTTTAACTTTTGCGATGATTCTGATTTTAGGTCCTTGAATTCTACTTCATAAACTCCATCTTTTATTGTTATGCTTTGGACCTGCTGTTGATATCTGATCTCTCCTTTCTTTAGCGTAATCGATTTATGCAATTTTCGAATGAGCATTTTAGGGTTTATAGTCCCGGTGAATCTTCTATATTCCTGGATAACGATTCGATTGTTGGTGGTACGAACCCCGAATTTGCGCAAGGCTTCTTCGGGTGAAGTAGCACATTCGTAATTATCATCTTGCTGTCTCAGCATTCTTTTTACCACTTCCGATTTATCTGAATGAAGAATATATGTAACCGGAGAATCGGTATAGATATCTTCCATCGAATGAGATTTCGAATCATTTGCATTGAGAAATTGGATTAGAATCTCAGTTTCTTCAAGAGCTCTTCGATGAAGGTATGACCAGATATCGTTTTTTGGTCCAAGGCTGCGACAGATACGAGCTTCTCCGAAACTGGATCCAAAAGTGTATTCTTCATCCTGTTGTTCTAAGAGCAAGACGTTTTCTCCGGCCCTTGATAATTGCCATGCGGTAGCACTTCCCATCAACCCGCCTCCAATTACTACAATATCTTTAATGGTGTCTGTCTTTTCTATTTACTAAACTTATTTAGAGCTGTTGAGGTCCATAATTTTTGGTAAGAAATCTTTTAGCAATTCAGCATTTGCTTTTCCATTGGTCGATGATTGGACACGATCAATAAAATAATCTGCTACCCTCAAAGATGTTAATCGATTTCTTGATTTGGTGTATTGATATACAAACCCTCGAGCCAAACTGAGTAATACTAGAATGAACACGGTCAGTCCAGAAAACAGCAATATTTTCGTTGATAAAACAGTGTAGAAAGCGAGGTTGGGATCTGAAAAGCTCGTAGAAAACGTACTATCAATAATCGGTTGAATTAGGAAAAAGACCAGAAGTCCCATCACCAATAATATTCCGATGACAGAAAAGATTGCAAGTGAGGCGTACTTTTTAATTTGAGCTATCGAATCTTTGGATATTTCCTTGATATCTCGTGGCAAAAGCCCGTATTCTTTTTTCAACTCAGCTATCGAAGAATTGTATTTTGCTTTTTCATCTCTCAACTTAGCAATTTGATCCTGGGCTTTTTCTTCATTCTTTAGGAGATTTTCTACTTTTCCTCCAATAACCTCTTTTCTGCTTTCCAGTTTCTCTAAATCGGATTCCAGCGTTTTCTTCTTGGGATTATTGTTTTTGAGATAGTTGCTTAACTTCTTCTTCTCGTCATTGAGTTCTTTTACCTCTTGCGAAATACTCTGTTGCTGTACCGTCAGTTTTCCAAGCTCCAGTTTTTTCTGCGTCAACTCATTGACCTCATTCTGAAGTAGTTCTCGCTTGTCAGAGAGCTTCTCCAGATCACCAATTTTTGAATTTAGGATATCTAATTCTGCTTTTCTGGACCTTATTTCTCTATTGAGTTTGGTCTTCTCATCCGTCAGTTGTCTCTTGGTTTTTGGCTTAGCTTTGGTTTTAGCTTCCATGATACTGGTTGGTTAGGTGTATTAAAGAAAGCTATCTTCTGAAGAAAATACAAGAATCCACAGATCATTAAATGATCATCAATTCGGAAATTCTCCCCCAGCTTTTATGTAAGAATCAAGCAATTTTTCCCATTTTTTTGCTGCTTTTAAACTTGGCTTGAATCCACTCTGAATATAAATCTGGTGAATGGTTGTTGAGTCATTTTCTTTGGCCCATTCCACCAAAGGTTTGATTTGATCGTGCATACTTCGATTGTCAGGATTCCAGGCATACAATGTCTCTTTTACCCGATAATTATCGTCAAACCAAAAGGTGACTGTAGCCGAAAAACCTTCGGACATGCCAATAAGCTTTAGAAAATCGGTGGTTTCATTAAAGTCGCCTGATACTTTCATTTCATCAATGTCAATCTTTGGGTTGTTGAAAGCGTAAGTTCCATTCCAAGCTTTATCCCATTGCTTCCAGCCAGAGTTAGGATTGAATATTGATCGATTTCCTGAACCTTCTTTTGTTCCATGCCAGGTGTAACTCGTATCATTTTTGAATAGTGAGAAATTCGGTGATTCAAAATCTTGACGGTTCCATGCAGAAAAGTATCTTTCAACTTTTTCTTGAATTATGGCTTCCTTGTTTTCATTACAACTAAGAAGAATAGTAATGCTAAGGGCGAGTAGCGCGGTTGGTTTCAAGGCGACTATAGGTTCAAATGTTCACCACATCTTGATACAGAATGATTAAGCAAAAGACTATCCCAATCACAAGGTGTGTGACAAATGCAATGAAACTTAGATTTTCTTGAATTTTCTTTTTCATGAGTCTTTAGTTTTCGCTTCATTCATAGTTAGCAGCCAATATCCACTTTCACGAAGTTTTCGGACACCTTTAGGATATTATTAACAACTATTTTGGAATTCATTAACATTACCCGTTAGAATGATCCAATCTGCTTGTTTTCAAGTTGACAATTTTGTATATTGAAATAGGTTTGACGAAAAGTCAAATCTCATTGGAGGTTAGATTGGACTTACGATTCTTTTCGTAAGCCACACCGACCCAAAGGCGAGCAACCCTCGCCTTTTTTAATGTCCATTTTCCTTTAACGATTGCTCCTTTACTGACTTGTAAAACTCATTGGGGGTACATCCCATTTTCTTTTTGAAGGCTCGATTAAAAGTACTTTTACTATTGAACCCTGATTCATAGGCGATGGCTTCCAACGTGCGAGAAGAGAGATCTCCTTCCTGGATTTTCTTTATAGCAAAATTGACTCTGTGTCCGTTAATGAAATTAAAGAAGTTCTCTCCATATTTTTCATTAAGTAATTGGGACAGGAGGTAGGATTGTGTGCCTACAAGCTCAGCTAGTTGGTTGAGGTTCAGTTCCTGAGTTAAATATGCCTTTTCTTGTTCGAGCAGATGTTCCAGTTTTTCTTTAAGCTCCTTTGAATCAACATCAGAAAGGGGTGAATTCTTGTATTTGCCTGGTTCTTCATACAGTCCGGAAACGACTTCAGGTTGTCTCCAGGATTTGTAGACGATGCTCGCGATAATGATCGAAATGAGAAGTAAAAAAAGAAAGTCAGCTGTGTTATTGATTTCATAATATCCTCCGGTGACGATTAGGAAGTACATTCCGAAAATCGCTATTCCAAGAATAGAGGTTATCATGAGCAATTGTTTTACCCATCTTAAGTTGATTCTGGAAATTGTTGAGTAATACGATTCACATTTTTTAGCATAATCAGCTACTAGTTTACCTGAGTAAATGACGTATCCTAGAACATGAATCACTTGAAGGCTTATGAAAAAGATAGAAGCAATCTTTAAAAAGGTAAGGTCTTCAACTTTATCGATTTCACATCGATAAAAAAATAGGACAGTCATAAGGGCAATTGATAGGGCTGCAGCAGCAGAATGTTTAACTAACCGACGGAATGAAGCTTTTCCACCTGTCAAATAAGTGATATGGAAATAGATAGACGGCCCAATGAGGAAGATGAATCCGTGAGAAATAAAATACAGATAGAGACTGAAGTTGTTTTCCTCGATATTGGCCGTTCTCCGCAATAGGAAAGTAGCCAGAATTGAAACAAGTACAGCAAGAAATCGGTTGGCAGCCATATTCCCTCGCCGGTGAGTAAAAAGAATATACGCCCAAACCAGTCCTAAGATGGCAATAAACAGCAGGGCCATTTGTATATCCAGGTTTATTCCTGATAAAATCGGAATCATTTGTTTCAGTTTATAAAGTGACTCGTCGTACTTGAACGATCCTTCTAAATTTTCCCCAACTATTTTAAACCTGGTGGAGGTATGCTGATCGGTACGTTTTCCATTTATCAGTCAGCAGCCTTCACTTTTAAGATTACTCAAAATTTGATCAAAATGAAAAAAGGAAAAGCTAGAACCATTGTTACTTGGGTACTTCAAGTTTTATTAGGACTCGAATTTATAATTGCGGGTCAGGCAAAATTTACCAGGTCAGATGTATGGGCCAGGGAATTCAATCAATGGGGATTTCCTGATAATTTCTACCTCATAATAGGTGTTTTGGAATTGATTGGCGCAGTTCTGATTTTTATTCCAAAATTTGCTTCCAAAGCTGCTGCTGGACTTGGAATTATTATGTTAGGCGCAGCAATCACTCATGCCATTCATGGTGAGACTGATAGGATTGTTGTAACCCTCATCATTGCTGGGTTATGTGGATTGGTTTTTTATTTAAGAAAAGACTAATTGAGAATACTAGGTTCCAAGAATTCTCTTAAGGATCGATTTTTGTTCTTGTTCAGGTTCGGTTGGATTTTCTTTCATAAAAGAACTAACATCAATACCCGCTTTCATAGCATATGATTTCAATTCATCATCACTGATCTTTTCCCCTGTAATTATATTCATAGGATGTCTTACATGGAAGTCAGTCCTGAAAGGTGCGCTGAGCATAGGAGTATAAAAAAAACAATCTTCGAAAAAGTAATGAGTCACTTGACTGTGTCGTGTTCTCGATTGATCCAAAATCGGATCCCCACCATGAAATAGATTTGCAGACCAAATGAGGCATTCACCTTTTGACATTGTTACTGATTCTTTTTTTAAATCTAGCGCTTCAATGAGTTCCTGTAACCCCTTCTCATATTCTGGGTACAGATCGTAGCTAGGAGGATCAGAAGATCCATGTATTGAAAACTGATCTAATCCAAAGAAAGGGAGCTTATGGGATCCAGGATAGTAATGTAGTGGACCATTCTTTTCATCGATATCTTCCAGGGCGAACCAAATACCGCACATAAATCCATATGGATACGTGTTGAAGTGGACAGAATCACTATGAGTCGCTTGCTCAGATCCTTTTTCAAAATTCAAAGTTTGAAAGGGGATTGGATTTCTTCCGAAAGCATTGCGTAGAAGATCGAGTAGAAAGGGTTCCAGAGCCAAATGCTTCACACTTTCAGAAAATGTGAATGCATTTTCGATTCTTCTTCTGCCCGACCCTTCGTAGTTGACTTTTTTATACTCTTGATTACAATCGGAAATTATTTGGTCCAAAATGGAATGCTCGAGTTCAAGATCAACAATGCAAAACCCCTGATTTCGAAGACCTAGTACAGCCTTTTGACTTTTTGAATCCAGCGATTTGAATTTTTCGTCAAGCTCAATATCCTCGATGAGATAAAATGGTTTGTCAAGCATACGTGTTATGTTTTAACCGAATACTCTTTGCATGAAAGACTTTTTTTCTTTCCCGCTTGGTTCACTCTCATTATTAGTTAGGGCCTTAATATTAACGCCTGCATTTGAGGCAAATTTTTCTTGATCACTCACACTTATAGGTTCTCCTGTAATGATATTCATCGGACGTCTAATATTGAATTCCTTCGTAAATGGCGAACTAAGTAAGGGCGTATAGTAAAAGCAGTCCTCAAAAAAATAATGAGTTACCTGACTGTAGCGAGTTCGAGATTTGTCGTGGATTGGATCTCCGCCATGAAGCAGGTTTGCGGCCCAAATCAAGCAATCTCCTTTTCGCATCGTTACTGACTCTTTTTTTAGGTCAAGAGATTCTATTAGTCGTTGCAGTTCTTTTTCATATACTGGATAGTGTTCGTAAGTTGGAGGATTTACTGATCCATGCATTGAGAACTGGTCGAGTCCAAAGAACGGTAACTTATGAGATCCAGGATAGTAGTGCAGGGGACCATTGTTTTCATCGATATCTTCAAGAGCTACCCAAACACCACACATAAAACCATATGGATACGTGTTGAAATGAATGGAATCGCTGTGAGTGGGTTGTTCAGTTCCCCTGTCAAAATTCAAAGTCCCAAAAGGAATCGGTTCTCTGCCATAGGCAGTTTTAAGTAGCTTAAGTATGTTTGGATTTAAAGCCAGACTTTTGGCGCTTTCGGAAAATAGATGAGCTGAGGCTACCCGAGCTCTATCTGATCCATCGCTTTTTGCTTTTTCGAATTCTTCAGTGCAATCTTCAATTATTTTATCAAGTAGTTCATCATCGACATTTATATCGATCACACAAAACCCTTCATTTCTTAGACTTAACAATGCATCTTGATCTTTCGAATCTAGCGATTTGAATTTTGCATCGTCTTTGAGATCAGGTATGAGGAAGTAGGGTTTTTCCAGCATTTGATTCGAACTATGGATTGAATTTACAAAGATTGATCATGACACGATCAATCTGAAATTGAATTTGATACAAAGCTAGGAAAATCTTTAGCTTGCTACTTCTATGTTGACAAATCAAATCACGCCCATTTTCTCCATTAGAAACGTAGCGCTTTTGTTTCGGCAAATTCCTTTTCGAAGTGTATAATCAAAGACAAGTTCATTGTCTACTATCTCCACTTCAAAACATTGGTTTTCAAGAATATCCGGAAATTCTTCGGCAGTTTTGCAAACTTCCAAGTCGTGTGTGGCAATGATTCCGATGGCTTTCTTTTCAACCATATTCCGAATGACTTCTATAGTTCCTGTTCGTTTGTCATCTGAATTTGTACCTCGTAATATCTCATCTAAGAGAACAAATCCCTTTTCGTTTTCAAGGCTTTTCATAATTCTCTTGAGTCGTTTCACTTCTGCGAAAAAGTAGGATTCATTCTCATTTAATGAGTCAGACAGCCGCATGGAAACCAGAACTGGTAATGGATGAACATTCGCTTCCGTAGCACAAACAGGTGCACCGATGGCGGTTAAGACCATGTTGATTCCCAAAGTCCGAAGAAATGTACTTTTTCCAGACATGTTAGAACCTGTAAGGATAAAGAAGCTATGCGAGTTGAATGTTATATCATTATTTACTCGGTTCTTGTTTTCGATTAAAGGATGTCCAATTTCGCGAAAGGAGATTTCCTGGTTCTTGTTGAGTGAAGGATATGAATAGGAAGGGTTATTGTGAGCAAAATTTGCCAAGCTGCTCAATGCTTCGACCTTGCCAATCACATCTAACCATTTGAAAACATGATTAGCATTCTCTTTTCTCCATTTAACTAATGAATGAAGTGTCAGTAAATGGAAAGGGAAAAAACCATTGGCAATACCAGCTAATAAGTTTTGGAAATGGTCCATTCTTGCAAATAGTCCAGAAAGTTGTTCGATTTTACCGCTGGCAGCCTGATTTCCTGTTTGTAGTTCTTTTTTTAGATCTTCTAATGTTGAAGATTCAAATGGCTCTTCTTCGATTCTTTCTAAAATGAAGCTGTACTGCTTTAGTATTTTGTCGACCTCACTTGAATCAACGATTTCAGCCTGGATTTTTTTCGCCTGGGACCCAACCAGAACCATATTGATTAGAAATGAGAGAAATGTGATGTTCCCAGCTATTTCAAACGAAGTATTTAAGTAAACCAGTCCAGAAATCAAGAGAAGGATTGAGTTTATGTAAGAAACAGTTATTATCGCTTTTGGAATGTTATTGCTCGTTTTAAAAACCCATTTCTTAAGAGCAGTATAACTTTCTTCACTGTCAGGTTTAATTTTTCCAAGTGCTGTAACTTCCTGCCTCCAATCAATTTTTGGCTCTAACTCCTGAATTGCTCGTTGAGTTTTCAGTATTTCTTCAGAGGAAAGAAAGGTAAGAAGCGAGGAAGCTAATTGATGCTTGCCCATCCGGGTGGATGTTCTGTTCAGGTTGTGGAAGAATGAATGCTCACCAAAGAAATCAAGGTCGTACGAATACGAATGCTTGGTGTTGATGAATTCAGAACCGTTCTCGTAAGGAATTCCATTTCCTTTTAAATAGTTGATCTCATCACTGTTTAGTTGGAGAAGTGCTTTCTTGAGTCTCTTTTTCCATGAAACATTTTGATGAACCCTGACTGCCAAGAGAAATGCCACTGCCAGCACAATAAGTGGAATAATCAGGAACGCATTTCCAGGCTGGGTATAGAAGTAAAGGTTAATTGCGAAAACCAGTGCGAAAAGCAATCGAACCCCGCTGATCAAGTTGTATTTTTTGTTTAGATCTTCAAGAACTTTTGTGTGGCGACTAAATATCTCTTCGTATTCTTCCATATATGAATCCTACTGCTTCATTAAGAGCAAAAACCGCAAATAAATAAAATGTCCACTAGATTCAAGGCTTCTTGACTTTTTTGAAATTTACTTTTTGGAGTTTCCTTTATTGGCTTTTGTTTTCCAGAATAAGATCATAGACTTTTTCTAGAACGGCATCCTTTCCCATGAGGATATCATTAACTGTTGATTGGACAGGAACAGTTGGTAAAACTCCTCTTCCATTTCCTGGATCATCCACTTCGGAGCGTAGATACCAGAGCCTGAAATCGATTCCTAGTCCGCTATTGGGGAGTTTGAAAATAGCACCAGGATAGCCTTCCGAGTCTGCGTAATTTCCTCCTGATTCTTCTCCAACAATAGTCCCCACCTTGTTATGATCTGCCAATGCCATGAAAATATTGCAAGCAGAAAAACAATTGCCGTCGGTCAGAATATAGACGTCACCTTTGAAGGCATTTTTCTTTACAGGATCAATTGTATACAAGACATCATTCTTTCCTGTTGAGGCTACAAATCCTGAGTCAACTTCTTGAAATCGTTTGTTGCTGAATGAATGGTGAAATATGTTGAGTGAATCTAGTAGTTGATGATCCAGGCTCTTGGTAAAAACATATTTGTGAACTTTCAAAGGGTTGTCCATCAGATAGGAAAGCAAATGTGCCCCTAGTTTTTCTTGCCCACCTCGATTTCCACGCACATCGATGACAAGATTCGATACCCTTGATTCGGCAATCTGTTCAAAAGATTTTTGATAAAACTTCAGGTACTCTTTCACGCTGTATCCAATGATGAAATGGGCAAACGTTTTAATCTTGATAACCGCCAAGTCTCGATCTTTATCTATTTTCAATGAATAGGGAGGTGTGGTTTCTTGTGGGCTCAAAATTGTGGCTACTTCGAAATCGGGAGAAACCCCTTCTACAACCGTGGCCTTTGTCTCGCCATTGCCAGTTTCTTTATATTCTATGAGATAGGACGGACTTTGATCTACAAATAAATAATAGGCCAGTGCGAAGTTTCTTGGGTATGATAATTTCCGATAAATGCGAGAACGATTGTTGGCTGTACCTTCGCAGGAAATGCTGTCCACGATGTTCATTATCTCATCCACTTTTTTTCCGTTAATGGACAGTAACTCGTACCTGGATAGTTTCTTAGATTCGGAAGTAAGGTCTTTTAAAATGAATGCTCTGTTGTCGTAGAAATGGATGTCATATGGAAATAGTTTTCCGTTTGTTTCGACATAACTTTTTATTTCCTCAGAAATATCCACATTGGAATGAGCTTCCCCAACATCCGACATGGCTGACGATATGACCTGGAAAAACTCTAACGAATTCAGCGTGTCTTTAAGTAGAGATTCGTATTGATCTAATCGTACTTGAAACTCCTGAGAATCATAAAGTCGATTCGGGTTTGGATGGGCACCAATTATGGCAGTGCGGAAAAAAATAAGGTCTTCTTGAAGCTTATCCGGAGATAGGTTAGTGAGTGATTGACCCAAAGATTGACCAAGACATAAGGACGATACTAGAAAGTAAATTACATGTAGTTTGGTTTTCATTCAGGATTGTGAACTTATAAAATCATTGAATAAAACCTTCTTCACTGCTTTTTTTGATTTTAATCATCATAAGCTCACCCATCAATTTTGCTCGTTTAACAGCTTCATTTGCTTTTTCCCCACTGAAGTTAGTACGAACCGTGGTTTCCCAAAGTTGGATCCATCGCTTGAAATGCATGGGTTTAAGTGGCTCTTTTTTGGATAATTCAATATGAACGGGTATTGGACTTCCTTTGTATCGAATTTGTCCAAGAAGAATCGTTTCCCAAAAATTGTACATGATTGGGATATGCTTTTTCCAATCAAGCTTGATTACTTCATTAAAGAAATAACCAATGATAGGATCTTCAATCACTTGTTGATAAAATCGGTCTACAAGTAGTTCAATGTCTTTCCGTTCTTGGATATCCTTCATGAGTAGATAAAGGCACTCGAAAGGTTTGATGTGACTTTTATGTCTCGAACTACCTATCAAATTTTTATGAAAGTTATTTAAGTAATCTCAATCCAAGAGTTATATCGAATCTGGAAACATCAAAATTGACACCACTAATCGTTCCATTTGTAGTGTCATATTCATTGATTCTACCAAGATTAAGTGCTAGCCCAAGTCCGATTGCTAAGTTCTCACTCATTGCATAGTCATACGCTACGGCCAGTTCCAGACCAAAAGTTTCACCATGTTCGAAAAAAGGAACATTGTTGTCCTTGAAGCCATCATCTCTGTACATGACCTGCCCTCCAGTGATACTGTAAATAATATACTGATCACTTCCTCTCGGCTGACGTCCAAGAAGGGAAAATCCGATGTAGTGAAATCTCACCTTTTCTTCTATGCTATTTGTTCCAAAGGCTTGAGCAAAAAAGGGATTAAAATTTTCTTGAGCAGGCGTACTTGTCCTGTTGTACTTTATGCCAAAGCCAAATCGGTCCGTGGGGAAAAATTGAATATCTGTTCCGAGATGTACAAAAGTCCGGAGTTGGTTTGCATAGGATTTTGGGTGATTTTCATACCCTCCAAATTGATAAGTAAATCCTGTGTTAAAGACTATACGAAACCGGTTCGACTCATTGTAATTAGCAAATCGATCATTGAGGCTAACTTCTTCCTCTGTTTTAGGATCTCCAATTTCAACTTGTGGTTGTTGTTCTTCCGGCTGAAAATAAGATTGTACTTTTTCACGTTCAATTCTTGTCCGAATAGGACCAGTGATGTCAGCTATTTGAAAATGAATATATGCAGAAGAAATCCTTGTGATCTTGCAATTGATTGTATCGCCTGCTTTTGTGATGATTTGATCCTGGGCTTGCGAAGCAAGACACATGATTGAAACAAGTAGAAAGAAAAGTACTTTTTTCACGCGTTTATTAAAGAATTCTCAAGTATGGCCTGAATATTGAATATCTATTACTTTCAATTATAAATAACAACAATGAAAAACGTTCTCCTAATACTAACATTAATTACTTCTAACTTCTTGTTTTCTCAAGATGAAAAAAATATACACAATGTGCCTTACATTGAGGTCACAGGTGAAGGTAAAATGGAAATCAGTCCTGACGAGATTTACTTATCCATTTTCATTAACGAAGCAGATAGAGGTAAGCTTTCGATGGAGAAATTAGAAAAAGATATGCTTCGAAAGTTGACTGATTTGGGAATTGATACTGATGAACAAGTGAGGGTATTGAATTTTAATAGTGGTTTCAGAAATCGTGTTTTGGGTCAAAAAATCAATACATCCAAGCAATACGAGCTTCTATTGAAGGAAACGAAGCAAGTTCCCCAGGTATATGCGGAATTAGAAGAACTCAATATTTCAAACATAAATCTGATTCGAGTTGATCATTCAGATAGAGAATCGCTTGAAATGGACGTGAAAGTTGCTGCTGTCCGATCGGCAAAGGAAAAGGCAGAACGTATGCTCGAAGAACTTGGAAATTCGGTTGGCCAGCCGCTTTACATCAAGGAGCTAAATCAGGGATACTATCCAGGGAGTTCTGATTTTCAGATCAGAGGAGTTGCAAGTGTCTCAAACGAAGCTCTCCCAGATTTGGATTTTAGAACAATCGTAATTCAATACAACGTTCAGGTAAGGTTTGCTATTGAGTAGAACTGGTTCAACCTACCGCCCAGGAAACACTCGTTTCTGTTCCAAAACAAGTCCAAACAATTTTCCATAATCGGTTATTCTCATTCTTGGTTCGTCTGGACTGTTTACTTGCGTTTGATGAACGATAACTATGTCCCATTCTGGGATTATTGTTAGGCTTTGCTGTCCGGTTCCTTGTGCTGAATAGGTTCCATCGGGAACGTTCACGAAAGGTAAGTGAAAACCTTCTTCTGCGGCCCACCAGCAATACCCATAACCACCACGAATTCCAGCACTGGAGTAAGGTTTGGTACTTTCCTCGATCCATTCCGAAGGGATGATTTGTTCTCATCCCAATTTCCGTTCTGAAGCAGCAACTGACCAAGAAGCATTAAATCCTCTGCGGAGAAATACCATAGGGCTGCTGGATGTTCGGATATTTCCTCGTAATGGTATTTCTGAAGAGCAGTATCAAAATTCATTGCTAGTGGTTTGGCAATGTCTTCCTTGAAAACCTGAAAGAGTGATTTTCCAACTTGCTTTTCAAAAATTGTGACCGAAGCATTGAAGTCCCAATTATTGTAGAACCAATATTCATCTCGCTTAAATTCCCCTCGTTCTGGTCTGTTTCGCATCATAGCCGAAGTTTCGAAAGCAGCTTTATGATATACTCCGGATCTTGCCCTGAGTAAGTCAATGACTCGCGCATTCTTTTCTTCTTCTGTTAGCCCTTCTTTATCATCAATTCCTAATTCTGAAAGCGTTGATTCTGGATTGATTATTCCCTTTTCAATGTAAATCCCATACATCAAGCTAAGAATGCTTTTTCGCATGGAAAATATCATGTAAGGAGCGACTGTATCTCCATATTCATAGACTCGTTCTCCATTGTGATATACGATGAATGATTTAGTCAATTTATCAGAAAGGAAATTGGTGATTTTGTCTTTTTTTTCCTGACTCCACGTGATTGATTCTGCGAAATCAGGATGTTTGATATCATTTCTGGAAAGTTGTGCTTGCGTGGTAAATACAAACAGCACGACCAGAAGACTAAGCGAAGTTTTCATTGCGGATTAGGTTTAAGGCAATACTCCGCGTTCAGTGATAAGTTACAGAGATTTTAGTCGGTGAGTACGTTCGTTACAAAAGTCGATTTCGTTACTAACCAAAGGAGTAGAAATACAATTGCCCAGCGTAAGTAAATGGAGTAGTAGTCAGTGGTGTCTTTGTATCGCGTTTCCTTGATTTCCGCTTTTTCAAGCTGATCGATCTCATCAAAAACCTGTTTGAGTGCTTCTTTATCCGATACTCGGTAATAGTTGCCATTCCCGATTTTTGCAATTTCCCGAAGCGTTGTTTCGTCAAAAGTATTTTCTACGTATCTGGTCCTTCCAAAAAAGTCGGTTCCATAAGGAACACGTCCTTCTTTTCCAATGGCAATCACATAAATGGTGATGTCATAAGCAGAAGCCAACTTTGCAGAAGTAATTGGATCGATGTTTCCAGCCGTGTTATCGCCATCACTCATCAAAATCATTACTTTGGATTCTGACTCGGATTCTCTTAGCCGGTTGGTGCTAACGGCTAATGCACTCCCAATGGCGGTTCCTCGACTTTCAATAAGATCAAAAGAAATATCGTCAATGTAGGTGTAGAGTAGATCATAATCTGTCGTAAGCGGTGATCGCGAGTACGCATCTCCTGAAAAAACTACTAATCCAATTCGATCCTGAAAGCGTCCAGAAACGAAATCTCTTGCGACTTCTTTGGCAGCTTCCAACCGATTAGGCCGAAAGTCTTCTATTTGCATAGACTGTGAAATATCCACCGTCAACATGATATCAATCCCCTCGCTCCATTGTTCGGTTTGTTCGTTGGTCGTCTGTGGCCTAGCCATTCCAATGATAATGAGTAGAAGAGAGAGAACGAAAAAGATTCCTGGAATGAACCTAAGCAAGCTTATAGTGTCACTCTTCAACTCTGTTTTGGTTAAAGCAATTGGTAATTTTTGACGAAATCGATTGACAATCAACCATCTTAGAATAAACAAAATCGGAATTAGTGGAATCGCATAGAACCAAACAGGATTTTCCCAATCAAAATTCTCGAGCCTTGATACGGAAAACCAATCCAATGACAGCCAACTTCTATTTTCCATCTCTTATTTCTTCTACTTTTTTGTTGTACCGATACTGGGTGAAATCTTCAATCTGTTGAAAATCCTGGAAAATTGATTCAGTCTCCCGTTTACCGTAAACCAATCGATCGATGGAATGAAGTGGCTTCTCCAATTCTTTCGCAAATGATTCAGCTAATATTTCCTTAGTTGTGAGCTTAGTAAATGGAAACTTATCCAATCGCTCCTGGTATCGTTTCCAGAAGAAAAGTGCTTTTTCTGCAAGATCAGATTCAGGATTTGATTTCAGACTGTTGATGTAACCAGAAAGCTGACCTGAAAAGTTTTCGTACTCTTTTCTCAATTTTCTCAATTTGAAGAAACGAATGATCTTTTTCCCGAAAATTAACAAGAGGACAATCGCAATAAATGCAAGGGATCCCAAGATGATGTATAAAAGCGGATAATTGAAAAACCTATTTACCGATTCATAATCCGTATTTGCGATAAGTGTGGTCGTGTCCGATACGATTGGCGCGAGTTCCTTAAGTAAAATAGAATCGATGGGGGTTTGTATTACCGCAGAGTCCAAACCATCTAAAATGATTGCTGGAATTGAAAGGTATTGGACAAGATCAATTTCATACGATTGAATGGTGTAAACCGTACTATCGAACGCAGCTCCGTCAATTGATTTGGTAGGAAAGAATGTCTTTGAAGAAAATTCGAATGGAGAAAAATTGTAGACACTATCAGGAAAGACCATTTCCAAGTCAGAGGGGTAAGATGCAGTAATCCAGAAATTCACATCTTCTCCAATCAGAAGGCTATCTTCAACAAAACCTCCATTCACCTTGATCTCCTGGGCAGAGACATGAACGGAAAAAATTAAAAACAGAATGGTCAAAAATCTACCTCGTCCGCCTAGCATTACTTCTATTTCTATGTCTAAATAGTTTGATAAGTTTAGGAACGTAATCTTCCTCCGTGGCTATAGATACGTAGTTTACATCATTTCGTCTACAGAAATTTTCAAGCGACTCCTTACTATCCCCATGTGTTTTTCCAACAGCTTCTTTGAAAGCAGTTGATGATGTATTCATCCACACGGTTTTTTGGGATTCCTTTTCGTAAAGTGGGACTATGCCAAGGTTAGGCATTCCGCTTTCTCTCTTATCTGATACATCTATCACAACCAGATCATGCTTTCGCGCAAGTCCTTTCAACGATTGCGTATATCCTTCATCAATAAAATCTGAAACGATAAATACGACCGTTTTTCTCTTCAGGAGATTGAGTAGGTATTTGATTGCATCATTCAGGTTTGTCTTTTTCGATTTTGGTTTTAGTTGAAAAAGACGATTGATGACTTCATAGGCATGCTTGAGCGTCTTGGCCGGCTTCACATAATCTTCTACCCGATCAGAATAACAGAGAACTCCAACTTTACTTCCTTCTTTCACTGCAGAAATGGACAAGAGTCCGGTGATTTCTTTGGTAAGATCAATTTTCTGCTTTTTGTCCTTCCCAATCTCCTGTGAAGCAGAAACATCGACAAGGAAAAATACCGTTTGTTCTTTTTCTTCAATGAAGGTCTTAACGAATGTTCCATGACCTTTAGCAGTCACTCGCCAGTCGATCGTTCGAATATCATCACCCCATTGATAAGGTCGTGCATCTTCGTATTCTAAGCCCGCACCTTTGAATATGGAACGAAAATCACCTTGCATTTGCGAGTTGATCGCCTTCCGTATTCGGATGTCGTATCTCCTAAGTTTTTTTAGAATTTCCTTCATCTGATCATCCCAAAAATTCAATTGGCATCAAAATGGCTACTGAATTTTGCGTTTGTTATGTGATCTTTGCCTTTGATCTTCAAAATTATAGCCTCAAGCAATTATTCGTTTGTAGTGAAAAAGCTTTTTTTAACCGTTCTTGTAATAGTTTCCGCTTGTTCCACCAAAAGTGAGCCACCAGAAGACCTTATTCCGGAGGATCAAATGGTTTCAATATTGGTAGAAGTTCATTTGCTTGAATCTAAAGTAAAGAACTTGTCTATCAAAGACACCGACTCTGCGAAAGTAGTTTATGAACATTACGAAAAGCTTCTTTTTGCAGATTTTAACATTACTCAAGATCAGTACGAACGTAGCTTTAACTACTACATTGACAATCTGGACGAATTTAAAGATGTCTATACGATAGTTGTAGATACATTAATGCAACGAGAAAAACTTCTTCAAAATTGAATTTATTCCCTAATGATATCGAGGGAAATCTCGGCTTTGATGAGATTAGGAATTTGCTGAAAGGTTTTTGTCAGAGTGAAAGAGGTGAAAACCTTGCTTCTAAGTGTTCTCCATCAGATCATATAAAATCCGTAGATAGATGGCATGCGCAAACGCGTGAGATGCTCAAATTATTGACCGACGATCGTTCGAGTGTACAATTTCAATTTCCTGATATTGATGAGTATCTCACGAAGGTAAAGGTTTCGGGATCATGGTTGGATCCACTGGATTTTCATGAACTAAAAATCGGAATAAACACGCTATCGAGTTGGACTTTATTTTTTTCTGAGAAGAAGGAATTGTATCCTGAACTCTCTTCATTATCATCCACCATAGCTATTCATCCTGATTTAGCTCCGGCGATCAATAATGCAATTGATGAAAAGGGTGAAGTAAGAGATTCGGCTTCTCAAGAATTGCTGCAGATCAGAACGCAAATTTCAAAGTCTGAGCGGGCAGTTCGATCTGCCATTATGAAAGTCCTGAAAAAGGCGAAGGCAGATCAATTCACCGATGAAGATAGTTCTTTGACGGTAAGGGATGGAAGATTAGTCATTCCACTGAAAGCTGAATTTAAAAAAAGAGTCCCCGGATTTGTGCACGATGAATCTGCCACGGGTCAAACTGTTTTTATTGAACCTGGAGAAGTCCTTGATCTCAACAATGAAGTTCGTGAGCTGAAATATGCCGAAAGAAGAGAAATCATTCGGATTCTGGTTTCGCTTTCTGATCTGGTTCGTGAAAACCTGAAAGATTTGGTGAAAGGAACGGATTTACTAGAAAAGCTAGATTTCGTTCATGCCAAGACAAGACTTGCTGATCATTTGAATGCCATCGTGCCAACTTTTGAAAACAAAACAGCATTCGGTTGGGTCAATGCTGTTCATCCACTTTTGTTTCTATCTCATAAAGCTTCTAAGAAGAAAGTCGTTCCCCTGAACATTTCTCTTGGGCATGATCAGCGAGTTCTTATTATTTCTGGTCCGAATGCGGGCGGTAAATCTGTGGCTTTGAAGACGGTTGGCTTGATTCAGTATATGTTTCAGTGTGGATTACCTGTTCCGGTAAGTGAGGAGAGTAGATTCGGTTTGTTTAGAAATTTATTTCTTGACATTGGTGATGCCCAATCAATTGAGGATGATTTGAGTACGTACAGTTCTCACCTTACGGCGATGAAACATTTTGTGAAATTTGCTGATAAGAAGACACTTTTTCTCATTGACGAATTTGGAAAAGGAACTGAACCACAGTTTGGAGGAGCGATCGCCGAATCTGTGCTTCATGAAATAAATCAGAAACGTTCTTTTGGGATTGTAACGACCCACTATCAAAACCTCAAAGACATGGGTGAGAAAGTGGTAGGGATGGCGAACGGAGCGATGAAATATGATTTAGAGAAGTTGGAACCACTATTTGAACTGGAGGTGGGGAAGCCTGGGAGTTCTTTTGCTTTCGAAATTGCTGGAAAGATTGGATTGCCGTCAACAATCATTAAGTCTGCAAAAGCTCGGATAGGACGTTCACATGTCGACTATGACCAATTGCTTAATCAGCTGGAAAAAGAAAAATCCAAGTTTGAGAAGCTGACTAAGAAATTGGACCTGGATAAAAATGAGCTCATCAAGGTCAGAGGAGATTATGAGGATTTGAAACAGATGCTGGAAGTAGAACGCAAAGAGATTTTGAAAGAAGCAAAGCAGGAGGCAAGTCGGATTGTAGAGTTAGCCAATAAGGATGTAGAACGAGTGATTCGAGAAATTCAGGAAAGCAAAGCTTCGAAGGAGAAAACGAAGAAGTTGAGAGAGGAGCTGGCGGAAAAAAAGGAGCAGTTAGGAAGTGAACTTAAGGTTGAGAGGAAAAAGTCGCAAGCTGCAAGCTACAAGTTGCAAGTGGGTGATCAAGTGAGAATGGTTGGTCAGGATACGACTGGTGTCATTCAAAAGGTGAAAGGGAAACAGGTTGAAGTTTCTTTCGGGGCGTTAAAGTCATTCGTTTCACCAGATAAACTTGAGAAAGTTGCGGTGAATAAAAAGCAGCAGCGACATCAGCTGAAGGTTAAAAAGCTGGGAATTGATGTGAGTAGTAAAATGGCGAATTTCAATCATGAATTGAGCCTTCTCGGAATGAGAGCTGATGAAGCTATGGGAAAAGTTGAATCGTTTATTGATGAAGCACTGCTTCTCGGAATTGATGAAGTAAAGATCATTCATGGAAAAGGTTTTGGGGTCTTGAGAGAAATTGTAAGAAACTACACGAAAGATCATCCTGGAATTGAAAGTGTCAGTGACGAGCACGCAGATAGAGGAGGTGATGGGATTTCGATTATAAAATTAAAGTAGTCAGTAATTCATAATCTCAATTCAATTGTCAGGCAAGCAGTATACCAAATCACAATTAGCCCTCCGCAACGGCTCAGAAAAACCTGAAATTTGGATTGCCTATCAAGGAGTTATTTATGATGTAACGAATTCAAAGCTGTGGAAAGATGGCAAGCACTATGAACATTGGGCGGGGCAAGATCTTTCGGATGAGCTAGAAGATGCTCCGCATGATACGAAGGTTTTTGAAAGATTGAGGGTGGTTGGGAGGCTTGGGTAGAATTCAAGCATTATTAAGATGAGGTGCAAGATCTCTTTAAGACAAATTACTCATTAGACACAGGTATGTTTGCCCTTTAACAATCTAAAACTGAATTTCTGGAACTTGTTTTATTTTCAATCTGACGACTTTGAATAATTAGCCTCCTAAGAATTATTCAACCGCAAGGTTCATGATCTCCTCATCAGATAAAACTCTGTCGTAAATTCGAATATCATCAATTGCACCTTCGAATGACGAACATGGACCTGCGGCGCATTCATGTCGACCAAACCTGAATGGGTCCTCAGATTCGATAAAAGTACCTCCGGCACAGTTTATTGAGCCCACGTTTTCCAAGTTTACTGCAATTTCGGATCCATCTAAATGGATCTTAAAATTGTCTAAGGATGATCCCAATAAACTACCACTCCAAGTAAATGCTATATGTTGCCATTCGTCAGTAATTATTGTACCTGCAGAAGTTCTTACACCAACTTGATCATTACCATCAACCCTATATTGAAAACTAATACTAGCATCATCCCAAAGTCTTAAGAAAAAGCCAATTCTGCCATTACAATCACCAGGTGTTCCCTGACCGTTATAGTTGCTTATGATTGTTCTATTTATAACACCAGCAATCTCTTTAGGGAAAATCCAAACAGAAAATGTTGCGCCTCCAACAAGATTTTGATCTATTTCGGTACTAGTAGTAATTTCATCTGAAACATCATTAAAATCATATGCAGAATTAGGAGTGCCGTATCTATCAGCTGTTAATGTAGGTGTTCCGATAAGCGTTCCATTGTAACCTGAACCGCTCACATCATTAGCATTTCCACTAAATGGAAAGTAAGCAATATAATCTGTTGGAACGGGTAAAGAGGTAACCATGAATAAACCAGAATACTGTATTGGAATGCCATCGTTTATGACCTCAATCATATAATCCCCACTAGTTAATCCCGGTACAATTACTTTAAGGTTAGTGGAAGAATTTTCAACTATTGTTGCTTCTACATCATTGAAAAGAACTTGAATTTGAGAAACATCCAAAGAAAAATTTGAGCCCGATATAATCACTTCCGAACCTGGTGGACCAGAAATTGGTAAAAATTCACCTGCTGTGGGACCAATAATCGAAATTTGTTGATTAAAAGTAGTTGATTGATCTAGGACACTCAACTCTATATTGTAATTACCTGTTCCGAGGGTTGGAACTATAAAGTTGATTTCATTTTGAGAGACTGATGTTAGGGAGGAATTTTTAGAATCGATCAATAGCTGGTTTGTTGGTGTATTTATAGGGTAAAAATTGCTTCCACTTATAGTGACCGTTTGACCTACATTAGCTTCTAGGGGATCAACTGAATCGATCTGTGGTCCATTCAGTACAAATAATTCTTGAGTTGATTCGGTTATTCCAGAAGTGGTAACTTCAATGTTAGAAGAAGAAGTTAAAAGTTCAATGGGGACTTCAACTGTTATTGATTGATTTGTAATCTCAGTTATGTTAGCCGCACTAGTACCGAATTTAACTGAAGTGTTCCCTTCATTGTATGAATCAAAATACTGACCGGTAATTGTAATTATATCTAACCAAGTGCCATTTTTTGGATTGAAATCCTCTAAAACAATAGGAGGACTATTCCGTACTGATTCAAAAGTTACTATTTCTCCGTAAACTGTTTTGCTCTCATTGCGAGCAAAGGCGCGTACAAAATAACTTTCCCCTGAAACCAGTCCACTATTGACCTCTAAAAAAAAATTACCGATAGACTGTATAGCACCCAAGGAACCAACTGCGCCAGATTCAAGATTTAGATTATCATTTAGCCCCCAAACAAATCCATGATCAATAACGTCACTTGAACCAATGCTCGATAATTCAGCATTAAAAGTGACAGTTCCATCATTATCAATATCCGTTACTGATAATGTCTTTACAATCGGGTAATTTCTTTTGATGGAGATTCCTTCTTCGCAAGCAATAATTCCAAATAATAAGATGATTGTGGTAACAATGTATTTTTGCAATGGTGATGATTTTTTATGCTTAATTTGAATTCAAAAATAAAATAAATAACATGTTCACAAAGTATAATCGGTTGTTCATTTTTACTATAATATCCTTATATGTTATTGTTGCGCAAGGACAGGATAGCTATTATGAGGGGTATCTCATAAAGAATGATGGCGATACGGTTAGAGGATTCATTCGATTTGAAAATCAAATCGAGGCTCAAAATGAGTGTGTTTTTAAAATCAATTCATCTGATCAGTCGGTAATATACGAGCCATCAGATTTGAAGGGTTATGGATTAAACAATGGGGCAACTTATTTCTCAAAAAGAATTACGGTAAATAATATTACAATTCGAACTTTTTTTTTGAAACAAGGTCTGAGTGGTACGATTAGTTTTTATCAATACCATTTACCTAAGTTTAGTAGGTATTTTGTTCAAAAAATTGGATCGGAAAACTTGTTAGAACTAAAGGAAGAGAGAAAACTGTATATAGGAATTTTAACCTTTTTAATGGACGACTGTGATATTGATAAAGCCAACCTTAATGCTGTTTCTTTCGATCCTAAAGAAATAAAAGAGCTGATCAATAGCTATAATGTTTGTCAGGATCCATCCATCTCAAGGGAGATTGATATAGCAGAGACAGTTGAAATTGAAAAAGGACCAAAGAAATCAAGTATGGGTGTGGCTATCGGTATGGGTTTAGATGACTTAAAATTGAGTACTAGCGACCCAGATTTCGAGTATCTACAATCATTGAAACTGGACAATAATGTTTTACCGAGAATTGAATTTTTTTATAAATCTCATTTGAAAGGTACAAAAGACAAGTTGGCAATTTCATTAGGCGCGGCTTATTTTCTTAGAAAATTTACGGGAGATTCTGAACGCCTGCTTCCACCTAATATTACGGAACGCAACAATATTTTAATTCAACAGCACTCATTTAATGTTCCAATCTATTTTGAATATGTTCTTTCTAATGGAAAGTTTTATCCATTCATAAAATTAGGTGGAGAGTACCGTTTTACATCTCAAAAAACCAATTTAAGGTTCAGTGAGAACGAGATAGATGATGAGATTTTTATTGGTGAAGAAAATGTGCTGAATTTAAATTCAAACGAATTAGCGTTTGGCCTTGGAGCTGGTGTTTTTTACAATTTGTCAAATGAAAAAGTTATTGGTTTTGAATTAAGATACTACTCAGGAAATGGAATTGACAATGATGGATTTAGCTCTACATCTCAAATTCAGGCACTAATATCACTGGGCTTTCAAAAAGTAAAGTGAGTGCCTGATTATATATCACCGTAGTATGTTAACACAGTTTTTCTGCTATCTTCCAATCCATTTGAGTGAATAAACCTATCGACGAAAGTTGATCCATCATGACATGGCCAATTTTTCCTGTGATCATTTCATTGTTTTGAAGAAATGCCGCCTTGGTTACTGCATTGATTCCCCCAACCTGCTTAAAAAGTGCTTCTCGTTCAAGTTTGGTATATTTATCTCGTTGAAGAATCGGATGCAAACCATCTCCGTGATGTTGATAGAAAACAGAATTATCTGATCGGACTCCAATGATAGAGTCTGAACCAAATACCAGCATTGTATTGATCACATCATCAATTTTGTAAGCTCTCAGAAATGGGTATTCTAGTGTAATTACAGTAATTACTTCAAAGATCTTGTTATTGTTTATTGCTTCTTGAACAATTTCATTAATTGTTGGGTTTAAATTTTGATTATATCGCGCTTGGTCTTGTTTCCTTTTATGAAATATCAGTTTAGAATCTTCTTTGAATGGTTCGAGGAGTTCCTCAACTACATTATCAGGGGAGGTAACAACAATATGTTCAATACTCTTTGACTTAAGTAGCTTCTCAATTTTCGATTGTAGAATATTTTTTCCTGCTAAAGATTGAAATGCCAGGTCTTGCTCACCACCTCTGATTGGTACAATAGCAAGCGAACGTGTATCAATAGATTGTTGTCGAATAAAGTCTGCATTTATTTTTGCTCTTGTCCCAAGAATTTTAGATTCATCTTTTGTTAAGTTATTCCCATGTTGTCTGTAGTAAAATAGTGGTTGTGAGATATTGGCAACTTTGTAATGTCTAATGAATTTCACCCAGAGTTCATATCCATCCTGACAATTGTAAGATTCGTTGTAACCCCCGACCTCTTTTAGGAAATCCAGCCGAATCATGCTACAAGCCCCATGAGCTGGTTGATCCAAAAGCTCAACTTCATTTTGAAAATCATGCCTTTTTTCTTCTCCTATAATTTGTCCGGCAGCATCAACATAATAGTAGTCAGGAAATACAAGACCAAACGCATCATCTGATTCAAGTTTATCACTCATGATTTTGAGTGCTTCTTGGTGTAGATAGTCATCAGCGTCCAACCGAACAAGGTACTTTCCCCTTGCGGCTCGCATGGCAATATTATTGGTAATATTAAGTCCTTTGTTTTGTTGATAAATGATTTTAATTCTCTCATTATCAGCATACTGTTCAATGATGTCTTTGGAATTATCTGTTGAACCGTCATCGATTATGATTAGCTCATAATCAGTAAACGTTTGTTGGAGTATGCTATTTATGGCTTGCTCAATGAATAAACCATAATTATAGTTGGTTATATATACAGTTACTTTTGGACTCAATGCCTATTTTCTTTCGTTAATAATGTTAGCAGGAATACCTCCTAGAATAAGATTCTCTTTATCGAAGTTTTTGGTAACTACCGCTGTACTTCCTACAACTGTACCTTGCTTGATTGTAATTCCAGGCATAACGACCACATGTGTTCCTAACCAGACGTCATTTTCTAGATGGATTGGTTCATGTCTAAAGCCTTGATCCGAAATATTACTATCTAATTTATAATTATGCATACTAGTTTGCAAATAAACAAAGCCGGAGATCAAAGACTTAGAACCGATTTTGATATCGCTCCCGCCGTTTAGAACGGAGTTAAGTCCAATTCTGGCCCCGTTTCCTATTTCAATTTTTGATTCATTTGTAGCCAGAACTCTTACAGATCTGTCGACTCTTACATTATTCCCTATTTTGATTGTTGCTTTCTGATGTGCTCGTAGTTCAACATTTCTTCTAAAAAAGACTTTTTTGTCAATCTTGATTTGACATTTTTTGTCGATTTGAATTTTTGGGATAGCATCACACCTAAACGATGAATGAATATCAATTCCTTTGCCCGAATACAGTACTCTTGTGAGCCATCCGAGAAATTCTGGCCTAATTGTGTTGAGATAGTATTGAGTTAATCTTAACATCTTATTTGAAAAAACTCCAATCCAATTTTTCGTGTTTCTTAAGTGACTTTGTTGTTTTCTTTCCGATCAGCAGATCAAATTCGTTGGCGGGGATTCCATGATCCGGTCTCAGTACAACCAAATCTTCTTCAGCAATTACTTTATTGTTAGGAATTTCTCTAGCAGGATAAACACCTCTTCGAAAACTTATCACGTGATCTCCTTCGACTGAAAGTGGCTGTTTTTTGAAATCTCCTTGTAAAGCATAAATATCTTTGATTCGATCAATCAAACCTTGCACTTCTTCCGAAGTAAGCGACACTTTGTGATCTCGGAATTCTTTTCCTGTTCGATCATCTGTGAAATGAAATTCAAGAATTTCTGCGCCCATCGCTACGGCAACCTCAAGAGCATATACTCCTTCTGTATGATCGGAATATCCCACTGGGCAGCGAGTGAGTTCCTTTAGCGAATGCATCACATTCAAATTGGCATCTTGAAACGGAATAGGATACATGCTTGTGCATTGAAGTATCGCAATGGTGTTTGGATTTTCATAAAATGGATCGCATGACTGGATGAATGAAACAGCTTCAACAACTTCCTTTTCTGTTGCCAATCCCGTAGACAAGAGTATTGGTTTTTTTCTTTTGGAAATGGATCTTAAAAGAGGATAAGCTGTCAAGTCCCCCGATCCAATCTTATAGAAATCCATAAATTCATCAACCCAGTCTAGTGCTGATTCTTCCCAAACGGAGGCCAAATAGCCAACTCCATTCTCTTTGCACATTTGGGCCAACTCAATGTGTTGCTCTTTGGAAAGTTCAAATTTTTTAAAGTGCTTATTTCTGTCCGGACTTTCAACTGGATTCGCTAATCCGTCACCGGTGTAGATTTGAAACTTGGCATAATCACTACCTGATTGAATGGCTAATTGAGTGAGCTTCTTGGCGTATTCAAAATCACCTTCATGATTTCCACCAATCTCAGCGATTAGCAGTGGACCATTCTTACCTTTCCAAATGTCACTCATTGGTAGCCAATTTCACGATTTCTTGCCAGCCATACTCAATATGTGGCTTGTCCATTTTTTGAAGCAGCAAAGAGACAAAATTCAAGTCTTCCTCGCAATCTAATGCCAACTTTAATCCATGTGCATCTGTGAATGAATCGTTATAGAAATACTTGAAGTTTCCGCTAGCTGGATGTCGATACAACCATAAAGTGACATGTTCTCGAAATTCCAGAGCGTCAAATTGACTGATTATTTTTTCGTAAAACGAGGTTTTAACTACTTCAACACTCATTCCAGTTGGGTAAGTGCGTTGATCGACATTAGAAACGAAATCATAATTTCCTTCCAATGCGATATCAATAGCCTGATCAACTAATACTGGATCGGTGAAAAGATTGTCGCCATTGACCCTGGTTGCAAAATCGAAGTGGTTTTGTTGCGCACATGCTAAAAATCGTTCACTTACATCTTCAAGCGATCCTCTGAAACAGTTTACTCCTCGATCTTTACAATAGTTCGCAATCGGATCATCGGATGATGAATCTGAAGTGGCGATTACAATTCCGTCGGAATACTTAGATTTTTCTAACCGTTCCAGGATGTAAGTAAGAACGGGCTTCCCATTAATTTCTTTCAGGATTTTTCCGGGAAGTCTCGTTGAGCTGTATCGACACAATACAATGATTCCAGCTTTCACTTTCTTTTACCGATTTTCTTTGCTGGGACTCCTCCAAATATTTCATACGGACCAATGTTTTGTGAAACAACTGCTCCGGCCGCTACTACAGCCCCATCACCAATTGTCACCCCTTTCAGAATTTTAGCTCCCGTACCAATCCAAACATCGTTTCCAATGTTAATTGGGCTGGTTTGATTGGCTTGTTCATTGATCAGTTGGTCCCTTTCGATTTGATGATCGCTATCAACTAGATAAACGAATGGTGCGATAAGACAATCATTTCCAATCGTGATTTTTTCAGAGGAAAAGATGAAGGTATGATATCCAACTGTAGTGTTGTTCCCAATCGCAATTGTGGCAGTTTCATTACATGTACAAATTCTTGCTCCTTCTTTCAAGACAACTCCAGCTTTAACAGTCAGATTTTGAGGGTATCGCAGAACTTTAACATTTTTCTCAATGAATACATCATCTTCACAAAGTGCCAGTTTTTCTTTGAATTTTCTGAGCCGCTTGTTATGCTTTTCTGTGAATTTGAGATGCTTTCGTAGTTGATCGTTCTTCATTTCGCCAATAGATCAAAAGTAGCCGATTTCTAATTACTGAATCTGGTCCAATTATCTTCTCTCAATTCTTTTCCAATGCCTTCTTTCTTATAGAAATCATCCAGATATTGAAATAACGTATTTTTTCTTTCTTCAAATCCAGGCATTTTTCTGTTTTCAAAAACGTAGACTGTCTTTTTGAATTTAGGAAGTTTAAGAAATAGCGATTTGTTGTAAAAGAACCTTCCTAAATGCATCAATAGGTACAACCGAAGATGTCTCATGCTTAAAGAGACCTTGCGTTTTTCGCGTGTTTTTGGAATTGATTTTTTGAAATGAAACATCGTTCGGAGGTGATTTAAACCATCGGCAAAACCGATGGAATCTTTTATGGCTTGATCTTGCAATTCGGCTTTTTCCAAAAACTGTTTGATGCTTCCATTTGAGTAATATTCATCAATGCAATGCTGTAGATCCTTGGCTTTATCGACAATAACTGAAGCCCAATAAGGAGAGGAGCGTGGAAACTCAGGCTCTGAATTTATCAACAAGGTGGTTTTGCCCAGCATCCAGGATTCCATAGCTGTGGTTGATTCGAAAGCAATCCATAGATCAGAAACATTGATTAGGTCGGCGATGGATTCTTCATTTTTGAGATAAATGACATTGTCATAGTGAAGCAGTTCATTCATTTCGTTGAGACCTTCATGCGGATCTGATTCGTAGTTTTCTTTTGGATGTTTTTTGAAAATAAAAAGGGTATCTGAGTTGTTTTTGATTGTAGTTTCGAGAATATCTCTTACAAAAACACGCTGAGATTCGATCCATTTTAATGCTTCTTCACGGGGCTTCCAATCATTTAGGTATAGAAATGATTGATCTTTATGCGTCCCATAAATTTTACCAAAGCCCCAACCGGCATAGCCTATTACTTTTTTGTATTTTCCAAAATTGTATTTCGATAAGAACTCCTTCTTCGTCATGAATTTCTCAAAAACGTATCGATCAAATCCGGTACCGCCAGTTACAATCATCTTGTCATGATCTTTTTCATTCATGATTCTTTTCAAGTAGTTTTTGGTTCGTTCGGACCAAGTTGTTAACCATTCTTGATAAATAGTTTTCTTCGTATTGTATCCCCAGTAGTTGTAAGATCCGTCTGTCATGAAATTGCCTTCTGATTCCAATGCCAAAAGTGTGATGTTATTCTTTTTGGCAAAGGCAGCAATTTCCAGGTACATGTGATGACCTTTAATATTAGGAAGTAGAATGACATCCGGTTTCCAAATCCAGATGTAAAGTAGATCCCAGAGGAATTTGGTTTTAACCTCGGCTCTCATATACTTTTCGAGGCAATAGATCATTGGAAGCAAGATTTCTGTGTCTCTTCCTAAGGGATTATCCAAGAAACATAGAACTCTAGATTTGCTCATACGATCTGATCCAGGTATGCTGCTACCTGTTTGGTTTGGTTATAGTTGGAAAAACTTTCGATTTCCTTCAAGTTAGGATTGAAAGGCTTTTCTTCAGTCATCAATTTCTTCAGTAGATCTTCCTGAGCTGATTTGTCTTCATATTCCAGGCAAATCCCAGTTCCAGTCGAGTGAATGATTGCTGCCGCATCGCCTTTTACGGGCCCGAGAGCCAAAATGGGATTATAGGTCCTTAGGTACTCGTACAATTTGCCCGGTAATCTTCCTTGAGCGTTTTCTGCTTTGTTTAGTGGAAGAAGCAATAAATCTGCATTTTTAGCTAATTGCAATGCTTCTTTTCTTGAAACTGTTCCTAAAATTTCTAGTTTGAAATTCCCTTCAAGTGAATTCAACGCATCTTCTACTTGAATGTCAATTTGACCAGCCAAAAGAAGGCGTACAGGTTTTGAAAGTTCCATTTTTGATAAAAGCTCAAAGAACTCTTGCGGATGACGATCGATCCCCAGCAATCCAATGTGCACGATATCAAAGTGGTCTGAATCTTCTTTTTTCAACGCTTTGAAATCTGTCTCATCATATCCATAGTAGATCACATCAACATTTTCTGCACCAATGGATTCAAGTTCTTTTTTCCAGGTCGGACTTGCAATGGTGATCTTGCTAGCTTGCTTGAAACATTCTTGTTCCATTTTCTTATGTTTTCGATCCGCACTTTTTCCAATTCGAAGCATTTTATAGTAATCCACCTGAGTCCATGGGTCTTGGTAATCCGAAAGCCATGGAATACCGGTTTTCTTACTGACGAGATTTCCAATGTAAGTATTCGTGTGGGGAGGTCCATCGGTGAAAATTGCATCTATTGGATTTTCCTTCAAAAACTTCAATAGGAATTTAACAGAAGGCTTGATCCAGAATGACCTTGCATCAGGGATGAAGAAATTACCACGCAACCAAATGCCCATTTTGTCAATGACAGAAGGTTTTCTGTCTCTTACTTGAACAATGGAATTAAGCGGTTGATCTTTTTTTCTTCCACTTAGAAATTTGAAGATTCGAAAGGGCTCCAGAATTGGTTTTCGAATAATCTGCAAATGTTCAGGAACATCCAATTCATTGCTTGTGTCGACATATGGGTAGTGAGCGTTTGAAGGTGCATACACGATTGGTTCCCATCCAAAGTCTCTCAAGTACTTGACAATTTTTAAAGTCCTCAAGACACTAATGCCGCCTGAAGGTGGCCAGTAGTATGAAATGACTAAAACTTTTTTCAATTGCTCATTGTCTTCCTCAAATCGATGAATAAGGCAAAAAATAGAAGCCCAATGGAAAGTACAGAACCGACTAGCATGAACTTATTTCCAACGAAGTAAGCCTTTGGTTCAAATCTGAATTCAATGGTATGGTTTCCGGCTGGTATTTCAAGTCCTCGAAGAACATAATTCACTTGATGGATTGGAACTTCAGTCTCATCGATGAATGCTTTCCATCCTTTTTCATAAAATATCTCTGAGAAAACTGCGAAACCGTCTCCTTCATTGGAGGATTGGTAGGTCATGCGATTCGGTCGATAATCAGTCAAACTGATGGTGCCAACGGATAGGCCAAACTGATTTTGTAGTTTTTCACTGATTGCTGTGCTACTCAAGTCGGTTGAACCGAGTTCATTTATTGCTTCATCCGCATCATTTACGGATTTGACATCTCCCACAAACCATGCATTGCCGAGTGCTCTTCCATTCGCCAGAACAGCATTTTCAGCACTTCCAAGTTTGAAGTATTTGGTATTCAGCATGCTCATGATTGGAATACCAGTAATGTTGAAAGTTCCTCCCTGGATTTGAGAGATTGCGTTTTGAATTTCTGGATTGAGATGGTAATCGATTAAGTCATTGTATCTTCTGATTTTTGCCCCGTGATATCCGCCAATTGATAAATGATGTTGACTTGTTGTCGCATCATTAAATGGGCTTACTGCCAAATTCAAAACGCGATAGTGTCCACTTTCATTCTTAATTCTAAGATCTGCTGCGTCGGCATTATAGGTTGTTGTGGCAGAAGGTTGCGAAAATTTTTCATTGGAAATGTACCCTTTGTCAACTGGGTAAAGGTCCAAAAGTACCAATGCTCCTAATAGCCCGACCATTAGTTTGTAACGTATTTTCTCCTGAATTAGGAAATAAAGCAAGCCTCCAACAACCAGAACCAAGAATAATGATCTCAGTGTGCTGGCCTGGAACATTGATTTTCGTTGAGCGATAATGGCATCAAGAAAAACTTGTTGGTTGATAGAAGCATCGGCTGGACTTCTAAAACTCATAAAAGCTGAGGAGATCAAAAAGAGAAGCAGTATTCCAGCAACAATTCCCACTGCTTTGAATAGCACTTTTTTGTCGGGTGATTTTAAAAATTCTGAAAGCCCTAGGAATCCGAGAATAGGAATGCATAAAATAGGAATGATCAATGCCATGGAAACCGCCCTGAATTTGTTGTAGAGAGGGAAGTAGTCAAACATGAAATAGTTGAAGGCGGAGAAATTTTTACCCCAAGACAACATGAATCCTAATATTACGGTGATCACCAGCCACGATCGAATCGGGCCTTTGACTGTGAATATTCCAAGCACGAACAAGAAAACGACGATCACTCCAGGATACATTGGACCAGCTACAAATGGCTGATCACCCCAATAAATCGGAAGCCTCTGCGAAATTTGTCGTATTTGACCTTGAGTAACGCCTGCTTTCCTCAGTTCCTTAGCAAACTTTGATTTTGTTCCCACATTTTCTGCATGACTACCTCCATAAAAGTAGGGGACTAGGAATGTGAATGATTCCATGACGCCATTACTCCAATTGAATGCATAGTCTCGATCGAGACCGCCTGAAGTACTTTGTGTATTTGCCTTAAGTTCTGATTTTCCTCTGATCGTGTACGAGCCATATTCTGCGGAAGCCCATAACTTCCCCAAATTGGTACTTAGCCCGAGTAAACCTCCAATAGCAATGAAGGCTGTAATTTTTCCAAAAGACGGGAGATCCTTGCTTTTTGCGCTTGTAACCAAATGAACTAGCCAGAAAACCAGAAGAACGAAGAATAAGTAATATGCTATCTGTATATGGTTCGTTCGAATCAACAAACCAACGGCAGAAGCCGTAAGCCCAATTCCAAGCAGCGTTCTTTTTTGCATGATCAGTTGGATTCCTGCCAAGACCAGTGGCATGTAAGTGACAGCTGCAACTTTCCATATGTGTCCAGCCTCAATACTGACCATCGTAAATGAATTTATCCCATAAGCGATACCGCCAGCAATTGCGAGGTAAGGATTGACCTTAAAGCTCAACAGCAGGATATAGAAACAAAGCATTCCTAAGAAGGCATACCTCGCTGGGGAAGGAAGATACAATGACAAAAAATTATGAAGATGCCGAGTAAGATCGCCATTCCAATAGACATCTATCAAATAAGCAGGCATTCCAGAAAACATGGAATTGGTCCACAATGCTTCGTCTCCAGTTTTTTCACGAAAATCTCTTATTTCTTGTCCGGAAGAGACCCCTTGAACAATGTCATGTTGGGTCATCACTTTTCCAGAAATAACTACTGGATGAAAAAAGAGTAAGGTGACTACAATAAAAACGATAACTGCTACCAGGTGCGGGAGCAAATCCTTCATAGATATTTTTTTCATCAAGTAATTCTAGTTCTATTGATAAATGTAGCTAGTAGTTGAAACCACCTGCTGTTTGGGCTCCAAAAGTACATATTAAAAGGATGAGTTAGATAGAAATCGAGTTTCGATCAATCTAGCTTTTTCGAAGAATTTTCATCATGAATGACTCCAAAAACCGGTTGATATCTTCGGATACCTTGAGTTTGTATAGTAAATAAGTGAAAAAGATGCTTGTTAGAATGGAACGGATGATGATATCAAGAACAGGATTTAACGATGCGTCAAAAAGGTAGAAAATAAGGAATGTGACTATTCCTAATCCAAGCAGCAATCCATGAGATTTCATGAATGGATGAATTCCAAAGTGTTTTTGAACGAATGCATTTTTTACAATGGAATGTAAAAGGATCGTCAGAAAATAGCTTATCGCAACTCCATTTAATCCATAAATAGGAATAAGGATATAGTTACCAACGATAAGAAACAACGCGGCTAAAACCTGAAAGAGCAAGTTATACTTATAGTGTTTCGAAAAGTTGATGATTTCTCCAGCGAAACTTGAAGTCATCAGAACAAGTTTGGCTGCACAAACGGCGAGAACCACGCCGTATCCCAAAGCAAAATCATCTCCTTTTGGAATGAATAGAAACAAGTCATTGATGTTGGTCATAATTCCAATAAACAAAAGCATACCTATAGATGCCATTGTAATAGAACTCTTCTTGTAAAGTATTTCCGTCTGTTTAAGATCGTTTTGAGTGATGGAATCAGACAAGAGAGGACCAACCACTCGCGCCATATTTCTTCTTGGCATTTCTACGATCACTCCGATGAAAAAGCAGGTTACAAAAATTCCATTGAAAGCGTCACCCATCATGCTGGAAACCTGGTTGTAGCTTGCATTATTTAGTATGGCAAAACTCACCGCAATCGACATGGAATAGAGTCCGAAATTGAGAATCTTCTGTTTCCATTCTTTGCTGATCAAATTGAACTTGAAACTGAATCTTAGCTTATGAACTAGGATTAACTGCACAAAAAGAATCAATACAACCAGCGTGTAGTTGATAGCCAGTCCTTTCACCGCCCAGTCAAATGAAAAATAGTCGAGAGCATATCCGAGTACCAAGACGATCGCTGCAACGCGTAGAAAAACCTCTCGCAAAAAAGCCGGAAAGATCACTTTAAGTATTGTGGAGCTGTAAGAATAAAGTTGATCAAATAAGCTATTTACAATGACAATTATGGCTGTTATTGTCAAATAGTTTGCGTACTCAGATGAACCTTTGGAGAACATTGCAATGATCCAATCACGATTCAAAAAAGCAATGAAAAGAATGACTAAATTAGATAAGATGATAAGCAACAATTGAAAAGAAAAGAATTGTCTGGCCAGCAATGGATCTTCCTTAAGAGTCGGGAAATATTTTATATAGGTACCGTTCATCCCAACCGAGCATAGCGGGGAGAGTATCATCGCATTTGCAGTCACAAGAGTGAAAAGCCCTATTTCATCAAGCGAGAAAAACTCTGGTCTTAAATAGAGTGTATTGATATAGCCAATGGCTACTCCGAAGTAGGCAATAAAGGTCCCCCAGAAACTTTGTTTGATTACTACGCCCACAAAATGAAAGTTAGAAAAACCAAAGTTTAATTGATAGGCCTATTACCATCACAACGAGAATTTTCTTGATCAGTTGATCACTTTTGCCAACAGACCATCTGCTAGCAACCCAAGCTCCCGTGGCATTTCCAATGGCAAGGATTAACCCATATTCCCATCGAATTTTCCCCTCTATCCAAAAAATGAATAATGCAATGACTGTATAAACCAGGATGACAAAGACCTTAATGCTATTGGTTTTGGCCATATTAAATCCGTGAACGCCCGTGAGCGCAGCGATCACTAAAAAACCAACTCCAGCCTGAATGAATCCACCATAAATACCAATAAGAAAAAAGAGAAATATGCTTAGCCATGTTTTTTTCGGACTGATAATTTCCTCCAATTGTTGCTTTACTCCGGGCTTAAAAACAATCAATCCAATTACCATAAGCATTACGATGGCAAGGATTCGGTTGAAAACAACGTCATCAATGTCAACAGCGATTTTCGAACCAATGTACGCTCCGAATGAGGCAGAAATTGCCAGCCATAGTGCAAATGGAAATACTGAAACTCCTTTACTCTTGAAGCCAGCTACTGAGAAGATGTTTTGCAAAAACAGTGCAACACGATTGGAAGCATTTGCTTCAGCCGAAGGCAATCCAATGAATATTAGAAGTGGCATGGTCAGTAATGATCCACCGCCGGCGATGGTATTCACAAATCCTGCAAATAGACCTGCGGCAATCAATAGGAAAGCTTCTATCAGCGACATTAAAGTTGGAACTCTGTCAGCCTGCAATCTAGTGCATCCTCACATTTTGAAAGCAACATCACCTGTGATTGACTGGAGATAGGATGTGTTTCATTAGGAGCGATCTCACAAAGTGGCATTAATGTGAACCGTCTGGTCTCAATACCAGGATGAGGAAGAGTGAGTTTTTCTGATTCCAAAATTTGATCGTTATAATAGAGGATATCAATATCGATTAATCGAGCTCCCCATTTTTCTTTTCTTTCTCTTCCCATTTTTTGTTCTACTTCCAGGCAAAAATTGAGGAGAGAGTTTTCATCTAAGAGTGTCTCAACTTGGATCACAATGTTCAAAAACCAAGGCTGGTCACTAGGGCCCCAGGGTTCTGTTTCATAGATGGAGGATTCGTTGAGAATTTTAATGTTTTCATTTTGTAAAAAGTTAGAAGCGGTGCGAAGATTATTCAGGCGGTCGCCCAAGTTGCTGCCAAGAAGCAAGTAGATCCCGTTCATATAAATTGAAAATCAATAGTTTGTGAACCTCGTCTTAAATTTGCACTTCATTTCTGTCGGAACAAAGTAATGAACTAATTACATGGCATTTTTAAGAAACCTACTCGCCACTCTGGTTGGGCTATTTATTTTTTCAGTTGCTGGGCTTTTTATTTTTTTCGCTGTTTTAGCAGCGTCCTCTTCGGAAGAAATTCCTAAAGTGGAGGAGAACTCCGTTCTGTATTTTAACATGAGCGGAGTAATGGTTGACAAAGCCATTGATGATCCGTTTTTTGAAGCGCTCAGCGATCGTCCGTCAGCCTACAGCTTACTTGATATAATAGAAGCCATAAAAAAAGCCAAGACAGATGATCGAATAAGAGGGCTGTATCTAGAGCCAATGTATTTGTCTACCGGCTATGCAAGCTTGCAGGAGATCCGTGATGCTATTTTGGATTTCAAATCATCGGGGAAGTTTGTTTATGCCTATAGTGAGTACATGAGTGAGTCAGATTATTATGTGGCTTCCGTGGCGGACAGTGTTTTCATTAATCCTACCGGAGCAATTGAGTTTAATGGGCTCAGCGCCAACATCACTTTTTACAAGGGGTTATTTGACAAACTAGAAATAGAACCAGAAGTATTTAGGGTAGGGGCGTTCAAAAGTTATGTCGAGCCTTATACAAGAACGGAAATGAGTCAGGAGAACAGGCTTCAATACAGTGATCTTTTGCTTTCTATGTATGATACTTATTTGAATAATCTCTCTGAAAGCATTGGAAAATCTGCAGAAGAGCTTGATGATATTTCTTATTTGATGAAAGTGAGATTGCCAAAGGATGCAAAGGAGCAGGGGTTAATTCACAAAGTTGGCTATGAGGACGAATTGGAAAGTGTGATGAAAAGACGTTTGGGTCTGCTCCAGGATGATGACATTCCCTACATCGATATAAAGAGCTACAGCCAGGTTGTTGCTGCGGAATCAAAATACTCAAGCAATCGTGTAGCGGTGATTGTCGCACAAGGTGATATTGTGATGGGCGGAGATGAAGGAATTGTTGGAGAAACTTTTGCCAATGAGATTAAGAAAGCTCGTGAAAATAGTTCGGTTAAGGCCATTGTGATGCGTGTCAATTCTGGAGGAGGAAGTATGACAGCATCAGATATGATCTGGCGTGAAATGATGTTAACCAAAGGCAAGAAACCGATCATAGCTTCGATGGCAAATGCTGCTGCTTCAGGTGGTTATTACATTGCCATGGCAGCTGATACAATCATTGCTCAGCCAAATACCATTACAGGCTCGATCGGAATTTTTGGGTTATGGTTGAACTTCACCAATTTCCTGGAAAACAAGATTGGCATAACCCATGATGTGGTAAAGACTGGTGAATACTCAGATATCTACACGGTAACTCGAAGATTGAATTCTTACGAACGTCAGATCATACAAACGACTGTTGAAGAAGGTTATGAAACATTTACGCGGAAGGTAGCCGAAAATAGAAACATGAGACAGGAAGAGGTAAAAGAAATTGCTGAAGGAAGGGTTTGGAGTGGCGTGCAAGCAGTTGAAAATGGGTTGGTAGATAGATTAGGAAGTTTTGGAGATGCAGTTCAATTGGCTGTGGAGATGGCTGGAATTGAGGACAATTATCGTTTGAGTTATTATCCAAAGCAAAAACCTTTTCTCGAGGAATTCTTTGATCGAATGTCTTCATCTATAAAAACCAAGTTGTTTAGTGATCCGATCGATCCAATCCTGACTCAGTTCGAACGCGTGAAAAACTTACAAGGGGTTCAAGCTCGGATGAGCGGAGATTTGGAAGTGAAGTAATTCGAGATTTCAAAATGGACGAAGCTGGATTTCTCATCTACACCACTGATTGATCCATTTCGAAAGCCAAAGTCAAATATTGATTCTCGTTGAAATAAAACCGGTCAATTAATTTCCAGCCTAGTTTATCATGTGCCTTAATTGAGACTAGATTGGTGGCATTGATGAATGTGATCGAAAGTGGAAATTGCTTTTGCCATTCAAGTCGCATGGCCTCAAATGTATGATTGAATATCCCTTTACCACGGTATTTTTTATCTACGCATACAGGACCGTATTGAAAAGTGTCTTCCACAGTGACTAAATAATCTTTGAAACTTAAATGCGGAAACCTGGAAGTCATGTAAGGAAAAATGGGCCACTGCTCAAAGAAATCCCATTTCCCGGCAAAAATGTAGGCGATAATCTGACTCTCATCTTCTGTAATGAACATGCCCTTGTTTTTGACTCGATCTTCAATTTGCTCTTTTGTAAATGGTGTGGTAACAAATCCAGATTTACGTTCTTCCGGACTAAGAGAACTATGTAAATATTTTTCTTGAAGTTCGAGTATCCCGGAAATGTCTTGGAGGTTGGCGGCTCTTGATATCAATTGATTGGTTTAGTTGGATGTCTAAGACATAGGCATCATAAGTACGCAACTCCCCTAAATTAAGAAATCAAAAATTGGATTTCTAAATCCTACTCTGATACGTGAACAACTCGTAGTAGCGACCCTTGGCAGCAATCAACTCGTCGTGAGTACCTCGCTCAATTATTTTGCCATTTTCCACAATGAGAATTTGGTCTGCTTGACGGATCGTACTTAGTCTATGAGCAATCACAAACGTTGTTCGATCTTTCATTAGAATATCCAAACTCTTTTGGATATAGGTCTCGCTTTCCGTATCAAGATTGGAAGTTGCTTCGTCCAGAATAATAATCTTAGGATTAGCCAAAAGGGCTCTAGCAATAGAGATCCTTTGCCGCTGACCACCCGAAAGTTTTACTCCGCGCTCACCGATGACGGTATCTAGTCCATCTTCAAATCGATCAGTAAATTCATTTACGTAAGCACCTTTCACAGCCTCTTGCAATTCAGATTCAGTGGCATCTGGTCTTGGAAATAAAATATTTTCTCTGATGGTTCCTTCAAACAGAAAATCGTCTTGGAGAACCACTCCCAAGTATTGACGATAGCTGGAAAGATTGATTTTGGAAATATCCTGTTCATCGATCGTGATGAGTCCGTTATCTGGAGTGAGAAAGGTGGCTGCCAAACTAGCAATCGTTGATTTACCTGATCCGGAACTCCCCACTAACGCAGTAACACTTCCTTGAGGAGCCTTAAAGTTGATGTCCTTGAGAACTTCTTTGTCTTCCTCATAGCTGAATGATACATCCTTGAATTCAATATCACCGTGAAGTGATTCGAGTTTTAATGGCCGGTTCTTCTCCAGATCTTCAGGATCCATTTGCATGATTTCTTCTGTTCGATCAAGGCCTGCGAATGCTTCAGTTAACTGACTTCCGATATTACTCATTTGAACAATTGGAGCAATCATGAATGCCAGAAGGGAAATAAATGAAATAAGCTCACCAGAAGTGAGGTCTTGCTGAATCATAAAATAACCACCCATTGCCAAGATTCCTGCACTGGCAAAACCAATGAGGAAAGTACCGGAACTCGTCACAAATGCTGTGGCTGTAAGACTTGATTTAACATTTTCGTAGAGCCTTCTGGCTCCAGATTCGAATGTTTTGTTTTCCGATCCTTCGGCATTGAATCCTTTGATGACTCGAACCCCATTAAGTGTTTCAGTTAGTCTTCCGGTTACTTCCGCGTTGAGTTTGCCGCGCTCCCGGAAAATGGGTCGAATGCGACCAAATGCCTTCAGTGCGATAAAAGCGAATAAGCCAACAGGCACTAGCGTGAAAAGTGTCATGGAAGGACTGATGTTGATAAGTAACGCCAGCGCTAATATTGAAGTGATGGTTCCACCGATAAGCTGGACAAGGCCCGTGCCAACAAGGTTTCTAACGCCTTCTACATCAGTCATGATTCGAGACACTAATGCTCCCGATTTGTTGTTGTCAAAGAAATTAATTGGAAGCGATAATATCTTCTTCTGGACTTTTACTCTCAGTTCCGAAATTAGGAATTGAGCTTCAACACTGAGAATTCTGGTGAGGAGAAAAGAAGAAATGGCTTGAACAGCGAGCGAAATCACAATGATGATTACGATCAATTTTAGCATATCCATGTCCTGATTTGGAACCGCATCGTCGAGTAGGTATTTGGTGGCTGTTGGAAGCACAAGACCGGCAGGACGGCTTATGAAAATAAGTAGCAGACCGATCGCTAGTGTTTTTCGTCTTGGCCAGATGATGTTTTTCAACGCCCAACCAAAGGTGACATTCTTTCTTTTACCCATAATTCGGCTGTTACACGATAACCGTACCCAAATTGAGGAACATGTCAAATAGGCAGGAATCTATTGCAATGAATGAATTTTGAATAGGTGAATGGAATTGGTTCCTACTCAAGATAAATTACAACTAAGAGTTCATATCAATCTTATCCAATATCTTTATAGTGTCACTCACCGGATGCCATGAGAATTATCTTCTTCCTTGTTTTGTCAGGATTCTGCGTACTTATTAGCTGCACTTTTGATGATGGAGATATTGGTTCGTGCGATCCTGATGTAGAGTTAGGTACTCTGGAATTATCTACTCCACTACAAGAATACATTCCCTATGAGGGAGATGAGCGGCTTACTTTCAAAAACAGTTCGAGTGAAGAACGATTTGTTAATGCAGAACCAATTTTTACATTCAACAGTCCCTTTAATGTAGAAGTGCTATGTACAGTACAAACACTTTTTGGAAGTGTCAACCAAACTTCATTTTATCAGCTAACGCAGCATGTGGCAGGCTTTGCTTCTGGAGAAATTAGTTTCACTATGACGTTTGGTCCGCAAGCTTTTTACAAACAAAGAAGTGCAACGGATACGGTTTTTTATGATCTGTTTCACCTTTCTTCCTTTATGGCTAAAGGGGATACTATTGTAGAAGCCAACATCGTAACGTCTTATCGCAACAATCAACAGTTTATTCAGAACAATGCTGAGGAAGACCTTAACAGCTTTGAGTTTGTTAGCGACACAACGTTGCTAGGAATCGACTTTGCCAATTTGTATCATACGAAAAGTGATTTGTATGATGTCTTTTTTTCCACTTACGATGGAATTGTTGCTTTTGTAGAAAATGGAGATGTTTATGTTTTGAAGTGAATCAGGGATCTTTTCATGAATTCTTAACTGCTAATTATCAGTCAGTGAAATGACATCCCCAGCTTCAAAAGCATCCATTTTAATCGCTCCGTCTTCTAGCTGAATTCGAAGAACATAAGATTCACCAACGATTCGGTATTCTTTTTCATAAACCACGATCGCGGTGCCTTCATCGATTCCGAATCCAGTCAATTCAGGGTTTGCTTGGATGGCGGCCATTAGCCTCGGAATTCGATTTCTTTTAAGAAAATGCTGATCAACAATGGCTCCTGAAAACAAGTCAAAACCTTCGGCCATTTCTGGCTCAGGATTACCACCTTTAATCATCACCTTTGTTTGTATGGCTGCTCCGGCTGAACTGCCACCAATGATTCCACCTCTTTCTACCAGTTGATACAACTCCTTTTCCACTGGAGTATCAAGGTATGCATCAGCGATTCGATATTGAGAGCCGCCACTGATCCAGACGGTAGTAGCTTCCTTCAATGGCTTTGAAAACTCTTCGGAAGAAGAGACTTCTCGATCTCGTGTATGCAAAACGGTGACTGACTCAAATCCACGTGAATTCCATTGCTCCTTGATCTTCATCTCATCAACTTCACGGCCAGTAGCTGTTGGAATCACTACCAATTTGCCAGTTGGATTGGTCAGCTTGGCAAACGCCTCATATAAGCTTTCGGGCATGGCCCCACCAGCTATGAATAGTTTTGGCTTAATTGTGAGTGAATCTTGACCTTTTGATTCGAAATTTAAGATTAAGCTAAAGATTGCTACAATCAAAAAGGGAAAGGATCTTGAGCTTCTAATTCTCAATTTACCATTTTTTAATCCTCTAAGTAATCCTCTCGAACAGGGCAGAATACGTCTAGTATTTTGCAATCGGTAATGGCGACACCAGAATGAACGACGTTGGATGGGATGACGGTAACTTCTCCTGGACCTACGCTTTTAGTTTCTCCTGCAATGGTTAGTTCGAATGTACCTTCGGTAACATTGGCTACTTGTTCGTGAACATGCGAATGTTCAGGTAGCTCGCTTCCCGATTTTATGTTCCAGTAAGCAAACGTCATGGAATCCGTATGAACAAAGCGTACAGAAAAACCGGGCAGAAGTTCTTTCTGCCCGATTGTTTCAATATCAATAAATGAAATGCCATTGCTGTTATTTGCTAGGGATAACAGCAGTATTCATGGATTCGCGATTCTTCACGTACGTTTCCAGCCACTGATCTTGTTCCCAAAGCACGTGCATGATACTCTCTTTGGCACGATATCCGTGGCTTTCTTTTGGTAACATCACCAATCGTGCTGTCGCACCAAGTCCTTTCAACGCATTAAAGTAACGCTCACTTTGCATTGGATAAGTTCCAGCATTATTGTCTGCTTCACCATGGATCATTAACAAAGGAGTTTTCATCTTGTCTGCGTGCATGAATGGAGACATTGTGTAATAGGTTTCAGGAGAATCCCAGTACGAACGTTGCTCGCTTTGGAATCCAAACGGAGTAAGAGTTCTGTTGTAAGCTCCGCTTCTGGCAATTCCTGCGGCAAACAGACCAGAATGGGAGAGAAGGTTTGCAACCATGAATGCGCCATAGGAGTGTCCACCTACGCCAACTCTATTTCGATCAATGTAACCCAATGCATCCACTGCATCAATTGCCGCTTTGGCATTTGCTACTAACTGCTTCCTGAATGTGTCGTTTGGTTCTTCATCACCTTCACCAACAATTGGGAATGCTGCACCATCTAAAACGACATAGCCTCGAGTAACCCAATAGATTGGAGATCCATAATACGGATAAGTGAATCTGTTTGGATTAGCAGTGGTTTGTCCAGCACTTTGCTTGTCTTTGTATTCTCTAGGATACGCCCACAAGATCATCGGCATTTTTTCCTTCTTTTCTTTGTCATAGCCGACTGGTAAATACAAGGTCCCGCTCAGATCTAATCCATCTTCTCTTTTGTAATTGATTACCTCTTTAGAAACTCCTTGTAAACTCTTGAATGGATTTTCGAAGAACGTGATTGGAGTCAAGTCATTCTTCTTATAGATGTTTCGCTTGTAGTAGTTTGGAAATTCAGAAGGACTTTCCATTCGGATAAGGATATCTCCTTTGCCCATGTCCAAGGCAGAGTAAAGAGTCTCTAGTTTATCAGTGTATTCCGATTCATAAACCCTGGTCTTCTCTTGCGACTTAAGGTTGATTTTATCAACAAACGGAAACTGTCCTTTTTCAGAAAGGCCATCACCCATTAAGAAGGCATTACCATCAACAATTGAGAGGACTTCTTTATTGAATTTGTTTTTGTTGGTAACAAAACTTCCAGGATCACTATATCTGTCTTGATAGTTTCTGTCAGCCAGGACTTTAGCGGCTTTTTTGCTGTTAGAAGGATCGAACAAATACATTTTGGTATTTCTCGTGTTCCACCAGTAATCATATCCAACGGCAGTTTTTTCATTTCCCCACTGGATTCCTGAAAACCTTCCGACAGTTTTAAGAATAGATTTTCCTTCACCACTAAATGGAGCACTTAATTGAAATACTTCGTCTCTGTATTCAACTTTGTTTTCAGGATCTCCACCATCAAGCGCTTCAGCCCAAACTAGCGTTGCAGGTTGATCATCTCTCCATTGCATAGACCTTCTTCCTTCACGAACGGCCATGAATCCTTTAGGTAAGACTTCAGTCAATGGAACGTCCATTACGTTCTGAACAAGTGAACCATTTTTATCATAAATATCCGTTTTAGATGGGAAGCGTCTGTAAGTCACTAAATAGGAGAAAGGACGTTCGATCTTGCTAACCATTACGTATTCTCCGTTAGGAGAAAAAGACATGTTAGTGTACATCGCTGTTGGAAGCCAGTCTGAGCTGTTTCCATCCATTGTAACTTTTTTGATATCAGATAATGCGAGCTGCTCAAAATTTTGCTCATCATTCGGATTCTTTAGAAGGTCCTGGTACGTTCTGTTTTGTGCTTTCGCTCCAGAACTTACAGAAATAGTAGGACCAGTAGGAACAGCTTCAGCTGTGTTGATCAATTCTTTTCTGTTTGCTGGTAGCATTTTTACCAATAATGATTTGCTATCCGAAAACCAAGCAATTGGAGTCCGCATATTCGCATTAACTCTTGCTTCGGTCAGTTTCTTGGCACTTCCATTTTCTACGTTGAGAACCCACACCTCAACACCAGTTTCTGTGCTGTGAGTGAAGCTCATCATTTTCTCGTCTGGAGACCAACTAAAGTTCGCAATCTTGGCGTTCGCCGGTAAGCCTGTTACCTGCTTAGTGTCCTTAGAATAGGCCTTCTTAACTTTGATATTGTTGTAGAAAGTAGTTCTACTACCAATATTGGTTTTAGGGTTGATTCGAAGACCACCAAGTCGAAGTTCTTTTTCAGATAGTTCTGCGATCGACTTATAAGCATCTCGATAAATCAATACCGCATTTTCTCCCTTGCTGTCAATTCTAACCAATGGCGCCTGAGGGGCATCAACAAGTTCCTTTATTTCTTTTGGAGGCTCCTGATAACCAAGAGCTCCTTGTGCGTTTGCTCCAATGAAAGTGAGCAAGCATAAACATAGCGTAAGTGTGTTTTTCATGAGACTTAATTTTTTGCGAAAAACAAGTTAGGGAAATTAGATCTCAGAATATACTATAAATTAAACCAGTAGGTCATTTTGATGATAAGCGCTCGATTTTTCTTTTGAAATCCTAAATCACCAAAATTTTCAGTGCCATAATTATCGGTATATACGATAAATAAATCAGATACTGGAGCAAAGCGCCATTGAAATCTAGAGTTGATATTTAGATTTTCAATCTGACTATTGTATTGAAAGAAGTTTGTGAAAAACACTGATTTTGATAGGGTTAAATCTAATCGTGGGCCAACCAACCAAAGATCAGCATCATTGTAAGGTTCAGGCATGCGTAAGCGATTGTAATTGACCGTTAATCGGAGTGCGGCAATGGGCTGAAAACGGTAACGCAAGGTGGTTCTGAGATTCAGTCGATCGCCATTAAAAAACTCACCAGCATATCCATTGACAGAGTAGCTGAACAGCTTTCGCATATCTGAAGAGTAGTTGAAGTTAAGTCCAGTGTACGTATATCCACTGAGATTAGGAAGTTCCTCACCGCCAGTTCGTGTAGGGTCAAATGAGCCTGTAAAAAGCCAGGTATAATTTTGTTGTAAGGAAGCAGAAAGTCTTCCCGTGTTTGCAAGAGCGGTATTTACATTAAATGCGTATCTATGATCAGTTTTTCTTCCAGAATTCCAGAAAAATTCAACTTCACCCTGGAGCTGTATTGAATTGAAAATACCTCTCCTTGGGAAAAAGTTTCTACCGAAATCCGGGTTTATCCTGAACATCCCAGGTCGAGGTACAAATCCTACTTCTGCATTGTAGTTATCACCTACATAGGTATGAGCCCAACTCCAAATCCATGAGCGGGATTGGTAGCCAATCCATCCTGAATGAGAGCTATTCTTTGAAGAAGTTTGATCGTCAAAAGAATGATGATAGTTGACTTTTCCATTCCATTTGCCATTACTGGAGGCGATGTTGTAGTCAAAACCTAGCAACCTGTTTTCGCCCTGATAAGGGGTGTCTTCGGTTACTTCATAGTCTTCAAATGTTTGTTTATTGACGGCTATAATTCCCATGTTGGAACGGCCAAACATTTTCCGTTGCACTGCCGCAACAGTATAATTGATACTGGGAAGGTCAATAGAATTGTCCTCGGCTGCCTGCATGTTTAGCAGTCCAATTCTCCAGTTATTGTCGAGCTTGCCACTTAGTCGTGCGCCACCATAAATTCGATTTTGGACATTAGAACCGGTCGACTCATCTCGTGCGATTCCAATTCGACGGGAGAAAAAAGGTCGAAAAAAGAAGGGGTGTCCGAAGCTTTCAAAGAGGTCGGCGTTTTCAAGAAAAAATTGCCTTCGTTCCGGAAAAAATAATTCAAAGCGATTCAGATTGGTCACTTGCTCGTCTAGCTCCACTTGAGAAAAATCTGGATTGACGGTTAGATCTAGATTCAACGATGGACCTACTGCGATCTTTGCATCTCCACCAAATTCCAATTTGTTATCAGCGGAAGTCTGGGTTTCCGATTCAAAATCTCTAGCTGATGCAGGAGATACGTAGGGAATTAAAGCAACATTAGGACCTGATTGTTGCAATGGCTCGTCCCAAATGAGTTCTTTCATAAAGGCCAGGGAAAGAATGATGAAGTTCCTTGGGATTCGAGCCCAAGTGACACGTTCACCTGTGGTACCATCAATTCTATAAAAATTGATATTCCATTTGGTGCTGCCTGGCTTAAATCGTAACGTTTTGAAGGGAATAGCTGCTTCCGCAATCCAATAGTTTTCATGCTGACTCGCCTCAGCAAACCATCGATTATCCCAAGATAATGCAAGATCATTCCCTCTGTTGCCACCATTAGCAATCAGACCTTCACGCTGAACACCATACGGATTAATTCCAAAATTGAATGCATTGGTATTGTCTTGAAATGGGTCTATTACAATCGTGAATCCATCAAAGTTTCCACGATAATCTCTTCTCAACGAAGGCACCGCGTAGGTTTGATTTGGAGATACATTATGCATTTTGGCTCCCACGTAAAGAAACTGGTCATCGTACGTGAGTTTTACTTCCACTTGAGAATTTCCAATGACTGAATCTGTAGGAAAATACTGATAAAAATCGGTGGCTATTTGGGCAGATTCCCAATCAACATCGTCCAGTATTCCATCAATCTTAATAGCTCGTTTCGCTCGTTTTATACGATATGCATCATCCTGAGCGGAAAGTAGGCCAGGCAGTGTAAACAAGATGGTGACGATGAAGAATGTTCTCCTCATCTAGCTAAGATAGTGGCGAGTTCTAAATCAAGCTGCCAAACTCAATAGACATTTGATAGACGGTTGAGGATTCCTTTTCAATGGACCTCTTCAACAAACCAACATGCAAAAATTGATGTAAAATGCAATTCCAGATAGTTTTACTGCAGATTAGAGAAGTCCATTCTCTTTGATTTCATTGTAAATCCTAAGGCATATCCAGGCATCTGTTGCAGCATATTTCTTTTGTCCATGCGTTAGTTCTTCTATCTCCCAATTGGACGTTTGCTGACCTTTCGAGATCCGTTGTTTCAAAAAAATTGCAGCTAATTTTTTTACCCCGATGTGCTTCACTCCAATATCTCTCGCGATGTTGTTTATGTCCATGAAACCAGATGGATTAAACCTGCTCAATTTCTCCAACTCCTTAATATCATCGTCTATACTAATCCCAAGTTTGGTCACTTCCGGATTTCCCATTAAATCAAAAAGTGGCCTGGGATAACCAATTTTATTCAGGCGGAATAGAAAAGCTTCATTGTTAGATGAAAGTTGGATCATTGCGGTGGGATTGTACTCACCTTTTTTAAAAGTTGGTTTTTTCTCCGTATCAAAGCCCAATATTTCTTCGTCATGGAGTGTCTCAATTGCATTGTCTAATTGATCCTCAGATTCCACGACATGGATTGGCCCATTAAAGGCAAGCAATGGAAGCTTTCGAATATCTTCGTTTGTGATATTGTCCCAAAATTGATCAGGCACTCTTCTCGGTTAGTTTTCTTATTTTAAATCCTGTATAACCAACAACCATGGTCATAATTGGACTAAGCAGGTTAAAGAAAGCATAGGGGAGGTAGGCAAAAGTCGCTACGCCAAGAACCGTTGAATGGTAGGCACCGCAGGTATTCCATGGAATTAGCACGGATGTCACGGTCCCAGAATCTTCAAGCGATCGACTTAAATTCTCTGGTGCCAGGCCTTTGTCCTTGTAGATGTCAGCATACATGCGACCTGGAACGACTATCGCAAGATATTGATCGGAAGCAGTTACATTGAAAAATACGCAAGTGCCCACGGTAGAAGAAATTAGTGATCCAGTTGAATTCACCATTGAAATGATGGATTTTGCTATTCGCTTAAGCATCCCAGAACCTTCCATCACCCCGCCGAAAATCATCGCCGAAATGATTAACCAGATGGTGCCTAACATCCCTTTCATTCCACCGGCACTCAGCAAACCTTCTTCATCAAGGCTCGCAATGCCTGTCTCAAATGATATATCACCAAATAATGCCTGCATACTTCCCATAAAACTGGAAGAGAATCCCTTTGGAAGGTATTTGTAAAGTTTACCATCATAGCTGACCTGTGTAGCGACTTCCTGGACCAAACTTGGTTGAAAAATAAGTGCAAAAACAGATCCTAGGATAGTTCCAATAAGAAGTGCTGGTAGTGCTGGAACTTTCTTAACTATCAATGCTACAACCACAATTGGAACAATGAAGAGCCAACCTGAAATATAGAATTTATCACTAATAGCGGCAAGTATTGCATCTTTTTCTGCAATGGTACCATCAGCTGGTCCTGATAGACCAATGATAAGAAATGCAATTAAAGCAATAGAAATGGAAGGTACAGTTGTGATAGTCATGTACCGAATATGCGTAAACAGATCTGTTCCTGCCATCGCAGGTGCCAAGTTCGTTGTGTCAGACAATGGAGACATTTTATCGCCGAAATATGCCCCTGAAAGGATGGCGCCAGCGATCATTCCTTCATTAATATCGAGTGCTCTTCCAATCCCAATCAGCGCAATCCCAACGGTGGCGGCTGTGGTCCAGGAACTCCCAGTGGCAATGGAGACAATTGCGCAGGTGATACAAGCAGCAAAAAGAAAAATGGTTGGATTGAGAATCTGAAGACCGTAGTAGATCATTGCCGGAACCACGCCACTGAGCATCCATGTTCCTGCCAACGCACCGATCATCAATAGAATAAGCATAGAAGCCATAGCGGAGCTAATACTTTTCACAATACCACTTTGGATTTCATCCCATTTGAAGCCGATTCGAAAGGCCATGATTGCAGCGACAGCAGCGGAAAGAATGAGCACAATCTGGTTCGAACCACCTAAAGCCTCACTTCCGAAGATACCGACATTGATGATGAGTAAAACAATAAGAAAAATAATGGGGATGAAGGATTCACCAAGGGTGGGTTCACGCTTTGTTGTCATTTTTAATTTTTTGCTAACCGCCAAAATAGGGCTTTTTAGGTTAGTGGTAAAAAACCAATATTCAATGTGAAGCTTTAAACGTAATTGGAATGGTAAAAATGTAATTCACATATTCAATTATCATTTGCAAAAAAAGGGGGCTTATAAATATTGAATTACCAATATTTTTTAGTACTTTTCGGGTAGCTGCCTTAGTTGCTAAACCTTTTATAAACCACTATTACACCTGCCACGATGAAGGTACCTTTTGCTGCTGCCTGGAGAATTCTTTGTATTTTCTTATTGCTTCCATTAACCACTAAGAGTCAAGACTTTGCACTCTTATTTGATGGCTTGGATGATGAAGCATTTGTCAATGTTGGACCAACATTTGACGGAGGTGGTGATTTCACCTTTGAAGCATGGATTTTTCCATCTTCCATCTCTGGAACACAACCTATTGCGAGTTGGACAGATGCTGTGAGTCAGTATGCTGTTTTTTCCATAGATGACAATGGGTTTCTCGATCTCTTTCAGGACGGTGGAAGTGGAGGGGTTAGTTCAAAAGGCACTGTTGCTGTCGAGGCAAACGAATGGACACATGTTGCTTTTACATTAGCAGCTGGATCCATTTCATTTTATGTGAATGGTGTAGAAGAAGCAATAGGTTCACCGTTGATGACAGCATCTGGTCTAAGTGAATTTAGGCTTGGTTCCAGTCCCGTTATTGGTAATTATGGTGGATTAATTGATGAGGTTCGGGTTTGGAACGCTTTGCAGGACCAATCCACGATAGAAAGTCAGATGTTTACTCCACTTTCTGGGTTTGAAGGAAATCTGATTGCTTATTATACTTTCAATCAAATCACTGGAACGGGGTTGCCTGACAATTCGACTAGTGGTTTCGATATGACCTTATTCAATTTCCCATCACCAACTGACCCAAATTGGATTCCTTCAGTAGCACTTACTCCAGTTAGCCCAGGCGGAGTTAATACAGGTTTGGTTCTTTGGTTAAGAGCAGATGAGGGAACAACGATTGCAACAGGAGTTTCAAATTGGGAAGATCAGTCGATGGCAGGAAATGATGTGGTTCAAGCAGCAGGAACTAGCCAGCCAGCATTAACTCCCAATGGGTTGAACTTTCGGCCAGTTCTTACTTTCGATGGTGGTGACGACCTTTCCACAACTAACACCGGATTAATAGGAGGAGGGAACTACACCAAAATTACAGTTTCAAAAGTGACAACTCTCCCAGGAGGTCAAAACATCTTGAGTGCAGGTGGCGTTGGTACTCATGCAACTTATTATAATCCCGATGGTGAGCCCACCATTTTACACGGTTCCGATCAACTGAGTAGCATCGGGAGTGAGGTGAATAACAATATAATTTTTACCTCACTATACACCACATCACTTGCTGTATTATTGGAGCAGTACCTTGATGGACGATTGATAGGAACTAACGGTGGCGTGGCTTCATACACAGATCCGGGTCCAACATCCGTTGGAAGTTGGCAAGGAGGAGATTACATGGTTGGTGATATTGCTGAAGCAATCATGTTTTCTGCTGCTATCAATCCAACGGATAGGAGAAAGGTTGAATCTTATTTGGCAGTTAAATATGGAATTTTTAGAGATGTCTCGCCCGCTGAAAGTTACCTAGCCTCTGATGGGTTAACATCAATGTGGGATCAGTCAGGATTTAGTGGCTTCCTTAATGATGTCACTGTTATCGGTCGAGATGATGTGTCAGGACTCCATCAGAAACAATCACAATCTGCAAGTGCTGATCGAGTTGTTACAATGGGTGTTGGAGGAATTGCGCTGGATAATGCAAGTAATTCCAATTTGATAACATCCGATTTAAGCTTTCTTTCCTGGGCCAATGACGATGGCAGTGAAAATACATATAACACACCAGTAACCGGCATATCCAATGTTGGTAACAGAATTGGTCGACTTTGGAAAATAGACAAGCAAGGTGGAGATATTGGAAACCTAACCATTCAATTTGATCTGAATGGAAATTTGCCTCCTAGTTCTGAAGCTATTGATTATAAGCTTCTGATCGATAATGATGGTGTTGATTATTCTGACGCTACAGTCATAAATGCTGATAGCTATACTTCAGGTATTGTTGAGTTTTCTGGAGTAAACTTCAGTGATGGTCAATTTTTCACTCTGGGAATCCGGACTCCATCATATGTAGTTACCAATAACAACGATTCAGGAGAAGGTTCTCTTCGTCAGACGATCCTTGATGCAAATAATAGTTCTGAGGAGACAATATCGTTTAACATGCCTGGGTCCCTAACAATTTCAGTTCTTTCACAACTCCCAACCATTACTAGTGGAGCAAGAATTGATGGGACCACACAGTCAGGATGGACATTTGGTGATCCTGCCAATATGGTTATAATAGACGGTGCTAGTGCTCCGGGATCAACGGATGGAATTGTTATTAGCAGTCCAAATGTTCAAATCCTTGGAATGGTCATCGACAATTTTGATGATGGTATTAGAATCAATGGCGGGTCAGACGATGTGACGATTGGATCTGCTGGTAAAGGAAACGTGATAAAAGGAAGTGCTAGAAATGGTATTGCCTTCTCATCTACTTCTGATTTTGTTTCTATACAAGCTAACCGAATCGGGACGTCTATCGATGGTACTTCTGGAGATGGGAACTTAACCCATGGAATATCAGTGACTGGTAACAACGTCACAATCGGAGGAAATCGATTGGCAGGAGAAGGTAATTTGATCTCCGCGAATGGTAATTCTACTTCAGATTATGCGATTCAAATCAGTAACTCAACAACAGTAAATGTTTATGGAAACTTGATCGGGACGAATGCTGCTGGAACTGGCGGTTTGGGAAACAACAGAGGCATCAACATAACTACCAATGCATCTCAAGTCAATATAGGTGGCACAGGTACCGGGCAGGGAAATGTGATTTCAGACAATGGTACGTTTGGTGTTGTTGTACAGTCCAATGCTTCCAATGTAGTAATTGATTCTAACATTATTGGTTTGGATAATACGGGTAATGTTTCGTTAGGCAACAATGGTGCAGGAGTGAGTATAATCAGTGCAGATGGGCCTGGAATGGAAATTCGTAATAATGTTATCTCAGCCAACACCAGTGAGGGAATTGAAGTCGATGGAGTACAGAGCGAGTTGCAAATAATCAATAATCTTATTGGAACTAACGCTTCCGGAGAAGATGGAACAGGTCATGGCAACTTGAGTCATGGTATTGGTATTCGATTAAGCGACGGCTTGGGAAGTGGACAACCAATTGTGATAGATGGTAATACTGTTTCAGGAAATGGAATTAGTACCAATATCAATGGAATCAACTTTGCGCTTGCAAATAGTCATTTCCAAATAATCAACAATAGAATTGGAGTTGAATCGGTAGCAAATACCTCTTATGCAAATGCTGGAGAGGGAATTGAATTTAGCACTACAACAACCGATGTGATTGTTGGTGGCTCGGGAAATACAAATGTGATTTCATACAATGGTGTCAACGGAATTTTGTTTGCCGGGAACTCTTCCAATGGAAACGATATTTTACTAAATGTAATAACCTGTAACACCGGAGAGGAGATCGCTTTTGGATCAACTCCGCTAGTAGACGCTCCAGTCATAACTACTATAAGTGCCTCATCAATTGCGGGTACTTCCACAGCGACAAATTCACCAACCGTTCATTTGTATGAAATCGATCCAACTTGCGTGGATAATGCTTCAGTGTTGGTGGCGACACGTCCAGTCACCGGTGGTAACTGGTCTTATTTCAATACGATTGATGTGACTAAGACATATGTTGCGACCGTCACTGATGCTACCAATGGAATTTCAGAATACAGTGCCCCTGCTAAGTTGGCTACTGCTCCGGCAAATCTGGTGGCTTACACTTCTTCAGCCACAGAAATCACGTTTGAGTGGACAGACAGCCCGGATGAAACCAGCTACATCTTGGAGCGAGCAGATGATTTCGGATTTACCTCTGGGGTTACAACAGTTGATGGTGCCATTCCTGCTGGAACCACCAGTACCACATTTAGCGCTGGCGTTGACCAAGCCTATTTCTATCGCCTAACTGCCGTGAATGCGCTTGGAAGCAGCCCTGCAGGAATTGAATTTGCTACTACTCGAGATTTTCCAGGATATGCCTTGCATTTCAATGGAACGAATCAACAATTAACAGTAACCTCACCAACGGATTTGCCAACTGGAAACGATGCATTTACCATTGAAGCCTGGGTAAAGCCAGACAATCAAAAACTGGATGACGGAATTGTCAGTTGGGGTAACTCGAGCTTTAATGCTCAGTTCAACGGGTTTATGCTGACGGCTGGCGAAACGTATGCTTTTGGATTGAAGCATACGTTTCGCAACAACGTACTTGAATTGCAAACGCCTGATCTTTCGGGCGAATGGCACCATGTAGCAGTTTCGTATGATGGAACAACGCGAACACTATACCTTGATGGAGTGCCTCTTGGTAGTGATATGCCTGGAGCTCAAAATGTTCAGTACAGTGCAATTTTCATAGCTTCATCTCTTGCAAATTTTGATGGTCAAATGGATGAGGTGAAAATTTGGAACATTGCTAAGACTGACTTCTCGGATCGGTTTGCTCCTCTGCAAGGAAATGAGTCAGGATTGATCGCCTATTATCCATTGGATGAAAATACCGGAACCAATACGGTGGACAGAAGCACGAACAGTAATCAGGCTGCAATCAATTTTGGTCCCGGTTCTGTTCCATCTACCTTACTAAACAAACTAGTAACTAATACCAATGATTCTGGAGCCGGATCATTGCGTCAAGCCATAACCGAAGCAAACGGCACTACATTTCAGGTCACTATTGAATTTGACCTTCCAAGTGCCAATGACATCATCAATGTAACAAGCGGTCCATTACCAGTTCTGGATGGAAATATAATCATTGATGCAACGACACAAACAGGTTGGGTTTTCAGCACTGGGATGATACCTACCATCAGAGACAATTGTGCATGTGATATTGGACTGGAAACTGCAATTGGAGCAGATGTAGAGATCTATGGTTTGCGAATCGCTGATTTTGACAACCACGGAATCCAAAGCCCGGTTTCTTCAGGTTCATTGACTGTTGGTGCATTTGGGAAAGGCAATGTTATTGTCAATAATGGAAATAATGGTGTAAACAGATGGTCTGCCACTGATTTCACCATTCAAAGCAACCACATTGGAGTTGAGTATAATGGAGTCGGCAATGGTAATGCGGGTCGTGGATTGGAAATTGAGTCTGGTGGAAGTGGAGCAATCATAGGTGGATTAGTTGCTGGGGAAGGAAATGTGATATCATCGAATACAAGTCACGGTATCTTTTTTAATAGTTCCGATAACAATGAGATACTTGGAAATTATGTAGGGACTGATCATCTCGGAACAGCAGCTAGACCAAATGGTCAAGATGGATTATTTGCAGGAAGTAATTCTGAAGGCCACCGAATAGTTGGAAATATTTTTAGTGGAAATACCGAGGAGGGGCTTTACTTCCTAACCGGTAGCGACAATATCACGATACGATCCAACAAGATTGGGGTTGATATCAATGGAGATCCTATGGGCAATGGGAACAATGGAATCTACTTTGATGGAAACGCAAGTGATAACAAGATTGGAGGACTCGTATCGCAATCAAACGATATTGGAAATAATGGTGGTTTTGGAATTTTGTACGACGGCACTACAGTAGCTCGAAATTTCTATTCTGTTAACTCCTTTCATGACAATACATCCGGAGCTATTTCACATACAGTAGGCAGCAATTCCGGAATATTACCTCCTGTCATTACTTCCGCAACTACTGGCGATGTGTTTGGAACTGGAGTCTCAGGTCATCGCATTCATGTATATGTTTCAGACGGAAATGGACAAGGAGAAACACTACTGGATTCCGCAGATGTTGATGGTGGTGGTAACTGGACGATTGGTGGTCTTTCGATTTCTTTAACAGACGAACTAGTTGCAACTGCGACTCATCTGACCAATGGATCTTCAGAATTTTCAACTCCCTTCTTAGAGCAGGAGATCTTTACGGTAACAAATACTGCTAATTCAGGAGTTGGAACCTTGAGAGAAGTCATCGGTTTAGCGAATGCCTCCCTTGCGAACACGGTTAACATTAATTTTAATTTATCTGGCGATGGTTCGGGAACAACCTGGACGACACAGCCAAACTCTGCTTTGCCAATCATTACCCGTCCGATGATCATTGATGGAGAAACACAGACAGGGTGGAATATCAACACTGATAGATTGGTGGTTTTAGATGGTAATTTACTTGCTGGGGGTAGTGGAATCGCAGCTACTATAAATGGTGTTGAAATATATGGGTTGAAAATAACCGGATTTCCTGTTAACGGTATTAATTTCTCAGGTAGCGGATCAGGGGGTGCAATTGGTGATGAGAATAGGGGAAATGTAATTAATGATAATGGAAATGTTGGTATTTATACTTCTGGTATATCAGATATAATAATTCGTGGTAATAGAATTGGTACGAATTATTCCGGAACAACTAATGTCCCTAATGCGATAGGAATAACCCTAAATACCGGTTCTCATTCTACAATTATCGGTGGTTCTTTAGCAGGTCAGGGAAATCTCATTTCGGGAAATACTATTGGCGGTGTATCTGGTGGGTTATCGGACAATCTTCATTTTGAAGGCAACATTATAGGTTTAAATATTTCTCATGGTGCTGAAATACCCAATGGATCTGCCGGTATATCGATTACACCAACAAATGGTTCTACTATCGTTGATAACATCATTTCCGGAAATACAGGAAGAGGTATCGAGTTAGGTGGAAGTAATCAAATCATAATTGGAAATACGATTGGTACAGATCTGACTGGAACTGCGGATTTTGGTAACGGTCAACAGGGAATCAGAGTAATTAGCGGTGATTATGATGACTGGCAAATTGGCACTGGAAACCCTGGAGAAGGGAATGTCATTGCTTTCAATGGTGGAAATGCCATACAGCTGGCAAACGCGGATCAGACCGGCCATTTGATCAGTCAAAACAGTATTTATAATAATGGAGGAGGTATTGAACTAAGTGGTTTTGCAAATACCAACCTTTCAGCACCCAACATAACCAACGTTACTCCAACATCTGTTTCTGTTGATGGTATAGCCAATTTGGATTTGGTTGAAGTTTTTATTGGAGATGGTAACGGTCAAGGTCAAACCTTTATTGGTTCAGCAATATCTGGTGGTTCCACACTTACAATTGGTTCTCTTTCTGAAACCATTCGATCAGGGGATGAAATTGTGGTGACAAGAATTCAAAATTCAACCAACAACACATCTGAATTTTCTTCTCCGCTGATATACAGTAATCCCAATGCGTTGGATTTTGATGGATTGGATGACGAGGTGACAGTACCTCATAACGCAATTCTGAATCCGACAGATGGGGCGCCATTTTCAATAGAGGCTTGGGTGAAACCAAGAACACTTACGGAGCAAATGTCAGTTGTTCATAAGGGGAATTCAGTAGGTATCGATATTGGAAGAGATAATTGGTTTTTTACTGTGCGTGGTGACATAGAAGGTCAAGTTAACTTCATCATTGGAAAAGACGCGGGAGGTGATCATTTAAGAACGACCGTTGGATTGAAGGAAAACACCTGGCACCACATAGCAATGACGACCTCTAGCTTTGGCGGTCCTGCATCTGGCTACACCATGTATATAGATGGTGTAGACGTTACCGCTGTGATTACAGATTTTGATCCCGCACAGTTAACCAATACCGATCCTTTAAGAATTGGTACAACCCATGCTTCGGGCTCACCTTTTGATGGTGAAATTGATGAAGTACGTATATGGACTACTGAGCGAACTCAGGGGGAACTCCTCAGTACCATGTTCACTCAGTTAAATGGCGATGAGACGGGCTTACTGGCTTATTATGACTTTAACGAGGGTGTTGCAGGAGGATCAAATGGAGGTGTTACGACACTTCCGGATTATTCAGTAAATGGACTGGATGGCACGTTAAACAATTTTGATCTGAGTGGATCCACTTCCAACTGGGTTTCATCCAATGCGCTTCAACCATTTAGTGTATGTGACTTGTTTACTACCGAAGTTTCTCAATCCCAAATAGACCTTTCTTGGACAGATCGCGCACTTAACGAGTCAGGATACACGGTTGAGCGATCCATCGGTAACAATACTTCATGGGTAGTTCTTGATAATACACTCGGAATGAATGCCAATTCCTATTCTGATAACTCTGTAACCTCAGATAATGGGTATTTCTACCGGGTGATTGCCAATGGTGCAACGGGAGATTCGGATCCTTCCAATGAGAAATTTGGGAGTACAATTACTGAACCAGGAAACGCTTTGCGGTTTGATGGTGCTGATGATTATGTTGAGGTGGCCGAGAACGTTATTCCTATCACCGGGGATTTTACCGTTGAACTATGGGCAAAAAAGAATCCATTAGCTCCAAATGGTTTGCGTTACGACATGATATCTCAGGTTTGGGAAGGTGGCTTTGGTGATAACTTTTGGATTGGACTCGATTTAGATGATCAAATAAGAATTAGTACGGATTGGCAAAGCACAGGCATCTTTTATCCAGATGATGGATTGTGGCATCATATTGCAGTTGTTAAATCATCCACTGACCTGGAGCTGTACATTGATGGTGTTTTTCAGGCAGCGCTAGGATCCACCATAAATTATACACAAACAGCTGCTCCTGAATTTAGAATTGGCAGACATTGGCAAGGGTTTGTGGACTTCTGGAGTGGGGAAATTGACGAGGTGAGAATTTGGAGTGAGGCAAGAACACAACCCCAAATCGCAGGGAATATGTTCCAAACCATGGTAGGCAATGAACTCAACCTTGATGCCTACTACCGATTTGATCAGGATGAAGGAACCGATCTAACGATACCCGATAGAAGTAGAAACAACTTTGATGGAACATGGTTTGATGCTGGAGGTGGAACGACAACCCCTCAGTGGCCTGCATCAGGAGCCTTTAACCCGGCTGCTCCATCTGGTCTTTTTGCAGCGGAAGTATCAGATACCCAAATAGACTTGAATTGGACCGACTTGGCTGAGAATGAGACTGGTTACACAGTTGAGCGATCGGACGGGAATAATACCTCCTGGGTAACATTAGATAATACACTTGCTCCTGACGCCACTTCATATTCCGATAATTCAGTAACTCCTGGAAATGGCTATTTCTATCGAATTATTGCGAATGGTGCTGCTGGAGATTCTGATCCATCTAATGAAAAGTTCGCCTCGACACTCACCCCACCAGGCAACTCCTTACAATTTGATGGCACAGATGATTACATGGAGTTTGATGACATAGCTTCCACAATGGTCGGAAGTGAATCTGCCATGACCATCGAATTTTGGGTGAACCCAAGTATTGAACATTTACCGGATGCGACAAATTCGGGAAGCCTTTTCTCGATTAATGGAAGTGGAGGAACGAATACATTTCTACTTTACCTGGGATGGACTGGTGCCATGAGTAACCAATTGGGCTTTACAGATGATGGTAATGCTGGTGAAATTTTTGGTCCCGTACTTGATACTGACCGTTGGTATCACGTTGCTTATGTGAGAAGTGGTAGTATCGGAACGCTATATGTGGATGGAAATTTGTACGATACGCATACATCTAACTTTTCCCTTGCATTTGATGATAACTGGTCATTGGGTCAAGAATTTGATGCGCCATCAACTACCTCCAATTTTTTTAATGGCTCTTTGGATGAGGTAAGAGTTTGGACAACCGCCAGAACAGAGCCACAGATTCAAGGGAATATGTTCAATAGCTTAGTAGGGAATGAGGGTGGCCTTGTTGCTTACTACAAGTTTGACCAGGATGAACCAACAGATTTAATCATACCTGATCGAAGTGCCAATAATTTTGACGGAGCCTGGAATGGAGGATCAGCTGGTATTTTAACACCTCAATGGACTCCTTCCACGTCTTTTTCTCCTACTACTCCCATCAACTTATTTACCACTGAGGTTTCAACTACCCAAATTGATTTGAATTGGACAGATTTGGCTATTAATGAAACAGGCTATACAGTAGAGAGATCTGATGGCGATAACCTGTCATGGGTTGTTTTGGATAACACACTCGGAGCTAACGCGAATTCCTATTCGGATAATTCAGTTACAGCAGGGAACGGGTACTTCTATAGAGTAATTGCAAATGGTACGATTGATTCTGAGCCTTCCAATGAAAAATTTGCAAGTACGCTCACACCACCCGGAAATGGACTTCAATTTGATGGGACAGATGATTTCGTAGATATCACTTCTATAAATCCAGTTTTTGCTGGAAACGAAACAAGTCTCACTTTCGAGTTATGGATGACTTCAGGTCTGGTAAGTGGAACAAATGATATGCTGATTGCTATCAATGGTCCTACCGGGAATGATAATCAGATTCTAATAAGCATAAATGATAACGAACAAATAAGTCTGAATGACAATGTAAACTTCCCATCGGCTGAATTAGAGGGCCCTGTTATTGCTGACAATACCTGGCATCATGTGGCGTACACCAGAGATGGTTCCTTAGGTACGTTGTATGTTGATGGAATGGTTGTTGGCACACATACAGCCAACTTTCCAATAAATGCAGGAGATCGGTGGTCACTGGGGCAGGAATACGATGGAGCATCAAGTTTTGGTAATTTCTTCACCGGTCAAATGGATGAAGTTCGCATTTGGAATGTCGTTCGATCTCAACCTGAGATTCAGGCTAACCTTGATAACTCTTTGACTGGAAATGAACCAGGACTTATTGCCTACTATAAATTTGATCAAGGCGGTCCTACGAATTTGGTCCTTCCAGATCGGAGCACGAACAACTATGATGGAATTTGGAATGGAGCAAGTTCCGGAACAACAACACCTTCATGGCAACCATCGGGCGCATTTAGTCCTGTGCCACCATCAGATCTTTTTGCTTTAGAAACCTCAACGACTCAAATAGATCTTACCTGGTCAGACAATTCTTCAAATGAAACCGATTTTCTTATCGAGCGATCTGATAACAATAAAGCAAGTTGGACGCAGATAGGCACCTCACCAGCTGACGATCCGACCTTTTCAGATAATACGGTAACTGCAGGAAATCGATATTACTATCGTGTCAGAGCAACCAACATCCATGGTAATTCTGGCTATTCCAACGAAAAATTTGCTTCCACCATCGATCCTCCAGGCAACGGGCTAGCGTTTGATGGAACAAATGACTATGTGGATCTAGGAAATCCGGAAGAATTGAGAATTATAGGGGATATGACGATTGAGGCTTGGGTAAACTGGGAAGGAGTTAACGGAACAACAAATACGATTATTTCTAGATCGTTCAACACGGGTGAAAATGCTGACCAGGATATCTTTTATCGGTTTGGTATTGGCACTGGAGGTGAATTGGTGGATTTCTTTGAGGTGAATGGTGATAATTATTCTTTGACTTCTACAGGAACAGTAGAAACAGGAGTTTGGACGCACGTGGTGATGGTCAGAAATGCTACGGATTTAACTCAGGAGTTTTACATAAATGGAGAATTTGCAGGAAGATCTACTCTGACTGAAACGCCGACGGATGGCAGTCATCCAGGCCAGCAGGTTTGGATTGGAAACCGTTTTGGAGCCAGTATTTATTTCGATGGTGTTATCGATGAAGTGAGAATATGGGATGTAGTACGTACCCCAAGCGAGATTCAAACCGATTTTGCTAGTGCCAATGTCTTGGTCGGAAATGAGCCTGGACTAGCTGGTTATTTCCGATTCGATCAGGAAGGAAATTTCAGCGAGTTGCCTGATAGGTCTCAGAATAATAGTAATGGAGTACTTACCAATTTCCCTGCTGATCCGTCTCCCAATTGGGTCACTTCACTTGCAATGCTAGGGGCAGGCTTGCAGCCAAATAACCTATTTGCTGAAGAAATCAGTACAGGTCAAATTGATTTATCTTGGGATGATCCAGCTTCAGCTGAAGATGGCTTCTTGATTGAACGATCAGACGGCAATAACACGAGTTATTCTCAGATTGGATCAGTTGGTCCTAATGTGCTGTCTTACTCTGATAATACTGTTTCAGCCAATCAGGGATACTTTTATCGAATCATTGCCACAAGCCCCTCCACTAATTCGATCCCATCAAAAGAGAAATTTGGAAGTACAATTACTTCTCCAGGAAATGCACTTGAATTTGATGGCATTGATGATAATCTTATTGTGTATAACCCAGACGATTTGGGCGGAGCACCAGGACAAAGCTTCACATGGGAAGCGTGGTTAAGAGTTCCTCCTGACTTAAGTGGCGGAAGTGGTAGTTATCGATTTTTCCTAAGTCGGGTACAATTAGGACCGAGCGATCCCAGGACGGATATGTCAGTTGAAAAAAGTTCGGGATTGTTACGAGCCACAATTGTAGCTCCAGGAGCATCTGCTTCTCAACCTCTTATGGGTGTAACTGATCTCCGTGATTTCCAGTGGCACCATGTTGCATGGGTACGAGATACTGCCGCTGACGAGATTCGATTGTATGTGGACGGTACGCTAGAAGCTCTAGAGACTGACAATGACGTAGATGGTAGTAACAACGGGGATCTCTACATAGGAGATTGGGGTAGAGATCCGCAAGATGGAAGGAATTTTTATGAAAATATGGATGAGGTTCGGTTCTGGAATGTGGCAAGAACGCAGGCAGAAATCCGATCATCACTGGCCAGTCCACTTGTCGGGAATGAAACCGGCCTGGTCGCGTATTATAAGTTTGATCAGGATGAAACCACTGATATGATTCTTCCAGATCGAAGTAGAAATTTTAACAATGGAATATGGAATGGTCCTGTGGCTGGAGTGACGATACCAATTTGGGTGGGGTCCGGAGCTTTGGATGAGTCGGTCCTTTTCAACAATGCCCTTGATTTTGGTGGTTCTGGAGAGGAAGTTGATTTGGGTAATCCTGATTTCAGCGGCCTTACTGAGTTAACAGTAGAGGCTTGGATTAGACCTTCTTATGTTCCGGAAGGACCTGGAAATGAAACTTCAACAATTATTGGGAAGGGATCAACTAGCGGAACAGGGACTACCACTTTTGCCCTTGTTCTTGAAGGAAATGACATGGGTGGTCAGTTGTTTGGATTGGTAGACAATGGTAGTGATACAGAGGTCGCTCGTTTCGATTTTGGAGCTGGATTCGACATTCAAGCGGACGAATGGCGTCACGCAGCAATGACCTGGTCGGCAGGCAATCCGGTAAGGTTATTTGTAGACGGAGTAGAAGTCGCTACAACCTCAAATTTGGCAGGAACACTAAATGTGGTGGCTAATAATATGTTTCTAGGAACAAGTGCCGATGTTAATGAAATCAACTATGAAGGGGTGCTTGATGAAGTAAGAATCTGGAGTGTGGAACGGTCTCAGAGTGAGATCCAGACCGATATGTTTAATGAACTGATTGGAAATGAGCCAGGACTTTTTGCCTACTATTCGTTTAATCAAGGGATACCAGGTGGTAATAACTCAGCGATTGACTTCTTGTCAGACGCAAGTGGAAATGGAGTTAATGGTTCATTACAAAACTTTACCCTAAGTGGTCCTACTTCAAACTGGATAGCTTCCACAGCCTTGGATGGTTCGCTTGCTCCTGAAATCAGAGTTTACCTAGGCAATGGTACGGGAGGCCAAGAGTTGTTTCATAACCAAATCATTCCAGTGAATTTTGGAGATGTACCAGCGGGATCAACACAGAATGTATTTTTTACTGTTGAGAATGATGGTTTAGCAGATCTTTTTATATCCGGACTCAATGTGGGCGGTGAGTTCAATGTTCCATTCTTTTCGCCTCTTACACTAAGTCCGGGAGATGATACAGCCTTTGATATTGAACTGGATGCCTCAACCCCAGGGATTTCCAATGATTTCTTAATCATTGAGACAGATGACGCAGATGAAAGCAGTTTTACTATTCCAATCACTGGAACAAGAGGTGATCTAACTCCTAAAATCTGGTGGACGGATGACACTGGAGGGCTCGAAGATGACATAAGTCGCTCCAATTTAGATGGGACAAATACACAAGCTCCCTACTATTCTGGATTTACCGTAGATATTCGAGGCATCGCCTTGGACCAGGTTAATAATATGATTTTTTGGACGAACACAGACGCAGAAATCTACTGTGGTCGAATCGGGGAATCTGGATTTGTAGCAACGGGTGGACCTATCATTGATGAGAGCGGTGGAAGTGCCAAAGAGTTTACTGGGATAGCTGTTGATGGAACTGCAGGGAAGATCTATTGGGCAGATGCAGCCAACAACCAAATACGTAGAGCAAATTTTGATGGAACGGGAGCCGAAGTACTCCACAACATCACGAGCCCTGAAGACATTGAAATTGATGTAGATGCCGGAAAAATTTATTATATCGCCAATAATGGATTTCCGGAAATTTGGCGTAGTAACTTGGATGGTTCTGGACAAGAAAATATTTACTCTTCCGGTACTACTGTGTTCAGAAGCCTTGCCCTTGATCTCATCAATAGTCATGTGTACTGGACGGAGAACAATGTGATCGGACGGATGGATCTTGACGGATCCAATGATATTATACTTTCAAATCAGGTGGTCGATCCGGGAGATATTGAAGTAGATCGCATTAGTGAGATGATTTATGTTGTCGAGAGAGATAATAACTCCATTGTACGATTGAGTTACAATGACGATCCATTAGAAGTGGTTCAAATTGGAGCTGATTTAGATGACCCAAGATTCCTCGCATTGGATACACGAGGTTCCATCATTGGGGGAGTTATAAGATCGGATTATTCGGCTTTAGAAGAACTCTACAATGCTACTGATGGAGGTAACTGGACGGATAATACCAACTGGTTGAGTGGAAATGTGAATACTTGGTTTGGTGTTACAACGATAGGCAATCGTATCACTGAAATCAATTTAGGGAATAACAACCTAAGCGGCACACTGCCGACAGAAATTGGCGACTTATCAGGATTGGTTACGCTGGATTTAGATTTCAACAGCCTGACAGGGAACATTCCATCTGAAATATCAGGAATGATTGCTTTGGAAGATTTCGATTTAAATAACAATCAGCTTTCCGGTTCTATTCCGACTGAGATTGAAAATCTCACAAACCTGACAAGGATAGATTTCAATAACAACCAATTATCTGGTTCCATTCCTATAGAGCTTGGAAGTCTGGTAAATCTCCAAACGTTGATAATTAACAATAATGATTTAACTGGGTCCTTACCTGTTGAATTGGGCAATTTGGTAGCAGTTGAGAATTTCGATTTTCATAATAACCAATTGACCGGATCAATACCGACAGCAATTGGAAATTTGACACTTGCAACTAAAATTCACTTACAAGGCAATCAATTGACCGGTGAGGTTCCTATTGAAATCACAAATTTGTCGGTGCTAGCTGACCTGGGCCTTCATACAAATCAATTGAGTGATTTACCTGATCTGTCGTCACTTACGGGATTAACGAGTTTAAGATTAGAATCGAACAGTTTTCAATTTGATGATCTGGAAGCCAATGCAGGGATTACAGGAGTTGTTTATTCTCCACAAGCGAATGTAGCGGCACCAGCGGATGAAAACTTGAATGAAGGTGATGCGCTAGATGTAACAGTTACTGTGGGTGGTTCAGCCAACCAATATCAATGGTACAAAGATGGAAGTCCAGTCGTAGGTCAGACCACTGATAATTTGCAAATTGCAACCGTGACACCTTCAGATGCTGGTAGCTACCATCTAGAGGTAACCAATACAACTGCAGTCGGCTTAACCATAAGTTCCGATCCATTCACTGTCATTGTAAACGGAAATCCAACGGTTGTCACTCAGGACATAACAGTTTCTTTAGATGTGGCTGGAAATTTATCAATAACACCAGCTCAGGTCGATAATGGAAGCAGTGATGATGTGACTGCTCAGGCCGATCTAATTTTTGGACTTGATCTTTCGGACTTTGACTGTACGACTATTGGAGCCAATACGGTTACATTAACTGTGACGGATGAAGCAGGGAATAGTGCCAATGCAACAGCTACTGTAACGGTTATTGATGATACAGACCCAACTGCTATAGCGCAAGACTTGACGGTGAGTTTAGATGCAGCTGGAAATGTTTCGATTGTTGCTGCTTCAATCAATAATGGAAGCACTGACAATTGTGGTATCAATTCATTGAGCCTTGACATCACAGATTTTGACTGTACGATGCTTGGCGCCAATACCGTTACGTTGACAGTAACCGATGATTCAGGCAATAGTGCCAATGCAACAGCGACTGTAACCGTAGTAGATGATATTGATCCTGTGGTAATAACTCAGGATGTTATGGTTACACTTGATGCAACCAATCAAGCAACAATCACAACCGCTGATATCGACAATGGCAGTTCGGACAATTGTCCATTCACCTTAAGTTTGGACGTAACCACCTTTGGAACTACAGAGATCGGGGATAACACAGTTACACTAACAGCCACAGATGGTTCAGGTAACACCGCGAATGCGACAGCTACTGTGACTGTTCTTGCAAGCAATCAGGCTCCAACGATTTCGTACATTTTTTACCTGGATGAGAACAGTCCTGATGGTACAATGATTGGAGCGGTTTTAGCCACAGATCCAGAAGGAGATCTATTAACGTATTCTATTCTTTCGGGAAATATAAATGATGCATTTGCATTAGGCAGCTTTACAGGTGAGCTAACAGTTAACTCATCTACAGCACTTGATTTTGAAGTAACACCTGTTTTCAACTTAATGGTAGAAGCCAATGATGGGAACGGAGGATTTTCAATCGTAGATATTACCATTAACCTGAACGATATCATCGATGAGAATCCACTCGGGTTTAATGACCTTGAGGAAAAAATTTCCGTTTATCCTAATCCAGCTTCGGAACGTTTATTTGTTGAATTGAAGGGCATACTTTCAAGTGATTTGAAAGTGCAGCTATTTACTGTTGGAGGAAGTCAGGTATTAACTTCATCCAGAATTTTGACTTTAACCAATGAACTTATTGAGTTGGATTTGGATGAATTGACAGCTGGAATTTATTTATTGAAAATCAGCGATGATGAAGAAGTTATCACTAAAAACGTACTGGTGAAATGATGAAAAGTAAAACACTCTTAAGCAAACTATTATTAGTACTCACTGTTGTTTTGAGTTTGCCAACACTGGCTCAAGATCCTCCAGATATTTCCATGTTGTTTTATCTGCTGGAGCGCAGTGAAAATGGAACGTTAGTTGGAACAGTTTCAGCAACCGATCCAGACGGAGATCCGCTTACCTATTCCATTTTATCTGGAAATGATTTGGGCGCATTTGCTATTTCTTCAACTTCAGGTGATTTAACAGTCGCAGATGAAACCCAGATCAATTTTGACATTAATCAATCTTTCGAGCTGATGGTAGAAGCCAATGACGGAAATGGTGGAATGACCAGTGTAGAAGTAACCATTAATTTGATTGACATTCCTCTCGGGGTGGAAGATGAAAACTCAGATTTTATTGTTTATCCAAATCCTGTGTATGGTAATGAGTTTTTTATTTCTACTCAAACCATTAACGTGCAAGAGGCAGCACTTGTGTTGAATTCGATAGAAGGAAAACGAATGCCAATAGTTCCTGAGTTTACTTCTAGTGGAAATTTCAAAATCAACACGAAAAATTTGAACAGAGGAATATACTTTTTGAAGATGACAAATCAGGATGGTTTTTCAATTTCAAGAAGAGTTTTCATCAGCAAATAGCTATAATACAACATGACTTAAAACAAAACTCGAATCTTATAAACCACACTCATTATGAAAGCCCTAATTAACATTCTCGTGCTTGTTGTACTTATCACAACAGCAAACGGACAACGAATTCTCCTTGTAGATAATAACCCGGGAGCACCTACTGATGATGGTAAGACGAACTCATTTGTATATAATGATCTTCCTTCTGCACTTTTGGATGCTGGTTCAGGAGATATTTTGCATATCAAACCAAGCCCAAATGACTATGGAGACGTAACCATCACCACTGATAATATTTCACTAATTGGAATTGGGTTTAATCCAGACAAGGATATACCTATTACCTCGGTGATTGGCAAGATAGACCTGGATGCCTCTAATGTCAGAATAAGTGGTCTAGTTGTAGATGTTATCGAGATAGCCAACGCGACCGGGATAATTAGTGTGACTGGAATCTCAATAGATGGGTGCCAAGTGCGTCAGATTTTTGCAGCAAGCTCGAGTGATTTTGCTGACAACATTATTGTCAGAAATTGCCTGCTTGGTAACAATATCGGTAATAACAATTCAAACCGTGCACTTGATTTTGCAGCCAACGCTAGCAATGCCATAATCACAAATAATATCATTGTTGGTTCTATTGGAACAAGTGGACTTGGGGCAGTAACGGCACATGGAGCGCTCATCAAGAATAATCTCTTTTTGGGAAATGGTGATGCAATGAGAAGGGCATTTTCAGTTCTAGCAAATTCTACGGTGAACAATAATATTTTCTATGGTCGGAGCCCACAATTTAGCACAAGCAGCACCACAAATGTTTTTAACTCCAACGTCTCAATTGGAGTTGCCGCTGGAGATGAAGTTTTCCCACCAATTGGAGGCACCGGTGACACTGAGGACGTCAATAACATAGAAGGGCATCCTGTTTCTCCATCTCCATTTACGGATACGAACATCGTGATTGCTGATGCCTGGATATTGTCTTGGGATCAAACATTAGACCCTACAAATGCTGCCGCTTGGATAAATACTGGAACGGATGGAACAAATAGAGGACCTACTGGTAGTACATTAGGATTTTCCTCAACTGGGACACCACTACCTTTTATAAAAATTTTCAATACTACAGAAATCATTAAGCAGGGAACTGACTTAAACGTCACAATAGAAGCACAGGGAAATTAGAGGTAGGAGAAAGATGAGAAGCTTACTGCTAAAATTTCTTTTAGTATGTCTATCCTTTCATTCGATGGGACAGACGATCACTCAAATGGAATATTTCTTTGATGATGATCCTGGCTATGGTATGGCTAATTCTGTAACCATTACTCCTGGAAGCTCCGTCACCCAGGCTTTTAATGCCCCAACAGGATCACTTTCTCCTGGCTTTCACGATCTTTTTATTAGAGTAAGGGAATCTGGGGGAATTATGACGATTAGTCCAATCGGAGGTTCATTTGCAGTTGGAGATGTGGTCACGGGTGGATCTTCTAGTGCGACTGCAACAGTAGTTGCTGCTTTTCCCAATCGATTAGAAGTGACGACAACTGGCACTTTTTCACCTCCGGAAACAGTCACTGGAGGTAGTGGTTCCGCTACTTTAACAGCGTTCACCCTAAATTGGTCAGTTCCGGAATCGCGACTGGTTTATGTGGATCCATCCGGGGCAGGATTTGTCCAGGTAGAAGAGATAGAGTATTTCTTCGATGAAGATCCGGGCTATGGCATGGGTGACAAGTTCACCGCCTTCTCTGCAGCTGCGGTCGTGAATGAAATGGAAAACATTCCAACCGGAAGCTTGTCTATAGGTTTTCATACCTTGTTCATAAGAGCTAAAGCAGTGGGAGGTGTTTGGGGAATTCCAGAGTCAAGGCTCGTTTATGTTGATCCAACTGGGCCAGGAGTTATTCAGGTAGAAGAACTGGAATACTTCTTTGATCAAGATCCAGGCTATGGCATGGGTGATAAATTCACTGCATTTACAGCTTCAGCTGTAGTAAATGAGATGGAAAATATCTCGACTGGGGCATTGTCCGCAGGATTTCACACACTTTTTGTTAGGGCTAAAAGTGTTGGAAACGACTGGGGCGTTCCTGAATCAAGATTGGTATATGTTGATCCGTCTGGAGCCGGGTTGGTTCAGGTAGAAGAAATTGAATATTTCTTTGATCAGGACCCTGGGTACGGTATGGGAACTTCATTTACAGCTTTCACAGCCGCAGATGTCGTCAATCAATTGGAAAATGTATCCACAGGAAGTTTATCCATTGGGTTTCATACGCTCTTTGTTAGGGCGAGAAGTGTAGGAAATACATGGGGAATTCCAGAGTCAAGATTGGTTTATGTTGACCCTTCTGGTTTCATGTCTTCAGACATAGTTGCACTTGAATATTTTGTCGATCAAGATCCTGGAGTTGGGATGGGGACTTCTGTGAGCGTTACAACTCCTGGCTTAAGTGTAACAGAAATGTTTACCGTACAAGAAGGTGATCTGGCTCTTGGGGCAAATACTTTGAGTGTGAGGGCGCAGAACTCAGAAGGAGTGTGGAGTATGTTGGAGACTAAGACCATTACTGTAGAAGCAAATAATGTACTCGATTTTGATCGTGATAATCAAGATTATGTTTCACTTAACTCCAACATTGTCTCAGCTGATTATTCATCAGGAATGACGATCGAATTTTGGTCATTCGCCACGGAAACTATCGGCTCAGGAGAAAGGGATGTTTTTTCCATCAATGAACCAACGAACGGAGATGACATTCTTAAAATGTATTATAGGGCAGACTTGAATAACTATTCGTTGGAATCAAATGGATTAACTGCATTAAATTCTGTAGGCACAATCGATGAAAATGAATGGCATCATTTTGCCATCACGATTTCCGCATCAGGCGATTTAAGCCTCTACCAAGATGGATTGTTGATTGAGCAAGGATCAGGTTATCCTTTCCCATCCGTTTCGGATTTGATCATCATGGGAGCGGAAGTGAATTCTACTGGAGGAATGGTTACGGCAGGGTATTTCGAAGGGCAGATAGAAGACTTCAGAATATGGAACGCTGAATTACCCGCCAGTGAAATTCAAGGGTTCATAGGAACACAGGACTTGACGGGTCATCCTTCGTCAACATCTTTGATCGCACATTACCTTTTCGATCAAGGCGATGCTGGTGGCACGAATTCATCAGAAACCACTTTGACAGATGAAACAACCAATGGAAATGATGGAACACTCAACGGGTTTGCATTGATTGGTTCAATTTCGAATTGGGTCGTATCGTCGCTTCCGAGTTCTGCTGCTCTGAGTTCGTCCACGCCAACAGTTCAGGCAAGCGGTATTCAAACTTCTTTTGTGGAAGAAACAGAGGTGCTTATTGGAATAAACACTGAAGGAGATGGGGCCAGGAGGATTATAGCGGTGAAACAAGGAAACACCGGATTCCCAGCTCCAATCGATGGTACCTATTATGAGGCAAATCCCATATTTGGGAGTGGAGCTGATCTGGGAGATGGTTGGTTTGTGATATTCAATGGCTTTGGATCAATAGAAAGAGTAACCGGACTTTCTGCTGCTACGGAATACATGATAGCAGCATTGGAGGTGAATGGAGTTCCAGGATTTGAGTCCTATAATGTTACTACTTCAACGGACAATCCGATTACAGTGACAACCGCGGACCTCACGGGCCCGACTGTAGTTACTCAGAATATTTCGGTATCCTTGGATGCCACTGGTAATGCATCAGTTACAGCAGCGTCGATTGATAATGGCAGTTCAGATAACATCACCATTGCCGCTAACCTGATTTTGGCTTTAGATATTACCGATTTCGATTGTACTGACTTGGGAGATAACACGGTCACTTTAACAGTAACCGATGAGGCCGGTAATAGTAATGATGCAACTGCCACAGTAACGGTCATTGATGATATTGATCCGGTTGCGGTTGCTCAAGATATTATGGTGACTTTAGATGCGACTGACCAAGCTACCATCACTCCGGCTGATGTCGACAATGGCAGTTCAGATAATTGCACGTTCACCCTCAGTTTGGATGTAACCACTTTTGGCGTCTCGGAAATTGGAGATAACACCGTTACATTAACAGCAACAGATGGATCGGGTAATGCAGTGAATACAACTGCTACGGTTACTGTTCTTGGAAACAATCAGGCTCCAACACTTTCATATATCTTCTACTTGGATGAGAATAGTCCGGGCGGCACCATGATTGGAGCAGTTGTAGCGACAGATCCGGAAGACGATCCATTGACCTATTCGATTTTATCTGGAAATACGAATGATGCGTTTGCCATAAGTAGTACTACAGGTGAATTGACGGTAAATGCTTCCACAGCGCTTGATTTCGAAACCACTCCTGTTTTTAATTTGACGGTTCAAGCCGATGATGGAAATGGTGGGATTTCAATGGTGGATATTACCATTAATCTAAATGATATCATTGATGAGAATCCATTAGGTCTTGATGATTTGGATGAAAATATCAGCATTTATCCTAATCCTGTCAGTGGAAGGTTATTTGTGAAAGTGTCGGGACTCAATTTAAGTGACTTAGCTGTTGATATATTTACCTTAAGTGGAAAACAAGTTTTAAGTCCGTTAATGATTATTTCCAAGTCCAGCGAGTTGATTGAAATAGATATAGAAGGGCTTGAATCGGGTATGTATCTGTTGAAGATCAGAGATCAGCATGACATATTCACTAAACAGGTATTAGTGACTAATTAAAAAACACCTCTTAAATGAGTAGTTAATTGTGTGATTGTTATCAACAAATCCATACATTAATATGTAATTATCAATATTTTTTTGTACTTTTCAAGTAAGTCTTCCAGCTAGTTAACTGTCTTACTAAAACCACTCAATGAAGAACCCCATTCTCACCATACTGAGGGCTTCACTGGCTCTTTGTGTGCTTCCACTGACTATCTATTCACAGAATAACGCCTTGCTTTTTGATGGGACCAATGATAACATAACGTTTGCTTCAGGTCCTACCTTTTCAGGATCAGGGACTATGACATTTGAAGCATGGGTCAATCCTTCCAGCATTGGTTCCTTCCAAACAATAGTGAGCTGGACCGATGGTAGCAATAATGAAGCTCGCTTATCGATTAATACGAGTGGATTTCTAGATCTCTTTCAGACAGATGGTGTTCAAAGTGGTAGCCAAACGGGATCTGTTGCTATAAGTGCAAATGAATGGACACATATAGCTTTTGTTCAGACTAGCGGTTCCATAGATTTCTATGTAAATGGTGCTCAAGAATCTGAAGGATTCAATGTAGCTTCTGCTGGAACGTCTGGCAATTTTACGTTGGGAATTTATAGCACCAGCTTCAATCCATATGGAGGCTTAATGGATGAAGTTCGGGTTTGGAGTTCTGCTTTATCTCAGACCAATATTCGAGATCAAATGTTCAAGACGCTTGCAGGAAATGAACTTAATCTCACATCCTATTATCAATTCAATGAGACTACTGGAACTACTTTGCCCGATCAAACTGCAAGTAGTTTTGACGGTACACTTGTAAACTTCCCTGCAACGACAGACCCTAATTGGCAGGAATCAGGAACTCCTCCAAAGAACGCATTGGATTTTGATGGTGGAAATGATTACGTGAATATTTCAGCTGTTAGTTCCACCATGATTGGGGCAGAATCCGATTTTAGTGTGGAATTTTGGGCAAACCTCGAACCTGTATTCACCGACTCAAGAAGAGGATCTATTTTCTCTGTCAATGATGGTGGAGGTGCAAATTTGAACCGGATCCTCTTATACATTCATGACGGTTCTGATGTTGGAAAAGAAAATAGAATTGGTGTTGTGGATGCCGGAATCAATCCTGACTTTGACATTATAGGTCCCATTATTGCAGATGACACTTGGCATCACGTTGCTTATACAAGATCGGGAACTACAGGAACTTTATACGTTGATGGTCTCTCTGTCGGAACTCATACAGCAGATTTCACTTTTCAATCGGGAGATTTGTGGTCCTTGGGACAGGAGTTTGACGGATCCACGACGATGAGTGATTTCATTGATGGACAATTGGATGATGTACGCATATGGGATGTCGCAAGAACTGAGGCTGAGATTCAAGCGAATATGTTTTCTGATTTAACCGGAAGTGAATCAAACCTGATCGCCTATTATGATTTCAATCAAGGCTTTGCCGATGGCTCTAACACAGCTTTCACTACTTTGATTGACCGAACTTCAAATAATTATGATGGTTTTCTCGGTTCATTTACTTTGACCGGAACATTTTCCAATTGGGTTAGCTCAGGCGCTCAGGTCCCTGCTCCAGAGATAACCGTATACGAAGGAGATGACAATACCCAACCTGAAGTTTTTAGCGGACAACCCAAACCGGTGAATTTTGGCCATACGTCTTTGTCAGTCACAAAACCTCGAACATTCACCATAGAAAACAATGGTTTTGATGACCTTGTGATTTCAGATATTACAACGACTGGAGACTTTTCTATCACTTCATCTACGTCCTTTACTGTAACTGCTGGCTCATCAAACACTTTTACTTCAGAACTTTTAGCCTTATCGGATGGGATAGCGAACGGAACAATCACTATTCAAACCAACGACCCCAATGAAATGAGTTTCGTTTTCCCTGTAACAGGTACAAAAGGCACCTTGTCTCCTAAAGCCTATTGGACAGATGAAGTGGGAACATTTAATGATGAAATTGATCGTGTCGATCTGACTGGAGCAAATGGGCAGAATGCTTATTATTCTGGTTTTTCTGTTGATATAAAAGGAATTGCCATTGATACGGAAAACAACATGGTTTTCTGGACCAATACAGATGCGGAAGTCAAATGTGGCAGAATTGGAGATTCCGGATTTGTGGGAACTAATACTGTTGTTGATGAAAGTGGGGGTTCTGCTCAAGAATTTAACGGGATTGATGTCGATGGAGAAAATGAAAAAATTTACTGGTGCGATGCGGCGAACAATCAGATTAGGAGAGTCGATTTTGACGGTGGTAATGCTGAAGTTTTGATTAGTGTTACTGGTCTCCAGGACATAGCTCTGGATCTTAATGCCGGAAAAATGTACTACTTGGTCAATGGTGCTAATGCTGAAGTCCGACGAGCAAACCTGGACGGGACTGGAGACGAAAATTTGATTACAAAGGCAGGGAATACATTTAGAGGAATCGCATTGGATCTGGTAAATGGTCTGATCTATTGGACTGAAAATGGAAACATCCAAAGATCGAACCTGGATGGTTCATCTGAAGCGACTCAATCAACACAACTAACTGATCCAGGATCCATTGATCTTGATGTGGATAATGAAATGATGTACGTCATTGATCAATTAAACAATAGCATTGTGTCCATCTCGATGACAGATGTGGTGACAACCATTCAATCTGGAAGTGGTGTAACTGATCCACAATACCTGGCCCTAGATACACGAACCATGACACCACTTACGGTGGTTTCCTCATCTCCTGAAAGCAATGAAACCGGAGTTAATTCTGGTGACAACATTATCGTGACCTTCGATCAGAATGTTAACCCTTTTACGCTGGATAATTCCACAGTACTTGTTGTCGGGAGTGAAACAGGTGAAATCGGTGGTACCATTTCCGGAGGTGCAACTAATGTCATCACATTCAACCCAACGACTGATTTCAAAGCAGGAGAGACCATACAATTGACCTTGACTTCTGATTTGGAAAGCATGGGTGGTGGCTCTTTGACCAACGGATTTTTTCTGGACTTTAAAGTAGCTAGCAATCCTGCCCCAAATGTTCCTCCATTGTTTGTAGAAGGTACTGTTTATGACGATGGCACCAATACCGGTGTTGACAGAGTTGTTTCTATGGATGTTAACATGGACGGTAACATGGACATTGTGTCTATCTATGAAGGAATTGATGATGGTGTTGCGTGGTATCAGAATGATGGATCGCAACAGTTTACAAGGAATGTAGCCGCCGTTCCATCCATGACATTCGCTGAGACGGTAGCAGCTGCTGACCTGGACCTGGATGGTGATATCGATTTACTAGGTGCCTACAATGGTCGACTTGATTGGTACGACAATGACGGGTCTTTCAACTTCACGACAACATTTATTTACCAGGTGGGTGTTGGTTTTGGAGTGCAGGACATTCAGGTGGTGGATTTTGACGCTGATGGCGATCTGGATATTGTAGGAGCGTTTGTTTCAAATTTCACCCATTTCATCCGATGGTTTGAAAATGACGGAAATGCCAATTTCACAAACAACATTATCTACTCTTCTACCGTGGAGAGACCAAGTGATATTGAAGTCATTGATGTTGACGAAGATGGAGATGCTGATGTGTTAGCTAGCTTTAATGGAGATGCTATTGGCTGGCTTGAGAATGACGGTGCTCAAAATTTTTCAACACCAACGCTCATAGCTACCAGTTTAACATCACAATACGAGGGGCTCACGGCAGGTGATTTCAACGGTGATGGTACCATTGATTTGGCCATGACTACTACTACGCAGATTTCCTGGTTTGCCAATGATGGCTCTGAGAACTTCTCTGAAAATGTAATCTCAGCTTCGATTGGAAACAATGATATTCATGCTGCTGATTTAGACGGAGATGGCGATACAGACCTGGTAGGAGGAAGAACTCACATGGTTTTCTATGATAATGATGGAAGTGGAAATTTTTCAAGTCGCTCAACTGCAACTACAACGGGAATAGAAGATGTGTTCACCACAGATCTGGATTCAGATGGGGATTTGGACGTGATAGTGGGTGGCAGGCTCTCTCGAGTCGTTTGGTTTGAAAATACCACGATCACGGCACCAGAAATAGATGTCTATATTGGTTCTGACAATACTGGAACTGCACTTATTGATGCTCAGGTTACTCCTGTCGATATTGGCTCAGCTTTGATTACAAATGATATCACACAAACCTTTGCCATTGAAAACACCGGAGATGCTGTTTTAACTGTAAGCTCAATAACTTCATCTTTAACTAACTATACCATATCCGGAATTCCTTCCTCCGTTGGTGTCGGTGCGACGGAGACCTTTACTGTAACTCTGGACGGGACAAATGCTGGTATCTTTAATACGACCATCACCATCGCCAATAATGATAGCAATGAAAACCCATTCACATTTCCTATCATCGGAGAAATTAGTTCTCCTGAGATTTCGGTCTTTGTTGGAAATGATAATACAGGAACACCAATCGTTGATGAGCAAGCGACCGTTATTGATTTAGGAATCTCCTCACTAACTGTTGATCTAGTCCAAAACTTTGCCATAGAAAGTGCTGGGGCTACCACTCTTACGGTGAGTTCAATTACCTCTTCAAATCCCGCATATACCATATCCAACATTCCGACATCCATAGATATTGGGACCACCGAGACATTCACAGTCACTTTGGATGGTAGTTCTGTAGGGACTTTCGACGCTGTTATTTCCATAGTAAGCAATGATTTGGATGAAAGCCCTTTTACCTTTTCAATTACTGGTGAAATTGGAACGAATCAGCCACCGGATATCTCGTACATTTTTTATCTCGACGAAAACAGTCCCAACGGCACTACACTCGGAGCAGTTGTCGCTACTGATCCTGAAGGAGATCAGTTGACCTATTCTATTGTTTCAGGAAATACAAACAATGCCTTTTCGCTTGGTAGTACTTCCGGGATATTGACTGTAAACGATGAAACTGCCCTGGATTTCGAAACAACGCCTGTATTTAACCTGGTAGTTCAAGCAGACGATGGAAATGGTGGTGTTTCAATGGTGGATATCACCATTAACTTGAATGATATAATAGATGAGAATCCGCTTGGGTTGAGTGACCTGGAAAATCAAATCAAAGTTTATCCTAACCCGGCAAGTGAAAGAGTATTTATCAAGCTGGAAGGCATAGTTTCAGACAATTTAAGAGTTGACTTATTCACCATTGGAGGAAGCCAATTGACAGGTTCAAGAGTTGTTATCCTTGATAATGATTTGATTGAAGTAGACTTGGTTGATTTGAAGTCTGGAATCTACCTGTTGAAAATAAAGAGTGATAATGAAGTGATAACTAAGAATGTATTGGTGAAATGAAAAACCTTCTACTCATACTTCTGTTTGCCATGACTTTTCCAATTATGGCACAAGATCCACCGGACATTTCTTTGGTTTTTTATTTAGAAGAGAAAAGTCCTAATGGTACAGTAGTTGGTGCTGTTACCGGAACAGATCCCAACGGTGATCCACTGGTTTATTCCATTGTTTCCGGAAACGGATCAGGAGCTTTCAGTATCAATTCGACAACAGGTGATATTTTAGTGGCTGACCAGGCGCAGCTCATTTTTGAACAAAATCCGACGTTTGAACTTGGAATAGAGGCTGACGACTTGAATGGCGGAATTATTACTGTCCAGGTGGTCATTAACTTGATAGATATTCCATTGGGATTTGATTCATCCGAGGAGGTTTTGACTTTCTATCCAAATCCAGTTACTGAACTATTGACTGTTGATTTGAAGGAAATGCGAAATGTGGAAATCTTTTTGCATTCCTTGAGTGGCACTTTGATTCCTATTCGACCTGTATTGACTGCTGATTCTAAAATAGAAATTGATTTCACAGCCATTAATAAAGGAGTTTACTTATTGCAAATTGGAAATGGTAAGGAATACTTCTCAAGAAGGATTGTCGTGAGGTAAAGTGTGTTCGAATCAACAACGTCATTACGAAGGAGGCACGACTGAAGCAATCACTTTCATATGTTTAGATTCTTCGCTGCGCTCAGAATGACACTCCGACTATGGGTCTGTACTGTCGTTTTTATGAAGCAAGCATCTCATAGTATGAAATGATCAGTTTTTATCCAGCCACTCGATTACTGTCTCAATCATTTGAATCCTTCGATTAACAAACCCATGATCGGAAGGAAGTTTTACCAGATCGACTGCTTCCAATTGATTGATCCACTCCAGGTTCCGATCAGAGTCTTCAATGATTAAGACCTCCTTCTTGCTAAGCGCTTCTTTGTGAGTCACTACGTTGAACTTAACCCTGTTATCGATCATATCCTGAAGAAAAGCATCCAAATCAACATCGATCATCACTTGTCTCCTCATGTACGGTCTGAAAAAGCTTATGCTGTCAATATGATCGTAGGGTCCAACAATTTCTCCATAATTGGTTCCGGAAATAGAAATGATTCGTTTCACTTTTTCATTTTGACTTCCGGCAATCAACGCCAGTCCACCACCGTAGCTTCTGCCCAATAGGGTGAATCCATCAGGTTGGATTCTGAGCTTTTCTACATTTTCCGGTAGGCATAAATAGTTAATCACTTCGTCAAGATCTTCCAATTCGTTGGAATAAAGCAGCTTGCCTTGACTTCCCCAGGTTCCTCTGTAATTGAAATGGACCACATTTTTCCCAGCTCTCCGAATGGATTGTGCCAGGTCAAATTGATTGTCATTTCCTGGAAAGCCATGAGCGAGAATGACAGTTTCTTTAGGCTCCTTGCCATTGGCAATCATCGCGTATCCTGCCACCGTATCACCAAGAATCGGAATTAAAAGTTCCCGATTGGTTGCGGGTGCATCAGGGTCATTTTCAAAATCGGAAAAGGCTTTGCTTTGCGGTTCTTTTTCCGATGGTTGACAACCAACGATAAAGCCAATGATCAATAAGAATAGGTAAGGTTTCATAGGAATACTCAACAAAATGAAATGTTGAATATAGCGATTATCTTATGACTAAGACGCCAGCTTCAGAAAATCCTTGGTGATAGAAGTGTCTACATTGGCCTTCAATGCATTCAAAATGTTGTACAAGCCAAAGAATGTACGGTTGAAATAAATGAAGTGCCTTGAGCCTCTTGCTTGTAGTCGACTCATTTCCGGATCTTTTGAAATCAGCTCGCCCATTTGGTAGATCTCAGTAAAGAATTCATCATCACCGAAATCAAACGTGGACTGATTGAATGGTCGTGAAAGTAATCTGATCAACTTGACAAACATGGTTGTCACAACCTGAGCGTCTTTTTCAGGATCAGATGGCCGTATAATTTCTAACTCCGTAAATAAAGTGTTGACCCTGGAAGCATCATTCAAAACTTCATGTTTGGCCAGTTCAAAATAAGACCGATAAAAATCTTCGGGAATCGTTTTTATGCATCCAAAATCAATGACACCTAATTTATTGTTTTCAATGATGAAATTCCCTGGATGAGGATCAGCATGCATCATTTTTAGCTTATGCATTTGAAACATGTAGAAATCCCACAAGGTCTGACCCAGTTTATTTCTATCCTCCTGCGACTGATCCTGTTTCATCCACTCTCCAATCGGTACGCCATCCAACCAACTCATGGTTAGAATCTGTGGAGCGCTGTATTCTTTGAAATAGTTAGGAAAAAGGAGGTCAGGAAGATGTTTGCATTTGTTCACGAAATCTAAGGATTGCTTGAGTTCAAGCTCGTAGTTAGCCTCTTCTAGCAATTTCTCTTCCACTTCTTTCATGTAAGGCTCTACTTCCTTGCCTTTGACTTTCATTAATTTGAGCGCAAATGGCTTGGCCAATTTCAGATCACTCTTAATGCTATTTGCAACGCCCGGATACTGAACTTTTACTGCTAACTCTTGTCCGTCTTTTTCAGCGCGATGTACTTGTCCCATTGAAGCGGCGTTGCTCGCTGATTTTGAAAAGGTGTCAAAGAGTTCACCTGGGTCTTTTCCAAAATTCTCTCGGAATGTTTTTTTAACCAATGGGTAAGAAAGGGGTGGAGCGCTGTACTGTGCCATGGCAAACTTGTCTGAGTACGCCTTGGGAAGCACATTTTGATCCATACTGAGCAACTGCGCCATTTTAAGTGCGCTTCCTTTCAGTTCACTTAGCGAATCATAGATATCGCTTGCATTTTCTTGGTCGAGCTCTTCTTGGTCGAGCTTGCCTTTTATCGCAGCTTTTCCGTAGGCCTTGACATAGTTAACACCAACTTTAGCCCCTGTCGTGACGAATTTGCTTGCGCGCTTGACCTTACTAATCGGGATTCGATCTAGTTCTTTTGACATTAGGCAGTGGCTTTAGCAAATCCCATTTTTTGCAAGAAAAACTTGCCCAAATCAATCACAGAATCAAGAGCTGGAAGCTCGCCTACATCAAATAAGGTGCGCGTTGATTTTTCGATAAATGCATCTGTATCGGTTGCTGCTGCAGAATCATCCTTAATCCAGAAATGAATCATCGCTATGCTGTGTTGCCAAAGAATGTTTTTGTAGCTTGTCCTTGCAAACTTTTGTCCCTTTTCGGGAACAAATGATGGTGGTTCTACCCACTCAATTTCATTGTCCATTACTACCCTTCGCGTTTCCATTAAGTACTTAGGACCCGCGTGTTGAATGTTCTTTAGTTCTGGTGTCATCCTAAAAAGAATGTAGGACCGATCTTCCTTGATCAACTCCAACAAGGTGAAAAGAAAGGAGAGATGCTTCTCTCTTCCGTTCATTGATTCAAAATCACTGTCTTTATCAAGTACCTCAAATGTTTGATTATAGTAATCCTTCCAAATTGAGGACTCGATGGTATCCAGATTTCCGAATACTTGATAGAATTCTTCGTCGGAGATCTTAGCATGTTTAGTAAAAATCCTGACGGTTTCAGGGCTTTTTCCTTCAGTTAGAAGGAAGTCCTGATAGCTCTTTTGAATGGTTTTTTTAGTTACAGTTTTTTTCGCCATGTCGATAAGATGATTCTTACTTATCTAAACATGGGAACAGCGCTTTTGGTTTTGTGAGATTATAGTTTTTTCTTAAAATGTCTAGCTGATGATTAGTTGCTTCTGCTAATATCCTAGTTATGATCATTTGGGGTGAACACGGAAGAAACTTCCGTGCTAGTGATAATGACTACCAGCATGCCCCTGGATAACCAGGGGACCATACTACTCAGGTTCTAAACCTGAAGTTGACTTTTAGTTTCAGGCTAAAACCCTTAACTTTGGTCAACCGTTTAAAGAAACATAGCATGGTTTTTAACATGCTCGGTAATCACAAAACAAAGATGGCAATACTTGGAAGTGTTGCTATTTTTTTTTGATCTACATCTAGTCTTCTATATCGCTATTGTCTAAAGGTTTATGTTGAAAGTAGTGCCGATCAGTATGAAAATAATATGTGGGTTTAGAGGTCGCAATTACATGATAGAAAGAGTGTTTTGATGAGCTCTGAAGAAACTTCTGCGCTAGAGATGAAGTTTAGAAGTGTTCATTTAATTTGATTTTATGCTAACGGGACGCCTCCGGGACAAGTCCGGAGGACCACACTAATTAGGTTCTAAACCTAAAGTTGATTTTTAGTTTCAGGTCGAAACCCTTAACTTTAATCAACCGTTTTAAAAAACGTAATGTGGATTTTACATCCACGTTTAGCACAAAACAATAATAGCGATTCCGAGAGGTGTTGCTATTTTTTTTGATCTACATCTAGTCTTCTATATCGCTACTTTCTAAAGATTTAGGTTGAAAGTGGTGTCAGTCTAAATGATAATGAACATATCGGGTTTATGCTGGAGAGAATATTTCAGGTGAGCACGGAAGAAACTTCCGCGCTAGTGAAGAGTACCGACAGGATAGTTGCCTCTACCTACGACTTAGCTGAGAGTACAGACAAGATAGTTGCCTCCACCGACAACTTAGCCAAAAGTACAGACTAGATAGCTGCTCTCACAGACATCTAGTCTCATACAGCTCGGATGTTATTCTCCGTATTAATACTGATCCAGGAAGTATTTAATGATGTCTGTAGTGGTTATGATTCCAACTAGCTTATCGTTTTCTGTGACCGGTAAGGCATGAAATTCTTTTTCAGCCAGGATTTGAGCCGCTCCCTTCAATGTATCATCTGGCGACACGGTGACTGGACTGTGTTTCATTACCTGATTAATGGAAAGCATATCGAAAATAGCTTCATCAGAGCCTTCTTGTCCATCACCAAATGTGTTTCCGAAACTGATCCTTAAGATGTCAGTATGACTTAGAATGCCAATTAATTTATCGCCCGACACAACCGGGATATGACGAATATTGTATTTGTTAAAAAGCGCATTTGCCTCTTGTAATGAGTTATTGACACTGACGGTTTGAACGTCTTTTGTCATTATGTTGGCTACTTTTTCTCTTTGTTTCATTTTGAATTGGTTTAGTATTTAGTCGCTTGTTACTCCGGATCTATGAAATCTTCTGGCGATTTCGGGATCAGGAAGTAGTGAAATTTCTGCTAATTCTTTGCCTTCATAGTTAAGATGGTTGAGTACGTAACGAATGGTTTCCAGACGAGCCTTTCGCTTGTTATTCGCTTCAATTATAACCCAAGGACTATAGGAGGTATGCGTTCTTGCGAACATTTCCTTTTTATATTTTGAATAACTGTCCCAATGTTCTTGTGCTTTTTCATCAATTGGGCTCAGCTTCCATTGCTTAAGTGGATCGTCTTTCCGCGAATCGAATCTTCGTTTCTGTTCTGACTTTGAAATGGAAAGCCAAAACTTGAAGATTTCTACTCCATCTTCATACAGCATGTGCTCAAATTCCGGTACCTGAAGAAGGAACGTTTTGTATTGCTCTTTACTGCAAAAACCCATCACAGGCTCGACCACTGCCCGATTGTACCAGCTTCGATCGTAAAAGGTGATTTCTCCCGGATTTGGAAGGGTATTGACGTAACGCTGAAAATACCACTGCCCTTTTTCCATTTCTGTGGGTTTGTTAAGTGCTACTACCCGCATGGTTCGCGGGTTTAGGTGTTCGATAAACCTTCTAATGTTACCTCCTTTTCCAGCTGCATCACGTCCTTCAAAAATGATGGCTATACGCCGATTATTAATGTGAACATCACGTTGCAGTTTCACCAGTTCAACTTGCAGTTGTTCTAGCTCATTTTCGTATTTCAAGTTAAACAGGAGGTGTTCCAGGTCAAACGCTTTTGTTTTGAGCAATTTTCTTAGACCACTCTGGCTATTGATTAATTTCAAATCTTCCGACGAAAGCTTAGGAATCTTTGGAGCTTTACCATTACTAGTGGTTTTCTCCACTTTTATCTTGTTTTCAATACTCATATCTCTTGTTTTCAATACTCATATCACAGACCAAGGTAGAGGTACACTGAAAGTGGATATAGGAGTTAGATCATACTAGCGTTTGATTTAAATCAGAGCGAATGATTTCCGATCTCATTTTTTGATTTACCACCCTTCTGGACTGATTCTTTTTTAGTTGAGAACCCTATATTATGCGTTATTTTGTCGTGGAAACTTAACTATCATAGACTATGAAATTATCTGTGTACCTCTCAGGAGAGATTCATTCGGACTGGCGCGATGAAATTGAAAAAGGCTGTAGAGACTTACCTATTGAATTCCTGACACCGGTGGTCACGCACAGCGCCTCGGATGATGCCGGGGATGTGCTAGGAGAGGAGGAAAAATCGTTTTGGAAAGATCACAAAAGTGCCAAGGTTAACAGCATTCGTATTAAAACCAATATCGAAAAATCAGATGTTATTGTTGTGAAGTTTGGAGAGAAATACCGTCAATGGAATGCGGCTTTTGATGCTGGTTATGCTGCTGCCTTGAATAAACCGTATGTTGTCATTCATCCGGAGGAGTTCACTCATGCTTTAAAAGAAGTGGATGCTCAGGCAATGGCGGTAGCAGAAAATGAGACGCAAGTGATTGCTGTTTTGAAATACTTAACAACTCAGAAGTAGCTAGGATGCTTCAATACTGTAGATGTTGACCTTATTGGTTTTTCCCTTCAAAAGAATATCTCCTACATGGGAGCTAGAAAAAGAGGTGTCCAGCTGAAGGCTTGATTTTAGCTTTTCAGAAATTAAGATACTTCTGCCCAACACGTTGCATTGTTCCTGGATTCGTGCAGCTGTATTAATCGTATCGCCATGATAGGCTATTTCTGTTTTGATTTCGCCTACTTCTGCAACAACGATTTGACCAATGTTTAGTCCTGCTTTGAATTCAGGGACTACACCATATTTTCTAGTGTAATAATCTGATCTGTTTTGCAATTTTTCACTGAATTCGAAAAATGCGCGCAAGCAATTAGAGTTAGTAAGCCCAACGTCTTTTGACCAGGTGAGTACCGCTTCATCACCAACATATTGGTATACTTCCGCATTGTATTTTTCCACTACTTTCAAATCTTTGAAACAATCCTGAATAAGCTTGCTATATTGGATGTGTCCCAATTCTTCTGCAATTGCTGTAGAACTTTTGAGATCCAGAAACATAAAGATGCGTTCGTCCTCTTTGGGCTGGTAAAACTCCCCTTTGATCATTCTCCATAAATTGCCCGGACCCAATTTTTTGTCAATTTGCTTGAACATATCAATGAAGAAGCCAACTAAAAAAATGTAAAACAGTAAAAGAATCATCTCACTGGAAAACAGAAAGTCTGTATATGTTTCCATATTAAATTCCACCCCAGCAACACGTGTAAACACGCGCATGGCAAAAGTCAGAAACAAAAAGACGACAACAAGAAATGATCCAAGTCCAATGGCCATAGCTCTTCCCAACGAAACGTACTTATATACTTTCGTATCGATGATGTAATCAAGACTCCCAAATAGAAATCCCGACACGACCCCAATAACGGTGTGTAGTCTTAGCCTTTGGGTAAAAGTGAGCGGGTCAAAATCCTGAACCACCTCTTGACCGAATTCGCGCATCAATCCCCAAAGGATGAAAGCCAAACTCCATGCGATGAAATGTCGTAGCACGTATCGCCAATACTTATTCATAGAGCCCTCAGTTTTGTTTGAAACAAAATTCGTCATTCTTCATTAAGAAATGATATTTCTTTACTTTGAGTTTTTAATTAATACAGTTTGAAAGACGCCAAAAAAAGGAAAAGATTTCTCTGCTACTTTATTATTCTAGCCCTAGGATCATGTAATTCTACTTCAGAGAAAACCATTGACGTGCTGGACGAACCTTTGATAAGTGGTCTTGCTGATCCCGTTCAATTGGAGCTTGAACTCACCCGAATTCCGATGAGCAATTATGTAGAAGATCCGACCCGCATTGATTCTGTTACAAGCGATGGTCCATTTAACTACGAAATAGATAATTCTGACATCATTCTAATCGGACGCCCGCAAAAACAATTGTATGTGCTCCATCTGTGGAGCAACGGATTTAAGGAAAGTATTCTCCTTAAGCGAACCAAGCCCATTTTGCACAGCTTTTTATATATAGGTGATGCCAAAGAAGTAAAAGTCAAAGGGGATTTCAATGAATGGGATGAGGAATTACTTAAGCTTAAGAAATCGGATAAATCTTTTACTGATTATGTCTTGCTCAGACCTGGAGAATACGAATACTTATTTGTAGTTGACGACAAAGAGATCCTTGATCCATACAACAAAGATTCCGTACAAAATGATGGCGAATGGCGTTCCGTTTTGACTGTTCCTGGAACTGATGTAAGGAAATCTCCAACCATTGATCTGATAGGAAACAATGATCGCAAAATTCAGTTGACGGCTCAAAAGATCTCTAATGTTTACGTATTTTGGCAAAACACCTTGCTCACCTCTGATTTTATCTCAAATACTGAAAACGGTTTTATAATCACAATTCCAAATAATGCCACTGAATTGGATAACTCTACCATTCGAATTTGGGCTGAAAATGAAGAAAGCTTTAGTGAAGCATTGGAAATTGAACTTCAATCAGGGAAAGTGATTCTTGAAGAAAGATAATTCTCTCTTTTTGCGAATCAAGTAAATTTCAACTGCTCGTCTTTATCCCATATTCCCCAATAGGCTCCAACATCTCCCTCAGATCCTACTTTCCAGGACTCATCAAAGGAGGAGAAATAAAAGATTTCAATGCCTTCTTCTTGGGACCATTTTTGGGTGTTGATGAAATATTTCATCGCGTTTTCAGTAGAAGGAACTGCTCCTTCAAGTGGCGTACCTTGATCTGGCCATCCTGTTTCTGAAATGATCACTTTTTTGCCATTTCCGGCACTCATCGCTCGGTGAAACATGTCTTTCATGTATAGCAAAGAGTAATCCTGATCACAGCCTTCCCAGAACGGATAGCAATTAGCCAAGATCACATCACAAGCTTCTGTAATTGCAGGACGCTCGGTAAACTCATAATAAGCGTCTACATAGCCAACAGGAACACCAGAAATGGCTTCTTTTGCTCTGTATATAAAACTTAATAGTTCATCCTCAGTCAGATCACCACGATACATGACTTCATTTCCAACAGCAGCAATATCCACAAATCCAGCATTTGCTAGCTCGATAAGGTTGGCAAGTTCTCTTTCATTGATTTCAGGATCGTTTCCGAGCCACGCGCCAACCAATGTTTTGATTCCATACTCGTGAGCAAGTCTCGGAATCATTTCGTTTCCATCCGTGCAGGAAAATGATCTAATCCAGCTGGTGTAGGGTTGGATGATTTCTAATCGTCTTCTGATTTGCTCTTCTGACAATTGATCTCCAGGATTTTGTCCTTCCATATAGGGACTAAAGCATAACCCGTGCATGCCTGCTTCAAGAAATTTTCTATATATCTCTTTTAGATCGTCAATGCTCTTGCCTTCGTAATCGATAGACGCAAGTGCTAAAAATCGTTCGTCTCTTAATGACATTATCTTTTGCTATTTATTATAGTTCGCCTCTTCTTTTAACCAACTCTGCTTTTATTTCCTTCGCTCGTTCTTCCGAGAGACTGTATTTCCACATGACTACTATTGCGAGTCCGGCAGTGACTGCTGGGATGATGATATCTGCGATTCTAAGATTGGTCATGGTTTCAGTACTTTGAACTGCTGCATTTTGATCAAACCCAACCAGTTTCAAGACCAATCCACCCAGTACCAAAGCGAGTGCTTGTCCCAACTTCACCATCCACCAATAGATGGCTCCAAATGTTCCTTCTTTTCTTGGCATGCCATTGTTCAATTCATCCAGATCACAAACATCTGCCGTCATACTCATCATGAGTGTGAACAATCCACCTAAACCAAACGCCATCAATGGAACAGGCATGAAAATCAGCCAAGGGTTGGCTGGGTTGAAGCCCCACCATTTCAGGATATAACCAATAATTGAAATGACGGTAGAAATAATAAAAGCTTTTCGCTTTCCAAACTTGTTGGACAACCATGAAATAATTGGAATTACTAGAAATGCCGTGATAATGGCTGTTACAGTGGAGAACCACGCAGGCCAGTTTCCTGCATCTCCAAAGCTTCCGTTGAACATGTAGAAAACAATAATGAAATAGCTAAATGATGCTACAAGCTGGAATCCGTTGAAAACTAAAAATGTCGCACCGCATAATCGTAAAAAGGGCACATTTTTCACCGCTTCTTTAATTCCTTTGAATAAATCGGTGAGATTGGAGAAGAGTGTTTTCCAGGTAATCTTAGCTCTGTTCTCCATATGAGCTGAGTCAATTCCTTTACAAAATAGAGCAGGCAATACTCCCAGCAAGAGACAAATACCTCCAACATAGATCGAGAGCTGCCTGACACCTACTGCTTGGGATTCAAACAAATTTGGATTGGCAATAAGCACCCAGAACCAAGGAACAATCATCCAGGCGATTTGTCCGATGATGTTTGCAAACGCCATCAACCTGGTTCGTTCGTTATAATCAGAAGTCATTTCATAGCCTAAGCCCACCAGTGGGGTCGCAAACATGGTGTTTCCAACCAGGAAAACCATTGACATGATCAGGAAGTACCAGAAGTTGTAGGTCTGCGAGTTAGTTTCATCCAATTGCCACAGGAGGATAAAGAAGATTCCACTTAAAATGGCACCAATAAATATGTAAGGTCTTCTTCGACCATATTTCGAGTTGGTGTTGTCAGAAATGAATCCCATAATTGGGTCCGTGATCGCATCAAAAATCCTTGGTAATCCTCCTAATAAACCAGCCAGGAAAGGGTCCATTCCAAAGGCTGTGAGAAGGAAAAACATGAAAATAGCTAGCGATCCAGGTAGGAGGTTAAGCACCAAATGCCCTGCACCGAATGCTGATTTTTGAAGTACCGGGACTTTATCTTTTGCTGCGGTTTTGTATTGTGACATGATTAGGTGTTTTGGTTGTTTATTACTATGGTTTGGATAGCCTTTGGACTAATGGAGAGATCGGTAGTCTGGTTGTTTAGGGTGAGAGAAAATTGTTTTGTCTCCTCTTCTTGATTGAAAACCACTATGGCAATGGAGCCGTCAGGGTTTTCTGCGGCAGTAACCATTAATGCATCGTCTGTATTTTCTATTCCGATAACCTCAGCTTGTGGTCTGATGTATTTACTAAAATGAACGAGCACATAATAGATAGGGGTGAAGTAGACTTCATCTTTTCCCGGATCTACGATTACCGGAGCAACACACCAATTCTCGAACCAGTTAGGGCCGCCTTGGGTATCCAGCACCATGTTCCAATCCACCCATCCATCGACCCAATTGTTCAGGCAACCAATAATGTCTCTTGCGTATCGGAAAGTTGGGACATACTTTGGATGAAGATGTTTTTGATCAGCCGGTGCCCAATCCCATCCCCAATCTGTAGCTTCTTTGCTCCAATACCAGTCATCGTCTTGCCATTTAGGCACTTCAGCATCTACACAAGCTTCGGTTTGTAGCAAATATTTGTCAGGTGCTTTTTCATGTGCATATTGTAATGCTTCTGGAAAGTAGTCGTAAGTACTCTCGTACCAGTGAATGGCCGTTCCGGCATAATACTTTGAGGAAGCTTCATCCTTGAACATGACGTCCACCCATTCTTTCAGTCCTTCTCGGTTTTGATCGTATCCGAGAATTTTGACTTCACCTTTTCCGTCTGCTTCTAGTTTTGGTCCCAGGTAGTTCTGCACAAAATCGGTCATTTCTTCTGGCGTGTAGTGCATGCTTTCCCAGTTGTTGCCATTTCCATGAGGCTCGTTTTCAACCGTTAATCCCCAGATATCAATTCCTTCTTCTCGGTAAGCGTCGATGTATTTAGAGAAAAACAAGGCCCATGTATCATAATATTCCGGCAGAAGTTTGCCTCCAACCCAGTCATTATTGTCTTTCATCCAGGGTGGGGCAGTCCAGGGTGAAGCGAAAATTTTAAATCCGTCTTCAGACGCTTGCATTGCATCTTTGATCATCGGGATCAGATCATCCATGTCCTCTTGAATGGAAAAGTCTTTTAGCTCCTTGTCAGGGTTAGGTGTATAGGAATAATTGCTCAAGGAAAAGTCACATGAGTTCATGTGTGTCCGAGTCAACGAATAATTGGCGCCCTCTTTGCCGAAATAGGCTTGTAGGATTTTTTGGCGATTTTCGTCACTTAATTGGTTAAGTAGATAGGCAGAAGATTCGGTGAATGCTCCTCCAAAGCCTGTAATGGTTTGAAATCGTTGTTCAGGAAGCAGTTTAATACTTGACTTCTCTTCTGAGGAAATAAATTCAGTCAGCTTCTCTAGTTTATTGCCATTTGCTGCTGTTTCATAAACTTCTACAGAAAGTTCATTTTTAGGAGAACATGCGATACTCATGGCAATCAGAATTATTAAATATTTATTTCCTCTAAGCATAAATGATTGATTTATTCAGTAACCTCCAACTCTGGCTTTAATGGTGGATCGAGCGCTGCATCGATTACTTCAGCCCTGTTTCCACCGTATGTTTTTTCAACTGGATTGCCACTTCGGGAAAGGCCTTCAAATGCTCCTGCATCAACTAAATCCCAAAGGGCGTATTTTGCTTTTCCTTCTTCAGTAAAAAGTCCAAAGTGGTTTTCAGAACCGTTCGCATTGCTTGCATCTTTCCATGGTTCATTGAAAGCTTCGAAATAGAAACAGGAAATTTTCTCTGAATTGGTCCACTCACGCATTAATTGATAATAGAGACCTTCTTTAAACTCATCCGTCGCATTGGAGCCTGTCGGACCATAATGACCGTTCGAAACACTTGCCCAGCCTGTTTCGCCGATATGAATGGGTTTTTCCACTCCTAAACTGGTCATGTAGCTCTTGACTTTCTCATATTGAGCAATAGCAAAATCTCGAGACCTTTCCATTGCTTTTTTGATTCTTTCTTCTTTGGGCAGATCTTGCTCTTCCTCTGTTACACCCCAAAACTCCGGATTGTAGTGTGTGTTATGCATCGGATACGTATGCATGGAGATGTAGTCAACAGCTTTTATCAAATTTTCTAAATCCTCCACATGGTATTCAGGATCACCACCACCCCAAGAGGCGAAATCATCTGAGCTTGTGATCCAAAGTTCCTTAGGTAATTGTCCTTTTGACTTTAACTCCTGTAAATGAGTGACCCACCTTAAGATCACTTCTGGTTGGACGTAGTAGGAGGTTGCCCACTTGACCATTGCTTCGTTCCCAACAGCAATTACTTTAACAATATCCGGATATTGATTTGCTAATTCAACTGCTCTTGCTATTTCGGCCTCATTTGCCTCGCTTTCGACATTATGATCCGGTTCAAGATCTGTCCAGGCGTTTTTGCAATCAATCCAGGCACCTAACATCACATACATTTCGAAACCTGGTTGTTCCTGCTTGAGTTGGCTTATAGCCTTCAATACATTTGATGCATGTGCTAGCTTAACGTTGTAGGTTCGAAGGATTTTGACACCCATCGCTGACAGAAGCTTCATGTCCTCTTTTAGTTGATCGAGGGTGGGCTGAATGTCGCGTGATGTTTGTCTATAGCCTCCATATGAGATTGCCTGATATTCAGGATTGCCTAAAATGTCCTTGGCAGTCATATTGTATTGGGATTGCATTGGTTGTTCACTTTTTTCATTTTGACCACAAGAAAATACAAGTACTAATAAAATCACTAGGGGTACTATGTTCCATCTTGTTTTCATAACCTTTTATTTTAAATGGGTCTTGTTTATGTCGACCTTGATGCTTTGGATTTCTCCTGTTCTTTTAAAGAGGTGTTTGCTTATGTTTTCACTAAGCTCCAAACCAGTTTGTATGTTGGAGTCACCGTCCAGGTACTGTACTTCCACACAGTCTTTGTCTGAAACATTATAAATCACAGGGACTTGGCAGTAGGTAAATGCCAAGGTGTTTTTGATCAACGAGATCGATCGCCTGTTTTGTTTGATGTCAACATATTCAAACGTTGCAGGCTCTTTCAGGAATTCACCGATTCTCAGAAGGAATGGATTGAATTGGATAGCGCCATTCTTCACAATCACGCCTAATTCACCCATTCGACTTAAGATATCTTCTTTTACCTGACCGGTCATTCCTGGTTGCTGGACTCCTTTTCCCATCGGTGTATGAGAGTAAGGATCAGTAGGGAAGGCTCCATATAATTCAGGTGATTTGTGAACGCCTATACCTTCATTGATTTCATAATAATGTTCTAAGAGACGACCAATTATTTCATCGGATTGTCCTTCTTCAACTGCTTTTAGACAGCATTCTTCAACTGCAAGCAGCAATTTGGAAACCATGTGCCAATAGATAGATCCAAGTCCTTCGTAACCGAAGAAGGTTCCCGAGCGACCTGTGAAAGCCTTGTGATTAAACACATCCTCGAAGATCTTAAGCACTTCTTCATGTCCTTCATCAGAACCATTGGATAAGTCCTCCAAGGCATTTTCAAGATCCGCAGCATTTTTGAAATCCCCATTGAAGTGATACAGACCATTGACATCACATTCGATGATCCTTTTGTCTCCGTCTTCTATTAATTGCTTTAGCAGTGGGGATTTCTCTACTTTCTCTTTTGGAATATTGTTTTTCTGCAAAAATCCAGGCAAATCCTTGTTCGGGTAGAGGAGATAACTGTACTGATCTTCTCTGAACAGTTTGCTTTCTTTCATTGCATCCAATACAGAAAGGCAGTCTTCCGAAGACAGATACCCTGAACTAAGTGCTGCCACTTGGCCCTCAAGCATTTCATCCAACCTAGAAATTGAGATTTTATCGTCATGAATTGTGATGAGATTGTAGGCATGATACATATCATCATCACGCATATTCGTATCAATTGTATGATCGAGATACGCTAAGGTCAGATTTGTGAAGGATGAGATTTCTTTAAGCGAAATGGACTTTTTCTTCCCAGAAAAGGACTGCTTATAAATTTGATTGCGGTAATTCGATCCGGCGATTCCAAGTCGATCCAGAATTTGCTTTCGCTGTTTATCGGAAATACTTTTTTCGAGTAAAACCTGATTTTCTTGTAGCGATTCGTTGACTTCTGTGAAAAACAAATGAAGCTCTTCAGAAATTGCTACTTCTTTCCCTTCTGCATCATTAGCCAGTAAGTTTTCAAGGAATGAGAAGAAACGCCTTAGATAAAATAGTGTGACCATTGAGACACCATTTCCAACCAATGCATTGTTAGCATCATTCCATTCTGGTCTTTGCGTATTTAGCCATATACCTGCTCCGGGAACAAAGTTGGACAGTTTGGCGAGTGCGGTAGCCAAGATTTTCTCAACAAAGTTTACATGATGGATCTTCTCGTTTTGGTTAAGAAGCAGCGCACCATCAGAGCCAATATCTTCTCTTCTTTTACGAATTTCCTGATCGAGGCTATCATTAAAATCAATCGTATCTTTCGGATCTTTCAGAAGGTCTTCGTAAGACTTGATTTCGTACGGAACATCTGCATAAACGAAGTGTTCCCAATCAAAAAGATTGAAGAGCTTATTTGGATAATGATCCTGTGCGAATTCAAGGAACTTCAGCAGATAGATGATCTGGTGGTCTCCCCAATATCCAATGTAAGACCAAGGATCATCTGCTTCAATTGTTTCCCAATCAAAACCATCTTTTGTGACTCGGTAAGGATTGTAACCATCAAACGTGCTTGCGTTCAAGAACTTGAGAATCATGTTCTCAACGAACTCAGGGTAAGAAATTCCTAGTGCCTCCCAGTTTTGGAAAATGTCTCGCCAGTTTCCTTCATAGTCAAGCACTTTGGATCCGTCTATTTCATTTCTTGTGTTGATGGAAAACCTATTCCATGGACGACTTGGGTCTCCGTGTCTTCGGCTAAACTTCAATGGAAGGTACTCCAATGCAAGCCGCACGAAATCCTTATCCTCACTATTGACTACCGCTTTTTTGAACTCGACAAATGAGAAGGTTTCAGGTAATTCGTCCAGTATAGCTTGTCCGTTTTTATATGCTTTTTTGTTGGCAATCCACAAGTAATTATTGAAATCCCACTTTTCAATTTGGTAGTTATTATCGAAAATACCACCTCGCATGATGTTGAAGAGCGTGTTTGAATAATGGCGGGCATTTCGTCGTTTATCGGCTGTCATTTGAAGGCCATCAGAAGCGTAAACCAAATTGACCAGTTTTTGACATCCCAACTCGATATCGTTCGCAACTTCATCCCATAATCCAGGTTCTGTTACTATTTTTTTTGAGATTTCAGCAATTGATGAGGCTCCCTGATTCACATTGGCAATGAGCATCCAGGTTTTTTCTTCATGAGCATTGAGTGACAACTCTTGTACAGAAAAATAGGCTCCCTTTTCAGCCTTAACGTCAAGCTCAGTAGTTAGGTCTTGTTCATTTCTGAAAGCTTCAAGCTGATTTGAGCATAGCAAATATGTGGGTTCGTTTAATCCCAGCGACCAGACAATGTTTGCTTTTAGCGCTTCGCTTGGTTCTGCACGGTCAACGATGATCGCGCTTAGTGCATAAATACCTAATCCGCTTTTCGGATCAAGCTCATTTCTTTTATAGGCGGTGACTAGATTGCTTCTTATGGATTGGGTGTCTGCACCAACTCCATGTGGCATAATATTTTGGATTCCGTCCAGAATTTTTACCTGAACTTCGTCATAGGTGGTGTTTATGATCCAGCTTTTTCTAACGAAACCAAATTTGTCGCTAGAACTCCACTGGTATCTGAATGTCAATCCAAGATCGTGGTTTATTTCTTCAAATATGATCTTGTTACCAAAAGCATTCTTGTAGATATTTCTTGAATACTTATTCAGCTTGGTATATCTATCTGAAAATGGTTCCCAGATTCGGGATTCACCATTTTTTGATACCCAGAGAATGGTTTTGCTTCCAGTAGCATCGTATGATTCAGTGATCTTATCATCGGTAGAGTAGGGGAAAAGCGCATGATCAGCATCTTTTCTTCCGGCACTAAGACCTCCATTGCTCGATATAAACATCCAATGATCTGAATCACTAACGACGCTCATCAGAAAGGGACGCATCCGATCGTGATTGGAGATTTTGTAGTATTTCTCGCCATCGAAATCAATCGACTTCAGCGCTACTTCTTGCATTCGTGTTCCTTCTGCAACAACCATGTATGGGGTTGAATTTTTGGGTAGTTTATTTATTCAAGAATAAATCAAGCCGGGAAAAGGATTCCCGGCTTGATTAAGTTTACAGTCTTGACTTATTTGTACAAGTAGATGTTATCAACATATACTTCGTCAATGGTAGCAGCACCTGCAAGTATAAATTGAGCTAGATTGTCTCTGGTACTAGTGCCAATATTGAAATCTGCTATTGCAATGTCCAGGGAAATCCACATTCCACTTTGACCATCGGCAATGGCATTCGTATATTCAAAGGCATTTACTTCAACACCAGCGGCATGGTTAGACCATTTTGGATTCAGCACTTGCCCAGCTGCGAATGCGTCTGTGATCCAATAATCGATATGGAAATGAGTAAAACTAGTAGCATCGAATGAATTTGCACTGAAATCTACTCCCCAGAATCCTCCAACATCACCGAAGGTTACTTTCTTCATGTTGTTTCCATCAACCATCACATCTTCTACACTAGCGTCATCCCATGAAGTAGACCACTCACTTACGGTAACACTTGTATATGCATCACTGAAGAGAGAGATTACGTCTGCTGCAGCCTGTGTCGGTGCGGTAGGATTTGAGTCAGGTGTTGTGTCACCTCCACTTCCGCCTCCACTTCCACCTCCACTGCTAGTGTAGAGATAAATATTATCGACATATACAATATCCAAAGTTGCCGCTGAAGTGAGAATAAATTGAGCCAGGTTATCTCTAGTAGTTGTTCCTCCAAAACTTGAAATTTCAACGTCCAGAGAAACCCATGTACCACTTTGAGTATCACCAATTGCGTTCGTGTATTCAAAAGCATTCACTTCAACACCAGCAGCATGGTTAGACCATTTTGGATTTAGCACTTGACCAGCTGCAAATTCATCAGCAATCCAGTAGTCCATATGGAAGTGAGTGTGTGCAGTAGCATCAAAAGCATTGCTGCTGAAATCCACTCCCAAGAATCCACCAACGTCTCCGAAGGTTACTTTTTTAATGAAGTTTCCAGCTACTACTTCAACATCTTCTTGGCTGGCATCATCCCACTCTGCAGACCAGGTGTCAACCATAACATCCGTATAAGTATCACTGAAAAGAGAAGTTACATCAGCGGCATCAACTGTAGGTGCAGCTGGAGCAGTAGTAGGAACTGGGGTAGGAGAGTCTATTTCTTCTAAAGCAATGTTATCCAATACGACAACTCCTGCTTCGCCCGCTAGATCAAAAAGCACTCGAATATCAGTATCGGCTTCAAAGCCAGAAATAGAAAACTCAGCTTCGTATCTATCCTCTGTTGTTGTTACGCTAATTGTTTCGACGACAGCCTGGAAGTTTGTTCCACTTGCGCCACCATTTACTCCAATACCAGTGGTAAAGCTTCGGCTTACATCAGAAGAAGAATTGAAAGATAATTTGTATGTCTTACCATTTTCAACTTCAACAACTTGACTTAAATTCACAACGAAAGGTTCGTTTGCGTTTGGAGTCTCAATGTTTACAATGAAGAAAGTATTGGTACTTGCTGCTTCAGTTGGTACAGTACCATCTCCAAAGTTTACGAACCAAGGTTCAGTGCTACTTCCCTGGAAGTCGCCATTTGTAATTAGTCCTCCTGGGTATCTAACTCTAACCGTTCTTGTCACTTGTGTGGCGGCATTTCCTGCAGCGTCGCTAACGTCATAAGTAATTACATAGGTACCTGCAGTTTGGGTATCTACAGCATCACCACCTACCGTTACATTGTCAGTGATTTCGCCATCAACATTGTCATTTGCAGAGAAGCCAGGATCGGTGAATGTTCCTCCAAGTTCAACATCAATGTCTGCATCTCCAGTCAAGGTAATCACTGGAGCTTCTTCATCCACAACCGGAGCAGGTAGCTCAACGGTTACAATTTGTGTGTTTTCGTCTGTTCCGCCCTCGTTAGTAGCGGTCAACGTAACTGAATAAGAATCACTTTCAGTATATGTGTGGGTGGGGCTTACTTCTGTGGAAGCCGTCTCATCTCCAAAATCCCATACATAGCTTTCACCATCAGTAGAAGTATTTGTGAAAGTAACTACTCCCGTTTCATTGTTAACTGAAAAGGTAAAAGACGCTATCGGTGGATCTACTTCCTTATCATCGTTACAACTCATAACGAAAATCAAGGAGCCGAACACTACCATGAGCGTCGCTTGTAATAGTTTAGTTTTCATCATTGTTTTACAGTTTTTAGATTTAAGTTTTTTATTTTAATTATTGATAAACCCTGACGTAATCAATTGTCATGGTCTGTGGAAATCTTGTATTGTCAGTCGGGTTTCCTACATAGTTTCCACCCACTGCCACATTAAGAATTATGAAAAAATCTTTGTTATTGAAAACCCAGCTTTCAGGATCAGGAAGGCTCTCTGGGGTAAGTTGTTGGTACAATCTTCCATCAACGAAATAATCGATAAAGTCTGGACCCCATTCGACTGCAAACACATGGAATTCTGTATCAAACCGTGAGTCCAGAATTTCGAAATCAGAGGTGATAGCTTCAGCGGCTGAGTAACCAGGACCATGAATGGATCCGCTTATTACTCTAGGCTGTTGACCCCTCAATTCCATGATATCAATTTCTCCTGTTTGCGGCCAACCGACCTCTTCGAAATCAGTTCCCAACATCCAGAACGCAGGCCACAATCCTTGACCAAAAGGTGTTTTCAGTCTTGCCTCGAATCGTCCGTAGGTTTGTTCTCTAAGCCCTTGGGTTTTGATTCTTGCGGAGGTGTAGTTGCTTCCTTCAAAAGGTTCAGCAAGAGCAGTAATCAACAGGTTCCCAGTGCCATCTAATGATACATTTTCCGTTCTATCCGTATAATACTGAAGCTCAAGGTTTCCCCATCCATCAACTCCTGTTCCTATATCATAGGTCCAATTCGCCGGGTTAGGAGCATCGCCAGTCGAGCCGTCGAACGTATCCTCCCAAACCAATGTATAATCTCGATCAGGGAGCTCATTAGAGTCATCGCATCCAGTCATAACTGTTGAGGTCAATACCACAGCTGCACTTGCGATGATAATTTTCTTGTATGCTTTAATTGAATTCATAATTCTAGTTTCAAAGTCTTGTAATTATTCTATCTGTAGAAATACACATTGTCTATATAGATGCTTGAGATAGTCCCATCAGAGACGAAAAAGATGAGATCTATATCATCAGGAGTACCAATGCTTGCAAAATCTGTCATGGGAATATCATAGCTTACCCATCGACCTTCCAACAGTGGCGAGTATGTTTGAAGTTGTACAGATGCTGCTGACTGAGTAGATCCTCCACCGTCGTTATTGATCAATTCAAGCCGTATGAAATCCGATGGATCGACGGTTTCCCGGACGTATACATCCAGGTGCATGTGGGTCATATCGGTGACGTCTACTGTAGCTGCATCAAAAATATTGATGCTCACAAAGTTCAGATCCGTGTAACTGATAATATCGTCTCCCAGGATGTCGATCGCTCCGCCTTGTGTTGTAGCGAATTGGAAAAATCCATTGTAGTTGGCAACATTGACCTTGTTGTAAACGTCACTGAATATCGCAACAACATCATCTGCGTCTCTAGCAGGAGGGGTAGGAGCAAAGTCAAATTCACCTGTTGAAGTAACTGCGACAGACCCTAAGGCAGACATCTCGTTCGCGCCTTCACCAATACTTGCAGTAATTGTGGCGGAGCCTGTACTGTTTAAGGTAATAACACCGTTTTCGCCAACACTGGCAACTGATTCATCAGAAGTGGAAAAATTAAAGTAGGCGGGTGCCGCATTGACTGACACGTCCGTTCCATCAACATTATATATAACATTGAGTCCGGTAATTGGAATAGTGATCCCATTGAAAGCACTTTCAGTTGCATTATTTCCTCCCGAAATCTGAGGTAAAGGCTGAGCTACTTCAGGTAGGTTTTCAAACTTGATTTCATCCAACCAAAATGTGTAACCTACCTCTTGTCCTTCTGCTCCGATACCACCAGCAGCGAACTGAAATACTCCTTTCTCTTGTAATAATTTTTCAGGATCAGGAATTGGAATAATGAACTTTTTCCAGTTAGTCGTGAAGTCGAGATTTGACAGAAAAGCACGATGAATATCACCTTCAAAGTCTTGACCAAAACCTACTTCACCAATAGTAGCCGCTTGCGATGCTCGAGCGTAGAAAGTCAGCGCATTATAATCTGACAAATTTCTCCCTATCCCATCAATTCGGAAAATGGCTCCTGCAAATCCTCCTCCTGGATCATCTGCGTTTGGAACGTCGATTCGGATGGAAGCTTCACTTTCAAATCCTTCGCTGCGATCTACAGAAAATACATCTGGTTTTGCTCCCAGGTAGGGGAAGTAAAAATCACTGCCCAATCCAATGAAATTATCTATAAATACATCTGAAGTGGCAGGAAATAGAGCTTCAGGTAGGTCCTCTTCAGTTCGAGTACAACCGAAGGACAGAAGTACGACTAATACATAAAGCGCTCTAAAATCTATCTTTTTCATGTTAGTGTTTTTAAAAGCTTTTAAATAACTCATCAGTTTCCGAGGTTGATGTTGAGATAAGTTCTGAACTCCCACTCAGTTCCATTACCAAATCCAGGTGCAGTTGGATCTGGAACCAGAACTCCTAGGTTATTGACTATTTGAGCAGGATTGTATCGTGGGGAAAACTGATCAAGTGATCTCCACATGAATCTCATTCCAAGTTGAGTGCTTGGAAGAAGGAACCAATCTGGCTTAGCAATGGAAGTCGAAATGTCTGCCATTAGCTGTAGAGGAAAGGTTAAGTTGAAATCCCTGTGGTAGTCAAAAGGTCCCCAATCGTTGACTTTTGCATGGGTAGAGAATTTCATTTTTTTGTAGATAACCCTCATATCTCCACCATATCGTTCTACCGTTCTAGGATCAGATCCGTTGGCCTGGCCATTCCCACCATAGAGATTGGTTATGATTCCGAATTCTGGGCTCAACTTTGAAACGACACGAGCGTTGACTTCCCATAAATCCAAAGCCGGTGCTGCTCCGGCTGCCGGTGCAGGTATCCTTTCATTTCCCGGAAAGATTACAGCAGCGTCTTGAGAAGTCGGAAGGTGTCGGTAGACAAAACCAAGGCTTGCCGCCAATTTTGCGTCTTCTGCACGATCATTGTCCCATTCATACATCCATGTTCCTGGAGTAGGGTCGAAGGTTATCAGAAGCTCACCAGCGACAGTTTCCCTATTACTTCTCACCACAAATGGATCATCAAGAATATTTCTCAATCTAGCTGGTGCTGGTGCATCACCTGGAATCGGATCTATCAGTGGTTTTTGATACATGAAATTGGGAGCCACTTGGATTTTTCCAACATTGTAGGTGAATCCTGTGAAGACGTTATTCACGTTTCCAGATCCGAAATCTTTCAATTTCCAACCGGTAAAGGTTTGTGTGTAATCCCCACCAGCGTTGGCAACTAGACCTCTAGAGGATGCTTGCCCGTACCAGTTTAACCTTCCACCTTGATAGGTAAGCTTGATTTTTCCACCCCACGTGTCAGAGTTCTTAATTTCATCTTGTAAAACCTGGTAGTTACCAGCTTCTCCTCTTACAACCTGGAAACCTCTGCCAACAAGTGGCTGACCTCCCCACATGCCTCCAAACTCAACTTCCATTTTTCCGAGCTCAGTTTTAGCATAGAGGGTCCCTCTACGAGTTTTTGGCTGTGGAACCGCTACGGAACTGACGGCAGCTCCAGGATCTTCGAGATCTTCATGAAAGACTGCTGTAACGTCAAACTTCCATAGATGTCTTGTGTATTTGGCCAAGATAGCCGGGTTAGCACCCCACCAAAGCTCGGGTCCGTAAGCGACTTTTAATCCATTGAAAGTGCTTTTACCAGTTATTTCGAATCCATTCGGAGCAAGACCATTATAGATATCGATATTAGGTCCATAATTTGCTTCAGGATAAAGTCCGAAAAAATCCCCCTCATATCCCCAGTGGTAATGACCTGTTCGATAGAATCCATCTAAGCTGAAAAGCTTGTGATCCCATGAATAGGAGGCTTGATAAACCTGTACTCGGTTAGGATTTGTAGTAATGTTGTTTCCATTTTGAGTAACGAATGTTTGTGCTCTTCCTCGATTCTCGTAGAAGATTTCATTGATCGGGTTTTGAGCAACATTTCCCAGAATGTTGAAAGTTACGTTTGCTCTTACATTGGCTTCAGGCTTTGCCTCAATACCAATGAAATAAGATTCCATTCGGTCAAAACCCAGCTTATCAGGATAAGTCTGATTCATTGGGTCTGGATTATTTGGAGTGGTGATTTTATCACCTCCGGTCATGAATGTGGTAAATTCAGCACGGATCTCATTAACCCGAATTTTACCTCCATTTTCGCCAAGTAGTGATGCTTTATCGCCTCGGGCTTGCATCACTGCATTCGTAATAATTATGTTGGAAAAATGATCGTCGATATCTGCCAGACTTGCATTTTCACCATAAACATCATAGGAATGCGCTTCTTTTAATACATAATAGGAAGCTCTTGGATAGAGGTTATAGAGTCCTCGTGAATTGGTTTGGCCTTTAGCACAAATTCCAAACCACTCTTCATTCATGTTATTCTCACCTTCCTGAAAATCGGATTGATATCCCCCATTTGCCCATGAGGCATTGTTGTCATGAATATCTAAATTCTTTGTTTGGCCATATTTCCACCATCCATCACTAAACTGGAAGGTAAATCCACCAATCGAATTACCTGCTTTTCCAAGTCCGGCTGCATTTTCATAGATTTCTCTCCAATTACCTAGATTATAGTAGGCTTGAGAAGCTTGATCTTCGGCATTTTCCTTGGCGTTGTAAGCATCAGCACCAAATTCGGTGAACATGATGGGCATATCAAGCTCATTCTTTACTCGGTCAAATGCATCAGTGAAAGAGATACCACGATACATGTTGACTCCATAGATATCCACGTTCTTACATTCCTCAGCGACGATTTCTGCAAATAGCAGGTCTCCATTACAGATGGCCACAGGATGGGAACCATCTATAGCTTTCATTCTTACTGCTGCCTCGTTCATCAAATTATACATAGGCCTCCCCCTGCTTTCGCCTATGAAGTTGATTCGTTCCTCATCATCTGGAAAATCTTCAGTCTCAGCTCCGGCCCAGAAAAGACCGTAATTGTTTTCGTTTCCTAGAAGGAAAAGCAATAATCCGGGAGTGTCTTTGTAATCTCTGGCCAATTGAGTAACCTCTGAAAGTAACAATGCCTTAGTATCAGCATCCCTGTAGTCGGTGATCGCTACCCAAGAACCCTTGATAGTGAGACCATAGCGTCCAAAGGAGTGATTGAGCATGGTGTAAATTCCATAAGTCTCATAGATGTAGGTTATCCACTTAGGAGGAACTCCAGTGTACATTCTGACGGTGTTGACACCCATGTTTTTCAACATCGACATCTCCGCATCTAGTGCAGCCTGGATAACGTCTTCTGGCTGGTTCCATAGACTATATGAATAATTGGTTCCGATTGGGAAGTAGTCCCAGTTCATCCCGTTTATCATAAAGTCTTTGCCCCCAACAACTAACTTCATTCCCTCAGCGTCTCTTACAACTGACACACTCTCTGATTGCGCGAAAGTGAAAGTCCCGATGAGAGAAAAAACAAATAGTAGTAATATTTTCTTCATGAGTTGATTGTTTTAATTCCTACTGTAACATCCCAAAATGCCTTATTAAATGTTGGCAGAAGAAGTATGTTACGTCAACACATTAAGTCTGAATGTGTATGAAACTGAAGTATGAAATTATTTGTGGGAATTATGAAATCCATAAATTCTGCCCCTACATGAATCATACATGCTGAAGGATTTTTAATGAATCATGGACTTTTTTTTATTGTTTCTAATCTAGAAACCGTGGTTTATGACTTGTGATTGCACTTTCCGAATCTTAAGCCAGGTTCAACAAATCATTAACTAAAAATGATCTGACTTAGCATTTCGGTAACATTGATGTATAGGTGTTGTTGAGGTGAGAATTACGCGTTTTCAGGCGGTTAAAGCCCAATGATGTAGTTTGTCAGGTTTTCATTACTTGCCAAATTCATCTTTTTTCTAAGTCTATATCTTTTGATTTCGACGCTTCTAGGAGAGATATTGATCAGTGGAGCAATCTCTTTTGATGATAAATTCAACCGTAGATAGGCGCATAATTTTAAGTCATTCGGTGATAAATCGGGATAAAGCTCCTTGAGTTTCTTAAAGAACTCACTGTCCGCATTATCAAATGCTTCTCTAAACAGCTCCCAGTTTTTCGTATGATTGAGGTTCTTATCAATGATTTTAATAACTGGGGATACTGAGTATTTGTCATCTACCTTGGTTAATTGCTCCTTTATTTGAGTTAACAACTCATTTTTTCTAACAAGGCTCATGGTTGAGGCTGCCAACTCGTTGCTTTTGCTTTTGTAATCTCTTGCTAGCTGCTCATTTTTAAGATCTGTAATCTCTTTTTCATTTTGCAGTTTGGCCAACTCTAAGTCTTTCTTGTTTTTCTCAATGAGTTTTTGTTGTTGCACACGATAATATTGTCGATATACATTGTGCATGAAGATCGAAAACAAAATAACTGCTACGAGATAGGCGACCACCATATAATCTCTGATGTACCATGGCTTGGCGATTGAAAAACGATAAGCTGCTACATTTTCGGAGATCTTCTCTCCAATTTTTGCTCTGACATTAAATGTATAATTCCCTGGAGGTAGGTTTTTGAAGAAAATGGAAGAAAAGGAGCTCCATTCACTCCATGCATCATAAATGCCAAGTAATTGGAACTGATAGGTTGGCTGAAAATACTGGTAGTACTCAGGCGTATAATAGCTAATTCTAAAATTGTTTTCGTCACCGGAAAAACTACCTTCAGATGAGCTATCAATTAGATTTTCGGTCGCACTGTGATCTTCATTGATTCCGCTGCTAATACTTCCTAGATAAACATTAAAGTTTTCAGTTTGAAGATCATTAGCATCAAAAACGATATATCCGGAGCTTGTACCAATTAGATATTTATTTAGGCCATCAACACTTATTATATTCTCGTATTCAATTACATCTCTTCTCACATCATGAGTTAAGGGAATATATTTTGCTTTTGGGCTATTGGAAAGGTTATCCGAAGAAATAAGCGTAAGATTGTTTTTAGTGAAGAACCAAAGTTCATCTTTATCATCGCTTGAGACCATTTTCCCTGAAACATATTCTTCTTGTGTAAAAGTTGAACTTAAGATGCTGTCTTTATCAAATTTCCTCTTGATTTCGTCATATTTAAAGATCCCGTCTTTGCTAGCGTATAGTACATTGCCATTGTAGTTGGTGATGCTGGAATTCGAACCTTTTAACAATGAATCAATTTTAAGAGCGATAACTTGAGAAAACGTGCCATCAACTGTCAACTCAAAAACGCCTTTGTACTCATGATTTACAAAGATCTTATCTCCCAGCACTTCAAAATACCTGGATGAGACATCAAAACCTTCAATCTTATTTTTGAATTCCCAGGTCCCTGAATTTTTCTGAAGAGTGTAAAGTCCATCGTAATTTCCTTGAATGATGAGATCTCTTTCATCGATCTTATCAATATTCCAGGTGCCCTGAACTTTTGCAATCTGTTGAGCTTTGTTGCCGGCTATTACGAAAGTGCCATTATGATGGCCACAAAATAACTGTCCATCAATTACTTCAAGAGACCATACTTGACCATTCGTTCCTTCTATTAGTTGAAAATCTGCATTTTCATTGAGAGGTTTGAAGAACAGGCCCTGATTGGTACCAAAATAGAGGTAATCATTATGGATTGCTGAAGCATATACACTACCAAGAACACCTAATCGATCTTTATAAAACTTAACTGGAGCATCCACATTCACATAGCTTACACCATTATCTAGGCCAGCCCATATGTTGCTGTTCAAATCCTCGTAGACTGACAACACCGTGTTGTTGAGTAGGCCATTGCTCTGATTTAAGTGAAGTAAAAGTCTTCTTTCCTCATCAAGAAAAACTAACCCGTGTGAAATAGTACCAAGGACAAATTTTTTGTTGCTTAGTTGAATGGCACTGTAGACACTCATGCTAGAGAGTGTAGGATCAGCCGGTAATTCTTTTAACACCTCATCACTGAAACTGTAGAATCCATTATTTCTGGTGAGTATAATGAGATCTTTTTCGTTAGGAAAAATGTTAACAACTTCATCTGATTTAAGAACTTCGTCATCCAGAATCATTAAATCTTTGCCATTTTCAATCTTAAAAACTCCTTTGTTAAGTTTCTGAAAATAGACGTTCTCATCAACACAGAACATTTTTACAATAACATCATCAGATTTGATGACATTGAAAGTGTTTGTAACTGTATTGTAGATATAGATTTGATTTAATGATTGAAAGATTACCCAATCATTTATATCAAAAATGTTCCAAAACTCTTCATCAGTTATCAATTCATCTTTTAGGTTCTGAGATAATGAATTGTATTCCAAAACACCTACTGAGTTTCTTTCCCAATATCCAAATTCCATGTAACACCCTGTGTAGATTTTGTCGCCAATAACCCTGACGGAACGCATAATCGTTTCATTAGGAGAGGGATAAAATGTCCAATTAGCACCATTAAATTCTAACAATCCTCCACTATTTGCGACGTACATGCGCTTATCCTCCGATTGAGAAATGGCCCAATTTTGATTTTCAGATTGATACTCAAGTGGTGTAAAATTTTGAACAGGCGGAAGTTCTTGAGTTAAACCCAGCGAGTAACTCATGTTTAATACAAAGAAGGCTAGTCCTTTAAAGAGTTTCACAGTTAGTTAATCAGCGATCTTACAAATATCCCAAAACAAAGCATTTCGTTTGATGACAAATCTCTTGTTGCGTTGCATTTTATGCATGAAATAGCATTGTAATATACAAAAGCCTATTTAATAGCTTTAATCGACATTTTAAACAGATATTGATGAGTTATTGATGTAGTGACTTTAACTTCATGATGAGTTTGTGATGTAGCGATAAATATCGTGTAAGAATCAAAAAGAAATAGTTTAGCCAATAAGCCATTAGAGCAAAGGAAATTTGGTGAGTTATTCAAACCAATCCCTTTTTAATGAGTTGATAGTTAAAGACTAAATTGGTGAAAACGCTATACTTGTTTCTCTTCTTAATATCCACCATGTTTATTGGTGCGTTCAATATTTTTGATCTGAACGACGAAATAAGCAATTTGGAAAAGGTTGATATTAATGGAGACAAACAAGATCCTATTGTTCAAGCTGTCAACATTTCCGAAAGTTCAGAGTCTGAGCTGAATTTAAATGCAGTTACCGAAATAGAAGATTGCGTTTTATTAAGCGATGATTCTATTCTTGAAACAGATCTCGAGGAAGAACAATAAACACGATAAGATTTAACCAATTAGCTTTATACGATGACACAATTAGCGCTAGGCGTTGATATAGGCGGCACAAACTCAAAATTTGGCATTACAGATCGTGAAGGAAATGTCCTAGCTCAGTCTCGGATTAACACTCAAGGATTTACAGATTTTCCAGGATTTGTTAAAGAGCTGAAAATGCAAGTGAATCGTTTACATCCAATGGATGATGTGGTTGGAATAGGCGTAGGTGCACCTAACGCAAACTTTTACGAAGGAACGATTGAATATCCGCCAAACTTACCGTGGAAAGGAGTTTCTGCTTTTGCAGATGAGGTGGAGCGTGTATTTGATAAAAAATGTGTGATCACTAATGATGCAAACGCCGCTGCGCTTGGGGAAATGACTTATGGCAAGGCAAAAGGAATGAGAGATTTTGTTGTCTTAACAGTGGGGACTGGACTTGGGAGTGGAATTGTCATTAATGGCGATCTAGTGTACGGGAAGCATGGATTTGCTGGCGAGCTTGGCCATACACTTGTGAATGCCAACGGTAGAAAATGTGCGTGCGGCAAAGTAGGTTGTCTGGAAACATATGTGAGCGCCACGGGTATTAGAAGGACGGTTTATAAATTGTTAGCTGATTATACAGATGATAGTGTGCTTAGATCTATAAGTTACGATGAGCTTTCAACTGAAGCAGTCACAGAAGCGGCAGCAAAAGGGGATAAAATAGCAATAGAAGCATTTGAATATACGGGCCGAATCTTGGGTATGAAACTCTCAGATTTTGTGGAACACACAGATCCTGAAGCAATTTTTTTACTTGGTGGTCTCTCAAAAGCAGGCGACTACATTTTTAAGCCGGCTCAAGAAAATATGGAGCGGTATCTGATGCCATTATTTCTTAACAGAAAAATTCAATTACAGCCTTCTGGACTGAAAGACGATGATGCCCCAATCTTGGGAGCTTCAAGTTTGGTTTGGAAGTACTTAGCTGAAGAAGAAACTCAATAAGTGATGAAAAACATTGGAGTATTTACATCCGGAGGAGACGCACCAGGCATGAATGCCTGTGTGAGAGCTGTGGTAAGATCGGGGCTAAGTCTTGGACTCAACGTATACGGAATAAAGTACGGTTATAACGGTATTATTAGTGGTGATATCTACCAAATGAAATCGTACTCAGTCAGTAACATTCTTCAAAAAGGTGGTACTATTCTCAAGTCAGCCAGAAGTGAGGAGTTTATGACTAAAGAGGGAAGGAAAAAGGCTTATGAGCAGCTTAAGTCAAAAGGGATTGATGGATTGGTGGCTATTGGTGGAGATGGAACATTTACGGGGGCCAACATTTTTTATGAAGAACACGGAATACCAACAGTTGGTGCCCCTGGAACAATAGATAATGATTTGTTTGGTTCTGATTACACCATTGGATTCGATACGGCAGTAAATACCGCACTTGAAGCAATTGATAAAATCCGAGACACAGCCAATTCACATGACCGTGTGTTTTTCATTGAAGTGATGGGTAGACATTCCGGATACATCGCCATCCATTGTGGAATAGGGGGAGGTGCTGAGTTGGTGATGGTTCCTGAAACATCTACGACGATTCAAGATGTAATCGATACGCTGAACAAAGGTCGGGATAAAGAAAAAACATCCGCGATAGTGATTGTAGCAGAGGGAGATGAACAAGGAAATGCACATCAGATCGCTAACAGGGTTTCGGAAAAGTTGCCGAAACTCGATATCCGAGTTTCCACTCTTGGACACCTCCAACGTGGTGGCTCACCAACTTCTCATGATCGAATCTTGGCTTCAAGGCTTGGCCTGGCTGCAGTAGAAGGTCTTGTTGATGGAAAAGCTAATGTCATGGCTGGAATTGTTGATGATGAGGTTGTCTATACCAGTTTCAAGCTTGCCATTTCCAAATCAAAACCCATCAATGATGAATTGATGCGGTTGGTTCAGGTGATGAATACATAAGGTTACAAAAGAGGCTAAATGTTCCCTAATTGATGTTTTAGATGATCTAATATGAGATATCTATGATAAATTAGTGTTTTACATTCAATTCTTAAACCAAGTGAAATGTGATGATTCTTCACATTGTTTTTGTTACCCATGAAAAAGATCTTTTTACTCCTATCCATTCTATTAACTTCATTTATAGTATCTGCTCAGAGACCTTCAGAGGAAAATCGAAAAAAGCTCCTGGATTTAGCAGCCAAACTGAATAATGAATACCTACAGAATCAGAAGGAAATAAATGAATACCTGGAAGGTAGTCAAGGGGCAAGATCTGATCTTCCTTCTTTAGGCGTGCCTAGTGAATTTAGTCCGACGGGTCGGATGTTGTACACCATTGAACACAACGAAAGTGCTGCAAAAGCGACACGCACCATCGACCTGTACCCAGGTGGGAAACTGGCAACTTCTATAACTGGAAAAGGAATGTATTTGGGAGTCTGGGAAATCAGTTCTCCTAATGATGCTCACGCAGAATTTGAGGGAAGGTTGATCATCAAAGATGGGGGTACAGAAGTTGGTAATCACGCGACCCATGTTTCCGGAACTCTCATCGCAGGAGGAGTCGAGGCAAATGTACGAGGAATGGCCTATGAAGCAACACTGCATGCTTATACGGCAGAGAACTACCTAAGTGAAATTGCTGAGGCTGCCGCAGATGGACTTTTAATTTCTAGTCATTCTTATGGAAAATCAGCAGGATGGAGTGGAGGTGAGTGGTTGGGTGACGGAAATATCAGCGCAACTGAAGATTGGAAATTTGGCATTTATAATGAAGAAGCCGCCACACTTGATGAGGTAGCCTTTTTAGCTCCTTACTATTTGTTAATTCGTTCTGCTGGAAATGAGCGTGGGGAAGATGGGTTGGGAATTCAACCGCCAGATGGCCCGTATGATACGATGACAGGTGAAGCAATAGCAAAAAATATTTTAGCCATTGGAAATGTTGTTCCGCAGGTGGAAACTCCAAGTGAAAGAGGTCATTTGGTATTGCGACCCAGTAGTTCTTGGGGACCTGCAGATGATGGACGTATCAAACCTGATTTGACAGCTCCAGGGACAAGCATACTTTCTTCATCTACGAATGAGAGTGGTTATGCTTCTTTGACAGGTACTTCAATGTCAACGCCTGTAGTGTCAGGGAACGCGATATTGTTACAACAGCTCCATCAAAGATTATATAATCAATTCATGAAGGCAGCCACATTGAAAGCCGTATTGCTACATTCTGCGCTCAATACAGGTTCAGGAGATGGCCCAGATTATGAATATGGGTACGGTTTTCTGGACGCAAATTTTGCCTCTCGATTAATCAATGAAAAAGGAAAGAAGTCTATTATTGATGAGAGAAAGTTGATTAATCAAGAATCTTATGAAATTGAGGTTGAAGTTACGGATACAGGTAGCCCGTTGATTGTATCGATCTCTTGGACAGACCCGGCTGGAGTAGCCATTACTGATGCAGTATTAGATCCAACGGACCTTGCCTTGGTTAATGACCTTGATATCAGAGTTACTGATCCAAATGATGAAGTAACTTCTCCTTGGATTCTTGATCCAGAGAACCCTGAAAATACGGCTACCACTGGAGATAACTTCAGAGATAACTACGAAAAAATTGAAATTGAAAACCCGGTAGAAGGTACCTATACCATTTCAGTAACACACAAAGGGGAGCTTACGAATGACGAACAAGAATACACACTCCTGGTATCCAATATGCCCAGACAGGATGATCAGAAAACACTCTACTGGGTAGGTGAAAGTGGAGATTGGAATGATCCAACCAAATGGTCCCAAACGAGTGGAGGAGTCAGTGCAGATGAGATTCCTGTAAGTGGAGACAGAATAATTTTCGATTCACTCAGCTTCAGCAATGTAGGAACAGTTTCTATAAATGGTAATGTCGATGTGTCTCAACTTGCATGGTTCGTAGACAATGGATCGACACTAGATTTCAATGGGAATGCACTAGAAGTTACCCGATCATTTCATGTGGAAGGGACAATAGCTGGTGAGGGGTCTCAGCTGTTGTATAGCGCGAACGAATCTTCTACTGGTAACATATTCATCTCTGGGGACAACTCTGATTTAACTCTTCAATTATCGAATCCCGGTACCACGTTTTACTTGTTAGGTGAGAATATTGTTTTAGATGAGCTGAGGTTGGAAAATGGGAACCTTATTGCCAGAAGTGATTTTTCTACAGAAAATATTGTGTTCACAACGTCTTCAGAAAAGGAAATTGATTTTGGAAAACAGAGTGTAACAACTAGTAATTTAGATTTAGGAGATGTTTCTCTTAATACGTTTCTACTAGAAAATGCGAGCATAATTTTTGATGGAAGTGATGGCCTTCATGAAATAAAGTCCATCAACAATTTTGAGTTGAGCGATGTTTTGGTGGAGTCTGGAGAACTAACAATTGTAAATGACGGACTAATTGATGTGTTGAGTATGTCATCAGGTACAACACTTACTATTGAAGACTCGGAGCAACTTGAGGTTAACAATTTTTCCATGGAAGCCGAGGAAACCAATAGATCATCAGTCGGTTCAGCTGGGACTGCATCAATTTTAAGCAACTCATCAAACAAGTTTTGTTTGGATTATGTAGACATTAGTAATGTAAGTGTGACCGGTTCTACAAAGTTTGTATATGAAGACAATAGTACACTTACAAATGGTTCGGGATGGATTTCGAGTCCTTGTGAGGATGTGCTTTTTTCAGAGTTCATTGTAACATCTGCATGTGCTAAAAACACAACTTTTTTTGAAGATATCAGCGATGGCAATCCTATAAGTTGGCTATGGGATTTTGGAGATGGATCGCCTACATCTACAGACCAAAACCCTACACATTCTTTTGAAGAACCTGGAAGCTATGTTATAACCCTTTCTACAACATCCGAAACTGAAACATCTACCTTCTCAAGAACCATAGAAGTGATCGAATCAGCTCTTATTAAGCCGGAAATCATTTTTAGAAATGGTACCTTGTCAACAGAAGCATTTGGACCTTTCTTTCAATGGTATCTCGATGGTGAGCCTATTGAAGGAGAAACGAGCCGACTTTTTTCATCAGATTTGGAGGAGGGAGTTTATCAGGTTGAAGCGTTTAATGATATCTGTTCAGTACTTTCAGATCCGTGGATTCCTCTTGGAACCGATGATGAATTGGCAGATTTTAAGGTCTATCCCAATCCGGCTACAGACATGGTGTTTGTTTCATTCTTGAGTACCAATGAAAATGTAAAAATTGAAATCATAGACCTTGGAGGTAAAGTGATGAATCAAATTCAAAAAGGAACTGTCTCTGAAATTCCCATTTCAATTCCGGTGCAAAATTTGGACCCTGGAATATATCTGCTTCGGGTTGCTTTGGAAAACACTTTCACCACTCAGAAGATTATAATAGAGAAGTAAATTCCTTCTAACTAAATTGAGGTGGAATAACTACCTCAATTGCATCTAGATTAACTGAACAACAATGAAGAAAGCACTTAAACTAATTGTGTTGGTTATTATGGTTATTGCCGTCGTACCAGCATCCGCGCAAGATTCTAATGAGATTGAAAAAAAGTATGTAAAGGAGGTTGAAAAGACGGTTCGTCATAAAAGAGTGGTTAAGGCATTTGAAGTGATTGACAGTCAAGATGCACAGACCGTCCAAAATCTTATAACTCTGACTGAAACTCCGGCCCCACCGTTCAAAGAAGAGGAACGCGCTCAAGTTTTTAAAGAGATGCTAGAGGCAGCTGGTGCGGATAAAGTTTGGGTAGATGAAATCGGAAATGTGCTGGCGTTGAGAAAAGGAACCGAAGGAAATCGAAATGTTGTTTTAGATGCTCACTTAGATACGGTATTTCCCATTGAAACAGATGTAACCGTTAAGGAGAAAGGTGATACATTACTTGCACCTGGAATTGGGGATGATACCAGAGGTTTGAGTATGGTAATCACCGTGTTGAAAGCATTGAATGTAGCCGATATCAAGACCAAGTCTGATCTCATATTTATTGGCACAGTTGGTGAAGAAGGACTAGGTGATTTGAGGGGAGTGAAACATTTGTTCAGAGAAGATGCTGAAATGAAAATTGATTCATGGATATCGATCGATGGAGGAAGCATTGGCCGAGTGAATTCAGGTGCATTGGGGTCCAAACGATATCGAGCAGTTTTTAAAGGAAGAGGTGGACATTCTTGGGGTGCTTTTGGTCTCGCGAATCCACATCACGCTTTAGGGAAAGCCATTGATTATTTCACTCTCGCTGCTTCAAAATATACTTCTGAAGGTGCCAAAACGTCCTTCAATGTGGGTAGAATCGGAGGTGGAACTTCCGTTAATTCAATTCCATTCGAGTCTTGGATGGAAGTAGATATGCGGTCTTTAAGTCCCGAGCGATTATTGGAGATTGACAGCATATTTAGAGCATCCATGGAAAAAGCAGTGGAAGATTATAATGCTTCTGATGTTGATGATAAAGTGACACTTGTACTGGAAAAGATTGGAGACAGACCTTCAGGGAGACACCCTGCTGACATGCCTTTGATTCAACGAGCAATGGCTGCCACTGATGAGTTTGGCATTAAACCAAGATTGACCACAGGTTCAACGAACAGCAATATTCCTATTTCTTTGGGAATTCCGGCAGTAACCATCGGACGTGGTGGTAGAGGTGGAAAGGGTCATTCGTTAGAAGAATGGTGGCTCAATCAGGCAGGTGCCAGAGCCGTAAAGCTCGCAGCCTTGGTAACACTCCTGGAAGCAGGAATTGCGAATTAAAATGAACTCGAGCTAATTATTCAATGTCCAGTCTTTTGTTAAGTTGACAAAGACTGTTCCATCGATTTTTACTAGGCAAATGTCGAAGCTACCGGATCTTCCACTGGTAAAAGCAATCCACTCTCCATCAGGAGAAAGTGCGGGTTGGCCGTCTAAATCTGAAAATTCGTAATCTAAGTTGGTGCCTGTATTTGTGGTTACTGACCGCTGGTTTGTCCCATCGTAATTCATCATGTAGATGTCCCAATTACCGGCTCGCTTGGTATTGAAGGTGATGACATTCATATTCAGTTGAGTTGATGCATTTGATGATACACCGGAGTTACTGGTTAAAGATTTGGATTCTTTGGTGTTTAAATTCATCACCATCAATTCTACGTTGGTTTGGTGTTCGCCTCGATCTGAAATACTATAAAGAATTTCATTTGGTTTATTTCCTGGAGCTGGTGTCAGATGGTCCCTCGAAGCTGTGGTTAATTGTTCTTTTTCACCGTCCGCTCTTGATCTAAACAATTGCCACTGTCCTTCAAAATCTGCGGCATAAATAATCTCATTTTCATTGGTCCAAGATGGTTGGATCTCGAGGTAGCTTTCTGTTGAAATAGCCTTTACCTCATTCGTTTCAAGATTTAAGAGGTATACGTCGCTGTTCCCATTTCTTTGAGACTCAAATACAATGTATTGATTATCTGGAGACCAAACTGGATCTGTATCAGAACTATCACTTTTTGTTAATTGAGTAACCTTTTTGGTTTCTATTTCTAAAGTATAGATATCGTAGTTCCCAGCTCTATTTGACTGAAAGCAAATGGTTGATCCATCTGATGACCATGAGGGATGAAGGTCATTTGAAAGTTTTCTTGATTGGTCCTCCTTGGGTTGCTTTGGAGAACAACCAATGATTAAGAGGACAAAGATTATTGCAATTGTTTTCATGCCACAAAAGAATTTCAATGTGGAGGAAGTTATGTTCAAGTGCGGCAAATGGTATGTCCAACTGGATGGAGTAGGACAAAAAACCATCAATCAATGAGTCTAATGATTTGAGATTCCTAAGTTCATGGTTTTTTTGATAATTTGGAGTTCCAACTTTCAGAAGCCTATGAACCTAACTCCAATTTATTCTTCACAAATTCTCTGTCTAGTCTTTCTAGCCATTCTTTTCTTGCAATCAGGTCTAGATAAGATTTTCAATTATAAAGGAAATCTTGAGTGGCTCACAGGACACTTTTCCAAAAGTCCTTTACGAAAACTGGTTGGTTTGATGTTTCCATTAATCACATTGCTTGAGACCGCAGCTGGACTTGCTTGTGCTTTGGGAATTTACTTTCTTGTTGTGGATGGCTCGGCTGCTATTGGGTTATTAGGAGCTCAACTCTCAGCTGTATCAATAGTTGCTCTATTTTTTGGTCAAAGACTTGCGCAGGATTATGTTGGTGCTGCTACTTTGACTACTTATTTTATTATTTCCATTATGACCATTTTTTTGATGGGTCTGTAACTGACATTCATCAGGAATTTCTTTGGTAGATCCTTGTAGTTTTCTTGATTAATCATGAAAAATTATGTCAAGCTTTAGGGTTCGTCCCCGTTTTAAGCATTTATTAAAAGGTGATCAAGCCAAAATTGAGGAGAAGATTCATGAGGCTGTTTCGGATAAGGCTGAATTCATTGCCACGCGTCTTTCGGGTCATTTGTACATAAAAATCCATCCTGATGAACAGCATTTCTGGTCGCCACAATTGGATTTGACATTTGAACAAGACGAGGAAAATGTAATTGTAAGAGGATTGTATGGGCCGAAACCGACACTTTGGGCGATTTTCTTTTTTGGCTATGTCGTTCTTGGTATTTCTACCACTTTTATCGGCATGTGGGGATTGACAAGGTGGAGTTTAGGAATGTCTTCCATGATCTTATGGGCGATTCCAGTTTTTGTTGTTCTTGCTGCGATCTTGTATTTCTCAGCACAAACAGGCCAAAAATTAGGAGCTCAGCAAATGTTTGATATTCATCACCTGTATGAGGAAACAACGGGAGATAAGATTGAGATTTAGGCTAATCCTTTTCAAACCACTTTTTCAAGACCGACGAGGCTTCTTTGTTTCTCGGTGAATAGGTAGGGTTTTTAGAGACACCTTCATAATAAGCCCAACGCCAAACGAACACACCCTTCATCCAGGGTTCTTCCCAGATTTGCTCAAACATACTCTCGTAGGCTCTGACTTGAGCTTCATTGTTTGTAGTGTTTTCTGAATTCTTAAATCTTCCAAGTACCCATGGTTCAGCTGCTACATAATCTTCATTTTCATAGCCCCATTCTGTGAAAATGATTGGTTTTGAAAATTTTGATGAGAGTTTGGTCAGCGAGTTAATATGGGTATTCCAAGATTTTTTCAGTTCTTCTTTCTCCGGTTCTCGACTTTGGCTTAAAGGGAAATAAGCATCCACACCAATGTACTCAAGTTCATCCCAAAATTCGATATCATCGTAACTGTCCCAGTTGGCGGCATAGGTAAGAGGACCTGAGTAAATTTCTTTCACCTTTCCAATTAGGCTTCTCCAAAAATCCGGTTTTTCGAGTGCGGCTCTTTTAAGCTCTGTTCCAATGCAAAAGATCTCAACATTTAACGAGTCCGCAATTCTTGCATAGTCCAAGATGAACTTTTCATAGCCTCTTTCAAACGTTGACCAATCTTCGAGAGCTTTTGTCATAAACTCACCTCTCCAATTGCTTTTGCTATCAACCTTGTTTTCCTGTTGCCGAATGAACTCACTTGCGCTTTGGGAATACTTGATCCTGGATAAGCTGTCTGTAATATCTAATTCAGGTCGATTCCAACCATTCATATCCCATCCAATCACCAGATGAGGCTTTAGCATAACCTTTAGTCCTTTAGCTCTTGCAAGCCCAATACCTTCAATTGCAGCTTGCTTTTTTTCTCCAAACCATTGGTTTTCAAAATCATGTACTACTTCCAAAGATTGACGATAAACGGTAGCTTCCGGAACGAGCGCAACAAAGTTGCTACTGATCTCAACCATTGAGGAAAACATGTGTTCTTGCAACGGGCCTTTAGCCGGTCCTGTAAATACAAGACCTTTGATCTTCGTATCTATCGGATCATTATAGACTGTTTGAGGAGTACAACAAACAAGCCATAACAAAAAAAAACTGAGAAAGAATGGCTTGGATATAGCTGAGCTCATTGATTCCTACAATTTCTCAGATAAGATGGCGATCATTGTCTGAATACCTTCCCGATAATTCCCAAGACGAACATTTTCATCCGGACTATGTTGATTGTTATCTCTATTAACAGTTGGGACTGTCACTGCTGGAATACCAAGGGTGGTTACAAAAGGAGAAATTGGAATGGATCCACCACTCATTCGAATCATGATAGGTTCTGCATTGAATGACCGCTGCATTGCTCTTCTCAACCAAAGACCAACCTCTGAGTCGAAATCTGTTCGAAAAGATTGGTAAGAGACCTCATAGTTAAATGTTGCTACTTTTTCATTGCTCATTCGCTCGGCCTTTGTCGGCACTTTATCAGTCACATAAAAGCCTTGTTTTTCCACATGGTTTCTAATGAGAGAAATCAATCGTTCTGGGTCAGACTCAAGGACTAACCGTACATCTATTTCTGCTCGAGCCCATCCTGGAACGATGGTTCGAGCTTTTTCATCTATCCATCCCGATTGCATCCCACGAATATTCAAAGAAGGATACTGGATGGCTTCTTGGTAATAACTACCGACTTTATCCACACTTCCCAGTTGAAGTCGGTCCATGATTTGCTCCGTATTGTCGGGTACTGCTTTAAGAATCCTTGCTGTTTCTTCATCAATGGAAATTCCATCGTAAAATCCAGGAATGATTACGCGACCATCATCATCTTTCATGGAAGCAAGGAGTTTTGAAAGCCGGAGTGCCGGGTTAGGAGCGAAATTCCCAAAATGCCCACTATGCTGAGCGGCAATTGGTCCGTAGGTTGTCAGCTGAATCGTAGCAATTCCGCGTGCCCCAAATGTTAATGTTGGTTTGTTGGTAATATGTCTGGGGCCATCAAAAATAATGAGCATATCAGATTTCAATAATTCAGAATTTCTTGTCACAGCATCTGGCAATCTTGGCGAGCCTAGTTCTTCTTCAAAATCCATGATCACTTTGATGTTGAAATTTGGACTGATCTTTTCATCTTTGATCGCATCTAAGGCAGCTAAAAACATGGCTACTGGTCCTTTTGCATCAGCCGCTGACCTTGCGAATACACGCCAGTCATCCTCGTAATTCTGAATGCGTTCCCAGGGTATTTCTTTCCAGCTTCCGTCTGATTCTGGTGTTTTCAATACTGGAGTGTAGGGACTTTCCTGGTTCCACCTCGATGTATCCACCGGTTGACCGTCGATTTGAAGGTAAATCAGTACTGTTTTCTTGGCTTTCTTGCCTGCACGTTCGGCTAAAAGGAGCGGCACAGTACTGGTTTCAATTCTCGTTGTAGTGAAATCTCGTTCTTCAAAAGCATTTTCACACCATTGAATGTTCTTCTCAATTTCCTCTGGATAAAAAGCATCGTTTGGAATACTTAATATTTCTCTAAGAATGGGGAAAGACGACTTAGCATAGGAAGATGAAAGTTCTTCGAGTCTGTTTTGATCCAGTTTTTGAGAAAATGAAACTGAGAGAATCAACAGAAATGAAAATTGAAAGAGCTTTTTCATGAGTGTTTATTTTGGCCTAAGCTAAAAAATATTGGGCACTCATTCGTCACTCTAATTACAAGCGGACTTATCTGTTGTTTATCAGTAAGGATCGTCCACAAATCGAATGAAATTGGTACCATTCAATTTGGCTTGTGCTTTAAGAAGTAGCATTCCGTATCCAGATGCTCCATAGAATTGACCCGTGAAGGTGGTTGTATCACCGGCATTTTGCATAAAGGAAAATCGAACTTGTGGCCAACACAATTGATCATTTTTTCTCACACTTTTAGAGAGTACCTCATTTATCAAGTCATCTTGAAACATTTGCTCTTTCTCATTTTTATTAGAAATATCCAGGAGAAAGCTAGCAACGGAACCTGTTCCAAATCTATTATCGAGATAGAATTCTTCTTCACCAAAATCGGAAGATGCTGGTAGATTGGGGATTCCGCTTGACATAATTCCTCTCAGGCAAGCCCGTTCTCTTTTTTTCCATTTTGGATCACCTGTCACTTTGAAAAGTTGGTGATAGAATCGAGCCACCCCAGCTGGACCATGAGCCCAACCTACATCGTAAGATCGACTCCAGCCTGGGTCCGGAAAACCGTATGGAATCAGAAACACTCCATTATCAGTTTTGGCAATGGATTCTAAGTACGTATTGGCGGCAAGGGCGGCATCCAAGTAGATGTTTTCGTTAGTTGATTCATAAAGGCGAGCTAAAAAATATCCAACCCCGGCTGCACCATGAGAAAAATTAGGAAGTTCAAAACGTCCATTTTGTCCTCTTTTCCAACTTAATCCGACTTCTTTGTTACTTCTCGAAATCAGTGTCCTTCCGGCTTTTTCCGCCATTTCAATCAAATCGGGTCGATTTAAGGTTTCTCCGGCGTAGAGCAAAAACAATCCGGTTCCTGCAAGCCCGCCCAAAACATCATTTCCAGATCCCCAGGAAATCGTATCCTCTTTATTGATTGCAAAATGTTGAATCACGTCAATGATGTGCGAAGCTCCAGATTTGTATGTTGCATCGGAAGTCGTCTTATACATTTCAATCAATGCGAAGGCTGAACCACAGACATTTCCATAGGGACTGAATCCCCAAAATACTTTTTGAAGAGAATCTGTTTTTTGCGGCAGGTGGGTTAAGATGTAGTCAGCTGCGTCACTGGCTTGTTGAAGATGGGAGTCGTCGTTGGTCTCTTTGTAAAGCTGTAGATAGAAAATCAAATTTCCAGCCACACCATCTGAATAGGAAATTGAAACCTCGTCTGGCTGATCTGTTGCATTAGGCCAGATCTGTGCTCCGTCTTTTGTTACCATACTGCTTTTGAGCCATTGATCGATAGCCATTAATTCATTGATGTATTCGGAATTTTTTCGTGGTGCACAGCAGAAAATCAGGAGTGCACACAATATAAATGTTAACCATTTTGTCATGTTGACAAATAACTGGAACAATGGGAGTAAACAATAAAGTAAAATTGAAGCTATTCGCTAAGGCTTGTTTTTTATTCGTAAACAGAATTAAGAAAAGAGGCTTTTCATTTCGGAACGAAAAGACTTGCCAACCATCAACTCCTGTCCGCATTGAAGTCTGACAAGTAATTGGTTATTCGATTTTTTGAGTCCTTCGATCTGGCTGAGGTTAACAATTAGCGATCGGTGGATCCGCTTGAATTTGTCAGGAGGAAGCTGTTTTTCCAGATTACTTATGGAGTCTTTGTAAATGAAAAAACCATCTCCTGTATGAAGCTTTTGGTAATGGTCGATTGCCTCAATCCAATGAACTTTTTCTAGTGCAAGAAAACTAGTGTACTTATTCTCTTTAATGATGAATTGATCAAGCCTTTCATCATTTTTTTCTGTGTGTTCTTTTTTTCGAAAAGAAAGAAATCCAAGGACAACCCAATATGCCATTAAGTGAATGTGTATCACGCCAGTTAAGTATTTGGTAATGAATCTTGGAAAAATAGGACTTGAAGATAGGTCGATTCCATACAGGATTAAGTTGCACAGTAACATGTGTGTAAGTCCGAAGGCGATGCTGAGCCCAAGATGAAAAAGAAAATTGTTGACAGTGAAATCTTTCCTAAGCGGGAATCGGTCTACTGCTTTGATTATGAGTGGGACAAAAAGTGCATAAACAGAGAAAACAATGAAATTATAAAGCACACTCAGTGGTAATGAGTAATATTCTGTGGTGGAAGCGTGCTTCGCATATTTTTGGGCAGATACGATGATAGCCAGTATAGCTAAAACAAGAAATGAAGTTCCGAGATACTGCCTTTCAAGTTTACCGAACGCCGGCACATTTATTGCAGATTTGCCATTGAGCATGTTTACTTAAACGAGATCGAGTACTAAAGTTATTCGAGAATTTTTGCAAAGTCTATTTGAGAGATGATGTAGCATTGCAAAGCGAACATTCATTCATGAAATCAATTACTTGCTGCTGGTTTGTTTACACCTTTTTCTGGCTTTGTTCAGAATGTTGTTTTGCTCAAAAGGCAATTACTTACCCGATTGGTGAGTTTGAGAATGTAGAAAAGTATTCAGACCAGCTCTGTGCAGATGATCCATATATCTGTGATTTGTTGAATCGATACGCTCCCAAATTCATTTTCCACCCCAACGAAAAGTTCTTGCCGTCCACCGTCAATTATTACCTTGATCACTCATCCTTGAGGTATAGATACTCGAAGAAAAAAACGAAGGAAATACTTCCAGTAGGAGAAGTGAGCGGGTCCAATTTGGGAACGCAAGTTCATGGATCAGAAGGCAATTTAACCGTTGCGGAAATCAGCAAGCATCAACCTTCTTTCAGAAAATCCCGAACTCGAGGAGAATATTATGTAGAGGTAGCTGATCAATATCGGAATGAAATCTTCAATGGTTTTGGTCTGGATCAAATGGACGAACAACTATTGGTGTATGGGAACTATGGTAAATTATTCAAGGATGAGCGATTCATGGGTTATCAATTACAATACTGGTTGTTTTTTCCAAATAACGGAAGTATTGGCTACCATGAAGGTGATTGGGAAGGAATTTCTGTTACTGTTGATTCAACGGGTGCCTTTGTTTATGCTACTTACATGAGCCATGGAAGAAGTGGAACTTACCTTCCGGAGCAGATTATTTTTGCGGATTCAGCTGGAAATGAACAAGTTACTGCTGCCGCTTATCCTGATCAGAGATTTAGTCATCCCTTAGTATTTGTTTCGAAAGCCATGCACGCTTCATTTCCCAATGAAAAGGTTAGGCGCAGATGGAAATTATTCATCCCACTTCCAGCGGATAGAACTAAGCGTGGGCCTTCTTTTAATTCCTTTGGACGGGTTCAACTATTACCGAATCGATTTATGGCGACTAAGAAAATGAAATGGGTACAATTCACCGGACGTTGGGGTGGACGAAGATCAAACTTATTCAATTCTCCGGAAGGTGCTACTGCCAAGCGAGGATATTATCGAGGAACGTGGTTCAGACACAAGGATGTAAAAAAAGATAATGACTTACGAGCTAGAGGTAATCGAATCGGATCAATCTGGGGTCGATTGAGATTTGAGCCACGTCTTCCAATAGGTGATAGTGAGAATCGATGGGTGATGATGTTATCAAGAAGCGACATCCGACTGCAATCTTATGCGGAATTATATCGGAGAGATGACCCAATTCAAAAATACCATAATCTTAACCTTTACAATTTTAACAATGTCATCACCGGAATCATTTCTTATACTCATCAGGAAGACACGTATATCACTTTTGAGGATATTAATTTTGGTGGCAAAATGGAGGAAATGAAGTGGTCTGGAAATAATCCGCAACAGATTGAAAAAGTGAATAACAATGATCGCATCTCTTCCATTTGCTGGGAGAAGTGTGAAGAGAGTAGTTGGGTTAGCTTTTTTAAGAATAGGGACTTTAAAGGGGAGAGCTATTTTCTCAATGGAGAACTCAACGCTTCGGTAGCAAATTTTAATGAAACCGAACTTGGTGGAAATAACGTCACCTCGGTCAGGTATTGTCTACCGGAAGGATATAAATTGATTTTGTATGATCAACCGGATTTTGCTGTTGGGGAGTATATGATAGAATTACCAGGAAATGGATCATTTACGCAGATCGACTTTCACTTTGACGACATCCAAATGGATGATGTTATCCAATCAGCGCGAATCATTAGAGATTAATGTTAAATTTCCTGGTTTGATTGTTGATCTTTAGACTCATCTGTTTTTTTCACCTTTTTCACTTTCTGATTTCCTGTAATAGCATCTATCATCTTGATATAGCTGACTTTTTGGTTCGTGCTCTTTGATACATAGAAATATTGCAGGCCTTCGAGCTCTACTGTGCATTCTCCAAGCTCATACCTCTGTGAGACAACTTTATCTCCTTCACTGATGAGATCACCATCAATATCCAAGAGCTCTGGTGGTTCTTTTTTCTTGGGTTTCTTTTTGAAGAGTTTGATCATCTTTCTAATCTGGGGATGGGGCGTGCAATACTACTAGGATTTGTTTTGTGATCAAAGGAGGATTTGATGAACGATTTTTTGATCAATTAGTTAGTACAAAAGAACAGGTTCGTCCTTTTGTGCCGGTAGAAAAACTGAAAAAGTGGTTCCTTTTCCCTCCTCGCTGGTTACTTCAATGGTTCCTTTGTTCATTTTGATAAAGTCGTACACAAGATTCAAGCCCAGCCCACTACCTTTTTCTCCTTTGGTTCCACGAGTCACTTTTTTCTCGTTCATTTCAAAAAGTTTTTCCAGCTTTTCCGGTGGCATACCAATGCCTGTGTCCTTTACAATGACTACAACTGTGTCTTCTTCATTCTTCGCTTCTATCTGAACTTGCCCTTTTTCAGGGGTGAACTTCAATGCATTGTTTACTAGATTTCGGAAAATTGTCATAAGACTATTCTTATCAGCCCAGACATGAATCGTATTGGTGATGGTTGATTCTAAAGTAATCTTCTTTGCCAATGCCTGAGGGTTAAGCGCATCCACTGTTTCAAAGATTACTCGTTTGAGGTCGAGCTTTTTCGGATGGTATGGAATTGCGTCTTCTTCTTTCAGTGCCCACTTCAGTAAGCTATCCATCAACTGAAGTGCTCGGTTTGACGAATCATGCATATGTATTCGCATTTTTTTCAATTCTTCATCACCATCAACTTTGTAACGCTTATCAATATGATTGGATAACAGATCATAAAACCCAATGAACGTACTCATCGGTCCTCTTAAGTCGTGAGAAATGATGGAAAATAGCCTGGTTTTCATCTGGTTTAAGGCTTCCAAACTATCGCGCTGGTTCTTTATCTCTTGGTTCAACTCAATGAGTTGACGATTTGCTTTTTGCTTAGCTCTTAGAAAAAAGTAGATGACTAAAACAAGTGATAGTGTTAAGATAAGGCCAAGAAATGTGACAAGTTGTACAAAGCCACGCTGTTCGATATCACTTTCGAATGCCAGACGCTCTTGTTCTTGAGCAAACTGTAAAGAATCCTTTTCTTGCTTGAATTCAAACTCTGCTTCAACACGCGCAAGCTGCCGTGTGTTTTCATCGTTCATCACACTATCCGCAAGCTTCTTGAACTGGACATGCGAATCGTAGGCATTACGATATTGCATTAATGAAACATAGGTGTCAGATAAATGGTCATAAGCAGAAGCCAATAAATCAGGATTGCCTATATCTTCTGCCATCATTTTGCCTTCGAGTAAGTAAATGATGGACTCATCATACCTGCCTAGTTCATTGTAAATCTCTCCGAGTTGAATTGAACTATTGGCTAGAGAAGGGATATCACCTTGTTCTTTGTGCATGACATTGGCTTGATATTGGTAATCCAGTGCTTTTGCGTAATTACCTAAATCAGTGTACAGCGCCCCAAGATTTCCTAAGCTCAATGAAATTAAACGCTGAGCACCTAACTCTCTACTTAGCGTAAGCGATTTCTCAGCATGTGACAATGCTTGATCATTTTGATTGAGGTCTCGATACGAATTGACGATGTTGAGGTTGTTTAATGCCATTCCTCGAACGTTGTTTTGCTTCTCATTGATCGCTAAAGCTTTTTGATAATACTCAAGTGCTTTTTCGGTTTGGTCCAGTCGCTCATAAACCAAAGCAATATTGTTATAGTTACCCGCGATAGTCTCTTCGTTTCCTAATTGTTGCTGAATGTCTAGCGCTTTAAGAAAGTATTCCAGGCAGGTAGGGTAGTCTCCCATATAGGCATGGACAATTCCAATTTGATTGTAGCTGAGGCCGACACCTTTAAGATCTTTGATTTCAAGCCTGATCGTGAGAGCCTCTTCATGCAAGGCCAATCCTTCTTCCAGCTCACCATTATCCATACGAGCGGTTCCCAATCCATGAGCCGCGTCTGCGATTCCCTCTAGAAAATCCAATTCTTCAGCTAAGGCTTTTGCTTTAAGGAAATAGGCAGCTGCATCGTCCATAAAGCCTGAGCGCAAAATGGTCCATCCAATCTGGATATTGGCTTGAACGATTCCTTGAGAGTAATCATTCGCTTCTGCTAGCTCAATCGCTTGTAATGCATATTGATGTGTTGTGGTGGAATCGATATTGACGTATAAGAAAGCCAACTCATTAAATGCATCAACCTTTTTTTGTGCAGAAACATCAGCTGTGGTTATAGCAAGTAGAGAATCTACTTGGTTCTGGTCTTGCGCAAAAGATTGCAGAAAAAGAATTAAAAGCACAGAGGTTGAAATCCGACGCATGGAGCTTTTAAATGTAAATGGAAAAAAATACAAAACAAGCTCAAACCGAACTCAATTCTCGATTTGCTTCACAAAACCCTGGATACCTCTCGTTTTTAATTCGGAATTTCTTGTTTCTGCACTACTTGTAGTCGTGAACTTTCCTACAAAAACTCTATAAACCGTTTTTCGACCCACAACCACTTTTTTAACCCATCCATCTTTGAAATCTCTTGCCTTATTGTAAGCATTATTTCGATCACTTAAAGAAGCTACCTGAATAGCATACGTTGGCTTCTTGAGGTTCTCAACATTTAAGTCATTCTTAGATCCGTTCAGAAGAAATAACTCCACTCTGGCTGTTCCGTCATTGATGATATCCAGCTGTCTTGCAGCTGCTTTGGAGAGATCGATGACTCGATCTTTTGCATAAGGTCCTCTGTCATTGACTCTTACCTTAACCGATTTGCCGTTGGAAAGATTTTCTACTCTGAGCAGCGTATTGAACGGAAGCGTTCGATGAGCGGCAGTCATTGCATTGGTGTTGAACGTTTCACCATTCGCTGTTTTCTTTCCATGAAATCCTGGCCCGTACCAGCTAGCTACTCCCGTTTCTATGCTTTGTCCTTTATTATCATCTCCTGTTGAAGTGGATTTTGTGCTTTTACATGATGATAAGAAAAGACATAATAGCACCATGATGCAAGCAGTTTTTTCAAATGATTTATGAGACAAGAGCATCTTATTGCTTAACGAACACTTGCAAGGCTCCCCACAAGTTCCCTTTTTCTTCTTTAGAGTTTAGAAGAATTGCCAAAGGTTTTGAATAAAGAATCTTCGTATTGTCAACTTGAGTTGATGAATAAAATTGGTTGGCTTCACTGGTGAAAATCACTGCATTTTCATAATTGGGTGCTTTGTCTTTTTTGGTGATTCTGAAATCTTTAGAGTCAAGCTTGCATGCAGCTATGATGTTATTCAGAAGGTCAAGTTCTTCTTGTTTATCAGTGTCGTGAATGAACGCGAATTGGATTTTTTCGATTTGAGAATTTGAGATTGAAGTTTTGGCGTCACTTTCAACCGATGGCTGTGGACTGTCAACTGATAAATCCTCCGCTTCCAACTTGTCACTTGCGACTTGCAACTTGTCACCTTGCGACTTAATCAAATAAATCTCTTCATCAATCAATAAATGCAGGTGCTCACTCTTCATTGGAAATATTGAAAAGTGATTTTAACTCAGTAGCATCATTAGGGTTCATCCGTTTGGCAAGGACTAATCGAAGTTGTCTTCTTCTCAGGGCTCCATCGTAAAGTTCTTTTTGCTCATCAGTTTCAGGGATCAACTCTGGAACATCAATTGGTGAGCCGGATTGATCTACCGCGACGAACGTAAAAAAAGCACGATTGGTGTGAAGCTTTTTGTCGGCTGGAATATCTTCGGCAGTGACCTCAATGTATACTTCCATTGAGGAGTTGAATGCACGTGTCACAAATGCTGATAAAGTAACCGTATTTCCTTTTCTTATCGGTTGCGAAAATGAAATGTTGTCCACACTTGCAGTTACCACGATCCGGTTCGAATGCTTTTGTGCGGCAATCGCTGCTGCAATATCCATCCAATGCATGAGTCGTCCTCCCATAAGATTGTCCAAACCATTGGTGTCGTTTGGCAAGACAAGTTCTGTCATTGTTACGTGGGAATCAGCGCATTTTTTTGATTTTTTCATATTATTTAATGACTTGAATAGGGAAACCGAAAGATCCTGAAACTAGTTCAGGATGACTTATTGTGACCATCCCTGTTCGCCGCGCAAAGGTACAAAGCTGAAGTGGTTATAGGATTTTTTTTCAACCTCATGCGCAGATATTTTTTTAATCAGAACCATCGACTGCTTTTTGTCATCACCAACGGGGATCACTAGTCGTCCGCCAATCTTCAATTGTTCAATTAAAGCATCTGGAACAGCAGGTGCCCCGGCAGTAACAATGATGCCATCATATGGTGCAAAACGAGGTAAGCCTTTGGATCCATCGCCATGATACATGTGTGGTTGGTATCCCAAACTAGGCAAAAAGCGAATTGCTTTTTGGTAAAGAGTCTTTTGATACTCAATGGTATAAACATCTGCTCCCAGCTCTACAAGCACAGCTGCTTGATAGCCTGATCCTGTTCCAACTTCTAAAATCTTATCCCCAGGATTTATGGCCAAAAGTTCTGTTTGAAATGCGACAGTATAGGGTTGAGAGATTGTTTGACCAGCTTCTATTGGAAATGCTTTGTCCTCATAGGCGTGAATGTCAAATATTTTTTCGAAAAAGAAGTGCCTTGGGATTTTACCAATGGCGGCAATCACTCTTTCATCCTTAATTCCTTTCTTTTTAATCTCTTCGACCAGTTGTTTGCGCAGCCCTTTATGTTTGTAGGTATCTTCCAATTGACTTAGATTCGGTTCCAAAATTAAGCAGGTGTTTACAGGAATTGTCGAAACGGTAGGTAAAGTTGTAGAATTGAAGAAGGATGGATCAAACATTGATTTCGGCATTGAATCCACCATTTCACAAGAACTTCAAGTAGATCAAAGTATTTCACATAATGGGGTTTGCCTCACGGTTACTAAGTTGGACGGCAGTTGTCATTGGGTCACAGCAATAGATGAAACTTTGCGAAAATCTAACTTAGGAAGATTGGAGGTTGGTGGATTGGTGAACCTTGAAAGGTGCATGAAAGCGGATGCCAGACTAGATGGGCACATCGTTCAAGGACATGTGGACACGACCGCTAGTGTTGATGAAATAGTGGAGCAGGACGGTAGCTGGGTATTTCGATTTGTACTGGAAAAGGAGGGGTTAGTAGTGGAAAAAGGAAGTATTTGTGTGAATGGAGCCAGCCTTACTTGCTTTGATATAAACGAAAATTTATTTTCTGTAGCAATTATTCCTTATACATTTGAGCATACTAATTTCAATCAGCTAAAGCCAAATGGTATCGTAAACATAGAATTCGATATTATTGGTAAGTATATTGACCAAATTCTAAATAAAAGAAAATGATCCTTAATTGCATGGTTGTTGATGATGATGAAATGTCTCGCCTCGTCATCAAACAGTTCATTGAAAAAACAGATTTCTTAACCCTAGCGCATGATATCGACAGCATGAAGGAAGCTTCAGACATCCTTCTTGGTGAAAGTGCCAATGAAGTAGATATCGTATTTCTTGATATTGAAATGCCTGAAATGTCAGGGATTGATTTGATTAAATCACTGAATTATGCCTACAATGTGGTGGTTGTTTCTGCGAAAAAGGACTATGCAATTGAAGCGTTCGAAGGAGCGGTTGCTGATTATCTGGTAAAGCCGGTAGAATACGATCGATTCATCAAGGCGGTTAATAAGGTTAAGGAAAGTCTTGAAAAAGAGAAACTACTTGCCGAATCAGAAGATCATATTTATGTAAAGAGTGATGGTCGACTATTCAACCTAAGATACGAGAATATATTGTTCGTGGAGGCACTCGCGGATTACGTGATCTTTAATACTCCTAATTCCAAGCATATTGTTCATCACACGATGAAAGGAATTGAAAAGAGACTTCCGGAAAGTATTTTTAGTCGTGTGCATAGAAGCTTCATCATCAATCGGAATAAAATCCATAAGATTGAAGACCTTCAGGTACATATAGGAGAAAAGACGTTTGCGATTGGCGCCTCCTATCGTGAAGCTTTAATGGAGAAGTTTAATCTTCTTTAAGACGTATAATTAACCCAATCAATTCCTTTCTTAAGCAATTCTAGCGTTTGTAAGTGTTGTTGATTTTCTGGCGCAAAGTTGTATTGCCATTGTGCAATTGGTGGCATACTTACGAGTATGGATTCTGTTCTACCATCTGTGTCCAACCCAAATTTGGTTCCCTTATCGTGGACTAAGTTGAACTCAACGTAGCGACCTCTTCTTAGTTCCTGCCATTTTTTGTCTTCATCTGACCACTCCTTTTCTCTTAAATTCTCAACAGCTTCTGAATAAATTGGGACAAATGAACTTCCCACATTTTTCACAAATTCCCATCGATCGGATTTTGTCACCTGATCTTTTTCGGCCAATCGATCAAAGAAGATTCCACCAATACCTCGAGTTTCTTTTCTGTGACTGAGATAGAAATAATCGTCTGCCCAACGCTTGAATTCTTCGTAATAAGTTGAGTTGTGCTTATCACAGGTCTTTTTGAGATTCTCATGAAATAGAACTGCCTTTTCAGGAATTATAATATGAGGAGTCAAATCTATTCCACCGCCAAACCACCAGATTCCATTATCCATTTCAAAATACCGAACGTTCATATGAATGATTGGGACCCATGGGTTTTTGGGATGAAGAACTATAGAAACGCCAGTTGCGAAGAAATCGGCTTTTTCCAGTTTTAGCGCTTCAAGAATTTTGGATGGAGTAGGACCAAAGACTGCCGAAAAATTCACTCCACCTTTTTCAATCAGAGCGCCTTCTTTAAATGTTCTTGTTCTGCCTCCACCACCTTCGGATCTTTCCCATTTATCCTGTACGAATTGGGATTTTCCATCCAATGTTTCGAGTCCTTCGCAAATGGAATCTTGAAGTCCTTTGAACCATTCTGAGATTGTTTCTTTGTTAGGGTTTTGCATGTTAAAATGGATAGCCGATACCGATGTTAAGTTCTGAACTTGGTCCGAAATTACTGAAGATTCTGTCGCCCACGAACCTTTTTCCTTTGGGCTGAGCAGGATCAATTAATTTGAGTCCAAGATCCAGTCTCATAATTAAAAAAGACAAGTCAAATCGGAACCCAACTCCCGTTCCCACTGCCATTTCATTCATGAACTCACCGAATCGAAATTTACCATCATCCCCTTCAGGGTCTTGGCTGGGATCTACGGATGAACCTTTGATTAACCAAACGTTTCCTGCGTCGAGAAAAAATGCTCCTTCTAGAAAACCGACAAGTTGCTGTCGGACTTCAAAGCTTGATTCAATGATTAAGTCTCCAGGTTGTTCCCGAGAAAAGTCAACGATGATTCGGTCTGAACCACCGGTGCTAAGACTGTCAATGATTCCGAACGCTCCGGGTCCAAGACGTCTGGGTTTCCAAGCACGAACACTATTACTACCGCCCGCAAAAAAGTACTTCTCATAAGGTAGTGAATTGTTACTTCCAAAAGCGTTGGCGAGACCGATGTTTAATCGGTAAGCGAAATTCATTTTCCTTGTGATTCGATCAATTTTTCTTAGGTCGAGGTTTAGTTTCCAAAATCTAAATATCTGAATTTCATCTCCTACCGCACGTTCTCCCAAGAAGCCATTTAAATTCCCACCTGACTCCCCAAAGAGCCTGACGAAGCTACCCTGATTTCCCGAGGCATAATCACCCAAATTCAAATCAATCTGGAAGGAAGCACTACTAACAAATGCAGAACGGAACGCATTGGCATACGTGTTTCCTTGAGCTTCCAGATCAGTGAGAAATTGCTCAAATGCAGGTTCATTATCTGAGCGTATCAAACTTCCTTGAATAGGCGTAAGCGTGTATTTGATTTTATCTCGTACTTGCCAGGTATATGAAAAACTGGATTGAATAGTACGTCTGATATATTCATCAATTCGTTGCTCGTATGCAAGACCTACTGAGAATCTACTTTTTGCGTTGTAACTGCCCAGTTGTTTTTTCAAATTACTGCCTAGTGGAAATAGAAATTGGGGGAAACTAAATGAAAGTTGACCTCCATACTGCCGACTGGAGTATCGCTCATCAGCTTCAGATACCCCTTGAATTCCTTCGAGCTTGGCGTTTACATCAATACTCACAATTTCCAATGCTCTGAACGTGTTTCTGTTTTTCAAACTGACCGTGAAGAAAGGTCCAGGATTGGCACCATTTGTTTGGGTAAAGCCGAATTCATTTGAGGTTTGGTATTTGTCAAATGGAGATGTAAAAATGTTAGCTACAAAACGACTGTCGGTTGTATCATAATTGATATTCACAAACTTGAAATTGTCAAGGTAGGAGAGTTGACGCTGTGTCTCGATGGTACGGTCTCGACTGTATTTGTCTCCTTTTTCTATTGGAATTCTCCAATGCAATATCTTTTTTGAATACTTGTTTTGCCCAAAATTAAACGTGACATTTTCATGCTCTTCAATGGTCCTTTTCACAGCCTGAGTAACACTGGCATCAGAAGTGAAAATGATTGAATCGAGCGTGAAAATTTTATGAGATGGTTGATCGGGTGGATTTCGAATCGTTTCCCTCACATAGAGCTTTTGATCACCAAGCTTCGAGGAATCGATTTCAAAAAGAACATGTTGTTTCGAAAATTCGAAGTATCCACTGTTAACTGCGAGGTTGTAAACATGATCTCGTTCATCACTTAGAATTTGCTGATCATAAAACCCTTTTTTCAGTGGTGCACTTCTAATGCTATTTTTTATCAAAGTCGACAAAGCAGTATCCTCCACAATGTATTCGATTGAATCGATGTAATAGTGTGAACCAGCATCGATCTCATAAGCTAACGCTACTTTGGTTTCCTTTTTATTCAAAGGAGTTTTGATAGCTTGAATTTTCGAATTAAAAAAGCCTTTTGAGTTGAGGTAAAGTTTGATTTTCTCAACTGTTTGGTCGGTCTTTGCCTGGTCGTAGACAGCTAACTCTTCGCCCCATCTCATCAACTGATTTCCCTCATTTAGCTTTCTGTCTTTCTTATCCAGACGTTTTACCATCCTGCGTCGATACTTCTGACTTTTTTCGTCTGACTTTGCATTTTCAATTTTTGATTCAAATTTCGACTGGATCTTTTCCTTTTTCTTAATCGTTTTTTCTTCGTTGTATCCACCGATGAATAGAACGCCATTTTTCCCAAGCTGATAGGTATGTGCGAGGTGTGTGAAAGGTAAGATCGTTATCCCCATGATGGAGACTTTCGAGTTGGGCGTTTGTTCCACCAAGCCTTTTGCGTCATCTTTTATTGAACCGGATAAACCATTCACCTCATATTTGGCAAGCAATTGTTCATTCTCTTTCAAGTATTTCGTTCCAAGGCAAGAAGAAAGGAATATGCTTGCAAATATTGATATTTGACCTACGGTGAAAAGTCGTTTCAAGTCTATGATTTCAAAAAGCGAGTTAAAACGTATAAAATCCCTCAAAGTTAAGAAGTACAGGTTGCGCGAGAAACGCTTCATTGTGGAAGGTGCAAAAAGTGTGCTAGAGTTATTTGAATCAAACTATGAAATAGAATCAATTCTCTGCACCAAGGATTTCTATCAGTCCAATAATTCACTTCTTGGGAATCAGAATGCCAAGATCATAAGCGAAAAAGCACTGAGTGACATTGGAACATTCAAGAGTAATGATGCCTGCATTGCAGTGGTGCATTTAAAGGAACATTCGATTGATGAAATCGATTTGAATCAACAACTATTTGTATTGGATGGGGTGAGTGATCCTGGAAATCTTGGAACAATCATCAGAACACTTGATTGGTTTGGTTACAACCAATTGGTATGTTCATTGGATTCTGCAGAGTTGTTTAATCCGAAAGTGATCAACAGTACAATGGGATCGTTTACGAGAATGAAGATTTGCTATCTCGATTTATCAGACTTTCTTAATCAATGCGATTTGCCAAAATATGGAGCCGAAATGCAAGGGCTTAATTTATTCGAAACAAAAGTTAGTCAGCCTTCGGTGATTGTTTTGGGAAGTGAATCTCATGGAATTTCTAAAGAGGTAAGATCGAAACTTGATCACTCGATCAATGTACCTAAATTCGGGAACGTGGAATCACTTAACGTGGCAATTACTACAGGAATCATCGCTAGCTATTTGCGCATGTCCTGAGCTCCTTTCATTAAAGCTGAAGTCGATGCATCGTGATTTCCAGTTTCCTTTTTTTGAATTTCAGCAAGGATTGGTTTTGCTAGTTGCTTTCCTAGCTCAACTCCCCATTGATCAAAACTGAAGATATTCCAGATAACTCCTTGAACGAATATTTTATGTTCGTAAAATGAAATCAGCATTCCAAGGTTGAACGGATTCAATTCATTGACAAGTATTGACGTTGATGGTCGATTTCCTTCGAAAATTTTGAATGGGAGAACATCAATATCAAGACCATTGGATTCTTGCAGCTCAGCTTGAACTTCTTCTTTAGATTTTCCTTTCAACAATGCTTCTGGCTGTGCCAGAAAATTCGAGAGCAATTTATCATGATGATCAGTGTACTCGTGTGCTGGATTTGCAATCATCAAAAAGTCGCATGGAATGATTTTGGTGCCTTGGTGAATTAATTGATAGAAAGCATGCTGGCCGTTTGTGCCCGGCTCACCCCAAATAATTGGCCCGGTTTGATAGTTCACTTTTTTCCCTGATCGATCGACAGATTTACCATTGCTTTCCATATCCGCTTGTTGCAAATAGGAGGGGAGAAATCGTAATCGATGATCATAGGGCAAAATAGCCTGAGATTCATATCCGAGAAAATTGTTGTGCCAGATCCCAATTAATGCGGCTACTATGGGAATGTTATTTTCGAAATCCGAATCCTTGAAATGGTTATCCATCGCTTCTGCTCCAAGCAAAAGATTTTCAAAATCAGAGTAACCAATAGTACATGCGATGACAAGACCAATACTCGACCAGAGTGAATACCTTCCACCAACCCAATCCCAGAATTCAAACATGTTTTCCGTGTCTATACCAAACTCCTCGACAGCTTTCTTATTGGTACTAACAGCAACAAAGTGCCTGGAAACATCAGGTTCAGAACCTCCATTTTTCAAGAACCAAGATCTCGCTGTTTCAGCATTCGTCATTGTCTCTTGAGTTGTGAATGTTTTAGAGGCAATAATGAAAAGCGTCGTTTCGGGGTTTAGCTCTTCCAATTCTTCATGGAGTTGCTGAGCATCCACGTTGGAAATGAAATGCGGTTTGATGGATTTCCAATAGGGCCGGAGCGCATACGTCACCATTTTTGGACCCAAATCGGACCCTCCAATACCAATGTTCACAATATCAGTTATTCTCCTTCCGGAATATCCTTTCCATTCTCCATTAATTATTCGATCTGAAGCTTTTTCGACTTTATCCAGCTCTTTGCGAACCTGATCTGAATAAGAGGATTTTTCAGAAAGTCTTCTTAGTTCCGTATGGAGAACTGCTCGATCTTCGGTTTGATTGATCTTAGCCCCTGAAAACAATGCCTTTATAGCGTCGGCTAACTCGCATTCCTTGGCTAATGCTAGTAATGCCGACATTGTATCGTCATCAATAGTGTTCTTCGAAAAATCGAAATAGGTTGATTCAAGTTCAAATGAGAACTTCTCAACTCTCTTAGGATCCTTCTGGAAAAGCTCCTGAATGGAACTGTTCGACTCTTTGGCAAGCACTTTTAATTCTGCCCAAGACTTGGTGGTCGTCGGGTCTATCGATGGCAGCATATCTATGCTATTAAAATGATTAGAAGAAAGAAGGGAAAATACCTTCCCTTACAAATAGATAGTAACTATATGCTAAAAACCCAATGAGGTAAATACCTCCTTCAGCTCTATCAAGTTTGTACTTGGCAAGCGTGAACATGAAAATAAACAACATGAAAGTTCCTAGCATTACCAGATAAAGGTCAATGTTGAGTGCTGGTGTATAGGTTAAAGGTGAGTGTATAATAGATGTCACACCTAATACGAGTAGCAAATTGAAAATATTCGAGCCGACAATATTTCCTACAGCTAAGTCTGATTTTTTATGAAAAGCAGCTACCGCAGAAGTTGCAAGTTCAGGAAGTGATGTCCCAGCCGCGATGATAGTAAGTCCAATAAGTTTATCACTCACCTCATAGAACTTCGCAATTTTGGTAGCATTCTCAACAATTAGGTTTCCTCCGAAAACTAATCCAACAATGCCCAATACAAGCATCACTGTGGTCTTCAAGTTTCCATACATCTCAATGTCCTCAGTTTCCGCTTCCGGATTTCTTCTAAGGTTCATGAAGATGTAAATAAGGAAGAGTGTAAACATGACAAGTAGAATAGCCCCATCCTGAGCATTGAGTCCACTCGTTTCAGCACCGAAGAACATGGCATCATTCACCAGGATAAAAAAGATGAAAGTAGCCAGGAGAGAATATGGTACTTCTTTCCAAAGCGCATTTCTCTCAACTGTCAACGGATATATTATGCTGGCAACCCCTAGAACTAGAAACGTATTGAATATGTTGGAGCCAATGATATTTCCGAAAACGACTTCATTTGCTCCGGAATTCCCATCTTCCACGGACCCTGAAATAATGTTTACTACCAATTCAGGAGCAGAGGTTCCCATGGCAACTACTGTCAAACCAATGGCGATATCTGAAACGTTGAATCTTTTAGCTAAAGACGAAGCTCCGTTAACAAGGTAATCCGCTCCTTTTATCAGGAGCACAAATCCGACGATAACGAGTATAAAATTAAGTGCTACGCTCAAAACTCTATTTGGTTTAGGTGACCAGCTCTTTTGAATATTTAATCAAAGCTCAAACACATTCAAAAGTCCTGCAAATTAACACTTTTGCTTGGTTTAATGCAATAAATAAAATTTGGGTCATAAACCCAAGTCTACCAGTAACTTATGAATTTTATTTTTAAGATCTTCAGAGACTCTATCGTAATCTGACCAGTCATTACTTGATCTTACTGAAAAATAGAATTTGATCTTAGGCTCTGTACCTGAGGGCCTTACGCTGACTTTGGTTCCATCTTGAGTAATGAACTGCAAGACATTTGAACGTGGAAGTAAAACTTCTTCTGAAGTTCCATTTTCCAGATCTTTCTTTGTGCCTAATTGGTAATCAATAATTTCTGTGACCTTGGATTCGGCTAGAACTTTTGGAGGATCTTCTCTGAATTTTCTCATCATTTCCACAATTTCATCAGCTCCGCTTTTCCCTTTTTTGACAATTGATTTCAGTTCTTCTTGATAAATTCCATACTCTTTGTAGATGTCCAAAAGAATTTCAAAGAGCGATTTATTTTGGTCTCTTGCCCATGCTGTCATTTCAGCTAAAATGGCACAGCTTGCGACCGCATCTTTATCTCTCACATCATCCCCGATCATGTATCCATAGCTTTCCTCGCCTCCGCCTATGAATTTTCCCTTTCCCTCCAATTTTCCAATTAAGGCGGCAATGTGTTTGAAGCCGGTGAGTGTGTCGTAGCAGTTGACATCAAAATCATCTGCTATGTCTTTGATTAACTCTGTCGTTACAATGGTTTTAACTATGTACTCATTCTCACTAAATCCAGACTGATCCCATTTAGTAAGTAAATAATAGACAATCAAAGCACCTGTTTGATTTCCATTCAGCAATTGGAAGTCACCGTTAGAATTTTTCACAGCTATTCCAACTCGATCAGAATCGGGATCAGTAGCCATAATTAAGTCGGCATCTATTTCTCTGCCTTTTTCTAAGCCCAGAGTCATTGCTTCTTCTTCTTCCGGGTTTGGATAAACTACAGTAGGGAAATTTCCATCAGGATTGCTTTGTTCTTCAACTACATGCACGTTTTCAAAGCCCAATTCATTCAATACCCTTGGTATCAAAGTAATTCCGGTTCCGTGAATGGGGGAGAAAACAATCTTTAGATCCTTCTGATTGTTTATTGAATCAGCGGAGAGTGTAAGGTTTTTAATCATTTCCAAATACTCCTTGTCGACCGCTTCCCCAATTGATTCAATAAGTTCATGATTAGGATTGAAATTCACTTCATCGATACCTGAAATTTGATTGACATGATCGATTACATTGGTATCATGAGGGCTGACCAACTGTGCTCCGTCTGACCAGTACGCTTTATACCCGTTATACTCTTTTGGATTGTGAGAAGCTGTAAGCACAACTCCTCCGTTGCAGTTGAGATGTCTGATTGCAAAAGAGAGTTCTGGGGTAGGTCTGAGGTCTTCAAACAAATAGACTTTTATTCCATTCGCAGAAAAAACATCCGCAGTGATTTGTGCAAATCGTTTGCTATTATTTCGGCTATCGTGAGCGATCGCCACGGATAGTGGACCTGAACTTGATTGCTTCAAATAATTGGCAAAACCTTGAGTGGCCATTCCTATCGTGTATCTGTTTACTCGATTCGATCCAACTCCCATAATGCCCCTTAATCCGCCAGTACCAAATTCCAGGTTTTTGTAAAATGCCTCTTCCAAGTCACCTTCTGGCATGGTTTGTATTTCCCGCCTTGATTCCTCGTCAAGGCTTTTTGAATTAAGCCACTCTTCTGCTTTTGTTCTCGCGTCCATTTTTGATCTTGAATTAGGCGAAACCGAGTCTTGTCTTTACTCGAAGTAGTACTTCTGAAGCAAAAACCTCTGCCTTTTCTTCGCCTTCGTTAAGTTTTTTCTCCAACTCGTCGAGGTTGCTCATGTAATGATCATAGATCTCACGTTCTTCTTTGAATCTCTCATTTATGAGTTCGAACAATGCTTGCTTCGCGTGTCCATATCCATAATTTCCACCTTCATAATTTTTTCTCATTTCCTGTGTTTGATCACCTGTGGCTAGCAGTTGATAGATTGAAAATACGTTACAGGTGTCTGGGTTTTTAGGCTCTTCCATTGGAGTGCTGTCTGTCACAATTTTCATCACATTCTTGCGCAGCTGTTTTTCCGGTAGAAAGACATCTATGATGTTACCGTAGCTTTTACTCATTTTTTGACCATCTGTTCCAGGAATCGTCATCACACGGTCATCGATCAAGGGCTCAGGAACAACAAATGTTTCCCCAAACTGACTGTTAAAGGTTTTGGCAAGGTCTCTAGTAATTTCCAAATGTTGCTTTTGATCTTTTCCTACCGGCACAAAATCCGCGTCATACAGCAGAATATCTGACGCCATGAGTACTGGATAATCAAACAGCCCTGTGTTTACATCCGATAACTTGTCTGCTTTGTCTTTGAATGATGTAGCATTTGCCAACATTGGATAGGGAGTGAAGCAATTGAGATACCAGGTTAATTCACAAACCATGGGCACTCGTGATTGCCTATAAAACACATTTTTAGTTGTGTCAAAACCACAGGCCAGCCATGCAGCCGCAACAGCATTCGTGTTTTCAATTCTAAGTTTTGAATCTTTGATTGAGGTAAGTGAATGAAGATCAGCGATAAAAAAGAAAGATTCATTGGCTTCATTCTTCGAAAGCTCAATAGCTGGCAGGATTGCCCCCATGAGATTTCCAAGGTGTGGTTTACCTGAACTTTGTATCCCCGTAAGTATTCTGGTCATTTTTGGAAAAAATTTGTGCAAACCTACCATTAAATTAGAACCTTTGCGTTCTAATTAGTGTGCTATGAAACTGAATTTTGAAATGCGCTACACATTGCTTTCGATGCTGATCCTATTTGTCAATTTCTCATTTGGTCAAGGGAACCTGAAATTCGAAAATGAGACTTATGATTTTGGTGATATAAAAGAAGATGGAGGATATGTTGAGACTATTTTCGGTTTCATCAACGATGGTGATCAGCCGATCAAGATAACTGGCGTTAGAGCTTCTTGTGGTTGCACGACTCCAGGGTGGACTAAAGAAGAAGTAATGCCTGGTGATAGCGGATTTGTAAAGGCAAGGTACAATCCAAGAAACCGACCTGGAAAATTTAGGAAGTCTTTGAGAGTTAGCTCTAATGGGGGTCAAAAAATGCTTTACATCACAGGTCTAGTGATGCCAAAACCTAGGAATGTTTTAGAAGAATATTCGATAAGTTCTGGCAACCTTCGGTTGAAGCAGCGTTCACTAAACTTTGGAAAAATCACGACAGAGAAGACTGTAGAAAAGAACTTTGACGTCTACAATTCCGGTTCTGATTCTATTCAGTTGTACACAGAACTAATGGAAGTTCCTGATCATTTACAATTGAAGCTACAACCAGAAGTAATTGCAGCTGGTGAAAAAGGAGTTCTAACCATTCAGTTTGATCCAGTAAAGAGAGATGATTTAGGATTCCTCAGCGATAATATTACCATCCAGACGGATTCAGTAGTTACTCAGAAAAATCAATTCTATGTGATTTCCAGTATTGAAGAATTTTTTCCTGAGATGTCAGCAGATAAATTGGACAAAGCCGCCAAGCTCCAAATTGAAGAGCGAGTTTTCGATTTTGGAAAAGCTTCTGCCGGAGATATGGTTGAAGCAGAGTTTGTTCTTACAAATGCTGGCAGAGAAAAATTGAATTTCAGAAAGATAAAATCAAATTGCAGTTGTGTGACTTACGATATTAAATCAAGTAACATCAAGAAGGGAAAATCTCAAACCTTGAAGTTGATGTTTGATACACGGGGAAGGAGGGGAAACCAATATAAAACGGTCACCATCTTCTCGAATGATCCTGTTGCTCCGACTCAGATGGTGACCATTAAGGGCACTATTCAAAAAAGTGAGGACGGCAAGTAATTACTTGTTTTCCCACTTGTTATTATCCCTGTTAATATCAGCTAGTAGACCGGTATCATCAATTTGAATAGATTGAATATTGTCTAGTTTACCGTCTATTTGAAAGTTGTACGTTGGATGCGTCCATTTCCAGTCCGGAAGAACTACTCGGTCAAGATCGTTTTTAACCGGCTTTTCTCCACGCATGATTGATAAAGGAGCGTAATACGTTTTTTTAGATCCGTCTTTGAATGTAACAATTACATCCATTGGCATTGGCATATCGCCTTCTCGAACTAATTCTACTAGTACATTCCCATCGAATTCCTCGACTTTGTTCACTCCATAGTCAATTGATTTAGTAGAGTTAACGAAATAATCGTAATACCAATCCAATTCCAAACCGGAAGTTTTCTCAGCTATCCTTACAAAATCATTCAGATCAGGGTGTTTAAATTTCCATTCGTTGAAAAAGCGTAGTAGTGCTTTATCTCTCGCTTCCTCACCAATGATGTATCCTAGTTGTGCTATACTTACAGCTCCCTTAGAATAAGCTGCAGTTCCATAGGCGAAGTTGGTTTCAAAGTGGTCAGCATGCGTGCTCATAGGTTCTTCCTTACCACTTACAGCGAGAGCATAGTATCCCATATAGCTTCTATTATTGAACCAGTCTACATTTCTATCAAATACATGGGCTACAGTCAAGCTCGATGCGTATGTGGTATATCCTTCATCCATCCACGCATAGTAACTTTCATTTATTCCAAGGACCCCTTGATACCAACTATGTAAGGCTTCATGAACAGTTACTCCAGTCAAGCTTCGAAGACTTCTATGACCGGTAATTAAAGTAGCCATTGGATACTCCATTCCTCCATCACCACCTTGAATGACCGAGTAATGAGGGTAGGGATATTTGCCGAAATTCTTCTCAATGAATTGAAACGCTTTAGAAGTAATCTCTGGCAATTTTGACCACTCTTTAGTATTCTCATTCTCTTGATAGAAGAAATGTAAATCAGGTCCTCCGGGAACATTCGTTACGACATGCTTGTAATCAGGGTCTGCTGCCCATGCAAAATCATGCACTTTCTCCGCTTTGAATTTCCACGTTAATTTTTTTCCACTTCTTTTTACTTCAACTCCTTCATCTTCGTACCCATATCCAATTTCATTCGGGTTTTGTAAAACCCCAGTGCCTGCTAATATATAATCCTTGTCAATCGTAATATTGACTTCATAATTGCCAAATGGAGAATAAAATTCACGCCCCACGTATGGATGCGCGTGCCAACCTCTTTCATCATATTCTGCGAGCTTGGGAAACCACTGAGTCATCGAGTAATCGATACCTTCCCTGTTGTTTCGGCCACTTCTTCTAATTTGTACAGGTACCTGGCTATCAAAAGCCATGCTAAGTGTCGTTTGACCTCCAGGAGGAATTGGTCTGGCTAAATCCGCCTCAACTACTGTTCCTTCGATGATAAAATCAACCGCTGAACCGTCCTGTTGAAGCTTGTTCACCTTGTGATAACCGACCTGTGAATTGTCCAATTTTGATATTCTGTCGTTGACACGACCATCTGGATCCTCAATTGTCCTACTTCGGACATCCATCATGCTTTCAGGTTGAAATGCATTGAAATAAAGGTGATAAAACACCTTATAGAGCGTATCAGGGCTGTTATTGGTGTATTTTATTGTTTGAGATCCTTGGAATTGATGATTTTCAACGTCAAAATCTATGTCCATTTTGTAGTCAACGTGTTGCTGCCAGTAGCTCTGAGCGAAAGAAAAGTGACCCGTAACAACAAATAATAGTGGGAAAAAAGCTTTCTTGATAAAATTATATTTCATAGTTGAAAAATTGTTAATAAAAAGTGGGACCTAATTGGGAAAATAAACGTATATTGTTACAACCTTAATCTAAGAGTGATGGAAAAAATAGTTGATCTCATAATGCTGATCATTTTAGCATTTGGCTCTGCAATCTTATTTACGTTCGCCGTAATTTGGAAATTTTTGCAGGCAATGTACCAAATTATTTTGTCTAAGTTCTAGACATCAACATTTGCATATTTTGCATTCTTCTCGATGAATTCTCTACGAGGCGCTACCTCGTCTCCCATAAGCATTGAGAACAAATGATCTGCCTCCGCGGCAGATTCTATCGTGACTTGCTTCAAACTTCTGTGTTCAGGATCCATGGTAGTGGCCCATAATTGCTCAGGATTCATTTCTCCCAGTCCCTTATAGCGTTGCAAGTTCACAGACTCTTCTTTTCCATCCGCCATCTCCTTAATGACGCGTTCTCTGTCTTCTTCTGACCAAGCGTATCTTTCCTGCTTTCCTTTTTTAATCAAGTAAAGAGGAGGGAGGGCAATGTAGAGATAACCATTCTCGATCAACTCTCGCATGTATCTGAAGAAGAAGGTCAAAATTAGGGTTCGGATGTGGCTTCCATCAATATCAGCATCCGTCATGATGATGATTTTATGGTACCTTAATTTTTCCATGTTAAGGGCTTTTTCATCCTCTTCCGTTCCAAACGAAACTCCAAGACCGGTGATCATATTTTTGATCTCTTCGTTATCGTAGATTTTGTGCTCTTGAGCTTTCTCGACATTTAAGATCTTACCTCTTAGTGGAAGAATTGCCTGGAACTTTCGATCGCGTCCTTGCTTAGCTGATCCGCCAGCTGAATCTCCCTCTACGAGATAGAGTTCGCATACGGCTGGATCTCGGTCTGAACAATCGGCTAATTTCCCAGGTAATCCCGTTCCTGAGAGCACGTTCTTCCTTTGAACCATTTCTCTAGCCTTTCGTGCCGCATGACGCGCCTGAGCAGCTAAAATGACCTTAGAAACGATTTGTTTGGCTTCTTTGGGATGTTCTTCCAGGTATTCATTCAAGATTTCGCTAACGCATGTGTCAACAGCTCCCATCGCGTCAGAGTTGCCAAGCTTGGTTTTGGTCTGACCTTCGAACTGTGGTTCAGCTACTTTTATTGAAATAACGGCCGTTAAACCTTCACGGAAATCATCGCCACTGATCTCAACTTTTACTTTTTCGAGAAGCCCGGATTTGTCAGCATAATTCTTTAGTGTTCTTGTGAGTGCTCTTCTGAACCCTGAAACGTGAGTACCGCCTTCATGCGTGTTAATGTTATTCACGTAGGAAATTACATTCTCGTTAAAAGAAGTGTTGTAGCTAAGTGCCACTTGCACCGGCATTTCTCCTTTTTCTCGACTGATGAAAATAGGTTCTGGAATTAATGTTTCTCTGGTGCTATCGAGGTAGGTAACGAATTCTGCAAGCCCACCTTCAGAATAGAATTCCTCTGTCAAAGGATTTCCAGACTCATCCAAGTTTCTATGGTCAATAAGAATTATTCGAATTCCTGAGTTAAGAAATGCCAATTCTCTAAGACGGGATGCTACCGTTTCAGAATTGTATTTTGTAACGCTGAAAATATCCTCGTCAGGTTTGAATTTTATGATCGTCCCGTGGATATCAGTTTTTCCAATTTCTTTTACTGCTTCTTTGGGAATTCCAAGGTTGTATTCTTGGGTGAATATCTTACCATTTCGGTGAACAGTTGCAGTCAAAGTGGAAGAAAGTGCGTTCACACAAGATACTCCCACACCATGAAGACCACCTGAAACTTTGTAAGTGTCTTTGTCAAACTTACCACCCGCGTGGAGTACAGTCATAACAACTTCTAGAGCACTTCTTTTTTCTTTTTCATGCATGTCAGTTGGAATACCCCTACCATTATCTGTCACAGTGATTGATTCATCTGTATTTATTTCGACAGTAATCTTATCACAATGACCGGCAAGTGCTTCATCTATCGAGTTATCGACAACTTCCCAAACCAGGTGATGAAGACCTTTTACACCAACATCTCCAATGTACATCGCGGGCCTTTTTCTTACCGCTTCCAGTCCCTCCAAGACCTGAATATTACTCGCAGAATAGTCCCCTTTTTTGTTTTGCTTATTTTCTTCCATGAATTGTGTTTAAAGAGATTATGAAGGCTAAAAATTAGTGAGAATTGGATGTGTTTCCTGTACCTTCATTCGCATTTAAAACGCAGTGATTTTGTAATGTACAAAGATACAAAATTTAGGCGTTTTTGACTAGGTTTTCATGGTCAAAAAGAGGGAGTAAAATAGACCCGAATTTCTGCCTTGTTTCTTGCTAATAGGTGCCTGCGGAAAGCATGACGAGTGTACAGGCTTCCAAAACCTCAATACCCTTCGATTCGGCAGTAGAAAACAACCGGTGGTTCTCTGTCCCCGGATTGAATATGATTCTTTGCGGATTCAATGAAAGTACGTATTCTTCCCATTCCTGTAGGTTTTTTTCACCAACATAGAGTGTGATGGTATTTACGTCCAGAACTTTTGGTCGAACCCTGAGGTCCAATATTGTCTTTCCTGCCAGTTCACCTTTTCTTATTCCAATTGGGACCAATTCGTGTCCATGTTGGACTAATTTATTCGCGGCAAGATAAGCGTATCTAGAGGGGTTAGGAGTGGCACCAATAAGTACTGTTTTTTTCATTATTGAGTTTTGCTTTTATTATCCGGTCCAGCGAACCCGAAATTAAGTCCAAAAGTGATTGGAAAGTGAAGGGATGATTCAACCTTGGGATTGAAATAGCTGTCGAAATTTGGGTCTTGATTATTTCTAGCGTAGGACCTGTTGGCGGCATTTACTCCAAGAAAAAGATCGACTGTCCATCCGGAATCGCCAACGTCTCTCATCCATCGGGTTCCAATGAAAACACCATAAGCAAAACTGGATTCAGAAAGCTCGCCAAAAACTACCTGTGGTCCAGGAAAAATAATCGAACGATCGAGGAAATTTACTTTGTAGTTGATTCGAGTGTAGCTTAGTTGATGTCCAAAATAAAACATGCCAAACCGGCCGTCTTCATGGTAAAATTTTTGTCGAAAACTGATCCTGCTACCTCGCTCGAAAAGTACATCATTTTCAATGTCGTCATCGGAACCGAAAAAAGGATCTCTTAAGATATCCAATTGAAGTTCATAGCCAAGCCGCTCTTGCTTGTAGTATTCGATTGCGATTGGGAGTTTGCTGTCAACGAGCCAGATCGGATTGGTACCCAAAATAACAGCTTGGTATTCATTGATCCTATATTGGAAGTATCGCAATCCTCTTCGCTTGAACTTGTATTCTGGCTTATCAAAACCTTCCCCATCTCGAAGCGAAAGATCTCTGGATTGCCTAGTCTTAAAAATTGGTTTTTGATTTTCATAAATCGGAAAATAAGTTCCGGCTAAAGAGCCATCCGGATTGTAAAGCGTCCATTCTCCAACACGTTTATCATCTTCAATTGGGCCTTCCATTTTCAATGTGCCGTCTCGATAAAATCCTTTGTAGTTCCCTTTACCTTTTTTGAAGTCGGCTTCACCTTCAACTTGTCCTTCTTCATCAAAATAGACCCATTTTCCTTCTTTCTTCTCATCAACTAATTGACCTGATGCCTTTTTTCCTCCATTGGTGTAGTATTCTGAAAAATCGCCTGATCCACTATCAAATTCAATTTCTCCTTGTACCTCCCCAGTGGGATAAAATAGTTTCCAGTAACCTTCCTTTTTGTCCTGTTCAATCAATCCTGACTGTTTCAAAGTACCATTTTCATGATAGTAGCTCCATTCACCTGTTCGTAACCCACTTTCATACGTTCCAATCGCTTTGTCCTGGCCATTTTTATGAAGGTATTTCCAAGGGCCTGACCGCAAACCATTTTCAAAGTTTCCAAAAGCTTCCACCTCACCAGACTCGTAATAGTAAATCCATTCTCCTGTACTTATTTCGTCTATTGTTTCGCCCTCCATTCGGATGTTCCCAAAAGGGTAAAACTCCTTGTAGGACCCTTTGCGATCTTTGAAAAATGACTGGGCTTTTAGGCTTTGGTCCTCATAGAAATAGTTCCATATGCCATCCTTTTGATTGTCATTAAATTTTCCAGCACTTTTTTCCCCACCGTTCTCAAAATAAAAGGTCCAATCACCTTCTTTGTCTTTGTTTTTCAAAATCCCACTGGACTTGATGTTGCCATTTTCAAAGTAGTATTCCCATTTGCCATCAGGAATTCCATCCTCGAATCTGCCAACTGCTTTCTTTCTGCCGTTTTCATAAAAATAGGTCCATACACTATCTGCACGATCGTTTTTGTACCAACCAAATGTTTGAAGCGATCCATTTGGATAGAAAGCCTCGTATGATCCATGCAAGGTTGAATCTGAAAGCTTGTAGTGAAAGATTTCTTTCAACTGAGAGCTATCTGAGCCATAATATTTTTTTCCCTGCGTATTTTGACTTACAACGAAAAGGGGTGTTAATAATAAAATAATATGTAACGCTAGCCTTGACATTAACTGTTAAACGATATTTTTTCTTTAAGTAGCAACATATCATTCAATTTTAATGATGAGCAATTGATGTAGAAGATAATCACTTCCAAATTCTCATCATCTGTTTTATTGCAGATATAAGAGTGTAAATTTGCGGCAAAATTTTAACAACCGATATAACTCCAAACATTCCAATGAGTGAAGAAAAGCGAAATTTTGTAGATGAGTTTGAATCTCCGGATCATTACCAGTTGGACGATCTTTTGACGGAAGAGCACAAATTGATTCGCTCCTCCATGAGAGATTTTGTGAAAAAGGAAATCACGCCATTCATTGAGGGATGGGCGGAGAAGAATCATTTTCCCACAGAGATTGTCAAAAAGTTTGGTGAGGTTGGGGCATTTGGCCCGACTGTACCGCTGGAATATGGTGGCGGTGGATTGGACTATATTTCTTATGGCCTTATCATGCAAGAGATTGAAAGAGGAGACTCAGGAATGAGATCAACCGCATCTGTTCAGGGCTCATTGGTGATGTATCCAATTTACGCTTACGGCTCTGAGGAGCAAAAGAAAAAGTATTTACCAAAATTGGGTTCGGGAGAATGGCTCGGTTGTTTTGGACTGACCGAACCAAATCACGGTTCGAATCCAAGTGGAATGGAAACACATTTTGAGGATAAGGGAGATCATTACCTTTTGAATGGAGCTAAAATGTGGATTTCAAATTCTCCACATGCGGATGTTGCTGTTGTTTGGGCAAAAAATGAGGAAGGAAGAATCCACGGTTTAATTGTTGAAAGAGGAATGGAGGGGTTTACTACACCAGAGACACACGGAAAATGGTCTTTGCGAGCTTCTTGTACTGGAGAATTGGTTTTCAGTGATGTTAAAGTTCCAAAGGAGAATCTGCTTCCAGGAAAAAATGGGCTTGGTGCACCAATGGGATGTCTTGACAAGGCGAGATACGGTATTGCCTGGGGAGCAATTGGTGCTGCAATGGATTGTTATGATTCTGCAAGGAGATATGCGTTGGAAAGAATCCAATTTGATAAACCAATTGCGTCTTTTCAGTTAGTTCAAAAGAAACTAGCAGAAATGCTTACTGAAATCACCAAAGCTCAATTGCTTAACTGGAAGCTTGGTAAAATGATGGATGAAGGTAAAGCGACAACTGCTCAGATCTCAACTGCAAAACGAAATGGGGTAGAGGTTGCCTTGAATATAGCTCGGGAGGCTCGTCAAATACATGGTGGAATGGGGATTACCGGAGAGTATCCAATGATGCGTCATATGATGAATTTGGAATCAGTGGTTACTTACGAAGGAACACACGATATACACTTGCTGATCTTGGGAGCTGAGATAACTGGTATTCCTGCCTTTAAATAGTCTTCATCAGTTCTTTAAAAAGAACCACAAGATTCTTTTCCGCTTTCATTGCTGTTGCGATAATATCATCAATGTTAATTGGCTGAAGATTATCAGGATCGCAATCGTCAGTAAGTACTGAAATAGCGGCTACTGGAAGATTCATTTGATTAGCAGCTATCACTTCAGGAACTGTGGACATTCCAACAACATCAGCTCCGATCTGTCTTAGGTATCTATACTCAGCTTTTGTCTCCAAATTCGGTCCGGCTACAGAAACATAGATTCCTTTGTTGAGTGTAATGTTTTGATCTTCGGCTATTTTCAGTAATTGATTATTCAAGTTGCTATCGTATGGCTCGCTCATGTCGGTGAAAATGGCACCAAATGCAGAAGCTTCTGTACCTCTTAGCGGACTATCTGGTTGCAAATTGATGTGGTCTTCGATCAGCATTAATTCTCCCTTATTCCAATTCAAATTCATGGATCCACCTGCATTGGAGATCAACAGCTTTTCTATACCTATTTCTTTTAATACTCTAACCGGAAAAACTACCTCGGACATGGAATAGCCTTCATAGTAGTGAAACCTTCCCTGCATGGCAATGATGGATTTGTCTTCCAATTTTCCGTATATCAATTTTCCTTTGTGAAATTCTACAGTTGCTATTGGGAAATGAGGTATTTCTGAATATTCAATTTCTGTCTCGACTTCAATTTCATTCACAAGCGCGCCAAGCCCAGTACCTAAAATGATCCCTGCATCAGCTGTTTTGAAGCCCTTATTGGTAAGAAAATTTGCTGTTTCTTTTACTTTATCTATGAGTTGCATTGTTAGTTTTTTGTGTGGATAGCCTTGAATCAACCGATTGCCTGCAAAATGAGTTCGCAAGAGTTCTTAATTTCTTCATGACTAATGGTTAAGGGAGGTGCGATTCGCATCGAAGAGTTATCAAACAAAAACCAGTCGGTAATTACACCTAATTCAATTCCTCTGTCAATGATGGGTTTCAGAACTTCATAAGATTCAAATTGGACGGCCATCATGAGACCTTGGCTTCTAATCTCTTTGATTTTTGGATGTTGCAGTTGGGCATGAAATAGTCTTTCTTTTTCTGGCACTCCATCAATTAAATCACTTTCTTTTATTACTTGAATAGTAGCGAGTGCCGCCGCGGAGGAGACAGGATGTCCTCCGAAGGTTGTTATGTGACCTAAAACGGGATTGTTCGTGAGGATATTGGTGATCTCTTTATCTGAAATGAAACAACTGATGGGCATTCCACCACCCATTCCTTTGGCGCTGAGCAGTATATCTGGTGCAATTCCGTAATGTTCGAACGCCCAGAATTTTCCGGTCCGACCAAATCCACATTGGATTTCATCGAAGATCAACAAAGTTCCTGTTTGATCACACTGCTCCCTTAATTTTTTAAAATATTCAGAATTAGTGGTCCTGACACCTGCTTCACCTTGCACAGTCTCGATGATAAAAGCAGCCGTTTGATTGGTGATATTATGGAGATCATTGATTTCTCCAAAATTCACGTGCCGAATTTCAGGAAGGAGGGGCCTGAAATTTCTTTTTAGGTCTTCATTTCCAGTGACAGAAAGTGCACCATGAGAAGATCCATGATAAGCATTGATACACGAAATAATTTCACGTCGACCAGTGTATCTTTTAGCTAATTTCAGAGCTCCTTCAACTGCTTCACTACCAGAATTCAGGAGATAAACAGAATTTAGTTTTTCGGGTAAAGTGGAACAAAGGGCTTCCGCCAATTTTACTTGAGGGCTTTGAACATATTCACCGTATACCATCACATGAAGGTGCTCGTCCACTTGTTTTTTGATGGCATCAACAACTTTTGGATGACGATGGCCTATGTTTGAAACGCCTATACCTGAAATAAGGTCAATGTATTTTTTTCCAGAATGGTCGGTCAGATAAATCCCTTCAGCAGAAGCTATTTCTAACATCAAAGGCGAGTCTGATGTTTGAGATAAATGATTGAGAAATAGCTGTCTGTTGGATATCATTTCGCAAAAATGCAACAGCTCGGCTTTTCAAAATGATTTTAAGCAGAATATCTATTGTTTACGGCTGATCGCTTTTTTTGCTTTTTCTACAATATCATTTACTCCAAGCCCGTATTTATCCAGCAATTCTTCGGGTTTTCCACTTTCTCCGAACTGATCGTTGACAGCCACGAATTCCTGAGGAACAAGGTGATTGGTCACAATGGTTTGCGCGATACTTTCTCCGAGACCACCAGCAACTTGGTGCTCTTCAGCCGAAACAGCACATCCGGTTTTGGAAATGGATTTGAGGATCGCCTCTTCATCCAATGGTTTGATCGTATGAATATTAATCACTTCGGCAGAAATGCCTTGTTCTGCTAGAACTGCCTCAGCTTCGATGGCCTTCCAAACCATGTGTCCGGTGGCAAAAATCGAAACATCACTTCCTTCGATCAGTGTGATCGCCTTACCGATTTCAAAGGGCTGATCTTCCATAAACATTGGCCATCCAGGTCTGCCAAATCTCAAGTAGACAGGACCATGATGCTCTGCTATTGCAATAGTTGCAGCTTTTGTCTGGTAATAATCGCAAGGATTTATCACTATGAAATTTGGAAGCATTTTGGTCATTCCAATGTCTTCTAATACCTGATGCGTAGCGCCATCTTCTCCAAGCGTAAGTCCGGCATGTGAGGCACATACCTTCACATTTTTCTCCGAGTAGGCGATGGACTGTCTCAATTGATCGTAGACTCGACTGGTTGAGAAATTGGCAAATGTTCCAGTAAAAGGAATTTTTCCAGCAGTTGCCAAACCTGCGGCTATCCCCATCATATTAGCTTCAGCTATTCCTGTTTGGAAAAAACGTTCAGGGAATTCTTTTTGAAAAGCGCCCATTTTTAATGATCCAATTAGATCTGCACAAAGTCCCACAACATTGGGATTTGATCTGCCTAATTCCAGAAGACCATCACCAAAACCTGATCGTGTATCTTTTTTTTCTGTATAGGTAAGTTTTGTCATTTTAATAGTCTCCTAACGTTTCTTCTAATTGACCCAATGCATCTTCTAGCTGCTCATCGTTCGGTGCAACCCCGTGCCATTTGTGCGTTCCTTCCATAAAGTCAACGCCTTTGCCCATTTCTGTCTTCATTAAAATGAGCACTGGTTTTCCATTCCCACTTTTTGATTTTGCCTCCTCAAGGGTACCAATCAATTCTTCCAGGTTGTTGCCATCACATGAGAGCACTTCCCAGCCAAAGGATTGATATTTTTTTTCTAAATCTCCAAGCGAGTTGACATCATCGGTTCTTCCATCAATTTGTTGGCCGTTGTAATCGATGGTGGCTATCAGATTGTCAATTTTATTGTGAGCGGCAAACATTGCGGCCTCCCAAATTTGACCTTCTTGTTGTTCACCATCTCCCATTAGAACATAAACAAGCTTGTCATCTCCATTGATTTTTTTGGCCAATGCCACGCCGGATGCCACTGAAAGTCCTTGGCCTAAAGATCCTGAAGCAATCCGAACTCCTGGGAGACCTTCTTCAGTGGCCGGATGTCCTTGAAGACGCGATCCGATTTTTCGGAACGTATTTAGCTCGTCTACCTCAAAAAAACCAGCCCTGGCCAATGTGCTATAGAAAACAGGTGAGATGTGTCCGTTTGATAGAAAAAACATGTCTTCACCTTTTCCATCCATATTGAAAGAAGTGTCATAAGACATTGCGTGGTTGTACAAGGAAACAAAGTACTCTGTACATCCCAGAGATCCTCCGGGATGACCGGAATTAACGGCATGTACCATTCGAACGATATCCCTTCTTACCTGAGAACAAATTTTTTGGAGGCTATCAAGGTCGGCTTGCATTGAGGTTGATGTTTTGGCGAAAATGCAAATCTATGTTTATCTGAGGAAAAGATTTCCCCTAGTTATCCACATGTCGTCCGCTACGAAAAAAGTGAATTCAAGGTTCGTTAGAAACAGGTATACACGTAATCTACAGGTATTGACCATGTGTAGGAGTACAATTTATCCTTGAGGCTTTTATAACCAAAAATGTTAAAGTATGAGAAAGGATTTACTATTTAGTATTCTTCTCCTCTTTGTGTCGATTACAATTATGGCACAAACGAGGACGGTCTCTGGGAAAGTTGTGGACGACACAGGCGATGGCCTTCCTGGGGTAAATGTTGTGATTAAAGGAACAACCAATGGAACAACAACTGATCTTGACGGCAATTTCAGTTTAAGCGTAGATCAAGGTGCGGTTCTAGTTTTCACTTCTATTGGTTTTGATGAACAGGAAATAACAGTGGGGTCGAGGACAGTCATCAATGTCACTTTAGGTGTAGATGTGACTGAATTGTCTGAAGTCGTTGTTACAGCCTTAGGTGTTGAAAGATCCGAAAAAGCGCTTGGATATGCTGTTCAGAAAGTTGGAACGGAGGAAATGGTCAATTCGGGTGCAGTCAATGCTGTAGACGCATTAGTCGGAAAAGCTGCTGGAATCCAGGTGACAAGATCTTCAGGCTCAGCAGGCGGTGGTTCTCGAATTGTTTTGAGAGGCGTAACTTCTATTATTGGAAATAACCAGCCAATTATAGTTATCGATGGAGTAAGAACGAATAATGAAACCATTTCTGGTACGGAAGCTAACACTGCTGGAACTGCTCAGTCTAATAGGTTAATGGACTTGAATGTAAATGACATTGAGAATGTGAGTGTGTTAAAAGGTGCGGCTGCCACCGCACTTTATGGGACGGCTGGATCAACTGGAGTAATTGTAATCACTACGAAGAAGGGGAGCAAAGGCTCTGGGTTACGAGTGAATTTCAGCTCTCAGGTGGCTTTTGATCAAGTGACTTCTTCTCCAGAATTACAAACGATATATGCTCAAGGAACAGGAGGAGAAATAAGAGATCCTTCTACTGGAGCTTCCGGGTCATGGGGTCCGAGAATTTCCAGTTTACAGCGTTCATTAGATCCTAACCACCCGGAAGCACCAACAAGTGCCAATGCGTGGGATGCAGATGGAAACTATAAATGGGATAAGAATGGATTCTTAGTGACTTCAGGAGGTTCAGGTCCTGCGGAAGCCTACGACAATCTTGGTGATTTCTATAACACTGGTGTTACCCATACCAACTCCTTAAGCATTTCAGGAGGAAATGATGTAGCAACGTTTAGATTTTCTGCTTCCAATCATGATCAAAAAGGAATTATTCCTAATGAAGAGTATCTAAGAAAGACGGCAAGTATTGCTACTACGCTCCAGGCTACAGAAGCACTTTCTTTTTCTGCTACGATCAACTACACTAGAAATGATCATGTCAGAATACAACAAGGATCGAATACTTCAGGACTGTTGCTGGGGTTGTATCGAACTCCGGTCTCATTTGACAACTCAAACGGTTTTGGAAATGATGCCTACAATGAACCTTCGTCTTACATCTTTCCTGATGGACAACAAAGAAACTATCGCGGTGGTGGCGGGTACGACAACCCTTATTGGGTAGTTAACAACTCACTCAGGTTTGAAACGGTACATAGAACATTTGGTAGCTTCCAGGCTAACTACAAAGTGAGCGATTGGGTCAATCTTGGAATGAATTTGGGTACTGATATCACAAATGATGATAGAAAGCAGAATTTTGAGATTAACTCCAGAACAAATCCAAATGGTACAATCATACTAGACGAGTATGTGACTCGCCAGACAGACTTTTATTTGAATCTATCGGGTGCTGGTGAACTGAATGATGATTTTTCATTGAGCTACTTGGCTGGTTTGAACTTGTTTAGTTATAATCGGCATAACACATATACACAAGGAGATGGTTTGGTATTTGCAGGCTTTTTAGATATTTCCAACACTACCTCTATCAGTGCTGCTGAAGATGATACCAGATATCGAACCTTAGGTATATTTGGTCAGGTCGAAACAAGCTGGCGAAATACGGCTTTCTTGACTTTAACAGCACGTCAAGATTATGATTCACGATTAGTGAATCCTCAGAATTTCGATGCTGCTTCCGCTGGATTCTTCTACCCATCTGTTTCTACTGCATTGGTATTCACCGAGTTAATGCCGCAAAATGACGTATTAACATTTGGTAAAGCCAGGTTTTCATGGGCCCAGGTTGGAGCACCTCCTCCGCAAGCTTACAGCACCTCCTCTGTTTATGAAAACACTGCCAACATTGGTGATGGATGGGGAACAACCATTCCATGGCCAATCAATGGCGTAACTTCATTCGAATTGGATGATCGACTTGGGAATCCAGGTTTGACTCCTGAGTTGACAACACAAATAGAAGTTGGATTGGATCTGAGATTATTCAATGGGAGAGTAGGACTTGATATTGCATACTTTAATCAGAAAACAGAGGATGCTATTCTACCTGCCTCTGTAGCTCCTGAATCTGGTTACACAAGTGCTTGGTTGAATGCAGGACAGTTATCCGGGAATGGTATGGAAATCACATTGAACGCAAACCCTGTGCAAACTGGTAATTTTAATTGGGAGACTCAGGTGAATTGGTCTCGAAATGAAATAATTGTTGATGCTTTGGCACCTGGTATTGAGAGTGTCTTCCTGGCAGGATTTGCTAGTGCCGGATCTTATGCGATCGTTGGTCTACCCTATGGAGGTATAAGAGGGGGAGCTTACTTGAGAGAAGGCGCTGATACCCATCCTGATGATGATTTATCTATTCCGTCCGGACAAATTGTAATCAACGATGATCCTAATGATGATGAATATGGGTATCAGGATTTAGATCCCATTCAAAGAGCGATTGGTAATCCAAATCCTGATTTCATTTTGGGTTGGAGAAACAACATATCATACAAAAACTTTTCGTTTGGATTCTTACTTGATTGGAGACAAGGAGGAGACATGTGGAATGGTACTGCATGGGCATTGTCGTTTTTTGGAAGATCCCAGTTAACAGCTGATACCAGGGAAGAAACACCATTTGCGATACCGGGTGTTCTTTCCGATGGCTCTCCAAACAACATTGAGATTGTTAGAGATCAAGATTATTGGACATCTGATTTGGGAGGATTTGGAGATGCCGGTGAAGCATTTGTTCAAGATGGTGGCTGGATAAGGTTAAGAGAGCTTAATGTCAATTATCAGTTACCAGGAGATTGGTTTGCAAACAACATCATTAGAAATGCAACCATTGGATTTGTAGGAAGAAACTTATGGTACGATTGGGCATACGATGGTGTTGATCCTGAAACCAGTTTGACTGGAACGGGAAATGGACAAGGGTTTGATTACTTCAATAACCCTTCAACTAAGACTTTCATGTTTAAGTTATCTGTAAACTTTTAATAATAAGTGAAATGAAATTTATGAAAATAAAATCTGCACCTCTCATGGTATTGGCACTATTAGCTTTATCGTGTGAAGACTTTATTGGTGGGGACTTAAATGCAGATCCAAATAAACCGTTAGATGTGCCTATTACCGGACAATTGGGGCAAGTTCAGATCCAGCTTGCGGATGTTTATGGTGGCTCCTTTTCTCGATTTAACTGCATGTTTGTGCAGCAAGTAGAAGGTGTGGAAAGACAGTGGTCATCTTTCAATAGCTATGGCATTGCTCCGACTAGATTTGATGCTGCTTGGGAGGACCTTTATGAAAACGTATTTATTGAATTGAAAACAATTAAATCTGTTTCTGAAGAAAATGGATATAATCATTATTTGGGTGTAGCCAAAGTTTTGGAAGCAACAGCTTTGATGATGGCAACAGATGTTTGGGGAGATATCCCTTACACTGAAGCCATTCAAGGTGCCGATAACTTCAATCCAATATATGATGATCAAACGGCTGTATTATACCCAATGGTAAATACATTGTTGACTGAAGCTTTGACTTTGTTTGCTGGAACGTCCGGACCTATCGTTCCGGGGAGTGAGGACTTGTATTATGGAGGAACAATTGACAATTGGGAAAAGGCTGCAAATGGCCTTTTAGCTCGCTATTATCTTCATTTGGGTGATTACAATATGGCACTATCCAGGGCTCAGCAATCATTTACAAGTCGTGCGGACAACATGGGTTATCAATATGGTGCTGATCCAGCATCTGCGCCGTGGTATAGGTTCAATAATGGAAGAGAAGGGGATATAGAGTTTCACCCAACGATGAAAGGAATTATGGAAGGATTGAATGATACCACCAGGTTAAGTGTGATGGATCATATCTTTACCATTAATGGTGATACTCCACATCCTTATTTTATTGCTGCTCAAAAGCAAGATCTAATTACGTACAGAGAAGTACAGTTTATCATTGCTGAGAGCGAGTTTAACCTTAGTGGAAATTCTTCAGTTGCTCAAACGGCCTATTTGAATGGAATAGAAGCTTCTTTCCAGGAATTGGGATTTGACGCAGCTGGTTCAGAATATACTGCTTATGTTGGTCAAGCTTCTGTTGATCCTGTTTCTGGATTTGATTTGGACAGAATCATGACGCAGAAATACATTGCTATGTTTGCTCAACCTGAAACATGGAGTGATTGGAGAAGAACCGGTATTCCTGCTCTCTCACCAGTTTCTGGTACGGCGATTCCTACCAATTGGGATTATTCCTTGAATTCCTACTTGTTTAACTCAAATTCACCTGAACAAATGACGGCACCTGCATCTCTTCTTCGAGGTGTGGACTGGCTAAGTAACTGGTGATAGCTATTTGATTTACAGAACAAGAATTTATCTGTTCTATTATGCCAAAGCCATCTGCATTTAAGCAGGTGGTTTTTTTGTTATATGAGATTAACATTTTAAGATTTGACTTGTCCTCATTTTGACACCACCTATATCTACTGCCCACCTATTGAGGAAATGATCTTTGTCGCTACTCGATAATGGATTAATTTCCGGCCATGAAAACTTCTATTAACCTATTTGCCATCCTATGCTTTAGTCTAAGCTGGGCGCAATCTCCTTATGAAATTATTGATGCTGTTAGTGCTGATCGAATTGAACAAGACATTCGAAAACTTGTCTCTTTTGGAACACGTCATACCATGTCCGAGACTGAGTCTGACACCAGGGGAATAGGTGCGGCAAGAAGATGGATTAGATCAGAGTTTGAAAAAATTTCAGCCGCTTGTGGTGACTGTTTGGAGGTTTCTTATCAGCGAACGTTGGTAAAAGGAAATTCAAAAACAAGAATCACAAAAGATACCGAAGTTGTCAATGTTTTGGCAATAAAACGAGGAACGAAGTACCCCAATCGTTACGTCATTATGGCGGGAGATATTGATAGTAGGGTTTCTGATAACTCGAACTACACGGATGATTCTCCTGGAGCCAATGATAATGCTTCAGGGATGGCAGGTGCAATTGAAGCAGCGCGAGTTCTTTCAAAATACGATTTTGAAAGTAGCATTTTATTGGTAGGACTTTCCGGTGAGGAACAAGGTCTGTTTGGTGGCCGACACTTAGCAGCCAAGGCGGTGGATGAAGGATGGGATATTATTGGCGTTTTGAATAATGATATGATTGGAAACATTGAAGGAGTGGATGGGGTTATTGACAATCGAACATTCAGAATTTTTTCCGAACCAACTAACCCAACTGATTCTGCATTTCAAATAAGAATGAGAAGATTCTACGGTGGGGAAGTGGACGGAATATCAAGACAATTAGCTCGATATGTGTATACGATGACGAAAACCTACATGCCTGAAATGAATCCAAAAATGATCTATCGCTTGGATAGATTCGGCAGGGGCGGACATCATCGTCCGTTCTGTGACCGTGGATTTGCTGGAATTCGAATCATGGAAGCACATGAAAACTATAACCGACAACATCAGGATATAAGGGAAGAGAATGGAATCAAGTATGGTGATGTCATTGAAGGAGTGAACTTTGAATACGCTAAGAAATTAACTGCTGTTAATGCAATTACTTTGGCAGCTCTGGCAGGAGCTCCACCTCAACCTAAAAATGTTAAAATTGGTGGAGCAGTTCGTCCTTCAACAACGCTGGCGTGGGATGAAGTGGAAGGTGCTGAAGGTTATAAGGTCTATTTTAGAGAAACGACTTCCCCGACCTGGGACAGCTATCGCCTGGTTGACAAGGGAACAACTGAGTTTACCTTAGAAGGAATTGTTATTGATAATTATCTTTTTGGTGTGGCTTCTGTTGGAAAGAACGGGATGGAAAGTGTTGTTGTCTTTCCAAGTGAGTTGATTAGAAGGAGAAGATAACCTTCTAATCAACTAATTCAGTTTTACTTAAGAATTTGTGCTGTGTGATCTTTGGTTTTTACCTTTTCGATCACTTCTTCGATTTTGCCATTTTCATCGATCACAAAAGTGGTACGTATTGTCCCCATGTATTTTCTTCCATACATCGACTTTTCGCCCCACGTTCCGTAAAGTTCATGAACGGATTTGTCGGTGTCTGCAATTAATGAGAACGGTAGCTCATGTTTTGCAATGAACTTTTGATGCGATTTCTCATTATCCGGACTCACACCCAACACTGCATATCCTTGTTTGATCAATTGATCATAGTTATCGCGCAGATTGCATGATTCGGCGGTGCAACCAGGAGTATTGTCTTTTGGATAAAAATACAGCACCACTTTTTTGCCCTTGTAATCAGACAGTTTAATAGGATTTCCATCTTGGTCGATGCTTTCGAATTGAGGTGCATCATCACCGGCTTTTAATGTTATCATATGATTCGATTGTAAATAGTTTTATTGTTGGCATTATCTATTACCTCAATCCTTAACTCCCCTTTAATCGGAATGTTTGGATTTTCAGTTACTGGCCAAATGAGTTTCTTTTTAGGTTCGTATCTCATCAAGATAAACTTCCCATTCAACTCTCCGCGATAAGATTTGATTCCTGAAAGCTCATCTTCAATTCGGAAGGTATTGTGTGCAAAAACCGATCTGACATGTTGAATTTTCGGGGCAATGGTGTCTTCTAAAATGGTGTAAGTGACCAAATCACGCGTTTCAAAACTTATTTGATTTTCTGACCAATTACCGCCCATAAAGTTGAAACGTTTCCCAAAAACTGAATAAACATGAGATTTCTCCTCATTGTATGGATAGGCAGGATTGAGACTGATTGAAACATTCGTCCGAATCGGATCCAATGGATTTTTGAACTTGAACAATTCCAGATTTCTGACCGAGTCAATTTCTTTTTCAAATGAAAGGTGAAGGGTGTCAAACAAAGCTCTGCTACCGTATTTCAACTCAAATTCTTGCTGATGATAGGAGATTTTCTGGTTGGAAGGAACAGTCACAACATATCCGGTCTCGACGGTTTTTCCATCAATAAAAATGTTTCTGGGCAGTCCTTCTCTGATGTCCCATAAGTAGTAGTAATAGTCTCCATCATAGTAATATGGATTGAGAGCGTTCCATTCATCAACTAATACACCCGCACCATTTTTGGATTTTATGTGGAGCAGGTTTCCCAAGATCTCGTAAGACCTGAATCTAACTTTTGGAGGGTAAACGATCTTATCTTCGTTGATCTTTACTTCTGATATGGATAGGTTTCTGTAACTATCTTCCGTGAAAATGGAGATCTTTTTCTGATCCTGAAAATTGATTCCTTTGTTTGTTACTGAATAAATATCGTGTTCATTTCCATCATCAAGGTATAGCTTGTTAAACCTTCTGCTTCCTTTTTTAGCCGCCTGGTAATTGTAATGCTGAAGGACATTTCTCTGCTTGGAAAATCGCAGGAAAATTTTGTTTTCATAAAAAACGGTATCTTTATCCACCAACATCACTGTCTTTACAATTCCATTTTTGTTGGGAATTCCATCCATTGCATCGTAGGAGTAGATTTCAATACCTATTCTTCCTTCCAATTGGATCGGAACATTCGTCCGATAGGCGTTATTAACCTTGATCAAGTCAAACTCGTAACGCCCAAATAATTGATTTACTCTTGCGTCACCATCTAAACAAGTGAACGCTATTTTTCTGACTTGAGGAGGTATACGATCGGTAATTTCCTTGAACCCAAATTGAAGCACGTCCATGGGTTTCTGGTTTTTATCCCTGATCTCGAAATGTAAGTGTGGACCGCTAGAAGATCCTGTATTACCAGAGTACGCAATGATGTCGCCCTGTTTAAAGTAGAAGACATCTTTTTTTGGAAACGATTCTACATCGTATGATTCTTCCTCGTATTGTTTTGCTCTGGCATACTTTTCTAATCCTTCTTGAAACTTATCCAGATGTGCATATACAGAGAATGTGCCATTCGGGTGAGCCATATATAGCGATTTCCCATAACCTCCAGTGGAAATCTTTAAGCGGAAGATATAACCATCTGCAGTGGCATAGATGGGGAGCCCAATTTGACCTCCGGTTTTTACGTCAATTCCGGTATGAAAATGGGATGAACGAATTTCTCCAACAGTACCGGCTAGATAATTCTGTTTGCCAGGGTTGATTGGGAAAATGTAATAGCCGGCATATTCACTTAGCTGAGCACTGAGCGAATGCCAAAGAGAGAAGGTTGCTAACAGTAAAAGTATTCTCACTACTTCACTTCGAAATCCAACATTTTTTTGTCTTCCAAATACCCCACAAGCCGATCTCCAATCTTTACCTGACCCACACCTTTGGGGGTTCCGGTAAAAATAATATCTCCAATCTTAAGTAATAAAAACTTAGAAACGTAAGAAATAATTTCATCAACGGTCCAAAGCATCAATGAAGTGTTCCCTGACTGGACGACTTCTCCATTTTTCTCCAATTTGAAATTGATATTCTTTATGTCATGACCTTCTTTGGAAATAAAATTGGAAATAGGGGCAGAGCCATTGAATGCCTTGGCAATTTCCCATGGACGACCTTTTTCCTTAGCCTTTTCTTGTAAATCTCTTGCGGTAAAATCGACACCTAATCCAATTTCATCATAGTAGTCAGAGGCAAATTCTTTGTTGATTGACTTTCCTTCCTTCTTTATTTTGACGAGCAGCTCTATCTCATGATGAATGTCATTGGAAAAGTCCGGATGAAAAAATGGATCGTTGTTTTTGAGAAGGGCCGTATCAGGCTTTAGGAAAATGATTGGTTCGTCAGGTCTTTCATTGCCTAACTCCTCAATATGATCGGCGTAGTTTCTCCCTATGCAAATTATTTTCATTTAAATGGCTATTTAGCCAACAAAACTAGCCGCTGATAGCCACAGCCTCAAATTCAGGTTCGTCAATTTCAACATGTCCATTCGCATCAATTGATTTTAAGCAAACCTCTTTTGTTTCATTGATCAGAAGCGGATCATATTTGGCTGTCACTCGGATATAGTTTTCAGTGAAGCCATGCATCATTCCATTTTCCACATCATCTTCAAATAGCACCGTGAAATTTCGATTTAGATGTTGCTCGTAAAAAAATCTACGTTTCTTTTCAGACAAAGATCTTAACATTTTTGATCGATCATTTCGATCTTTTAGTAGCACCGGATTATCCATCGAAATGGCTTTAGTATTCGGACGTTCAGAATAAGTGAACACGTGGAGGTAGGAAACATCAAGTTCATTCAAGAAATTATAGGTCTGCAAAAAATCATTCTCATCTTCTCCTGGAAAGCCAGTGATAACATCAACGCCAATGCAGCAATGCGGCATGACTTTCTTTATTTTCTCTACTCTTTGTTTGTATAAATCGCTAAGATAACGGCGATTCATACCCTGGAGAATATTGTCGCTTCCGGATTGTAGTGGAATATGGAAATGCGGCACAAATTTTTCCGAGGAAGCTACAAATTCGATGATCTCATTGCTCAACAGGTTTGGCTCAATGGAAGAAATTCTGAAACGATTGATTCCTGGGACCTTGTCCAGGGCTTTGATCAAATCAATGAATTTTTCTTTTCGTTTTCCGTCCTGAATTCCAAAATCCCCAATGTTCACTCCTGTCAAAACAATTTCTTTTACTCCGGTTTTACCCAATTCCATTGCCTGATTCACAATGTTGGCAATGGTGTCGCTTCTGCTTTTTCCTCGAGCCAACGGTATCGTGCAAAAAGCGCAACCGTAATTGCAACCGTCTTGAACTTTTAGAAAAGTACGGGTTCTGTCAGCGATGGAATAAGAGGCATTGTAGGTTGTAGCTTCCTTTATTTCTGAGGCATAAACCCCATCTTTAGTGAAATCATCTAGATAATCAAATAGCTGAAATTTTTCTGCTGCACCTAAAACAGCATTTACTCCAGGGATCTCGGAGATTTCTTTCGGCTTTAATTGAGCATAGCAACCGATGATCGTTACAAAACTTTCTGGAGAGATCTTCTTAGCTTCTTTCACAATTTTGCGACACTTTTTGTCGGCATTTTCTGTGACAGAACAGGTGTTGATAATGAAGATATCAGGCTCATTTGAAAAGTCAACTTTTTCATAGCCTCTATCTTCAAACATCCTTGAGATGGACGAAGTTTCGGAGTAATTGAGTTTACACCCAAGCGTATAAAAAGCTACTTTTTTCATTGCGGGTGCAAAATTAGGGATTGCTTGCGTACTTACCGAGTGATTGGATAGTCGACTGTATCTACTTTTCGCTCAATCAGCTTTTCGATCCGCTTCATTTTGTAGTTATCGTCTTTGCTGATCAGCGTAATGGCAACTCCGCTGGTTTTAGCACGAGCAGTTCTTCCGATGCGGTGTACATAATCTGCAGCATCGTTGGGAACGTCAAAGTTGATCACTAGGTTGATGTCCTTGATGTCAATTCCTCTGCTGAGTACATCTGTTGCGACAAGAATTCTCAGTTTTTTGGCCCTAAACTTTAATAGGATTGCTTCACGTTCTTCTTGCTCCAACATCGAAGAAATGCCTTTAGCATCAAGTCCAGCTTTTTTTAAGCCTTTGACAATATCTGAAACCTTTTTCTTAGTTGAAGTGAAGACCAAAATACTTTCGAAATTGGTGTACCTACTAATGAGTTTGCTGATCAATTCAATTTTGAATGGTTCTTGTACCCGATAGGCTTCTTGACTGATATTTTCAGATGGTTTTGCAATCTCCAAAGTGATCCTGGTTGGGTCTTTGAGAATGCTCTTGGCAAGTTTTTGAATCTTTGGCGCCATAGTGGCGCTGAACATGGAGGTTTGACTTAGGTTGGGTAAAAACGTAATGATCTTCTTGATGTCATCATAGAAGTTCATGTCCAACATCCGGTCCGCTTCGTCTAGAATCAAATGTGAAACTTCGTCAAACTTGACATAGCCTAGATTGAGGTGAGATATGAGTTTTCCGGGAGTAGCTACAACAATATTGCTTCCTTGAGTAAGTGCTTTTTTCTGTTGTGCGAAATCTTGTCCATCACCACCTCCATAAATCGCAATTGAATGAACAGGAAGGAAATAGGAGAAACCTTCAATTTGTTGATCAATTTGAATTGCCAACTCACGAGTCGGAACGACTATTAAGACCTTTACTTCTTCACTTGGATTATTTGCCAGGTAATTCAGAATCGGTATTACGAAAGCTGCTGTCTTTCCCGTGCCTGTCTGGGCACACGCGATTAAGTCTTTACCATTCAAAATAGCTGGAATGGCTTGCTCTTGGATGGGAGTCGCTTCGGTGAAACCCATGTGAGAAATAGCCTCCGAAAGCTCAGTATTCAAATTGAATTCATCAAAATTCATCGGCGGCAAATATGGCGAATGAACAATTGATTATGGCATGAAACGAAAAAATCTCTTGTGTGCGCACAAGAGATTTTTACTTAATGAATTTTCGAAACACCTAGCTTAACCAGCCATTTGAAACTCCTTTCTTCGCTACATATACCAAACCGATTCCAAACAATATAACCATGATAGGCATGATGATACCCCCATATGAATCAGTCGAGCCTCTCATGAAGAATGCAAAGCTCATTTGGGCTAAAATTCCAACTAGTGAAATGACTAGAATAATGTGAGCCAATTTTTTTCTCATCAGAAGTAGCACACTTCCAATAGTTCCAGCAAAGACAGCTATTGCAAAAGCAGCTGTCACCCAAGCCGGGTAATCGATGCTGTACATGGCTTGTTCAGCCTCTGGTAATGTGGCTAATTTCTCAGGAGTCATGTAAGCCTGATCGAGATAAGCTTTTATACCCATACCATTCCAGACAACGGCGATTGCACTAACAATCCAGAACCAAACAGGGGGTTTTACAGTGTCACTTGTCATAATGTTAGGTTGTTGATTTCTAAACTAAGATACTTAATTCACACGTATAAGCTATTTAATTGTCCATTCCACTTTAGATGAAAAAACATTCTTTTTATATTCCCACCATGAAATTACTTATCACCATTTTACTCGTTTTAAGCATTGCTTATGTAGAAGGCCAAACACTCAAGCCTGGGAAATGGACAGGAGAAATCTCCTACAGTAAACATAAAGTCCCCTTTCAATTTGAGGTGGTTCCCACGGGAGAAGCGGTTCCTGAGATTATATTTATCAATGGCCGTGAACGGAGATCGGTGAAAAATGCTACGATAAAAGGAGATAGTATTTTGATACCACTTGATCCTTTTGATGTGACCATTAAAGCTAAGTTCGGAGCAATGTCTCTAACAGGTTCCTATGTTAAGCATTATCGACACGCAAGTATGCCATTAGTGGCAAAATTTGGAGGTGTCAGGTTCGCCAAGAAAAGTACACGGCCTAGTCCTAGAATAGAGGAGAAATGGAAAATGACCTTTAGCCCGGACTCACCTTCTATGAGTGAGGGAGTTGGGCTTTTCAAGCAAATTGGAGATCAGGTAACTGGTACGGTTATTTCTGAAACGAGTGATTACCGATATTTCGAAGGAATCAGTGATGGAGATTCGATGAAATTATCTTCGTTTGATGGTGCTCATGCATTTTTGATTCGTGGAAAAAAAACAGGCCCAAAGAAGTGGGAAGGTGAAATAGTTTTTGACAGGAACTACGTTGAATCTTGGGTTGCCGAATACGATCCAAAAGCTGAATTGGTGGACCCCTTTGAGATGGTCAAAATTGATGAAGGAACCCACAAGCCCTACTATGATTTATTGGGAGCAGGCAGTGGGAAAGATTCGATTGATCCATCAAAATATGAGGGAAAAGTTTTGCTTGTACAATTGTTTGGCACCTGGTGTCCAAATAGCCATGATCAAACAGAGTACCTTGTAAATTGGTACAACAAAAACAGTGATAGGGGAGTGGCGATTCTCGCTTCATCCTATGAGGCCAACTATTCTCAGGAATATGGATTGAAGCGATTATCTCAATATAGAGAGGCCAACAATATCCCCTACGACCTTGTATTAGGTGGCCGCTTAAGCAAAACCGGGGCAGCCATGTCATTGCCATTTACGGAGAGAATCCAGGCATTTCCCACCTTAGTTATTTTAGATAAAAAAGGATATGTGAGATACGTTCACAGCTATTTCAATGGTCCGGCAACAGGGGATTATTATAAAGCATTTGATGAAAGGTTCAACCAAATCATCGATGAGCTTTTAGCTGAATAATGATCATGGTTCGACATGCTGAACCAATTCGACATTACATTTTTTCTAATATTTGAATAGCTGATTGGAAAGTCGCCCTGAATTCCTTCAGGGCTTTATTAAGGTAGTGCAGTCAATGATTTAGTGATTAAGTAGGCTTATCTTCTACTAATTGAATTGCATCGTCAGATATAAGAATCGCAAATTCTTCTTTACTGTTGTTCAGTGAGTTGTTATGAATAATCCACTGATCAGTAACTGCCAATACTTGGCCTTTTCCATAATCACTTTCAACCATATCTCCGACTTGAATCCTCTTCATATCAATTCGGTTGTTTGGTTAAAAAACTAAGCCCGAAAGGTCGGAAAAAAAGTTTAAAAACTACTATAAAATTTCAGGTATTGTCAAGGTTTTGTGAGCCAGACGATATTTCTGCTACATCAATCGTCAATGATTTTTAAGCAGAAAATCCGCCATGTAGGATATACAATGGTTCTGTCTTTACTCACCCATTCGCCAGTCCAGTTGAATCCATCGTTGGATATATCAGAAAAGGTGATTCGGTAATCTCCAGCCATGCCATTGGGCGCGTTTTGATCTCTAAAAAGTAATATATCGCCATTTTCTGTGGTGCCGCCTTCCCAACTTGGAAGAGTGGTTGTGGGACCTACTTGTGAAAAGAAATGGACATACCAGCGGCTGCTATCGGGGATGAATTGTCGAATGCTACCTGCAAATCCACCGTCCGATTTAAGCGTTTCATCTTGTACTGCCATTCCATTCATAATGTATTTGAATGTCCACAGCATGGTAAGTGTATCTGCCCAGGTGGATTGATCCAATCGCAATACAGATTTGCACTCACACTGACCGATCAAATCAGCGTAATCAGCCACTTCTTGTGGTGCCGCTGGATTTAACTTTCCAAACGGATTTTTTTCTGAAGCCACATAATCATATTGACCGAATAGATTGAATGTAGCTAAAAGGAAAAATGGAGCAAGTTTCTTCATGATCAATAAATTTTTCATGAAAAGAAAGGCTCTGGGAAAGAAATAGACTAAACGTTTGCAGTCAATAACTGACTTTTTGCAGCGAACTACAGCGAACTTTCCTTGATTTGATTCTTTAAGGTTTTAATTCCTGATCGAGAGATCGGAAGTTCTCGTTCGTTTTGAAGCCGGACAGTCGATGATTCAAAGTTGATTTGATCAACATAGTGAAGGTTCAGAAGAGCTCCTCTATGAATTCTTATAAATCGATAAGGTTTCAATTGTTCCTCCAGGGCTTTCATGCTTTTCCTAAGTGTATAAGATTTATTTTCTGAGTGAATTCTCACACAATAATCATCTGCCTGAATCCATATAATCTCTCTCAGCGCAATTGGAGATATCTTGCTGCCTGTTTTTATGCTTAGAAATGGCTCTTCATCTTTGGTGAGCAAATTCTTTGCTAACTCTTCGGACGTTCTGGTAAGGTTGACAATTTCTGCTTCTTGAACTTTTACTTTAGTTGCTTGGAAATGGTTATTGAGCAAGATCGTAATCATTCCGTAGGCCATGGAGAATGACAACCCTTTTTGAAATGAGAAGAAGACAAAAAATTCTGAAAAAATAGCAGTGGTTAAATCAAGGTTTTGCCTCCAAATTGATATCAAACTCATCAATACAACGCACAGAAAGACAGATGATAATACTCCGAATAAGATTATCGTGTAGTGATGAATTTGTAGCCTTACGCTTCTTAGCAGTCTCCAAATAAAAAATCCAAATGGAATTCCCATCAATCCCCAAACTGACCAATTGATAGATTGTGTTTTTAACAAATCGCTTAGAAGAACAGGTTCAGGAGTTAGTTCAAATGAATTGATGTAATACTGCTGCTGTATCGCATCGAACAGAATCAATCCTATGATGAATAGTATTATTAGAATGCTGCCTCTTCTGGCCATTATCTAATGAACAGATTAATAATGGAAAATCCTAATTTACATGCCAACAAGAATGAAGGGAGCCCAATAATAGGGACTATTGTATTCTTCCGAATTGAGCAAAGAAAGTTTAGCTCTTCTTAATGCTGTATTGTACCCATGATGATCATTACTCAGGTTGTATTTGTAAAACTCAATCATCATTTGAGAGGTAGAAGCATCGGCTACTTGCCAAAGTGATACAATGATGTTGTTTGCACCAGCGTATTGTAGCGCACGACTCAACCCTACGATTCCTTCGCCTTTAGCCACTTTACCTAGTCCTGTCTCACAAGCGGAAAGTGTTACCAGATCAGCGTTAATTTTTAAATTATAAATTTCTCCGGCGTATAAGCTCCCATCTTCATTCTGACCAGGATTAAGAAATATCCTTGATAAGGCAGGTTCTGACTCGTTGACCAATCCGTGAGTGGCGAAATGGAGGAATTTGTATTTATTGAGATCTTCGACTTTTAGACTGTATTCACTCGCTTGATTTTTCGTTCTAATTTCTGGCTGTCCATTAACTCCCATGAATAGGTATCGGATTTCCATAATTTCTTCTTCTGACCCTGGAAGAGTTGCCATTCGAATCTCGTTTTGACTGAAATCAATTGGAGCAACCAACAAGATTTCCGCACTTGATTTTCCATCCTCAACTATCCTTTGAGAAAACAAAGTGCCCGAATAATCATAGGAGACGCCATAATTTTCTATTAAGAAATTTGACGAAACATAATCTTCGCCCTCACTTTCAAAGTTGATTAAAGCTTCAAATGGTATTGTTCCAAGAACTCCATCAGGAAGAATAACCAGTTCGTTAATAGTTGAAGGCAGTTTCGGAATTAAATAACTGTGTAGATTTTTCGAGGAACGGATAAACGTATTGACAACATTATACTTGATTGCGTTTCGAATGCTTTTCGCACTTTTATCAAAAGCCTCATCTTTCGGCTTTCTCACAGCCTTTATTCCCTTCTTAGTGACGATGAAAATGAAGATTTCATTCGTGCCAATGAAATAAGATAGCATCGCCATTTGATCATTGAGCTTATTCTGGATTTCACCAACAGAAGCCAGGCTGGTGCTGTACTTTAGGTTGTAGTAGTCTGGATAGTTTGTCTCTAATCCAGCAATGAAATCCCTGTATTCATTTTGATAAAGGAACAGTAGGTCCTTCAACTCCTGATCTTCTGTATTCTCAGGTTGCGCTAATTTTTGTTCGATGTAGGAGATTTCGTCTTTTAGGCTATCCTCAAGGTTGAGCAAGTCCTGTGGAATGCCTGAGAATTGTTTCGCTTTGGTTTCCGTAATTGCCTCTAACAGAACAGATGACTTGCTTCTTTCGCAAAACTCAAAAGCTGTTTCCAGGTAGACTTTCTTTTTGAAAGTTTCTTCGCTCAGCGTCAGAGAGAGATTGATTCCGTTCTCGTATACGTCCTTGGAAATTTCCCCTAATTTCAACTTATCCTGTTCATTTAGTCGTTGCCTTCGTATAATTGAAATGAGCTCATCGCAGCGCTTGTACGTATCAACAGCTCCGGTCAAATCCCTGGTATTCAATGTTTTTTCGAAGTGGAGGGCTTCTAGTGCTTTTGCTTTTGCTTGTAAACTCGAGAGCAAAATATCTGCATTGAAATAGTCCTCAAGCGTGGGTAGGTCATAGATGTCAGAGGAGTTTTTTCCAGCAAAATTTGAATAAATGGATTGTTGGTAGAATTCAACAGCCAGTTTGAAATCCTTATTCTTCTGATGTATTCGACCGATTAGAAAATAGGTGTTGGCCACATCCGGGTGCTTCTCTCCAAAAAGCTCGATATAAAGTTGAAGTGCATCGTTTTGAATGATCAATGCTTGTTCTAATTCTCCCTTTTGTTCATTGATTACACCGATACTTGAAAGTACAAAAGCTTTGTTAGGGTGATTCTCCAGATATTTCTGATCGTAAATTGCTTTGACTTGATTTAGTAAATCCAAAGCGTCATCATAGTTTTCTTGCGTGGAATTGGCAAATGCCATATTCGTCAGAACCAGAGCCGTTTTTCTGTCATTTGAACCCAACTGACTTTCGTAAATGTTTTTTGCCCTGTTGAAATAAATCAATGCCTGTAGCGGTTCATCAGACTGGTAGACAAGTCCCAAGTTGTTGAACGAATCTCCAACTTCAACGGCATCTCTTCCAATCAACTGTCTACGAATACTTAGGGCTTGTTCGTGGTATTGAAGTGCAAGTGTTTTATTTCCGTTATTCCAATAAACAAGACCTAATGCGTTGAAACAGTTAGCTTTTTCAATAGTGTCATCTTCACCAAATTTATTTTCGGCTTCCTGAAGATTTTCTAAGGCTTCATCATTTCGTCCGAGATTAAGGAAACTAAGACCAAGCAATGTCAAAGAACGAGCTTCCAACGTTGGAGAATTTTCAATTTCAGAAGAGATATACTCATGAGTATTTTCTGCAAGACTCTTCGCATGGAATGGATCTCCATTCAAAAGCATACAATCTATCATTTCCAAATGAGTCTCTACATAGGAAAGGATTGCGTTTTGTTCCAGGAAAACTTCTCCAGCTTGTTTGTACAGATTATAAGAGGCTTCATACTGACCATTTTGTTTCGCATTTTCAGCTTGTTTCAGCAATGTTCCCTGCGCCTCAATGAAGTGACTGAAAAGAAAACAAACAGAAAGGGTCAATATGTATTTCATTTATGGAAAACGAAGATTCAACTTTAAAATTTGTGTATGTAGCTAATACTTGTAACCTCGTTCCTTGTCAACCCATCTGGATTCACATCCCGATCGACAATTTTTATTCCCTGAATAAACTTAACACTATTGTTCACATCAAATTGATAGCCAAAAGATCCCAACACCGATAATGCAAGTCCTAATGTTCCGTCGAGATCTACTCTACGTTCTGGAAGATCCCGAGTTGCAGGCTTAAGTACGTTATCCTTGGTTATTCTGTAAATGCTCAAGGCTCCGAAAGTGAAATTAAAATTGGTGAATTTGAAATTTCGTTCAACTCTTAGCATCACATCAGTTCCTCTTTTTAAATGGATGCCCGTGTCGTATCTTCTAATGTATTCTCTTCCAGAAGCTAATTGCTCATCTGATGAGCCAAGCCCTGGATAATTAGGGAATCCGCCCCATATAAATTCATTTCCATTTTCAGTAAAAGCAATTTGAATTCCTGTAGCGAACAACCAATTTTGATTGATCATAGAAAAACCAGCTACTCCATCATAAGAACCGAGACTTGTTTGATAATACATGTGCAAAGGAGTGGCCTGACCGTTGGTGAATTCGTTGTTCACTTTTGCATTCGAATCATTGGTTGGGATTTTAGCTCCAATGGTTCCATTATAGCTCCATCTATTGGTGGTTTTCAGGTTGGTGGTATAGCTGATAGAAATATCTCCCATGCCAGCATTTTCTCCTAGATTTCCGCTGACCCATTGATAGGGTACTTTGATTTGTAACGAGCTTTGGTCGGTAACTGCCAAATTGAAATCGACATTGGCGGCATAAATGATTGGACTTATAAGGCTCGTACCCCGATAATAATTGAATTCAATGGATCTCAGTTTAATGGCTACTCGTTTACTGTAATTCTGATCAGGTCTCATTGCTCCCATTGTACAAAACCCTGCGTCACTGCACCCTTGCGAATAGCCTACAAGGAGAGAAAAACTAAGAATCAGGGTAGTAAAGAATCTCATTTTGAGCTTAGGATTATGAATACAATTATACAAAAACCCAAAGCACATATATAAATAAGTGTAAGGTTGTCTACCAATTGTCGACTAATGACCTTCTAAAATCGCTCTTTAACGTGCTCAATATCAGTTTCAGCAGTTTTTTCAAGAAAAATTGACTCTCGATTAAACCTTTTTAAATCACCTCAGTCAAAGGAGCCAAACACAATAAAAAAACGAATCGAAATATTATGAAAAAGTTATTTATTCTAACCGCTCTTTCTGCTTTTATCCTTAGCTCATGTAGCGACAGTGATTCAAATCTGGATGAAGATATACTAGAGCAATTAGACGTGGACTCTGAAGCAGCTTTGGAGTCAAACTTTGAAGATGTAGACGTTGTGGTTGAAGCTGGAATGCTTGAACTAGATGCCGGCAGGGTACAAAGAGATGTTCTTCTTGAGTGTGCTACGGTAGTAAAGGATGAGGAAAATAAAACTATCACCATTACTTATCCAGCAGAAGGATGTACTGGGCCAAGAGGAAGAGTGAGAAAAGGAACAATCACTATTGAGTATAATGAAAGGAGATTGATCCCAGGTGCGTTTCGTAGGATATCGTTTGTGGATTTCTTTATCGATGATGTACAAATAGAAGGAACACGAACAACTACTAATACTTCAGAAGAGACAAGTGATAGTCCGGAATTTACTGTCGAGTTGGTCGGAGGGAAACTGACATTCCCTGATGAAACATTCGCGACCAGAGATGCAAATCACGTTCGGACTTGGGTAAGAGCAAACAATCCGTTGGAAGATTCTTCGGAAGTGACTGGTGGAGCAAATGGACAAAGAAGAGATGGTGTAAACTATGAAATTGAAATATTGGAGCGATTGGTTTACAAGAGATCATGCAGATTGGAAGGAGTATTTATTCCAGTGCAAGGAATTAAGCAAATCACTTCGGGTGACAATGTAGCAGTGATTGATTTTGGAGATGGAAGATGTGATAATCTGGTAACTATCACTGTTAATGGAGGCGAAGCGGTCACTAAAGAGATCAATCATCGCGGAAGATAATCTCTTAGGTTAATTTCAGGTAGGTAAAAGCCCCTCGATTTCCGAACGGAGATTGCAGGGGTTTTTCAATTTACCTCAGTAAAGACATAAGCTATAATATTGGCTCCCATTCTCAAGGCCTCTTGTCGCAATTCTTCCGGATCATTATAAATGGCCTGATCTTCCCAGCCATTTCCAAGATCACTCTCATAGGAGTAAAAACAAACAAGTTTCCCTTCGTGGATGATTCCGAATCCTTGGGGAGGTTTACCATCGTGTTGATGGATTTTCGGAAGGCCCTCTTCAAATTGGAATTTTTTACTATAGATTGGGTGATCAAAAGGAATTTCAACAAAATCAAGTTCCGGAAATACCTTTTTCATTTCTATACGAATGAACGGGTCCAGGCCATAGTTATCATCGATGTGAAGAAAACCGCCAGCAATCAAATAGCTTCTTAGATTATCGGCTTGAGATTGCGTGAAGACCACATTTCCATGACCTGTCATGTATACATAGGGATACAGAAAAAGATCAGGGCTTCCGACTTCAACAATATCTTCATTTTCATCAATATTCGTATTGAGATTGTCATTGCAGAATTGAATCAAGTTTGGGAGTGCTGTTTTGTTTGCATACCAATCTCCTCCACCATCGTATTTGAGTTTTGCGATTTTTAGAGGCTGAGCTGTCAAAGTAAACACAGCCACCAAGACGGAAAATGTCAGAATATTTTTTAGCATAAAGGATGTATACCTCAAAAATAGAAAATTGTTCTGCTTAAAGATTTTGCGCAAGAGACTTATTGATTTTGCTCACAAAGAAAAGTACTAACAAATAGCAGCATTTGCTTTCTGAGGTCGTTATTCTGTAAGTCCAATATTAAGCATTTTACTTAGCTTAATCTGAGAAAAACTACCATACATGGAAAATGTCGAAATGAGTACTTTGTCAAAATATTTAAGACCAAGATCTTATTTGACCGCTATTAACCTAGAAATCAATAATTAACTAAATCGCCAGGCCATAGAATAACCAAATTTGTAACCAATCATTTCTCTCCTTAGGACCCATGGATTATCTAACAAAGAAATTAGGTGATTCACATGATGTCTAATTAGAATAATCTCGTAATTGTTTTATCGACCAGTAGTATGAAGGGGGGATTGCCATTAGGCAGTCCCGGCCTTTGGTCATAAGTGCAGAAATGAAGAAAAATATTTCACAAGTCCGGTTTTATCCCGGCAAGATTAGGGTGATAGGGCTACAAAAAGTTGTGGCCCTTTTTTCTTTGAAAAATCTCAACCAATGCCTGTAATTTTGCGCGATGCAAGACAAGATCCTTATCCTGGACTTTGGTTCTCAATACACACAACTGATTGGTAGAAGAGTCCGAGAACTAAATGTCTATTGTGAAATTCATCCGTTCAATCATTTTGAAATAACACCGGAAACCAAAGGTATCATCTTGTCGGGTGGTCCGTGCTCAGTTTTAGATGACGGTTCACCAGATGTTGATTTTAGTGAATTCGGCAATCTTCCTGTTTTGGGTATTTGTTATGGGGCTCAACTATTAGTTAAAAACAATGGCGGCACAGTTGCGAAATCCGATCATAGAGAATACGGGCGAGCCAACCTAAGTGAAGTCGATACGCATTATGAGTTGTTAAAGGAGGTTGAAGTTGATACACAAGTTTGGATGTCTCATGCAGATACCATTACAGAACTTCCTGAAAATTTTGAGCTCATAACCAAAACAGAAACTATTCCAGTTGGTGGATTCAAAATTGCTGGAAAAGAAACGTATGGAATCCAGTTCCATCCCGAAGTGACTCACACGATTCAAGGAAAAAATGTATTGCGGAATTTCGTGGTACATATCTGCGGCGCAAATCAGGATTGGACTCCAGATATTTTCGTGGAGGATACCGTTCAAAAGTTGAAAGATAAGCTTGGTGATGACAAAGTAGTTCTTGGTCTGTCCGGAGGTGTAGATTCATCTGTAGCAGCGATGCTGATTCATCAAGCAATCGGAAAAAATCTCTACTGTATTTTCGTCGACAATGGTCTTTTGAGAAAGAACGAATTTGAAGATGTACTTAAATCCTATGAAGGACTGGGCTTGAATGTCAAGGGAGTCGACGCGAAAGATCGGTTTTACAAAGAGCTAGGAGGAGAGAAAGATCCAGAAGGAAAGCGAAAGATCATTGGTCGAGTCTTTATTGAGGTTTTTGATGAAGAGGCTCATAAAATTGAAAATGTGAAATGGTTGGGTCAAGGGACTATTTACCCGGACGTAATTGAATCGGTTTCAGTAAATGGCCCTTCGGTCACTATCAAATCACATCACAACGTAGGTGGATTACCGGAGAAAATGAAGTTGAAAGTGGTGGAGCCACTCAATACACTTTTTAAAGACGAAGTTCGAAGGGTTGGTAAGACACTCAATATTCCAGATTTCATCTTAGGACGACACCCATTCCCAGGTCCGGGATTTGGCATCCGAATTTTAAGTGATATCACACCCGAGAAAGTAAGGATCTTGCAAGAAGTAGATCATATTTTTATCAATGGCCTCAAGTCTGAAGGTCTTTATGATGAGGTTTGGCAGGCTGGAGCAATGCTACTACCTGTTCAATCGGTGGGCGTGATGGGAGACGAAAGAACCTATGAAAATGTAGTTGCTTTGAGAGCGGTTGCAAGCCTTGACGGAATGACTGCCGATTGGGTTCATCTTCCTTACGAATTTTTAGGAAGAATTTCCAACAATATCATCAATAAAGTAAAAGGGGTGAATAGGGTCGTTTATGACATCAGTTCAAAACCTCCTGCTACAATTGAGTGGGAATAAAATAATTGAGAATTAATAATTTAAAATTGATAATGATTCGGTTGATTGACATTCCATGCCTTGTTGAAAGAGATTACAATTATTCCCGATTTTTAATTCTTAATTTTTAATTTTCAATTCTCAATTTAGAAACCAGCTGTGCACAAACTATCCGTCATCATCATCCTTTTATCATTCTGTACAGCATTTAGCCAGGGCAACCAAGCAGAGTACTTAGAAGCAAAGCGGCAATTTGGACTAAAAAACTATCGTAATTCGATGGGTGGTTTTCAAAGCCTGACCAACGATCCCGTTTTCGGAGCTTATGCTTCTTTTTATTATGGACTTTCTGCTTACCACCAGGAAGTACCACAGGCTGCTTTGAGCATGTGGAAACAAATCTTACAGAAGTATCCTGATTGGGACCAGAAAACGGAAGTCATTTTCTGGATTTCAAAACTCTCCTTTGAGAAGAGTCGCTACCTGGATGGAGTCAAATATGCAGAAATGCTGCCATCGGAACTCAAGAGTTCTGTGATGCAAACTGCCATGAATAACCTTGACCTGGAAGAGCTCGATCGACTTTACAATTCCAATCAGGAAAATGAATTGCTAGCCATTCTTTATTTCCAAGCGTTGACCAATCAACCTTACGAAGAAAGAGACCATCAACAGCTGCTTGCTTTATCGGAGAAATTCAACTTTGATGTGGAGCAATTCTTAGTGGATATGCCGAAGATTGAAAAGGAGAAATATGGAATTGCGCTGGTTCTCCCATTCATGTTCGATTCACTTCAAAACCCTCAATCTGTCATACGAAACAGGATAATTTTTGATCTCTATCAAGGAATGACGCTTGCCAAAGATTCACTGGAAAAAGAAGGCGTTTCGTTAGAGTTCTTTCCATTTGACACAAAAAAAATAGGTTTCTATGCGGGCAAAATAGTGAGAGATAGCCTTTTGAATGATGCCGACCTTATTATTGGTCCATTGTATCAGGAGCCAAATCAAATCGTCAAGTCTTTCTCCATTCAGAAGGAAATACCCATGATAAATCCACTTTCTTCAAATGGAGGTATTATTTCGGACAATAGATTGGGTTATCTGTTTAAGCCTTCTTATGAGACACAGGGACGTAAAGCAGGGGAATATGCAGTAAAGAAATTCACGAAGAACAAGAATGCGATGATCCTGTATGAAACTCCTCGAGATCAGGTGATAGCAGAAGAATATAAGAAAGTCCTCGAAGCTGACAGTTTCAATATTGTGCTGTTTGATCAGTTCGATAAAGACATGGCACTTCAAATGCAGGTGGATTTCACGGATCAATATGAAGAAGTGTTAGACACACTTTCACAAGAAGAAATTGATTCCATCACTTTACTGCCTAATAGGTTTGTTCGGAACCGAGTGAAAAAAGACTCACTCACAGGGCGCCCAATTCGGAATTTGGATGGGGAAGATGAGCTAGAGTATTATGAAATGAAATTCACTATCCCTCTGGATACGATTGGACATATTTTTGCTGCCACTTCCAATAACCTTCTTGCCAACAATATCATTAGCCTGACCGATGTTCGAGGAGACAGTATAGGAATTGTGGGCTATAGCAACTGGCTTGATTTCAGGTTGGTTTCTTACAGTCAGCTTGAACGATTAAACGTGTCCCTGATCCATACTTCATTTTTCAACGAACTAGAGGCAGATAGTGTGGCTGAAAGAATAAGGAAAAAATACTGGACCGAACCAACCGAATATCACTACATGGGTTTTGAGATCATCATGCAGGTTGGAAACATGTTTAAAGAACATGGGAAATTTTTCCAGAGAGGACTTGTAGCAGGAAGATTTCGCGAAGGATACTTGATGGAAGGTCTTTCTTTTGAATCTTACAAGGACAATCAAGTAGTTCCCATTGTCACCATACAAGATTTGAACATAGTCGTTCAAAACAGTTATACGAATGAAAATTGATACTAGTAAAGAGCTTTTTGAAAAAGCCAAACACTTTATTCCAGGTGGAGTGAATTCACCAGTACGTGCCTTCAAGGCAGTGGGTGGTGATCCTTTATTCATTAAAAAAGCGAAAGGAGCTTACCTGTATGATGAGGATGACAACCAATTCATAGACCTGATCGATTCATGGGGACCAATGATCCTTGGTCATGCTCATTCGGTGATCGAGGAGGAGATTCTTAGAGCGGTTAAAGATTCTCCATCATTTGGAGCTCCGTCCAGAAGAGAAGTTGAGATAGCAGAACTCATCGTAAGTATGATTCCTTCGGTGGAAAAGGTCAGAATGGTGAATTCTGGAACGGAGGCTACTATGTCTGCCATCAGATTGGCTCGGGGATTTACGAAAAGAGACAAGATCTTAAAATTTGAAGGGTGCTATCATGGTCATGGAGATTCCTTTTTGATTGCTGCAGGTAGTGGAGCGATCACGATGGGAACCCCGGATAGTCCAGGTGTAACAGAAGGAACCGCAAAGGATACGCTTCTGGCACCTTTCAATGATTTGGAAAAAGTAAAAGAGCTTATCGAAGCTAATCCTAATGAGATTGCTGCTATCATCCTTGAGCCGGTAGCGGGAAATATGGGTTGTGTAATTCCAGGAGAAGGATTCCTTGAGGGGTTAAGAAAACTGTGCGACGAAAATGGTATTGTCTTAATTTTTGATGAAGTAATGACCGGTTTTCGCTTGGCTAAGGGAGGTGCACAAGAAGTGTTTAATATCCAACCAGATCTAACCACACTTGGAAAAATCATTGGAGGGGGAATGCCAGTGGGAGCTTACGGTGGCAAGAAAGAAATTATGGATTTCGTTTCCCCTGAAGGTCCCGTTTACCAGGCGGGCACACTTTCAGGAAACCCAGTTGCAATGGCGGCAGGATTAGCACAACTCCATTACCTCAATACGCATCCTGAGATTTACGCTCAACTGGAAGCTACCACCAATCAAATCGTAGATGGCTACCAATCGGTTTTGGAAAAGAACAATCTGAATTATACCATGAACAAAATTGGAAGCATGTTCAGCTTGTTTTTCACCAACATTCAAGTAACCGATTTTGCTTCCGCAAAGAGCTGCGATACTGAAAAATTTGGACGATACTTCAGGTCTATGTTAGAAAGTGGTATCTATTTAGCGCCATCCCAATTCGAAGCATTATTTATTTCTGCAGCTATTGGAGAAAAAGAGGTGGAAAGAATCGCAAGTAGTTTCGAGAGCTTTGCTGCCGGACAGTGATCGGCAATTGATCAATTCTTCAATAAATAAGACTTGAAATCATCAAAAGAATTGGAGATCGAAGTATAAACGGATTCTTTGTTTTCCATTTCTGCAATTTTCGAATTGAAATCTAATTCTCCTGGAATCGCTTTTTCAACAACGTCCATAAACTTTACAGGATGAGCTGTTTCTAGAAAGATCCCCGTTGCGTCTTCATTCAGTTGATCTTTCAGCGCTTGAAACCCAATGGCCCCATGTGGATCCAAAACATAGCCAGTGGATTTGTAGCATTCGGCCATCGTTTCCAGAATTTTCGGATCAGAGAGCGAGAAACCTGAAATAAGTGATCTCATGTTCTCAACACTTCCCTCAAAGTATTCTTGCATTCGCACGAAATTGCTAGGAGCACCTACATCCATTGCATTTGCGTAAGTTTCGATGGAAGGCTTGGGTTTGTATAGTCCGGTTTCTAAATAGTTTGGAACAATTTCATTGGCATTGCTTGCAGCAATAAATCGAGAAATCGGTAATCCCATCCTTTTGGAAAAAAGACCAGCTGAAAGATTTCCGTAATTCCCTGACGGAACAGAGACCACCACATTGTCCCATCTCTCCAACTGCTGAAATGCATAGAAATAGTAGAACATTTGCGGGATCAGTCTCGCGATATTGATTGAGTTCGCTGAGGAGAGAGATAATTGCGAATTGAGTTCTTTGTCTAAAAAAGCTGTCTTGACTAGTTGTTGACAATCGTCGAACGTACCATCAACCTCCAATGCTGAAATATTTCCGCCCCAGGTAGTCAACTGTTTTTGCTGGAGATCACTTACCTTATTTTTTGGATATAAAACAGTGACTTTTACTCCATCAATGCCATGAAAACCAGCTGCCACCGCACCGCCAGTGTCACCTGAGGTTGCTACTAAAATAGTTACTTCTTGCTTTTCTTCGTTTAAGAAATGGCGCATGCATCTTGATAGGAATCGTGCACCTAAATCTTTGAATGCCCAGGTTGGTCCATGAAATAATTCCAGCGAATGAATTTGACCGATGACTTGAACTAGGGGGAAATTGAAATTGACCGTTTCATTAATGATTGACTTCAAGTCGGGCTCAGCTATTTCATCATCAATAAATCTTCTGGCAATCTCAAAGCCTATTTGCTGTCTCGATAGTGATTTTAATTCATCAAAAAAATCAGCACTAAAGGATGGAATGGACTCAGGATAATACAGACCATTATCTGGAGGCAAGCTATTAAATATGGCCTCTTTAAATGAAACTCGATGAGATCGATCGTTGGTGCTGAAGAATTTCAAAGGATGTGAGCCCCTTGGGTGTTTATTTTTGATACAAAACTTAAAACTTCAATGCCATTTTTCTCATAAACGCTATGGCATGAAGACCTGATTTTTTCTGCAGTTTCTGAATCATTAGCAAAAGCAAATGTGGTTGGACCAGAACCTGAAATGGTAAAGCCGATGGCTCTATTTTTCATGGCTGCTTCTTCGACTTCATCATAATGCGGAATTAGTTTTTTCCGAACGGGGACAGCCACTGAATCTGTTAGCGATCTTCCAATACGATCAAAATCATTACTCATGAGACCACTAATTAGACCAGCCATGTTTCCCCACTGCTGAATTCCATCCTTTAAACTGATTTCTGTTGGAAGTATTTTTTTGGCGTATTCGGTTTTCACTTCAACCTTTGGATAAATAACAACAGTCAAAAGTTCTTCCGGAAACGGGATTGTGAAAATGTCCAACGGATTATAACTTCTAATGATTGTGAAGCCACCAAGCATGGACGGAGCTACGTTATCTGCATGCGCTTGTCCTGAACTTGAACGCTCGCCTTCCATCGCAAAAGGCACTAGTTCTTTTCTTGAAAAAGGTTTGTTTAAGAGTTCATTTACCGCATAAACTGCTCCGACGGAACTACAGGCGCTAGAACCTAAACCACTGCCTGGAGGAATGCTTTTCTTGATAGAAATATTAAAACCTTTATTCTCGTCTAGAGCATTTAAAAGTGCTTGAATAGCAACTGTTGCTACGTTTTTTTCTGTATTAATCGGTAAATCTGCTCCAGTTATTTCTTTAATAACCAAGCTGGAATCGTTTCTTCGAGACACAAGAACTTCATCGCCAAGACCCTCTAATGGGAATCCAAGAACATCGTATCCACATCCGACATTGGAAATTGTATTTGGCGCAAAAACTCTTACCTCGTTCATTTAATTACCAGATGAAATTTTCATTATATCAGCAAAAATACCAGAAGCAGTGACCTCAGCTCCAGCTCCTGCACCTTTCACCACGAGTGGCTGAACTGAATACCTGTCAGTGAAAAACAAAACAATATTGTCGCTTCCTTCAAGATGATAAAATGGGTGATTACTGTTTACATACTTTAATTGTGTCTTTGCTAATCCATTTTCGAATGAAGCAACATAGCGTATTTTCGTTCCATTCTTCTTTGCTTCCTCTTGAAGGTTTTGGAAGTGCTCTTCAGATTTTTCTAGTTCCTTGAAAAAACCTTCTACATCGTTTGCGTCCATACAACTTTGAGGGACAAATGATTCTCCCTGGATATCATCCATCTCCAATTCATATCCGCTTTCTCTTGCTAAGATTAAAATCTTTCTTCTCACATCTTCACCTGAAAGATCCAGCCTTGGATCAGGTTCTGAATAACCTTCATCTTTGGCTCTCTTGACTATTGAAGAAAAGGTAGTTGTACCGTCATAGTTATTGAAAAGAAAATTCAGGGTTCCAGATAAAACTGCCTCAATTTTATGAATTCGATCGCCACTCTTAATCAAGTCACGAAGCGTTGAGATAACCGGCAATCCAGCGCAGACATTGGTTTCGAACAGATATTGGGCTTTATACTTCCGTTCAAATGCTTTTAGTTTTTGAAAATTTGATTGGCTGGAAGTTGCCGCAATTTTATTTGGCGTGACTATTGAAATACTCCTCCTTAGAATTTCAGCATACGATTCAGCTATTTCGTGAGACGCGGTTACATCCAAGAAAACACTATTTCTTAGATTCAATTCACTCATTTTGTCAATGAATCCTTCGATTGTGAAAGGCTCTCCTTCTGTTAGCTTCTTTTCCCAGTTATTAAGCTCGATTGGTTCACCTTCTGGTAGAAATGCCATTTTCTTAGAATTGGCGACTCCTATGATTTGAAGATCCAGCAAATGTTCTTGTAAAAGGAATTTTTGCTGTTGCTTAATTTGATTCAGCAGTGCTTTCCCAACATTTCCAACACCAATCATGAATAGATTGACTCGCTTTATTTCATCTTCAAAAAAGGTCTCATGCAATGAGTTGATGCTTTTGGTAAGATCTTTCTGGTTAATGACGACTGAAATGTTTCGTTCTGAAGATCCTTGCGCTATGGCAATGGCGCTTATGCCATTTTTTCCCAACGTATTGAAAAGTTGACCGCTAATTCCAACTTGATTTTTCATGTTCGAGCCTACCAAGGCAATAATGGCTAGTCCATTTTCTACTTCAACTGGATCTAATTTTTTGCTTTCAATTTCATAGGCAAAGGTCTTATTGATTGCTTTTACAGCTCTAGCCTGGTCTTTGGTCTCTATCGCCACACAGATCGTATGTTCGGAGGATGCTTGCGTGATCAAAATGATGTTGATCTTTTGCTCTGATAACGTTTGAAACAATCGATAGGAAAAGTAGGGGATACCAACCATACTCGCTCCTTTAAGGTTGAGCATAGAAATATTCTTCACACTAGAAATTCCGCGAACCATAAATTCGTCACGGTATCCACGAATGATTTCTGTTCCGCCATTCTCTTGATTGAAAGTATTCCTTATTTGAATAGAGATGTCTTTTGCCATTGCGGGCTGAATGGACGGAGGATAGAGCACTTTTGCGCCAAAATGTGAAAGCTCAAGCGCTTCCTCAAAGGATAATGTTTCAATAAGATGTGCATTTGGAACCAATCTTGGATCGGCGGTCATCAAACCGTCCACATCTGACCAGATTTCAAGCTTTTCGGCATCAAAAAAGTTGGCCAGAAGCGCCGCAGTATAATCGGATCCACCTCTTCCAAGTGTTATAAGCTTTCCCTTTTCATCTGCTGCGATGAATCCAGGGCACAAGCTCAGCTTTGGTAATTCTGGTAAGACCTTCTTTGCTTTTTCCCTGCTGATTTCCATCAAAACATCGGCAGGTTTTTGATTCTCTGAACATGTGATAATTTGACGTGGATCGATAAGAAATGTATCAGGAATTGACTGCTTGAAGTACTCGCCAATTATCAACGAGGATAAAGCTTCTCCGGCAGAAGTAACCTGATGAATGGCGTTTGGTGTAGATTCTTTCAAAGCGAAAATTCCTTCCAGCACTTTTTCTACTCCAGTAAGAATTTGCTTGATGTTTACATTTATGGCTGATTGATTTTCAGATGCGATTAATTCTCTAGACGCCTCGATGTGTTTTACTTCCAGTTCTTCAAGGGTATCTCTGTATTTGGTATCACCTTTTTCAGCAGCTTCAATAGCACCAACGAACTGGTTGGTGACACCACTCATCGCTGAGACAACAACGACTAATTGATGCCTTTCAAGATAAGCTTCTAATAACGGAAGAAGTGATTTGATGGAATCAACAGTTCCTACAGAAGTTCCACCAAATTTGAGTACCAGCATGGCTATGACGCATTGAAATTAGCCGGCAAATCTAGATGACTCAATGAAAATATCCGTGGGTGATCGAACTGTTTTTTGAAATATTTCCTCGAAGTTTTTAAGTACCGCAAAATATACCCTCAATGGTTGAAAAAATTTCAAGAGAATAGATAGGTTTTTAGTTTAGAAGAAGGCCAGAGAAATCACAAGTCCGACTCCCATTGAAATAGAGAGAACAATCGTGTAGATAAATCCAACCATGAAGAATCGGAAAATGGTCCAGAACCATTTGACTCCATAGATGTTTCGAAAGCTAATCAATATGTAGATGGCGCTTATCAAAACCGCAATTGAAGTCACGGTATCCTGTGAATCTTCTCCAAGTATCAGAACCAGAATCCACCCAAGCATCATAACAAAGAAGAAGAACGAATGGATATGAAGCGAGTGAACCAGATGCCTTATATAGAGTCCTTTTCGCCAAAAAAATAGCTTAAGAATGAATGCATAGATTGGCAAAATGAAGAACATGATTACGGGAATTTGTCGGATGATATAGCCGACTAAGCTTGCGGAAGACTCATGATTTATTTTGACAAGTTGCTTGGTTGCTAAACGTTCGACAATTGGAAGATCGTTGAGTTTCAATGAATCCATAATCTCAGAAGGAGATAATTCGTTTTCCAGGTTCATCTTATTGATCATCATGAAGTAATGATCAGGCACTGGCCAACTGTCCTCTTCATGTAACGAATCTGGTAAATAATAAAGGCTATCGAACTGTGTTTTTGTTAAATCATCCGATGAAGAATCCATTACAAAACTTCTGCCTTTCGTTTCGCTCGGATCAATGACTTTTGAGAAAAAGAAAAAGTGAAAAATACTGATGACAAGATACCATCTGATAGGATGAGCGTAAAAAACGCGCATGCCATCATTGAATGAATTAGTGATCTTGCCTGGTCTGAATAAGAACGGTTTGAATGTTCGGCCAAAACGGGAATCCAGAGAAAAGAAATTGGATAGAAATTCTCTGAAAAGCAGGCCAATACCTAACTCATTGTCAGTATTTTCTTGACCGCAATTGGAACAGTAATTATGACTTTCGTGTAGGTTTTGCCCACAATTAAGGCACTTACTGTGTTTCCTTCTTTTTTTCACCAGGTTTGAATTTGTTGAGTAAAAAAGCCACAACCCACATTCCTAAAGCGATAAAACTATAAAATTTTGCATTGTCTACAGACCTTAATGAAAAGAAGAAAAACATAAAGGCCAGAATAGTGAATGTCCATACCAGAATTGGAATTATTTTCATGTCACTTCACGAACTTTCAAGCTTGTCCCTTCATCTGAGATGACTTCAACTTCAATGTTTTGTCCAATATAGTTGCCTCTGGTGTAAGCATCATAAATGATTCCTTCAATTTCGATTTTTCCGCTTGGTCTGAGTACAGTGTAAGATTTCCCTTTTTTGCCAACCATCGATTCTGCAACAGGCTTTGAAGTAAAACCAGCATCTGCATCCTGTGTTTCTTGTAAGGCTACTCGCTTGAAAAATTTACTGTCGGCTAGCTTAGAACCACCAACGAAAAATAAGACAGTTGCCATCAACAGCCCTGCGGAAACTGTGGCTACCGAAATGATGATTTGATCTCCACCGACAAATGAGAAGTCGAAAAAATCATTATTCAACATGACAAGAATAAGTGAACCAACGGTGAAGATTAGCCCCAAAACTCCGGCCACACCAAATCCTGGAATAACAAAAACCTCAACGGCAATGAGTACAATCCCGATGACAAACATGACAATTTCCCAATTTGCCGCAAGGCCATTCAGATAGTTCGGAACGAAATAGAGAATGATAGCCACAATGGAGGCGAGAATTGGAAACCCAACTCCAGGAGTTTGTAATTCGAAATAGATTCCGCCAATGATAATCATGATCAAAATCCCACTTACAAATGGATTCAAGAAGAGAGAAATGATCTTTTCTGATGAACCAAGTTCGAACACTTCGAGCTCATAATTGTCCACTCCGGATCTTTCCATAATGTCATCAATGTCACTTACCTCGCCTTCACAAAATCCATTTTTGATGGCTTCTGAAACGGAGAGTGTGAGGACTTTGCCTTCAGTTGCAATGCTATCCAAATCAATATCTTCATCTACCATAGCCTCTGCCATTGTAGGATTTCGGCCTTTGGCTTCAGCAGTTGATCTCATGATCGAGCGCATGTACGACTGGTATTTGTCAGGAGCAGCCGAGCCATCTTGTGTAACTACAGTCGCTGCACCAATACTAGATCCACTGGCCATATAAATACTGTCACAGGCAATAGAAATCAATGCCCCTGCAGATGCAGCATCTCTATTTATGAAAGCGTAGATGGGAATCTCAAGATCCAATATTCTTGTTCTAATATCGTCAGCATCTGTGAGCGCACCGCCATACGTGTCCAATTCCAAAATGATATAATCTGCATTGATTTCTTTGGCATGCTCAAGGCCGAGTTCTGAGTAGCGATTCGTTCTGGGATCGATTTCAGCCTGGATTTTCAGGTGAAGGACTAATGGTCGTTCGCTCTCTTGGCCAGACGCAAGAAATAGATTGAATAATAATAAGATAATTAATAGATTTCTCATGTTTGTGTTAGAATGCAGATATAAACAAACAAATCGTTTCATACATTCAATCTGCAAATAAAGTTATCTTAATTTCAACGTACGGAAAACAGTTGCTGACATAACTCATCTCAATTGCAACCCCTATTTGAACATACGTTTGAAGGTATTGTTTGGAGTAGCGTCCTCTCAAATGACAGTCATTTCTTAATCCTTGACGTGAGGAATGAGACTGAGGATTCTGTTCTTTATCAAAAACTTAACTTGATTGACCTGAAGCTCACTCCGATTTTGACCCATAAAGGTTCAAAATGGATGATGATAGAAGCTTTTGATGAACATCTATATCTGTCCGAATACCAGGACGAAAGTGATCCAAATAATAAAAGGTTTTACCAAATAGATGGAGATCAAAAAGATGAAGTAAGGCAAGATCAAATACCCTATGCTAAGAATTTCATCACTCAACCGTCAATTTATGAACCTGGATCTGACTATTTCCGTACGGTTAATGAATTTCTTGGATTGGAACTTCCATGTGCTTGTGAATACCTTGAAATTGATAGAAAAATCATATTGAGCTACTATCTTCGTTCTGGTAAGGAGTTTGAACGTTATCTCCTGATGTTGGAAGATGGGAAAAAGGCACTCAAGGAGCTTCAAGATACTCAAATGAAGGGGTTTGCCTCTGGCTCTTTTTTTGTAGTGAATGGTAAATTGATTTTTGTAAAAAATAGGAATGAAATTTTTGTGTACGCTCTTTAGTTTGATCATCCTCTTTTCCGCTTACGCAGATGTGAAGTTTGACTCGATTAGATCTGAAACTCGTGGAGATCTCTTATTTGTAATACACGAGGTAGAAGAAGAGGAGACACTTTATTCAATTGCGAGACGGTACAAGAGTTCGGTCCCTTCCATTATTGAGCACAACAATATTTCTGATAATCGAATTGACGTAGGGCAAGTACTGAGCGTCCTATACAACAATATCGAGGAAACTGAAAACGAAACTGTCTCTGAAACTCCCGAAGGATTCCATTTAGTCAAGCAAGGAGAAACATTGTACAGCATTTCCAAAATTTATGATTTGCGAATTAGAGAAATTAGGAAGCTGAATAAACTTCAATCAAATGATATTTCTCCAGGTGAATATTTGAGAGTGAAAGAACCTGAAGAACCTCAGAAAGTTGTCGAAGAGAAAGTTGAAGAACGAGAAACTCCGGAAGAAAGCGGCAATGAAAGTGAGATTCCAGAAGATTTTGAGATTTACATTGTACAGACAGCAGAGACATTAAATTCTATTGCTCGAAAAAGAGGAATACATGTTTCAGAATTGAAAGAATGGAACAACCTCGAATCTGATTACATCAGAATTGGACAATCATTGCTTGTTCGTACACTTGTCGATTCACTCGAAACTCCAAATGACAGCACGAGCTTAAGTACCAGGTTAGATGAAGACGGTTTTGAAAAAGTGTACGAGGAGGGAATAGCTGGCGTCATTTCGGATATTTCAACATCAAAGTATTTGGCGCTTCATCGGTCCATGCCTATTGGTACTGAATTAGAAGTACGAAATCTGATGAACAATTTTATCGTTCATGTCAAGGTGGTAGGAAAACTTCCAAACACAGGAATTAACAGAAATATACTTCTCAGACTTTCTAAGCCAGCTTTCGACCAATTAGGAATTCTCGATCCCAAATCGAGGGTAGAGGTTTCACATTTCAAAAAGTGAATCACGAAGAACTAAAGGAATTCCTTGATCTTAAAGTAAAGGAATACAATACATCCAATTTCATTCCCGATGATCCTGTTAGTGTTCCACATCGTTTTAAGAAGAAACAGGACATAGAAATTGCTGGGTTCATTGCAGCAGTCTTTGCCTGGGGCCAGAGAAAAACAATCATTAACAAATCTGTTGAGTTCCTGGAACTCATGGATAACGATCCTCATTCATTTGTTTTAAATCATTCAGCAAAAGACCTAAAGCCTTTCCTGAACTTCAAGCACCGAACCTTTAATCCGACTGATGCACTTTACTTCATTCACTTTTTCAATTGGTTTTATTCCAACAATGAGTCACTTGAGCAAGCATTCATTGTCAAATTAAATGACGTCACAATAGAAGGTGGATTAATCAATTTTTTCGATACTTTCTTCTCGCTTCCTGACCATCCTAACAGAACGAAGAAGCATGTACCGACACCTGCTCGAAAATCAGCCTGTAAGCGGATCAATATGTATTTGAGATGGATGGTTAGAGACGATAACTGTGGTGTTGATTTCGGCCTTTGGAAAAAGATCCAACCAAGTCAATTAGTGTGTCCATGTGATCTCCATGTGGACAGAGTGGCAAGAAAGTTGGGGCTTATTAAACGAAAGCAAACCGACTGGCTCACGGCTCTTGAATTAACAGAGAGTTTGAGAAAACTAGATTCCAATGATCCGGTGAAATACGATTTTGCGCTTTTCGGACTTGGTGTAATGGAAAAGTTCTAACCCCAATTTCCGGGATCTGTTCGCCACTCTTTTAATGTTTTCAAAATTTTGTTTTCAAACATTCGTTCATCTTGGGCATAATCCAACAGATGATCGTAATCGCTTAAAACCACAAGGTCAATGTTGTGTGATCTAAAGTTCTCTTCAGCAACTGGAAAACCGTAAGTGAAAATTGCAGCCATTCCTGCCACTTCACCACCAGCGTCCCTTATCGCTTCAGCAGCAGCCAACGAACTTCCTCCAGTCGAAACCAGATCTTCTACAAGCACCACTTTTTGGCCTTTTTCCAGTTTCCCTTCGATCAAATTCTGAAGACCATGTCCCTTTGATTTCGAGCGTACATAAAGAAAAGGTAGGTCTAGTTCATCAGCCACGAGCGTTCCTTGTGGGATTCCAGCTGTTGCAACACCAGCAATAGCATCTATTCCACTAAAAGAATTGGAAATAGCCAGAGCGAGCGCCGTTTTAATTTTTGATCTTACAGCAGGATGAGAAAGACTCAATCGGTTGTCACAATAGATCGGAGATTTCCATCCGGATGCCCAGGTAAATGGTTGATCGGGACTTAGTTTGATTGCTTCGATATTGAGTAGGTTGGAAGCTACTTCGGTGGCAAGTTGTGGGTTGTAAATTTTGATAGACATCTGCCGCAAAAGAAAGAAATAATTGTCTCAAATTACATATTCGTAAAGTAATTCCTACATAGTTTGAAAAGCACTTGTTTCATTTTACAATTATGCTTTTAATTGTACCTGCTATTACCATTCGATGAAGATCTTTATCAACGACATTCCTGTCTACATTCTTTCTGAGAAAAATATAAATCATAAACGTGTATACGGGCTGGTTGTCAGAGAATTTGAAACGATAGTCCCTGAAGTTTTGGTTGATGATGTACTTATTATGAATGCTTCATTTGATCAAATTGATAAGCTCTTGAAGTTGATGACCGATAAGAAGCTAAGAAAGGTTCATTCAATATTTATCTCTTCTCGTGACAAGAAAAAACTAATCGAATACCTAAAGAGTAAATTCAAAGTGATAATGGCTGCTGGAGGAATAGTGGAAAAGGATGGTAAATTCTTACTTATTTATAGGAAAAAAAGATGGGATTTTCCAAAAGGAAAACTTGATCCCGGTGAATCTATTGAAACTTGTGCGGTCAGAGAAGTGGAGGAGGAGACAGGTGTAAAAGTGAAGTTAGGCCAAGAAATAACTGCGGTTTGGCACACGTACATTAGTAATAGGAAATATATACTCAAGAAAACCTATTGGTATTCAATGGAGTGCAAGAGCGACAAAAAGATGAAACCGCAAAAGCAAGAGGGAATTAAAAAGGCCGAGTGGATGGATCTTGAAGCAGTGAGACAAGCACTCCATGATTCTTACCGCTCTATCCGATACGTGATGCAGGAGTACATGAAGCTTTTGGAAAAAGTCTAAACTTAGATTTCGTAGGGTAGGAAAGTGGAAACATCTCCACCGTACCTATGAACTTCCCGAATAATACTTGAGCTAATTTGTGCCAATTCTGGCGAAGTAATTAAGAAAACAGTTTCCAGCTTATCGTTTATTGTTCGGTTCACTTGAGAAATACTGTTCTCATATTCGAAATCTGTTGTATTTCTTAAACCTCTAACCAGGAAATTTGCTTCTCTTTTCTTCGCAAGCTCTGCAGTCAACTCATCATAGACCACCGCCTCAACCCGATCGTTATCCGAATAAAGTTTGTTGATTTTGTCCACCATCCAATCGATCTCAAAATATCGCTTGTTCTTTTGAGCGTTATGACCGATTGCGATAATCACATGATCGAACAGAGCTAGACTTCTCACCACAATGTCATGATGACCTTTAGTGAAAGGATCAAATGAGCCAGGAAAAATGGCAGTTTTCATTATTCGCAAATATAGGCGCTCATCACATCAAAATATTGATGATCATCGATCTCGTCAAATTTGTAGCCAAACTTCAAGAAGGATGGTTTAGAGCCAAGGGAGATGTTCCGAATGTATTTTTTCAGTAGTGTTATTTCGTCAGAATTCTGCTTCGTGAAGCCCCAGAACTGAACAGGATTCTTCTTAGGATCCATGCCCATTTCCTTAAAAACCAACATGACGTACTTTAGAAAATCTTCTTTCTTTCTGACAGCATATTGATTGTAGAAAAGAAGTTTTCCCTCCTGACAAACTACTTGATGCAGAATCCCCCTGTCAACGAAGCAGAAAAGGCCTTTTTCATGCGAATGGTCGTTGTGCTTTAAAAAGCCTTCGATTAGTGCACTTCCTTGATGAATAATATGAATGGCTTTTCTCTTATAAACCGATGCAATCCATTTAGTCAACTTAATCTCAGTAGCGAAAATGTTGACTAAGCCCGCACTTATCTGTTTATAGTATCCAACATCCTCAAAAGAAGGCTTTATGTCACTATTAACAGACAAATAGTCTATAGCAGAATCTGCGACGAACATTTTATTCGGTACCAGAGAAAATTTGTGGGTCTTGAGGCAAAGCCTGACATTCTTCCAAAAACCGGCAGTCAGATATTCGTGGTTGTCTAGAATATCTCGAATTAATCTAAGTCGGCCATTAATAGTCTTGATACCCTCAAGACGGTAGTCTTCCAGGCCCATCACCTGGTTATCTTGAGTATCAGTAACTGAGATTTGGAAGTCGCGAATACCTACTTGTAGCGTAAGCGAATAATCTTCCAATTCATCGATGCTGAATTTTTCGTCTTTTACTCGCTTTACAAGCTTATATGTGGATGTATCTGTGGCGGTACTCAAATTTTTCTATTCCCAATTACCAGCGGTTGTGACACTTGTTCTGGAGCCGAACCTCAATGGTTTTCGGGTGTTATATTCACTTTCTTCGTCCCTATTAGGGTCTACAGGCCGAGGGTTTACCACTTCAATCACGTTCACATCAACTCCCGCTTTTTTGATCCTATCCGCCCATAGAACAAATTTTGTCTCAGGTGATACACCTGGAACGATCGCTAAAGTTGCTAGATTAAATTTAGGCCATTTTGCCTTTGTAAACAATGAATCCATGACAGGCACGGTTCCCAAAGTATCTATCTCGACGTAAATACTATCCGCTCCGTAAGCAAGTTGGATAACCGTTTCCTTTCTTTCTGTGATGTAGAAATTACCGCTATCAATAAAAGATGTCAATTGGTTCCAGTCGCTCGTATACTGTCCATTTACCTTTAAATAGGCAGTTTCAGCTTCACGAATCATCATCAAGCTTTCGATTATCTCAGCTTCCATTCTCGCAATTCTCTCTTCTTCACTGATCGCGAAATTGATTCTGTAGATCAAAAACGCAGCTAATCCCATTGCGATTACAAAGAATACGATCGATAAAATCTTGGTCTTGTCCATCTCTTTATGTTAGGTTTTTGCAATTATAAATATTAAAAAGGGTTCTTGAAAGTCACTATTGCTATTAATGCTTAAAACTAAATAAACCCCTAAGTCCAAAGACATTTTCTGGTGAGTTTACTTCACTAAATATCCCATGAAGTAAGGCAGGATCCATTTCATCTATTTTTTCATAAGACAAAAAAGTTATTTCCTCCATAATTTGATTCGAACGGTCAAACTCGGGGTCTTCTCCAAGCCTCAAGTCACCATCTAATTGCTTCACGCTGTAAAACAACTCAATCGCGTGATGCCGATCATTTATTAGCTCAAACACGAATAGAAATTCTTGAACCTCAATATTCAAGCCAGTTTCTTCAAGAAATTCTCTTTTTAAGGCTTGTTCAGCAGATTCTCCGAAATCGACACCTCCTCCGGGAGGTACCCATAAATGTCCTTTCGATCCGATTGACGAGTGCTTGATCATTAAAAGGCTGTCGTCCATTTCAAGAAGCCCACAAACTCTTACTCGCACCTTCCCGGAAAACATCGAAAGGTCTTGTGATGATGCTAACATTTGTCTAAATGCTTCGTTATTTTTGAAAGATAAATTCAAAGTAAAATGAAATGAGCTGATCAATCACTCATTTCGAAACTTTATAGCACATGAAATATTTAGTATCTCTGATTTTGATAGGTGTTGGTTTTGTTGGAGTTGCTCAGGAAGAGAACTCAGAACCTTTAACTGGACCTAAGATTGCCTTTGCTGAGAATATGTTTGACTTTGGGGACATCACTCAAGGTGACAAAGTGGAGCATGTTTTTGAGTTTGAAAATATTGGAAATGAAGCATTGATTCTTTCTGATGTTAGAACCACGTGCGGTTGTACTGCTCCAGAGTGGCCGAGAGAACCAGTTGCTCCAGGAGCTACAGCTTCAGTAAAGGTAGTTTTCAATAGTACTGGAAAAATAGGTATTCAAAACAAGGTGATCACTGTAATGTCAAACGCAGTGAATAATCCGGCCCGAGTCAAAATTGTTACAAACGTATTAAGAGAAAAGCCTAATAAATAGCTAGTTTCTGTGGCCGAAGATGGTGCTTCCAATTCGGACCATGTTACTTCCTGCTTCTAAGGCAATTTTATAATCTCCACTCATTCCCATCGAAAGCGTACTTAGCTTGACATTGGAATGAGTGGATTTTTTTTCTACTGAATCATAGATTTCTTTCAACGACTTAAATTCTTTGAGAACTATACCTTCATCATCGGTGTAGGTGGCCATCCCCATTAAACCAATGATTCTAACGTTTTGAAGCGATTCCAATTCCTTACTTTCTAAAATCGATTGAAGTTCCTCTTCGCTCAAACCAAATTTTGTTTCTTCAGCGGCAATGTGAATTTGCAAAAGGCACTCGATAATTCGATCATGCTTTTCGGCTTGCTTATTTATTTCCTTTAATAGCTTGAAAGTATCAACGCCATGAATAAGATGGACGAATGGTGCAATGTATTTGACCTTGTTGCGCTGTAAGTGCCCAATCATGTGCCAGTTGATGTCTTTTGGGAGTTGTTCTGCTTTTGTAGTTAGCTCTTGTACTTTGTTTTCACCAAAATCCCTATGACCGGTATTGTAAGCCTCCATGATATCTTCATTGGGTTTCGTTTTGCTGACGGCCACAAGTGTGCAATCGCTAGGAAGTGTGGCTTTGAGCTGCTCTAATTGCTGTGTGATGGAATTCATATCTTTGAATGACTAACTTATTTTACTTTTGGGCGTCTTATATAGCGAAGGAATACTGATCATTTTCGAATGGCAATTTTAGGAACTTTATTAAAAAAAGGGATCATGCTCCGTGAAAGTCTGGAGCAACTTTATTCTTCGCCTATTGATTTACAAAAACAAGAACTTAGAAACCTTCTCATTCAAACGGAACTAACAGCGTTTGGACAAGCATACAATTTCACAGACGTATTAAAATCATTCAGAGGAAATGACAATGATCGGTTTTATGAAGAGTTCAAAAAGAATGTTCCTGTTTTTGATTACGACAAGATCTACTCTGAGTGGTGGCATTTGACTCAAGAAGGGAAAAAAGATATTTGCTGGCCAGGAAAAATCAAGTACTTCGCTTTAAGTTCCGGGACTTCAGGATCACCATCCAAGCACATACCCATCACAAGGGAAATGCTCAAATCCATCAGGAAGACTTCTATTCGACAAATTTTGACCATGTCAAAATATGACTTGCCAGCCGCTCATTTTTCCAGAGGTATTTTGATGCTTGGTGGTAGTACAGATCTGAAAAAGAGCGGACGTTATTTTGAAGGAGACTTAAGCGGGATTACTACATCGCAAATACCATTCTGGTTTCAACATTTTTATAAGCCGGGGAAAAAGATTGCGAAGTATCAGAATTGGCATGACAAGCTGGACGAAATCGTGATGTCGGCACGAGAATGGGATATAGGGATTGTTGCAGGCGTTCCTGCTTGGATCCAGATATTGATGGAAAAGATCATTGATTATTACAATGTCAAATCCATCCATGACATTTGGCCAAATCTCCGGGTTTTTGTTCATGGTGGAGTTCCGTTTGAGCCGTATCGTAAAGGTTTTGAACGATTACTTGCAAGGCCGCTTATTTATTTGGAAACCTACCTTGCCTCTGAGGGTTTCCTTGCGTTTCAGGCTTTTCCGGATAGAAAGTCAATGCGCCTGGTCTTGAACAATGGTATTTTTTATGAATTCATCCCATTCAACAGACATAATTTTGATGAGGAAGGAATCTTGAGGGAAAACCCTGAAACCTATAAGATTGATCAAATCGAGGAAGGAAAAGATTATGCGTTACTGATCTCTACTAATGCTGGAACCTGGAGGTATTTGATAGGTGATGTTATACGATTCGAGTCAATAGAAGAGTCTGAGATCACGATTGTTGGTAGAACAAAACATTTTCTCAGTTTGTGTGGAGAACACCTAAGTTCTGACAATATGAATAAGGCAATTGAAATTGCTGAACAGGAATTGAATATTGACATCCGGGAATTCACCTTACTCGGAGAACCAAAAGATTCCTTATTTGCTCACCACTGGTACATAGGTACAGACGATGAAGTTGATGAGAGGGAACTTCGTCAGCTTATTGACGATAAGCTAATGGAATTGAATGATGATTATAAGGTAGAAAGAGGAGCTGCTCTAAAAGAAGTAAAAGTGAAAGTTTTGCCAACTTCGGCTTTTTATGGTTGGATGGAACTTCAGGGTAGAATAGGAAGTCAAAACAAATTCCCTCGGGTGTTGAAGAAAGAGAAGGCTATGGATTGGAAGAAATTTCTGAGTGAGCAAAACATGGTTATAAGCTAGTGCCTCCATTTATCAATGGTCTTCTTTTTGGTTTCTTGTTCCTTTTTTCATTGGGACCAGCATTCTTTGCTTTAATACAGACTAGCATTCAGCATGGTTTTCGAAAAGCTATTTTCTTTGCCATTGGCATATCCATAGCTGATGTTTTATTTGTTGTTGTCATTCTCTTTGGTTTGGCCAAAGCTTTTGAGACTGATGGCTTTAAATTCTGGATTGCTGTCTTTGGCTCAATTATGTTGATCTGTTACGCCATTTATTCGTGGGTCAAAAAGCCTGTTTTTCAAGAGGTTGAGTTGGCAAATGATGTGAACTATCTGAAGTATTTTTTGAAAGGCTTTTTGCTGAACGGCCTTAATCCATTTATTGTCATTTTCTGGGCTACATGGATTAGCACAGTTGCAGTGAACTTTGATTATAAATTTTTTCAGCAGGTACAGTTTTTCGTTGGCATGCTTGCTACAATTCTGAGTTTGGATTTGATCAAGGCATTCATTGCCAACAAGCTCAAGCATATGATCACAGTAAGGTTCGTCAGAACGATGAATCGGGCAGTAGCCATATTAATGCTAGTGTTCGCAGTACGAATCATCTATTACCTTTTCGAAAATTATGCATAAAAAAAGCATGCCTCAAAACGAGCATGCCTTTCAATTTTTTTGCTTCGTTTAGAAGCCAGGATTTATTTAGTGCTAAATCCAAATACTTTGTGCAGCGATTCATCTTGGTCCTTCGCTTCAACTACAACTGTGTAAGTATCTGCGATTGGATTAATGAATCTTGAAATATCTACTTTCGAACCGTTTTCAACAAACTCAGAACTTCCATTAACTGAAATAGTGAATTCTTTTTCATCTACGCTTTTCACAAAAACTTTTGTGCTGATAGGGTAGACAGGTTGTCCACTTTCTACTCCGATCGGGCTTTCCGAAAACTGAAGTTGAATTTCTTGCGGTTTTTCATTCTGGGATTCGCCAATTATTTCACCAAAAGAAAGGGTGAAATTGAATGTGATGGCGGAAGTGAGTAAAACGACAAACTTGATCATAACCGTAAGATTTTATTCTATAACTGTTGTACTAATTTAACATGGTAAACGAGCAAAACCCTGAGTTGGTATTTTTAAAAAATGCAATTTTCGTCGAGTAAGTCTTATCCAATGTCGAACACCATGATTTATGGGATTAACATTTTTTGTCATATGATAAAACTCCCTGAAGCTGTCGACGAATTGATTTACTTAAGCCTTTAAATCTTTCTTATTTAGGATAAAAACGATCGTATACGTAAAAATTCCAAGCCAGGCGGTCGCAATCAGCCATTCATGCCAATAGATCGTGTCTTGAATTTCCTGGAAAAAGTATCTTAGAAAAGGTACATGAATCAAGTTGTTGATTGAATAAATGGGAAAAAACTGAGCTAACCAAGCAGTTTGATCCTTGATCGGATCAGCATGTTGAAGAATAGCAGTGGCAATTGGTTCCAAGAAAGAAGAATAGAAGAACAATAATACAATCGCAAAACCAGCTTTTTTAATTACTAATCCAACCAAGAAGGCAAACATGCTAAACACCACCAGTTGATAGAAATAGGCGAGAACGAACTCAAGACCATCTAAGATATACTTGATATCTGTCACACTAGAATAGATGAATCCGGTGATAAGCCCTGAAACAAATAGTACGGCCGTACAAACAGCGGCCAGGAAAAGTACTAGCATGAACTTGGAAAGAATGAACTCCTTTTTGCTAACACCATCAATGATGTTTTGTCGCATGGTGTTATAACTGATGTCATTGTTGACAGAAATAATAACGATGAAAGCAATAAGTATCTTTCCAAAAGATCCGAGGTAGGAGGTATTTTGCCAAATATCAGGAAAGTCATAAATAGGAATGATTGTTGGATCAATGCCATCAAAATCTGCTCCTAGATCCCTAAGCCATTCAAGAAAGAACATCCCGCCATTGGTAATGACCAATTGAGCCAATAAGTAAATCCCAAACAATACCCAGAAAATTCTGTAGTGCTTAAGTTTTAGCCATTCAAGAGTAAACGCTCTAATCATTTTCCTTTAGTATTTTCAAGAATTCCTGCTCAAGTGACCTTGATTGTTGCAATAATTTTTTCAGTGTGATTCCTTTATCAAAACAGAATTGATTCAGGTCTTCTGATGAGTGACCCTCTTTAAGCTGCACGAATAAAGAACCATTTTCTGAGGTCACTTTCTCCATGCCACTGTAGGATTCAACATGAGAAGCTAGACTTTCAAGGTCTTTGGCTGTTATTTCCACAACATTCGTTTCTCCTAGAATATCATTCACAGATCCTTCATGCAGTTTTTCACCTTTTCTTAGCACACAAAAATGTGTACATACCTTTTGCACTTCGTCAAGCAGGTGGCTTGCCATGATAATGGTTTTTCCATCCGATGCTATTTGTTTGATCAAATCACGGACTTCTGCAATACCTTCTGGATCTAAACCGTTTGTTGGTTCGTCAAGTATTAAAACTGGTGGATTGGATAGGAGAGCGGCCGCAATCGAAAGTCGCTGCTTCATCCCCAAGCTGTAGGTCTTGAACTTGTCGTTTCTTCGTTCATAGAGATTGACTCTTTTGAGAATATCATCTATGTTGTCAGTGCCACAATCTTTTATATGCGCCACGATCCGAAGATTTTGAACAGCCGTCAGATAACTATAAAAGCACGGTGTTTCAAGAATAGATCCAATCTGTTGTCGGGCCTTCACATTATTCATTCCATCAAACCAGGAAAATTCCCCAGATGATGGAGCGACGACCTCCAGGATCATTCCAAGCGTAGTGGTCTTACCGCTTCCATTAGGTCCTAAGATGCCATAAACCTGGCCAGACTCAATGGAGAGATCAAGTTCACTCACTGCCGTGATTTTCCCAAAATGCTTGGTTAGCTTCCTTATTTTCAGAACACTACTCATTGATCCATGTTGAATTTAATAAGAGAAAGCATGTCTCCGCTTTCAAAAGTTCTTATTAGCTCTGGTATTTTTTGGAAGGCGATTGTTCCTCTTAAGTAAAAAGCTGCAACCCTGTTACCGTCTCCCGAAAGTCCGACGTATTCTTCATCTTTTCCAAGTAGCACGAGGTTGACTTTTCCATACATGGTAATATATTCTTCATATCCCAACGCTCGATATTGATTGGTCCACTCAGTAGAAGAGTCATCAGCATCCATGATAAAAATGAGAAGTTTCTCAACATCATTTACCAACTCGTAATAAGAAGGATCATTCTTGATGTTGATCATTCGAAGTGTACTTGGGTAAAAGCACAATTTCACATCTCTTCGATCTTCTGCAAAATCTTTGAGAATGGATTCTTGTGAAAAGCCTAGTGTGGAGAGAAATAATAGAGTTATTAGGAGGGTATTACGCATATAGTGATTAAAAGTCTCTTAAAAAAACCAACCCAGGCTGCCAATACCATGCACGATAGGCAACCCGGGTAAAATGGTTAAAATCAAATTATTTAGTTTCTATCATCATCGTCATTATCATCATCCAGGTTTCGAAGGTGTTGCATTCCATGAACTCTCATCGAGCTTGCCAGTTTGGAGATTTTTTTCAGGTCGATTTCTCCGTAAAGGCTAAGCAGCGCGAACTTACTCTTGCCTCCAGCAACCAAAATGAGTTCCTCGATTTTTCCGCCACTTTCCTTGATGGAAATTTTCACATTTTCCTCCGCGTCGGTGATGGTCATGAGTTCTTCATAGCCCTCTTTATCGACATCTGCTACTGCACTGCTGTACATCCTTTTTGATTCTGCTGATTCAACATTTTCTCCAACTACTGCCTTCAGTCCTTTTAGCTTACTTATCGCATCCAGAAATTCTTTCTCATCTTCCGTGTTTGCGTCAAGTTCAGTAAATAAAGAAAACATTTTGCTGCTCACAGATACTTTGGTAAAATCTTCATCTGATGAATATTTCTCAAAGTATTTCGTCATTACCGCACCTTGGCTAAAGGCGAAATTGCCTGCACCAAGAATCATTACTATTGCTATTACCTTTTTCATTTTTGTCTTTTTAATGGTCAATTTTTGTTTCCCTTTTGAATAAAAGGAGTTTTAGGTTTTGATTTCCGAATGATCTTAAAGTGGTTCTGATTCTTCTTTAAGTTCTTCTTTGGCCTTATTAATTTTTGTCAACTCCAGTGCATAGGATTGTCCTTCGTTTAGTCCTGAACCTATCATCATCAGCGCACGTCTGGTTTCTTCCAAGGCTCTTTCTGGATCTTCGATTGCAAACGGGTCTTTTTCAGACTCTTGCAATACGAGAGCCGCTGTGATTAATCCTACAGCAACTGTTGCTGCCGCTGAAAACCATGTCCTTCTTGAGTTTTTCTTCACCTTTGGCTCAAACGTTACTTCCTGTTCTTTTTTTAAAAACCTGAAGTAGTCTGACTCCTTTGAAAGTGCTGGATTGCTCTTGAAATGAGCCTTTACTCTTTTTTCTTCTTCAAGAGTCGTTTCTCCATTCCAATACTTTTCAATCAGCTGTTCAATTGGCGATTCCATAGGCATCTATTTTTTGCATGGCATCCTTTACTTTTTTTCGCGCCCTGTGAATGTTGACTTTCACATCACTTTCAGTCAGTTCGCATGTCTCCGCTATCTCTTGGTAGCTCAATTCCTCCACCTCTCGAAGGTGAAAGACCTCACGTTGCTTTTTAGGAAGTGTATCTAAAACACCTTTCAGCCAATCCATTTGGTCTGTGTTGATGGCTTGCTGATCTGCAGGATTCGAAACTTGTAAATTCACAACTTTCTCATCCAGATCTGTGTACCTGTCCCTTCGCAACATTTCAATACATCTGTTTCTCACGATCCGAAAAGCCCATGCATTGGCTTTCTCGATTTTCGAAAGATCATTCCGAATGTTCCAAATTTTTGCCAAACAATCCTGGACAACATCTCGTGCTGTTTCCGGCTCATGAACGATGGACAGTGCATACCTGTACATACCATCGGAGGCCGGAATGATTAGTTCGTTGTATAATTTGGTAGACATTCGGAGAGATGACGCGGATGTACTTGAAAAGTTACACAAAGGCGCAATCAAAAGGAAAAAAGTGTTACTGGACTCTTAGATGAGAATTATATAGAATAAACAAGGGCGGAGAAAAAAAGAGAAAAAGAATTGTAATAATTCTGTAACCACAACTACTAATTGAAGTAATTAGAGTGACGATGCAACTTTTTTAGATTTAAAACATCTATATACTAAACCTGAAACAATAAAGACATGAACGCAACTAAATCCATATCAACTGCAAGCCGGATCATCATGATCATCATGCTTGGTGTCTTTTCGCTAAGAGCTGCGATGGCGCAAACAGTAAGTGCCCAAAAAATTATGGATGAAATAAAAGATGGAAAGGACATTTCTTATGAGAATGTAACCATCACCGGAGAACTTGATTTCACTTACATGGATTGGAAAATTGATGATCTACCAAGAAGATCAAGATGGTGGAACAATTCTTCAAACGAAGTGGATGAGCGAATAGAGGTGAGTGTTTCGTTTGTGAATTGCACGTTTGAAGATGATGTATTGGCCTACATTCATGAGGACAACTCGGGTTATACTTTCACTGCGGACTTTGAAAGAGATGTGACGTTCAAAAATTGTGAATTCACTCGTAGAGCTATGTTCAAGTATTCAGAATTCGATAATGATGTGACTTTTGAAGGAACAAAATTCAGAAGAGAGTCAACTTTCAAATACGCTGAATTCGATGACTTTGCAAACTTCGCGAGCACGACTTTCAATGATGATGCGATTTTTAAGTACACTGATTTTGATCAGGGAGTGTCTTTTGAAAATGCAATTTTTGAAGAGTCACTTAATATTAAATACCTCGAAGTAAGAGGTGATTTTAACATCAAAGACATGGAAGTGGATGATGAGATTGATGCCAAATACACGTCGATAAATGGTAGAAGTTTCACCAACTACCTTTTGAAGAACAGAAATTAATTCTCTTCATATATATCAATTCGTGACAAACCCTTGTCTTCCATTGGAGCCAGGGGTTTTCGCTTTTTAGGCTATTCCTTTGGTTGATAAATTGCTGGCAATTCAAAGATTGATTCTTCAATCATAGGGTCCAGTTCTATTTTAGTGGCGGTAGAAATAATGTTGACTTCTCCTAACTGACTAATTCGCTTCAAGACCAATCCGTTCCAGACCCACATTTGTTTAAGTGACTTACTCTCAAAAGTCCATACCTGACACGTTTTTCCCAGAAGTAAAGAATCTGATTGGTAGGTTCCACCCAGGTTAAACAAAATGGATTCAGATGCTTGTTGTGGTGTAGAATTTTGAGCTTGACTTGTCCATCTAATATCAGCTCTTTTTCTGTAAGTTGAATCATTATGGTTGATTCTGTAAGTCGTTCCGCCATCAGAAATTTCGTGCAATTGTTGAGTCCTTTCAGCTCCATAGAGTTCAAACTGCATAGAAAGTTTTCGAAGACTTCTCCAGCCAAAGCGATCGAAAATGAAAACCTCTTCTCCAGCGGCATCACCGGATATTTCATAGTTGATAGATCCCTTTTCCAGTGAGTACTTTTTAAGACCATTATCTATCAGGTCTTGAGATGTTTGCTCTTGACAAAAGGAAATTAAAGGTTGGATTAACAGGAGAATGAGAAGCTTCCGCATAGTGAAAATTAAAGTTGTTTATTCATAGAAAACGGCTACCTCGTCCAATTCTTTTCTTTTTAGGTCAGGAACATAAACTTCATCTTTCGGGTATCCAATGGGTAGAAGTAGATATGGTCGCTCATTTTCTGGTCGCTTTAAGATCTTGGTGAGAAAATTCATAGGCGAGGGAGTATGTGTCAAGGTTACAAGTCCGGCTTTGTGAATAGCCGAAATGATCATGCCACATGCAATTCCGACTGATTCATTCACATAATAGTTGTTGTGTTTTTCCCCATCAATCATTTCGTATACGCGCTTGAAAATAATAATGATCCATGGAGCCTCTTCAATAAAGGGTTTGTTCCAATCTGTACCAATTGGTTTTAAATCGTCAATCCACCGATCACTCATTCGACCATGGTAACTGTCATACTCTTCTTTTTCTGCGGCTTTTCTAATTTCTTTTTTCAAGTCGGGGTTGGAAATAGCACAGAAGGTCCACGGCTGTTTGTGAGCACCAGAGGGAGCAGTTGAACCGGCCATGATTAAGTTTTCAATTACTTTTCTTGAAATGGGCTTGTCGGAAATATCTCTAACCGTCCTTCTTTCATCCAACCAATCATGAAATGCTAAACTTCTCTTTTCTACTTCATCCAGTTTGTATGTGTCCCTTTTATAAGCCACGTGAGGGAAACCATTAATTTCCTTTTTTTCCATGAGTACAATTATAATCCAACTGACGCAACCGCAGATCTTAAAATCGAGCATAGATGTGATTATTCAAAATGACTTAAATTCACATCCTCTTTAAAATCAACCACTTAGTATGAAAAAAATAGGCCTTTTATTGGTTATCTCATGTGTCATTTATTCTTGTTCAACTGGAAGTGAAGTTACTAAGGCAAGCGTATCTGAACAGTCTCTGAAATCCCACATCGAAGTACTTTCGTCAGATGATTTTTTAGGAAGAAAACCATTTACAGATGGAGAAACCAAAACGATTAATTACCTGAGGGAACAGTTTGAAACGATAGGGTTGGAGCCCGGTAATGGGAATTCCTATTTTCAAGAGGTGCCTATGGTCGAGTTAACTGCTTTGCCTTCGGAGACAATGACAATAAGTGGAGGTAAATCTGATGTGGTTCTTAATGTTTCAGAAGATTTCGTAGCCTATACTGAAAAGGTAGAAGCATTGTCGAGTATTGAATCATCTGAGCTAGTTTTTGCTGGATATGGAATTGTAGCTCCCGAATATGGATGGAATGATTATGAAGGGTTGGATGTGAAAGGAAAAACAGTGGTTGTTTTGGTTAACGATCCAGGATTTGCTTCAGGAGATTCTACCTTTTTCAAAGGCGAGACCATGACCTATTATGGAAGATGGACCTATAAATATGAAGAGGCTGCCCGACAAGGCGCTGCAGGTTGTCTAATCATCCATGAAACAGTGCCTGCAGGTTATCCTTGGTTAGTCGTACGCAACTCATGGTCGGGTGCCAGTCTTTACCTGGATAGTTCGAATGATAGTTTTCAAAGTGACATTATAGGCTGGATTACCAGAGACGCTGCTATCAAGATTTTTGAGGCTTCTGGTAAAGACATGAAAAATTATGGAGAAATGTCAAGAAGTCGGGACTTTAAGCCATTCAGCCTGGGATTGAATGCCACAGTTTCGGTTGCTAATGAGATTAAAAGAGATGTATCCAAAAATGTCATTGCGAAAATTACAGGGTCAAAAAAACCGGATGAATACATTATATATTCAGCGCACTGGGACCATCTGGGAATAGGACCTGCGATAGCAAGTGATTCGATTTACAATGGCGCACATGATAACGCCACGGGTATTGCCACTATGCTTGGAATTGCCGAAGCATTTTCAAAATCCACTCCACCAGAACGGACGGTTATTTTTCTTGCCGTGACAGCAGAAGAACAAGGATTGCTCGGTTCAAAACATTACGCGGAAAACCCGATTTATCCTGTTGAAAAAACGGTAGCGAACATCAATATGGATGGAATCACCTATATAGGTCCAATGAAGGACCTGACAATCATTGGATATGGTCAATCTGAACTTGAAGATCTGGCTGAAGAACTCGCCAAAGAACAAGGACGATACATTATTCCGGACCAGGAATCTGGGAAGGGATATTTCTTTCGATCGGATCATTTCAATTTCGCTAAGGTGGGAATCCCCGCACTTTACGCTTCCGGATCTTACGAACATATGTCCAAGGGAGTCGAATTTTATAAGGAAAAAAATCTGGAATACTTAAGCACACAATATCATCGTCCTCAAGATGAGTATGATCCTGAAACTTGGGTTTTTGATGGAATGGCTTTAGATGGACAATTGATGTACAATGTTGGTTGGCGACTTGCAAATTCTGAGATTTGGCCAAGATGGAAAGAAGGGTCTGAATTCAAAGCAATCCGCGAATCTGGATCAAACTAAAAAGAAACAAAACCTATAATTATGAAGAACCTAATCATTTTTGGAATCCTTGGATTTATCGCTTTATCATGTACTCAAAATCAGCCTGCCGAAAACGCAGCTGTTGAAGAACTGTATGATTATGACGTAGAAGAGCGAGTGGCTTCTATGGGCATTACGTTGACTGATCCACCAGCGCCTGTGGCGAATTATGTTAACTCAGTCCGGACGGGAAATTTGGTATTTATGGCTGGAAAAGGCCCAAGCAAACCTGAAGGAGGTTATGTAGCAGGCAAATTGGGAGCTGATCTAACCATAGAAGAAGGATACGAAGCTGGAAGATTGGTTGCAATCGCTCAACTTTCTGCGCTCAAAGCTGAGATTGGAGATTTGAATAAAGTAGTTCGAATCGTTAAAGTTCTCGGTATGGTGAACAGTGCTCCTGATTTTGGGGATCAGCCGGAAGTTGTCAACGGCTTTTCTGACACAATGGTTGAAGTTTTTGGAGATCGAGGAAAGCATGCACGAGCTGCTGTTGGGATGGGGGCTTTACCACGAAACATCGCCATAGAAGTTGAAATGATTGTGGAAGTTCAAGACTAGAAATGGAGTTTTCTTTAGAAGAGTCAATTTCAATATTAAAAAGAACACCAAGTACCATTCGAAGTGTTCTCCAAGATTTACCAGAAAAATGGACGCATCAAAATGAAGGTCCAGATACGTGGAGCCCATTTGATGTAGTTGGTCATTTAATCCATGGAGAGAAAACGGATTGGATTCCAAGAACGAAAATCATTCTCTTCGAAGAAGATAAACACTTCATTCCTTTTGATCGATTTGCCCAATTCAAGGAAAGCGGCGGCAAAACAATGGAAGACCTACTCATTGAATTTGAAATCCTTCGAGAGCGGAACATTAAAGAGCTAATAGCACTTAATCTTGAAGAAAGAGATTTTGATAAGCATGGTATACATCCGGAGTTTGGCGAGGTGACATTAAAACAATTGTTGGCCGCATGGGTGGTCCATGATTTAGGTCATATTGTACAAATCAATAGAGTGATGGCAAAGCAATACAAGGAGGAAGCTGGACCCTGGCCTAAGTATTTGGCAGTCTTGAATTGATGATTTTTTTCCTCTAAATAGTATCTTACTGTTCCAACCAACATCCTAAGTAATGAAAGCTAGATTGTTAATTACGATTTGCTCCATTTTTTTAATTGGAGCTACAACAGCTCAGAAAAAACCTCCTTTTCTTGGTAAAAAACAAACCATCATAAAATCACTAGAGGGGAAGTTTGAAGAACTTACGACTCTGAGTAACAAAATTTGGTCATTTGAGGAAGTAGCATTTCAAGAACACCAATCTGCTGACGCCTTAATCAAGTATGCCGAATCCAATGGGTTTACTGTGAAAAAAGGAGTCGGAGAAATTCCAACGGCTTTTGTTGCAGAATACGGATCAGGTGCTCCGATCATAGGCATTATGGGCGAGTTTGATGCCTTACCTGGATTGTCTCAAAAACCAGTTCCTTATAAAGATCCTCTGAACGAAGGCTCTGCCGGACATGGTTGTGGTCATAACCTTTTTGGCGTTGCTTCACTTGGAGCAGCAACGGTTATCAAAGAATTGATAGAAAGCGGCCAACTTGAAGGGACCGTTCGCTTTTATGGAACTCCCGCCGAAGAGAAATATTTTGGAAAACTTTGGATGATTCGCGCTGGAGTTTTTGACGATGTAGACGTGATGATGGATTGGCATCCAAGTGCAGAGACCAAAGCCAATGTTCAGAGTTCGCTAGCCTTAGTAGATTTCATGGTCGAATTTACTGGTCAAGCGGCACACGCTTCTTCCGATCCATGGAATGGTAGAAGTGCTTCCGATGCGCTGGAATTATATACTACTGGAATTAACTACTACCGCGAACATGTGAAACCAACGGTGAGGATCCATTATCACATTCAAGACGGAGGTAAAGTGGTAAATGTGGTTCCGGATTATTCTAGAATTTGGACTCGAGTCCGGGATACCAGAAGAGATGGGATGGAAGTCGTTTGGAAGCAAGTAGAGCGAATTGCTGAAGGTGCCGCCATAATGGCCAATGTGGATTATGAAATAAATCTTATTTCCGGTGTTCATGAGATCGTAGTGAACAGAACAGGAGGTGAGCGACTTCAGAAAAATCTGGAATACCTTGGGGTAATCGACTATACAAATGAGGAAGATGATTTCGCGAAAAGTATTCAGAAAGCTACAGGAAAGTCAGAAATAGGATTGGATATGCAGATCAGACCACTGGAAGAGACATTGGAACATCCATCCGGCGGGTCTACAGATGTTGGAGATGTCAGCTGGTTGGTACCAACCATAAGATTGAGTGTTACGACTGCTCCAAAAGGCACACCTTGGCACAGTTGGGCGGTTGCAGCTTGTGGTGGAATGTCGATTGGTCATAAAGGGATGGTGTATGCTTCCAAGGCCCTGGCAATGACAATGGTAGATCTATTTGAAGATGAAAAATTGAGAACTGCTGTTAAGGACGAATTCAAAGAAAGAGTTGGAGATTATGTTTACAAAGGAATTGTTCCGGATGGCCCACCTCCAATAAATGAGTAAATGACCAAGGTTATTTTCATCAGTTAATCAGTTGATTTTTATCAAAGCGATCTGAATTAATGTTCCATTTCCTTAAATTGAGTATCAATAAATCCGAACCATGAAAAAAATACTAGTACCATACGATTTTTCCAAAGTAGCTGAACACGCACTTGATTTTGCTTGTCAAATAGCGACAAAGGCAGAATGTGATATTCGACTGCTCAATGTCATAGAACATCCCACGGCTGATTCATTTCGAACACTCGGAATCCAGGATCTTGATCCAATGGAGCAAGTGTATATCAAGCAAATGATTGAGAAAGTGAAAGAGAAGCTTGAAGCGGCTATTTCAGATGCTAATTACACTGATAGCAAAATGTCCTATAAAATTCAATTGGGAAATCCTTTTCATAACATCATCGACGAGATTGTTGAGGAAAATGTGGATCTGGTCATCATGGGTACTGAAGGTGCTGACGGGCTCAACGAATTCTTTGTTGGTTCCAATGCAGAGAAAGTGGTTAGAAAAGCATCGTGTCCGGTGATCACGATTCAGAATAAATGTGAATTAGAGCCAATCGAAAAAATCGTTTTTGCTTCTGATTTTATTCATACACATGATGATTTCATCGAGCAGTTGAAGGACCTTCAATCCATGTTCTCGTCACAATTGAATATTGTAAAAATCAATACACCAGCGAGCTTTACTTCAACGCGACATGACACCAAGCAAATGGAGGAGTTTGTAGAGAAATATGGCATTGAGAACTACACCATAGAAATATATAATTACAAGAACGAGGAAGATGGTATCCGTTTCTATGCTGAAGATATTAGTGCAGATATGATTGCGCTTGGAACACATAAGAGAAGCGGAATAGGTCATTTTCTAGCAGGAAGCATAGCTGAAATGGTGGTCAATCATTCTGATATACCAGTTTGGACTAGCCATCTCAAAGATTAAGAAAGCACTAAAAGAATTGACTAAGCCTCTGATATTCAGGGGCTTTTTTATTTCTTAATTTTGCGATGTAATAAAATGTATGGAAGAGCTACTAATTAGTCAAAGATTCACATTGGAAACTTTGAAGTCATCACACCGAAATTTTTGGAGGCTACTCATTATCATCGTAGGGCTCTTCGTTGGAGTTTTTATTGTTCGAGATGCCAAGGCGCAGGAGCTAGAACAAACACTGCTGTGGAAAATTGAGGGCAGAGGAATTCAGACCTCTTACATCTACGGAACATTTCATTTGCTCCCACAGAAAGATTTTGTATTAAAGGAGAAAGTTTCTAAAGCATTCGAAGATTCTGAACAAATAGTTCTTGAATTGGACATGGATGATCCTAACATGCAAATGAAAGTAATGGAGAATTCTTCCATGTCAGACGGTCAAACACTGGATCTACTGCTATCAGAAGAAGATTACAGCTTAATCGATCGAGTTCTCACTTCTACAATTGGTTCCAGCTTAGATAACTACAACACAATCAAACCGGTAGTTCTTTCATCACTGCTTATTCCCACTCTTCTCGATGGACTTCCAGCAAGTTTTGAACTAACATTTGTCCAAATGGCGAAAGAAAGAAACAAAGAGATACTTGGATTGGAGACCGTAAAGGAACAAATGGAAGCGTTTGATCGAATTCCATATAAAGATCAGCTTGAGGATATCATGGAACTAATAAACGAACGAGATAGGATGAGAAGCCTTTTCGACGAGATGATTGAGGTCTACAAAAATGAAGACTTAAAAACCCTGGATGCGGTTATTTCAAAGTATATGAATGGAGAAAATGAACTGGAGTATCTACTTCTTCAAAGAAACAAAAATTGGATATCAAGGATTGGCGAATTGAGTAAAGAAAAACGTTCATTCTTTGGAGTAGGAGCCGGTCATATCGGAGGAGAGGGAGGAGTGATCAACCTATTGAAAGAAGCCGGATACAAAGTCACCCCGGTATTTTAACCGTTTTTGAAACCCTGAACATTAAGATATTTTTCGTGTATCTGTAACATAAGGTACCTTCTAACCATTTCATTTATCCCTTTATAAAATAGTTTAAATCGAAAGAAAAAGCACATTAATAATTTTATTGAAAATCAGTCAAAATGAGAAAACTAATTTTAAGTACAACAGTAATTGCATTCTTAGTAGGATGTAGCGGTCCTGAAGAGAAGAAAGCCTTACGAGAAATGCCACCCGGATTGGATGTTTCCAAAATGGGTAAAGGAGTAGATCCTAAGGAAGATTTTTACCGATTCGCTAACGGTACATGGCTTGATGAAACTGAAATTCCAGATGATCGGGGTAGTTGGGGTGGTTTCGGAGAGTTGAATAAGAAAAACAACAAGTTGGTGTTGGACATTCTTGAAACCGCTTCTGATAACCCTGCATTTACGGATGGCTCAGACGAAAGAAAAGCTGTCGATTTCTTTTCAGTAGGGATGGATTCAAGTCTTGCTGAAAATGTTGGAGCAAAAGCCATCGAAAAATGGATGGACAAAATCGATGGAGTCCAAGATGGCAATGAATTGCAATCCTTGCTTGCTGAGTTGCACAGAACTAACTATGGTGGATTTCATGGTGTCTCAGCATTCGGAGACCTTATGAATAGCAATATGAACGCCTTATATGTTACGGCTGGTGGTCTTGGATTACCCAATCGTGATTATTACACCAAGACAGATGAGAAATCTGTGGAAATACAGGAAAAATACGTCGCACATCTTTCCAAGATTATGGGTCTGGCAAATGTTGATGGGGATACCGAAACAATGGCAGATCAAATCATGGAAATTGAGAATAGATTGGCGCTGGCTACTTTGACTCCAATTGCAGCGCGAAATATACCGGCGCTATACAATCCGATGACCATTTCACGTCTCCAAGAAATAGCACCCACTATCAATTGGGAAAACTACTTTACCAACGTTGGATTGGACTTGAACAAAGTGGATACACTTATTGTGCTACAACCAAAATTTGTCACAGAAGTTAGCAATGTCCTGAGTGAAGTTCCACTTGATAATATCAAGGCTTACTTGAAATGGAATGTAGTTAATCAAGCAGCCAATTTCCTTAATAATGAAGTGGTGCAGACAAACTTTGATTTTTATGGAACAGTAATCAGAGGTACCAAAGAAATGCAGCCAAGGTGGGAGAGAGTATTGAATGCTACCAATAGCGTGATCGGGGAAGCAATTGGAAAAGTTTACGTTGCAGAAACGTTCCCGCCGGAGGCCAAAGCCAGTGCGGAAGAGATGGTTGCCAATCTGATGAAAGCCTTTGACAAAAGGATCAGAGATCTTGAGTGGATGTCAGAAGAGACCAAAGAAAAAGCGCTCAAAAAGCTGAACACGCTTACAGTTAAGATAGGATACACCAATAAATGGACAGACTACTCGTCACTTCAAGTTGAAAGCAGTGGAGAATACTATAGCTACTTATCCAACATGGAAAATGCCTGGAGATGGCAATTCGATGATAACATGAAGGATGTGGGAGAGCTTGTTGATAAAGAAGAATGGGCCATGAATCCGCAAACGGTTAATGCTTATTTCAATCCATTAAACAACGAAATTGTATTTCCAGCAGCAATCCTTCAACCTCCTTTCTACAATTACACTGCAGATGCTGCTATGAATTATGGTGGAATGGGAGCCGTTATTGGACACGAAATTTCACACGGTTTCGATGATCAAGGAAGCAGATTTGATTCGGAGGGAAATATGGTTAATTGGTGGACAGATGAAGATAAAAAACTGTTTGAGGAGAGAACAGTCAAACTAGTTGAGCAATTTGACCAATACGAAGTACTTGACAGTGTTTTTGTTCAAGGCAAACTAACCCTAGGAGAAAATATTGGAGACTTAGGTGGACTTAATGCTGCTTATGATGCACTTCAGATTTATTTGGCAGAAAATGGTAGACCAGAACCTATTGATGGATTTACTCCTGAACAAAGGCTATTCATTTCCTGGGCTACCATTTGGAGGACTAAGAGTCGTGATGAAGCCTTAAGAACACAAGTCCTGACAGATGTACATTCACCTGGAGCGATTAGAGCGATTGGTCCACTTAAGAACATGGAAACGTTTTATGAAGCGTTCGAACTTGGAGAAGGTGATGAGTTATGGCTCCCTGAGGAAGAACGCGTTATAATTTGGTAAGCACAAAGAATTAAATCCCAGTAAGGGTAGTCTCAAAAGACGTCATCGCGAGGTATCGAAGCGATCCATTGCCTGAAAAAAGGTCTTTAAATCTCCAGGATAGCTTCACTTCGTTCTCTATGACGTTCCAATTAGTTTTTGAGACTGCCCTTTTTTAATGTTCAAAAAGGGTTCGGATCAATTATCTACATTTGCCGCCGAATGGAAATAATAGGTTTTCTGTGTGCAATTCTAATTGGCCTTTCGCTTGGACTCATAGGTGGAGGCGGTTCCATTCTCACACTGCCTGTACTTGTTTATCTTTTTGGGATAGATCCAGTACTTGCTACTGCGTATTCACTTTTTGTTGTAGGCGTTACCTCATTATTCGGAGCCTTGGGAAAATTCCGTCATGGATTAGTTGACATCAAAACAGCTTTGGTTTTTGCGGTCCCATCTTTCATATCTGTCTATATCACCAGATTCTACTTAATTCCTGCAATTCCATCAGTGCTATTTCCTGAGACCTCCTTTGAGATCAGCAAGAATTTTCTCATTATGACCTTTTTTTCAGTCATAATGCTTTTTGCAGCGGTTTCAATGATTCGTTCCAATGACGGGGAACAGGCTGAAGATAAAGAACAAAAATTCAATTATCCTGGAATAATCATTGATGGGGCAGTGGTAGGCCTTTTAACTGGAGTTGTCGGAGCAGGCGGAGGATTCTTGATTGTACCTGCGCTGGTAATTCTGGCAAGACTTCCAATGAAGCTGGCCATAGGTACTTCTCTATCGATTATCACGATCAAATCACTGATTGGATTTATCGGTGATATCCAGGTGGGTCAGAATATCGACTGGACCTTCTTATTGTTTTTCACAAGCTTGGCGGTAGTTGGTATTTTTGCAGGGAATTACATCTCGAAATATTTAAGTGACAGGAAACTAAAAAGGATATTCGGGTGGTTTGTATTACTGATGGGAATTTATATCCTCTTTAATGAAATGATCATTTGACAATGAAAATAGAACAGATTTATACAGGATGTCTGGCACAAGGAGCCTACTACATCGAAAGTGAAGGTGAAGCAGCAATTGTGGATCCGCTAAGAGAAACAGAACCGTATGTAGCGAAAGCTAAGAAGGACGGAAGTGTAATTAAGTATATTTTCGAAACCCACTTCCATGCAGACTTTGTCTCAGGACATGTGGATCTTTCGAGAAAAACGGGCGCCGATATTATCTATGGTCAGGGAGCAAAAGCCGATTTTGATTTTGTAGAGGCGAAAGACGGACAAGAATTCAAGCTCGGTAATGTCACGATCAAAGCGCTTCATACACCTGGACATACATTAGAAAGCACCACTTTTTTGTTAATTGACGAAAATGGAAAAGAACATGCCATCTTCAGTGGAGATACGCTTTTTATTGGTGATGTTGGACGTCCGGACTTAGCTCAAAAAGGAGATTTGACTCAAGATGATCTCGCAGGAATGCTTTATGATAGCTTAAGATCGAAAGTCATGACGCTACCCGACGATGTAATCGTCTATCCTGCTCATGGAGCTGGTTCAGCTTGTGGTAAAAATATGAGTTCGGAAACTACAGATACTTTGGGTAATCAAAAAATGACCAATTATGCCCTAAGGGAAAACATGACGAGGGAAGAGTTTATTCAGGAAGTAACAGATGGAATTCTTCCTCCACCACAATACTTTGCTGCCAATGTGCATATGAACAAGTCAGGGGTCAAGAGCTTAGATGAAATCATGCAGAAAGGAAAAGTGCCGCTGGACCTAGAGACTTTCGAGGCGATGGCTAATCACGAAGGTGCAATTGTTCTAGACACGCGGAATGAAGTGGATTTTGCAAAAGCACATATTCCTAACTCAATCTTCATTGGAATCAACGGGAGTTTTGCACCATGGGCCGGAGCGCTCATTCCTGATTTGCAACAACCAATTGTGTTTATTGCAGATGCTGGAAAAGAAGAAGAGGTAGTCAAGCGACTTTCACGTGTTGGCTTTGACAATACACTAGGATTCTTGGATGGTGGATTTGAAACCTGGATAAATAACAATCGTGAGACTGATTCGATTACATCAATCAGTGCTGAAGAACTTGAAGCTGAGTTTGAAAAAGGCGATCTAAATGTTGTGGATGTTAGAAAGCCAGGAGAATGGTCTGCTGATCATATTGAAGGAGCTGCCAATGTCCCACTTGATTACATTAACGATGAAATGGACAAGCTTGATAGAGATAAGACCTATCACATGCATTGCTTAGGTGGTTATCGGTCAATCATAGCTATTTCGATCCTCAAATCGAGAGGATACCATAATCTTATTGATATCGCTTTGGGCTATAAGGCAATACAAGAAACCTCAATCCCAAGAGTTGTAACAGTCTAAACCAATTATTACCCAATCAAATGATTTTTAGAGCCCGGATTCCCGGGCTCTTTTTGGTTATTCATTCCATTAGATGGAAATATTGATAATTATTCGTTTTGTCATATAAATACTTAATCTAATGAAATCCGCACTTGGTCTACAAAACGGCCTGTATGGACGAATTAGGCCCATTTGGTAACAAATTGTTCGCTAATATTGAATCATAAAGAAATTCAAAGACAATCCATAGCTGGTTGTATAAAACGGAGTTAGCCCAAGGTGAGGGGCGCTCCGTTTTTGATTTATAGGCACACAGATTTAATTGCTTGTTCGAATCAAGCATAGGATTCAAGGAAAGAGCATAGCTTTCCTAAAAGTTCAAAAAAATAAACTGATTTGAAGAATTAGGCAGACGCTCTCCTGGACTTTTTAGAAAGCTTTAGTCCAAGGATAGTTACGAGTACTGATAATAAAAGGAATATGATTCTTCTGTTCATGTTGCTAAGTACAATCCAAAAGTGATTACCCCTAAAAAGTCAGTGGAATTATCTGACAATCAAAGAATCCGCACTGATAGATCGTGTTCCAAAAAAACCAAGAATTGTTTCTTCCGGTTTGGAGATATTTGAAATGTTTCCAGGAACAATTGCTGGAGTTGTGCTAGCTGCAGCGCTCAATGTAGAAGTTTGTGATTTCAATAAGCTCAAATAGTCGAAAGCTTCCCTGGTAATGGAATGCAATTCAACTTTCATGTTATCATTAATGTCGTATTCGTACGCATCAAAAAGGTTTGGAATGAAGTTTCCGTCAAAAAAACGATCATTTTGGAGAATGATTGATTCAGGTTCAGTAAGCTGACTTCCATTTTTGAATAACATCCATCTATAATAGTTCTCGTAGTTGGCAGAATCCCTGGCAGTAATCCTCGGGAAGAAAACTGTTTTGGTCTGTCCAGGATTATCCGGGTCATTTTCCTCAAAGCTATCAACACTCAATAGTACGATCTCCGTATTAGCTTCTATGGTTGTCCAAGTGGATCTAATTAAATCTCCATTTCGAAGGACAATCGAAAGCCTGTATTCCTCGCCTTCAATTCCACTGTAGGGAGTGTCTGATAAATAATTCCCATTACTTATATACGAGTAGGTTTGCGAAGGGCCATTCCTTAATTGTACCAAAACAGTTGCGTCAGTAATTATCGGATTTATAGTACCGGAAAAGCTATTTGACTGGCTAAGCCTCACATATTGTCTTTCTACCTCATTGGTCAGCCATCCTTCAACAACAAGCAAGCCTTGCTCAGAGGGAAGTGGAATTACTACCACCTGCTCACAGGAAAGAATAAAAAGGGTCAATATCGTTAATAGTCTTTTCAAAATTTAAAACTGTAGGTGATCCCCGGTACGATCGTTCCGAAAATTGAATATTGGACAATTTCTCCAAGACTAGGGATTATGCTTGATTCTCTGAAGAAGTAAGAGTTTACATTTTGACGAGAATACACATTGTATAATGTTAATACCCAAAAATCTTCATTTTTCCTTTTAGAACCATCCTTTTTGTATTTCTTGGCTTTCCACTTCAACGACAGGTCAAGTCGGTGATAATCTGGAAGCCTGGATTGATTTCTTTCAATGAAATGAGGCACTAAGTTATTTTCGAATGTGTATTTATCGCTTGGCAATGTAACAGGTATTCCAGTGGCAAAAACGAAATTGGAAGAGATGCTCACTCTGTCAGAAAGAGTCAAAGCCCAGGTAGTCGAGAAGTCATGAGTTTTATCAAAATCATTTACTATGTAAGTGACCTCATCGTTCTCGTCGAATCTGGTTTCACTTCTTGAAAGTGTATAACTAAGCCAACCTGTTAACTTTCCATATTTCTTCTTTAGGAAAAATTCTAAACCATAAGCTCGTCCTTCATTGATGAGAACTTCCCTTTCGAGATTTTCATTGAATACTAAATCCGCACCATTCTTATAAGCGATGTTTCTTATAATGTCTTTGTAATAAAACTCAAGGCTTGACTCCCACATGTTTTGCTTGAAGTTTTTGTAGAAGCCAATAGAGTATTGCTCACTGACAGTAGGAGGAATGAAGGTGTCACTCAATTTCCATATATCTGTGGGTGCAGGCGATCTGGTGTTAGAAATCAAATGAAGATATTGAGCCGTTTTACTATAGGCAAGTTTTAACGAGCTAGTCTCATTCAGTCTCCAATTCACAGCCAATCGAGGTTCGAAATTGTCATAGAACTTGATGAGCTGACCATCACTGAAATTTACTGTATCAATAACGGTAGTGTCTGATGGTAAGGCATCTGGAGAATAGACAAATATTTGTTCAGGTCCGAAATTGTGAAAGGTGGAGTATCGAAAACCGTAGTTAAATAGAAAAGAACCAACTTCTGTTTGTTGACTTAAGTAAATTGCTGATTCCAATCCATGTTCCGTGTCAAGTTTAATTGTATTAGTATTTGCATCAATATCAAATGGTTCACGATCTCCTGGTCTTAGTCTGTGGAAAATCGAGGAAAAGCCAAAGTTGAGTTCGTTAGTAGGTTTAAATGAATAGGTAAAATCCGATTTTATTCCATAGTCAACGATTCTGGAAGTAGAAACGAAAGCTCCTGGTTCTTCCTCGCTTTCTACTTTGTAACTATACTCAGATATGAAGGATGAAAAGTTTGAGAAAAGCTTGGGATTAATCAGGTGATTCCATCTGAATGTCAACGTACTATTCCCCCAGTTTCTGATCGAATTGAATCCCACGGTGTTTCGATCATTTCCAAAATAGCCCGATAAATAATAAGTATTCCTTTCGTTCGGATTTGAATTGATTTTAATGTTAATATCCCGAAAGCTAATGCGCTCTCTTCTAACAGAAGTACTTGCAAAACTCTCTATCGATGGATTGAACAGACTTTGTCTTACAGAAGTCAAGAAAGAACTTTTCCCCTTTTTGATTGGACCCTCAGCCAGTAATCGGGCAGAAAGAATCCCAATACCTCCAGAAAAATTATGTTCGTTTTTATTTCCTTCTCGTTGCCTTACTTCAATAACAGAAGAAGCTCTTCCGCCATATGCGGGCGGAATAAAACCTTTGAAAATTTTGACATCATTTATTGCTTCAGGGTTAAAGACTGAAACCTGACCAACATGTACGGGATTATATATCAATGCCTCATCGAGAAGGATAAGATTTTGATCTACTCTACCACCACGAATATGAATACCACCAGCATCTTCTCCGATTGCTTTAATTCCAGGTTGAAGTAATGAATTCTGAATTACATCAACTTCACCCAAAAGGTAAGGAGTGAGTATTGAGTTTTCGCTGATATTCAATCTACTAACGGACGGAATGTTAGAAACAACATTGATGTCATTAGCAATCGAACTAATCTCAACTTCTTCTAGTTGTACCACATTTGGGTTGACGCTATAGCTCACATAAGTATTTCCCTTTAGATCAACTTTGGAACTGAATGATTTATATCCGATATGAGAAATAATGATATCATGTTCTCCTTCATCAAGAGTGATAGAAAAATAACCGTATCCATTAGTCGTAGCACCTAAAGAAGTTCCTCTGACTTGAATGTTGGCTCCAATCAAGTGTTCATTTGATCCTGAATCACCGACTCTACCATTTATAGTGAATTTTCTTGGTCGGTAGCGTTTGACCAAAATTTGAGAGTTTTCAACACTGTAGCTGACAATCCCATTTTGATGTTGGCGCTCAAGAAAGTCTAGAACGGTTTCACCTTTTCTAACTGAAACTTCAGCGTCTGGTAACTTGTTGGTGCTGAACGCAAGAGGTACACCAGCATTCTTAATTATCTGAAGTGTTGGTTTTAGTGAATAACTCCCACTTTCTATGGTGATTAAAGAGTCAAGCGCAGATTGAGCAATTCCATTGATGAATGAAAATACTAGGCCAATAAATAGTATGGATCTTAAGGAATTCAATTAGCGCTAAATTTCAAGCGCAAAATTAACTGAAAAGCAGCCTAGTGAGTGATTTTGGGAGAATTTTAACAGCCTTGGCCGGATACTACAACTTTTCCTTCTTGCTTTTCTAACTGGACTTCAAGCATTGATTCCAATGTTTCCATTACTTCCTGAAGAGAGCTCTTGTTGAAAGTTACAGTAACCTTACAAGCATTGATGTTTTGGTTTTTAACATCAAAAGAAACATCAAAATGAGATTCCAAATCTTGAACTACATCTTCAAAAGAAGCATCATTGAACTCGAGTAAGCCATCGATCCAGGTAGCAACATTTGCGGTCGAGTTTTCAGTTATCGCCACACTGTTGTCAGCTTTGGAATAAACAGCCTTAAGTCCAGCTGCAACCTTGGTTTGTTCACCATCTTTTTCAAAAGCAACCAAACCTCGCTCAACAATCAGTTCGACATCCGAATCAGAGGTGACAAGATTGAAAGCGGTTCCTAAAACTCTAACCTGGACTTCTCCCATCTGAATGATGAATGGTTTTTCGCTTTTCTTAATGTCAAAATAAGCCTCACCTTCAAACGAAACTAATCGATCGCTACCAAATTTCTCAAGGAAAGAAAAAGTGGAATTCGTATTCAGAACACCATTTGAACCATCAGGGAAAGTAACATTAATCTTTTCATCTTGTGAAGCAATGTTTACTTGGTCTGGGGTAGTTGCCAGTTTCCAAACGAAGAGCGAAACACCGACAAGAACAGCGATACTTGCGGCAATTCTTAACCAAGAATTTGACTTAGTTTTTCCTGCATCGATTTTGTTTTGCAACGACATCCATGCATCATCAACGTTAACTTCGGGAGCCTCAGATTCCGTATTTTCATACAGGAAATCAATAAATCCGTCGTTTTCGGATGAATTTTCTTGGTATCTCAGGTGGTTATATCTCTTTAATTCCTCTGGCATCTCGTTGGTCTGTCAACTGGGATATTAAATACCCCCAATGTTTAGTGAAAAAAATTAATGTTTAAACATTCCTTCATCTACATATTTTTTATAAACTGCTTCAAGCGATTCTCTGAGCTTTTTCAGCGCTATTCCCATCTGATTTTCAACCGTTTTTTTGGATAGGTCAAGTTCCTCAGCAATCTCCTCGTAAGTCAGTCCTGCATTCCTACTCAAGATAAAGATTTTCCGGCATTTGGTAGGTAATGCATCAACCGCTGTTTGTATATAAACTTTCAACTTTTCATTTTCCCCTTCATCGATTCGCTCATTACTCACACTTAGCAATGCTTCACTCACATCGGACATAGCTTGTTGCTTTGGAAGCTCCAACTTGATATAGTTCAAGCATTTATTCTTGATAGCTGAATACAGATAAGTTTTCAGTGTTGTTTGAACTTCGATTTTCTCCCTTTTTTCCCAGATGTAGAGAAATACTTCCTGAGCCATCTCTTCTGAAATAGTCTGATCTCTCACATACGAATATGCAAATCGATAGAGCTCTTTGTAATACTTCTTGAAGAGCAACTCATAGGCAGAAAGATCATTGTTTTTGACCTGGCCAAATAAGAGTAAGTCTGAATCTTGATCCATTAACTATTGAATCGTCCGGGTAATTTGAATGAACAAGTTTAGTGATTGATTTGCAGAACCAAAGAAATTTCTGGCATTGATTTGAACAACCATGTTCTGCGAGGGTACTATGTATTGATATTGTCCTATGTCTCCATTGATATAGAAAATATCCGTTCTGTCGATGGGAAGAAAATCAAAATTCTCCCCAAAAAGCCGCCATCCATATCCTAGATTCAAGCTACGTGAAACAGGAATTTGAACTGAACTTATTTCTGCGACAAAATTTGGATCGATAATTCTTCGATCGTTCCAAATCCCTTGTTCTAGCATTAAATATCCAAATTTGGCCCAATCCAGAAATGACATTGAAGCTCCTCGACCTCCGTCGAAATTTCCGGAAGGATCTAAATTCATAGAAAAAGTGGTGATTCCTAATTCATTAAAAATATTCTCTTGCAGATACTCATCGAAAGGTTGTGTTGTCACATTTTGAATAATTCTCGCAAGAATAACTCCTGTGCCTGAGTTGAAATTGTAACGAAATCCGGGATCAGCTTCCAAAGGTTGACTTAGAATGAAAGACACATAATCGCTGGAAGCAAACATCTGATTCAGATTATGGTCAGGGTTTCCAATGAAAGGAACAAGGTTTTCGTTCCACGCCAGTCCTGATCGATGAGTGAGCAAATGTCGAATCGTAATATTTCTTTTACTCTCACTTTGATCAAAAATGTCTTGGTAGGATGGGAGGTATTGCTCAATAGGATCTTCTAAATCCAGTAGTCCTTCATCAATTGCTATTCCCAATGCAGCTATCGTAAGTGTAACAGTCGCTTTGTCAATAGAAAAAATGGTGTGTCTGTTAGTACTGTCATAGTAATTCTCAAACACCATTTTATCATCCTTGAGAATCATTAAACCTGTAATTCGCTCATAACCATTCAGTTTGATTAATGAGTCAATAGAAATCAGCTGAGCTTCAGAAAGGCCGACATCCGCTGGATCATCATACTCCCAAATCTGTTGGTCTGTAGGTACGTTTTCTCCAATGTAGCAAGAGCTACCTATCAGAAACAAAATCAATAACCTTAGATTTTTCATTCAGGTAAATAACGTATAATTCCCATGTTGGTCTGAAGCCGGAGCTTGGATTATCAATGAAACATCATTGGTTTCAATGTCCCTAATTCTTGGTGATACTGTATGTGAATGCATCTCCCCGGATTGATCATCGGATAACAGTTCTTCAATATCAACCAGATCTTCCATTTCCAGCCATTTCCTAGATTTCGCTGCATCTAAAATGGCTGGCATATTATCATAGTACTCGGACAGCAACCGATTTGATGGTTTTGTAATCATGATAAACGTAGAATCACCTTCTTCATTTTCTTCCCATAGACCTGCAACTGAAAAAACCCTCCGATCAGGAAAATAGAAATAGTAGGGTACTTGCTTCTTCTTAGCCACCTGTTTCCAAACATAAAATCCATCCATGGGGATGATGCATCTATGTGTGGCAAGACTTCTTCTGTAAGAAGGTTTCGTTTGTATGGAATGGAATGGCAAATTGAAGAACTTAGGGCTCATTGCCTTGTTGTTCGACCAATTCGACATCAAGCCCCATTGGAAGAAGGAAACTTTCTGATTCTGAGTGCTTGTTACTACAGGTAGTTTTTTCGTGGGGGCCGCATTGTACAATGGACTGTATTGATCAGATACTTCAACGCCTAGTGTTAGAGCTAGCTCATCATTTTTAAGCGTTAATGTGTATCTGTCGTACATTTCCGCCAAGTTAATACTTGAATCTTGCATCCTCAATTTGCTTTCACGAAGAATTTAAGTTTTATAGATTGTATGGGTTAATTTTGACCTTTGTAAACTAGTTAACAGTAAATGGCTGAAGTAATAAGAATGCCGAAGATGAGTGACACCATGGAAGAAGGTGTGATCGCTTCATGGCTAAAAAAAGAAGGTGAAGAAGTAAGTTCTGGGGATGTTCTTGCAGAAGTAGAAACTGACAAGGCAACTATGGAATTGGAATCCTACCAAGATGGGGTATTGCTTCATATCGGCGTGAAGGAAAAAGATACGGTTCCGGTGGATGGTATTATCGCTGTAATTGGTGAGAAGGGTGAGGACTTTCAGCATTTACTAAATGGAGAATCAGTTGAAGAAGAAAAACAAGAAGTAGTTGAGGAAGAAAAGACAGAAGCACCTGCCAAAGTAGCGATTGATACGAGCGACATTAATGCAACAGTCATTCGGATGCCGAAAATGAGTGATACGATGGAAGAAGGAGTGATCGCTTCCTGGTTGAAAAAAGTAGGAGATGAGGTAGTTTCCGGTGATATACTGGCCGAAGTAGAGACGGATAAAGCTACTATGGAATTGGAAGCTTATGAAGATGGTTCACTACTTTATACTGCCGTTGAGGCCGGATCTGGCGTTCCTGTGGATGGTGTAATTGCTATCATAGGAGAAAAAGGAGCAGATTTTCAAGCCTTGTTGGATGCAGAGGCTGCACAGCCCAAAGAGGAACCTGCTGCCGAGACAGTTGCTGAATCAGCACCAGCTGTTGTTGAATCGCAACCAGCTCCAACTCCACAGCCAGCTCCATCACAACCAGTTGTTACACCTTCAGTTTCCAGCAATGGTAGAATCAAAGCTTCTCCGCTTGCAAAGAAAATTGCTTCTGAAAAAGGCATAAATCTAGCAGAAGTTTCAGGTTCTGGAGATGGAGGCAGAATAATCAAAAGAGATGTAGAACAGTTCACCCCAGCGCCTAAATCCGAGACTACAGGTACAGCTCCTGCGATAAGTATACCAACTGTAGTAGGAGAGGAAAGATCTGAAAAAGTTGAACTATCTCAGATGAGGAAAGTGATCGCTAAGCGATTGGCTGATAGTAAATTCTCAGCTCCTCATTTCTATTTGACAATGGAGATCAACATGGACAAAGCAATTGAAGCAAGGAAATCCATGAATGAAATAGCTCCAGTCAAAATATCATTCAACGATATGGTTGTGAAGGCAACGGCTGCTGCTCTTAGACAACATCCGGATGTAAACGTAAGCTGGATGGGTGATCATATGGTGAAACATCATCACATACATATGGGTATAGCTGTCGCAATTCCTGATGGACTAATTGTTCCAGTCGTTCGATTTGCTGACAGTAAATCACTTTCTCACATTTCTGCTGAAATAAAGGAATTGGCGCAAAAGGCGAAGGATAAGAAGTTGCAACCCGAAGAATTCTCTGGGAATACTTTCACCATTTCCAACTTAGGCATGTTTGGAATTGAAGAATTCACAGCGATCATCAATCCACCTGACGCTTGTATTTTGGCTGTTAGTGGTATCAAAGAAACAGTAATCGTAGAGAATGGTGAAATGCGACCTGGAAACGTAATGAAAGTTACCATGTCTTGTGATCACAGAGCTGTTGATGGAGCAGTTGGATCAGCTTTCCTAAAAACATTCAAAGAACTTCTTGAAGATCCGGTTAGAATTTTGATCTAAAGAAGCTTCCTGAACTTGTTCATGGATCCTTTAGTTGTTTGGGTCCGAACTTTGATCAATTATGACGAAAATAAAATCAACAACCGTACTTGCTGTTAAGCATAATGGAAAAGTAGCGATAGGAGCCGACGGACAGGCAACAATGGGAAATACCGTAGCAAAATCCAATGTGAAGAAGATTAGAAAATTGCAAGACGGAAAAATTATTACTGGCTTTGCCGGATCTACAGCTGATGCTTTTACACTTCTTGACCGATTTGAGGAGAAGCTTAGTTCTCATTCGGGAAACCTTAAGCGATCTGCCGTTGAACTTGCAAAAGACTGGAGATCAGATAGATACCTTCGAAGGTTAGAGGCAATGATGATTGTCGCAGATAAGGAAGAGATATTGGTGATTTCCGGAACTGGAGATGTTCTTGAACCTGATAATGATATTTCGGCAATAGGTTCAGGTAGTGAGTATGCGCGCTCAGCCGCGCTTGCGTTAAAGAAGCATGCAGATAAATTATCGGCTGAAGAAATGGTTCGAGAAGCTCTCACAATCGCGGCTGATATTTGCATTTATACCAATCACAATTTGATAGTGGAGAAGGTGGGTTAGTCAGAAAACATGATTTTTCAAAAACGCTTCTGATCCCAAAACGCTGATCTCGGAAAAGTAGAAATCATTTTGATCTTCTGTGATAATGCAGTCACATCCTTTTTCTAAAGCTGAATAATATTGAAAACCATCTTCTAAGTCATTTACTCTTGGGTTTTCCAATGCCATTTGAACTGCCTTTGTACTGATCGAAATAAGTGAGAGTTTATTTGCCAGGAAGGAAATTTTTTCTTTCGCTTTTTTCTCACCACTTTTCTTTGATGAGAAATAAAATGAAATGGCGAGACACAAAGGGGAGGTGTAAAGCTTAAACTTTCTTGAGTCAGCCAAACTCAACACTCTGGATGAGTAGGTAAAAACCGGATACTCTTTATTGAGAACTGAGATTAGGACATTGGCATCAACGAATACCTTCACTTCTTTCTGCTTTCATAGAAAGACTCTTTGACGGATTTTGGTCGCTTCTTGGTTCGATATTCAGCTTGCCCTTCTGCCACCATACCCACCCAATCTGAAATAGGTAAATCTTCTAGAGATTTATATTGCTTGGCTTCCAATTGACGGTATAAGAATTCTGTGAGCCGAGAAAGGCTAATATTCTGACTTTCCGCAAATTTTTTTGCATTTTGAATCACTGAAGCATCAAAGCTCAAGGTAACTTTCGCATCCATCTCTATTAATTTATACGACAAAGATAAAAATTTTATACGTATTAGCTAACATCTAGTTATTCTTTTCGCTTCGGCCTTTCTCTTGGTGCCTTAATTTTGAAGGCGGTTTCTTCTGAATTTCCTGAGATCGTTACTCTGATGATGTAATCACCAGCTGTTAGATAGCGATCACCTTTTTTCCTTGTTTTATAATTCTCACTTTCCTCATCATTGAGTATCTCATTTAATGATTCATCTGTTACCAATTTTACTTCAGAGAAATTTAGTCCTTTGGTTACTTCTGCTGTCTTCGTAACCACAACATCATCTTCGTACACCACTTCGATTTTAGCATTCCCGTAAGTGTTTGAGTAATATGAAACAGTAGTCTTTGGCTCTATAAGTTCTCCCCAGGCCCATGTCTTACTTCCCCAGCGACTGCTAAATGTGATCTCATCTGAAGAAAAGATATGGAGGTTTTTTGCAAGTATTTCAGAATTTAGTTTTTGGACAAGCGAAATATCTCCAATGTAAATTCCTCGGCCATGCGTGCCGATGACTAAATCATTTTCCCTCGGATGAATAACAAGATCATGAACTGGTGTATTAGATAATCCTTCATCAAATGCGTGAAATGTTTGCCCTCGGTCAAGTGAAACATACACTCCGTGATCAGTTCCAACATAAAGAATATTCTCATTTACTGGATCTTCTTTGATTACATTGACTGGTTCCTTTGGAAGACCTGTTCCGATTTTGGTCCAGGATTTTCCATGGTTGTCACTCTTATAGATCATTGCATCGAAGTTGTCCCATCGGTATCCATTGAGTGAGGCATATACTCGACCAACTTGATGATTGGAAGGTGAAACTTGACTCACCCAAAAATCTTTTGGAAGTGAGTTCGAAATGTTTTCCCATTCCTGTCCAGCATTTTTTGAAACATGAATAAGACCATCATCGCTTCCAACATAAATAAGCCCAAATTGAAGAGGAGATTCAGCGATGGTTGTTAATGTTCCATAGCTTACATCCCCTTTTTTTCCACCATTGGTGAGATCATCAGATAACGTTTCAAAATCATCGCCCTGATTCATAGAACGATGGAAGCGGTTACTTCCAAAATAGACAATGTCCTGGTTGTGCATGGACAAAGCAATTGGAGCTTCCCAGTTCCATCGATAGGGAGGATCTCCAAGTTCATGTCGAGGAGTTATTCTTTTTCTGTCACCCGTTTTTGTATTTATTCGAAAGTAATTTCCAAATTGAAATCCTGTATAAACTGTGTTGTTATCACGAGTGTCAATTGCTACCTGCATGCCATCGCCACCCATTATTCGTTCATAAGGATAGTGACCTTCGGCTAGCCATTCCCTTGAATATTCATAGTTGCTGGGTCCTTTCCAAACACCATTATCCTGCAATCCACCATAGACATTGTACGGTTTGTCCATGTCAACATTGACCGAATAAAATTGACCGACTGATGGCGAATTACAGTTGATCCATGTGGTACCCGTATCAAAACTGATGTATACTCCACCATCATTACCTAGAATAAGATGTTTTGGATTATTAGGATTAATCCAAATGGCATGATGGTCCACATGGACGTTACCTTCATTAATAGATTTCCAGGTTTTTCCTGCATCATCAGATCTAACAATTGGAACTCCCATTGTATAGACCACATCAGGATTTTGCGCATCCACTCGAACTTGTCCGAAGTAGTAGCCATAGGAAAAAATCATGCTTTCAATGTAATCCTCATGAGTTTTGGACCATGTTTTTCCTCCATCATCTGAACGGTACATTTCACCACCTTTCACTGGAGTATCAAATAGTAGAGAATTCGAATCTTCTGTGTAGATGACGAGATCTTGAGGCTTTACTTTACCGGATTCAACGTCTTTCTTAATGTCTACTGCATTGTAAGTTCTTGGAAATCGGTTGTCATCTAAGAATTTGTTAATTGCTGTGTTTTCCAGAGCCAAGAAGGTTTCGATGTTCATATTTCTCAGCTGGTCTTTTGTCAAACCTTCACTTTCATCTTCTTCCTTTTCCCTGCGATCCTGGTTATCTAAAATGGCATAGACAATATTTGCGTCGGAAGGGGCAAATGCCAATCCAATACGGCCGGTTCCGTTGGTATCAGGAAATCCTGAGTCATCGCCAATTTCATTCCATGTTTCTCCGGCATCCTCTGACCGATAAATAGCCGTTCCTGGGCCCGCTTCAGTGAAATTCCATGCTTTCCTGTCCTTTTCCCAGGCAGCTGCAATTAGTGTATTTGGATTATCTGAATGAAGGACTAAATCAACAATTCCAGTTCGGTTATTTACAAATAGTGTTTTGTTCCAAGTTTCACCCCCATCAGATGTTTTGTATACACCACGCTCAGGATTTTCCGAATAAAGATGTCCCAGTGCGGCTACCCAGAAAGTGTTTGGATCTTCCGGATGTAGAATAATTCTTCCAATATGATGAGTTTCTTCCAACCCAAGATGTTGCCACGATTCACCGTTGTTGGTTGATTTGAAAACGCCATACCCAGAATAGGAAGATCTGCTGGAGTTGTTTTCTCCAGTGCCAACATAGATGGCATTATTTTCCCAATCGACTGCAATGTCACCTATGGTCATTACTATTTGATTGTCAAAAATAGGCTCGAAGGAGGTGCCGTTATTTTTGGTTTCCCAAAGAGAACCTGAAGCATAGGCCACATAAAAATGGAAAGGATCTTCCGGATCTACTTCCAGATCAACCACACGACCGCTCATTACAGTTGGGCCTACATTTTTGAAAGGAACATTTTTGACTAAAGAATTCTTTTCCAGTTCAAGCCTTGTCTGATAACCTTGCCATCGTTCAGTGGCTATTGTAGCTGATGGAACAGACGGGGCTTTCTTTCTTCTTTGCGAATAGGCTGAAAAAATGATGATAAATAGTAAAATGGTTAGGTTAACGATTCTCATGTGATCAAATTTTTGGAAAAGTGAGTAAGTATATAAATTAAAGCCTGTTATACCAACCAATTACAATATGAAGAAGCTCAAGTGGCTTTTGTTGGTAAGTGTTCGGTACATGCTAGTCCCATTTTGGATAAAATTGCTATTGAAAAATGATTCAGATCTATCATAATCAACGATGTAGGAAAAGCCGTTCTACGTTGGAAATCCTTCAAAACGAGAATGTTGAAATCGAAGTAATCGATTATCAGTCGAATCCTCCGAGCACGGAAGAGTTGAAGAGAATTCTTAAGATGTTAGACATGAAACCTCTTGAATTGATAAGGAGAGGAGAAGATATTTTCAAGGAAAATTTTAAAGGTAAAGACCTTTCAGATGGTGAATGGATTGATGCAATGATCAAATTTCCAAAACTGATTGAACGACCTATTGTGGTTAATAGAGATCAAGCTGTGATTGGACGACCACCTGAAAACGTTGAAAAAATTCTATGAAGGCCATTTTGGTTGAAAAACCGGGACCGGTAAAGGATCTTGTATTTCGAGATCATTCACTTCCGGCTCCAAACTCTGATCAAGTTCTAATTAAGGTTGAATACGCTGGTGTTAATTTTCCAGACATTCTGATCACAAAAGGACTTTATCAGTTTAAACCTGACTTACCATTTTCACCTGGAGGAGAAGTGGCTGGAACCATTATTGAGGTTGGAAATGAAGTTCACAACCTTAAAGTGGGAGATAGAGTGGTTTCTGGCATAAGTTGGGGTGGATTTGCTGAAGAGGCACTGGGTTTTGCTTCCAACACCCACAAACTTCCCGATGAAGTTTCATTTAAGGATGCGGCTGCAACTTTGGAGACCTTCGGCACTGTCATTCATGCACTTAAAGACAGAGCTCATTTGAAAAGTGGTGAAACGCTCGCTGTTTTGGGAGCTGGAGGAGGAGTCGGTTCGGCAGCAATTCAGGTTGGAAAACAACTAGGAGCTCGGGTAATTGCATGTGCTTCTACAGATGAGAAGCTAAAATTTTGTAATTCTATCGGAGCAGATCAGCTCATCAATTACGTTACTGAAGACTTAAAGTCTAAGCTCAAAGAATTGACGAATGGAGAAGGTGTGAATGTGATTTTTGATCCTGTGGGGGGCGATTATTCTGAAACAGCTTTTCGAGGGATAAGCAGAGGAGGTAGGCATTTAGTAGTAGGATTTGCTAGCGGGGGCGTCCCATCCATTCCTTTGAACTTACCGCTTCTTAAGAGTGCTTCTCTAGTTGGTGTTTTTTGGGGTAGTTTTTTCAGAAAAGAGCCGAAGCAAAATGCCGATAACATCAATCTTCTTTTAGAATGGTTAAAAAAAGGAAGTATCAAACCAACGGTTGATCAGATTTTCTCATTAGAAAATACCATTGAAGCACTTGAAAAAATAGAAAACCGACGGGTTTTAGGAAAAATATTATTGGAAGTGTCCAGATAATGCGATCATTGATGAACTCCTAGCTCACTCAATAATCCATTCAGATCAAGTGGACGTGTATACATATCTAAAGAACCATCTTCTTTCTTTGGCCACATTTCCTTGGGTTTATCCCAATAAAGCTCAAGCCCATTTTGATCAGGATCATTAAGGTACAACGCCTCTGATACTCCATGATCAGATGCCCCCGTCAAAGGATAGTTTGCTTCGTTAAGCCTATTAAGCAAAATCGCCAGATCTCGTCGAGTGGGGAGGAGAATAGCTGTGTGAAAAAGACCAGTTGAGTTTCTAGGTGGAGGTGAGCCGTTTTTACTCATCCAGGTATTAAGTCCGATATGATGGTGATAGCCGCCAGCAGAAATGAAGGCGGCACTATCACCATAGGTTGTCATCAACTCAAAACCGAGCAATCCACAATAAAAATCAATCGAACGTTGCAGATCTGCAACTTTAAGATGCACATGACCAATGCTTGTTCCGGAAGGTATTGTGTAATTTTTCATTATTCTTAGTTCATCGGTATATCAATTAGTAGAAGGTTTGCACCTGAGTTTGCTTCTACTTCAAAACTTGAGGTATCAGAGATTCCAATTGCGTCCCGTTTACTTAGTTTCTGATCGTTAATTTGAATTTCACCATCCAAAACAAACAGATAAACCCCATTTCCATTCTTTTTCAAATCATATGTGATTGTAGAATCTTTATCTAAATCTGATAAGGTAATCCAAGCATCTTGGTTGATCCATAGTGCCTCATCTTTGTCAGGAGCTACAACTGTTTGGAGCATGTTTTTTCGATCTTCCGCACTAAAGGTTCGCTGATCATACCGTGGTTCAATATTCATCTCCTTTGGCATGATCCAAATCTGAAGGAAATTCACATGATCTTCTTTGCTGAAATTATATTCTGAGTGAGTCAAACCAGAACCCGCACTCATGATTTGTACCTCACCGGTATGAATCGCCTTTTCAGTACCAGTACTATCACGATGAGCTAATGCTCCTTCGAGAGGAATAGAAATAATCTCCATATTATCATGTGGGTGTGTCGGAAAACCTGCACCGCCTACGACTATGTCATCGTTCAAGACTCGAAGCTTTCCAAACTGAATGCGCTCAGGATTGTAGTAATGGCCAAAACTAAAAGAATGATTACTATTTAACCATCCAAAATTTACATGACCTCTTGTATCTGCTTTGTGTATGATTGTTTTCATTATTCTAATTGTTTAGCATTTATACGTATATACATTATATGTAGTTACATATAAATATGGAATAAAAAACTGCCACCTTTTACTATGGCAGTTTCATAACCTATTTCTTTTTCATTAGGTAATAGACGATAGCAGTGATAACACTGAATAACAACGCGAAAATGGTCCAAATAACTTTGGAACCGGTGCTCATCTTTTGTTTAGTCCACACGTCATAAATGACCCAAATGGCACAAAGGACAACAACGATGTAAAGAATGTTATTAATCATATGGTTAGGTTTTAGTGAACCTACAAGATCGCCTATTCTTCCAAAACAAGCAACTGTTACTTCAGAACTTAAACATTGCCATCATTTTAATCTCCGATGCAGTGTCGCCTTCTGCTGTTTCAAGAGATGATCCAATAGTATCTTTACCTACAGGGTTATTGAATTCGGTTCTGGCATACCTTATCCAAAGAGAGATATTAGGAAAAGGATCATACCTAACCATGACATAATTCCTAATACCAGTTCCATTGTAGGCTGGGATCGAAAAGGCGTATAGGACATCATTTTCATAAACATACTGAGCGTTGTTAAAGTCTTCTGTATCAAACAGAGCCATACGAGTATGAAACTTGAACTCCCAGATATTGAAATTAACATCTTGAATAATGGCAATTCCTTTTGTAAAATCTTGTCCCTGATCCACGGTACTACTTTGGACCTTGGTTTTTAAGTTGAGCCACGTTTGCAATTGATAGTCAATATTGAAAATGTAGTTCCTCCTTATTTGCTCTTCAAGAACATTGAGATTGTCATCTGCTACTGAGATCTGCCGGCTTTGTTGTCTGATTTGCGCATAGAGTGAAACTTCTCTTTTAGGACTGTATGTGTATCTGAATAGGTATTCGTACCCATCAGATGGAGCTTCTGTTCTGAACTTTAGCCAAGGAAAAGAAAACGAATCATAATAAACATTCAGCTTATGTCTTCTAAATGGTTTGATCTGTAGACCCCAATAGGTACCACTTTCATTGATGGTTCTTGAGTTTTCTGAGAATGCATTGCTATAAAAGGAATGAAAATCTCGATCGTAACGTCTAAGTAAAAAAGCCATGTCGATGGTCGGAGACAGGCTGGTGACGAAACCCGCAATAGCTCCAATTCCTCCGGACTTTGAACGCGCTCCTTCACTGAAAAAGAAGAAGTTTTGCCATGAATAATTGGTATAAATGGAACCTATATAATTGTGTTTACCGCTGAATTCGAATTGATTGTAATTGTTGGGTCTTTTTTGTAATTGCACACTATAATTGGTGTTCAATCCTGTAAATCCTATGGTCAACTTTCTGTTAGGGTTAAACTCGATAGTAGCGCCAATCGATTTTTCATCCACCTGATCCTTAATGCCCAACTCTCTTTCTGTTCTATGAAAACCTGTGTTCTGAATTGAGTTAACAAACTCTTCTTCATCAAGATCTACTAGACTGTTTATGGAGGTTACATTTTGGATATTCCCATCTTGAGCAAGGTTTGAATAAAATGCGGTAATTTCAAAATCACCAAATCTTTTTGTGATACCCATTCCTCTAAAAAAACCAGACTCTAAAACAGAAGTATAAGGCCTTATCCCTAAGGTATTCCGTTTAACCGCATTTACGGTTTCGGCCCCCTTGCCAGAAGCAAATCCTGCTCCAAATACCAATCCTTGTCCGACTTGCATCTGATAATCTCCAAGAATGATCTTGTCAAACCCAAACTTGTTTTCAAGCATTAAATGATAGGAGTAAAAGTCAAATCCATTTTGACTGTTTTCAAACTCAAATTTTTCACCTGCATCTTTTTCAAAAGTGAAGCCAAGACTAAAATCACCTTTATGGCTTGTCCTGAACCTTCCATAGACCTTGTTCTGTGAACCCCTGTACCTCGTAGGAGCAACTGTGACGGTATCGGTGATTAGTTCATTTTCATCGCGAATGAAAATAGTATCGAGTGGAAAAGCTTCGGAATAGCCAAGTTGTTTTTCTAGTCTTCTTGAGTATCTAAGAAGCAAGTAATTGTTTTCCTCTGAAATAAGGCGTTGAAAAAAGGGTCTTGAATCGATTGTTGATTCTTTTACAGTTACAAAGAGTTGAATAGCTCTTATTGTCTCCAAGTCAAAATTGTTGATTGCTTGCAATTCGTTTATGGATAGCAGTTTTCCATTCTTTTCGATGTGATTAAAAAAGCTGTTGATTTGATTTGGACTCAGAATGTACAGTGAGGAAAGCTCATTTGGATCAGTTTTATTCAGGTTGATTTTGTTTGAATAAAGAAGCAGCAACGATTCATAGATGTCCTCATAGGAGATGTTTTCATCTTGAATCTGGAAAAGACGTTCGGCAAATCTTTCCAGGTCGATCTCTTCGTTTTGGGCCATTCCAATCAGGCTCACAGAGCAAAAGAATATTGCAAAGATTCTTTTCATTGAATGGAACAGGAAAGAGAAATTTCATGGATGGACCCTAGGTTAGCGTCTTCAGCGTATGAGTAATCAAATTGAATCCTTTTAGGATGAAAGCCTATTCCAAAAGCATTTACAAAAGGCTTGGTGCTGATACCTGTTCGTATAAAAACATTAGTGACAACTTGGTATTCAATTCCGGCTTTTATGATTTCATCAAAATCCAGATCCTTTTCAATCTCTGCATTAATCAGAAGTTCCTCACTCGGACGATAGGAGATTCCACCTTTCATGACTGTAGGAATTTTCTCTCCAGTTTCTTTCTCAAGATCTACTTGATTCAAATTGAATATATGAGCACCAAAGAAAAGTTTAGGGCTGATTTCGACGATTCCGCCAAATTCAAGAACCACCGCTTGCTTTGTTCCAATGGTTGAAACCGAGTACTGGATGAGATCAGCTGATACTCCAAGACTAACTAACTGCAATTTGTGGCCTATGGCGAAATGAAGTCGTTGCTGGCTGAACAGGTCATCGCCGAACTTATAAAAGCCAAAACCTGCATTTCCAATTTCGGTGTGATAGATAGCACCAGCACCAATAACCTGAAATTCCTTGATCCCAAATCTGTTTTGGAAGCCAGCGAAAACATAGTGACTTTCAACGTCACCCAACCCACCGACATTGTTAAAAAGACTATAATGATCATCAATTGTAACGGATGCTCCACCCAAACCAGAATTTCTGGCCCCAAAATTGAACTTCCCATCCTGAGCATACATGAAGAAACCAATTGTTATGAAGAATAGTAAATGGAAGTTCCTCATGACAGAAAAGTATCTGTTTGGAGCTAGAATGCATATTAAACTAAGTTTACATTAGGTATGCGTACATTGATTTTAAGTTATTTGTTGATCGTTGGCCTAGTTCTCCAAGCCCAGGAATACTACTCAAATGGTAAGCTAAAGTCAGAGGGGCGAGTGGAGGAAGGTATTAAAACAGGGGCTTGGAATTATTACTATCCAAATGGAGAAATTAGTGCACGACTGAACTTTCAATATGGGTTGCTAGATGGCATTCAAGAATACTACGCAGAAAACGGAAAGTTAACCGCCAGGGAAAATTGGAATCAAGATATTCAAGTGGATTCATCCTGGTATTACTATCCAAATGGCACACTTGAAAAGAAAGGGAACTTTGTTGACGGGTTATACGATGGCCTCTGGGTTTTCTACTTCGAAACCGGTCAATTAAAAAGAAAAGGATCTTATAACATTGGATTGCCAACAGGAAATTGGGTTTTCTATTTTGAAAATGGAGGCATCAACCAAACAGGAGTTCTTATTGAAGGAAAAGAGTCTGGACTTTGGAAGTATTACGACGAGAATGGTGCTCAAACCTATGAGGGAAATTGGTCTGATGGAAAAGAAGTGGGGCAGTGGTATTTTTTCAAAAATGGTAAGAAGAAGAAATGGAAGAACTTCGACTAGAATGCTGATATGAAGTTGAGGAAAAAGTTTGTTTGATCTAGTTTGTTACGAGATAACTCGAATCTCAATACAGAATCGTGAATGAGGATCAAGTCGAATCCTACGCCAAATGCATATAAATACTGATCGTCGAGCAAATCGCTACCGGTGTAGTTGGGAAACCCTCGTGCATACCCCTGATCGAAGAAAATCTTTCCATAAAGAGCGATTGGAAAAGTTTGAAATTGTCTCACGGGCATGAAGCCGCTGATATCCTGCTTATGTGAGAAAATCATCTTTCGAATAGTATTTTTTTGGATAAAATAGCTGCTTCCTTCAACTACATTAAGCTCATATCCTCTTAAGGAGTTTTTAAGAAATCCGATGGAAAAATAGTTGAAGTAACTTCTGTCGTCCGGAAGAGTTATCAGACCAATGATGTTGCTGGCATGGTAGAAATTCTTTCCAAGATTATTGAACTTAGCGGCGCTGAAACTTAACCTCCAGAAATCAACACCATCATCAAAAATTCCTAATCCAAACTTGGTGATTCCTGCCGTATACCACGCTCCATTCAATGGATAATTGCGATTATCTCTTTTGTCCCATGAATACTGATAGCCAAACCTGATGTAGGACTGGTTGGTTTGATTTTCCCCTAAGTAATTCGGGTTGATCGTTGTGACCGTGTCAGCTACTTGAACATTTGTTAGTCCCAAAGTCAAGAAATGGAAAGAGTAGAATGATTTTCTATAACTGTGGGTGATACTACCTCGGTAGAGCTTTCGCAATAATTCTTCTCCCGTAAGAAATCTTCGAACATTATCGCGTGTAGTAACTGCAAGATTTTTAGCTTCGGAAAAGCCAAAACTCATAGTCAAGCCATGTCTTTGGGTTTTTTCGATATAGGGAATTCGATACGTTAAACTGATTATGGGCGTGAAACCAAATTGAGCAGTTAACCTTAACAGTTCAGACCTGCCTCTGAAGTTAAAATGAGAGAGACGCATACCTATGTTCACCCGACTAAGATCCCGGTTTCTATTTACCCACCAGTCATTGAAATTGCGATCAGCTAGCTTGAAAATAGGAATTGGATAAATGTACCACCGTTCTTTCAAATCAATTTTGATATCAACAAGTCCTTCCGAAACATCAATTGAGCTGAATGTCACCTCATTGAAAAGGTTGGATCGATAAACCCTATTGTGGTTCCAAACGAAAATACTGTCGAGTTGAAATCGTTGATATTGGTCTCCTTCTTTGAAACTCAATTCCCTTGTAATGATTTGGGTTTTGGTTTTTCGGTTGCCCTCAATGATGATCTTATTGATCGTAATTAGTTCAGTAGAATCAATTGATTGTGACCAACAGAATATTCCGTTAAGAAGCAGGTAAAAAAAGAAGAATAATCTTTTCAATTGATTTATGCTGAGATTATTGACGCTTTCAATTTAGGGGTGGGTATCGCAAACTGACTAAATTTTAGTTCATCATGCAAATTTGATACGTACTTTTGTCAGGTGAAAAAAGTCGTAAGACAAATCTTTATACTTCCCATTCAGTTCTATCAGGCTGCCATTTCGCCCTATTTTCCGAGTACTTGTAGATTTACTCCCACTTGCTCTCACTATGCAAAAGAGGCGATCCTCAAGCACGGAATTTTCAAAGGAACCTGGATGGCGATAAAAAGAATTGGGAGATGCCATCCATGGGGCGGAAGTGGTCATGATCCAGTCCCTTAATTGAGGTTTTTTGACGTAGCTTTCACATGCTTATTATACATTCTCATCAAAGCTCTCATCGTTCTGGTCAGTGGAAAATTATTTAGAAGCTCGTACTTCTTGCTGTATTTTGGGATGTCTTTGTCGAGCCCAAATTCATCATAAGCAACATTTCTTACGAGGCGCATATGTCTTTTTTCTACATTGCTTTTGTTTTCATCATGGACTAATTCTATCCATAGCGGTTTTTCCTTGTTTATAATGAGACTTTTCGTTTTTGCCCACTGCGCATGTCTTTTAGCCATTACCGTGTTGAAGTCAGAAACGGCTTCTACCACACTTATAAATGGATTGAATGGATCTTCTTTGTACAGTCTTGATTCATAGAACCTACCCTTTATACTTGTTTGATATCCGGTTCTTAAATCAATGACAAGATCTTTCTTAGGCTGATAAAGAGACTGAATAGTTTCCACAAAATCTTTATGAATGAGGTCGTCATTATCTAACCTCGTAGTTATGACGAAATCGGTTTGAGTTTTCTTCGAAATAAATTCATGTAGCGTTGGAAGTTGTTGTGGAAAACCATCGGAATACAAGACTTGTATGAGATCATATGAATTGGCTATTTCATTGATCTTTTCCCTGAATTTATTTGGAGTATTCTCGTCAAAAAGTATGATCCACGTGAAATTTTGTTGGTGCTGATTTCTGACAGATGGCAAACAAAAATTTTCGAACAAGTCAAATCTATGATTCAACCATTCATCACTTCCAACTTGATTACCACTCTGTGTGGTTTTCCAGTCCCTATGACCAAGGTTAAATCTTGTGATTATGAAATGTTGAAAGTCCAATGAAAGTCTGAATTGTTTTCTAAGGTAAATTTTCCAACTCCTCTTTGTAGCCTCCACTTAAAATTGGAAACCTATACCATGACCTGGGATCTATGTTGAAATCATCGAAGTGAAAACTAGGCGCATATCGTTCTCGTTTCCATTGATTCCGTGTCCACAATTCAAAAAATTTAGTCACCCAGCTTTTTGCTTCGGCTTCATCATAAACCTCTGAGAGTAATTCATAGATATCTTTAGGGGATCTGCCATTTAGAATTGCTTCAATTTCGATTTGCTTGAGCACTCCATAAGGCATCAAATCTTCTTCATCCGTTTGGTTATGTTCTTCTGGGCGTAACTCCGCAGTAGGAGTTAACTTGTTTACATGCTCAAGTCCGGAATATCCTAGCTCATTCTGAGCGTATTTCAACCATTGCAAAACAAAAGACTTACTCACTCCAGCTATTGGGGAAATGCTGCCACTTGTATCACCATCCATGGTGGCATAACCGACATCTCCTTCGCTTCGATTTGAAGTTGCAAGAAGCAGCGCATTGTTTAAGTTCGCCAGCATCCAAATGATAGGTGAACGCGATCTTGCCTGAATATTCTGCAACGTGATATCATCATTTTCCCACGTCAAATCTCTTCCGATTGCTTTTTCAATCGTTTGCCTAGATGAATCCACCTGCTGATCTATAGTCCAGGAATGAAATTTTGCCCCAATGGATTCAGCTAATTTTTGTGCGGACTCAAATGTTTCCTTAGAAGAATTTTTTGTTCCCTGGTATGCAGTGGTAAGCAAATGTCCGACAATTTTTTTTTGATCAGATTCATCTAGTTCAAAACCAATTTTCTGCGTGAATTTTTCTTCACCCAATTCTTGCATGCCATGTTTAACTACTTCGGCGACAAGAACAGCAATTGTGCTCGAATCTGCTCCACCACTTAAAGACAACACATACCCTTTGCTTCGACTTTTTCTTAGATAATCAAAAAGTGCAAGTGAGGCTGCTTTTGCAAATTCTTCATTTTGATTTTCAAAATTTGGATCAAGCATTTCATCTGTTTCACCAGAATCAAAATCGATATCTACCGAGATAAGATTGAAATCTGAGAATGATAATCGTTTGTTGCGACCGATTAACTTACCTTGATTGGCAATAAGAATATCACCATCATAGATCATCCTTCCTGCCTCATTACCGAGCAGGTTTGTGTAGAGATATACACAATCCAACAATCTTGAGCCCTTGCACACCAGATCCTCACGAAATTCAGCCTTCTTGAAAGCGAAATGTGAAGCACTCGGATTCAAAATGAGATCAACCTTGTTGGTGTATTCTAGAGCAGGACGGTCTTTGCGCCATGCATCTTCGCAGATTTCAAACCCAATCGAAATGCCACTATGGTTTATTGAAATATGTCCAAAAGGATACGTTTTTCCCCCAAGCTCAAAGTCAACAACCTCACCTGATTTCCAGCTGGTAAACCATCTTGGCTCATAATGAACACCATCATTGGCTAACTTCTGTTTGGCATAAAACCCTTGGATTTCGCCATTCGAAATGAAACAAGTTGTATTATAAATATGATTATCGAAACGAACCGGGAGTCCAACTGCGACTGCAATTCCTTTTGTCCAGGGAACAATGACTTCTAATTTTTGGAGAGCTTTTGTAGTTAGCCAATCACTTAGAAAAAGATCTTCACAGCCATATCCAGTAATGCAGAGTTCCGGAAAACATAGTACGTCAACATCTTCTTTTTTGGCCTGATCAATGCCAGCTTTGATGTTAGCTAAATTGTTTTCCCAATCAATTGGTGTTTGATTGACACACGCGCCTCCAATTTTAATTTTGCGACTCATTCCGGAAGATTAAGTTGCTGGTAGGTTTTTCGAGCTGCATCCTGTTCAGCTTTCTTCTTACTAAAACCAAAACCTTTGGCTTTTGGTTTATCATCCAGAAAAACCTGAGCAGTGAAGGTTCGGTCTTCTTCATCTACAATTTCGAATCGTAAGTCTACATTTTCCTTTTGCGACCACTCCAGCAGCTTGCTTTTAAAATTGGAAATGGTAGTAATCAGCTCATTCAGGTCGTAATGAGGTCTGATAAGTCTATTGATTACAAATTTTCTGCAAAATCTGAACCCGTGATCTAGGTGAACGGCACCTACCAATGCTTCCAATGCATCCCCATATACAGATTTGCTTGTTCGGTTTCGCTGGTTGTATTGGACGAGTTCTTTTAATCCAATCTTTTGTGCAAGACTATTAAGCGCTTCCCGGCTTACAATTTTGGATCGTATTTCAGTAAGAAAGCCTTCTTCTTTGAAAGGATATTGCGAGTAGAGATATTCGGCAACAATCATCCCCAAAACAGCATCTCCAAGGTATTCCAATCGCTCATAAGATTCTTTGATTCCCTGGTTGTTGGTTTCTGCTACACTACTATGCATCATCGCTTGCTTGTACAAAGCAAGATTGATAGGGTTTCTACCAATGATCAACCGAAAGGATTGACGTAATTGTTTCTCAGAACTAAATGAAGAAATAAGGCGGCCCGATAAGCGTTTCGGAATCGAAGACACTATTCGGAATATTTGCCTATTATAATTGAAGTATTGTGACCACCAAATCCGAAAGTGTTGCTCATCGCTACGTTTACTTCTCTTTCCTGAGCAGTGTTGAAGGTTAGATTGAGATTTGGATCTATATCTGGGTCGTCTGTAAAATGATTGATGGTAGGAGGGATGATTCCCTTCTGAAGTGCCAGGATACAAGCAATAAATTCAACTGCGCCAGCAGCACCCAATAAATGCCCGGTCATTGACTTAGTTGAGCTGATATTCAAATTCAATGCGTGCTCACCAAAGACTCTTTGAACTGCTCGGATCTCACCAGAATCTCCGAGTGGGGTAGAAGTACCATGTGTATTGATGTAGTCTACTTTATCAGGACCTATTCCAGCATCTTCTAGTGCATTTTTCATCACTAACTCAATTCCGATTCCATCTGGATGAGGTTGAGTAATGTGATAAGCATCCGCTGACATTCCGTTACCTAATATTTCTCCGTAGATTTTTGCACCTCTGGCTTTGGCGTGCTCTAATTCTTCAAGAATTATTGCTCCGGCACCTTCACCAAGAACAAATCCATCTCGGTCTTTGTCATAAGGCCTGGAAGCTGTTTCGGGAGAATCGTTTCTTTCGGAAAGCGCTTTCATCGCATTAAATCCTGCGATTCCAGATTCGATTACACCAGCTTCCGATCCACCAGTAAGAATAGCATTGGCCTTTCCGACCTGAATATAGGTCGCCGCATCAGTGATTGCATTATTTGATGAAGCACACGCAGATACTGTAGCAAAATTAGGACCCATAAATCCATACTTTATGGACAACAGGCCTGCTGTGATATCAGCAATCATTTTGGGAATGAAGAAAGGATTGAATCTTGGTGATCCATCGCCATTTGCGAAATTCACGATTTCATCTTGGAACGTTTTGAATCCACCAACTCCAGTCCCCCAAATGACACCAATTCTAGATTTATCAATGCTATCCAAATCCAGCCCCGAATCCTGGATAGCTTGTTCGCCAGTGACCATACCGTAGTGGGTATTAGGGTCCATTTTTCTGGCTTCTTTCCTGTCAAAAAATTCAAGCGCATCGAAGTTCTTCACTTCGCATGCAAACTTGGTTCGGAAATTTTCTGTATCGAATCGTGTAATAGGAGCCGCTCCACTCACACCTTTAGTAAGAGAATCCCAATATTCTTCTTTAGTATTTCCTAAAGGTGTAAGTGCACCAATTCCGGTAACAACGACTCGCTTTAATTCCATAAAAGTATGGTAGCTTACTTAACGTTTTCTTCTAGGTAAGAGATAGCATGACCAACAGTGGCAATATTCTCGGCTTGGTCATCAGGTATGGATATATTGAATTCTTTTTCAAATTCCATGATGAGCTCAACTGTGTCCAATGAATCAGCTCCTAAATCATTTGTGAAACTTGCTTCAGGAGTAACTTCAGACTCTTCCACACCTAGTTTGTCAATAATGATTGACGTTACTTTTTGTGCTATTTCTGACATTTTTTTAGTGTTTGGTTTAAAATGAGTTGCAAAGAAATATATTATCCCCCTAAAATCAAACAAA
>JANQSI010000004.1 GCA_028284125.1 Cyclobacteriaceae bacterium
TGTTGAATTGTATTCTAAGTAAAACTCTAAAAATTTAAGATATATGTCTATCCTAGCATTTCAAATGCCTGAAAAAGTTGTAATGGAAAAAGCGGATGACTTCCATGGACTTTTCACATTTAAGCCGCTTGAAAAAGGATACGGAGTAACCGTCGGTAATGCACTTAGAAGAATTTTACTTTCTTCCCTAGAAGGATATGCGATTACTGGTATTAAAATTCCAGGTGTGTTGCATGAGTTCTCCACCATTGAAGGAGTAGTTGAAGATGTAAGCGAAATCATTTTGAATCTTAAGATGGTTCGATTTAAGAAAATCGAAGATGTTGCAGATTCAAACATCACTGTATCTGTAGGTAAGAAAAAAGTTTTAACTGCCGGTGATTTGGCAAAAGCTACTACCTCCTTTGAAATCTTGAATCCGGAGCACGTGATCTGCAACCTGGATGAGTCAGCTCAGTTCGAAATGGAACTAACTGTTGAAAAAGGAAGAGGATACGTGGCAGGAGATGAGAACACACAGGCGGGAGAGAATTTTGGATTTATTGCTATAGATTCAATTTACACTCCGATTAAGAATGTGAAGTATAGTGTAGAAAACACAAGGGTTGAACAAAAGACTGACTATGAGCAGTTGACGCTTGATATTGAGACTGATGGCTCAATTCACCCAGAGAACGCACTTAAAGGAGCAGCTAACATTTTGATCCAGCATTTCATGCTATTCTCTGACCAAAACATGATTCTTGATACGCAAGAAGCTGGTGAGCCGGAGCAAGTAGATGAAGAATTACTTCACATGAGAAAAATGTTGAAGACTAACTTGAACGATCTTGATCTTTCAGTTAGAGCTTACAACTGCTTGAAAGCTGCTGATGTAAGAACACTTGGTGATCTTGTTTCACTAGAGATTTCTGACATGATGAAATTCAGAAATTTCGGTAAGAAATCGTTGGCTGAATTAGAGCAGTTGGTTTCTGATAAAGGACTTACTTTCGGCATGGACCTGAGTAAGTATAAACTGGAGGAAGAATAATGAGACACGGTAAGAAATTCAATCACTTAGGCAGGAAAACTGCTCATAGAAGCGCGATGCTTTCTAATATGGCCTCATCGTTGATCATGCATAAGCGGATCAATACCACTGTTGCTAAAGCAAAGGCGCTTAGGAAGTACATTGATCCGATTTTGACTAAGTCAAAAACAGATAATACACATTCAAGAAGAGTGGTGTTTTCCTACCTTCAGGATAAAGAATCGGTAACTGAACTCTTTAATACGGTTGCAGAGAAGATCTCTAATAGACCAGGAGGCTACACTCGAATTCTTAGAACAGGAGCTCGATTAGGAGACAATGCCGAGATGTGTGTGATGGAGTTGGTTGACTTCAACGAGTTGATGTTGAAAGAAGAAGGCGCAGGAAAAGCTAAGACTAGAAGATCTCGAAGAGGTAGCAAGTCAAAAGCAAAAGAAGAAGTTACTGCTAGCGCTGACGAAACTGCTGTAGCAGCTGAGGAAGTGGCTACTGAAGACGCAGTGGTAGAAGAGACAGTTGAAGAAGTAGCAGAAACTCAGGAAGAGGTAGTTGAGGAAACAGCAACTGAAGAAGCTCCTGCAGAAGAAGTTGAAGCTGAGGCACCAGAAGTTGTTGAAGAAGTAGCGGAAACTGAAGAGGCTGAACCAGAAGTACAAGAAGAACCTGCTACAGAGGCTTCTGCTGAAGAAGAGCAATCGGCAGATGAGAAAGAAGAAGGTTCAGAAGAAGACAAAAAAGACTAGAATACTTTTTCTTAGTCGAAAAAGACGAAAGGGATTGAGCATTGCTCGATCCCTTTTTTTATTTTTAGGAAGTAACCTTTCCTTTGAATATGAAATTACCCCTTATTCTCGTGGCTTGTCTTGTTTTGGCATGTAAGCCTCAAGAACCAAAGCAACAGGCAGAACCTGAATTACAATCCATTTCTGATTACCGACCCAACCCCGATGATGTTGTTCTTTTTGTGACTTATGTAGAAGGGGAACAAACAGATAACGGATGGAATAACAAGGTTGAGGTAAAGCGACAGATGAGAGCTGGTTTTAGTTACAAAAATCGATTGTCTCCTGGAGAAGTTATTTCTCTCTCATCAATAGAGAAGCTCCCAAACGGAGATTTTTATTGTGCGGTTGAATATAGTGGATCACCAACTGGAGGTAGTTATTCATTCAAAACATTACTTAAAAGATAACCCAATGAAAAAGCTGTTAATATTTTTCTTTTTTGCTTCTGCTGTTTCATTGGTAGGCCAAAAACGACCCATTAAAGACGACCCAAGAGCTCGAAGTAGTTTTGAACTTTTAAAATACAAGGACCCAGCAACAGGAAGGATACCGGCAAACATTCGCTCACGAGAATTGGATTTTGCTTCAGGTATGAGAGCTCGGACGGGTGATGCATCTACCGTTTGGGAACATCGAGGACCATTTAATGTAGGAGGTCGAACAAGGGCTTTAGCAGTAAGCTCAATGGATGAAAATATGATTCTTGCTGGTGGCGTATCTGGTGGCGTATGGAGATCTACCAATCAAGGAACAAGTTGGACCAAAGTATCCTCAACATCGGATTTATTGAGCATCACTTGCATTGCCCAAGATACCAGAACTGGACAAACAGATACTTGGTATTATGGAACTGGAGAATGGCGGGGAAACTCAGCGAGTGGCGATGGGGCGCCATTTAGAGGTGATGGCATTTACAAATCCACCGACAATGGATTGACTTGGAGTGTGCTTGCAGCTACGGTTTCTGAAACACCTGAAACATTTGAGTTCGGTAGTTACGATTACAATCATGAAATTGTTGTGAATCCTACCAATGGAAATGTGTTTGTCGCCAACTACTTCGGAATTCAACGATCAGGTGACGGTGGAACTTCATTCACAGAAGTATTAACTAACACAAATGGACAGTGGACAGATATAGTGGTTTCAAGTTCGGGAGATCTTTTTGCCGCAATAGATGGGACGGGGATTTTCAAATCAACAGATAATGGGGATAACTGGACTGAAATTTCAAATGGAGCCGGAATTCCATTTTTTGATAGTGACAGGATTGAACTTGCCTTATCACCATCCAATGAAAATATTTTATACGTACTTGGAGAAGCAAACACTCGTGATATGAGTGGATCCGTGACAGCTGAGGGTCATATGCTTTGGAAATTTGATGATAGTGATGATTCTTGGATGGATCATTCATTAAACATTCCAATGATAGGAGGTGATGTTGGAGATTTTGATAGTCAAAGAGGATACGATCTATTGGTAAAGGTGAGTCCTGATGATGAGAATTTGGTTGTAATTGGAGGAACCAATCTTCATCGATCAACTGATGGATTTGAATCTGATTCAAATACCGATTGGATTGGTGGTTATTCTCCTTTGAATGATGTTTCAACTTACAACAACCAGCATCCCGACCAACATGCATTTTTATTTCTTTCAGGAAACAAAGCTATTAGTGGAAATGACGGAGGAATACACCTAACCAATGATATAACTGACGCAACTGCCAACGGTGATGGAGAAACTGTGGACTGGGTTTCGTTAAACAGTGGATATTTAACAACACAAGTGTATGCCGTTTCAGTCGGGCCAGGAGATCAAATCATTTCCGGATTTCAAGACAATGGCAACTGGCTTACAAATTCTCCTACGGGAACTGACAATTGGGGAGATGACCTTGTCAATTTTTTCGGCGGGGATGGCGCGTATAACGCCTTTAGTAAAGATGGCTTGAATAGATACATCTCAACGCAAAATGCAAGAATATTCAGGGTAGAATATGCCGATGCAGACGATTTGGTATTGGATGGCTTTGAACAAATAGATCCAACGGTAAACAGCTATTTCACATCATTATTCATCACACCATTTTATGTGGATCTGGTTAATGATGATATTTTTTATCTAGGTGGTGATATCGATTTGTTTGTGAATACACAAGCCAGCACTGCTACGCGATCAACTGGTTGGAAATCGATCACGCTTGGAAACACAGATGTTATCTCAGAATTCGGACTTACGAATGCAAACCTTGTTTATGTAGGTACGGCAAATGGTGAATTGTTCAAAGTTCAGGATGTGACCGAAGCAACTCCTACTGTTACAAACATTACTGATGCGAGCTTTCCTTCTGGATATGTCTCAAGCATTGGAGTTAATCCTTTTGACGAAAACGAGTTAATGGTTGTTTTCTCCAATTACGAAGTACCCAGCATTTTTCATTCAGAGGATGGTGGAATGACCTGGAAGGAAATTGGTGGGAATCTGGAAGAAAACACGGACGGAACTGGAAACGGGCCGTCAGTGAGAGCGGCTAGAATCATTGGAGATGGATTTGAATATTATGTGGGGACAAGTACCGGACTTTATTCTACCAGACTTTTGGATGAAGGAAATACGGTGTGGGTTTTGGAAGGAGATAATACGATTGGAAATGTGGTTGTAAGTCATGTTGTGACCAGAGATGATGGACAGATGGTGATTGGAACTCATGGAAATGGAATATACAGCGCAGTAGTTCCTTTCGGATCAGATTTGACTGTGACCAGTTTGGACGCACCAGAATCAACACCTTTACCAGATATGACTGATGTGGTTGTAACCTTAACCAACATAGGAGGACTTGCTACAACTTCATTTGACATTTCGCTTACGATAGATGGTAATCTCATAGTCACTGACAATGTTGTAACAGCTGTTGGAGTTAGCGAAACGTATCAACATACATTTACTACGCCGTTTAACTTTAGTGTACTTGGAGATTATGAAATAGAAATAAGTGTTTCAAATACAGGAGATACCGATCCTACTAATGATATGCTAACCCAAACTATAACAAGTGAATCAGCACCAACAGATATTGGGTTATCAAATGCGACAATTGCGGAAGAGGAAGATTCAGGGACATCAATTGGAACATTGACCACTCTAGGAGATGAAGATGACACAGAACACACCTATTCCCTAGTTGATGGTGACGGAGATGATGACAATGCAAGTTTTTCTATCAGTGACAATGAACTGGTATCGGCTGAAGTATTTGACTTTGAAACCAAAGTGACTTATTTAATCCGATTAGAAACTGCAGATGATGATGGAAACACTTTTGCAAAAGCATTTTCGATTGAGGTCACGGATGTTTTGGCAATTGATGAGGATAATGCAGGAATTACCATGTACCCTAATCCGTTCAGCGATCGATTGAATCTTGAAATGGTGAATGAGTACATTGGCGCCATAGATATAAGAATATTTAGTCTTGATGGGAAACAACTTATTTTCCAAAAATCCTACAACAAGCAACAACAGAGAACTTCTTCATTGCTTGACCTGAGGACCATTCCCGACGGTAGTTACATTGTAAAATTCACTCTGGGAGATCAGAAGATTTCCAGCAAGCTCATCAAAGAGCACAGCAAAAAATAATTTTAGCAGGTCGCTTTTGAGTCGCTTTTTTTATTGACAATTCGCGAGTTAAATTTGCGTGCAATCTATGAAACTTCCTACGCAAAAAAAGGCCGTCCTACTTCTAGAAGATGGCACCACTTTCACGGGCAATTCAATAGGAAAATCAGGAACTTCTGGCGGTGAAATATGCTTCAATACGGGCATGACCGGCTACCAGGAAATCTACACTGATCCATCCTATTATGGCCAAATTATCGTCAACACAACCTCTCACATTGGAAACTACGGAGCTTTTGATGAGGAAAAAGAAAATGAGAAAACGAGCATAAAAGGGCTCGTTGTGAATGATTTTTCCGGAATCTACAGCCGAACAAAGGCAACTGAAAGTCTACAAGAATTTCTAGAGAAGAACAACACGGTAGGTATTTCTGGTCTAGACACAAGGAAGCTTGTTAGACACATTCGGACAAAGGGAGCAATGAATGCCATCATTTCATCAGAATTAGATGGTGACAAGTTAAAAAAGGAATTAACTAAAGTTCCAAACATGGATCACTTGGAACTTGCTACTAAAGTAACTACCCATGAACCATATGAGTTTGGGTCTTCAAACACCGGATACAAGATTGCGGTTTTAGATATAGGAATTAAGCAATCCATCTTGAAGAACTTCGAAAAAAGAAATTGTCATTGTAAAGTTTTTTCAGCTGAAACTTCGTTCGATGAAATGAAAAAATGGAATCCGGATGGCTACTTCATTTCCAATGGTCCTGGAGATCCTGCTGTAATGGATTATGCAATTGATACGACGAAGCAAATCATAGCTGAGGATCAACCATTATTTGGCATTTGCCTTGGTAGTCAGGTCATGGCCAAAGCAGTAGGTGTTTCTACCTACAAAATGCATCACGGACATAGAGGATTGAATCATCCCGTGAAAAACCTGGAAACTGGCTTGAGTGAAATCACTTCTCAAAATCATGGTTTTGCTGTGGACATGGATTCATTGAAAAATTCGAAAGAAGCTGAACTGACCCACATTGACCTTAACGATAACACGGTGGAAGGTTTGCGTTTGAATGGCAAACCAGCATTTTCTGTCCAGTATCACCCCGAGTCTTCACCCGGACCTCACGATTCTACCTATTTATTTGACGATTTTATCAAACTAATTAAAGACACCAAGTAATGAGTGTAATTGAAAGTGTATTCGCTCGACAGATTATGGATTCGAGGGGCAATCCTACTGTTGAAGTTGAAGTAGTAACTGAAAATGGGTTCCTTGGACGAGCAGCTGTTCCTTCTGGTGCATCCACCGGAGAGAATGAAGCAGTTGAACTCCGAGATGGAGATAAATCTAAATACATGGGGAAAGGTGTCCTCAAAGCGGTAGCTAACGTCAATGAAATTATCGCCCCAGAGATTGAAGGTTTCATCACGTTTGAGCAAGCACTTATTGACAAAGTGATGATTGAGTTAGATGGAACAGCCAACAAATCTAAGCTTGGAGCAAATGCGATACTTGGAGTTTCATTGGCAGTAGCTAAGGCTGCTGCAGCCGAGTGTCAACTGCCTTTGTATCGATACATAGGAGGGGCAAATGCTAAAACACTTCCGGTTCCCATGATGAACATTATCAATGGAGGCTCACATTCTGATGCTCCTATCGCTTTTCAGGAATTCATGATTCGTCCAGTAGGCGCTCCGACTTTCACCGAAGCGCTAAGAATGGGTGGTGAAATTTTCCATAACCTCAAAGCGATTATTCATGACAAGGGATTAAGTACTGCAGTAGGAGATGAAGGTGGTTTTGCTCCTAATTTCAGTGGCGGAACTGAAGAGGCTTTAGAGAGCGTCATATCTGCGATCGAGAAAGCAGGATACAAGCCAAAGGATGAGGTGACTATTGCTTTGGATTGCGCTTCCTCTGAGTTTTTTGAAAATGGAAATTACGATTACAAAAAATTTGAAGGAGAAAGTGGTGCAATAAGATCCAGTGAAGAACAGGCAGAATATTTAGCCAAACTGATCAATGATTATCCAATTGATAGTATCGAAGATGGATGTGATGAAAATGATTGGGATGGATGGAAAACATTGACTCAGAAAATTGGTGATAAATGCCAGTTAGTAGGGGATGACCTTTTGGTGACCAATGTGAAATTCCTTGAGCGTGCCATCAAAGAAAATGCAGCCAATTCAATACTCATCAAAGTAAATCAGATTGGAACATTGACAGAGACTTTAGATGCTATAGAAATGGCGCACAAAGCAGGTTGGACAGCTGTAGTTTCTCATCGATCAGGAGAAACGGAAGACGCAACGATTGCCGATATTGCTGTTGCAACCAATGCTGGTCAGATCAAAACTGGTTCCATGAGTAGATCAGACCGGATGGCCAAGTACAATCAATTGCTACGAATTGAAGAAGAATTAGGAGAGGTAGCGATTTATCCTTCGAGATAGAAATCAGTTTACATTCGACTTTTGTTGGGATGCTGTCTGGTATCCCAAATACGTAAAATCTGAATTTCTTCGGAACGAATTCTGTAGAAGATTTTGTAATCCTTCACAATCTTGGAGTAGACATTTCTATAATTGATTGTCCTGCCGATGTTTGGAAATTTGGAGATTACTTCAGCAGATCTTTCGAATAATTCTTCAAGTTTTTGAGAATAAACACTTGATTTGTTTCTATCTAACCAGTACTTGTAAATATTAGATCGGTCGATAATGGACTGGTACGTCCATTTTATTTCTTTAGCCATTGTTGAACTTCCTCTGATGACTCGGAGTTTGAGTACAATTTTCCAGAATCAGCATCATCAATCCCTTTATCAATTGCGTTTTGCTCCTCTTCTGTCAACTCGTCAAAATGTTCGATCTCTGATTCAAGTTCAACCGCCTTGAGAAGTTCCTCTAAGAGTTGCTGATCCTGGATATTGTTGACCTTTTTTATAATTCTTTCTTTGACATCAACCATACTTAAAGTTAACTAATTATTGGTCGTTCTATTTCGGGTCTTAGAGATCTCGATAATCAAAAAGTATACAAACCCCTATGATCATCCAATAAGACAGACTTGGGCTATTTAATCGTCACGAGAAAAAACTTAGGATAGAAATTCACTACTTTTTCAATATCTCCTTTAAAGTTTTTCCGAAGTACCGTTTTGATCTCGATTTTCAGTTGATCACCTGAAGCAGCCCTTTTCGTGAGGCTTGAAACATTGCTGTTGGCTTTTCCTTTCATTCTGCCTCTCAGTTGTCCTTTGCTGATCAATGTAATTTCACAATCCTGAACTCGATAGTTGGCATCATTCGGAAGCAACCGCTGGAACTCCGCATCAGGATGAACACTTAGAGAAACAGAAGAAGTTGATTTTGGTATTCCAGTTGCGAGATCCATGGGTTTCCCATTTGCAAATGGCATCACTCGAGGCGCTGGGATTCTCCGAACAGGAAATGATTTTTTGCCGATATAGGCACCGGCGTTGTGAACATCAATTTCAACCTGTCTGGAAGTAGGCAAAACGGTGATCTTTCCAGGCTGATTCCCATATTTAAAGGAAGCTCCATCGATCATAAACTTCGGTCGATAATCCGAACCTAAGATCGGAACCTGAATATTCAATTGATTGCCACAATTCAGGAAAAGTGAGTTGACAGCTTGAGAAGAAACCTCAATAAATGGCTGAATGATTTTATATGAATCTGAAGTAGTAATCTCTTGCTCTTTCCCGTAAAGCTCAATGACCGCCTTGTAATTGAGATTTCTGGACTTTAAAGAAAGACTACCGGTATTTTCCTCAAAAACTCCGACTCCACTTTTGAGTTCAATTTCAGATTCATTCACGGAAACGTTTTTTACATACGATTTATCCAATCGTGCAGCCAGCACCACTTCAGAACGGAACATTCCCCCCTTGCCAATTTCACGACTTGTCGGAATAGCTGTCAGGAAAATGCTATCAGTCATCAGCCCGCAGCTTTCAAGTCGGGCGACTGCTGAATCGAGAGAGTTTTTTAGTTGATAGTTGTCAGTGGTTAGTTGAGTGATATTGTTTGTGTTTTTGATGATTACTTTTTGCATTCCGGCTGGCGGCAGCCATGGTCGTGAGTCGAGGAATGGAATAAGTTCCGCTTGAACGGTAGCCGTATTTTCTGAAGGAGATTGGATTGAGGAATACACCGACTGAATTCCATTTGTAGACAGGTAAATCAAAAAGGCATAGGAAATTAAGTTTCCGAATGATTTAAGACTGCTTGATAGTTGATAATTGGAAAGTAGGAGGATGAATAACAGAGAAAGGATCATAACCACTATAGCACAAAATGCCATCATGCTTGAATGAGTTCTAAGTGGCTCAATTAGCCAACTCAAAATAGAGTACAAGATGCAAGTAAAAAACCAAGTGGTTAGGCTAGCAAGCAATAAATTTCGGATAGACCTAATGTCAAAAGCGTCACGCGGTAGTTTCATGGCAATGGTCGGTTAGTGCTTAATAAATTTAATCATTGCCGAAGATTAATTTGCTTTTACTTGTGCTCCATATCCCTTTGGTTGTCTACATATTGTATGTTTCAATATCAACAAATGCTGTTTGCTTTCTGTTACATTTAACTCCCTGAATCTAGGGAAGAACATGAATAAGAAGGTGTATTTTGAAAATTTGGATGGTCTAAGGGCCATTGCTGCACTTTCGGTTGTCTTTCATCACATCTTCACCTATGCGAAAACTCCGAATACAGAATTTCACCATACGCTTGAACTTATTCTAGGATTCAATGGCTATGGGGGATACTATGGGGTGTTGTTCTTTTTCATTTTAAGTGGGTTTCTGATTTCTTACTTGCTCTTTCAAGAGCAGGAGTTTCATGGAAGTATTTCGTTGAAGTTGTTTTATGCAAGGCGAATCCTTCGAATTTGGCCGCTGTATTATGTCTCAATAATTGTAGGATTTTATATCTATCCGTTGTTGGATTCAAGTCATGTGGAAAAGGCTGAATTTGTTTACTATGCCTTTTTTGTCTCTAATTTCGGGAATATTGCATATGGAGGATCGAACCTTGGAATTCTGGTTCCCCAATGGACAGTAGCTGTAGAAGAGCAATTTTATCTTCTATGGCCATTGTTATTTATTATACGAAACCCACAAATCCAATTGTGGTCTTTTGTTCTCATCTCTGGATTTTCCGAACTGTTCTATCTGGCTCAAACAAACACAGAAGTCTCTTCCTTCCACTTCCTTTCCAATATTCGATTTTTGTCATTCGGAGGCATTATTGCCTACGTGGCATACTTTAAAATTGATTGGGTTAATCAGTTACTTTCAAGGCTAGGTAAACAAATTATACTGCTAGTATACGTAATTGGAATAGGTACTTTGTTCATGAGAGAAACATTAGTTGCTCTTCATCCTGGTCTAAAATATATGGTTGAGATTGCACCATTTCTGTTTTTCGCATTCGTAATTATGGAACAGAATTATTCCAACAACTCTATGTTCAAATTAGGAAAGTTTAGATATCTGGATTGGCTCGGAAAGAGGAGTTACGGTATATATCTCCTACACATGATGGCCATCTACTTCACCGTTAAAGGTCTTGAATGGTTTGGTAGTGGTGATTTTGTGTTGACCATGTTCTTGAGCCTATTAATAACTGTAGCAGCCAGCCACCTTAGTTACCACTATTTTGAGTCTTTCTTTCTTCGATTGAAAAGGAGGTTCCATCCGAATTCCTAATTCCCACCAAAAACCATATCCGTGCTGGTATAGCTGCCACCAAAATTTTCTGAAAGCTTAACTACTTGTTCCAGCGCATCTTTGAATTGATCAGTAGTCAATTCTTCAAGTGGATGGGTGAATACGGACCAAACAATTGAGTTGAAAAGGGCATACTTAGAATCTAATGCTCGATCGAAATTTGCCTCGAGCATGACTTTGAAATGTTCGTCTTTTAGTTCTTTTTGTTCAACGATCGGACTCATAATTCGCATCCGGTTGGCTCCAACATCAGTGATTATCATAACAGGCCTTTCTCGCATCATGAATTGCCAGTTTCCCATTTGACCCTGAACGTCTTCTATATCTTCATGCAGAATTTTCCACATTTTCACATTGGTCATTTTGTCATCAACATCCTGTGCCAATAATGCGTTGAAGAATACGAAAAATAGGAACGCGAAGGAATATTTCATAATTGACGTAGTAAGTCAAGGAAATTAGCGTAAACTTCTATTAGTACAAATGGATTATTAGCTTTATAACGACATATGAGAACATTAAAGTACTTACCCCAGATTTTAATACTCATTCTTCTCATAAGCTGTCAAAGCACTAACGACAATTCGAATGAGGAAGGGCAGTGGTGGACAAAAGAAGAACGACAATTGATACTATCTGAGTTGGACAGAACTACAGAAGAATTGAAGACCGAGATAGAAAACCTATCAGATGAGCAGTGGAATTTTCGAGGAGGAGATGGCTGGAACATTGGTGAAATTGTGGAGCATTTGGAAATGCAAAATCAGCTTCATTATAGAGAAATTTCGGTGATAGCTAACAGTCCGCAACACTTGGAATACAGAAAAATTACGGAAGGTGGAGATGATTACTTCATTAAGTATGCGACCGATACTATTAAGGGTCAGGCAGGTTGGTTTTTAACACCTAAAGGGAAGTTCAATTCTAAAAAGGCTGCAGAATCTGCTTTTTACCTGGCAAGAGGCAAGTTGCGTGAGTATGTGGAAACGACTCCTGCAGATTTAAGAAAACAATTCACGTTCAGGTCCCCGATGTATGAAAAGGATCTTTCGGAATTAACAATTAGTGATGTCCGTGATCTTCATCAGTTATTGCTAACAGGAATCGCACACACAGACCGCCATATTGAACAGATCAGAAACATAAAAGCGCATGATGACTTCCCTAATGACTAGACCTAAGAGCGAGTCCTTGATCTAAAAAAAATGGAGTTTAAATGTAAGTTTTGGGATTGATTGAACACTAATTCAATGAAGCCTGAATTCTTATGGTTAAAACTATTTCATATCAAAAGTCAGTTCCATTTCTTGTACCAATTGTGATCATCATTCTGATGATTGCAATATCCAAAACAACTCTTTTCCATTCGAATTCCAGCGCATTGTCAAATGCGATTACCATCGATTTATTGCTTACCTCACCCATCGTTTATTTACTTCTAATTAGGAAGAAGGCAATTCCCAATATCACGGTCGTATCTGTTTTTGTTGTTGGACTGATAGTAGCCAGTTTTATTGTTCCGAAGGAAAACCATCATCTATTGGACCTTGCCCAAACTTGGGTTCTTCCTGTTGCAGAGTTTGCGGTAGTCGGATTTATTCTTTTGAAGGTTAAACAAACAATTCAATCATTTAGAAAAGAATCCACAGTATCTCCGGACTTTTACACAGCCCTTAAAAAAGCCTGTAAAGAGGTTTTACCTAAGAAAGTAGATGTGGTTTTAGCAATGGAAATTGCGGTTTTTTACTACAGTTTTTTTGCATGGAAAAAGAAAAAACTACAATCCAATGAGTTCAGCTATCATCGAGAAAACTCAATTATCGTTTTACTTGCCGTAATTCTGTTCGTTCTTTTAATTGAGACGTTTGTCGTGCACATTCTTGTTGAAAGTTGGAGCAGCACAGCCGCATGGATTTTAACATTATTGAGTTTATACACCGGACTGCAGATTTTTGCAGTGATGAAATCAATGAGTAGACGACCAATTGTTATTAGTGAGGAAAGTCTTCTCTTGAAGTATGGCCTATGCGCTGAAACGGATATTCCCTACTCAGCAATTGAATCTGTTGAGCTAAGCGCGAAACCGATTGAATTTAACAAGAATACACGCCACATGTCACCTTTAAAGGACGCAGATAGCTACAACGTGATTCTGGCATTGAAGGAGAGACAAGCTATTTACGGCTTGTATGGAGTTAAAAGAAGCTTTGGCAAGCTAGCCTTTCACGTGGATGACAAGGAAAAATTCTATGATTTATTGGTATCTAAATTGTCATAATTCAGTTAGACAAGTCATTAATCTCATGAATCACCTCATCCAATTTTTTGACAGTTTCCTCAAGTAGTCTAAAAATTTTTTCGTTGTATTCCGTTTTGAAACTATCTGTTTTCAGCAGATCAACAAGTCCTATGATATTGGCTACAGGTGCTCTTAACTCATGCGAATTTTTATAGGAAATCTTTTTAATTGCTTCCACTTTCTCTCTAAGCTCCATTTCCATTTCTACAAGCTCAGTCACATCCTGAACGATTGATGAGAATTTAACTGGAGTCTGATCATCAGCTCGTTCAAATACAATGTCTCGAATAAAGAGATGCCGATAACTTCCGTTTGAATTTTTTATTCTAAGTGTACATTCAATGATTTCTCCTACACGACTTGTTCTTAATCTACTGATCACCTCCTCAGAAGTCTTGAGATCATCTGGGTGAATAATTGATTCAAAATAATTATGACTCAATTCTTTGAGTTTTTCCTTCGAGTAATCAAGAATTTTTTCCGCATGACCACTTGAATAGATTAGCGTATCATCAACCAGATCGATGGCTCCAAAAGCCACTGGAGATGCTTTATGTAATGATCTTATGAAGGCAAAGTTGAGTCCCACGTTAACCAAGTTAAACAACCCAAATGAAAGGATGCCTGTTTTAAGTTGGATTAAGAAGAACCTGAAAACTTTGTTTGTGTAATACGTTTGGTAAGTAGATTTACTAGACGTGAGCTTTACAAGACCAGGAAAAATATCGAAAAAGCAGTTACACTCTTATCTCATCATTTTTTGGTGGGTAATCGCTTTTTTCGGTTTCCTCAGCTCCCTGTTCTATATGCGACAATTTCATGATGAGATCACGCTTAAATCAATGTTTGAAATGTCGTTCTTTCACTGGATTCCAGCAGTGTTTTGGACAATCATCACACCAGCAATTTTCAAGATCTACCGAAAATTCCCTTTAAAGGATCAACAAATCACAAAATCACTGGTTGCTCATTTTATCATCTCAATTGTGATGGGGCTTGGCATAAAAATACTTTCGCTAAGTCTTGATTTCGCGCTTAAGTCCATTATAGGCTTGATAGATCTTCCAGTTTATGAAGTCTTGAAATCTGTGTTTTGGATAATTCCAGCTTCAACATTTAAGGAAATTCTGCTTTATTGGATAGCGATAATGGCCATCAGGTATGCCAGTGTTGAGAACTCATTGGATAAGAATATCCTGACGGTTTCAGGAGAACACGGTCTCGTTCCTTTACCGGTAGAGTCCATCTATTGGATGGAGTCAAACAAAAACTATATTGACATCCACAGTGAGAAGGAAAAATACAGGTTGAGAAATTCAATGGGAACGATAGAAAGTGAACTTAACCCGGAAACATTTTTCAGAATTCATCGATCCTACATTGTGAATAAGGAAATGATAAAAACCTTAAAACATTGGAGGCGGGGTGAATATTTAATCACGCTTAAAAACCAAAAGGTGCTGACCTCTAGTCGGGGATTCAATGAAAATGTGAAGCGCATCCTCCAAGCTTGATCCATTTCATCCCTAATTAAGTTACTTCTGTCCCAATGTCGCATTTGAACACGATCCTGAAATCACTCATCTCGTATTCTTACACCCTAGTTGGAAACTGACAACTAACCAACTAAAACTTGTAACTATCAATCATGACTAAACCTACATTTAAAGATGTTCTGTTCTGGCTTTTTAGTCTTTACTACACACTATTGTTTGGAATGCAAGGATGGCAAAAGTTTGATGCCGATGGATTTTGGTCCGGAGCTTTCGAACGTTGGGGGTATCCAACCTGGTTTATGTTTTTCATCGGCTTCTTAGAAGTGACTGGAGCAGTTTTTATCCTACTTCCAAAAGTAAATGGCTATGGAGCCGTTACAATGGCTGTCGTAATGCTTGGAGCTTTTGTTACCAGAGCAATTCATGGAATGGGTACTGAAGATGCAGTTTCAATTGCATTTTACTTCATTTGTATGCTACTTCTGGCACACGAAAAAGGCACTTTGGAAAAAATTTCAGAATTCGTCAAAAGGAAAACTGCAAATGGATAATCCATCCGTTTTAAATCTGAAAAAGACTTTGTGGATCAATCTTGCCACTCTTCTGATTGTTTCATGTACTACTCCAAGTGAACAAAATTCTTCAACCAGTAGAGCTTTAGCTGAAACGGAAGACAAGGAAGTAGATTATCGTTCCATCATCGGAAAAGACTTTTTTATCGATGACCAACACTCCTATTTAGGTTTTAAGATCAAGTATTTCGGCTTCAGTCCTGTAAGAGGAAGATTTGACTCGTTTGATGGAACCTTGATGTACGATCCCGAAAACATCAGCTCACTCTCCGTTTCGATTTTTGTGGATGTTTCGAGCATAAATACGGGAAACAAGAGACGGGATAATGACCTCATCAGCTATGATGGTTGGTTTGGAGTAGCTGATTACCCGATGATGACATTTATGAGTAAAAGAGCTATTCCAAAGAGTGATGGTGGATTTGATTTGATTGGAGAAATAACAGCTAAAGGAATCACATTGATCGATACCATTTCTTTTGAAAAACCAACGGCTTTAAGTGAAGATTACGCTAAGAACTTTCAAGTAGATTTTTCTGGAAGGATCACGCTTAATCGTAAGCATTTTGGAATACATGGAGGAGATTTTTGGAGTTCTGTAATGGAAAATGGCTTGACACAACTTTCAGATGAAGTAGAAATAGAGTTGGATATGCACTGTCGAAGGGGGAATTATCAAGCACGCTACGAGAATTATGATTCGTTGGATGTGAATAAGATCGTTTTAGATCGGATAAGGAATGAATCGTTTGAAAGCGGTGTACAACTTATGGACAGCCTTAACAGTAAGAATGCCATTTCAATAGGAAAATTTTCCTCGGTAGGGAATACACTCAACCAATGGAGTATGTACGAGGAGGCAAAAGCTATATTCAAAAAGAAACAAAAATTTTTTCCTGGGAGACCAACGACTTTGAATCAACTAGGGATTACAGATATTCTTTTAGGTAATTATGCTTCCGGAAGAAAAAATTTCGAAAAAGCTTTTGAAATGGATTCAGCCAATCCAAGAGCAAGTGAATATTTACGCTTTTTAGACAGAATGGATAACTAGCGGTTGCTTACCTTTTGTTCACTGAATGTTTCCATTTTTATAGTACAATCCGACACGTTTTCCTCAAATTTGCCTTCCTATTCAAAGGCAATGGAGAACATTACCATAATCACTGTTGGACTAATTCTGGTAGGTGCATTGATTTTGCTATTTGCAATTTCTCGTACGCACCAGATCTTCAAACTTCTTACGACAAAGAAGTTTAGAAATAACTGGAGAAATCTTTTTTTGCTGATGGCCTTTTTCTTTCTGGGATACCTTGGAGTAGTTCTAATTGTATTTCTCGGTTATGAAAATATCCTCCCACTGCTCACTGGTGTGATCTTTTTCTTTGGAGCTGTCTTTGTCTTTATTGTAGTGGCAACAGGTTTGGGAACGTTTAAGAGGCTCCAAGAAGTAAATCAAGGACTTGAAGACAAAGTCCGTGAGATGAAAATTAGAAATCAGGAACTTCAGCAATTCAATTATGCCACTTCACACGATCTTCAGGAGCCAATGAATACCGTGATCGGATGTGTCAGCATGTTGAAAGAAGAGTATAGTGGTCAATTGGATGAGAAGGCCAATCGATTCATGAATTATTCTGTGCAAGCAGCGGATCGCATGAAGGAATTGATCGAGGGATTATCAGATTTTTTGAAAATTGGTAGAGATCGGGAAAGTGATGTGACCAATATTGAAAATCTTGTAAACAGTGTTGTATCTGAACTTCATGATTCCATCCAAAAGAATGATGCGACCGTAAAAATTGAAAGCCTTCCGACCTTGAATGTAAATGCACCTGATATTAAGCGTGTGTTTCAGAATTTGATCAGCAACGCGCTGAAGTACAGAAAAGAAGACGAATCGCCTGAGGTCGTGATTTCAGCCCAGAAGAATGATGAAAAGTCATGGTTGTTCAAAGTACAGGATAATGGTATGGGAATCAGTCAAAAGAATTTTGAAAAAGTATTTCAAATTTTCGCGCAGCTCCATCCTCGAGATAAATATGAAGGAATGGGAATAGGCCTTTCTATATGTAAAAAGATAGTCGAATTACATGGCGGTAAGATTTGGCCAGAATCCAAAGAAGGTGTGGGTACCAGCTTTTACTTTACGTTGAGAGGTTGATCGTTGGAAGAAGCTGAAACAAGTTCAGCATGACGTTCCTTTTGTTAAAGTTGGTTTATGCTGCTCTATAGTCACTCTGAACTCGTTTCAGGGTCTTCGGATATTTTTAAAATCAACTGGAAATCATACTATGCTTAGTACCCTCATTCACTTACAAGTAATCATTTTCATAATGCTAGCACTCATTCACCTTCATTGGGCTTTTGGAGGGACATGGGGATTTGAAAAGTCCATACCAACTGATGAAGAAGGTAAAAAGGTTCTTAACCCAACTAAACGAGATAGCTTGATTGTTGGTATTGGATTATTATTTTTTGCGACTTACTACTTGCTGAAAGTCAAAGGAGTCGTGCTGGATTTACCTGCCTGGACAATGATGATAGCTGGATGGTTAATTCCGATAATCTTTTTACTTCGATCAGTCGGTGATTTCAAATACATTGGATTTTTCAAAAAGGTGAGAAATACAGATTTCGCATTTAGGGATACCCGCTTTTATTCTCCCTTATGTTTGTTCATTGGATTGAACGGGACTTTAATTTCAATTTTTTGTTGTTGACGGTATATTATCAATAATCCTCCTTCAAAATATTTTCAAAAGGAGTCAAACTTCCATTTTCATTGATAAATAGCGTGTACTGAAAGGATTTTGATTTAAGTGCAGGATCGTTTGGGTCATGTTTGATCAAAGTAGCAGAATTCTCCCTAAGTAACTTCGGATAGTTGAAGTTGATTCTTCGAAGATCACCAGTTTTAAATCTGTTTAGATGAAGCGCTGAAATTCGTATGTTCACGATTTTATCATAAACAGGTGAAGTCTGCTCAGTGGTTAATCGGTAAATAGAAGAAGGTTTGACTGCATGACGAAGACCAATAACACAAAGTACACCAACATCTGTTTTCTCTTTTAGGAGATCATTGAATCGTTCGTAGATCAATTGATCCCGGAATTTATAATTGGTATTTGGGTTGGTATAGTCAAAATAGAGACCGTTATCCATATCTCGAATCATAGTCGTGAATTGCTCAACATCTGAGCCAAAGAAGTTACTATAAGCCGAGGGTTGTTCAGCAATATCGGATAAAGTGTATTTTACCAGCTCAGTGACGAATTCTCTGTCATAATAGTACATGACTGCAAGCCCATCAAATTGTTCTCGGTGCTCACGTGTATCTTCAAATAATTGCTGAAAAAGTCCAACAGTATAGCTTAGTGACTCAGGTACTTTTTTATTTCCGATTAATTCATTGATCACGAAAATGGCAGATTCCATTTTGTATTCTATGTCAATACTTCGAACGCTGATATGGTCAAATCGAGGTAAGCTTTTGTTGAATTCATAGAGATCCTGAAAGAATGCATAGTTTTCTTTACCCCAAAACATGGTGTTTCTTGCTATTTGCCTCAGGATAAGTGTGTCTCCATAAGCTAGATACTCGTTGATTAGGTGCGCAGCACTGTTTCCTTGCTCAATTGCTAGAACTCTGACATTCGCATGTTTGTGTAAATATTTAAGAAGTTTCATGGTGGCTCTGGGAACGGAGCGGATGTTGTGCCAGTGTTCTGCTAGTACGAACAGTCTTTCATTGTTGAATTCGAAAAGTTCAAACCCAGAGAAGTTCTCATTTTTTTCAATGCTTACCTTTTTTAGATTCGGTGTTAACTCTTGTCCACTCGTTTTTACACCACAGAACAGGCAAAAGAGAAACACAAATGACCTAAGGTTGGTGAGTAATAGGTGCATGTTAATAAAACGTGGTATTTCTTTTTTAAATATGAATAACATAAAAAAGAGATCGCAAATCTAAAGAGGAGAGATCAAGTCATTGAAAGAGTAGCGAGTGAATTGAAACGACGATAAAATAAGTGGCTAATATTAACACAGCAATCACATCGACCCGTATTAGGAAATTTCCTAACCCCGTTCTTTTACGAGTTTTTATAAGAAATAAAACCAAACCGGCAGAAAGTCCGATAATCAGTATGAGGTCGTAGTATACCATATCCAACAGAACTCAGTTGCTACTACTTTTTATACGTTTTATTGGCAATAATGATTGTTAGATGATGCTAAATCATCTTTTTCCCAACCAGCTCATAAATGTGATCCCGATGTTTTTTGCTGATTGGAATCTTAGCTGAAAAAATGTGAAGGTGCTGATCTTTGATTTTTTCTACTTTGGAAAGATTCGCCATATACGAATAATGTACTCGTTGAAAGTTAGAAGGCATGATTTCTTCCAGTTTCTTCAGGCTATGATAGACGATGAATCGATCTTTTTCAGTATTGAAAATCACATAATCCTTGAGTGATTCAATGAAGCCGATTTCTTCATATCTCAATTGAACGAAAGCTCCATTGCTCTTTATGAAAATGGTGTCCTTTTCAGACTTGATCTCACTTGTTGAAGGCTGGGTTAACTTATTTACGGCGATCAAAAACCGATCGAAGTTGATGGGTTTGAGAAGATAGTCCAGTGCATTTTTTTCGTAGCTCTCGACACCATAGTTGGAATAAGCTGTGGTGTAAATGATATGAGGTTTTCGGGTCAAAACATCCACGAAATTAATCCCGTTAATTTCTGGCATTTCAATATCTAGGAAAAGCAGATTTACTTCATTTTCATTCACAAAGGAAATTGCCTCAATAGGATTATCGAATTTGCCAATGAGATCTAAATGCTGAACTCTGCTTACATAATCTTCCAGTAGCTCAATGGCTAAAGGTTCGTCATCAACGATTATGCAGCTTATCTGGGTCATTTTGTATTATAAAGTTGCACATTTCAAATTTGCTTCGAAAGTGCCCTCTTTTGTTTGTCCAACTTTCAGCTCGTAATTATCTCCATAAATCAAGTTCAATCTTTTCCTTAGGTTTTCGAGACCTATACCTTCAAATTCCTTAACCGTAGTTTTTGAATGATACGGGTTCACCACTTTTAAGTGTATTTCTTTAGGAAGTGCTTTTAACTCAATATGAACATAGTTTTTCGTGTCTGACTTTTTCACTCCATGCTTAAACGCATTTTCAATCAACGTCATGAGCAGTGCCGGTGGAAGTTGTTGGCCTTGAACATCACCTTCAATATCAAATGAAACATCAATGTCTTTGATTCGGATTTCTTCCAACTCAATATAGGATTTAAGGAATTCAATTTCCACAGCCAGTGGGACACTATCTTTTTTATCTTTTTCCAACAAGTAGCGCATCATATACGCCAATTTTTCCACCACAACTGATGCTTTAGGAGACTTTTTGTTGGTTAAAAGGAGAAGGTTATTTAGCGTGTTAAATAGAAAATGCGGGTTGATTTGAAGTTTTAAATACTTTAATTCTACCTCCAATTTTTGATTTTCAATTTCTTTCTGCTGGGCTTTTAGTTTAAAGAAATCGAGGGAAAATTTAATAAGAGAGCTTATGATGATGAGCATAACCACTTCGAATGCCATCCATCCACAATATTTCAAAAAATTATTGTGAAGCACTTCGCCTGACTCAACTCGTATTTCCAGTAACCAAGAGGTGGTGAGTGCACTAATGGCAATTGCAACCACCATGATCACAAGCACTTTAAGGAAATACTTGAGATACTTCTTCGGCGTAGAAAGCAAATCCGGAAGTGCCCAGAGCATGTGGGAAAAAGCTATCCAAAGCAGAAAGGCCAGCGAACTGAATAGGTTTAAAAAGGCTAAGTGAAGGTCAAATTCACGGAATACAGGAATATTGAAAAGAATAGCCAATCCCGACCAAATCGCCAGGTGAATCTGGTTATGTTTCGAGATAAAGGACTTCATACCAAATGCAGGAACTACCACTCCAACTTAATTACACAGTTTTTGCTCCAAAAATCATGAAAAGACGGCCCCTGGAGGAGATTTTTAGAGACACCGATCAATTTTTTAGATACCTGAACTCAAATTAAGCATCTAATTTTAATATACAGCTATCTAGAAAATTGGCTTTACGAATTTGTGGATGACAAATTTGGTGGAGATTAAATTCTCCAAACAATGAACGTTCAGGTTAAGGAAATTGAAGATATCGAACTACCTCAGGCTCTTCAACTGGTTGAATCCCTATATCTTGAACTGGGAGAAAGTGAAGATCAGGCAAATAGTTTAGCCAATCGATTTCTCGAAAAGCTCGTAAGAAGTGAGTCCAGCTCAATCTTGGTTGTAAAAGAATTTATCACTGGTAAGGTAGTTACGCTTGCAACACTGACGGAATCCAAGGCCATTTTTAGCTGTGGTAAATATGGTGTCCTGGATGAAATTTATACGGTGCCCAAATGTCGAACCATGAATGGGGAACTCAATTTTAAGGACGAAATAAAAGAGTTTGCAACTGGAAGAGGTTGGGGTAGAATCGATGTGGCTTCTCCTACAGATGCTTGGTATCGAACAGTTCGTTTCTATCGAAATCAGGAGTATAGGCTAACTGTTCCAAAGTTTAAATACATCGTTGATCTGGCCGGAGCGGCCTAATTTGGCGTATACTTTATGTCGGCTTGATGACCCATCCAAGTCGTAAGGCTGTTTCGTATATTGCATAAAACACGAAACACTATGCTTACCCAAAAAACGGATGTATTAAAATGGAAAGAGGTTTATAGCCTAGCGGCGCTCAACGCTGCTGTAGTGATTAGCTGGATTGCTTACCATGAATATCAGCCTATTTTGATGGAGAAAATAGGTATCACACATCTTGTTGATTTTCTGATTATCTCTAAGGCACTTGTCCTCATTTTAATTCCTCCTTTTGCTGGACTCTTGTCTGATTATATCCTCCAAAAAAATGGAAAATTCCTGATCGTTTTTACGGTTGGCATTGGCGCTACGGCTATGGTGTTTATGGTAGTGGCCACATTGATTGGCACCCATCATATCATGGATGTCAGGACCATTCTTCCATTCATGATAGTGTTGTGGCTCATCAGTATGAACCTCTTTGTGAGTCCAGCGAATTCCATGATAGAAGCGTTTGCTCCACCAAAAAAGCTTCCAATCGTAATGGGATTTCTTTTTTTGGTAACTGAGCTGCTGTATGCGCTTGAGCCGGTAGTCGTAGGATTAGTGAGCTTTTTTGGAGATACGCTAACCTTTATTGTCGGTGGGATTTTGATTGCCGGATCTGGTTACTTATTTCATCGTGTTTCTTCAGATGAAGTTATTCAACGAAAACAGGAATTAATGGAGAATGATCGAGTGCAAAGTCAGCCATTTATGTCCTATGTGGCTATTTTGATTGTTGGGTTATTCCTGGGTGTTGGCAAGGCATTTTTAGTTGAATTCTTACCGGAGCATTTTGCCATTAAGTATCCTACTATTGGTGAATATGGAGATTACATCTCTTTTGGAATACTTGGAATCTGTGCAGTTGCTGGGTTTTTAATCAGTAAGAGAATAGCAGAATCAAATCTGAAAAAAGTGATTGGGACAAGCTTTGGAATTCTTGCTGCGGGAGTCTTGCTGATCTTAATATCTTCTAACCCTTACCTAACAGTAATTGCGGCATTAATTATCGGAGCAGGATTTACAATGATCAACATTAGTGGATTGCCATTTGCGATTCAAAACTTGTCGGTAAGACATGTTACTTATGGGGTTGGAATCTATATCGGTGCTTCAGAAATTCTTACTGGGCTTTTTGAATACATGCTCTATTAGACATAAAAGCCTGGAGGGTGTCCAGGCTTTTAATTTCATATTCCGTAATTAATCAGATGCTTTGGAATCATTCAGACTTTCTTTAATAGTAACCGATCTTCTTATTTTTTCCTTGGTCTGTGTTTCTACCTGACTTACAATACGTTCCTTCACTCTTTCAAATACGCGAAAGAGTCGTGACAAAGGATTGCGATTATTATCCGATTCATCTCGTTTGACCTTTCTAATTTTGACCTTATCTTTTTCCTTTTTCTTCGTTTCAATTTCAATGACTCCACCCTCAGCTTTGGATCCATATCTTTTCAATGCCGACTTCCCTTTTGAGACCTCTACACTTTCAATAAGATTAAGATCTATATCATTAATCTCCTTTTTATCAATTTCCTTTCCATCGAGGATATAAATGGGGTCATCAGTCATTTCTTCAGGATCGAGAAAAGCTTTCCGCTCTCTTTGAATTAAAATGCCGAGTGCTTGTTCCTCCTTCTCCCGCTTCATTTCAATCACCCTCATTTCGGCCTCCATTTTTTCACGTTCTTTCTGAATGACTCGTCTCTCAGTTTCAGCCATTTCACGTTCTTCTTCCACGGCTCTCATTTCCTCTTGTACCAGTTTACGCTCTAATTCAAGTGCTTGAGCCTGCTCCTCTAATGCTACTCTTTCTTGATGTTTGGCGATCGCCATTTCTTCAGCAGCTATTCTCTCAATGGTTTCTCTTTCTTCTTCATGGGAATGATGATCTATCACTGCCCCTACCGAAAGCTTGTGATCTTTGATGTAGTCCACCGGATTCTTGTGTCCAACTCCAACTTCAATTACTTCATAGTGAAGATGGGGTCCCGTAGATCTACCCGTACTTCCACTTAAAGCAATTTCTTCGGATCGTTTAACTCTATCTCCACGTTCCACTTTCAGCTCAGATAACTGTGAGTAGCGAGTCATGTAATCCTCCCCATGTTCGATTAGAACATAATAACCATATTTATCATGGTATTTTGCCTCATGAATAATTCCATCCGCTGTTGAAATAACCACAGTACCTTCTGGAATGCCAAAATCTATTCCTTTGTGCATCTTCTCCTTTTTGTCAAATGGATCATGACGTATTCCAAATCCAGAAGTGACCCTTGGTTTTTTTACATCCTTCAATGGAAGTATTGATGGAATGAAACGATCTTGATTTGTTTTTAAAACCTCAGTTTTATCCGAAGCTTCTGTCGGATCAGAAACTTCCGTAGAAATTGAAGGATCTTCAGCAGGACTTTCAATGGTTTCTATCGTTTCCGGCTCACTTTCTGGTGTAACAATTGATTCATCTATTTTTTTGTTTGAAAAAGCCAGTATTACGAAAAAAGTTACTGGTGCCGCCAGGAGGTATGCCCATGCAGCTCTTTTATTTTTTTGTTTGTTTATCATGACAATTCTTTTTTTAATCGTTGAAAAATTGAAATGACTCACCAAACCTGAATAGGGGGATGTCTTCAGCTGTGAATAAAGAACCTCTTGATATCCTATTGGATCAGGGTATTTTTTTAAAACAGCTGCATCAGCCTGGTATTCGTGGATTTCGATGAGTGCTCTTCGGTACAAATACATGAAGGGATTGAACCAAAACAGAGCAACAACGAAATCAATCAGCAGACGATCAATGGAATGTCGCTGCCTCACATGTTCACATTCATGCTCCAGAATTTGGTCAAACGAATTCGTTCCAAAAATTCTGTTAGGAATGAAAATGTTTGAAAGAAAACTGAAGGGATGAACCTGACTTGTTTTGAAAAGTTTAAACCATTTTTTTTCTACATAAACACTTTGTTTTTTGAGTTTTTGAAGTACTAATAAGTGAAACATGGATCTAATTATAAGTGTGATCGTCAGCACTAGATAGATCAGAAGAATAATAGCTCCATAGTCAATTTTTTGAGGTGGATCTACACTTGTAGTATGATCCAAAGCCGTTTCGCTGATAGCTACGCTTTCATCATTCCATTCAAATACATCTACTTCTGACGTAATAATTGGAATGGATTTTTCGGATACCGGAATCTCCAAAAAAGGAACAACAAAAGCGATAAAAAGCGTGCCTATTAAGTATGCTCGGTTAAGAGCATAGGTGGTTTTATTTTTTAGAAAGAGGTGATAAAGTAGAAAAAACACCCCTTGGATGGTCATTACTTTTAGTAAATACATCAATAATTCACTACTTCCCATCTTTCTTCTGTTTACTTATCTGATCATCAATTAGGGCTCGAATTTCTTTTAGCTCTTCAACGGAGAGCTCGTTTTGCTGAGTGAAAAATGAAGCAAACTGTCGAGCTGAGTTATCGAAGAAATTGTTCATTAAGCCATTGAAAGACTGCTTCGTATATTTTTCCTTGGTAAGGACCGGACTGTATTCTCTGACCTTTCCGAAAGTTTCATATTTAATAAATCCTTTTTTTACTAATACGTTTACAACGGTGGATATAGTTGTATATGCCGGACGAGGCTCCGGATACATCTCAACAATGTCCTTGAGGTATGCTTTTTTGAGTTCCCAGAGATAGTGCATCAATTGCTCCTCTGCTTTGGTCAATTCCTTCATGAGTGTAAAACTATTACTATAATTATAATTATACAACTATTTTTATAGTTATTATAAAAATGTGATAAGCGGTAGTGCTAAATCGCTGGTTTATAGGCCCTTTGTTTTTACTTTGATTTTGAAATCAACTAATAACAACCATGAACCTCAAAAGCCACATAACTCTATCGGTACTCTTATTATCATTAGTTTCTTTTTTCGGTTATTCTCAACCTTCAGACAAGGGAAATAAAAAAGGCTCGATCAAGGAATACGATGAAATAGTTACATCCACAACTGTTTCAGACGAAGGCCTTTTCAACGTGCACAGAGACGAAGAAAAATTTTACTATGAGATTCCGTTGGAATTGCTTGAGAAAGATATGCTTTGGGTAACTCGAATTTCTAAAGTTGCTGAAGGTGTTGGTGGCGGTTTTGTAAATGCAGGGACGAAAACTAATGAGCAAATCGTCAGATGGACACGCATAAGAAATAATATACATCTGAAATCTGTCTCTTTCAACAATGTGGCAGATGAGGCTTTGCCGATCTACAATTCAGTGAGATATAATAACTATGAGCCAATCATTTCTTCTTTTAAAATTCAAGCATTTAATTCAGATTCAACGGCACTGTTGATTAATGTGACCGATTTGTTTTTATCGGATGTGAAAGCCATAAGTGCTTTGCCAGAATGGGTGAGGAAACGACATGGGGTTAAAAGTTTGGATAAAAAAAGAAGCTTTATCAATCGAATTTCTAGCTATCCTCAAAACGTAGAAGTACGTCATGATATGACATTTGCCGCGAGTGAGCCTCCATTGAATTCAAGAACTGGGTCGATATCGCTCGAGATGAGCCAGTCCATGTATTTATTACCAGAAGAAATCATGCAACCACGATTGTTTGACTACCGGGTTGGATGGTTTACGATTGGGCAAGTGGATTATGGTTCTGAAGCGCTTAAGGCTGATGAAAAAAGATACATTGCCAGATGGAAGCTGATACCAAAAGATAAAGAAGCTTATGCCAGGGGCGAATTAGTTGAGCCTGAAAAACCCATTGTGTATTATTTAGACCCGGCTACACCGAAAAAGTGGGTACCTTATTTCATTGCAGCGGTTGAAGATTGGCAAATAGCGTTTGAGGCCGCAGGTTTTAAAAATGCCATTATAGCGCGTGAAGCTCCTACAAAAGAAGAAGATCCTGATTGGAGTCCGGAAGATGTACGTTATTCAACTGTGAGATATGTCGCGTCAACCACGAGAAATGCAATAGGTCCAAGGGTTACTGATCCGAGATCTGGTGAGATCATCGAGAGTGATATTATTTGGTATCATAATCATTTGAGATCTTATAGAAACAGATACATGCTTGAAACCGGAGCAGCTAATCCAGGTGCGCGTACACTAAATACTTCAGAGGCTGAGATAGGAGAAATGATCCAGCGTGTAATTACACACGAAGTTGGGCACGCAATTGGATTACCACACAATATGAAGTCAAGCTTCTCGTATCCAACCGATTCATTGCGTTCAGCCACGTTCACACAGAAATGGGGATTGGCATCAACCATCATGGATTATACACGCTATAATTATGTAGCACAACCTGGTGATGAAGGAGTAAGATGGGTACGTATGTTAGGTCCATATGATATTTATTCTGTCAATTGGGGTTATAGATACATTCCGGAGGCAAACTCTGCTGAGGAGGAAAAACCTACACTGAATGATTGGATCAATGAAAAAAAGGGTGATCCGGTGTATTTATTTGGAGCAGCTAATCGATTTGATCCAAGCTCCCAAACAGAAAGCGTCGGTGACGACCCAATAAAGGCCAGTACATACGGGCTAGCGAATTTGAAAATTGTTGCTCCCAATCTTGCTGATTGGACAGCTACAGATGGAGAAGGCTATGAAGACCTGGAAGAGTTGTATGGTGAGCTGGTTGGAGTTTGGTCAAGATTTGCTGGCCATGTGGTCACGAATATTGGTGGAGTTTACGAAAAACTAAAAACCACTGATCAACCTGGTGCAACTTATACACACCTGGCTCGAAGTGAGCAAGTAAGGGCAATGCAATTCCTCAATCAAAATGTATTTTCTACACCTGATTGGTTGTTGCAAAAAACAATTATTGAAAACATTGGACATGTTGGAGTGGTCGATCGCGTAAGTGGAATGCAAGCAAGACAACTCAACGCTTTGCTGAGAAATGATCGACTCACCCGAATGGTAGAGAATGAAGCTTTCAATGGTGCAAGTGCCTACACGATGACAGCCATGTTGAAAGACCTGAGGTCAGGACTTTGGTCTGAATTGACGACAAGACAAGACATTGGTGTTTTCAGGAGAAATCTTCAACGAGCACATGTTCAAGCACTTGGCAACTTAATCAAAGAAGACAAAGAAGAATGGTCAGACATAACATCTGCCGCTCGATCCGAATTACGAGCTATTCAATCAAACGCGAAAAGTACAGCTTCCAAATACAGAGAAGGGATTGTGAGATCCCACCTGGAAGATGTCGCAGAGATGGTGGATGATGTGCTGAAAGCCAAACAATCTGAATAACAATTTTAAAATCATTAACATTATTGAACTTCAACTATAAACAAACTTTAACCGCTATTTCCCATGAAAAAGCCAACCTTATTTTATGCTTTATTACTGTCCGCATTAGTCGGATATTCTCAGAGTGAGAAAAGAGTAATGTCCGTTGTTGATTTCCTGAATATTCCAGGAGTTTCTAGCCTACAACTTTCACCTGATGGAAAAGAAGTGCTCTATGTTTTTTCCGAAAGTGATTGGGAAGAAAACAGGCAGATCGGACATGTTTGGAGAGTGGGCGCAGATGGAAGTGACGCCCGACAAATTACTTCTGGAAAAGGAGAAAGTAGTCCATTATGGTCTCCGGATGGAAAATGGATCAGCTTTATTGCAAAACGAAATGACGACAAAGTCAATCAGATTTACCTCATGCGTAAAGATGGCGGAGAAGGGATGCTTCTCACCAGTCATAAAACACCAGTTGGTTCCGCACGATGGTCTGGAGACAGCAAATTCATCTATTTCATTGCCAATGACACGCTGACAAAAGAAGAAGAGAAGGCGAAAAAGCTGAAAGATGATGTGTATGCTTTGGATGAAAACTACAAGCAGCGTCATTTATGGAAAGTATCCGTTGATACTAAAGAAGAATCTCGAATTACTGAAGGCGAGTTTTCTGTCATGTCCTATGATGTATCCAAAGACGGCCAAAAGATTTTGGTCCATCGTGGCGTGAATCCGTTATTCGATTTTTATAAGGAAAGTGAGATTTGGATGCTTGATGCGAATGGAGGGAACGGACAACAACTAACGGATAATGGTGTTGGTGAAGGAGGAGCTCGTTTATCACCCGATGGAAATACCGTGCTGTTTACGGCGGGAGCTAATCAAGAATTTGATTCCTATTACAACGACAATCTTTTTCTGATTTCACTCAATCAAAATCCAAAGGCTGTGATTAAAACGTCAGATTGGCCGTATGATATTTTTTCAGCGGAATGGTCAGCCGATGGTAATTCCATTTTCATTCGAGCCAACATGGGAGCAGAAATGCAATTGTGGCAATACCAGGTCTCCAATAGCAAGCTGACTCAGCTCACTGAAGGAAAACACAGCATCGCTCAGTGGGATTACGAGCCACTTGCCAATAAGCACATAATGACAAGGAGTACCATCGAAAACCCTGGAGATATTTTCGCCTATGAAAAAGGAAAATTGAGACAAATAACTCGTCACTATGATTATTTGAATCAAGATTATCACATGCCACGTCAGGAAGTTATTTCTTGGAAAGGCGAAGATGGCGCGACGGTTGAAGGCTTGATCTATTATCCGCACAACTATCAAGCTGGAAATAAATATCCATTGGTAGTACAAACACACGGCGGTCCAGCATCATCCGATCGTTATGGTTTATCAAGAGGGTTTACCAGGTACAATCCTGTTTTAACAGGAAAAGGCTATGTCGTGCTACAACCTAATTATAGAGGAAGTACCGGTTATGGAGATGATTTCATGCGCGACATGGTTGGGAGCTACTTCAATCAATCTCACCTGGACGTGATGACCGGTGTTGACTATTTAATTGATCAAGGAATCGTGGATCCTGACCGAATGGTGAAAATGGGCTGGAGTGCCGGAGGTCACATGACCAATAAGATCATTACGTTCACGGATCGCTTTAAGGCAGCTTCTTCAGGAGCCGGTGCGGTCAACTGGATTGGCATGTACGCACAAAGTGATATTCGAACGTACAGAACTCCATGGTTCGGTGGTTCTCCGTGGCAAAAAGATGCACCAATCGATGTTTATTGGAACAACTCGCCGTTGAAAGATATCAGCAACGTGACTACACCAACGCTTGTGATTGTTGGAGAAAGCGATCCGCGTGTACCGCTTCCACAATCCGTCGAATTGTATCGAGCGCTTAGAAGTTTGGACGTTCCTACGCATTTGTATGTTGCTCCAAGAGAGCCGCATGGTTGGAGAGAACTTCGTCACAGATTGTACAAGATCAATGTGGAGCTGGATTGGTTCGCCAAATACGCACTTGATCAGGAATACGAATGGGAAAAAGTTAAAGCTGACTGATTGTTTCTAAAACGATTGTAGAAAAATCAGTAGGATCAAAATAGGACAGACTACTTTCAAAAAGATCGGCCAGATCTTATAAAAGAAGCTTGACTCAATTTCAGGAAAGCCTTCTTTTAGTTCAGAAAGTAGTTTGTCTTTTTTCAATACCCAACCCGCGAAAATAGCAATCGCCAAGCCCAGGAACGGCTGACTATATTCGGTTGTAGCCGTTACTACCAATCCAAATAGTGCCTCGAAATTGAAAACAATAATAAGACTAACGATCAAAAAGGAACCCCCCATGATCCATGTCGCTTTTGGTCGGCTGACATCTCGACTATCAACGACATAAGCCACGATTGGCTCCAGCATGGCAATGGAAGAAGTCAGTGCCGCTATGCTCATCAAAAGGAAAAAGATAAATGCCACGACCCATCCAATAGATCCCATGGATGAAAATAAACCGGGTAATACCTGAAAAATGAGGTTTGGTCCGGAAATCAGATTTCCACTTGCGTCAAAGATTTCTGTTCCGAGATTAGCGGCAGCATACATGGCCGGAATGATCAACAAACCGGCAATAAAGGCAACACCAATATCACATAGTGTGACCAACCATCCAAGCTTGACAAGGTTGGCTTTTTTGCTTGTATAAGATCCATAAACCAGCATTCCGCCTACGCCTAAGGAAAGCGAAAAGAAAGCTTGTCCCATGGCACTAGTGATCAGTTGTGGATCGAATATTTTATCAAAATCGGGTAAAAGATAGACTTTTAGTCCTTCCGAGGCTCCATCCAGTGTGAATACGTAGATCACCAGGAAAAAGAACAGCACGAATAAAGTAGGCATGAATCGGGTCGACCATTTCTCAATTCCTTTATTCACACCTCCGGAAACAATGAGAATAGTCAATAGAAAAAATAGCGAAGTAAAAACAAGGTTACTGGATTCACTTTGAGAAACTAACCAATTGGAGAAGGCATCCATTTCTAGCAATCGTCCAATTGGCTCCAAGAAGAAGGCGATCATCGCACCGGCGATGATGGAATAAAAACTGAGAATGAAACCCACAGTCACTAATCCTAGAATCCCAATGCCAAAATATCCTTTTCCACCGCCCAGAGATTTGTACGCATCTGGTGGTGCCATTCGAGTGTATCGCCCGATGGTAAACTCAGCCATCAAAACCGGGTAGCCAACAACAAAAGCAAGAATGAGATAGATTAGGACAAAAGCAGCTCCTCCATTTCCCGCGGTTTGTGTGGGGAATCCCCAAATATTTCCAAGCCCAACTGCTGAACCGGCAGCAGCCATTACAAACCCGAAAGAAGTAGTGAATTCACCACGAGAGGAGGACGCCATAAAATGTGTATTTGGTTAGGGGGCACAATTTGTGGAAATATGGCGAAGGGTGCAAGGTTAGAGTAGTGCCTTGTGGGGTCGCGTGTTATAAGCACGTGCTAATTGAGCTTCTTTTTAGTTGTAAAGGAATTTCTTTTTTCATTTGTCTAGAAGATAGCAGGGTTTCGAAATTTCGGTTATAGTTTTTCATTCAAATCTTGTCTTCCCACTATCGCAATTATCTCGACAATATTTTCATTTATTTTATAATAAATACTATCAACTCCGCATACGCATCGCCTATAACCTTTTTTTATGTAATCCACCGACTCAAAGGAAAAAGGACGTTCTGCTATAATGTCGAAATATTCAAAAAACGATTCGAAATATTTGTCCGCTTGGGTCATTCCAAATTTTTCAACTCCATAATGGTGAATCCGAATCAAGTCATTTTTTGCTTCGTTGGTTAACTTGTATTTAACCATTTAGTAAAGACTTTGATTGAGCCAAAATACTTTCTTTACTATCATTAGTAAATCCACTATTTTCAGATTTTTCTAGTTTGGCTCGAATCCAGTCGATTTGAACTTGTTGTTTTCGGGCTTGTCTAATCAAGTCGTTGACCAACTCACTTTTGCTTGAGTATTCTTTACTATCCACTTGAGCTTTTAGCCACTCATCGTTGGGCTTTGTAAATGATATACTTTGTCTAGACATAATTTTATATTTGGTGTAAAATTACATCAAAATCGAATCACTTTCTAAATGATACCAACGTCTAGATATGGCGCTGTTTCCTTCAAGCCCAATTAATTGCAATGAAAAGTTAGAGTACGAGCAACATGCGGTAGCTGGAGGTATAAGCGCTTGTAGCTGTTAGTAAGTCGTGTTAACTTTTACATGCGGCACATTCATGGTGCTCATTTAGGTACGAAATTGTATCGATACACAGTTGTTCTAAAATTAGAGGGTCTATGTCGGTAAGTTTTTTGATATAAATACACGCTTTCCCCATTTTAAATTTCCCAAGATCTTTCAGCAGCGCATCACTCTTGTCAGTTTTTGAAAATACGTAGAGTGAAAATTGAGCTTTTCTAGGTGAGAAACCCAGTATGGGAGCATCTCCCTCATGTCCACTCGCGTATTTATAGTGATAGTTTCCGAAACCGATAATTGTAGGTCCCCACATTTTTGGTTCAAATCCAGACCACTTACTCAATAGTTCTACTAAACGAAAACTATCAGTTTTCTTTTGTTCGTTATCTACATAACTATTTATAAAGTCAAAAACATCTACTTCAGTTTCGGTAGTTTTATTCTTTGCCATTTGTTATTTGTCTACAGCTTTTGAGCAGTTATACAAAGTTAATTTCTTTACGCTCAAATTAATTGTTGATGTCAATTTTGGCCTTAGTTGAAGCACCTAAGCGAATAGCATGAAGTCAATCTTTTATTTCCTGTTTTTCTGTCCCACGATCCTCTTAGCTCAAATCAATGAAAGTGATACGCTGAAAGTGCAGGCAAGCCTCTCTTTAACAGGCTTTTGGCAAGAAGGCAATGTTCAAACCTCAATTTTTAGAGGTAGAACAGACGTTAGTGTTAAGCCCTGGAAGAAATGGGTTTTCAAAACCCAAAACTCATATGTCTATCAGGCTTTTTCCAAGGACAAAGCCGATGAAGATATTCTGAGCTTGAACTTCCTCTATTTCAATCCGGAACGAAAATTTTACCCTCAGTTGCTGGGTTTTGTCAGTACTAATTTTCGCCGAGAAATAGATCTACGCTATTTGATAGGGGCGGGAGTGACCTACCAGGCCCTCAACAAAGAAAAAGATTGGCTCAAATTTTCACTTACCTTCGAATATGAAGACACGGACTTCTCAAGGGCCACCTTTAACCGTTCAGAGTTTAATGGAAACCAATCCATTACTACTATGCGCAGTACCCTTTGGATTAGCGGTAGATATCATTTGTTTGACAAAAAGTTGATTTTGAACCACGAGAGCTATTTTCAGCCTTCTCTGAAACGCAGTAGAAATTTTCGTTGGCTCGCTGATATCAGTCTTGAAGCTCCCGTTTGGAAGTTTTTAAGCTTCAAGGTGAACTTTCTTCAAACTTTTGAAAGTATCGTTATTGAAAACCAAAAACAGGAGGACAGATTTTTAACTTTTGGTCTGACGCTAAAGAATTTCTAACACTTGGAATTCTGGCAAGTTCTTCGTTTTTGGTAGCTTTTGAGCCCGTGGATTAAACACTCTAACCGACTTATCCTCTTGTTCTAAACTCAACCAGATACGGGAGTAATGCAACACCACTTCCAGTTCTGAAGTTACTCGTGATCCAAAATTTATAATGCTTATTTGATTCCAATTCTACTTTAAGTTTCCAAGACGTAGAATCAGCAGCCCATTCTCGATTTAAAACTTTTGGGAACGCATTTTCAGCTAAATCTGAATAGTCAACTCCTGTGTTGTAGCCGTTTAACTTTTCTGAAAAATGAATCGTGATCTCATCGATGTTTGGGTCAACATTCTGCGTGCCATTCTCAAATTCCTTTATGCTTACAACATTTGGTCGATTCTTATGATCTTCAATTCTTAGTTCTTCAATCGTTTTTGAAAAATAGTTGGTATTATCAATGAAAGCGTCAATTTCACTTGGATTGCCATAGTCCAATTCTATCATTTCCTTGATCGCCTGTTTCTTGTTAGAAGATTTATTGTAGTGATTTTCGGCGATGGCATATCCGACATAATATCCTAAATCCCTTACTCCAAATTCGTTTGGTGAATTACTCCAAAGCCAATCTGGTATTCTTTCATAAAACATTTCCAATTCAAATTTCTTACGTACCTCAGAATTGTTTTTCCCAAATTCAATAGCCGGTGAATCTGACGGAACACCCATTGCAACTACTGATACAAATTCTGCAACACCTTCATAAAGAGCCATGTGTAGCAGATTATTGGGGATGTGGGTTTGTTGAGTATGAACATATTCGTGGACATTCAGGAGTACTAATCCATCGATTGGATCAGAGCTAAAAAATGTTTCCAACCATTCCTTCGTCCGTCCTTCAAACTCTGAAATATCGGTCGTGTTGTCAGCCATTGCCAGCTCACTTCCAATGAGTACCGAACTATCGCGAGTTGTGCCATTGGTTCGCATACCGCCGATGGTAAAGTAAATTTTTGCAGGCTTTAAATCCGGATAGAGTGCTTCCAATTTTTCAACTCCATCATTTAGTTCATTTGCCAATGATTTTGATTTCAGCGTATTAGCACGAATCGACCCAAAGAATTTGGGGTATTTGTTAATCAGATATGCATACTCACTTGCTGTGTAGTCACGAACTTCTATCATTTTTTCTAACCCAATCGTACCCCTTTTGATATAAAGCGAGTCAATCAACTGGATTTGAGCTAAACTATCTGATTCTTCCCTTACCAATTCATAAGCCTCCCAGAAGTTATCAATGTCTTGAGTGACCACATTGCTTTGTCGGTTTTCCATGGTCTGACAGGAAATGGCAATTGCCAATGGAACTAGAAGTTTTTTCATTTTACTTTTTAGTTTAACGCTTTCTTCCGTCCGATAAAATGAACCCATTGAATAAAGTTAAATTCAAGGTGATCGAACATCATTTTTTCGTTTTCAATGGTCATATGCAGATTAGGATAGTAACGTAGGTTCGTTCTCAACAGGCTCGTTCCTGTTTTGGTGACTCGTATATCCCACCCGAAAGTGATGCCGAGTGCAAGTTTGTTTTCCTTGTAATCAGTCCCGTTTACGGTTGTATTTAGGTTTTCGTAAGATAGAATTGGCCCAACAAAAGGAACAAAACCCAGGTAGTTAAAAAGAAATTTAACCGATTCTACTCCCAGGGAATGTCTACGAATTTTTATTTCATTGTTATAACCTTCATACCTGTCTCCATACGTGCGATACGAAAGATTTATGTTCGCATCGACTTTATCGAAGTACCTTCCAAAAGACAAGTCTGGCAAGATAGAGGCAGCGTAATCATCATAAAAGTAGGGGTAATTCTCTCTCAAAAAAGATGACTTACTCATTTGTAAAGCGGACGATGGACCAATTCCGTAAAACCATGTACTTAACAAGTTGCGATCTTTTAGCACACGATAATCCTCGTTGGTTCGCCGAACTGCCCTTTTTGTCCTCATATGTCGATCAGAGTCCACATATCTCAACAAACTCAAATTAAAAGAGACCGGGTTCAACTTAACATCAGCTATTTCAGTAGGACTGATGTAATAGTTGAACTCATTTTGATGATTGTAATAGCCAGATGCTGTGAGATGCCATTGGTCTGTGGTGTAGGTCAACCCAAACTGTATGGGATGGATGAAACGACCAAAACTAGGTGCCCCATTGCTGCTCGTACTTTCTTCAGATTCCTGAGAAAAACGAATTCTTCTAAAACTGACACCTAAAAATGGACTTACTTTTTTTGGTTGCAGTTTAATGGGATAAACTCGCATGCCTGTCTCTACGCCTTGATAGACATCTATTTCATCCAGTCCATTGGGGATATCTTGAATGGTCAAAAAGGATAAAGGAAACGTCACATAAAAATCAGTATGACCCCAAAAGTGAATTCCACCAATCGTGATTCTTGGCATCAATGTACTTCCAAAAGTTGTTGTTTGCTTGGTTCCGTTTATGAGTTGTTGGGTTGATCCACCGCTGAGGTAATTCAAATCTCCACCGTAGGTGAACCAGGCAAATCGAGTACTCTTATCCAGGTAGCTTTGAGTATATACACTATCCGCTTGCCCGCTTAGGCTTGCAGTATAGGTAAATAAGATGATTATAAATACAGTCCTCATTTTGAAGCTGCTATTGGTAGGTAAAACTAGAAAGGTATTGCGTTTGTTTATGAATTGGATTTCTTGTGCCGGTTCTAACCATCAATGGGTTAATAATAATTCACGAGTCACAAACAAGTACGGTCGCATTTTAGTGTTAGTCATTTGAATATCCCAACTGCTCAAAGAGCTCTGGTGATTGCTTCAGATAACGTTCTTTATTAGTTTCTTGGAACCAGGCTTTTGATATTTTCTCATTGTTGTAAAGACGTCCATCTTTCCAATCTGGAATGCCTTGGATATAAAGCTTTTGCCAGTCTTCGTTTATGAAACTAACTGCCTTGATATTCTTTTTGTAGATGAAGTTGAAAAAATTGACAAACCACTGATCCCAGACCTCACTATTTTCTTTGTCAATACCTTTGACTGGGTTCGATTCGGCGATCATTACCGGTTTCTTTTGTTCTTTGGCAAAATTCAAAACGTTATCACAATAAGGACCAAAGTCATCACCAGCATACGCATGGCCGAAGACAGAGATGCCTATCCAGTCCACGTAGTTATCACCGGGATACCAGGCAGACAACTCGTAATCCTTGAACGGTTTGGAAGCGTATGAATGCCAGACAAAAGCAATGTTGCTTGCTCCTTCTTTTCGCAACATGTCGACGATACGCCGATACGCTTTTACGTACTCTTTGGGCTCTAGTTCATTATGTGGTCCGTCAAATTCATAGCCTATCCTGAGATATATCGGCCGGTTCGTAGCTTTTGCCCAAGCAGCATATTTCTTAATGACCTTATCATATTCACCTTTGCCTGCTTTCTTAGCAACATCCCATTTGCCGACCATCCACATAGCACTATGCAATACTGTATTGGGAAATTTATCAATTAGCATTTGATGATTTTGTGTGTCACCAGTATCAGTCCTATAGGCCTCTGTAATGCCTTTAAATTCTGGTATTCCCCAATAAGCTGACCAGCCACCCGGAATCTTTTGATCTGGAAATTTGTCAACATATTCTGAAATACGTTCAACCGTCTGACCCATGATAAGCAGGGTTTTTCCCGGGGCGGGAACAAATTTTGTCTGTTCGTAATCGTAAACAAATTCAGGATCAACCTCCGTATTGATTTGCGACACCATCTCTTCAATAGATCGTTCGATTGATTCAGAATCCTGCATTGTTTTTTCTTGTGACCAGACGAATGGTGATAAAGGAAAAATTAGAATAGTCGTCAAAAAAGTAACTCTGTATTGAACTGTGGTTTTCCAAATTCTCATGTATCAAGCAATTTCCTTTTGTTCTATAGTATGGTAAACACGGTTTTGAAACTGGTACCAATATCTTATAACAGGAAAGATCCTGCTTTGTTGTCTGAAAAATTCCCTAAAGCCGGTGCCAGCTTTTAGCTTGTAATTGTATGATTAGCGCACGAGCAACATATTCGCACTAGCTGGGAGGAGCCTTTTTTATATTTTTCGCAATTTCAAAAGCTGTCTCATTTTTTGTCTTTTCTGATTAGTCCAAAAACCAAAACCGTTGCATAAGCCCACATCAGCCAAGAACCGAAAGTAGCTCCATCCGTTTCTGGAAGATTTGGAAATACCCAAGCAAAAAACTCAATGCAAAATGTATCGAAAATCATTCCTGGGAGAACCATAATTACTGCAGATTGAATTGACTCCAATTTCCCAAGTTTGTATTTGTTGAAAACCCAAGTAGCGACAAATCCTAAAAATGGAACTACAGCCAAATAGAGAGCTGTCAATATAACGGGATTGTCAGTCACAAAGAAATATTGACCTGCAACTCGAAATGCTATTGTTGCCAAGAGCCAAATCGCAAATCCGATTATTAAACTGAAAATTCTGTAGTTCATTATCTACTTTTTCGTTTCGTCATACTGCACACAACACCTTTGTATCATGAAAGATACTGTCTTATTGTCTTAAGAAATGCCAAAGGCTGGTGTGAGCTTCTGGCTCGTACTTGTATGATTAGCGCACGAGCAACATGCTCGTGCTAGCGGGTGCTTTGATTCCGAAGTTTCTCTATAAAGTTTAAAACCTTATCTGCAATTTCGATTGGACATCCCCAGTAATCAAATATTCCTCCTTTGTTAGAATTTTGTCCACAAACCACAAAAAGCCCAGAGCCTAATTCTTCCTTTGTTTTACTAGCCAGCCATCCAACAAAACCGCTATTGTCCAGGCCATCTTTGAAGTGAAAGCTAAATATTTTGAAATTTTCTGTTGATTCATCTTCGGCAGGAATCAAATAACTCCAAACTTCATTGTCTTTGATCATGGCAATAGCTTGTGGGTCAAAATGAAAATTGTCAACTCGAGTTTCTTTGAAAAAATATGAGTTATCCAAAACTTCATATTTGGCAGTTTTTAGAACTTTGATAAGTCTCTTTTCGATCTCTTCCTTGGTTTCGTTGCTTATATACATTTTATATTTCCATGAAAATGTTTGTTCCAATTTCTTTTGAATCTTGAGTATCCATTTTGAAGTTTTCTTCGAGTTTTATTTTTCCTGAATCTTTTTCAATTAATAGAATACATTCAGATTCTCCGTGATCCAACTCTCCTGTTATTCTTTGTTGACAATAAGTAGATTTTAGAACTGTGTCGTTCAATTGTCCAACCAGATATCCGAGTCTTATTCGACCACCAGAGTAATTTGCCATTACATTATTTTCATCCTGATTAAAATAGAAAATGGTTTCTTCGTTAAGTATTCCGTTCTTAGAGGTCTGGATGACGTTCATTTTTTATTATTCAGCATATTTTAATCCTAATTGCCATAACACCTAGATATGGCGCTGTGGCCTCCGAGCTTAACTAATTGCGATAAAAGTAGCTTATCTGCCGGTGTTCACAAAGTATCAGACTGGCACTGCGCCATTCCAGATAAAAAACTCCCACGAACAGAAGGTAGTAGAAAGCACATCAGTTATTGGGGGTAGATAAGCTAGATTTTTTGCAGGCTCTTTGCAGAAGGGCTAAGGTAAGGCCATGCGACCATATCGTATGTTAGCATCAGTGCTAAAATAGTGTTTGGTTTATGAGGGCAACTGTAAATAATGACAATAAAAACCAGCCAATAGAACCTTGGATCACAGTAACATATCGTGGAAAACCAGAGGTTGGAATTCGTCCAAATCCTAGGGTTACAAATGCATTTAGACTGAGAACAAGGGAGTTGAGGAGGTGAGCCACTACCAGAGATATACGTTGCTTTCTGGTTAATTTAGTGAAGCTTTTTCTAGTCCATTCCAGTGAGTCCCATTCATTTGGAAATAAGAAATAGATGAGACCAAAAAGTAGAATAATGTAAATGGAAATGACAATCGCTTTAATAGGTTGCGTACCATGTTCAGTGTAAAATTTTAACAGCTGATTTAGTTTCCAAGTAAGAAAAGTAGTAAGGTTTGAATCTTGTTGATAGAGCGCTTTATATCTTCTTCCATAGACGTCTTTCATCTCGACATAGATTGCATTTGCATTTTCAATTTGTCCTTTCACCTTGTAGGTCTGATAAATGCGGTAATAGTCACCCATTAGCTTATCAAAAAACCATTTTGATAGAAGTTCTTTTTTCGTTTCTGCTTCATAAAACTCAGGCATGTAGGTTTCGCTTTCATCTGCAAAATTCATCTGCTCATAAAAGTCCTCTAGCTGTTCTTCCGGCAAGAATTCATAAGGCTCACCTTTTCCCCATGAATGTGACAATTTGTAGCCATCAATTTCTTCCCAGGGAATTGAAGAATTAAACTCAGGTAAAATGAAAGACCTAATGTCAAACTTGTGAAATTCGTTACCATACATATCCAAAAACTCACTTTTGCCATTTAGTGCAAAATACCCGTCCACTTTGTTGTTGGCGATTAAAATACCATTTGCATCCAAAACCCAGATGTGGACTATGTCAAACATATTTCCATTTAAGAATCTATTCCCATTGATCTCAAGTCCAAACGTCTCAATTTCTATGTAAACACTTTCTGTTGGTGAAGAGGTATGGAAAAGGTTCTCATGGGTTACTTCAATGATGGGCTTTGGGGTTGTAAACAAGTTGTTTTTGACATCTAACGAATTAGTCTTAGCAGCAATATTTACCTCTTTATGAAACGTTGATCCCGAAATGCTGATCCATTCTTCCATCTTATCTTTTGATATCCTAAGGCTTTGAGCGGATACATCTTCTATCTGAGTGACTAACCCAGTGTTATTTGAGAATTTAAAATTTTCTACTTGAACGTTTCTAATTAGAACACCTTCTAGAAAATGGCAATTCTCAAATTGTAAGGAGGAGGGAAATTTCATTCCTTCGATAATCAAGGTTTCAGGAAAAGTGCAGTTGATAAACTTGAGGTTGAATGGGATTATAAATCGCGATGAATCATCCTTATTATAAGTAAGGAATTTATGAACTGGTATGTGATCAAGTTCACCAATGCTTGGATCAATATAATGGCCTCTTATTCCATTTATCGTTTGATCCCGTATAACCTTTTGTGTTGTTGCTGAAGGTGTAAATGCATCAAGGATAGATCGCTGGGCTAAAATTGAAGAAGCACAATGAAAGATGATAATGTAAATAGTGATACGTTGCAGGCTTTTCATCTTATCAATATTGTTTGATGCTAACACCTTTATATCGGGAAAGATACTACGTTATTAGCGAAAAAAATTCCTAACAAACTCCCCTGGGAATGATAAACGCACCTTTGGAGTGGCGGTTATTTCCGGAAGCAATTACCGATAACCTGCCTTATAAACAGATATATAGTCATCCGTTTCAATAGATAAAATTGCTTATATCCCCTGCAAAGATCTTTGATATTCCCTTGGGCTGGAAGAAGTCTCTTTTTTGAAGGCGGCATAGAAAGCAGAAGGAGTATTAAAGCCCACTTCGTAAGCAATTCCTTCCACTTTGGTGTAAGTGTTTTGCTCAATTTCCAGCCGACGTTTTACTTCTTCAATTCGAAGCGAATTCACCACTTCTGGGAAGTTTCGATTGTAGTGTTTTTTCACTGCCTTGGAAACGCGATAGACAGGCTCATCCAGGTGTTGTGCAAACTGAGTGAGGTTCAAAGCAGTACGCTGATACATTTGTTCCTCTTCCAGGCATTTGACCACCCGATCAATGAGATCGGGCTGAATATCGTAAGACAATTTTTTCTGAAAGACTGCAGGATTTTTAAGCATCCGGAAAATCAATACATAAGTAGCAAGTGCCGCCACTGCTGCACCATACGCATAGTTTAGGATCGTGTCAGAAATCAACTGATAGGCAAGTGCTCCCCATATGATTGTAAGACTAGCTAATAGCCATTGATTCCAATTCTTGTGTGGTCCATTTCCTGAAAAAGAAAAATACCAACAGGTGATCAAATAGATCAAGAAGACCGCAGTTCCAATCATGTATGCGAGATAGGGAGCAACTAAACCAAAGATGATTCCGATGAATCCAACCAGGGGAATAATTCCATGAAAAATATCTGATTTTTTAAATCCCTCTCTAGATTCATTTGATAGCCCTTCATAAATCCAGAGAAGTGGTCCAATGCTTGACAACCCTAAGAAACCAATAGAGGTTCCAAACAAAGACATATCCGGGAATAGATAATAGAAGATCGATTTTCCAACCCTAAGAGCGATGGCTAAGAAAAGAAAACCAAGTGTCCGTTGGATCAACTTTGAGTTGTTGACGAAAAAGAAATAGCCAGCCACAAAAACACACGCTGCAACAGCGATTCCGGAAAAAAGCGCGAGTAGGATAAAAGTTTCCATTTTTTCGTCTCCTGATTTCAGTAATCAGGAATTTATGAAATAGCTACTTAAAGATTATTGTCTTAAAAAACGAAATATGAGAAAATTGTTTTCATTAATTGCGATAGGAGTGGTGCCGCTTGCTTGTACGGCGCAATTTCATACGGTCAAGATTCCCACTCCAAGTGTCAAAGTGGTGGAAACCCAGCGTTTGGGTATTACGGATATCACTGTCGATTATCATAGTCCAGCCGTAAGGGGCCGTGATGTTTGGAAAGACGTAGTTGGCTCCTACAGCGATCCAAATCTGGCATGGAGAGCTGGAGCGAATATCAATACTCGGATTAGTTTCACTACTGATGTGATGATAGAAGGCCAACCGTTGAAAGCAGGAAGTTATGGGTTTCACATCGATACCAGTGAAGACGGACCCTGGACGTTGATGTTTGCCCATCACGATAATCAATGGGGCAGTTATTACCTGGACAGAGAAAATCACGTGGCGCTTAAAGTGGATGTGACACCTGTTTCAACCACTTTTTCAGAGCAATTGGATTATCGCTTTATTGATCGAACAGATAGCACGGTAGTTGTCGCGTTGGAATGGGCTGAAAAACGAATTCCTTTTACCGTTTCCGTTGATTTGGTAGAGACTGTGCTTAGCAACTTCAGATATGAGCTTTTGGGTATAAACACCTATCGATGGGAAGCCTGGAATGATGCAGCAAGATGGTGTTACGACAGAAACATTAACCTTGAAGAGGCGCTGGAATGGGCCAATCGGTCAATTAATGGTGGATATACTGGATTTGCCGCAAACAAGAATTTTGACAATCTCTCTACAAAAGCCAGGATATTGTTGGCTTTAAACAGGGAAGATGAACTACAAGGTACTGTTCAAGAAATGTATGGATTCATGAATAATATAAGCTCGGTTTACTTCTTCGGGCAGTTTCTAATTCAGAATGATCGAGCAGCTTTTGCTGAAGCTCTTTACACCGAAGGCACTGAAGAATTCGGAAAAGATAACTGGGTCATGAACCTAGGTTTGGGACAAGCCCAATTTGCTAACGGCCAGCAAAAAGAAGGCCTGAAAACTGCGGAAAAAGCATTATCAATGGCGCCAGAAAGAAATAGAGGCTTTGTAGAATCAGCTATTGCACGTATGAAGTAGTGTGAAGTTTGATTTAAATTTCGTTAGGTGGAAAGGGGCTCGTTGCCCCTTTCTTTTTTGCTAAAAAATATCTTTGAACTTACCTGATCAACAATTCGTTTATACCGAGTTGTGGAGTAAGCTATCATCGGCTTGGACCGTGTTACAGACTGAAATATCTGGCATAAGATGCCCGATTCGTGTATTTGTGAGTTATTAAATAATTCAAAGAATACATGTGAACTTTTTAGGAAATTATAGATATTTAGCTGCTCACTCAAGAAATTTCAACCAGCAATTACCACATGAGTGTTAGAAGAACCGTCTATGCAGCCGCAATTGTGGGGCTATGTTTTGCTGGGTCTCATTTAATGGCCCAAGGAGTAAAATATAGCTATAAAGTTGCTGAAGGCTATTTTTTTCGAGAAGATCCTCACCAAGCGTTACCTATCTACCGACGGATTGCTTCTTCAAAACCCAATTACAAAGACGTCAAATACAAAATTGAGCTCTGCATTTTACTCGCAGGCGATACTAAAAGACCATTAGATGCAATTATTGCATTCAGAGACTCAGATGGAAAAAGTGATAAATTTTATTACTACTGGCTTGGCAAGATTTTGGACTACCGATATCGATTCGAAGAAGCGATTTTGGCCTGGCAACAATTCTTGGAAATTGATGTGTATAAAAGCCCTGAAATAATTAAGGAAACTGAATTTTTCATTCAAAACACCAGGAATAAAATCGAGATAGCCAGAGGCGAAAGTAGATTCCAGGTTGTGAAATTGAGTGATGTCATCAACTCAGATAAACCTGAATTAACCCCAACCTACATCCCAAAGACCAATCAGCTTTTGTTTGCCTCAGCTAAGGAGAGTAGTGATGAAACAATCCTGAGCATATATGGAATCGAGCGGTTGGAAAATCGCTGGGGCACATTGACGCAACATTCTCCATTGGGTGAGTTTTATGATAACACCGTCAATCTTATGTTGGTTGATGAAGACGGAAAACTCTTCATGTATTACAACCATCGCGGTGGGGATTTATACTACAGCGAAACAACCGATGAAAGTTGGACAGTGCCGGTTGAGTTTGATAGCAGGATCACGACTACCCATTTAGGCTCGCATTTTTACATCAATGAGCATGAAGATCGCATTGTGTTTTCTACAGATAAGCACTTCAAGAAAAACGGGTTAGATATATACGAGTCCTATAAAAGCGTGGAAACTGGAAAATGGAGTAAACCTGCTCCGTTTACTTCCATCATAAATACTGAACTGGATGAAGACAGTCCATTTCTCACTAAGGATGAGAAAACGTTGTATTTCAGTTCCACCGGGCATAATACGATTGGCGGATACGATGTTTTTAGGTCTGAATTCAATGAGACAACCAACACATGGTCCGAGCCAGTAAATATTGGATATCCTATCAACACAGCTGATGATGAAATTCAATTCAAGATCTCTGATGAAGGCAACGAAGGCTTCTTTAGTTCCAATCGATTGAAACCTGTTCATGACTATGACATTTACATGTTCTATGAGCCGGATTGGACAAAAGTGGAGGGAAAAGTTTATGATATGGCCTCCAATGAAGCTTTAAAGAATGGAGAAATAGCATTTTCAAGTACCTGGCTAGGAGAGGAAAAATTTGTGGCTGAAACTGATTCTGCTGGAAACTATAAAATACGAGTTGACGCTGGAAGAAATTATGTGATAGGGATTTCAGAAGGCGAGGAAGTGATTCATCAAGATGAATTTGAAGTGATCGCAACCGAAACCCCAACGGTCCATATCAAGAATTTCTATCTCAATATGGCTCGTAGCGAGGGAGCTACTTCACTGGCACAAGAAATAAGTTCTGACGATCCTAATAGATACTCTAGCTATGAAAAACCATCTACCGAATTATCTAACCTCAGCAGCAAGTACAGGACTGCTTCCAAAGCAATTCTCAACAACATTTATTTCGATTTTGGGACGAGTCAGTTGAGGCCAGAATCAAACGAAGTGTTACGAGAACTATTTAATGTGCTTTCCACTAATCCTCAATTGAGAGTTGAAATTGCAGGACACACGGATAGTGTTGGTCCGAAAGACGTCAACCAGTGGCTTTCTGAGAATCGTGCAAAATCTGTCAAGAAAGTGATGGTTAATCTTGGCATCCCAGACAATCGGATGGTAGCTACAGGCTATGGTGAATCCAAACCTTTCGCCACGAATGACAATGAGGAGGAGGGAAGGGAACTCAACCGAAGAATTGAGGTTCTTGTCATTCAATAGCGTTCCTATCAATTTCACTTGCCGGATTTTTAACTACGTTTCAAATAATTTCCTATAGCACTTCGAAATTTCCATTAAGGAAGAATGTCGTCTCGATTTTAGTTACGCCTTCATTTGTGCAATCACAATTTAACATGAGCGCATGGATGAAAAGGACATACACTACCTGATCAACTTGGGGAAAACCTTTAACCAGATTCCTTTTAGGAATTTAGCCTGGTTGAATCTTCCAACTCCACGATCCAATTATCAAGAAAAAAGTAATGAGTGCAATTCAACCATTATTTAATAGCAGTTCAGTAGCAATCACTGATTTGCAGGCAATCATCGTCTCTTTCCTCTGTCCCTACTCCTAAGACTCAATTATTGATTGAGTGAATCAATCGCAAAACAAAAAGGACTGAATATGATAAATTTTAGCGCATTCGAAGGGATGAAATACATCTATCCCTTTCTCATTATTTTCATGATCGTTGAGTTTCTTGTAGCCAGGGAAAACTACGAGATCAAAGATGTATTGGCTGGTTTTGGAATAGCCATTGGCTCCAGCATCATTGCTTCCTTCACAAAGGTGATTGCAGTAGTTGTTGTGTTTCAATGGTTTTTTGATGTCCTTGAACCAATAAGGTCAGAATACTTAGGTTACTCATCGATTGGATTTGCCTGGTGGGCTTGGGTTTTAGCGATTATTTCAGATGATTTCAATTATTATTGGCATCACCGCATAAGTCACACCGTTCGGATTTTATGGGCCTGTCATGTTCCACATCATTCATCCAAACACTTCAACCTGTCGGTGAGTATCCGTAATGGATGGTTCGTCACTTTTTATAAACCAATTTTCTGGCTATGGATGGCCTGTGTAGGTTTCGAGCCTATAATGATTGGTTCAGCATTGATCATAAGTTCCGTTTACCAATACTTTTTACATACCAAATTATTGGGCTCTTATGGACCGTTCGGATGGGTTTTCAATAATCCGCAGGCGCATGAAGTACATCATTCCAGCAACAAGGAATACCTGGATAAAAATCACGGCGGAATTCTCTTGATTTGGGATCGCCTGTTTGGAACCTATCAAGATTTATTAGAGGAGGTTTCTCCTAAATATGGAATAACCAAAGACCCGGGGACATTCAATCCTGTTAGGTTGAATACACATGAGTTTGAAGCGATTTACAGTGATGTAAAAAATGCAAAATCTTTCAAACATGCCTTGAAATACATATTTGGTCCTCCTGGATGGAGTACGGATCCATCCATGACTGTCAGTCAAACGAACGGGCGAAAATCCATTGACTTGAGATATCTGTCAGAAAAAATGGAAGAGAGAAAGAAAGCTGTTTGATTTATGAATTGCAGTTGGCAACAATTTTCTTGAGGCGTTTATCTAGAGTAGTGATCTCTTTTTCAGAAAGTCCTTCAAGGGCAACTTTTCTGTTGCTGAGAATAAGCGGTTGAAGCTTCTTAACCGCTTTCTTCCCTTTGGCCAGGATTTTTAAATGAGACCTTCTTCTGTCCTCTTTGTTTTCTTCCCTTTTGAGGTATCCGTTTTTTTCCATCAAATCAATCATTCGGGTAAGAGAAGCATAATCTTTGAAGATGAGTTCGGCGACTTCAATTTGAAGCAGTTTTGGATTTTCAGATATAATAATCAACACCATCGCCTGATCTAAGGAGAGATCAGAAAGTAGTTCTTTGATCTTTTTTTGGGCAAACTTTCGGTACTCCTTTATGGTCTGCTCAATGGTGTAGAATATGGTTTCGGTAGGACTATCGAATCGCATACTGTAAAATAGATTACTTAAATCTATTCATAATTCCTTTTCTATTCTTCGAAGCGTTTCTCGTAAAGTTTGTGCTTACGCATTGCGTCCGCTAATTCTTTATCGGTCATATAGTACTTGTCCATGAAAATCTGGCCATATCGCTCATACATATCGACGCAACATGGATCATAGCGAACGTACCAGGCATATTGATAAATCTGACTTCCGAGACCATGGTATACGGGCATCAAATCTGTGCTACGTTCGTGCGTAGCTCTGAAATCATCATCAATGGCATACATTAAACCCCATTTTGCGATTTGGAGGGTCGTGAGTTGATGGTAATAAACAGTATGCCCAAGCTCATGTGCGAGAATTCCGACTTGAGCATCAAATGGGAGTGAATACAAAAGGATTTCATCAAACGGAGTATTGGTGGCGTTGTTTAAATAAATGATGTATTTGCGATTCTTACCTTTTCCAAATAAGGTCGGAATATCGAAGTTGGCTTCCATTGGTGCTCCGGAAGGAATGAGTTTCATATCGATAGCAACATCTTTCAATTGTGGATATGCAGAATAAGCCAACAAGGCGGCCAATTCAAACCCTTCAGGAAGACCTTTGTTACTTCCGACCACTTCTTTCAGGCTATCAATATCAAACGATTGTGTTACTAATGAATCTGGAAATAAGAATACATTTTCCTGCGGGTCATACTGAATAGGGTCGACATCTTGGACAAGAATGGCAATGACAAGTAGAACGATTGCTGCAAGAAATCCTAGTGATATCTTCTTGATCAATTTGAATTTTTTATGGTTTACGACTTGATTTCACTGAAGTTAAATTCCTTCAAAAAGATTTTTCTAACCGCTTCCAAATTTCATCTAACCAATCTTCATGTTCTGGCTTAAGCAAACATGACCGGAGACAAGTCAAGTAGTCCGTGTTGATTTCAAAATCTACATTTTTAAAAAGCTTCGTTGGGTATTTGTAAAGGGATAAATACAAACTGTTTTCTTCCGCTTTTTCAAAAATCAAATTTGCCTTTTCACTCATCGATTGTGTTTCATCACCATATGCTGCATAAACTACAATGTCTGTTTCTGGCTTCATTAAAGGAAACAGCTGATCACTGGCTTCCAGCTTTTCATGAAATTTCAATGCGGCATTTCTGGATTGAGTCAGGTCTTTGCTGAACTGGCCACCCTTTACAGGTGGTAGCATTTGATGTGTTGCCCATAAGCCGACTGCTGAGGCTCCGGCTCGAGAACATTCTAAGCTTATTTCTCCCAGGTGAAGTTCATCGGAGGTATAGTAGGTATAAGGAGAATCATGAAGATAGTATTGAGCGACTGAAGGATCTTTGAAAAGAATACATCCACATCCGTAGGGTTGAAGGCCTTGCTTGTGTGGATCGACTACAATGCTATCGACCTGATTTAGTAAAGCGAATTTTTTTGCTGTTGCTTCTTCAAGATTTTCTACTAGCCCAAAATAACCTCCGTAGGCGGCATCCGCATGAATTCTAAAATCATATTGCTTTTGGAGTTCCAATAATTTATCCAATGGGTCAACCGCACCAGTTCCTGTTGTTCCCATCGTACAAACCACCGTCCCTACATTTCCATTCTTCAGTTTTTCTTCGAGATCATTGAGATCCATTCGAGAGAATTGGTCTGTTTTCACTTTTTCGAAATTGAGCTGCAAAACCCCGGAAATTCTTTCGTGTGTGTAGTGCGACTGATCGGATGCGATAATCAACTTTTCAGGATGAACTTGACCAGCAACCCAAAGTCCTTCGAGATTTGCCATGGTTCCACCTCCCGTCAGATGTCCGAGGTGTTCCTTATAACCAAACATTTTGGCGAGATCAGTGACTACTTCCTTCTCCATGGGTGAACTGGCTTTGCTGCCGTCCATCGCATGATTGTTGGGATTAATCCACATGGCTAGCATGTAGGCTGCCCGGGCAATTGGATGTGGCGGCTTCAGCATTTGACCTGCAAAAAGTGGATGGAAATAGGGGTAGTTGTTTTGCATTTTATCAGCAACTTCCATCATTACGCGCTCCATTTTTTCATAATCAAACTCAACATCCACAGAAGGGAGGTCAAATCCACTTTCCAACTTGTCTATTGCCTTTTGAAGAAGCTTGATCGAGTTTTTCTCTAGAATCATTAGCGGAAGAATTAATTAATCGAAAAATTAATGGGATTTATCTCAAAATTGACTGGTTGATCGAATTGTATTTAAGGGATCACCATTTTTTCGTTACTTAAACATGTAAACCATGCCACAATGGAATCATTCAATCAGGATTTACATGATTTAGTTGAGATAAAAACTTTTGAAACCAAGCTTTCACAAGAACCAGAACATCATTCGCTTGCACTGAAAGTATTGGACAAGAAGGTCGATCATTTCAATGAAAAGTATGACTTTTCTATGCAGAACATCATGTTTGAAATCTATGATGAATTATGTCCTGATGACGAGATTAAACCAATCAAGGAATATTTGGCCAGTCACTACGTCTTGTCATCAGGAAAATTCGATGCTCCACTAGATGAAGGTGTCGTTGTAAATCTTGATGATTTTTCATTCAAAAAAGGGCGACTGGTCCTTTTACCTGATCCCGCCAGGATTGTTCTTCAAAATCCTGAAACAAACCATAGGGAGATTGTCTGGCAGGCCGCATAAGCTAGAACCATTCGACTTTTTCTTCGATAGGTCCTTTTTCCATGATTCGATCGTTTGATTCGCAATATCCCAGGTAGAAAAATCCCAAGCATTTTTCGTTGGGTTTTAGACTAATCAATTCTCCAAGATGATCGGCTAACGCTGGTGAACTCCAATAACCGCCAAGTTCGTATTGTCGAAGTGAAATCCAAATGTTTTGAATCGCGCAAGCTACTGAGGCAATTTCTTCCCACTCGGGTACTCTTTCATCAGGGTCACGATGCGATACAATTGCCAAGACTGCTCCGGCGCTTGAGAAATTGTTTTTGGTTTTCTCATATTTGGCTTCAGAGAATTCAGCCGTTGTTTCCTTGTACTTTTCAGCAATAAAATCTCCCAATTTGTTTTTCCCCTCATCTGTAAAAACCTTGAATCGCCAGGGTTCAGTAAGTCGATGCGTTGGTGCATGATTGGCATTTTCAAGAAGCTCTTCTATGATATTTTTGGGTATTGGCTTATCTATGTATTGACGTGGATAGACAGATTTGCGGGCACGAATTGTTTCATTTATTTGACTCACTTCTATAATTCAATTTAAATAATGAATAAATCTAAGAACATTTTGATCACCGGTGCATCAACTGGAATTGGATATGATCTTGCCAAAATTTTTGTGAAAGGGGGATATACGGTTTTTGGAAGTGTGAGAAGTCAGTCCGATGCTGCGCGATTACGTGAGGAACTTGGATCGAATTTCCATTCATTGGTATTCGATGTTACAAATCATATGACGGTGGATGAGGCTGCCGAAAAGTTGAAAGAAAAGGTTGGTGATGAAGGGTTAGGCGGATTGATCAATAATGCAGGAGTTGCCATTGGCGGACCTTTGATGGATCTTGATATTGAAGATTTTCGGTATCAGTTTGAAGTGAACGTACTTGGCTTGATTAAAGTCACGCAAGCTTTCTTGCCGCTGTTAGGTGCAAGGGAATCTCATGGTTCGTTACCCGGTAAAATCTTGCAAATCTCTTCTATTGCCGGAAAGGTTGGTATGCCATTTATGTCGCCATATGCCGGATCTAAACACGCGGTGGAAGGAATATCCCAAAGCTTGCGACGCGAATTACAATTGTACGGAATTGATGTGATTGTGATTGGACCTGGCCCGATAAAGACACCGATTTGGAACAAAGGTGTTGGGGAAGGTGCAGACAAGAAATTTGAGCATTCCCCTTTTTATAAATCACTGAAAATTTTCCAAACCAAGTTTGTGGCAGGAGCTGTCAAAAAAGCGTGGACCTCTGAAAAGGCGGCAGGAATCATTTTGAACATTTTTGAAAAATCCAGTCCAAAAACAAGGTATGGGATCGTTCCACAACGACTGAGAAATTCAATACTTCCGAGACTGCTTCCAGATCGTACTTTGGATAAATTTGTCAAGAAGAGTCTTAAACTTTATAAATAGAACGCTATGAAATTTGGAGGAGTTGAAAACCCTGAATTAGTTGATTTCACCTTGCCCGACGATCATCCGGATACAGCCAATGTATTGAGAAATGGATCAGACCTTGAGCGTGTGTTTGTTGGATGCGCCAAATGGAATCGCCAGGATCTGAAGAAATTCTATCCAAGAGGTACAAAAGATGAATTGACCTATTATGCGACTCAATTCAATTCGATAGAACTTAATGCCACTTTTTATAATCATTTCAGTGAAGAACAAATGATGAAATGGGTGGAAAAGACTCCAGACACGTTCAAATTCTTCCCAAAAGTTCACCAGATGATTAGCCATATCAAAAGGCTAAACAATGTCGAAGAATCCATCGAATTCTATACTTCCAACATCCGAAACCTTGGTGATAAGTTGGGTATGTGCTTTCTACAGTTGCATAACAACTTCAAGCCACAAAACATGGACCGCTTGATTACGGCAGTTGAATATTGGCCAAAAGACATTCCCTTGGCAATTGAACTGAGAAATACCGAGTGGTTCAATGATGAAGAAATCGCCAATGAAGTTTATGATCTTTTCGAGAAAAATGGAATCTCAAATATTATCACTGACACTGCTGGTCGCCGTGATTTACTTCATATGAGGCTGACTTCTCCTGATGTATTTGTGAGGTACGTAGGAGCGAACCATGAAAGTGATTATTCAAGATTAGATGACTGGCTCGCAAGGGTATCAAAATGGAAAGCGGCTGGCATGCGGAATTTGTACTTCTTTGTTCATCAAAACCTGGAAAAGGAATCGCCGGTTCTTTCGGCTTATTTCATTGAGAAGCTGAATGATGAATTTGGACTTGATTTGAATGTGCCGGAAGGAGTGGCATAATATCGGAAAAGTGTAACTCTAAATTTATTTCAGAGTCTTCCACTTTATTTGTGAAATCAGAATAGAGTTTGCATGAAGATGCTGAACCAAGTTCAGCATGACATTAGAGCATGACATTAGGTGATTGATTCATATCACAATGAAGTTCCCGAGAACTTGTTTCAGGTCTTCCATTTTATCTGTGCAGTCAGAATGGGTTTAGCACGAAGATGTTGAAACAAGTTCAGCATGACACTAGGTGATCAATCATACACAATGCCGTCACCCTGAACTTGTTTCAGGGTTTTCCATTTTTATTTGTGAAATCAGAATGGGGCTTGTATGAAGATGCTGAAACGAGTTCAGCATGACACTAGGTGATGATCAATCATACACGGTGTAAGTCACCCTGAACTTGTTTCAGGGTCTTCCTGAGCTATTAAATGTTTGGGATGGTGATATTCACTTGCGTTCAAACAAAAAACCATCCATGAATTCATGGATGGCCTGATCAAGTATAAGTGGATTAAAACTTATCTCTTTCGCGCACGTCTGTGCCTCATTCGATCGCGCATTCGTTCTCTTCGTTCTTTCCTATTCAGATGAATCTCTTTTCTAATTAAAGACAACTCCGCCATCTGATTTTGATTCAATATTCCTTTCAGATCCTCGTCCTTCTGATCAACAATATCTGCAACAGCTCTCAGTTTTTCACTCCTGGTTTTGCTTTCATCTTCCCGAATGCTCTTTAACTCAGGTCTGTATTTTTCTCTTAAGGCTTTAAGTTGTTCCGTTTGATCGTCAGTAAGCTCCAGCCGAGTTTTAATCTCATCGCGTTTCTTTTTGATCCGCTCGTTTACTTCCCTATCCTGAGCCACAAGAACATTTGCCGCCACTAAAATTCCAAGTGCTATAATTAGTTTTTTCATTGTCGTGTTGTTTGGTGCTTAGACAATAAGAAATGGAAAAGGTTTAATGGACATCTATTCGAATCGCAGATGTTTTACTGATTCACCAGAATTTCTAAGCTCTTCAAGCGATTCAATTCCAATATCCAGATGATTGGTAACAAATTTGTTAGTCACTTTTTTGTCACTTTCCGAGGTTTTTACACCTTCCGGGACCATCGGATTGTCGGAAACGAGTAGTAGCGCGCCACGAGGAATTTTATTCACAAAACCCACTGTGAAAAGAGTCGCTGTTTCCATGTCAATTGCAGAAGCACGAATCGATCGCAGGTATTCTTTGAATTCTTCATCGTGTTCCCAAACCCTTCGGTTCATCGTGTAAACGGTTCCGGTCCAGTAGTCGAATCCTTTTGCTTTGATCACGTGAGAAATTGCACGCTGCAATCGAAACGAAGGTAATGCTGGAACTTCGGAGGGTAAGTAATCGTCTGAAGTTCCTTCTCCCCGAATGGCAGCAATTGGAAGGATGAGATCACCGAGTTGGTTCGTTTTCTTGAGACCACCACATTTTCCCAGAAATAGTACCGCTTTGGGTGAGATTGAAGAAAGAAGGTCCATGACAGTTGCAGCCAAAGCACTTCCCATTCCGAAATTGATGATGGTAATATCCTTGTGTGTGGCAGTTTGCATTGAGCCACCTTCACCTTTGATTTCAACGCCAAATTTTTCTGAAAACATAACTACATAGTTGGGGAAATTGGTAAGTAGAATGTACTTGCCAAATTCATTAAGTCCGGTACCCGTATAACGTGGCAACCAATTGTCAACTATTTCTTTTTTTGTTTTCATGTGTACAAATGTACGCGAGATTTCACGGACTCCTTTTATTGGTTTTTTGATTTAAAAGAGTGAATTTTTATAAAAACTGCAATTACGAATAAAATAATGTAACTATTTTTACTGCAATTACGAATAATATGAGATTATGAAGAAAACGAAACTTGGGGAATTCGAAGAATTAGTATTACTCACTGTCATTGTTTTGGCGGAAGAAGCGTATGGAGTGGAAATCAAACGCGAGCTCGAATCCAGGCTAAAAGAAACTTTGAGTGTCGGATCCATTCAGTCTGCTTTGAAGCGAATGGAAGAAAAAGGTTTTTTGACTTCTGAATTTGGAGAAGCAACAGGCAAGCGAGGAGGGAAGAGAAAACGAATTTACACTGCCACACCTTATGCGCATCGAATTTTGACAGAGATGAAAGATATTCGATCCCAGCTTTGGGAAGCAATACCAGAACCGATGATTAGTTTCCAGGGATTATGAAAAATCAAAATCACATCCAACCACCGAAATGGCCACTGGCTGTTCTACGATTTTTCATGAAAAAGGAATTCCTCGAGGAAATTGAGGGTGACATGGAAGAGATATACCAAGATTACCTGGATAAGCACTCTCGAAAAAAGGCAGGCCGATTGTATGCTTTAGAAACCTTGAAACTGTTACGTCCTAATCTTTTAGGGAGAATTAGAGTTCTGAGCCGATTTAACAATTACTTATTGCTAAAACATTATTTCAAAGTTGGATGGAGAAGCATAAAAAAGGACAAAGTAAGTGCGATGATCAATATCAGCGGACTAACTATAGCGCTTACCGTTTTTCTTGTTCTGTCGGTATTTGTGAAATATGAATCAAATTTTGATAGTCATCATGCATTGGCTAATCGAACGTTCCGTGTGGTACAGCATACACACTATCCGGAAGAGGAATTGTATTGGAACACCACAGCATATCCATTGGCCGCTGCGCTTCGTGAAGATTTCCACAACATCGAATTAGTTACGCAGACTGCAGGTCCATTTGATCGCGTGTTCAGTATTGACGCTGAAAAAGGAGAGCGTCATCTATTCGAAAGTGATTACGTTCTTTTTGTCGATTCTTATTACCCACAGGTATTTGATCTCAATTGGATACATGGCGATCCCACGACAGCACTCGGTGAATTTGGTAATGTGGTTCTGACTGAAAGTTTAGCGAAACGATATTTTGGTGAAACTTCCAATGCGTTGGGAAAGCAAATGATGCTCAACGCTAAAGATCCATTGGTGGTGACTGGCGTTGTAAAAGATGCTCCTGGGAATTCGAATTTGCGTTACGAGATTTTGATTCCGTACCAGTTTTTTAAACATCACAATAATTATTTCGCGAATAATTGGTCAGGAAATTATCAAGGAACCACATTTGTTGTATTGCCTGAAAATGGTTCGGAAGCAGAAATTGAGACCGCTTTTGTTACCTGGAAAAAGAAGTACTTGAGCACTGATGATGATCAGCGAATCGATTATTTCTTACAGCCATTGAAATCAGCTCATACGCAAACGTTGTACGGAAGTAGTCCTGGTAGTTATATGGTGCCTCGAACTATTCTAAATGCTGCGGTTTTTGTAGCTGCATTCATTTTACTTATTGCTGTTGTGAATTTTGTCAATCTTGTTACAGCGAGAGCAGGAATGAGATCTCGAGAAGTAGGAATCAGAAAAGCCATCGGTAGTTCACGAGCAAACCTGATTAAACAGTTCATTCTCGAAAATGTGATTCTGGTTTTAATCACCATTTGCCTGTCCGTTTTGGCGACACAATTGGTTCTTGATTCGTTAAATAAATCGTTGACAATTATCAACTTACAATTAGTTCTCACATGGGATGAGGCCATGCTTGTTTTAACTGCGGGTGTTTTAACAATCATTTTTTCGACTATTTATCCAGCTGTTGTTTTGTCCTCTTATCAACCTATTAAAGCGTTGAGAAATGAGATTACACTGAAAGGTACACGGCTTAGAAAATCATTAACGCTGTTCCAATTTTCAATTGTTCAGGTGTTCATCATAGCCTCGATCATTGTGGGTAGTCAAATGCAATTTTTCAAGGACAAAGATTTAGGGTTCAGTTCGGATGCCGTTTTGATAGCTCCAATCCCTCGTTTTGAAAAGTTGAATGTTTTTCAAGAAAGCATTATTTCAGACAGTAAGTTCGAATCTGTTTCATTCGGTTCAGGCCCCCCTATGGCAATTAATGGTCGTCAATTAGGCACAACTTTTCGACTTCCGCATCAAACAGAAGTAGAAGGATTTCATGCAGAAATGAAGATTGGCGATCCAAAGTATCTTGATTTCTTTGGTTTGGAGTTAATCGCTGGCAGGAATTTCAGGGAAAACAAGCGCGGGTTCGATGAATTTATTGTGAATGAAACGGTACTGGAGAATTTGAATTGGACCGCAGAGGAAGCATTAGGGAAAAAACTAAGGATTAATGAGGGAGAAGCAACTATTGTTGGAGTGATTAAAAACTTTCACAACAATTCACTTCAGCGAGAGATTACGCCTGTCATTTTGATGAACTGGGATTATTTTCAAGATTTTGCTTTTATAAAATCAGCAGGCTCCAATGCTGCTCAACTGATCAAACTAGAAGAAATCTGGAAAGCTACTTTTCCTACCTCAATTTATAGTTACGGATTTCTCGACGATTCAATTGAGCGAGAATATGCGCTTGAACAACTTATTCTAAAGGGATTCAGTGTTTTTTCAATTCTCGTCATAATTATTGGGAGTCTAGGTCTTTTTGGTTTAATGTCGTTTATCACACTTCGCAAAACCAAAGAGGTAGGCATTCGAAAAGTGCTGGGAGCATCCATTTCACAAATTGTGCTCTTTTTTTCAAAGGAGTTTATTTACCTGATTGCGCTAGCTTTTCTGGTTGCCACTCCTATTGCATACTACTTCATGGATGCCTGGCTCCAAGATTTCGTCTATCGAATCGATTTATCCATTTGGATGTTTGCGATTGGTGGTGCGCTTACATTGACAGTGGCAGGAATGGCTTCCTTTTTCCAAATAGCGAAAGCAGTAACCATCAATCCGGTGGAAACACTGAGCAGTGAATAAGTTGGATTGAATGTGCCATTTGATGAATTGAATTCATAGTTACGTGTAGAAAAGCTCATCCATATTTCTTGATTACGATGCTTGTTCTGAGCTGATTTGTAAAACATAAAACTCAAATCACATGAATAATCAGATCAACTATTACCGGGAAAAACTGGAGTATGAATGGGATTCGGCAGACTTGTTCGAAAACCTTGAAAAAAGAACGGATATCGTTGTTATAGATACCAGAAAGGAATTTGCTTACGACCAGGAACATATTCCCTCTTCAATCAACTTTCCCCACCGGACGATGGATGAAGAAACCACTACGCATATGAATCGATCCAAGATTTATGTCTGCTACTGTGACGGAATCGGTTGTAATGGATCTACCAAAGGCGCATTAAAAATGGCCAAACTTGGATTCAACGTTCGAGAACTCATTGGCGGACTTGACTGGTGGAAAAGAGATGGCTATTCAACCGAGGGAAATGAAGCAACAAGTGGAGTAGAAGTTCAGTGTGCTTGTTAGTTGATAGTAGTCAGTTGACAGTTAGTAGTCAGTTGTTAGTTGACAGTAGTAAGTAGTAAGTTTAGCTTTTGAACCAAAATCTATACGAAGGTCTAAAGTCCAAAAATCTACAATCTAAAATCCCACAAATGGTTACCTGTTTCTTAAAATACATCATTGACCCGTATCGCATTCCGGAATTTGAAGATTACGCTAAAAAATGGATCGATTTGGTTAACCAGACCGGAGGCGTTCATCATGGATACTTGCTTCCTCATGAAGGACCAAACAATGTTGCTTACGCGTCTTTCTCCTTTCCTTCCATGACTGATTATGAAGTTTATCGAAAGGAATTTGATACCAACCCAGCGTTTCTGAAAGTGATGGAGGATGCATTTGAAAAGAAATTCATCATTAGCTATGAAAGAAGTTTTATGCGACCTGTTTTTGAAGGATTTACTGACAAGGCGCGAATTGAATAATTCTGAGTTTTAGTAGCTTCGGGATTCAGAAAATCCATTCGATGGAAGAACCTAGAATTGTAGAAGTTGTAGAGCGGAAACTTATCGCGTCAAGAATGACCATGTCTCTTGCGAATCATAAAGTAAGAAAGCTTTGGCAATCGTTTAGACCCAGAGTAAAAGAAATTCCGAATCGACTGGGTACTGATTTCTTTTCCATCCAACATTATTCGAAAGATTTCAAGATGTCAGATTTCAGACCCACAACTGAGTTTGACAAACTAGCCGCTGTAGAAGTTGAAAGTCATAATGTGCCGATACCACAGGGGATGGAAGCTTACAATCTTGCTGGTGGTAAATACGCCATATTTATTCATCATGGTCCCGCATCTGCTTTTGCCAAAACTTTCCAACACATTTATGGTATCTGGATCCCTCAATCAAAATATGAGTTAGATAACAGAGATCAGTTTGAAATTCTAGGAGAAAACTATCGACCGGATGATCCGAACGCGGAAGAGGAAGTCTGGATCCCCATTAAATAATTCGAGACTTATTTTCTCATAACTCGTACTATTGTAAATGCAATTTGAGATCTCGCCTATCCAGCTGATTACCATTGGTGCGGTGATGAATGGATTCGTTTTTGCCTTTCTTCTTTTCGAAAAAAAGGAAAACCGTCAGGCGAACAGGTTCTTGTCATTGATGATCTTATCGATGTGTCTCACATTCACGCCTTTCATAATTGAGACTCACTTCTGGAATACTTACGAATGGTTGGCATGGCTTCCTTTTTCACTTGCATATTGGATTGGGCCTTCGTTTTATTTCTATATAAGAACCTTGACCGGTGCTTCTGTACATTTCAGGAAAAAAGATCTTTGGCATTTCGCACCGATTGTTCTTAACTATTTGCACAGTATCTATCATGCAATAATTGTCAACACCAATCCTTGGCCAATATTTCATCACGTCGCTGAGGTTTTAGAATCAGCAGCGATAGTTTCTGTTGTGATCTATCTTATTGTTTCATTCAAACTCGTCAAGAAGTATCAAAGATCTCTATTGGATAATGTATCCACGATTGAAAAGATTGATTTGAGATGGGTCAATCAAATTATCTATGTGATAGGCGTTTGCTGCTTGCTTATAATAATCTTTCTAGTTGTAAGCCAGACTGTCGGCGGGAGATATGCGCTTATTGAATGGGATGATCCGCGAGCCTTTATTTTACTGCTTTATTCCTGTATTCTCTATTGGTTGAGTATTAGTGGATTCAAACAGGCACAAACACATAAAATTCCGCTTTCGGATTTTTCGGTGGAAACAAATCAAGAAGAGTTTTCGGCGATCATTCGAACATTGAAAGAATCAATTGAGCGAGACAAACTGTACAGAAACCAAGAGTTCTCATTGGCTGATCTAAGCAAAGCGACCGAAATAGCTGAAAGGGCCATTTCTGATTCAATCAATCAAGAGCTTGGGAAGAACTTTTTTCAATTCATCAATGAGTACAGGGTGGAGGAAGTAAAAGCCATGTTAAAAGACCCCAAGAAGGATCATTTGAAAATTATGAGTTTGGCCTTGGATGCCGGTTTCAATTCGAAAGCTACCTTCAACAGGATCTTCAAAACGTATACCGGACAAACACCCAACGACTTCAGAAATAGAAATTCTTAGCTCAATACGGGTATTGAGACATCAAATCGGAACTTGAGACTTCCAACACTGGATGCTGGTCTAATTTGAGCCAAAACTCAAATCAGACATGAAAAAACAACTCTTCTATGCCACGTTGTTAATGACATCCATTAGCATTTCGGCGCAATCAATTAAAGACCTGGATTTCTTAATCGGTGAATGGGAAGTATTGGAAACGATCTATCCGGGAACCGATAAAGAGTACCAAGAAAAAGGAATAAGGATTTGCGAGTATTACCTGAATGGAAGTTTCATTAAATGTGAATCTTCTACTGTAGTTTCTACTTCTGGAAAAGAACGCTTTTATGCTTATGTGATTAACTATGATAAGCGTGAAGATTGCTTTCGAGCTACGAACCTTGCAAACGATTTTCCATTGCAAGGCCAATTCAAATGGTTTCTCGATAAGGAAAACAAGCAAATTCTTGCCATCACTCCTAAGAATGTAATTGAAGATCGATTTTTTAGAGCTACCATTTCCTATGCCAATCCCAATAAACTGGTTTGGAATGGTTGGAGAAGTAAGTGGCTTGAGGACAAAGAATGGAAGCAGGTATTTAATGATGTCGCAACAAGAAAAAACTAACTGCATGAAATCGAAGCAAATTAGTACGATACTGTTCATGATATTTGGTGTGACATTGGCATCTGCTCAATCGATTCAAGATCTGAATTTTCTAGTAGGGAAATGGGAGGTAAGTGAAATTGTATATGCTGGAACTGACAAAGAATACATTGAAACCGGATCCCGAGAATGTGGCTATTACTTGGATGGATCATACATCAAATGTGAAACTCAGGGTCTTAGAAAAGGTCGCGATCGGTGGTACACTTTTCTGATCAACTATGATTCGAATGAGAAATATTATAGAATCTTAAGTCTTTCCAGCGATTACCCGGAGGTGGGAATGAGTGCCTGGGAGATTGATAGTTCTGCTCAAATTATAAAAGGCAGGAGTCTCCAGGGATACGGTTCGATTCATAGATTAGATTTTCGAGATCGGGATAAAATCATATGGCAAGGATTGTATGCAGAAGCCAATGGTAATTCTGAATTGGAGTTGAATGCAATGTGGACTGAAACTGCAACAAGAAAATAAGAACTTCGGCAATGTTAAGGCAAACTATAAGCGGCCGCTCAATGAGTTAGAATGGATTAACTTTCGGGAATAAAATCCCGACACCATGAAAAACTTGTTCTTATCCATTCTTCTGCTTTTAAGTTTTGCGACATTTAGTCAATCACGAACAGATGCGGCAACCACCGGTCCCGAAAAAGGTTCCTTAGTTATTGTTGGAGGCGGAACAAGAACTCCTGAAATAATGGGACGGTTCATAGAACTGGCTGGTGGGGCAGATGCGAGTATCGTAGTAATTCCAACAGCGATTGGAGCGGATGAATACGATGAGGAGGGAATTAAGGAACGCTGGAAGGGATTTGGAGCAAACAATATCATTGTTAGGCATACTAAAGACAAGGAAGTTGCCGATTCAAAGGACTTCACTTCAGCAATTAATTCTGCGAGTGCCGTATGGTTTGATGGAGGACGTCAATGGCGTTTGGTCGATTCTTATAAGGATACCGAAACCGAGAGATCATTTTGGGGAGTTCTGGAAAGAGGAGGCGTGATTGGAGGTTCTTCAGCAGGGGCAACGATTCAAGGATCTTATTTGGCAAGAGGCGACACCAAGAACAACCAAATAATGATGGGAGATCATGAAGAAGGATTTGGATTCATTAAGAACATTGCCATTGATCAACATGTGCTGGCACGCAATAGACAATTTGATCTCTTTGATATTTTGAAAAAAAGACCTGAGCTTTTGGGAATTGGGATTGATGAAAGTACAGCCATCATTGTGAAGGGAGATCAATTTGAAGTTCTTGGAGAAAGCTACGTTCTCATTTATGACCAATCTTTCTGGTCACGGGAAGGAAGTGATCTGAAAAACCTTCCCCCAGCCAACAGTCAATTCTATTTTCTAAGGGAAGGTGATCGATACAATATGAGAAGAAGGGAAATGATCGTAGATGACGAATGATCTTATTTTATTATCGCTCCGTAAACCGCCCCGATCAATGGATAAGCGTCTGATTTTTTTACTTTTTCAAAGCCATTGGGATTATCTCTGAAAATAACAATCAAGTCATTGTTAGGATCAATGTACATGTACTGAGATTGTGCACCTCTCGCTAAAAATGGAGCTCTTTTGCCTGAGGATTCACGCTTAGAGGTCCACCACAAGTAGCCGTAATTGTAGAAAAAATCTTCTCCTGTTTCGATTTTAGAAGTTGTGCTCGCCACGACCCAATCTTTGGGGATTAATTGCTTTCCGTTCCAGTTTCCTTCATTCAAGTAAAGCAGGCCGAACCTCGCAAGATCTTTTGAAGATATATTAAACAAATAGGCAGGATGTTCTGATAAGCCTGGCTGGAGAATGTAGGCTCCATCATAATCGCTATCATAACCACTCATTTGGATGGGACGGGCAATTTTTTCATCGAAATCCTTGAACAGGTCTGAGTCAGTCGATTGGTTGTATATGGTTGAAAGAGCATTGAAATCCCAATTGTTGTAAAGGAAGAGCTCACCAGGTTTGTGTGTTTCTCTCTCAGGCTTGTTTCGGTGAACCTCCTCCTCAAATGCTCCAGGCAGGTAAATCCCGGACGAGCTAGTCATTAGGTATTTGATTTTAGTATTCAATTCATTGTTGGTAAGCTGGCCGTTTTCATTGACGTTCAGTTCACCTAGATTTTTCTCAAGATCGATTGTTCCATTTGCAATCTCAATTCCATACAATGAGCTGAGAAGACTTTTTCTCATGGATCGACAATCAAACGGTAGGTCTGTTAGACCCCAGTCTGCGATGACATACCCCTTGACGATAACTAAGGCTGCGGCTCCCCCTATCTCTTCAAATTTTTTCTTTGCTATCTCCAGCTTTTTGGAAGAGTAGCCAAGTGCTTCAGGCTCTACTACCTGCCATTTTTCTTCGGGGAATACCGGATCGAGTGCTGGTACGACATTTCTCTGTGCTTCTGCACACTTTGTGCAGATTATTAGTATAAGCAAGGATGCAAGCTTAATTCTCATTTTATGTCCATTTTAATGTTCAGAAATTGTTTTGAATCAAAATTGGAATTCCCACCCATGTGGAACAAAAGAGACTTGTCCAGTCAAGCAAATCTTTACAACTTTAGTTGTCAGATGCTACAAATTCTGAAGGTGTGAGGTTTGTCTCTTTTTTAAAAGCTGTATAGAAGGAGGCACGTGTATTGAAGCCTACATCTTTGGCTATTCCTTCAATGGAATACTTACGAGAATTCAGGAGCATTTCCTTTGCAGCTTGTATTCTGTACGTATTAAGGTAGTTCCTAAATGACTGTCCTGACTTTTGATTGATAATCTGAGAAATTAAATATTCAGGAATAGCGAGTTCAGTAGCTATGTCTCTAAGTTTCAGGTCTTCACGTCTGTAAATTTTTTTACTTTTCATCAATTGATCAATTCTCGAAAAGTAGGTGTCGATCTTTTCGGGTGTGAGCCATGATTTTTGATAAGTGTTGGCGGTCACGTTAGTATTTATCCATTCAGGATGCGTCAGAAGTTTGATGCACAACAATACCAGCAATATTGAGAATACTTCGTAGAGGTTATGATTGTAATCTGTGGTAAGATCGAATAGCCTTATCAAGATAATTATCGAGAGGTAAATTACTCCCCCAACAAGTAAGAGTCTGATCCATTTCCTTAAGCTTTTATGTGATTTACTGGGCCTAGGATGGGAGAGTGTAAACTTTCGAAAATCATTAAATATAAGTGCAAGATAGACCGTAGAGTACACGATCTGAAAGTATACATACCAAGAAGGAATTAGCCCAAGTGTATTGACCACCTCCCGTTTCAGGACTGCCGTCTTATATTCAGCACTTTGAAGAAAAAAGGGAAGGAGGTATAGGGTCAAGAGAACCATAGGAACAAAATGAAGAAACGCATAAGGTTTCACCTTTTGACTACCTCGAAGCAAAAAGCGTACATATAAATACATTAGTGCTGGCCTGAGAATACCTGCAGGGTAATTGACTTTGAACCAATGCGGAGCTTCTAAAATGTAACTCGAGGTATATAAGAACTTGACAATCATTACGATCGCGCTGGTAACAAAAAAAGCAAGGAGCCACACGTTGGCCACCTGCTTATGGGCTTTACTTCCAATAGCAATAGCCAGAATGATGGAGATCAATAACCCCCCCAGCAAAATGAGATCGGTATAGTCGATGTGAATTCTGATTGCTCTCTTTTTGGGCTACTTCCAATATAGCTTTTTTGTTCAAGATATTGTTCAAGCTGTAGGTGATGCTTTAGGAAAATAGTTCACGGTAACAATCGAAATTCTTCGTGACTTTCATCTAGTGCTATTCACACGGTACTTGTATTTTTCAGGACCTGAAAAGGAATTATTCTCGTAGTTGAACTGCTGCCAGGCTTTGCTTGCGTAATCATCCAACGAAGTAACGTCTGAAATACCCCACTCAATCTCTACTGCTTTAGTATCCGCATAGTTTTCCATTCCTCTGCGTTCGTCTACCAGGCCAATGAATCCAGAGTCAGAAGTTTTATAGATTTTTGTCCAGCCTTGATCTGCTACCATAACGAATCCTAAATCTTCTTCATAGAATTTTTGCATCGCCAATAAATCGTTGTGATAGGTCCAGGTAATTGATCCGTAAAAAAGGAGACCACCTGAAGTTTCAACTTTTGGTGAAGAAGCAAGTTCCGCCATGAACAACTCGTTCTCCGAATGTTGTTTGAATTGTTCAAATTCTAATAAATATCCACCCGGATCAATAGCTACAAACCCATCATGCGGACCACCTTCTCTTGGTTTATACGTGTATTTAATGGGGACTTCTGCTTTTTGAATGTAGTCATACCATTCAGGTAAATCATCAGTTAAAAAGGCAATAGCTGTTGATTTTTCTTGCCCTTTCGAATGGTCTTCATTAAAAGGATGCAATTCCAGGTAAGCGTCAGAACTAATTTGAAAGGTGGTCTCATCTGTTTTCTTGAAGCCAATTACTTCTTCGTAGAAGTTAACTGCCTTGTCCAAATCCTCATAATAGAAATGAGTGATCTGCTTATTCACACCAAATGAAGCAAGACTTCTATAGTCGGTGTTCTTACTCAGCAACTGATTTATTCCGTGTGAACTGTAACCTAGCAATCGACCAAAGCGCCGTGCCAATTCTTCTCGTTCTTCTTGACCCGCATTTGAACCACTTTTGACATCTGCTTTTAGCTGTTCGTACTGAATCAGGCGATTGCCTTTGTAAATAACCGCCACCGACTTGCTGTTAGTTACCGATTCAGGAAAGAGCATGGTGACTGGAAAATCATTTTCCTTATAAACCTGCACACCGTATTTATCTGCGATTTTTTGAAAATCAGGAAAAACCTCATTCATTTCATCCGGGCTCATTGGGGAGCTAAGTGCCAGTGGTTTGGCATCATTGGCGATCATTTCGCAGAAAACTTCGAAGGAGGCTAAAGCTGAATTCTCTTTTTCTGCACAGGAGATTAGCATACAAAATGTGGTTGTCCAAGTTATTAGCTTTCGCATAATGTGTTGTTTGGTTGATGTTTAACTCAGTGCTGCAATACACTTTAGCTCAATCGCAATGGGTGTAGGAAGTGAATTTATTTCTACCGTCGTTCTGCAGGGTTGTGCATCTTTGAAATACTCCGCGTAGATCCTGTTGTAGGTTTTGAAATCATCTTTCATGTTGGTGAGAAAAACGGTCACATCTACCAGGTCTTCCCATTTAGCACCAGCCGCTTCCAATATCAACCGGACATTCTTGAATACTGAATGACACTGAGCTTCAATGTCGTAGCTGATGATATTTCCTTCTCTATCAAGTTCTACCCCGGGAATTTTTGATTGGCCTCTTTCTCTTGGACCAACCCCGGACAAGAAAAGCAGATTTCCGACTCTGCGAGAATGAGGGTAAAGACCAACCGGTTCAGGTGCTTGGTCAGAGTTAAATGCTTCCATCAAATCAATTCCTTTTGTAATACAATTCTTTTTCTATCGTCTTTCTCAGAGTATCGAACATCAACAATCTCAAAACCATTTTTGATGGCAAGAATCAGCATTCCTTTGTGTTCGTTGAAGGTTTTGAATTCCAAAACTTCGTAATTCCTTTGCTTGCACCATTCTTCCATTTTCTCAAGGAGCATCTTAGCAACACCCATTTTTCGATACGTGGGAAGCACACCACCCAACCAGCTGTAAAATTTCCTGGTTCCGACATCACGCTCGTACCCGCATTTGAAACCGACCAGCAAGCCATCTTTTTCAGCTACCAACATCAAATTGGCATTTAACAAACGTTTTTTTAACTCTTCTTTCGAGTAGGGATTGATGAATTCAGGTAGTTCCTGCATGAGTGAAACCACTTCATCAATATCTCCTTCTCGAATAACGATCATGACATTAACTCTTCAATTTCTTCAGCTTCAATAGGAATGTTTTTCATCAAGTTCAAATGTCCGTCTTTCGTTATGACGATATCATCCTCAATCCGTACGCCAAGATTTTCTTCTGGTATGTAAATGCCTGGTTCCACAGTGAAAACCATTCCTTCTTCAAACTTTTTGTAAATGGAAGCGACATCATGAACGTCAATTCCTAAATGATGCGAAGTGCCGTGCATGAAATATTTTTTGTAAGCAGGCCAGTCCGGATCCTGGTTTTTAATATCCGTTTGATCAATCAAACCAAGGTTAAACAATTCTTTTTCCATCAACTCGCCTACCGCTTTGTGATATTCTGGAATTCTATTTCCAGGTTTCAGCAAATCAGTCGCGGCATTTTTGACTCGAAGAACCGCATCATAAACATCTCTTTGCCGTTTGGTGAATTTCCCATTAACAGGAACCGTCCGAGTCATATCTGACATGTAATTGGAATATTCTGCACCAACATCCATAAGCAGAACATCTCCATCCTGTAACGACTGATTGTTGTCGAGATAGTGAAGCACACAAGAATTTCCACCGCCAGCAATGATAGGTTCATAGGCAAACCCATTGGATCGATTTCTCACAAATTCATGCAAGAACTCCGCTTCAACTTCGTATTCATAAAATCCAGGTCTGATCTTGTCCAAGATTCTTCTGAAACCTTTCTCCGTGATATCGCAAGCCTTTTGGAGAAGGTCGATTTCAATATCGGATTTGATACATCTTAGGTCGGTTAAAATAGGAGCCAGGCGCTCGTAATTGTACAAGGGATATTTTTCATAACACTCCTGAATGAAGCGGGCATTGTTTGTTTGAACGGAAGAGGAATTTCTAATGTGCTCATTACTTTCCAGGTAAATATTTTCACATTCAGCAAGGACGGTGTAAAACATCAATTCGAAATCGGAATTCCATTTGACGTTTTTTATCCCTGAGGTTGCCGTTCCCTCTTCTTTTGTCAATTTGTGACCTTCCCAAACCGCAATTGTCTCATTCGTTTCTCTTAGAAAAAGCATTTCTCGCATTTTTTCATCAGGAAAATCCGGCGCAATCAATACGATGGATTCTTCCTGGTCCACACCGGTCAAATAGAAAAGATTGGCGTTTTGCCTGAACCTCATAGTTCCGTCAGCATTCGTGGGCATGATATCGTTAGATCGGATTACCGCAACAGAATTTGGTTTCATTCGTTTGGCGAGGTTTTTCCGGTTTTGGACAAACAGCGAGTTGTTGATAGGATCGTACTTCATTTAGTTTTTATCTTGGTTATAAAAATACAATTAATGCCTCGATTGTCCATTTTATCAATAACCAGTCGTCAGAGGAACAACTAAAAACAATAGGAAAATGAAACAGTATTTATATGTGTTTAGAGGCGGCAGAGCTGCCTATCAAGAGCAATCACCGGAAGAAATGCAGGCGCACATGGAACGATGGGGAGCCTGGATGCAAAAAATTTCAGCAGTGGGTCATCCATTGCAAGAAGAGGGAAAAGTCGTTGAGAAAGCAGGTGAAGTAATTACCGACGGTCCATTCACAGAAGGAAAAGAGGTAGTGGGAGGTTATGTGGCCGTTCCAGCGAATGACATGGAGCACGCAGTTGAAATGTCCAAAGAGTGCCCAATTTTTGAATATGGAGGTACGGTAGAAGTTAGAGAAATCATCGAAATGTAAATGCATAATAAAGATGGGACATTGTCCTATCTTTATTTTATGTCCGAAATGAGTACAGATCAGCTGATTGATCATTTCTTTAGAACAGAGTATGGAAAGGCCGTTTCTCACTTAACCAATCGATTTGGCTCTGGGCATCTGGAGTTGGCTGAAGATTCTGTTCAGGATACGTTAGTCAAGGCCATGCAGACCTGGCCTTTTGGACAAGTTCCGGACAACCCAACAGGCTGGATTTTACGAGTGGCTGGCAATCGAATGATCGATCAGCTCAGACGATTGCAAAAACAGACCAACGAAGAACTTCCAGAGGTTTCAGAGACATTGAACGAAGAAGTTTCGCTCACGGACATCAATGACGACATGGTAAAGATGATGTTTGCCTGCTGTCATCCGACTTTAAGTGCCGAATATCAAATCATCCTAACGCTCAAAATATTGGGAGGACTCTCGATTCGGGAAATCTCCACTTCGCTTTTGAAAAAGGAGGAAACAGTAGCTAAGGCTTATACGCGAGCCAAGAAAAAGTTCAAGGAAGAGGAAATCAAGCTCATTTTACCTCCGGCTAACGAAGTTGAAAAAAGACTAGAGATGGTTCTTAAGATCATTTATCTGCTTTTCAACGAAGGATACAAAAGCGCTGAAGGAGCGATTCTTATTCGGGAAGATCTGTGTGCAGAAGCAGTTCGTCTCAACTCGGTCTTGTTAGAAACGGAACTTTGTAATACACCGTCAGCTAATGCACTGATGGCGTTGATGTGTTTTCATTCTTCTCGTTTTGAAGCTCGTGTAGATGAGAATGGTGAAATCATTTCGCTCGAAGATCAAGATCGCTCGAAGTGGGATCAGGAACTCATTTTAGCTGGAAGCAGGTACTTGCAAAGAGCTTCGGAATCGGAGGAAATAAACGATTACATCATCCAAGCTGCGATTAGCTCCTATCACTGCAATGCCTCAACTTTTGAACGGACGAATTGGCTTGAGATCTTGAAACTTTACGACCTTCAATTAGAAATAAATCCCAGTCCGGTCATTCGATTGAATCGAATTGTTCCAATGGAAAAGGTTCACGGTTCCATGTTGGCATACTCGGAAATAGAGGAGTTAGAAGAAACTGGTTTCTTTGATACTTATTATCTCTTTTATGCTATTAAGGGCGGCATCCTCCAAAACTTAGGTGAGATTGACGAATCAACAACTGCACTTAAAAAAGCCATTTCCCTAACCAAAAATGAGCGCGAACTTACCTATCTCAATAAAAAACTTGAGCTGCTCTCGAAGTAATAGCAAATTCTCCAATCAAACTAGACACTTGCAACTGATTACTGGCTACTAAAGTCTAACTTTGCGCTCTTTATGAGCAAGGAATACGAGTTGATTGAGTTGCCGAACGGCATGCGTGTGATTCACAAGCAAGTTACCCACACAAAAATTGCGAATGTTGGACTGATGCTGGACATAGGAAGTCGAGATGAACTTCCTGATGAGCAGGGACTTGCCCATTTTCTTGAGCACATGGTTTTCAAGGGAACCAGAAAGCGAAACTCGTTTCACATTATCGATCGATTGGAATCTTTGGGTGGTGAACTCAATGCCTACACGACCAAAGAAAAAATCTGTTTTTATTCTTCTCTGCTGGACATTCACTTAGAAAAAGCGGTAGAACTTCTTGCTGATATCACATTCAATTCTACTTTTCCTGAAAAACAAATAGATAAGGAAAGAAAGGTCATTTTGGAAGAGATGTCGATGTACAAAGACACACCTGAGGACGCGATCCAGGATGATTTTGATGAACTTCTTTTTCCGAATCACCAACTTGGAAAGAATATTCTGGGTACAGAGGACGCAGTTGGATCTTTTACTCGAAAAAACTTCAAGGAGTTCTTGAGGCGAAATTTAAATACCGAAAAAATTATTCTTTCAAGTGTTGGAAATTATCCTGCCAGTAAGATCAAGAAACTAGCCGAAAAATACCTTAAGCCAATCCCGCACAAAAACCACACCCCGGAAAGGAATTGGTTTGACAATTATAGCCCATCAAGCAAAGAGATTCGCAAGCCGATTTCGCAAGCCCATTTTGCTATGGGAATGCCATCGCTTTCAATAAAAGACAAGAACAGAATTCCTTTCTTTTTTCTGGTAAATCTGTTGGGCGGACCTAGCATGAATGCCAGGCTCAACTTGAGTCTAAGAGAGAAGCATGGATTGGTTTATGGAGTGGATGCAAACTATGCTCCGTATTTAGAAACAGGTTCTTTTGCCATTTTCTATGCTACTGAGCAGAAAAACCTGAAGAAAAGCCAGCGAATTGTTTTGAAGGAAATTGAAAACCTGAAAAACAGACCTTTAGGAAGTCTACAGCTTCAAAAGGCAAAAAATCAGATTAAGGGGCAGATGGCTTTATCGGAAGAAAACAAGAGTGCCATCATGCTCATGATGGCTAAAAGTCAGCTGGATTTGAACAAGATTCCTGATTTGACCTCCGTTTTCAAAACAATTGATTCCATCACTTCCAAGCAAATTCAGGAATTAGCAAGAATGTACCTACCAGTCGATCAGATGAGTACACTGACATACTTGCCAGAGTAGCTAACCGGTAATTTTGAATAGGTTGTTACGGGTGGGAAATAGCATTATCTTTACCTCATGGAATTTCTCCCTGAGGATCTTCAAATCTATGTAGAAGATCACACCGAGCCTGAATCTGACTTGCTTCAGCAAATCAACAGGGAAACTCACCTTCATGTTTTAAAGCCAAGAATGCTTTCTGGACACCTCCAGGGAAGAGTTTTGTCCATTTTTTCGCATATGATTAAGCCCAAAAATGTCCTGGAAATTGGAACATACACGGGTTATGCTGCGCTTTGCCTTGCTGAAGGCCTTGCTGATGATGGGAAATTGGTAACGATTGATAACAATCAGGAGCTTTCTGAACGAACCAAAAATTACTTTGCGGCTTCCGAATACAAGGATCAGATCGAGATGTTGGTTGGAAATGCAGTTGGCATTATTCCGAACCTAACAAATGCCTGGGATCTGGTTTTTATTGATGCAGACAAGGCAAACTACAGTAACTATTTTGATATGGTTATCGATCAAACCAGCTCAGGAGGTTTCATTATCGCGGATAATGTACTGTGGAGTGGAAAAATAGTAGACCATTCAAAAAACGATAAGGATACCGTCGCTTTGCGGGAATTCAATGACAAAGTGCATATGGATCAACGTGTTCAGGACGTTCTATTCCCAATTCGAGACGGATTAATGATTTTGAGGAAAATATGATTTTGGAAGTGACGAGTAATAAGTTGCAAGTTGCAAGAAACAGGTTTCAAGTAGGAAGTTTGAAGCTGCAAGCGATGAGTTGTTTGATTCTTTGCTTGCTGGTGGTATTTAGTTCGCTTGCTCAAACCGTGCCCAAAGAAATGGATTTCGGAGGAATGAAGCTTCATCTGACCGAGGGTGCAAGAAGACAAATTCAAAAAGACGTGGACCGATTGACGGCTAGTCAAACTTATTATGGCATCCTGGTGGATCGGATGAATTTATATTTTCCAATCATCGAGCGAGCTTTTGCGGAAAACAATGTGCCGGATGAAATCAAGTTTTTAGCGGTTCAGGAAAGTGGTTTGATTTCTGATGCCGTGTCTGTGGCCAATGCGGTGGGGTTTTGGCAATTCAAAGATTTTACTGCCAGGGAGGTTGGTTTGAAGGTGGATCGCGGTGTTGATGAACGCTTAAATATCGTTTCTGCCTCTTATGGAGCTGCGAAATATCTAAATGCCAATAATTTCTTTTACGATAACTGGATTTATGCGGTGATGGCCTACAATACCGGAAGGGGTGGGGCTCAAAAATTGGTGGATAAATCAAAGTTTGGCGCTAAGAAAATGACGATCGATAACAAGACTCATTGGTATGTGAAGAAGTTCCTGGCGCATGTGGTCGCATTTTCTCCTTCGGTCGGGTTGCCACACTCCGATAGCATTTGGTTAGATGAGGAGAACAACGCCAAAGGCATGACTTTATCAGGAATTGCGAAAAAGAATAAAGTAGATCTTGAGGAAGTCAAGAAGTACAATAAATGGTTAAAGAGAGGATCGGTTCCGGGCGACAAAAAATACGCCGTGTTAATTCCCAAACAAGGATCACCGCCCAAAAGAATGGTGGCTTCAAACAAGAATTCCTCATCTAAGCCCGCAAAGAGAATTTCAGAACCTGAACAGAAAATTTACCCGACAGAAATTAAGGCTGGAATTACCAATACTGACAAAGCAACCATTATTCCTTTGAATGGTATCCCTTCAATTCTGTCCAAGGAATACGATGATGTTCACACACTTTCTGCAAGGTCTGGTCTAAGCGAAGCTCGTTTTCGAAAATATAATGACATGGGTCCGGCGGACAAGATTATTCCGAGTGAGTTTTACTATGTGAAAAAGAAAAAGGGGAAATCTAAGATTGGATTTCATGTTTCGAAGAAAGGGGAGACCTTATGGGATGTCTCACAACAGTATGGAATCCAATTGGGGAAGCTTGCCAAGAAAAATGGGATGAGCATTATTGATGAGTTAAAGCCCGGGCGTGTGCTTTGGCTAAAGAAAAACAGACCATCAGATTGGGCAATTGAATATCACCACTTAGAAGAAGAGCAGTCCACTCTTGTGGCCCTTGCATCGAGTGGAGATGAACGTGTGACGTATGATGATTCGGACGAAATCATCGTTCCGGTTGTGGATAGCTCGGAGGAGTTGAAAAAGGTTTCTATTCACACGGTTGCGCCAGGCGAATCTTTGTGGGGGATCTCACAGAAGTATGAAGTCTTGATGGAAGACTTGCTTCGTTGGAATGAATTACCTAATCCGGATGCGTTGAGCATTGGTCAAAACATTCGGGTGAAAACTCCAGTGGAAGAGGTTTTGGAAACGAAAACGTTCAGTACTCATCAAGTGGAAGCCGGTGAAACGCTTTACGCCATTTCCAGAAAATATGAAATGACTGTGGACGAGTTAATGGAGTTGAACGGATTGAATGATACCAACCTGGATGTCGGCACCACGCTCAAGGTTTATGAGTGTTTAAGCTGTTAATGGCTACAAGTGGGAGGAAGATGCCGTTTCAAGAACGGCATGACAGGTTAGTGTTACATGGTAGACGAAAGAAGAAATTTCAGTCCGAATTAATAATCAAAGTCTAATCCCAATCTTTCTTTTAGTTCAGCAAGCTTTGGGTTTTGCTTGACCATGTGATCGTAAATGTCCTTGCTTGTATAAAGCTTCTTACCTTCGTCGATTTGAGCCACTTGTTTGTTGATCGTCAAATGATCGTTCTTCAATTCTGTTCTTAGAAATTGAATAAGGTCAGTTTCAAACTTTTCCAGAAAGCTCACCTCTAGCTGGCTACTGAGAAAGATAAGCACTTCATGTCCCTCGCCTTTCTTGACCTCACGCCCCAGAATTAGTTTATCTGTATCTCCTGCTTTGGGTTTTTGCTCACCAAATTGTTTCCAGACTGTTTGTAAAGCGGTTTCATCAAAATCTTCTTCTTTTTTGTTGTTTACCGAACTCTGAACAACACTTTCTTCCTCCTTTACCTCTTCTTTTTTCTTTTTGAAAATGCTTGGTGTTTCTTTTTCAGAGATTGCGTTTTCCGGCTCTTTTACCAATGTTGGCTTTGGTTCACTGACTACTGAGACAGGTGGCTCAGTCTGAACTTCCGGAGCAGTAATTATTTCTTCTTTCGAAGGAGGTTCTTCGGGAAGTGGTGGCGCTTCATTTGAATTCTGTTCGTTAGCCTCTTGAGGTTCTGTGGCTACTTCTGTTTTTTTTTCAGCTTCCTTTTTCGGAGGTTCAGGTTTAGCTACTGGCTCAGGCTGTTTTTTTTTTACCCCATTTTCTGTGGAGTTAGCATCTAGCTTAAAGGCACTTGGTAAATGTGCTAACTTCATCAGGCATAGCTCGACGTGTAGCCGTTGATTTTTACTGACTTTGTAATTCAGCTCAAACTGATTGCAGATATTGAGTGAGGAAAGCAAAAACGATTCATCACATTTCTGTCCCTGCTCTAAATACCTTGATTTTAGATTCTCAGAGACTTCTATAAGACCTACCGTTTTGGCATCTTTAGCAATCAACAGGTTTCTTAAGTGTTGTTGAAGTCCAACCAGGAAGTTATTCCCATCAAATCCATTTCTGATGATCTCATCAAAAAGCAAAATAGAATCCGACATGTTTTCAGCCAGGAGAAGGTCTACTAATCTGAAATAGTAGTCGTAATCCAGGATGTGAAGATTTTTGATGGTGTCTGCATAACTCACCTTTCCATCGGATGAAAAAGTGGTGATCAAGTCAAAAATCGAAAGTGCATCGCGTAGTGCGCCATCGGCTTTTTGTCCAATGAGATGCAGTGCATCGTATTCCGCTTCTACTCCTTCTTTTTCGGCAATCTTTTGTAATTGTTTTACAATGTCTTCTACTTCGATCCGATTGAAATCATAGATCTGACACCTGGAAAGGATTGTCGGTATGACTTTATGCTTTTCTGTTGTAGCTAAAATGAAAATGGCATAATCGGGTGGTTCCTCCAGCGTTTTCAAAAAGGCATTGAACGCCTGATTGGAAAGCATGTGAACCTCGTCAATGATGTAGACCTTGTATTTCCCTTGCTGAGGTGGGTAACGAACCTGATCGATTAGGTTACGAATGTCTTCTACTGAGTTATTGGAGGCTGCATCGAGCTCAAATATGTTGAAATTCGAAGTTCCTTCAGGCCCTTCGTTCTCGAATCCATTAATCGTCTTTGCCAGAATCCGTGCACACGTGGTTTTTCCAACGCCTCTTGGACCACAAAAAAGCAACGCCTGGCCAAGATGGTTGGATTTAATGGCGTTTTCAAGCGTGGTTGTGATATGGGATTGCCCGACTACTTCTTCAAATCCAAGCGGGCGGTACTTTCGGGCCGATACGACGAAATTCTCCATTCAACGAGCAAGTTAACATGCTCAACATTTCTTAGGAAATTAAGATTGAATTTATGCTTCTTCGATTTCAATGAAATTGAATGGAAGCTCGATTAGCTCCTGGAAATCCTCGCCCGTCTCCAGCATGTCGTCATCTTCTTCCTCATAATGCCAATTCAATGTAAGATTTTTTCCGGCATGTCCAAGGTTCTTGATTTCCTTTAGGATCATGAAAATGCACCGCGCTGAGCTGGTATTGAAATATTCCAAAGAGAAATCTACTACCACTTCTCTCAAAGGTGTTTTCCCTACTTCCCGAATGGCTTCATAAATCGGATTGTAAAAAGTGAAGACATTTTCAGGATGAGATACGCCCTTCATCTCGATATGACCATTCTCATAGTTGATATGAACGAATGGTGTGTTGCTTTTTGCTTCTCTAACGAAAGGACGCATGGTAGTTGGCTGCATAAAATTGGAATGTCGAAACTATGTAAAAAAACCATAAGCGGATCCAATTAATCGACGAGTGCCCCAATCTCTTTGTTTAATGAAAATGAAATTCTTGATTTCAAGAAAATAACTGAGGTAATTATGGGTGTAATAGGTATTAACTTTGTCTTGGAAAAGTTGCTAGTGGCTAGCTGCAAGTAGCTAGTTGACAGTAGGGTATGGATTTAGTGGGTTGAAATTTGTTCTTTGAAAATATGGGGTCGACCGGAATTGACAGGAAGTGTAAATTGTACGCTTGCATGCCGGGTGTTGAATGAGCACACGTAATCAATTCATTCAAAATTGTAATTGGCGAGTCTAACTACGCTATGGCAGCCTAATCCAGACCAAGTCTAGATTAATTAGGGTTGAGCCACATCGGTTCCCCCTGCCACATCTCACCAGTCTCTTTCCCTAGGACTGGAAATTGAGGTGTCGAACTAGGGAATAGTCAGAGGAGGTGTCGCGGACCTCCGACGAATTTAAGCGACTGGCCTTGTAAGTTGGTAGTTGTTCACCTGCTTGCCTGGTAAGATTAAAAGAACGACTATGCATGTAGACGGCTTATGGTTTCCTTAGCTGGACGAGGGTTCGAATCCCTCCGACTCCACAAGAAAGGGCTCATCGAATGATGGGCCTTTTTTGGTTGCACGCGTTACAAATGCGCGCCAGCGAGGTGTTATGAAGTTTTTTAAATAAATGGGGCATTAATACGAATACTATCTTTATGTTCAATTCAATAAAGATTCAAAGGGAACGAATAAAATTGAAAATTGAAGAGATAATAGCGCTACGTCGAGAACTTCACTCAAAGCCAGAGCTGTCGAATGCTGAGTATGAAACAGCATCTATAATTAAAAATTTTATCAACAAGTATAATCCTACAGAACTAGTAGAAGGCATAGGTGGGACTGGTTTGGCAGCAATTTATGAGTATCCAAAAAAGAGTAAAACAATCGCCATTCGTTGTGAATTAGATGCTCTTCCAATTCAAGAAGTTAACCAACTAGACTACAAGTCGATTCATAAAGGAATCTCTCATAAATGTGGACATGATGGTCATATGGCGATTATGGCAAGCTTGGCATTTTGGCTGAGCAATAATGAGTTGGACAGTGGAAAGGTTATCCTATTGTTTCAACCGGCGGAAGAGACTGGAGAAGGAGCGAAGCGAATGATAAGTGATGACAATTACAGGCGCCTAGAGGCTGATTATGTATTTGCGTTACACAATATCCCAAAGGAACCCCTTCACGACATAATAGTAATGGAAAGCGGTTTTTCGGCTGAGGTTCAAAGCTTTATTGTTAGTGTGAAAGGAAAAGAATCCCATGCTGCTGAACCAGAGAACGGGATAAATCCAGCCTTATGCATATCAGAAATGATACGTTCAATGGCAAAACTGAATGTATCCAATCCAGAGGATGATTCTTTCGCAATATTGACACCTGTTCATATAAATATGGGCCAAAAATCGTATGGGATATCGCCAGCAACAGGAGAGTTACATTATACCGTAAGAACCTGGAGTCAAGAGAAAATGGAAAATTTGAAATCCGAAATAAAACAGATTTTAGATGAGATAAGCAAAGACCATAGTATAGACTTTATGCTGAACTGGTTAGAATATTTTCCAGCGAGTAAGAATGATATGGAAAGTAACGATTATGTAAGAAAAGCGGCTGAGGAGAATGGTTACTCAATAAATGAGAAAAGCCATCCTTTTAAATTTGGAGAAGATTTCGGCTGGTTTTCGAGATCAAATAAGACAGCAATGTTCGGTTTGGGAGCTGGACTAACGACTCCAGCTTTGCATAATGCGGATTACGATTTTCCAGATGAGTTATTAGTTACAGGACATTCAATGTTTAAATCAATCATTTTAAACATTTTGAAGGAGAGTTAGAGCAAGTATTTATGGCTTGATTGCACGGAAGTAACTTCCACGCTAGTAGAGGTGTAGCTACAACCTACACCTAGTAGGGGTGCATTCCAGAATGGTATTATTTCAAGATCAAATTGTTTCGCTATTGGACTATCCATGGCTTATCCATGGGAAGTCTATGGCTTATCCCTGACTAATTCATGGGTTTGTTGCGGTAAATCCATCATTTCTCATTTGATAATATCAGGTAACGAATAGGGTTATAAGCTCAAAAGACAACTGACACTCCGCAACCTTACACTGACGTTCCATAATCATTCACTGATGCTCCATGGTTTTCAACTAGCACTCGATAATTGGTCACTGACGTACCATAACCATTCACATACATTCCATGGCTATCCATTGATACTCCATTGATTTTAGCATTTAACTGATTGTTTTAGTATGTTTGATCCACTCACTACCTATTGCTGTTCTTCAAATGGATTCCGTAATGGTGCGGAACTTAGTTCAGTGACTGACTTCAAATCCATTCAAGTATAGGTTTCATGAAGTCACTATTTCCTCTCGAGAGGAAAGATGATCATGTTTCTGCCATTATGATATCCCTAATATTATCGAGCGGACCAAGATTGAGTTTTTTCTTTAACCTATGAACCTTGGTTTTCACAGAACCAGGAGTAAGATGACTTACATTAGCTATTTCTTTGTTGGACATTCCAATTTTAAGGTAAGCACTCAACTTAAGATCGTCCATCGTGAGGTTAGGATTAGCTTTCTTGAGCGTGTGGAAAAAACGAGGATGTACATCTTCGAACCGATGTAGGAAGCTATCCCAGCTTTTATCTAGTGAGTGGCTAGTTTCGATGCTTTTCTTGATTTCCTTCAAATCGGCTTTTAATTGATTGTCGATCTGGCTTTCAATATGTCCGACTGTCTCCTGGAGTTTATTAAGCAGGGTATTTTTTTCATGAGAAGCCATCGCCAATGTAGCGAGCTCTCGGTCTTTAGCCGCTAACGCCTCCTCAGAGAAGAGTTTCTCATTTTCCCGTAGTTCTTTAAGGTGTTGATTCTTTTCCTTCAATTGCTTATTGGCGGTCTGCTTGAGTTGATAAAAACGATAGAGAATGATGAGGATAATCACGATACCAATCGCTCCACCCAGTAGGGCATATTGAATCATTTTTCCTTGTTCGATTTCTTGCTCATAGGCAATGGACTCCAACTGCCTCTTGGCCTCAAGCTCCTGCTTCTCCAATTCGAATGTCCGTTCCAGGTCCATACGAGTGACCGTCTTAATGGCCTTTTCGTTCAGTATGGAGTCACTTAATAACTTAAACTCTTTCTGGTAGGTATAAGCGCTTTGATGATTCCCCAATAGGCTGTTGATGTTTGCCAGGAGATTGGAAGCTTCGGAAAGCACATTGAGGTCTTTGATCTTTTTAGCAGTCTGATAGGAAAGTTCAGCAAAGGCTAATGCATCTCTTAATTCCGAAACCTTTAGATAGATTTTAGCTTTCCCCAATGCAATGAGACTCAGATCTCGATCGCTCTTAAGATCGATATTCAGGTCTTCTGCCAGTTCGAAGAATTTTCGTGCTTCTTTTATTGCGTTCTTTTGAAAGGCCAAATCGCCAAGGTAGCGGTAGGCCTCCATTAAGATGAAATCATTTTCAATTTGAAGGGCAAGATCCATCGCTTCTTTGAGTATGACTTCTGTTTCATCGTACGCATTGAGCTTCATCTTGAATTTACCCAACTGTAAAAGTGCAATTGATACCTCTTTTGTGAGTTGTAGCTCTCTCAAGATCTTTAATCCCTCTTCACAGTTATTAATGGCCTCAGTATAGTCCTCAATGCTTTCATAGACCCCAGCAATTCGTCTTGAAACATTTGCTTTCCCCATTAATAGGTTGTGTTTATCATAGATGCTTTTCGCTTCAAAATAGGCGAATAGTGCTTTAGGATAATCCTTCATTTGAAGATAGACTCTACCGAGGTTTGTTTTCACGATACCTTGCCCAGTAGGATAGTTGGACTTATCATAAAAGCGAAATGCCTGTTGGTAATAGTCAATTGCTAACTCCAGTTCTCCTTGGCGTCTGTAATTATTGGCTAACACATTTAGTGTACTGGCTGCAGCATTAAAATCATCTTTCGAAAGATGGATATCCAACACCTCGTTGGCGATCACTAGTGCCGAGTCAAAATCTCCCTCAAAATGAAACGAGATAGCTACATTAGTGAGAATAGAGGGAATGAGGGTAGTATCATATTGCTCTGCATACTTTAATGCCTCCAAGTAATACACACGTGGATTTTCTCGATTATCCTTGATGTAGTACATCTGGATGGTCCCAATGTTATTGATCGTGGAGATGGCTCCTTTAAAGTCTTTGGCAGGAATTCGGTGCTCCAGGTCTTTTTTGTAGCAGTCAATGGCATTGACATAATCCTCTGCTCGCTGATACATCAACCCTTTCTTAAACCACGCATCTGCAAGCCCGGCATCATAGCCCAACCTATTTCCCAATTCAATGGCCTGATCAGCATAATCAAAAGCTCCTTTGGTATCGCCGGAGATATAGGTTTTGGCAATGAGTTCCCTAAGGATGTCTACTCGAAGCTCGTTGGGTTGACTTTGGGATAGCTCTTTACGTAAGCTGTCGATTTCCGGATTTTGGCCAATAGTTAAATGGGCAAGGATGAATACACATAGACTGAATAGAACGACTTTGTGCATGAGTTTGGATTGATACGTGTGTTTATTTCTTCTCACTCAAAAAGAAAGTTAAGCATTTCAGACCCGGATAACCGAAGGGCTTATATCTACCTACAATAATAATCTCCAGGAAGGTCAGAATGGTCGAAAAGTGAGGAGGTGTTAGCCATATGTTCACCATGAAAACTTCAATTTATTCTTGCTTAAACACACTTTTGACACATTACTAAGAAAATCAGCTAAAAGAAATGTGTAAAAGGAAAGTACATCTAATACTCACCGCCATCTATTTTATACTCCTGTCAAAAGGGGAAGTATTTGCCCAAATGAGCGGCTCCTACACCGTAGGATCGGGGGGTGCCTATGCGACGATCAGTGAGGCAATAGCGGACATCAATTCAAATGGACTATCAGGAGATGTCACACTAAATATTCTAAATGGATTTTATGCTGAGCGTATTGATCTCAGCAACCTGAACAATGGTGCATTTACGGTGATACTGGAAGGGGAAGCCAAACAAACTACCATTATCTCACCGCCTAATCAGGATGCAGCTTCGATCAAAGCAGGTATTGTGATGCAGGCAACCCATAATGTCACCTTGCGGAATTTCACCTATAACATGTCTGAGATCACAGACAATACTTCAAACTTATCTCAAAATATCTATGGAATTTATATGGAGGACGCTTCCAACATTACCATAGAAGAATCGATACTCATTAACTCGACTCTGGTCATTGATTATGAATATGAGATTTCGAACAGTATTTACATGTACAATACGAATAACGTAAACATATCTGCTACCCGGTTCGAAGGGGCGCTACAGCATATTGAGTTCGATTACTTCACAGATTTAACTATTTCAGGCAACACCTTTGAAAACGCTGTTACACATATCCGATACTCCCAGAGTGAGTTAAGCGGAGGCAATGGGGCACCAGGAAACAACCTTACGGTGGAGAACAATACGTTCACAGGGAGCTTTAATGGCATTCAGACTTCTGTCGGTTCATTATCCATTAATCCGCTTCCTTCCAATCTAATCATTGAGAACAATGAATTCAACGATCAGGAATCTTTTGGGATTAGAATATTTGGTTATGAGGCAGTTGATATAGTTGGTAATACGATCACCTCTGATGTCTCTAGTATGCGGGCGATGCAAATAGGAGGGCTTTCAGGGAGCAAGATCAGCAGCAATGTGATTGATGCATCAGAGGGTTCAGGTATTTATTTGTTCCGATCCGATGATGTTCAGCTGTACAATAACATCGTTTCTTCAAAAGGATTTCCGATTGAACTATATAAAATGACCAACTCAGAGGTCATTCACAATACGTTTCATGCGAACGGCAACAATGCTTTAAGGTCAACAGTTGCTTGGATCTATGGAGACTCTGAAAACCTGACACTGAAAAACAACATTTTCAGCGGACAAGCTCCTGGGATGGGTGCTGATGAAAACATAGCCATCGAATTTCTAGGTGAGCATGTAAACCTGGTACAAGATCATAACTTGTTTGACGCTGATCTGGGCATAGCTGTTTACGGAGCTTCTGGTGAAACTTTTATAAACGGAACTCCAATCTTTCATGAGGATCATGATCTATCAGAGTTGTCTGCCTGGTCGGCTCATGTAAGCCTTGATCAACATTCACAATCACCTAGTCCAGTCTTTGTGGATGAAATCGATTTTCGAATAGATAATAGTGACTTTCGTTTTGGTACCTTTCTCTCAGACTACTCTACAGACATTGATGGCGAAACTCGCGTGGATGGTTCCGTAGATGTAGGCGCTGATCAGTATTGCATAAACATTGAAAACACTGAAGCAGTATCGGCATGCGAGTCGTATGATTTTGCTGGCCTTACCTTGACAGAATCCGGGGAATACATTGGAGAGTTTGTCGCTACCAATGGGTGCGATAGCCTGGTCACGCTTCAGCTAACTATTCTGGAGCCCAATGCGGGTAGTGATGACATCACTGCGGAAGGAAGCTACGATTGGAACGGGATCATTTATTCAGAAACGGGAACGTATGAGCAAACACTAACCAATCAAGTAGGATGTGATAGTGTTGCTACGTTGAACCTGACCATTGAGCCGTATTTCCTGGAGGGAAGTTTTGTGATTGGGTCCTCCGGGGAAGCAGACTACAGCAATTTCACAGAAGCCATCGCAGACCTGCAATACGCGACGTTGACAGGCGATGTGGTGTACTCAGTGGAAGCAGGAACCTACAACGATACCTTAAAAATCAGCAACATCAACAACGGCGATTTTTCGATCACTTTTGCCGGGGAAGACAAAGCAACCACGATTCTTCATCCGCTGGACAGTATCGACGAAAGCAGCTCAGGTATCCTGATTGATGGTACCAACCATGTGACAATTCAAAACATCACGTTCGAAATGGATAACATCTCGGATGTCCAGGTTTCTCGAAATTCCAATGATACCAAAGGTATCTCTGTTGTTAATGCTGATGAGATCATACTCAACAACATTGAACTAAAAAACAATAGTGAAACCGGTGAATACACCGCCTCGACATTTTATATCGCCACCGTGTTATACACAGAGAATACAAATGAATTGACGGTGAGTAACTGTGCGTTTAGTGGGGCTGGAAATTATATTACATTGGGTGAATTCAGTGATGTAGATATTCTTGATAACACATTTTCCTTTGCTAGTAAAATCATTAGGAATACCGAAACAGGAAGCAATCTCCTCATCCAGAATAATGATGTAACTGGCCCTTTTCGTGCGGGATTTGATTTGGATGAGTTGGAGGATGTTTCTATTCAATCCAATATACTAGACGGACTGGGATATACGACTTACTCAGCCGGGATCAGTTTAAGCGAGACGAAGAGATCAACGGTGAAAGGGAATACCGTTAAGAACATAAGCACCGGAATCGAACTAGGGACAGACACTACCACCTATGTTGAACAAAACACAGTCCTTTTTGTAGATTTCGAAACAATCTACTCGGATCCTAGTGCGGATTTGCGAATCACAAACAATTTCCTTGGGGATTTAGTGTACTTGGTTGATCCCACCAACCTGGATCTTGTTCACAACACCATCGTCTGTCAAACGGATCGGGATCAGGCGGTCTATGTAGAGAATCCAATTTCGGATGCTGGAGTTGCCCATTCAATGGTCAACAACATCATAGTGGGTGGAGACCAAGTCGAGACCGTAGTGGAAATCGTTGGTCTAACCGATCCGTCGGTACTTACAATGGATCATAATCTTTACTACCTGGCCCCAAATAGTAATGTAATGGCTGTGACTTCTGTGATCAACTACAATGGGACCGCTCATGGTACCCTTGCCGACTGGCAAACTGGTCAAGTAGGTACCACCTTTGATCAAAACTCCCAAAGCTTTACTCCTGCATTTGTTGACACGGATGATTTCCATATTTCCAGTGCCACAGACTATCGGTTCGGAACCTTTATTGGCGAGATCACTACGGATATTGATGACGACATCAGGGACGCCACCATAGGAGTGGATGTAGGAGCAGATCAATTCTGTTTGACCTACGATGAGGTGGTAGACATTGAAGTCTGTGAACCCTACACTTTTGATGGAGTTGAATTGACTACTTCGGGCCAGTACCAGGCCAGCTTCTTAACCGCGCAAAGTTGTGATAGCCTGGTCACACTCAACCTGACGATTCTCGAACCTGCGTTCGGCTCAGAAGATGTCGAAGCATGTGAGAGTTATGATTGGAACGGGATCACCTATACAGCATCAGGAACCTACCAGGAGGTGTTTATGAATGCGGTAGGCTGTGACAGTACCGCTACATTAAATCTGACCATTTTGGAATCGGATGAAAAAAGCGTGGAAGTTAGCGCATGTGATGGCTATGAATTTGACGGCTCATTTCTAACCAGCCCGGGCGAGTACACAGCTACCTTTATCAACGAGGTGGGCTGTGACAGCCTGGTGAACCTGAATTTGACCATTCTTGAACCTACTTCTAGTTCAGAGAGCGTGGAGGTATGTGATAGTTATGATTGGAATGGCACGACCTATTCATCTACAGGTATTTACCAGGAAGTATTCACAAACGCAGTAGGCTGTGATAGTACAGCCACGCTCGACCTTACCATTTTGGAAACAGCTAGTTGCACACCACTTTCTTCTTCAGATGAGATCCATGACTTGTCGGTGAGCCCAAATCCAACAAGAGGCTTGATCATGGTTCAAGGTGTAAAAAATAATGCCAGGTATTACATAAGTGATCTTTCAGGAAGAGTCATCCAGGAAGGTAAAATGAAGGATTCAAGTCTGAAGATCAATGCTGGGACAGGGGCATACTTGCTTTTTATTCCGTCTGTGAATAAAGTTGTCAGACTAGTAAAGGTTAAGTAGAAAATTGTAGACTAATTAAGGCAGCTACCCAAAAATTAAGGTGGCAAGGGCGGCCCTTAGGGGCTGCTTTTTTATGGTATAATTCATAACAGTTAACTATTGGTTTACTATAAGACAAGAATCTCATCTAGTTGCTTTGAATTTTTATAAACTCCAAGCCACGTATTTCATCAGAATTTACTGTAAAAGCTGAGGCATCTTCATTGAATCGAATGCTTTGTAAGAGATTTCTATTTCCCACAAATATGTTTTCAGAAACTTGGCTAAGTCTAACATCCCCAACCCTCGGATGATTAGCGATTAATTGTCCCTCTTCGAACCGAAGTGTGTACACAATGCCATGATTGCTGTTGTAATAATCACCTTCCATTTTCTCCAACTTCTCATCGCCATAGGTTACTGGCTGTATTCTTGTGAAGCTGTCAACATTCAAAGTAGCAGACTCAAAATTCATGTTCATTGATCCATTGTTGTCTTCAAAAGTGACATACACTTTACCCCCGGCAATCATTTGAAATTTATTGTCAGTAAGAGGGAGCAAACCACTGGTTCTTCCATCGGTACGTATGTATGTCAAAGTATCATTTATTAGTTCAACTTTTCTGGATAAACCCGACCTCTCGTTCCAATAGTTGCCGGCAAACTTCTGCAATTGCCTCCGTGACAGTTGTTTGGTTTTCAATTGGCTAAAGTCGTTTGGCTCATCATTGAAGAAATGCTCACCTATGAAATGCTCAGCTAATCCCATTCCTAAGTATCCACTATAAGGCATTCCAGAGCTCAGGACAATGACGGTGAACTCTTGATCGGGAAACTTAAACATCGCGCTTGCGTGTCCGCCAAGAAATCCTATCTGATAAATTTCTTTCACTCCATGTCCCCAGTGGTAAAATTGCTGGGCATAAGCAAATTGACCATTCCATGAGTCTATAGGTTTTCCGCTGTTCAATTTGACTGACTCAAACAATTTTTCGACTACAACTTTGCTGCCAATTTCAGGTTCAAGAAGATTGAGTTCCCATTTTGCCAAATCATTGATTGTTGAATAAACATTGATTGGACCATAAACACCTGAATTTGTCACCACTTCCCTGTATCCTGTTTCTAAAGGCATGTAGGATTCAGCAACATTTTCCATCGTTTGGTGATGTTGACTCTTGATAAGCGTGTTGTTCATACCCAGAGGATCGAACAAATGTTCTTTCATGAAGTCTGGGAAAGATTGCCCACTTGCAATGGCAACAATTTCGGCCAGTAATACTAAGTCCGTATGCCCATAGATATAATCTTCACCAGGTTCGAAAGCAGGTTTTAATTTGTTAATGGTTTTGAGCGTTTGCTCTTGAGTGAACACATCTTCTTCGTGTTGCCCAATGAGGTCTCGCATTTGCCAGAAATCTGAAAGCCCGCTTGTCATTGAGAGCAAATGATCAATCGTGATCGTATGCTCATAATCGGGGAGCATGGGTAGATATTTTCGAATATCATCTTTGATCGATAATTTCCCTTGTTCCTCTAAAAAAAGTATCGCAAAAGCTGTGAATTGTCTGGAAATGGCAGACAATCGGAATTTCGTATCCAATGTGGCAGGCGCTTGGGTGCTTAGATTGGCACTTCCAAAAGAATTTTTATAAACGACCTCTCCTTTATGAATGGCTATGGCACCAACGGCTGGGTGATCCTGTCGATCCACCTCTGAAAATAGGGTATCAAGTGCTGGGTTTTGGGAAGAAAAACTTTCTAGTTGTTGCACCACTAATCTTGTGGATGCAAGCGGGTGGTAATAACAACTGATTAGGAAGATGAGAAAGAAGGCTCTTGAAAGGATCATGGTAGATTTCATTTGATAGTTCAACTTTTAATTCATTTATTTCAATGCATCGATAACTGCCCTTGCCACCAAGGCTGAAGAAGTAGGATCTTGCCCGGTAATCAACCGGCCATCAACTTCCAAATAACCATCCCATCCTTCCTCGGAGTACTTGAAAAGACCGCCGTTAGCAGTTATCCGCTCTTCAATGGAAAAAGGGAATTCCTGAAAGTAGGCTGCAGCTTTATCCTCGAACAGATCGGGGAATCCATTGATCCTTCGACCATTCACTAAATAGGTTCCGTCTTCTTTTTTTAAGTCGGCGATTCCTGCAGTTCCATGGCAAACGGCAGATACAATACCTTTTTGATTTTCATAGATATCCATAGCCAATTGTTGAATTCCTTGATCAAAGGGTGTTTGAAACATGGCCGCACCGCCTCCCGAATAAAAGATGGCTTGGTAATCTTTAGCGTTTACCTGGGCTGGAGTCAATGTCGTTTTCAACTTATTCATGAATCCTTCATTATAGAGGTACTCAATAAGAAGTGAATCAGAATAGATATAACCCAATGGCACTGGACCACCTTTTGGGCTCACAAAGTCAATTTCAAATCCTGCAGTTTTAAATTCATGATAGGCGAATACGATTTCGGCAAAGTGATTTGAGGTATTGATATCAGATTCTCCATAAAATCGAGCATTGGAAACCACAAAAAGTATCTTGTTTTTTGAATCTTCTAAGGTTGTAGGCTCAACTGCACAGGCGTATGAAATGTGGAGAAGGAAAATGAAAGCAAGTTTATTCATGACTTTTGTTACAAGTCTGATGTTTTGCTTTCGTTGATTGGCCTTTACTTATAAATCAGGAATACGGATTTATAATTATGAACCTACTGCTAAAGTCGATTCGTCCTTAAACTGAGCCGGGGTTTTGCCAGCAATTTTCTTAAAAGCCGAATAGAATGTGGACTTGGAATTGAATCCACACTCATAACCAATTGATTCAAGTTTTAGGTGAGCGTCTCTTAAGATTAATTGCTTGGCGTGTTCAATTCGATATTCATTGATGAACGTGGTGAAGTTTTTTCCAAGATTATCATTTATTAGCTGAGATAGCCTATGAGGAATGATATTAAGTTGATTCGCAAGATCAGATAACTTCAGATTTGGGTCTTTGAACAGCTTCATCTCGATCATGAGTTGATGGATTTGATCATGCATTTTTTTTGCTTCATGTTCCTCGATCTTCTTATTCCCATATTTCACATGCTTACTCATAAATCCGGGATCCTTCTTTTTTGTGAAAATGAGCCAAAGAACAATTAAGTAGAAAATGAATGAAAATGAGAGTGCGCCGGTTATGTAAGAGGTAAAGCTAACCATGTTATAGGCTAACCAAATCAGAACGTTCCCGAGATAAATCGATACCATCCAAACCTCCAAAGTAGAGAGCTTTATAGATCTGAAAAGCTTAATGAATGAAAACCGAATAATCCAACCGGCAAGGAGAAGGTAAACAAACCAAATAAAGTAGATCGAATAAAAGGTATAGTACCAGACGTCTCCATACTCATACCATGGGAATAAATAATCAATGGTAGCAATGACAATTAATAACGGGATAAAATGGAATTTCCAGTCAGCATGTTTTTTTTCCGGGTGAACGACTGCCTTAAAATAAAAATAGATTGAAGGGCCGATAAACAAGCAGGCGGACATTCCAAATTGGATGAACATTCCGTCAAGGCTCGGATTGAAATAAAGAAATACGGATTTACCAATACGGATACTTAGGGCGAGCAGCATTGTGCCCAGGAAATAATTGGATGTAGCCTTAGGTTTAAGAAAAAACAGAAAATAGAAACCTATAACTAGTCCATTGAAAGCCCCTAGCGCACTAAAGAAGAAAAGTAGCTCTCTGCTAAATTCCATTCCAACAATAATAGCTTAGTTATGCCTCTACTTCCAATAATTTTTCGAAACAACAACCGATATGCAATACGCTACTTAAAAACTTCCCAATATCTTTCGCTTTGCCTTTTATTAAAGCACTATTTTCTTGACCAAACAAAAATCCATAGCAGTTCTTTTTAAATTCATAGTTGCAAGGATCTAAGATTAGTCAGGTTTACTTTCAATATCTGAAATACGACCTCTGATGAATTCAAGCGTTCCCTCGTGCTCTATTAGAGTCTCCGCTTTTCTGAAGAACTTCAATGCAGATTTATAATCATTCATGAGGTAATAGCATTCTGCCTGATAAGAAACTGAAAAGTGGTGCTGAGGGAACATTAGGTAATTCAATGAATACATATCAAGGGCCTCTTCGAACCTACCCTTGTTCTGATATTCGTAGTACGCGAGGTATATCAAATCACTTGAACTAAGTATCTGCCATTTCGGAAACTTCTCCGCATAGTCTTCATAGGTTTTTACCACCTTCTTAGCTCCCAGCACCTGAACCAGGTGGAGAAATTCCTCCTTTGTTGGAGGAGCTTGCTTGTTTTGTTTTTTAAGCGCATTAGAGAGATTGCTGTAATCCATTTCGTTCTCATCGTAGTTTTCAATAATGAACCTAAAACAAGCCTCCGCTTCTTCGTAGCTATTAATTGAAAGAAAAAATTCTCCAAGGTTGGAAATCTCGCCTTTGAAGAGAGGAACTGATTTGTTTTCCTTTCTGAATTGGATAAATCCTTCTTCTTTAATTCTCTTTATTTCTTCCGTCTCAATTATCTTCCCGGTACCAGGTTTCCAATGATCGTATTCTATTCTTGATGCAATTAATTTTGCAAAGTCATTTCCCTTCAACTTGGAAACCATATAAAACGATGCGTCAATTCCTGCTGATACGCCTGCAGAAGTAATTAATCTTCCATTGTCAACATATTTAACATCTTCTAGTACTTGAGTTTTCGGAAAATCATTCTGCAGTTCACTTATCAACCAGTGGTAGGTTGTTGAGTATTTGTTATCCAGTAGCCCTACTGACCCCAAAAAGAAGGCACCATCACAAACTGAGAAGTTCAGGGAGGTGTTTTCAGTGACATCTTCTAAGAAGTCTTGAAACACCTCGTTTTCATATTCCATATGGGCCATTCCTCCGAATACAGCCACAATATCTGGATCGGGATAGCTTTTATCCTTTAAAAAGTTATAATCAGGAATCACCTTTAGGATTCCATTGGATAATACCGTGTCCCGATCTGCGACAGTATAAACGTTGTATCCGGATTGTGACAGAACCTCCATTGGCCCGGTGAAGTCCATTATTTCAACACCATTGTACAGGAGAAATAGTACATTTTTTGGCTCGGGTAACTGGGCGTTAGCCGTAAAAGCAGCTACAATAAGTAGTACAGTTATTTTTTTCATTTTTTAGTCGATTTAATTATTCCAAAGCACTTATTAGATGCTTCATTGCAAATCTCAAATCATAGTCCCACCAAATCTTGTATGATATTGCTTGCTAAACTGAAAAGGAGTTAACCCCGTGATCCTGAAGAAATTTCTATGAAAATGACTTTGATCATAAAACCCGGTTTTCAGCGCTACTTGAGTGATTGAATCTCCTTTCTTGATTTTCTCTTTTGCTATCTCTATCCTATAATTTCTTAAATATTGATAGGGCGTTTGATGATAATTCTTACTGAAAAGCTTGATCAAGTAAAATGGACTTAATTCAAAATGACTACTTAATTCCTGCAATGTGAATTTTCGATTGTAGTTGTCTCTAATGTAATCAGTCATAAGTTGCGCTTTATTCTTCTCCTGTTTTTTTGGCGGAATCTCTAGTTTAATATTCGAATGCTGGAGGAATAATTGTCCCAATGATTCAATAAGAAGGATGCTTGACTCCAGAGGCTCTTTATTGTCTTCATTATTTATATATGCTTGTAGGTTCAAAGCCACTTTCCTATCACGAACTAGTAAGGAATTGAACTCGGGACTGCTGCTAGCATGGAGGTTTAAGTCATCCAGAATTTGGGTAAGATGACTGCTATCAGGGCAAATGCACTTGTATCTCAAAAGATTATTTTGGAATGAACTACCTGTATGCAGATCACCAGGGTTCAAAATCAGAATCTCATTTGGGACAACTTGGTATTTCGTCTTGTTACAAATCCCCTCATTTACTCCGTGCTCAACAATTTGAATTACAAAGTGCTCATGGAAATGGGGTTCAAATGCGTGGTGAGAATACGTTCCTGCACTGACTGTTAAATCGGTATATTCAGGCATGGTCCATACTTTAAAGTTTGTTTCAATTTTTTTCATAAGACGTTGAGTAATATCATCTGATGACAGCCAATAGGGCATGCTACAGATTGATTCATCAATTGTTTTTTGAGAAAAGGATCAAGGAAGTGAGGTATCCTTTTTAAGAAATCTTAAGTGACTGCTGGGGAGGACGAAACAATGATAAAGTCAAGAGAAGTGTTCTGAGTTCTGAATCGAAACTGTCTTTCAATTTTGTTTTGGTGACTGAAAAAGAAATTGGTAGATTTTCTTTGAAGAAATATATAATCTCAATTTTTTCCGTCTTTTCAGATAAGGGTCCTTCATGTTCATTCTTTGTTTTACTTAACTGTTTCTTTAAATAACACACGCCACCACAAACAGTAATCGGTTGGGTTGGTTTCTCACAAAAAACTTGGATAATGAAGTCCCTGTTAATTATAAATGAGGAAATTAGCCAACCTTGTATGATAGGTTGAGCAAATATTGAGAGTATCAGGACAGTTGATATGATCTTCCTCATGAATAACCTTCTGTCTCTAAGATAATACGTATTGACATGGTTTTAAGATTATAAGCATCAAGCAATGCTGTAACAACCTATAATCTTCTATTTGACCAATTCACTAACGGCCCGTATAGCAGATCGTGCAGCGGTGTGAACACTACTCCAGTCGTCCCCAGTGGTATATGCATCTCCTGCAAAGTATAACTTAGCGCCTACTGATTCTCCTAATGTCCGAACTCTTCTCCAATTTTCATTGTCGTACACATAAGCTCCATTAGTAAATGGTTCTGCGTTCCAATTTTGGAACAAGTGCTTAACATAACTTGATGACGCCTTACCATCAAAAATTTCGTCCAGCTCTGTAAGCATATAGTCAATCAACTCCGTATCGGGTAGTGTGACATATGGCAAAGTCCCCGAACCTACAGCAAATAGCCCTAGCACATTCTGTGAGGTATTTTGTCCGTATGCTGCATCGTAGTACAGCTTTTGTCCCGCTGACTCTGGCTGAATATCGAATGCGACAAACGTGGGGTAAAACTTCTCTGAGAATTCAATAAATGCCTTGCACCCGTCCCAAACGGTTACATTCTTTATAGCATCCACCTTATCTTCAGGCAATGCAGGAATGAAGTTTATCACCTCATTTTGAAGTATTTTAACGGGAACAGTAACAATTACTCGATCCGCAGTAAACTGTTCATCATTGGTACTGACAGCTATTTGTTCACCAGAATAGTCAATCGTCTCAATGACTTTTTCGTAGGTTATTTTGTCTTTAACCGATGGTAATATGTATTGCTCAAAAAAATCAAACCAGGTCGCGTTGATGAACTTTTGATCAATGGTGAAACCAACATCCTCTACACTTATTTGCGCTCCTTCAAACAACCCATAGTCAACCTCCATATCATATGGAGTTGTCTCGACCTCTACTTGAACGGATGAGTCATTCACAATTTCATCAAAAACTCCGCGCTCTACGTGCAACCACTCGGCGCCTAGAGGAATTGGGAAGTTAGCAAAATCAGTGTTTGTTCTCATTCTGCCACCGTATACATCTGAAGCCTCCAAAATCTGAAACTCTATTCCCCGCTGATTCAGCAAGTAAGCAGCCGATAGGCCAGCTGCGCCTGCACCTATAATGAGAACCTTACCAGGATCAGATGAAGTGGAGTCCTTTTTACAGGAACTAAACGTGCTTTGCAGTGGTAATCCGATCCCTAGCAACCCACACATTTTTATAAATTCCTTTCTAGTCATCTACGCCGCAAATTAATTTCAAGTCTTGAAAGCCATTAAGTGGTAAGTTGGTCACTAGAGCTAATTTTTTCTCGAATCTTTAAAATAACACCTCCGTAAAGAAAAAATTGTGTTATTCTTCCGATTCAGAACTTTTCTCGTTTTCCTGTTCTTGAAGCACCCATTTAAAATCTTCTTCTTCTCTTTCTATAAATTTTAAATAACCACTCGGATCAATAAATGAGATAACTGGATTTGACGAATTGTATTGACGAAGTTTTCCTTGCATATTGAACCAGTCTGTATGTGAAGCAAGAAATATATCGGCTGGTAAACTTTTGAGTCGTTCGAAGCTACTCTCAAAATCTTCCCGAATGCCGGGATATGTTTCAGGCTCTACGAACGAGACAAATGGGCTTATTGTCAAACTACCGATACTGACAGCAAGTAATTCCCTATCTCCATCTTTTACAGGAAAAGACCAAGATGTGCATCCTGGCGTATGGCCAGCAGTTATATGTGCAGTAAGTTCAATTTCCCCAACTCGAACTTTTTGTCCATCGTCAAAACGGCGATCTACTTTCACTGGAGGGAAAGTAGCAATGCCAAGAGATTGACCAAATCTCAGTGGACCCAAAGTGGGCTCTCCACGTCCACCCGCTTCAATGATGTCAGCATCTGCTTTGCTCACCCATAACTCAGCTCCAGATGCTTCTTTCAAAGTTGCTAACCCTCCGGCATGATCTGCATGTGCATGTGAGTTCAGTATTATTTTGACGTCTTCAATGTTAAATCCTAATTTTTCAATACTCTCAATTATTGTAACAGCAGTTGCAGGGTAAGCTCCATCAATCAAAACATGGCCTTCAGGATCGGTCAGTAAAAAGGAAGTAACATTCGTGGTTCCAACATAGTAGAGATTTTCCGCAATCTTAAAAGGACCAACAGGAATTTGTCGATTTTTTGTAATTGCTGACTTCCATAGAAAAAATAGGGTGATGAAGGTGATAAGGAAGAAACCACCACAACCCAAGACGATTTTTCGTTTTCTAGTCATTTTGATTTAATCATAGATGAAACAAAAGATGAAGGTGCCTACTCGATTTTTGAGTAGACACCATTTTCACAATTACCTAGCTTGAATATTTATATCGTACCAATTCACTTTCCTTGTGAAGTACATGGTTAGTCCAAGAATGATCGTAAGTCCAAGGCTTCCTAAGAGCAAAGCGTAATCCGCCAGTTGAATGGTGACAAAGAGAAAGCCATAGATGCCAGCCAGTGTAGCTATTAAAAGGATAGAGAGTTTACGAACTTTGAAAACACTTAATGAATAAAGGGAAATCATCGTTACAATTCCTATCGTCGATATGCCATAAGCAAAATTGAAATTGGAATGCTCTGATATAGAAACAAGTAGTGTGTAAAAAAGACAAAGAGCCAATCCTACCAATGCATATTGAAAGGGATGAATCTTACGTTTATTGAGAATTTCAACGAGGAAGAAAACGAGAAAAGTTAGCGCAATTGTCATGACAGCATATTTTGCTGACCGCATGGATTTTTGATAATCGTCTAAAGGCAGAATGAGATTTACACCAAAAGCAGAAGCTCTGAGACTTTTAGCGTTTTCTGACCCAACCCATGACTGAGGGTAGTTCCTATTCAATTGAAGGACATTCCATGTTGCCAAAAATCCATTTTCATTTACTTCTCTTTCATCAGGCAAGAAGTTTCCACCGAAGCTGGGAGAAGCCCAAGAAGAGCTCACCTCAACATTTGTCGTACTTCCAATGGGAACAAACGACATGTTTCGACTTCCTTGAAGATCAAGATTGAATTCAAACGGAAGTAGTTTTTCCGTTTTACCATCAAGAGGTGTGTAAATAGTTATCCCTGAATGAATCAAATCCGAGATCTTTGATCCTGGCTCTACTCCAAGGTCTTGATCACCCCATTTAAGCTTCACATTATTCTGAATTCCTCTGAGGTCAGAAATTCCTACCGTCAGAAAAGCTTCTTCGTACCTGATTTCCTTCAAATTATTTTGATCAATAAGATCAGGAATTTGAAAATCCCCAAAAAACTCGATTTCTGATCCATAAACGACAACTTCATAAATTCCTCGCCTTAGTTGTTTTGGCTCAATCGTACTGTTGATATTCAGCGTATTTGGCAAAATGTGCCAATATCGAGTAATGATGGATTTTGTAACCAGATTCTCATAAAGGACCGGAATGGATAAAACCGGTCCATTGATCTCCTGACTTTGAGCCCATTTTGAGCTTACGTCTGCGCTTGCCAGGTTGTTCAGATCCTCACGCTCACTGATGATCGACTTGATCATTGATGTAGGAATTAAAAGAAGCAACATTAGGATAGTAATCGTCATTAGTTTCAGCATGACTGAATTCTTAATCCAATTGTTCACTTTTTCTATCGGGCTGTTTTCTGTAGTCATAATTATGTATTTAAAAGTACTTTGTATTTCAAAGTGAATGAATAAAAAAATTATTTGATAAGTTGTTCGATTGCTTTGATGTGTTTTACAAATGCTTGTTTTCCCTTTTCGGTGGCTGAATATTTAGTGTTGGGCTTTCTATCAAGAAACTCTTTTTTGACCTTAATGAACTGCTTGCTTTCAAGTGACTTTAGGTGACTTGCCAAGTTTCCATCGGTGACACCCAATAGTTCTCTTAATGATTTGAAATCAAGAAAATCGTTGACTACCAATGCAGACATGATTCCCAGCCTGACTTTGTTGTCAAATGCTTTGTTTAAGTCTTTTAGTATATGCTTCACGACTTATATCTGATATGCATCACAATTCCATAGACGATATGAAGAAGACCAAATCCTATGGACCAAAACAGCAACCCATAACCAATATAATAGGTAGCGAGCAATCCAAGAAGCACCTGAATGAGTCCTAGACTTCTCACTTCACCGAGGGTGTATTTACTCGCATTTACAAGTCCTAGTCCATAAAAAATAAGTGTGAGTGGAGCGATGAGTCCTATTAATCCTTTCGACAAAAGTAGAAGACAAAGAACTCCACCGGTAGCCAAAGGAATGGCGAGATTGATCAACAATCTTTTGGCGTTATGATCAAGTAGATGTTGGTTCTTCTTTTTGGCTTCTCTTGTTGTGAGAAATATCCCGGTTCCTATGGCTAAGATGAGTGTGACTGAAGCAATGGCCAAAAGCGCTATTTTACTCTCTGCAGTTATTGATGCCACTCGATAGGCCAGGTAATTCTGGTCGGTGTAAACAATTTTATAAGCGGCATAAGCCCCGCCCAGTGCAAAGAGGCCAGCAAATACACCAGACAATCCGCTGAGAGAAACGAACCTGGAGGATCGGTTCATGATATCCTTGATATCCTTCAGGTCTTCTAAATATCTTTCTTCACTCATTTTAAAAGTACTTTGAAATTCAAAGTAAATATACGAATTACTTTTCAATATGTTCCTGGGCTTGTGGAGACTATCTACTAAGTTTCGCCACAAACGAAAAAAGGCGACTCCTGGAGCCGCCCTTAAATCGCCTTGCCTCATTGGGCTATGGCCGCCTTAGTTTGCTTTTACAATTCTTTTTTGAATTCGGTTATTCTCCGTCCTAATCTCTAGAAGATAAACTCCAGGTGTTACGTTTCGAACATCTAGTCTCTTACCATCTTTGAGATTCTGCACCAATAGTTTTCCATTCAGATCGAAAAGGTGCAGGGATGCCGATTGATCTGACTCAACAAATAAGAAATCAGAAACTGGATTTGGGTAGAATCTTATTGAGCTTATTTCATCGTCAACCGATAGCGCATTTTCTTCAGTAACCTCGAAGCTGACTTGCGCTGAGGCCGAGTTGTAATTGTCATTACCAGCTTGGCTAACCGTAACTGTTACCGTACCTACTGTTCCATCCAGTGTTAGCGTAGTTCCTGCTAAAGAAGCGGGCCCACTCACCTCATAGGTCAGTTCAAGATCCGAATCAACGGTAGCAACGACTTCAAAAGGATCATCTGAAGTCAGCTTGTCCTCAATGGCTTCAATGGTGATAACCTGATCTGCTTTGCTGATCGTAAAAGTTCTCGTTACTTCAACAGCAGCATTGTAATCCTCATCTCCAGATTGGTTCGCTGCAATTGTCGCTGAACCAGCTCCGCTTATTGTGACTGTGGTTCCATCGATGGCAATAGGTCCGCTAACCACACTGAAAATCACGTCCAAGCCAGATGATGAAGTGCCACTCAATTCAAATGGAACATCACCAAATGTTTTATTGGTGATCTCTGCGAAAGAGATGGTTTGATCCATTTTAGCTGGATCAGTGACATCAAATGAAATAGCCTCAGCTGCAGCATTGTAATTTTCATTTCCAGCTTGGCTTACAGTTACTTCTACTGTTCCAGAACTTCCATCCAGTGTCACTGTATTCCCACTAGTAGAAGCGGGCCCGGTGACTGAATAGTCTAAGCTTAAGCCTGTGTTGACAGTCGCTGATACATCAAACGGTCCATCGGTGGTTAACTTATCTGCTATTGGATCGATGGTAATGATCTGGTCTGCTTTGCTTATTGAAAAAGTTCTAGTAACCTCAACAGCTGCATTATAATCTCCGTCTCCAGATTGGTTTGCAGCAACAGTTGCCGTTCCAGCTCCATTAATTGTTACGGTGGTACCAGCAATCGTGATTGGTCCACTTACGACGCTGAAAATCACATTCAATCCTGATGAAGCAGAGCCACTTAGTTCGAATGATGCATCGCCAAATGTTTTATCCGAAATATCTGCGAAAGTTATCGTTTGATCCAGTTTGGAAGGTTCATTCACTTCAAATGAGACAGCTTGAGAAGCAGAATTATAGTTTTCATTTCCAGCCTGACTTACTGTTATTTCTACTGTTCCTGAATTGCCATCCAGTGTCACGGTCGTTCCACTAATGGAAGCTGGCCCAGTAATTGAATAGTCCAGGCTTAAACCTGAAGTGACTGTTGCGGAAACATCAAATGGTCCATCAGTTGTTACCTTATCTGCAATTGGATCTATAGTGATTACTTGATCAGCCTTGGTAATGTTGAAGGTTCTTGTGACCTCCATTGCTGGGTTGTAATTACCATCTCCATCTTGGTTAGCAGCAATTGTGGCACTACCGACACCAGTAATTGTAACAGAATTTCCTAAAATACTTATTGGACCATTTACAACTGTAAAGTCAATTTCTAAGCCAGAAGAGGCAGTAGCATTTAAGGTAAAGTCCTCTCCAAAAGTTTTATCTGGAATGGCATCAAAAGTGATTGTCTGATCCGATTTAGCAGGATCCGATACGATAAATGTTTCTGTTTCATTGGCACTGTTGTAGTTACCGTCTCCGCTCTGACTCACATTCACTACAACTGTTCCCGAACTTCCAGTCAATGTGATTGTAGTTCCCAAAATGGTTGCTGGACCACTAGCGATGGAATAATCGAGCGTTAATCCAGATGTAGTTGATGCAGTTACATTAAAAGGTGCATCTGTTGTGATCTTATCAGTAATTGGATCTATCGTGATTGTCTGATCAGCTTTAGTGATTGATAAAATACCCGGATTTAATGTCAATGAATAATTATTGTCTGAACCTCCAGTTAAGCTAATGGTGTAATCACCAACGTTGGAACTCGCTGTGGCTGAAGTAGACAAACCAGGAAGTACATCAAGATCACCTTCATTGTCACTATTTGCAAAGCCTGAGTAGGACATGGTTAAAGCTGGAATTGGATCTCCAAACACTTTTGATTTATCATCTGCGGTTATTGTTAGATTGGCTTTGTTAATCGTGAGTGTTCCGTTGACATAATTGTACTGATAGTTATTGTCAGAACCACCGGTAACTTCCAATGTATAATCCCCAACATCGCTTGTCGTTGTTGCGCTTGTTGAAACGTTTGGTAGAAAATCCAATGCACTAGATACATCTCCATTTACAAAACCTGTGAAAGCAAGCGGAAACCCTGGGTTTGGATCGCCATATGTTTTGCTTTGATCTTCTGCTGTGGCAGTTAGCGTAGCTTTTTCGATCGTTAGTGTTCCATTGACATGTACATATTCATAATCATCATCAGAACCTCCACTTACGACAATATCATAATCACCAACATCACTGGTTTCATCAGCAGAGGTGCTTCTAGGAGGAAGTACATCCAACACACTTGAATTGTCGCCATTTACAAAACCTGTAAACGAAAGGCTGAATCCAGGATTTGATTCACCGTAGGTTTTAGTTTTGTCATCTGCAGTCGCGGTTAGCATGGCTTTATTCACGACTAAATCTTGCATCACTTGTGGAGCTGGGGCGTATTGACCATTTCCTGATTGAGAGGCCGTTATTGTGGTTGTTCCAGCGCCAACGATCGTAACCAGTGACCCAGCAACGGTTGCAACATTTAGATCCGAACTTACATAAGTGACTACCAATCCGGATGTTGATGAACCAGTCAAATTGAATTGAGAACCTCCATAGGTTACAGGATCCTGAGATCCAAAAGTGATGGTCTGAGCCTGTTTTTCTGTTGTGAAATTCCAGGTGGTATTATCACTGATGCCTGCGAAATCATTTCCTTCCAAATCTTCAATTCCATCACTCGGAATTTCCATGTAATAGTCAGAGCCGTAGCTCAAATCACTGGTTGGATTGATGGTCACAGTATTTCCAGAGAAGGTCACGTTAGGATCAGGTAAATTGAAATTTTCCCGAGTGGTCCCGTTTCCATTTTTTATTCGAATCAGACCCGTTCCTGTTCCTTGTACAGGTTCATTGAAGGTAAGGATCAGATTGTCTCCGATACCAACATTGGTTGCATCGTCGGTGGGACTGAATGATGAAACGGTAGGAGCGGTTACATCCGCTGTTCTGAAGTTCCATGTTGTATTGTCATCGAAACCTGGGTATTTGTTTCCGATTAAATCTTCAATGGCATTGTTCTGAATGGTCACGTAATAGTCCGTTTCATTGATAGGGGCTGCATTGGTGTATTCAGCTAAATCAATTGAAAGTGTATTACCCGTGATATCGAAAATTTCTGTTTCGAAAGCAGGTCTTCCGCCTAGAATTTGCTGACCAGTAGATAGTCTTCTTACCCGAACATACCCACCATTAAGGCTACCTTGAATCGGTTCATCAAATGTGATGGATAGGATTGCATCCAAAGCAACACCTGTACCACCATCAACGGGATCAAGAGAAACTAATACCGGCGGATCTAAATCGTCTGGAAGTCTGGATGTAAAATTCCATGTGCTGTTATCTGACCAAACTTCTGTCGAATTGTTGCCGGATAAATCCTCAACGTATCCACTTGGCATGGTTAAAAAATAGCCCGTATTATATTCTAAATCATTTGTAAGATTTAATGTAAGTGTATTTCCACTAATGCTAATGCTTGGATCTCTGTTCAGTATGTTTTGGACAACAGCACCATTATCCAATCTTCTAAGCGACATATTGGATAGTCCACTTCCCTCTTGAATTGGCTCATTATAAACGATCGAGATTTGAGCATCCAGTTCTACATCTGACGCATCGTCAACTGGACTGAATGACACAATTAGAGGTCCGGTTACATCGGGCGTTGAGAAATTCCAGAACGTGTTGTCAGAAATTCCAGCAAAAAAGTTATCAAAACCGTCATCGTCTTTTACTGCATCATTATCTATCAAAATGTAGTAGCCTGTTCCCGTTTGAAGATCATTCGTTGGATTTATTAAAATGCTGCTTGTATTGATGGTAAGCTGACCAAAATTTTCGGTAGCGGAATAGGTTTCTACCACTTGATCATTTTCATCATACAAAGTGATGTTTCCAGTGCCTAGTTCAATGTTCTCATCAAAGTAGATTTGAAAATTTGAAGTGACATTTACATTGACCTTATCATCGGTTGGTGAGAGCAGAGCGACACTCGGAGGATTATCATCGGCGGTAGTAAAATTCCATGTGTCTTTGTGTGAAGTGGTAAATGTGGTGTTTTGTGCGTCTCTGAAAACATTAGAAGCAATATCAATGTAATAGTGAAAGCCTTCGTTAAGGTCGCCACCGACTCCATCAAAGCTGATACTTCCAGTGTTTCCACTAACTGTAACATCTGGACTCGGAAGAATTATTGTTCTGCTAATTTGGCTGGTCTCATAGTTTCTGATTCTAATGGTACCTCCAGTGGGTGCTAGAAGCTCATTGTTTGTGGTGAAAGTAAAAACTTGATCCACAGGTACGTCAATTGCTTCATTCTCCGGGTTGAAGCTTGTAACTGCCAGCGGTGCGATGGTTCGAAAACGCCAGGTGTTTTCATCCGTTATTCCAGCTATTCCATTTCCATCTGCATCAAAAATTATTGGGTTTCCACTTCCATCAACCTCGTCAAGGGTGATGTAATATTCAGTATCTGCGAACATTGTGAAGTTGTTCGGGATATCGAAGGTCACGGTAAGGTTGTCTGCACTTATCGTGGTAAGTGCACCAACATTGTAGTACAAAACATCTCCAGCAGGATTTTCTCTGAAAATCCTTACTTCTCCATTCGTATTACCTAAATAAACAGGTTCATCAAATGTCATAGAAAACTCAACCGACGGTCCGTCTCTTGGAACTTGTGTTTCACCATTCGCTGGTGATAAAGTCACCAAATCAGGACCATTGCCGTCATTGACTCTTGTTGAAAAGGTCCAAGTGCTATTATCATCTATGTCCTGAGATGGATTAGTGGCATCATTCAAATCAACAAACAAACCTTCACCAAGTGTTACATAAAATGACTCGTCTGAATCCAGCAATATGCTCATTGGAAATTCCGCAGTAGGACCGGAGATGTTGATGTTTCCATTTTTATTGAAAAAAGCAACTTGTTGATCTGATGAGTTGTAAACTCGAAGAGCAGGAATTGAAGAAGTTGTTAAAGCAATATCTCGATCGAAAGTAATGGATAAGGTAAGGTCACCAGGTATTATATCACTAGTTGTCGGAGTAAATGAGAGTATTTGCGGCCTCAGATCTTCAACAGTAAACCTCCAGGAGGTATTATCCTGGATTCCTGCCCAATCATCTGAGTTTTCATCGCTTCGGAGATAGGCATTGGAAACGTTTATGTAAAGCTCTTCTCCTTGTGGAAAATCTGTAGGAAAATCAAAGGTGATGTCTCTGCCATCAATGGTCATAAATGTTCCATTGAAATTGGAAAGCTGAGCCACGAAAGAGTCATCGCTGGCTTTATACACTTGGATATTTCCAGCACCTATGTCTGCATCATGGCTGAATGTAAGTGTTACTTCTGAATCTTTCGAAGCATCTATTGACCCATTAGGAGGGCTTAAAGAAACAAGCTGAAATGGACCTAATTCCGTAGTGAAATTCCAATCTCCAGGATCGTTTGCAGGAAATGGGTTTCCTAAAAGGTCTGTAATACAGGTACCGCAAATGGAAACGTACATTTCTGTGTTATATGGGATTCCGGTAGTCCAATCAAAATAGATTTCACCACCATCACCTTCTTCGCCATCAAAGGAGAGCTCCGGACCATTTACATCGAATGACTTAATAACGAAATCATCTGACATTCTTCTGACCTCAATGTTTCCTGTGCCCGGAACAATGATTTCATCAAACTGCATATACATTCCTTCTTCTTCAAAATCAGAAATCAAAATCCCTGTCAAATCATCTGGAGGACCCAAATCCGTGACCATTGGAGGATCGGTCTCGTTATTCATTGAAGTGAAATTCCATACAGCAGGATCTGAAATTCCAGGAAAATCGTTTCCGGCAAGATCTTCAATAAGACCTGGAGATGCCAAGAGGTAATAGTTGGTTTCCGGGTCTAAGAATGAAGAAGGGGACCATTGAATAAAACCCCAGTTTGGCGTACTGTCTAGAAATACATCAGAACTAGTAATGTCGACACTTTCAACCAATCCAGAATCATCGTATAAATCGAGTGTTCCAGAACCTTTAACAATAGCCTCTGCAAAGCTTAGTCGTATAAAATCATTGACCAGAACTCCTGTTTCATCATCTCCTGGATTTAAGGCAGCAATTGTTGGAATGATTGTGTCGATGGTGAAGAAATTCCATGAGGAGTTGTCCGTAAAACCGGGATAATTATTTCCAGCAAGGTCTTGAATGACATCACCGATTACAATAATGTGATACTCCGCATTTTCACTTAGTGGAGTGCCATCAAGCGCTCCATCATAGTTAAAATCGACAGTGATTGTGTTTGTGCTGGCTGAAAGGGCGGCTGTCCCAACCAGTGCTTCAGCAACTGTAAATCCACCATCATCCAACATTGCTATGCTTCGAGTGGATAATGGGTTTATTTGGACATCTTCATCAAAGGTCAATAGGTAGGTCCATTGATCTACTGCAACTTCTGTTGCATTGTCAGTGGGACTCAAAGAAACCAAAGATGGTGGTTGAACATCTTGTGCACTACTTGCTCCTGCAATTAACATTGCGATTACAAATAGCACAGCTTCGATAAGCCACAAGTGTTTCTTTACTCGTTTCTTTTCATGATCATTAGTGTGTGAAGTTTTCATGGCATTGCGATTTAATTTGAATACCAAGGTCCTTTCACACGTATCTTATTTATTCACCCACCCTGGGTGATATTTAACCTACCCAGCGGGTAGTTTTATGCTATACCATGGGGTAGTTTATTTATAAGTATCAGAAAATCAATTAGTTATAAATATTTAACTAGGATGGCTTAATGACGTATTGGAGTGCTTCTTTTCGGTTGGAAACTCCAATTTTCTCGTAAACATTCTTTAGATGGAATTTAACAGTGTTTACGGACACAAAAACATCTTCCGCAATTTCCTTATTTGTCTTGTCACTTAAGGCAAGCTTTAGAATGTCAAATTCTCGTTCCGTTAATGGGTCATTTAAATTTTGATTGATGTCGTCCATCTTTATGTCAATGTCATCTGTTCTTTTGCCTACAAGGGCATTGATTTGGAGTCGAAGATTATCAATTTCTTGAGAGAGCAATTCTCGCTTTAATCTGAATCGCTGCCTTAGTAGGAAGTAAGCAATAATTGAGAAAGCTAGAACCAGAATGATGACAATAGTTAAGAAAAGCTGGAATCGACGACTTTTTTCAATTGTCACATTTGCGGCCTGGATTTCTTGTTCTTTTTTGGCTGACTGATATTTCGTTTCCAGTTCATTGATGGTGCTAACTTTCTCAATATTGAATAAGCTGTCTTTTAGTTGCCAATGTTTCTTCGAATAATCTAGAGCTTTTTCATAATCACTTGTGAGCTCCATTAAAACAGCTAATTGATCATAGTATTCCGAGATTCTTTGTTTCGAATCAATTTCTCTGCTATAGGCAAGCCCATTTAACATATACTGTTCAGATAAAGCATAATTCCCCAAACCTGCATGCATCATTCCTATGGTCACATATTGACTCGCTCTTGATGTGACATTGGGTGATTTCAATTCTTCTTCTTCCCATATGTCATAGAGTTCCTTGGCTTTCACGTAGTTTTTTTGAACGACGTAGATGTATGCGCTATTTCCAATTGCTGCCAAGTAGAAATTTGAAGCTGCTGTTCCTTTCAATTCGATCACCTTGTTCAGATAAACAAGTGCACTATCCATTGCTGAGTTATCCTTTTGCTTGTCGCCATAATCGGCATAAACTGCTCCAATATTGGCGATCACAGAAATGTATGCTTGGATATTGCTTTCATTGCTAAAAACTTCTGAGGCTTGCTTGTAGTAATCAATGGCTTTTAGCGAATTGCCAGAGAAAAACTGAATGGAACCTACCGTCATTAATGCTTGAGCGAGGACACTGTTGAATCGAACATCGGTTTCGGCTAGTTCAACCGCTTCCAATGCTCGTTCAATTCCAGGTGTATATTCTCCTTTCCTCCAATGGTATTCTGACCGTAAAACCTTTGTAGTTGCCAACAAAAACGTATCCTGCATTTGATTTCCGATTGCTTCAAATTGATCGGTATAATCAAGTGCTGCTTCTATGTCGTTGAGGACTATTTTTTGACCGAATGTTTGGACGACAGCTGTGTATCTTTCTTTCTCATTCATTGAGTCAAAAAGCTGAGTTAAGCTGTCAACATAAAATTTGACGTTTACTTCCTGAGCATTGATGATAAACGAGAAGCTGAGTAGGGAGGCAGTGAGTAATCTTTTGATGAACATGCTATTCATATCTTAAAAGCACTTCGAGCGCTTCTTTTCTATTAGATACTCCAAGTTTAGAGTATATGTTTTTCAAATGCGTTTTCACCGTATTTACGGATACATAAACTGCTTCCGCAATCTCACTGTTATTCTTATCTGAAATTGCATGATTCAGTACCTCATACTCACGTTCAGATAAAGGTTTATACAAACCATTGTTAATCTTTTCAAGGTCCAGTTTTAAATCTTTCAATCCACCTTCAAACAGCGAGTTGATCTGAACTCTCAAGGTGTCAATTTCTTGTGATAAAAGCGCTCTTCTCAATTTGAAACGTTGGACAATCAAGAAAATAGCAATCCCACTGAAGAGAACAATTAAGCCGATTACTATGAATAAAAAAGTCTGAAATCGTCTTTCTTTATCCAATTCTGCGTTAGCCAATTCTATTTCCTTCTCCTTTTCAGCGGTCTCATATTTGGTCTGTAGTTCAGAAACGGTTGTCCGTTGATCTTCAGACCGAATGGAGTCTGAAAATGTCTTAAAGTGTTTGTAAAATTCCAGCGATTTTCCAGATCGCCCCAATTTCTCATAAATATTGGCCAATGTTTCAGCACTCTCAGATTTTATGAAAATGTCTTTAGTATTTTCAAAAGCCAGCAAAGAGTACTTTTCAGCTTGTCCAAAATCAAATTTGGCTACTAGTGTTGTTGCCAGTTGACTGTAGTCATAAATTAATCCAACCGAATCCTGATTAACCAAATCAAGCGCTATAGCTTGTTTGTAATAAATCTCGGAAGAGTCAAGCTGCTTTAAATCAAAGAAAACTGCACCCAAAATATTATACCCGATAGCGAGGCTACGAAAATCTTTTTGGTCATTGACTAGCCGGTTAGATTTTCTTAAATAAAACAATGCAGAATCGTTGCTGCCTTGCATGTTGTAAATCTGTCCGATATTCTGCATGACACGCGCAGCGTCAACTTCATTATTTGATGCCTCATGTAAGGTCAGTGCTCGCTTAAAGGACTCTAGCGCTTTGGTAGCGTCATTGCTGTATTGGATATAAATAATGGCAATTGCATTAAGTGTTTGAGCCAAGCCATCCAAATTATCAGTTTGTTCATAGATTTCTTTTGAAGCGATCATCATACTAAGAGCAGTATCGAATTTTGACTGCCAGACCAAACTTTTGCCAATGTTCAAATAAACAGAGCCTCGAATTTCATGAGACGTGGATTCATCCAACAAATTCAACAAGTTGAATGCCCTGGAGAAATAGCTATCAGAAGCTTCGAATTGATAGTTATACATTTCACCCAAGCCTTTCAGCTCAAGCGCTTTTATTCTTATGTCGAGAGCTACCTCATTCGAATCGGCCTCAAGAATTTGATTTACAAGCTGATCACTCTCTTGAGGGTTTTCATCTTTAAGTTCTTCCGCATTTTCTATTAGTTGACGATAAGAGTCTTGGGTGAATCCTTGATGAACATAGATTATCAAGGCGAGAATCAATACAGGCAGCGACTTATTCATTGATTTTTCGAATGCTATTGCGATTTAGCAATCATAATTTATCAATCAAAGCTGATAACTACAAGCTACTAAGTGCAAAGCCTGTGCTTTAACGAGTGTTTTAGTCCAAGAGCATTTAACAAATGGTATTTCAAATCATTTGGTTCGGCAATGTTTATACATAATTCTATAATGTTTCTTGCACTATTCTTTCATCACCGCTTGAATATCATTTACTATTTTTACATGAAAGTTCTTTACTTGATTTCTTAATCAAAATCGATTGTGGTTCCCGACTTTTCGGTCGGGATTAAAAGGGAATACATGTGAACCATTTTGAAATGGTAATTCATGAGCTGACGCGCAACTGTGAATCTGATTATTGCTAATTGGTGATAATAGTAAGTCTTTACTTAATATCCATTGCATAGCATTTTATGTGAGAAGGAAGTAGAGATCAGATAAGCCAGGAGACCTGCCTCTTTCGACCTGCTTTCACGAGCAGGATTTGACGATGCTTTCGCGTTAATAGAGCAGATCAGAGTATTATCATGTAGGTATGTTTCATATACTTATCCTCGAAATCCTCTTTCTGTGACTTTATAAAGCTTCGTGAAGTTGGGCTGAAGACTAGTGTATTTAACTAGTAAGGAATATGGATATTGAAGGATCATTGAAAGCGGACTTAATTGCTCCATTGCATTGCTGGGACATCTTCTCCATGCATTTAACCAATCTTGCCATAAAAGGCAAAACACAGGTAGAATTAGCGAATCTCCAAAAGTATCAGCATAGGTACGATTGGAATATTGATCTGGAGAAAACACTAAATGCACCATATGAAGCTTTGGTGCTTACTGATTCTGTTGTTTGCATTCAATGGGTCAGTGATGGTTTTACCAGAATGACTGGCTATTCTAAAAAGGAGGTAATTGGCAAAAGTCCTAAAATGCTTCAGGGGATTAATACGACAAAGTTATCTCGAGATCGTGTCAGACAAAAACTGTTTGACCCGAATCCCTTTACGGAGGAAATTGTGAATTATCGCAAAACAGGTGAGGAATACATTTGTCGTGTGGAGATACATCCCATCTTCAATACTTCTAATCATCTTAGTCATTATCTAGCCTTAGAACAGGAAATAAAATGACTGCTTTTGAAAGTGCATGTTGAATTTTTCCAGGAGAAATTTCTCTTATCAAGAGATTGAGGTAGATAAGAAGGTGTAGCTTCAATCTATTCCTAGGATGGGTAATAGGATTGCATACGAGCTCTTTTGAGCTCGCCTCAACCATAAAGGTTGGTTAGGAGTAACAGAAACAATGAGCCTTTTACTTCAAACGCTCAAAAAAATCTTCAAGGGAAATATTGTGAGCATCAACAATACGGAGTAGGGTACTCATCTTGAAGTCATGTCCCTCTTCCAGTCTCCAATACTGCTTTGCCTGAAAGTCATGTTTGATGGCGAACTTTTCATAGCTGGTATATCCATTTTCAATTCTTAAGTCTTTTATACGGCTAGCTATTGCCAATATTCGATCATTCTTTTTTACGTCATCCATGACAGAAAAAGTCTTGAATTTATTAATAAAATATTACGTCACAGATGACGTATCTTTAACAACACCTCATTATATTTACGTCATAGGTGACGTATCAAGATTTAGATACTATTCTTGATTTTTGAGAAAATCAAGAATGAATTAAGACAGTCTTAAATTGTGATTAAGAAATTTATCATTTGATAATGTCCTCGACACGCATTAAACTTGGCGAGTAGAGTATTTTATTCTATTAAACGATTAAGCGAATAACTTTTTGAACTAATTAACCATGAACCTTTTGTACTACCATTCTAATTCAAGCTAGAACTACTTCTTAGTAAATTCAGACTATCTCATATTAAAGCCAACATAAATAGCTCTCAGTCTTTGCAGAGAGTGAGTTTCGTATTGAATTTATTTAAGTGAATTAGTATCAGTTTGAACGAATCCAGCCAAAAATTTCAACCAGAATTTCAGCTGTCGGATATATTAAAAAATACGTCTGACCTGGTTCTAAGTGTCGATTCAGATGGGAAAATTCAGTATGTAAATAATGCATGGATAAATACGCTTGGGTACACTGCTGAAGAAGCGACTAGCAAGTTTATCGATGAAGTTATTCATCCTGAATCACTTCCACATTGTAGAAAAATAATGGATGAAATTTTTGATGTCAGATACATGATTGATGTGCCAATGACCTTAAAGTCAAGATTTGGTGAAAAAGTATTGACTCGAGCTACAGTTAATTGCAGATACAATAGTGATGGAAGTTACGGAGGAACTCAAGCAATTTTCAAGAATATTACGAAAGCGGTTCAAGCTAATAGGATGGCCGTTGGCAAGGAACGCCTGTATAAAATGCTTGTAGAATCTGCAAATGATGGCATTTATCACAGTGATCAAAGCGGTTTTATGATTTATATGAACAAGCGGGGAAAGGAGCTACTAGGGTATGATTTTGAAGAAATCATTGGAGAGCATTTTGTCAAATTTGTTGACAAGAGGAAAGAGTTATTTGTTAAGGACTTCTATCATAACCAATTTAAGACCAAGGAGGAAGTTACATACTTGGAATTTCCCGTGAAGCGAAAAGATGGGAGTAAGATATGGGTGGGGCAAAATGTACGGGCAATTTTTGACGGGATCAACAAAGATCGCATTGATGGTTATATAGGTGTTTTTAGAGACATAACCGAGAAACGAATTGAGGAAGAACAACTGCGTAGCAACAAGTTGTTCCTTGAGCATAAAGTATCTGAAAGAACAATTGAATTAGAGTTATCCAATAAAAAGCTTCTTCGAGAGGTTTCGAAAAGGAGAGAATCCGAGTCAAAATTCAAACGAATCAAAAGTGAGTATGAAAAACTTTTTCAAAATGCCCATGACGCGATTATTGTTTTCAGAGCAAAGGATGAGGTAGTACTAGAAGCAAATCTGAAAGCATGTAAACTATATGGTTTTGACAGTGAAGATTTTATTGGGACCTCACTTAAAACATTGATAGATAAGAACGAGAGTAAAGAACTAATCAAAAAAACCCTAAACTCTGAAAGTGATGTTCGTTTTACAACCGAACAACTCACCAAGACCGGTCGAAAACTAATTATTGAAGTAGCCGCCACTCCGATCCTTTACAATGGGCAAAAGGCAATCATTACGATAAATAGAGACGTTACTAAAACTTATGAGCTCAATGAACAATTAGAAATGGCTCGTAAACAACAGATGCATGCTTTAGTGAATGGGCAGGAAATGGAACGAAAAAGAATGGCTCAGGAACTGCATGACGGAATAGGGCAAATGCTTACATCGTTGGTCCGAATGCTAAGAAAGATCGAACAAGATGGTAACCTATCAAGTAGTCAGGGAATTCAATTAAGAGAGTCAGAAGTATTAGTCGATAGCATTATCGATGAAACACGTCGAATCTCCAGAAATCTTATGCCATCAATACTCACAGATTTTGGGTTGGATGCTGCTTTGAGAAGTATCATGGAATATGTTGCTAAGGCCGGTTACGAAGCAATTTTCAATTCGCAGGCTACCATTCCCAGATTAGATAACAAAGTAGAAATAGGTATCTACAGGATTGTTCAGGAAGCAATAACAAATTCCATTAAACATTCCAGGGCCTTCAAAATCACCTTGAATTCCATTCTCGAGACGAATAGTTTAAGGATTGAGGTTATAGATGATGGTCTAGGATTCGATTTAGACAAAGAAAACATTCGAATGAAGGGAAACGGAATCTCTCACATGATAGAAAGAGCCAACCTTATCGGGGCAGTACTTGATATCGATACGGAGAGAAAGAAGGGGGTTAAAATTTCAATCAACTATCAACTTAATGGAGAGAATAAACATAATACTAGCTGATGATCATCCACTAGTAAGAAGAGGCATAAAAGATGTAATCAACAGTATTGATGATTTCCATATAATAGACGAAGCAGAATCGGGTGAAGAAGCACTGCAGAAAGTAGCAATCAATCAACCGGATGTTTTGATTACTGATATTACAATGTCCGGGATTTCAGGGATCAAGTTGTGTGAGAAAATCGCCAAAACAAATCCTTCAACAAAGGTACTTATTCTTACCATGCACAAGGACCCGATCTATGTCACTAAGGCATTTGAGGCAGGAGCTATGTCCTATCTACCTAAGGAAGTAGATGATCGTGAATTACAACTGGCCATCAGGGAAGTAAGTCATGGAAGGAGATACTTGAATGATTTTACCTCCAAAATATTGGCCAATCAGTTCATTGGAAATTCCTCTAAGATTATTTTGACAATTAGGGAGAAGGAGATTCTCTTGTTAATAGTTAACGGATTCAGCAATAAACAGATTGCAGAGAAACTCATAATCAGCGAACGAACAGTTGATACCCATAGAACCAATATTATGAGAAAACTGGACGCTAATAACACTGCTGACCTAGTTAGAATTGCTTTGAAGAGGCAATTAGTTTAACTCTTCAATAGAAACATTAAACAAATACGACTTTTACCGTATTAAGAATTGGTGTTAAATAACTATTGAAAGATTTTATTCTGTTGAAGATCTTTATACTGTATTTGTTAACCAGCTAAGGAGATCTCACTACTAGTTATTTTTTCAACCATAATGCCTATAAAATGAAAACTTATTACCGCTTTTACCTTATCAATTCTTTCTTTCATTGAATTGAAAAATGAGGTTGCTCATCAGATGAGTATCTCATTAGGACTGTACCATTTCAATGTCAACTAGCAATCAAAGAAGGGAAAGATAAATCATAGACTTACTGGCTCCTCTTATTGAGTGAATTACTCAAGATTATAGCTTATTGATATTGAAAATATTACAAATAACGTAATAAATTCTAATAATCTCAAAACAAAATCAATCAACTAATACAGCTATACAATGTCACAGAATGTAAAAAAAGAAACAAGAAGTGCCCCGAAATCGGGTAACGGACGTACTTCAGATGAGAAAGAAGCTCAAAGCACAACAGGTCACGATGGGCTGGTTGGTAAATCAAACGCCGAGCATGCCCTTCGGGAAGCTATTGATAATGCATGGGCGTCAATTGAGTTTGAACCTGATGGTACAATCATTGGTGCTAATGATAACTTTCTCAAGGCTATGAAATATGATCACGAAAGTGATATCATGGGTAAGCATCATCGTATTTTTTGTGATGATCAGTACGCTAAATCAAAAGAGTACCATCAGTTCTGGAAGGATTTGGGGAATGGGAAGGTTGTGTCAGGCGAATTCAGAAGATTAAATAGAAATGAAGAAACTGTTTGGTTGAACGCTTCATATACTCCAGTTAAAAATAGTGATGGGGAAGTGTTCAAAGTATTAAAGGTTGCTGCTGACATAACAGACATGGTGGAAACAAGACAGCAAGCTACTGCTATCAAATCTGCGGTCGATACAGGATGGGGCTCCATTGAGTTTGATCCTACAGGTAATGTATTGAGCGTGAACAGAAACTTTTATCAGTTGCTGGGGTATTCGTCAGACAATGAAATCGTAGGGAATCACCATCAAATGTTCTGTGACGAGAAATATGTAAAATCTAAAGAATACAAGCAGTTCTGGAGAGATTTAGCGAATGGTGAAATTAAATCAGGTGAATTCAGGCGGTTCACTAAGGATGGAGATGAAATCTGGATAAATGCCAGTTATACTCCAATTCGTAATGAAGATGGGGAAGTGTACAAGGTAATTAAGATTGCCAATGACATTACCGATATGGTTGATATCAGAAACAGAGCTTCTGCCATTCAAACTGCTGTTGATACCGGATGGGCCTCTATTGAATTTGAACCTGATGGAACAATCATTAATGTCAATGACAATTTTGCGAGTACCCTTGGTTACTCATCAACCAAAGAAATCGTTGGCAATCACCATAGAATGTTTTGTGATCCGGAGTATGCAAAATCAAAGGAATATCAACAGTTCTGGAAGGACCTTGCTAACGGAGATATTCAGAATGGAGAGTTCAGAAGGATTTCAAAAACTGGTGATGATGTTTGGATCAATGCCTCATATGCTCCGATTACAGATGAAGATGGCAAGGTTTTCAAGGTCATCAAAATTGCCGCCGATATTTCCAATGTTAAACTTCCTGTCCTTGAAGTAAATGAGATCCTTCAGTCAATTGCTTCCGGTGATTTGACAAAGGAGGCCAAATTAAAATCTGAAGGCTATGTAAAAGAGATGTCCGAGGCGGTAAACGAAGCTGTTCAGAATCTCAATGATCTTATGCAGAGTATTAATGAGCTAGCCAATCTGGTAGCAGCTTCATCTGAAGAAATGACAACCAAAAGTGAGGAAATGAAGGGAAGCACTGGTGAAATGTCTTCAGCTATTCAACAAATGGCAGAGGGTGCTCAAGATCAGTCTCAACAGGTTGACGAAATTTCGAAGTTGCTGGATGCAGTCCTTGCTTCAGCGAAAGAAGTAGCTGGTCAGGCCAATACAATTAATTCGGCAGCAGCAGAAGGAACAAAAAGTGCAAAGGCGGGTACCGAGACTATTTCTGCAGTTGTTGAAAGTATGAGCGAGATTCAAAATTCGGCCGAAGTAACTTCTGGCTCAATCAACACATTGACCAAAAGATCGGAAGAGATAGCCAGAACGCTTAATGTGATCACTGACATTGCTTCCCAAACAAATCTTTTGGCATTGAATGCGGCCATTGAGGCAGCCAGAGCCGGAGATGCAGGGAGAGGGTTTGCGGTTGTTGCTGAAGAGATCCGAAAACTAGCTGAAGATTCAAGAAATAGTGCCCAAGAAATAGAGAAGGTAATCAATGAGGTACAGAAGGATATTGATTTAGCTGATAAATCCATACAAGGCATGGATAAGAGTGTCAAGACAGGGAACAAGTCTTCAAAAGAAGCGGAAGCCGTTTTTGAGACCATAGACCAAACTACCACTGAGACTTTTGATAAGTCTGAGGAGATTACCCAAGGTTCACAGCAGCAGGAGGAGGCAATCAATGATACTGTTCGTGCAATAGAAAAGATCGTAGTAGTTTCAGAAGAAACTGCATCAGGAACCGAACAGATTGCAACATCATCAAAGCAGCTAAGACAGGGTATGGATGAAGTTTCTGCAAGTAGTAAAGACCTTGCTGAAGTAGCCAACCAACTACTTAAGGGTGTAAGCAAGTTCACATTAAAAGAAGCTTAAAATGGAGGATAAATTAGAATCATCCGAGCAACAGCATGAGCTGACTATTGATGATGTTAAAAGATCAGCCGTGGAAGAAGGGCCCCAATCAGAAATGATTGGGAGCTCCCTTCAATTAATCATTTTTCGATTAGGAGGAGAAGAGTATGCCCTACCCATAGATCAGGTTAAAGAAATTGTGATTACTCCAGGGATAGCAAAGGTTCCTCAAACTCCAGATTACATCAAGGGAGTTGCAAACATCAGAGGTACCATTATCGCAATCATGGACCTGGAAGAGAAGTTTGGCCTCAAGAAGAAAAAGGGAGACCAGTTAAAGAACCACAATTACACATTGGTTATTGAGAGTGATAATCATAAGGTGGGGATCTTGGTTAAGCAAGTTCCACTCACATTAACAGTTAAGTCTGCGGAAATTGATACATCATCAAGTGTCATGCAATACTCTTCTCTCGAAGATGAGTGTATTGAAGGAATCGTGAAATCAGAGGAAAGACTAATCATTTTGATTAACATCCAAAGAATGATTTCAGCTGAGAATTTGAATTTACTAGTAAACTAAAAAGGCATAGAACAATGAAAGTTCTTATCGTAGATGATTCAGAATACATGCGGTCACAGATCAACGATGCGATATTGGAAGCTGGTCATGAAGTAGTAGGTGAAGCAGTCAATGGAGAGACAGCAATTGATCTTGCATTTCAACTAGATCCGGATATTATAACGCTTGACAATATACTTCCTGATATGGTTGGGATGGATGTCTTAAGAGTACTTCAAAAGGCTAACCTTAGGTCTAAGATAATAATCGTAAGCGGCGTAGGGATGGAGTCTGCCATTAAGGAAGGATTATCAAATGGAGCTGCGGACTACATAGTCAAGCCATTTACACCCCAGACGATTGTTGACGCCATTAGCAAAGTAGCCTAGTACGTCAATGAGAGAAAAAATCAAAGTATTGGTTGCAGATGATTCAACAATCATGAGAATGCTTATATCAGACATTTTGAATAAGGAAAAAGATATTAACGTAGTTTCAACTGCCAACAACGGTATGGAAGCGGTTGACCGAACGTTTGTTGAAAAGCCTGATGTAGTGGTTATGGATCTAAATATGGGTGAGTACAATGGGCTGTACGCTGTAGAAAATATTATGAAACAAAAGCCAACGCCTATTGTCATTTTGAGTGCAGTAGGTAATACTAACCTGTCACCGGTATTGAAGGCTTTGAGTATGGGGGCTTTTGATTATGTCAACAAGCCTGTGAACAATAAGATTAAGGTAAAGGATATAGGAAGTGAGCTGGTAAAAAAAGTTAAAGCTGCTTCTAAATCCAATGTTGAGTCCCTTGTTACTAGAAAGGCCAGAAAGACAACCGCAAAACACACATTTTCGAGTGACTTACGATACGAAGTTATTGTTATTGGTGCTTCCACGGGTGGTCCGACTGCCATAGAAAAGGTACTTACAAGATTACCAGAAAATTTAGCAACTCCGGTGTTGATCGCACAGCACATGCCAGTGAATTTCATTCCATCATTCGTGAAAAGATTAAACGGAATGACTCCCCTAAAAGTAGAAATGGGAACATTTGGTACCATTCTGAGGCCAAGGCATGTGTATGTAGCACCTGGCGATAGAAATATGATTGTCCGAAAAAGAGACGGGGGTCAAGTTGAGATTGGGTTTACCAAAAGAATCTATAATGAATTCAATAACCCGTCAGTAAATGCTTTAATGGTATCTGTAGCAGACGTCTTTGGCAATAAGAGTATTGGTGTAGTCCTTACAGGGATGGGCCGGGATGGGGCCTCTGGGATCAATAAGATTAAGGATGCGGGTGGTAAAACCATTGCGCAAAGCGAGGAAACTTCTGTGGTCTTTGGAATGCCCAAGGAGGCAATAGGAACAGGCAATGTGGATCATGTTGTAGCACTCGATGAAATTGGATTCTTTTTAGTAAGTAGTTTATCATGATTGAAAAATCTAAGGAAAAGCAGTACCGGGAAATGTTCTTTGCGGAGGCCTATGAAGCTCATGAAGAGCTTGATAAGTTATTCACCGTTCTAGAAAAGAACCCTGAAGACAAAGGATCAATAGAGTCAATCTTTCGAATCACACATACAGTAAAAGGCAATGCCATGGCCTTAGGCTTGGATCCTATTGGTGAACTATGTCACACGCTTGAGGAGATGTTTACATATATCAAGGATCATGATATGAAGTTGGATAAAGAATTTTTCGGTCTGATTTTCAGGGCCAATGACAAGTTTGGAGAGCTCATAGATACACTAAAGAAGAATGGTGAGGCCACTTACAAAGGTCTGGTAGCTAAGCTGGAGCTTTATTTGGATAAGCATTTCCGTACGTTGGAATCCAATAATGTAAATTCTGAACCACCAAATTCATCGACGAATAATGAATCAAGCCAGGAACTGGAACCAAGCGATACCGAACCGGATAATGAGAGCGAATCAAATCAACCTAAAATCAACTTCTCTGATCAAGTTCAAATTCCGGTTCGTAAGCTTGACGGGCTGTTAAATCTCGTGGGTGAGTTAATCATTGAAAAGGATACCATCATTGCTCGCGACCAGAACCGTAACTCAAATATGTATAAGAGGTTGAATCGAATCACCTCTGACATGCAATACGCGGTTATGGATATTCGTCTAGTCCAAGTGGGTCTTTTATTCAATAAGTTTCATCGAATTGCGAGAGACGTTGCTGAGGCTGAGAACAAGCAGGTTAATCTGCAATTGGAAGGAACAGAAATTGAAATTGACAGAAACATTCTAAAAATCATCAGTGATTCATTAGTTCACCTGGTCAGGAATGCAATAAGTCATGGTATTGAAAATCCGGAAGAAAGAGTTGGGCTTGGTAAGCCACAGATAGGGACTGTCACACTCAATGCGTGTAATGAAAAAGACATTGTTCTCATCGAGATCAAAGATGACGGTAAAGGAATTGATCCGGAAGCTATCAGAAATAAAGCACTAGAGAGGGGAATGATTTCAGAAGAGTATGCGAGTACCCTGTCTGATAAGGAAGTTATCCAATTGATTTTTGAATCAGGTTTTTCTAACGCGGATCAAGTCACAGAAATCTCAGGAAGAGGAGTTGGCATGGATGTGGTTAAGAAGGCAACAGAATCGATTGGCGGTCAAGTCAATATAGAAACTGTTTTGGGTGAGGGAACCACCTTTACATTAAGTCTTCCTTCTTCCATGGCCGTCAAAGGGGCGCTACTATTTGAGCAAGACAGTCAAGAATTTGCTGTGCCGCTTTCTTTCACTGAAGCGGTTATTTCAATCAGGCCAAAAGAAATTCATAAGGTAAACAAAGGGTTGATGGCGGACTATCTTGGACAAACCATGCTCATCGTATTTCTAAAAGATTTATTTGAAATGGAGGGTCTTGATAGCTTCCACGATAATGGTTCGCTTCACAAGACGTTTGATTCGTTGAAAGCAAATGATGAAAACATAAATGTCATTATCGTCAACTATAATGGAAGATACATGGGGCTTGCAGTTGATAAACTGCTACAGCAAAAGGAAATAGTGGAGAAACCCCTAACTCAACCACTAGATAAGGTTGATTTATTTAGTGGAGCAACCATTCTTGGGAATGGAATGGTGTGCCTGGTTTTAAACATTGCCTCAGTTATTGAGAAACTTTTTAGCGAAAGAAGATCAGTTCAACTAAGTCAATCTATGATGAATTGATATAATGGCCAGGCCTCCACAAATACTATCCGATGAAGAGCTAGCTGCATTAACTGATGCAATTAAGAATAGGTATGGAATTGATTTCACAAACTATGAAAAGAGGTCGCTGAAAAGGGGGTTTGTAAGGCTTATGAACAAAAATCATATTGATTCGCTCCTGGAATTATGGAGTAAGATTCTTAAAGAATCAGATTTCTTCAAGAGCTGCATTGATGACCTTACTGTGAATCTGACTGAGCTTTTCAGGAATCCTGAAATTTGGGATGAGGTTGGCTCATTACTTACCCAATTCAAGCATAAAACCTCGATCAACGTTTGGCATGCTGGGTGTGCAACTGGAGAAGAAGTGTATTCAATGGCGATGGTTGCACATAACAAAGGACTTCTCTACAAGTTGAAATCTTTGGCCACAGATATTAGTTCCAAAGCGATATCGAAGGCAAAAGAGGGATATTATGCGAATGAACTACTTCCTAAGTATGAAAAATCATTAAAGAAATACTTACCGAATGGGGAGATCAAGGATATGTTCGATTTCGAAGATGGTAAGGCCTACATCAAAAAGAAATTCAGGGTAGCGGATTTCAAAATCCATAACCTGGTATCAGACAAGATGACCAGGAAGTTCGATATCATCTTTTGTCGAAATGTCCTGATCTATTTTGATGAAGTGCTGAAGTTACAGGTTTTGGAATCACTTGTTAATGCATTGAATGATGACGGATACCTGGTGCTTGGATACTATGATATGCTACCTGAATCGAGTAAGGATTTGATAAGTCAATACAATACTGATACCAGAATATATGTGCCACTTCGAAGTTTGAAACAAGTTATTTAACACATGAAATTTTTAACCACTAACTAATTTGATTATGAAAAAGAAAGTCCTAGTCGTAGACGACACGATTTACATGCGAGCACTGATCAAAGATGCTCTTCCTGATGATTATGAAGTTGTTGGAGAAGCCCCAAATGGTGAAATAGCCATTGATATGGCATTTAAGCTTCAACCGGATTTGATCACATTGGATAATGTTTTACCCGATATGATGGGTTTGGATGTATTGAAAACACTTGGAAAAAGTGATCTTAATTGCAAGGTATTGATGGTCAGTGCTGTTGGACAGCAGTCCATGATTAAAAAGGGTTTTGAACTCGGAGCATCAGGATATGTTGTGAAACCATTTTCACCAGAAATTCTTTCCACTGAAGTTAATCGGCTTTTTAACGGAACCCAACTTGCGAAAGGCGCTTAAGGCCTAAATATAATAACTTAAATATAACGGTGAGAGAATCAGCCTCATATACTCATTTTATTGAAAAGGATTGGCACAATGACACCTCTCCCTATGCCATCTTTGTTTATGACTTAAAGAAAGTAATTGAGGTTAATCAGACCTTTCTTAAGCTTTTTGGGTACAAAAATGAAGAAGATGTAAACGCGGAATTGGAATTGTCTTCATTAGTATATTTTGATGATCTTCAATTAATTGATCATGCCAGGGAGGTTGCCAGGGAAGGTGGTCCCTTCTTTATTCCAACGATTAGGCTAATGAAGGGTAATGGACAATTATTTTATGCAGAGTGTCATGTAATTGCCATTATTGGAAATAACGGACCAATACTTAAGATCTACATCAGAGATATCACTGGTAGGAGGAATTCGGAGTTTGATTTGATTGAGGGAGGTAAAAAGTACCAATCGCTTTTTGAAAACTCGTTAGATGGAATCTACAAGAGTACTCCTCAGGGAAAGTTTGTGGAAGCAAATCCTGCATTGATTAAGATGCTTGGATATTCCTCGCTAGAAGAATTATTAAGCATTGATATCCATGAGGATTTATATGTAGACACAATTAAGAATGAGGTGGGATCGGATCAGGAGGATAGTCTGTATATCCTGAAGAAGAAAGACGGATCAAAAATATGGGTTGAAGATCACAGCTACTATGAATTTGATGAAATTGGTAACATTGTCTATCACCACGGAATAATCAGAGATGTAACAGATAAAGTAGAAGAGCAAAAAGAACTTGAAAGGCTACTTGTACTCACAAGTAGACAGAATGAGCAACTTCAGAATTTCACCTATATGATGTCGCATAATATTCGGTCTCATAGTTCTAACTTAAGTTCGATCGCTGCGGCGTTAATTGATAAGCAAAATGATGACAAAAGGAAGGAGCTTCATGACATGCTTATGGATAGTACCGAAAAGCTGGATGAGACAATTCGAAATCTTAATGAGATCATTTCGATTAACTCTAGTACACGGAAGCAATTTGAAAAGTGCGACCTTAAGATTCTGGTAAGTGAAATTGTTCAATCATTTGATCATAAGTTGAATGAAGAAGGAATTCATATTGAAGTGAACATTCCAGAGGCTCATCAGGTCTACGCTATTTCATCATACTTAAAAAGCATTATTCAAAATCTGATTGAGAATGCAATTCGCTTTAGATCTCAAGACAAACGGAAGAAGCTGATCAAGATCTCTTCGAGATCAGATTCAAGAAATGACATCATTTCGATTTCCGATAATGGGATTGGTATTGATCTAGACAGATATGGTAAGAAGCTTTTTAGAATGTATCAAACTTTCCATTACAATAAGCTTTCCAGGGGATATGGCTTATACGTTACCAAAAATCAAATGGAATCAATGAACGGAAGTATTGAGGTAGAAAGCACAGTTAGTGAAGGCACAACCTTTACTCTTTACTTCAAAAAAAACTAGAATAAGGATACTGTAAAGAATTAAAAGAATAAGACATGAATGAAATTGATATTACAACAAGCCTCGTCCGCGATGGTTTTTTGGCCGCCAAGACCTCATTAGAGTTTTTGCTCAAAACGCCATTTAAGATCGAGAGCATTACAGGAGACGATATTCTTACTGATAATCGCACGGTTATAAACTGTGAAGAAATTTTTCTTTTAAAGACAATAGCGCAGGGGGAGTTACATGCTACATGTTATCTCCTGTTTTCAGATCAGGATGTTACTAAAATCATGGAAACATGTCTGCCTGAAAGTATTAGCAACACCAATTCAAATGATGCAGTTCAGATACGAAATGAGTTTCTTAAAGAAATCGATAATATTATCTCGGCATCTATTATAACTGAGTTTGCCAATTATCTTGATGTATTTACTTATGGGGATGTTCCGAGTTTGGAGATAGTTAATTCGAATGCGCTTAGTTCGTATTTACAAACAGAAAGCAAACAATTTGATAGTGCACTGTATCTGAGAGCCATTTTTCATGGACCAGAATTAGAGGTCTCACCACATTTCATTTGGATGTTCCAAAGCAAACTTCTTGGCATGATCAATAAAACTGCTGATGGTATTAATAAGTAAAGATCTTAAACTACAGTAATCTATTTAGGTATGCTAGCACAATTGATTTATTACAGCAAGAACGATCCAACGGTTGATTTGAAGGAAATCACCAAAATCATGAAGGAATCAAATCAAAAAAACGATTTACATTCAATCACTGGAGTTCTTTATCATGATGAGAATTATTTTCTTCAATTGCTTGAAGGAGATCTTCATGATGTCAATGCTTTGTACCTCCGAATTGCGCAAGACATACGACATAGGGAGCCAGTTATCATAGATGTTTCCTCCATTGATTCAAGGAAGTTTGGTCAATGGAATATGCTTTACGTGGATTCTTCTACTATTGAGGATCAGGAATTGGAAAGATACTTTCCAGATAGAAACTTCATTCCTACCTCAATCCCAGTTCACAAACTGATTGATTTCACAATTGGTATTAGGAAGAAGGAGGGAAAATGACCTAAAGGTCGGTCAATTGGTAAAGCTACTGAAACTAGCATACTGAATGGATAATATCATGAGATCCTATTTGACTTTGGATAGTGTTAGGTGAAAAGACGTCCTTTACCACGCCTTCACTTTATAGCTTATAGCATTCCTGCGGCTCATGATCCCGATAATAACAAATCCAATGGCTAGCATTCCATAAGGCCAGTACTGAATCCAGTTGATTTGATCTGCTGATACAATCCTGATGTTTGAGCAGGTGTTATCTACTCTGGACAAAAAGTACGTGTCTGTAATTTCTGAGGTTAGGAATAGCACTGTATAGCTCGGCCGTTGATAGAAATCAAATCCGTTTATAGCTATATTGAAGTTAGTGGTTGGATCTCTGTAATCTTCAATTAAGAAGGTAATGGTCGCATCGTGTGTGATCAAATTCGAATCTACATATACCAGGTTTTGATCTTCTCCATTCAATTCTATATCCAGTATTTCATTGAAATAGTCTTGATAATCAATAGCATACGTACTTAGATTCAAAGACTCTTTGGATTTAAGCGCTGGGTATAGGTCATGAAGCAAATCAAATAGCGTGAGTGTTGTTAGATGAACTTCCAGGTATGTATTCCTCTCTTCTTCGATAAACTTGAAACCAATTTCGGTCCTTGAGTGTGCACTGGTTATGTTACATACAATCAGGAATGCAAATAGTAGCGTTATTGAATTTTTCATAGTTGGGTAGTTAAATAGTTGGATAGTCAAATGGTTGTGTTAGCAGATTGCTAACACAACCTTATGTTTCATTTTTATTGAGGACCGAATCGGAAACTGCTATCAGGTGTTCCGGAAAAGCACAATGGGAAGGATGGAAAATCCGCGGTTACTACATAGTAGTATTCTCCATTGGGAGCTTCTGGTGTGGGACCAAATCTCCCATTGCATTCATCCAGATCACCGGATCCATCCACAAATTCGTAATCCTGAAAATACTCACCGTCATACGCTCCGGATGGTGCACTGATTCCATCTCCGCCTCGTTCGCCACTTTTCAGCTCATAAGAAGCTTCTGCCTGTTCGATTTCGCCATTGGCATTTTCGAAATACAAATAGTAGTACGGAAACCCGTCTCCTGCATAGCCAATTTTCACCATTTCCGTACCATCTATTTGTAACTCACCACCTAAAGCGGAGGGTAATCCATGGTAATGGTATTGCCCTCCTGGTTGGACATGAGCATTATTGCAATCCAACCCTAGATCGTCTACTGACTGAAGTGCATTTCTATTCCACTGCTGGTTTGTTTCTCCAGTAAAACCAGTAAAGCTTTCCGCAGTATAGACTTCAATACCAACCCCGGAGAAAAGTACTCCATTTACATATCCTTGCGCGTTTGTCGAGCTGTTTGCCAACGCTGGTTGCGTTGTTACGCTATAAGAGTTGCTTTGCTCACTAATGGCGTTTGGATTTCCTATTCTTCTGTCCGTATCCGTTGGAAAAGTACCTACCATATGGTTCGGCACGTCATTTATGGTTATGGTTCTTGTCGTACCATTAATGCTTTCCGAATAAGAGGAAGTGACACCTAAGGAGCTTTGGATATCGACCGTACAATCACTTGCATCTGTTTGAATGAAGAATACGGTTTCATTTGTTCCTAACGTTGTAAAACTAGCTGATGCGGTCTCGGAAGATCCCTCGACCGTCACGTAAATATCATAGGCTGTCCCTGCAGAAAGCCCAGATATTTTCGATACACCAAAGGGCCCCAGGTTATCTGCATCGGTACCGGACGTTCCGGTTCCTTGTGTAAATCCGGATTCTCCGTATTCTACTGTCCAGCTAGTTTCATTGTCTGCAACCAGCCAAGTGACTACTGCTGCACTTTGTGAGACATTTACTACCATTTCAGTGACAACATCACTGTTCGTAAAATTGTCTGTATCCACATCATCTTCTCCCTCACACGCGATCAAGAATGCCCCAAAGAAGGCCGGGGCCAGGCACTGGAAAAATCGTTTCATAATTGAAAAATTTTGAAATAAAGGATTATTTGATCGGCAGGAATCTCACGTCCTTCAATGGATTTCTTCTCCAGATAGGTAGCCATAGGTCCAACAACTGTGCATTGGGGTTGAATGACATCAATGGTGAAAGGTGGGAGTTTCATGTCGATTTTGATTTGTTTGGAGCCAGTACGGAGTTTGGTGACGAAACGCTGCTTCGTTCACAAAAAAAATCTCAGAAAGTAATTTCCATGGAGAAGTTGAGGGAAGTTCCGGATAGCGTTAGGTCATTGGAAGTGATTAGTGGCTGTCTCATTCCTCTGCCTGGCTGGATCAGGTTAACCTGACGATCAAGAACGTTTTCACGGTTATAAAGATTAAATATGCTAAGTGACAACCTGGATTGAGTATTACCTAATTGTGTGACATAACTAGCACTTAAGTCCATTCGATGGTAGGGGGGAAGTCGTTCGTTGTTCCTTTCTTCAATGTTTAGCTGCGTGATTGTTGGTCCGGGACGATCCCTTCCAACTCCTTGCTGACTTTGGACGTTGGAGTAGGGCTTTCCGGTACCATAGATCCAGACCATTGAAAACTCAAAATTTCCAATGGAATAGGATCCAAACCAGTTCATTTCATGTCGCTGGTCATGGTCAGCATAAAAACTTCTTCCACCATTGATTTGATCAAACTGTTGACGACTTTCACCAAGTGTATAAGAGAACCAACTATCAAACGCACCAAAATCACGCTTAACAAGGAGTTCAATTCCTCTGGACGACCCTGTTCCCTGGGTAAATACTCGACCTGGATCGCTGAATTCGGTTATGAGTTTGCCATTTCGAAATGCATATTCCAGTAACCCTTCAAAGTCTTTTTGAAAATAATTGATACTCGCGTTCAACGGTCCCCGATCATAGCTCACACCCAATAAATGATGAGTTGCCATCTGGGTTGGAACGGCTCGATTGTCAGCCAAAATCCAGAAGTCTCTGCTTCCTTCGAGTACGTTTCTTGTATTCGATTGATTAATAAACTGGTAGTACTTACCCCACGCACCATTCAGGACAAACTCAGGAGACAAGTGATAAGAAAAGGAAAAACGTGGTTCAAAATACGAGTTACCCGTTGAAGTTAGATAGCTAGTTCGGAGTCCCGGATTTAGGGTTAATCCATTTGCCAGCGCAAAAGACCCCTGCAAATATCCTGTTAACAACAACTCTTCCCTGGACCTTTGATCAGCAAGTATTGAATCTTCTACCTCATGTCTTAGCTGAGTGGAAAAATTAGATGTACCCATCCCGGCTTCAATCCTATCTATGCCATTAAGTTCTACGGTGTGATCGATCTTAAAACTGATGTCTTCAATGTTGTTGAATTGGTCTTGATCGGTATTGGTGAATGTCTCTCCCAATGTTGCTGATTGGCTTGTGGTGTTTGACTGTTCCCTGAACATACTTTCATAGAATGAATAGGAAGCTAGGATTTGCGTGAAATGATTATTGTTCCATAGTCGTGAGAACTTGAGCGAAGAACCTACATTTCCCCAGGTTATAAAACCTAAGTTTTCAGTATTTACCTGGAGTGTATCTTCAAATGAAGCATCGATCGTTTCCGTATAGTTCAGAATATCGTTGCTATCGTAAAAGCTAAAGGAGAGTTTGTTTTTTGTACCCAACCTTGAAGATAGCTTAATATTCATGTCTGTATAGTAAAACTCCGGCTCGATGGAGCTTGATAGGCTAGGCTCCATTGGGGGTGGATTTATAGAATCCGGAGGGCCATCAGGTGGGCCATCCGGAGGCATCATCGGAGGACTTGTTGTAGAACCACTTTCATCTGACAGGCTATTTTCAAAAATTGAAAAAATGTTTTCGAACAGAGAAGAGCTCCAGATATCCGTATAAGATCGCCTACCTGAAAAGAATAAGGTGGTACCATCATCACTCAGCGGCACTTCAATTGATGAGTTAACGCTCAGAAGATTAAGTCCAAGTGTGCCGCTCACCCGATTCCTATTTCCATCTTTCCCCGTGATATCTACTACGCTCGATACTCTTCCGCCAAACTTCGCTTCAAAACCCGTTTTGTATAGTTGTAATGATTTAACAGCCAATGGATTGAAGGCGCTGAAGTAACCAAAAAAATGATCCACATGATATACGGTGAAGCCATCAAAAAGAACAAGATTCTGATTGGAGGTGCCGCCATTGATTGTCAAGCCTGAGGATACTTCGTTGGTCGCATTGATACCTGGTAATAGCTGCAACGTTCTGAATACGTCAACTTCTCCTGCCGATGGTGCGATCTTGGAGACTTTGGGTGAGAAAGTGAATTTTCCAGGTTGCTCTTCAGGTCGGAAGTTCGCGAGTTGACTGTTATCATCCAAGACTACAACCTCTTCTAACTGATTGAGCAGTGGTACCAACTGCACATTGATTCGACGCTCTCGGTGAAAATCCGTCACTGCCACCAGCGTATCTTGGTAGCCCAAATATGAGATCCTAAGTCGGGTTTCCGTTGACACTCCAGGAATGGAGAAAAACCCTTCGACATTGGATGTGTAACTCGTTTTAGTGGTTTCACTCCATACATATGCATAGGGTAGGCGCTCACCTGTATTTTCATCACTGATGATTCCTGTCAGATCAAAATTTTGCTCATCTAATGATGGATTCTTCTTTTTCCTCAGAATGACAGATCTACCGTCTATGACTTCAAAAGTCATTGGAGTTTCTTCTAGAATCAACTTAAAGGCATCTCTGATATTAAGCTGCTCGATTCGAACGGTGATGTTAATTTCTTTAACGTCGCGGTTGGCAAAGGCAATTCTCAGTTGGTATTTGTCCTTTAGGACCTTGAATACTTCTGCAAGTGGAGTTTGATTGAAGTCCTCATTAATGACGACCTCTTCACTAGCAATTAGCGAAGAGGCAATCAATAAAACCGAACTACAGAGAAAAGTCCTAAGTTTTTTCACATTTTGTTAGCTGAACTTAATTCAATCTGTTTCAAATTCAAGTGTGATTTTATTTCCAACAGAATCTTGCACTAAACCAAATGGATCACACACAAATCGCATTGCCTGGTCAAAGTTACGGTTGTTAAAATATCCGGTGTACTCCGTATCAATAAGCTCATCAGGGTAATCTATCTGAACCGCAAACTGGCGTTCAAGCTCTTCAATTACTTCCTCAAATGGGATAGAATCAAAGTAAAACTCCCCACTTCTCCAATCTAGTTCTTTGTCAACATCAAATGTAAATCCATTGTCTTCTTTAGCTCTGACAGTTATTCCTTCGCCCGGGTTAAGTACTGTTGAAGAGCGGACACCTCTCACCCTAACTCTTCCCGTATGGCACTTTACTCGCAAATGTTTGGGTCGTGCCAGTACATTGAAACTGGTGCCAAGGACTTCTGTGGTGCCCATTTTAGATACTACACTAAATTTCTCTCCTTTTTTGACATCAAAAAATGCCTCGCCTTCCAATGAAACATTCCTTTCGAAGTACCACATCAATTTATTGTAAGCCAGTCTTGAGTCTGCATTGATCATTACATTCGACCCATCTGGCAATGAGACCTCTACTTGAGCACGTTTGCCAACGGTCACACCCACTTCATTAACCATGTAAATCAGATACCCAAACACCGTGAGCAATGCCAATGAAGCTGCTACTCTTAATGGTATTCCAATAAACCTGATTTTGCCTTCTGGCTTTTTATTTTGGATTGGGAGCTCTTCATCAAGTCGATCCATCATACTCCTAACCGATGACTCAGAAGGCCCCTCCTCTTCCATAGCGTCAATTCTTTGCTTCCATTTTTTGTCAAATTCTTCCATCTTCGCTCCTTTTTTAATTTACCAGGTGCCTTAACACCTCTTTCAACTTGTTTCGTGCCTTGGCCAAATTGGACCTTGAGGTCGCTTCTGTAATCCCAAGCTTTTCTCCAATCTCTTTGTGATTATATCCCTCAATCACATTCATATGAAACACCATCCGATAGACTGGCGTCAACTTTTGTACTGCCTCCGTTATTTCTTCACCCGATAGCTTATCAATAATTGAGTTGTCAAAATCCTCAATTTGCACCTCCTCAATATCAGTCATGTTGCTGTGCTTCTTATTACTCCTGAAGTAGTCAATAGCCGTGTTGATGAAAATTCTTCGCATCCAGCTTTTGAATCCATATTCATCATTGTATTGATCTATCTTCTTAAAAATTTTCATGAAGCCATCTTGTGCGATTTCCTCCGCTTCTGTCCTGTCGTTCGAATAGGGTAAACAAACACTCATAGCATATCCATAATACTCCCTATAAAGTGCTTCTTGAGCACTTCGGTCATTCGATTTACATCCTTCGATCATGGGTATGAGTCCTTCTACCACGCGATTTTTTGATTTATTAAAATTGGAAGGCACCTTAAAAGTAGAAGAACTATCAGCTACCTTCCAATATTAAAAAACTACTCATTCATTCCGCACGTCTTCAACTCGATGAAGTTTCCATCTTCGTCAAAGATCAATACTCCCACACTATCAACTAAGACATGGATTTCTACTACTTCATTTCGTGTTCCTGTACGAGCTCCTAGGATTTCATTGTCTGGATAACTCGTGGTGACATAATCAGTAATTACAGCCGACAGATCAGCAATATCCATTTCGGTAAAATCATGGCAGCCTCTTCTTCGTGGTTCTTTTACTTCCACAAAAGTCCCATCTGCATCGAATATTACCGCACCAACTCCATCGACCAGTGTATGGTATTCTGTAGCGTCCTCTTTTTCAATCAGCAAGATTACATGTATTACACTGTCCGGATAATTGGTATCAAGGTATTCTAGAGCTACAGCAGGCAATTCGTCAATAGTGATTTCAGTAGGCTCGGGACGATCTACAGCAGTACTGTCAGGATTTCCACCTCGGGGACCTCTGCGACCACCGGGTCCTTTTCGTCCATGCGGTTTACCTCCACAACCCACTACTGAACCTTCTTCTCCATATCCAACCAGGGTTCCATCTTCATTGAACACCAGGTTAACACTATTTGTAAGCAACGCTTCATAGTCTACTTCATCCGAGGTAACACGAAATGCACTTACTACTACTTCGCCTGAAAAGTTATTTTCTATGAATGTAATTGAACTGCTTGGTAATTCTGCTGGATCTATTGCTTCCACTTCAACATCACCTAACTGATTCAAGTCATCTACTCCATCATCCTGACACGAAACGATTACCGCTCCTATCAGTGCCATCATTATCAATCTTTTGAGATTCAACATGCTTATTTTGATTTTAGTAAAACATTGTTTTTCCCCACCAGTACGGAGCATGTTTAAAAAACGCGGCGTGGGTCTAGAAATATTTACACTTTGATACAATGGATGACCTTCTGAAAATGAATGGACCGGATTAAGATTTTAAACTCTAAGAATGACAAAGTGTTCATGGTAGTGCCAGCTTGCTGGTAATAAGAGACAGGAGTATCAAAGGAACACGGAGAGGGATAAGATGAATAGTTGGAATATTCTATCGGGTTACTCAAAGTAGCTAATTCCGGCAAACATTCGATCGATTAACTAAAAAGCCATTTCAATGCTGCCTCACGCTCATCGGATTTAAAAAATTTAGTTTTATGTGAAAGGCCGGCAAATTTTGTAACTCCTTTGGCTAAAATTAATTGTACCCCAGTTAATCCCAGTGTAGCTGTCCGGATATTCATATGCTCTCCTTTTTTAGCTCCTTCCTTAATTTTTTTCACGAAATCGGCATTTATGAAGCTTCCCGTGAAATCAACCAATATGTAATGGGATTTCTCACACTGTGTTGTGTAGGCTTCATTTCCATAGATTACGAGATCATACGCCTCATTAATTTTCAAATGGCTGTAATCAGCATCCCAAACCAATTTACCATTGATCTGATGCCATCCCACTCTTTTCTTTTTTTCTTCTAAATCCATGATTTACCAAATTCCATTTGATGATTTCAAATGCTGTTTGTCAACTCTTCCAATTTTCGGTTGCTATATCGTAAAAATTGAGACAATTAGATCCCTGCTAATGACTACATTATGTTAACACGTTCAGTTTGATGGTCCTGTTAGATCCTGGTTTGCTACACTAATCAGAATCCGGCTTAATGGAATTTAAACCCTTCGAAATGGGAGTGATTTTGAAACAAAAGGGGGGAATTCCGTCAGATAATTGTTATATACTAAATACCTTTAACGTATGAAACGGTTCGTAATTCTTCTTTTCGTGATTGGCTGCAGCCAAACTGAACCTCTTGAACTACCGGAACCTGAAATAGAGGCTAGCGCTGACCTTTACTCACTCGAGTCATTAGGTGATGACACCTACAATTTGACAGAAGTAAGTGTCGGAAAAGCCTTCTTTTCGCAGGCAGGAGATGTGGTCACGCTCACTATTGAGCTTCATGGGATGGACCCGAACTCATCCAAAGCAGTTCATATTCACAATGGTAGTGTTGACGCTCCGGGAAGGCACTGGAATCAACAATCTTTTTACGCCTTTTGCAACGAAACTAGTCTGGGGGAGCTTTGGGCAAAACCTTTCGCTGGAGACGTTGGAAATGTGGAGATAGATGGTGATGGCTATGGTCAGCTGATTCTTCGGACCGACCTATGGGCTCTGAATTCCGGTGATGAAAAAGATATACTTGACAAAGTGATTATTGTACATCAAGATCCGGAGGATTTCCTTACAGAATGCGATCCTGCACACTCCCATGATCACTTACATTCGAATCGTAAAATCGGTGGCGGTACCATAAGCTTGCTTACCGACATAGAACAAGTAGCACAAGCAACGATGACTCATTTTCCAGATTTCACCTTGTGCAAGTAAGGGGAATTCGCCAGTTGTATCAGTCTAGTTTCGCAATTTCTGAATTCGGTATTTGTAACCTCCCAGCTCGATGAATTCCTTTCATCAATAAGCAACTAATTGCCGTATTTATCTTTCCATTCTTTTACGATGGCTGGTAATTTTTCACCCTCAGCTACAAATATCAGAGAAGCAGAATTCATGCAATATCGCAATCCAGTTGGCGCTGGCCCATCATTGAAAACATGGCCAAGGTGTGAACCACTTCCACTATCAACAATTTCCGTACGAACCATGCCATGACTCTTGTCGACAATCTCCTTGACCGCATTGTTATCTATTGGTTTATAAAAGCTAGGCCAACCAGTCCCAGATCGATACTTATGCTCAGAACTAAATAAAGGCTGACCAGTAGCTGCTGAGTAGTAGATTCCTTTTTTCTTGTTATCCCAGTATTCTCCAGAAAAAGCGTATTCTGTGCCCTGCTGACGCAATACATAAAACTGTTCATCAGAAAGTATCTCCTTCCACTCCTCATCCGTTTTTTGAACGGGGTACGAGGAATTATCCCCTCTTGCTGTGGGTTTTGTTTGGCATGCACCAATGACACATGAAAGACCAAGAATAAGAATAAGAGATAACCTCATAAGATTTTTATTTTCGAGAACGACAGGTCAAACCATTTTGTTCGTCAAATTAATGGATTAGCGAAGGAATTGTTTGGTAGATCTTTCTAAATGTCGTTTTCACGATATGAAGTGTTCTGAATTTTTAGGTAGTAATCCAACAAAAAAAGCCTGGTGTATTTACCAGGCTTATGCATATTTATGAGTTGAGTAAAATGTCACATTTCGATCGGAACTTTCACCATGGTGTTGTCCCAACCAATGATCATATTAGCTCCATTGTCCGATTCTTCGAAGAAAATCCCAAGCGCTTCAACGGTAGAGGAAGTCTTTTCTGTTGGAACTTTGATACTTGCAACTGTGCTTTCGTCTTTCATAAACCCATAATGACCCCATCCATCTAAATCACTACTGACGAAGATTTCCCATTCAGTTTCATTTGGAATTGCATAAAGTGTGTAACGCCCTGCCTTTAAGCTAGTGCCGCCCACCGTAGCGTCACTGAAGAAAGTGATCTCAGTAGATTCGTTTGCTCCAACTCTCCACATTTCTCCATACTTCTGTAAATCGCCGAAGATAGTTCTTCCCTTTTTCTGTGGTCTTGAGTATACGACTTTGATTTTAGGTGTCGCGGCCTTTTTCTCTTCCTCAGTTTTAGCAAATCCCCTGAAAGCCGCTCTTGGTGGGAAGTATGCCGCATCCATTGGGCTGGCATCTACTTTCGGGAACTCTTGTGCATATGTGCTACTGATGATCAGCGTGCATAGCAATGATAATAAGGTAAATTTTTTCATGTTTTTGTTGTTCAATAAAATAATTCACCAAGTTATAAAATCATCTTTCACCGAGTCGACTCTTCGGGCTTTTTAGTCTTCAAGATGACGTAAGGTGTTCTGTTATAAGTTAGTCATACATCTGGTTAGGTTCATCCTATTGAAATCGATAAAACAAATGAAATACAGGATTTTGTAGGTTAAGCATTTTCTTCTTAATGTTAATTTATGAGTCACGATACTCAACTGGATCGGTATAAGAAGCTACTCTCCTTCATTGAAACACATTTTAATGAAGACATCAACATTGAACGTATCGAGGAGGTTTGTTTTTACTCTTACCGCAACATCAATCGAATTTTTGAGGCGATTCATAACGAGACCATTGGTAAATATATTAAGCGTTTGCGTTTAGAAAAGGCCGCTCAATACCTTAAATATTCGGAGATGGGAGTCTCTCAAATTGCCTATCAAGTAGGTTTTGAAGACCGTTCTGCTTTTAGTAAGGCTTTCAAAAAAAGGTATAAATCCTCTCCGCAAGCATTCAGGGAGAAAACCGAAACTTTACTTGAAAAACAGAAAGCCACCATTTGGCCAGCAAATAGGAAAAGAGAAAAACTTGAGTTTGAGATCGAATTTTTACCATCGTTTGAATTCCTCTTTCTTGAATACCGTGGAGATTATCATGATAGTTCTTCAATAGAAAAAACCTGGAATTCAGTTTTCGATTATGCCAATGAAAAAGGCCTGATTTCTGAAGAATCTATCTTCATGACAGAAGTTATCGATGATGCGGAAATCAGTGATCACATTAACTCACGGTATAACTTCTCCATCATTCTTGAAAAACCATTGAACTTTGAACTCACTGATTTGTTTCGGACAAAAAAACACCAAAGACAGAAATATGTGAAGTTCGCACATCAAGGGTCTCATCAAAGCAGTCTGGACTTTTATCAAGAAATTTTTGCCTTCTGGATGACTGATGTTCAACTCGAACTTGTTGACCTTCCTATTCTGGAGTTTTATCCAAACTTCTCAGACGACATTCCTGAAGACGAATTGATCACGGAGACCTATGTCGCGGTAAGCTAAGTTGTCCAAAACGGACACATCTGCAACTTCATCAACTTCTAGTTTTGATTTCAAATAGTAAAAGACTGTTCTCAAAACGACTAATTAAATGGACGAAGTAATAAAATCAATAGAGGAACATATAGGGTTGATCATTTATGTAATACTTGGATTCTCGATACTCCTGGCATCAGTGGAGTTTATATATGAGCTCTATAAAAAGAAAATTAACAGATGGCGACTGGGCGAAATGTGGGCGAGTTTCTCAGTTTTTCTGGTCGCACAATTTCTGGAAAAAACCACAACACTCGTCTTTGTTGGTTCTTTCCTCTTTATTGGAGAATTGATACCATGGCAAATCCCTGTAAATACTTGGACCACTTTGTTGTGCTTGATCCTTGTGGATTTCATTTATTACTGGGAGCATGTCATTGAGCATAAAGTAAGGATCTTATGGTCTTATCATAGCATTCATCATAGCTCGCCGATTTATAATTACACCACGGCCATGAGGGTCTCATTCATAGATGGTTTGATTACCTGGGTCTTTTACTTGCCGCTTATTTTCATTGGCTTTCACCCTTACATCGTATTGCTGTGTTTCTTTCTTGTTCTCATGTATCAATTCTGGCTTCATACGGAATTGATTGGCAAATTGGGATGGTTTGAGAAAGTGTTCATGACGCCTTCACAACATCGCGTTCATCACGGCTCTGATAAATTATATCTCGACAAAAATTTTGGTGCGCTGTTATCTATCTGGGACCGAATGTTTGGGACCTTCCAAGAAGAGGAGCATAGACCGAACTATGGGTTGACTAAACCCATTAATACAATCAATCCTGTAAAGGTCCATCTTAGTGAATATGTCAATATTTTCAAAGATCTGCGAAAATCTAAAAGCCTCAGTGAAGCCTGGAACTATTTAGTGAAGCATCCAGGCTGGACCCCAAAAAAATAGATGATTGATAAAATTCAAATCTCTTCTGACTCAGTATAAAGTAAGATTTGGTTTCACGCTATTTCTTATTGTTGCCGAAGCACTGCTTGTTATCTTGTTCCCTTTATTCATTGGAAAAGCCATTGATGGAGCACTGCAAAAAAGCCATTCCGAACTAGTAGCGTTAGGCGTACTTGGGGTTGTGGTACTTATTGTAGGTGTAGGTCGACGTGTTTTTGATTCACGTTTCTACGCGAGAATATATCAGGATGTTGGTGTCAAAGCCATTGCTAACCTAAATGGTGTCAAGACTTCTGTAAAATCAGCAAGATTGGGTATGATTGGTGAGTGGGTTGAATTTATGGAAAACTCATTTCCTGACCTTGTGAATGCCTTAATTGGTCTTGTAGGTGTGATTGTGATTATCGCCAAACTAAACCTGAATGTTTTCTATGGAAGTATTATTACTACAGGAGTCATATTTATTATCTATTGGATGAGTAGTGGAAAAACCATTCAACTAAACCGATTGTCGAACAATGAATTGGAAAAACAAGTGGAAGTGCTAGCTAAAAATGACAATCAGGAACTGAACTTTCACCTTCGGAAAATGATGAAATGGAATGTTAAGTTGTCCGATTTGGAATCTCTGAATTTCTCTCTTTCCTGGATCGTCTTAATGTCCCTCTTGGTCGCAACAATCGCTGTTTCTCTAAGCCATGGGATTGTCAAATACGGTGTGCTATTTTCCCTAATCATGTATGTCTTTCAATACATTGAGCACATTGTCAACTTACCTTTCTTTTATCAGAATTGGTTGAGATTAGTAGAAATTGGAAACAGAATAGACCAAGAGGTTGAGGAGAAAATGTTGAATAGATAAGGATGATTGGAAATGGAGAATCATATTGCTTGTAGGTCTAATTACACAAATTCTTCCAACTCCACGCAAAGCGATTATGTACTTCTGAATTAATTAATTCATCAGACAAAACACTTTTTTTTGTTGACCTTTCACAGAGTTAGTCGTTTGCACTAGCTACCATATTGTGACTAAAAAAGCATTTCAGTTTTTTTCTAACGAAAATCAATACCAAAATGGAAAAGTTAGTCATGTTCGTTGCGATAATCGGATCAGTTTTTCAAAGCCAAAAGGTTTTGTCCCAGCATCCACAATTCAAGGTACTAGGAGATTCAATCAAAGTATACAATGCTTTCACATTCTCTCCAGATGGGAGAAAAATGTTCACCTCCGAACCGCATCGCATAAAAAATCCTGACGGGGGTGGACTTTTGTTGCCAAGATGGGGCTCTAGAAATAGACCTTGGGTGACTTTATACCAATATGATTTGGACGATAACTCATTGCCTATAAATCGAAACAAGCTCCCTTTTGCAAATGATTCTTTGGATTCTTCTCCCCATATCAATTTTTCTGGAGATCGAATTTATTTCAACTCCCGTAGGCCGATTCCTGGATCTACGGAATTAGATGGAGTTATGCATGTATGGTACAGTGAAAAAGATGCCTCGGGCAATTGGTCTGATCCAAAATATTTTGAAGAAATCAATCGTAAAAACTACTATAGCTCATATGCTCAAGAGTTGGGCGATGGATCTGTTATGTTTCAGTCGAATATTCCGGGAAGTGTTGATGATGGTCAAGGAAAACCGTCTCAAGATTTATGGATGTCAATTCAAAAAGATGGCAGATATCAACCGCCAGTTAATGTTGAAAACCTCAACTCAACGATCCATGAAGATCAGCTTGTGATAAATAGAAATGGTGATTTAATAATCTTCACGAGGTATGATGAAAAGGAGATGTATCTTTTTTACAGTACTAAGAAGATAGGAGAATGGACTGAGCCAGTAGAATTATTCATTACGGATCAGGGCGGCTTCAAAGAGCAAAGTCCAAGACTCACTATTGATGAAAGCAATTTTTGTTTTGCACATGGTTTACTCGTTATGTGTGCTCCGCTTGAGGAATTACTAAAGATGAACAGTAAATACTAGAAGTTTATTGGTTTTTAAGAAACTCAGAAAATAATTTATCGGGATTATGTCTTGTATAAATGACTTGCATAGATGTTAGCTCTACCATAAATCGATCTTCTTTCTCCAATTTTTTCAGCCTTGAAACCTTTGGTTTTAAACAGTTCAAGTAAAGAGATAAAGTTAATTGGGTAGGGCACCCATGTATTTGCGTTTGAGGTATCGTATTCTACAATAACAAACTGACCATCCTCTTTAAGTAGTCCGATAAGTTTGTCTAAAAGCAAGCTTTTCTCACCAACGTAATGGATTGAATTGGCCATGAGGATTCCATCAAGTTTTGGCAGATCCAGTTCATCATTTTGAAAATCAGCTTGTATGAATTGAATTTCAACATTAGTTGTATTTTTCAGCTTCTGAGGTTTACTATCTATTGCATGAATTTTACTTCGGTCAGGTAGAAGATTGGCCAGCGCATAAGTGAATGTTCCTCTTCCGCAACCCAAATCAGTCCATTCTTGCGGTTCACTCATTTTATTAAATGCTAATTGTATCATTTTTTGTGCGTCGGTAATCTCCACTATAGGCAATTTTTTATTTGGTAATATACCCTCATAGTCAAGGTCGCGAAATCATGCAGCGAAATGAAGGGTTTTCAGCGATATAAGCCATAGTTACGGATTTGCTTAAGCTTTCTTTTTTCTTCTTCTTCTATTTGCCATCTCACGCATGGTTAATTCAATAGCTCCGTACTTTACAGCAAGTTTTCGCATAGATACAGGTATATCGAAATGCTCTAATTCAGTTTCTGGGAATTGAATCCATTTCTTATCAATTCCAATCTTATTGGCCATATCCAAAAGTTCTTGGGTCGTATCGGCCATCATATGAGACATCTTCATTCTCCCCAATCGTCCAAGAGAGGATTTATACATATCGTCCACGTATACACTCATTGCATTTTTTACTCTTAATGATAAACAACCCAACTGCGTAATAATCTAACTAAACATCCTTTCTTTCGTGCACTCTTTCTTTCGCGCAACTTTTCCTTAGAGCTATTTTTTTAGCAGCTTTTTTCATTTTGTATTTACTATCCTCGCAACTAGTCTCTATTTTCCCGCTTTTAAAATTAAATGGCAGGGGGAAAAAGACATACATACGATTTGGGTGTAATTGGAAATTGCGCCTATACCGCACACATCCAAAGGAATAGCAATATCTCCTGGATGTGCTGGCCAAGGTTTGATAGCAGCTTTATTTTTGGAAATTTATTGGACAAAGAAAAGGGAGGGGAATTTTCTATACAGCCAGTCGACGAGATTAGTTCTACCAATCAGTATTACTTGGAGAACACCAATATTCTTTGTACTGAAATTTCTAGCAGTACAGGAAGCTACAGAATCACTGATTTTGCTCCCCGGTTTTATCAACAGGATAGATATTTCAGGCCATTAATGTTGTTTAGGAAAGTCGAACGGATTTCCGGGACTCCAAGAATTGTAGTCAAATGCAATCCAAAAGGGAAATATGGAGAATTGCAGCCCGAAGCTAGTCTTGGGAGTAATCACATCAGGTTTCTTGGGTTGGAGTCTTCGGTTAGGCTCACGACTAATGTATCATTGAACAACATCCTTGGTGAGCATAGCTTTGTCTTAAGTGAAACCAAATACATTGCACTGACCTGGGGTCCTCCTCTTGAAGCGGCAATTCAGGAAACGTGTGAATCTTTTTTGTCGAAAACAACGAGGTATTGGCAGGACTGGATTAAGTCAGCCAACGTGACAAGTTTTTATCAACGAGAAGCAATTCGATCTGCATTGATCTTGAAAATCCATCAATATGAAGATACCGGTGCTATTGTAGCTGCAACCACAACCAGTTTGCCGGAAAGCCCTGGAAGTGGACGAAATTGGGATTATCGCTTTTGTTGGATGCGTGATACCTACTACACACTGAATGCCTTCAACAACATCGGTCATTTTGAAGAATCAGAAAAATACTTTCACTACATCCTTAATACCACCATTGAGGAAGCAGACAGGTATCAACCGCTTTATGGAATCGATGGAGCGAAGGAATTGACAGAAATTGAATTGGATCTTGAAGGATATCTGAAAAACAATCCTGTAAGAATTGGCAATGATGCCTATACACATATTCAAAATGATGTGTATGGTCAGGTTTTGGTCTCTTTGTTGCCACTATTTAATGACCAAAGGATCATTTTTGATGAACGCTTTGATGCACCAGATCTAATTTATAAGACACTGGCGATAATTGACCGAACGTTTGATGAGAAGGACGCTGGTTTGTGGGAATTCAGAAATCTTGCACAGCAGCACTGTTATACTTATCTGTTTCACTGGGCAGGAAGCAGTGCCGCGATTAAGATTGCCAAAATCTTAAAAAATGATAAAATTGGTGAGCTTGCTGCCAGACTAAAGGAACGCTCTGCTGAAATGATTGAAAAATGTTTTGTGCCAGCCAAAAAAGGTTACGCTCAAGCGGTGGGAGTTGACCGAATGGATGCCAGTAACCTTCAGCTCATCCTGATGAATTATTTGCCGGGACATTCTAATCAAGCCAGCAATCACTTAAAAGTGATGGAAAAGGAATTGCATGCTGGAGACGGACTTTTTTATCGATATAAACATGCAGATGATTTTGGTAAACCTGAATCAACTTTTTTGATCTGCGCTTTTTGGTATGTTGAAGCCCTTGCGTGTGTGGGGCGGCTCGATGAAGCCATTAGCCATTTCGAAAAGCTTGTTGGCTATAGTAATCATGTGGGATTATTGAGTGAAGATATTAATGCTTCTGATGGGAGCATGTGGGGTAATTTTCCTCAGGCATATAGTCATGTTGGCTTACTGAATGCTGCCAGTAGAATAGCAAGAAAACTGGACCAGCCTGATTTCTATTGATTGATCATTTCAAAGAGTAACTGACGTACATCTTTGTAGTCATGAACCCTGTATTTTGCGGCAGAGGATGAAGATCCCACTTTAACTGTAAACGCATCTTTAGGCATGGCTTTAAAGGTGTCTTCATCTGTCCAGTCATCGCCAACGGCGAATTGAAAATCATAATCTCTGTTTTTCAGCCATGAGGCAGCGGCTATTCCCTTATTCACATTCGAATTCTTAATTTCAATCACCATGTCACCTTCCTGGACTTGTAAATCCCGTTCTGAGGACAGATATTTAAGATGGCTGGTCAATTCCCGAGATCGAAGTTCGCCCAATCCTGTTTCAACTTTTCGATAGTGCCACACAAGTGAGAAATCCTTTCGTTCAATAAATGAACCAGGAGTTCTGTCTACATATACTTCCAGTACTTTGAAAAACTCATCCTGCCAGCTATTATCAAGATCAATGAATCGAATCCAATCATTCTTTCTTTTCTTGTGCCATACCCCATGTTCCACAATAAAATCGAGATTGAATTTTGACAACCACGCGTCAAGTGTTGCTTTCCCTCTGCCACTGATGATAACAACCTGGTTGCGTTCGTCTGTGGTCAGCTGCAGCAATAAATCTTCCAACTCTTTATCAGGCTTTGAGTCATCCGGATTTGTATTGAAGCCAGTAAGTGTGCCGTCATAATCCAGAAAAAGGATCCGTTTGGTTGATTCTTTGTATTGAGAAAGTAGCTCCTCTTTAATAGAAGATATGGGTTTGGTTTTCAAATTTTCTTGTTCTGTTTTCACATATTTCAATCGTTGCATGAACAAACTTACCCAAGCATGGATGTTGTATCTTTTAAGTGACTGCTGCATGATATCCATTCGTGCAATCTGTTCGTTCTCGGGCATCATTAATGCTTCTTTCAAAGCACCTACTATTTGATCAATGTCATTCGGATTAATCAGGATAGCATCCGACAACTCTTTAGCAGAACCGGCCATTTCACTTAAGATCAAAACGCCTTTTCTGTCAAGTTTGCTAGCGATAAATTCTTTGCAAACAAGGTTCATTCCATCTCTTAAAGGAGTGACAAGCGCAACATGTGACATGCGGTAAAAGGCGCTGAGTGCACTAAGGGGTAAACTTCTGTAGAAGTAGTGAATAGGTGTCCAGTCGATTCTGCCAAACTTTCCATTGATTCTTCCTACAAGCAGTTCGATTTCTTCTTTAAGACTGGCATACTTGGGAACTTGATCACGAGATGGCACAACTAGAATAAGAAATGATACTTTCTCTCTGTATTGCCCATTCTTAGCAAGAAGCTGCTCGAATGCTCTTAGTCTTTCCGGTATTCCTTTTGAATAGTCCAGCCGGTCAATGGAGAGAATCAGTTTGACATCTCCTAAAGAGGTCCGATATCTTACCTCTCTAGCCAAAGTATCAGGATCTTGTGCCGCCGTTGCGTAGCGATCATAATCAATTCCCATGGGAAGCGCATCGGCCATTACCAATCGGTTGCCCACATTCATTTGGCCATTGGTGTTTCCAATACTAGCAAGACGATTAACAGATGACAGGAAATGACGCATGTCGTCATACGTATGAAACCCAATGAAATCTGCACCAAGCATCCCAGTCAGAAGTTCTCTTCTCCAAGGCAATAGTCTGAACGATTCATAAGAAGGAAATGGGATATGAAGAAAAAAACCGATGCTACTTGTAGGGTGACTTTCTCTGATTAATTCGGGAAGTAGCAAAAGCTGATAGTCATGAATCCAAATGGTATCGCCTTCTTCGATGATTGTTTGAAGCTCCTTCGAAAATTTCCGGTTTACCTTTTTATAGGCGTTCCAGAACGTTTCATTGTAAATGGCGTGTTGATTGAAATAGTGAAAGTTTGGCCATATGGTTTCATTACAAAATCCTTCATAATAGTCTTCAATTTCATTTTTTGTAAGAAAAACTGGTTTCATATTGGCAGCCTTAAGTGCTTCCGTGACCTCCTGCCGTTCTTCTGCTTTGTTCACAGCCAATCCTGGCCAACCAAGCCAAACATTGTTTCCTTCCTTGTAAATGGAGCCCAGGCCTGTTGCAAGTCCGCCTTCACTGGTCGTGGACCTGAGTCCATCATCATTGCGGTCGATTTTAACTGGGAGACGGTTGGATATGATAATGGTCTTAGGCATAGGAAGGTAAGATAAAGTACACCGTCAACAAACGAAATTATTGGCATAGGGAACAGCACTTCACCTAAGTCATGGCAGGAAAATATGAAATAAAATAGCTATCTCACCAATTCATTTTCTACTCCTCAATATACCACATGTTTTCTGCTGCCAGCCAGATCATAGTTATGACTCCATTTATAGGAAGCACATAGGAAGCTCCACCTCCCGGAATTGCTACGAGACCGCCAGAGGCAAATGTTATTGGCATGGTTGACGTGTTTATCACTTTAACAATCGTTCCATCAGTTAATAATGTTGTATTGGCTACCCCGAACCATTCATCTTCTATTGATGAACTCTGATTTTGATCAATATTCAAAATGTGAGAAAAACCAAATGGAGAGGTGTTATTGTAATTGATAAGGGTGGGATGAATACCTTGTACTTCTGCTGTCACATCATCGAATGTGCTTACACCACCCACTGTCATGTCACCTGAGACTTCAAGATCATAAAGTGTTCCACCTGGATTACCAATCGTTACAGTATTTGCAAGTGTTGCACTGGCTCCATTGCCAATCGCTACAGACCCTGAGTTGGAGGCAGTTGCACCACCACCGATAGCTACAGAATTTGGTGCACTGCCATTGGCACCAGCGCCTAGTGCAATTGAATTACCGTTTTGAACTTGAGCACCATTGCCAATCGCTATGTTTCCTCCGGAAGCAGGGTTACCTGGAGATAGAATCGCTCCGGAACCAATGAAAATATTTCCAACGCCTGTTGAAAGTGTTCCACCACCACTTCCCGTTCCAATTCCAATATTGTCTGTTCCTGTGGTTACAGTGATTAGTGCTAAGGCCCCAAGTGCGACATTGTCATCGCCAGTAGTTAATGATTGTGCCGTTGTGTTCCCTATTACAAGATTATTGGTAGCTCCTAATGCAATATTCGCAGCTCCACCAGAACTAACTGCCAAGTAGTTGGTGGTTTGAAACCTTGTGCCAAACCCTGGTTCAAGGGTAATATTTCCTGATCCATCAGAAGTTAATACATCGCCTGCTGCGGGGCTAGCGTTAGGAATATAGAAAGGCGCATCTGATGTCAAGATGCTTAATGCAGGTTGTGATGAACTGTTCATGTCAATAACAACCCCTGTCCCTGCTGTCCCAGAAAGTCGATCAAACCTGGCTAAAGAGGAACCTGCTCCACCGTTGGAGAAAACTTCTATGGCAGCTGTAGCATGTGAAACATTATTAACATTAAATAAGGCGGCACGTCCAGCTCCAGTTTGGGTAACATTAACATCGGCCAAATTTGTTATTCCCGTGCCACCTGCATCATTTCCAAAAGAGAGCACATCAGCCAGGTCTTGAATTTCACCGGTAATGAACCCCTGTGTATCAACATAGTTTCTGGTGGCAGCATCTTGAGCAGCTGCTGGCTCAGCAAGATTAGAGATGACAGAAGCGCCAGCATCATTTCCAAAAGAGAGCACATCAGCTAAGTCTTGAATTTCACCGGTAATAAATCCTTGCGTATCGACATAGTTTCTAGTCGCTGCATCTTGAGCAGCTGCTGGTTCACCAACATTAGAGATTACGGAAGTTCCAGCATCATTTCCAAATGAGAGTACATCAGCCAGGTCTTGAATTTCGCCGGTAATGAATCCTTGTGTATCGACATAGTTTCTGGTGGCAGCATCTTGCGCAGCTGCTGGCTCGCCAACATTGGAGATCACGGAAGTTCCAGCGTCGTTTCCAAAAGAGAGCACATCAGCTAAGTCCTGAATTTCGCCGGTAATAAATCCTTGCGTATCGACATAGTTTCTAGTCGCTGCATCTTGAGCGGCTGCTGGTTCACCAACATTAGAGATTACGGAAGTTCCAGCATCATTTCCAAAAGAGAGCACATCAGCTAAGTCTTGAATTTCGCCCGTAATAAATCCTTGTGTATCGACATAGTTTCTGGTCGCGGCATCCTGGGCGGCTGTAGGCTCAGCTAGATTGGAAATCACGGTAGCTCCGGCACTATTTCCAAAGGACAATACAGAAGACAGATCTTGAATTTCTCCTGTGATGAAGCCCTGCGTATCTACATAATCTCTAGTAGCGACATCTTGCGCAGCGGTTGGGTTAGCCACGTTAGTGATTGCTACTCCGCCTGCATTAGTTCCTTGAGCAAGGACACTGGCTAAATCTTGAATTTCGTTAGATATCGATCCATCAACTTCAGCGGTGAGAAATCCCTGCGTATCGACATAATCTCTTGTAGCAACATCTTGGGCGGCTGTTGGATTGGCCACATTGGTGATTGCTACTCCGCCTGCATTAGTTCCTTGTGCAAGGACACTGGCCAAATCTTGAATTTCGTTAGAGATCGATCCATCAACTTCAGTGGTGAGAAATCCTTGTGTGTCGACGTAATCACGAGTGGCGACATCTTGCGCAGCTGTTGGATTAGCCACGTTAGTGATAGCCACTCCACCGGCGCTAGCTCCTTGAGCCAGCACATTGGCCAAGTCCTGAATTTCATTGGAGATCGATCCGTCAACTTCGGCGGTAAGAAATCCTTGCGTGTCGACGTAATCACGAGTGGCGACATCTTGCGCAGCGGTTGGGTTAGCCACGTTAGTGATTGCTACACCACCGGCATTAGTTCCTTGAGCCAAGACACTTGCTAAATCCTGAATTTCATTGGAGATTGATCCGTCCACCTCGGCAGTGAGAAACCCCTGCGTATCGACATAATCCCTTGTAGCGACATCTTGCGCAGCGGTTGGGTTAGCTACGTTAGTAATAGCTACACCTCCGGCATTGGTGCCTTGAGCTAGGACACTGGCTAAATCTTGAATTTCATTGGAAATAGATCCGTCAACTTCTGCGGTAAGAAATCCTTGTGTGTCCACGTAATCTCTAGTGGCAACATCCTGTGCCGCTGTTGGGTTAGCTACGTTAGTAATAGCTACACCTCCGGCATTGGTACCTTGAGCTAAGACGCTTGCCAAATCTTGAATTTCATTGGAGATCGATCCGTCAACTTCTGCGGTAAGAAATCCTTGTGTGTCCACGTAATCTCTAGTGGCAACATCCTGTGCCGCTGTTGGGTTAGCCACGTTAGTGATTGCTACACCACCAGCATTGTTTCCTTGGGCTAGCACACTGGCTAAATCTTGAATTTCATTGGAGGTAGATCCATCTACTTCGGCGGTAAGAAATCCTTGCGTGTCAACGTAATTACGAGTAGCAACATCTTGCGCAGCTGTTGGATTAGCCACGTTAGTGATTGCTACACCACCAGCATTAGTTCCCTGAGCCAGGACACTTGCCAGATCTTGAATTTCATTAGTAACAGAACCGTCCAATTCTGTTGTGAGATAACCTTGTGATTCGACATAGTTTCTGGTTGCTACATCTTGGGCGGCGGTAGGGTCAGCTACATTGGAAATTATTAAACCGCCGGCATTGTTTCCAAAAGAAAGTACCGAGGATAGATCTTGAATTTCTCCAGTCACGAACCCTTGTGTATCCACATAATTTTTGGTTGCGACATCTTGTGCTAAAGCAGGGTCTGCAGCATTAGTAATGGTGAACCCACCAGCATCAGCTCCCTGTGTCAAGACGCTTGTTAAATCTTGGATTTCGTTAGTAACCGATCCGTCGCCTTCAGAACTAATGAATCCTTGCGTATCGACATAGTTTTTTGTTGCAACATCTTGTGCAACCGTTGGGTCAGCTGCATTGGAGATGATCAATCCGCCGGCATCTGCCCCTTGTATTAAGACGTCATTTAAATCTTGAATTTCATTCGAGGGATCCGGATCTGCATCATCAATAGATCCTAGAAAAATTTTACCATCAGTTCCTTCAATAAGAACATTGCCTGCATCGGATGATGCTGGGTCAAATGATGAAAAGTTATCAACGTAGTTCTTCGTAGCAACATCTTGAGGATTGCTCGGGTCTGCCACATTGGTTATGCTCACTCCACCAGCATCATTTCCTTGGCTCAAGACTTGCCCGATATTTTGAGCAGAAAGTGTTGAAATCCGTACCCAGCCTGAGCCATTCCAAAAAAAGAAATCTTGTTCTGTGCTGTCGTAGACCATAAGGCCATTGTCGGCACTTCCTAACGTCATTCCTGTCCGTTGCGCAGTGGTCAGCTGAGGTATCAAGAGCCCTTGATTTCCATTCGGGGAGACTAGATGCAATACTGCATTGGGGTTAGGGTTATCAACGTTAATTCCGGCAGAGAAATCTTGAGCAAAAAGTGGCTGACACAATAAAGTGATGGCTGCAAGAAGAAACTCCCTGCAATCAAAGAACTTAAGATGTTTCATGTTGGGCTTAGATTGCGAATGATATCTACAAATATCATAATTAAATCCTGATTTAATCCAATAATACCTATTGACATACAAGAATTTCGATCAGTTCTACTTTTTTAAGGATAGAAGAAAATAATCAGCTTCATACGTTATTCCGATTTTGACTTTTGTTGGAGTTAATCTTTCTAACAACCCTATTTATGACTCCTGATTTTGTCTCTTATACTTTGTATTCTCACTATTTTTAATCCCGTGTCTCTACCATCTATACCATTATTCTCCTCAATTGATGAATACAATCTGAAAATTGGAATAACCGCTCCGAGGTATCAGGACTTTGACATCAGGGATTTTGAGGATAACATGAAAACGGTTCGGTTGAAGATGCCACCATTCCGGATTCCATTTTTTCAAGTGGCACTAGTAGAATCGGGGAGTGGAGAGGTTGTTGCTGATGGAAATAAATACAACCTGGACCGGTTCACTTTGTTTTTCAATCAACCGTCTCAAATACTCTATTGGAATGTATCCAATGATTGGAAGGGATTCTATTTGAATATTGATGAAAGCTTCTACACGGTTCGACTCGATGGTTATACCCGACTGCACGACTTCCCTTTTTTTAAAAAATACCGATCGGGCATTCACCTTCAACGAGAGGAGGCGGAAATGATGTTGGAGATGATGTCTAAGATCAATGATGAATATACCAATCCCACACCTTATAATTTACCGATCATAAAGTCACTTTTAAGTACAGTGTTTTCCTATTGTATTCGATTTTATGACAGAGCTTATCAGGATGAAGTTTCAAAAGGAAATTCTGAAAGCATCGGTGAAAAATTTAAAAATGTGGTGAATAACCACCTAAACGAGTTGGTGTTAAACCTCGCTACAGAATCTAAATCTGTCAGTTCTTTTTCTGATGAGCTAGCCATAACAACAAGCCACTTATCTGAGACAATAAAAAAAGAACTTGGGCAAACTCCCACCGACTACATCAATGCTCAAATCGTTAAAGAAGCACAAAAGCTTTTGCGATCAACAGACCTTCAAATAAAGGAGATTGCCTATCTATTAAAGTTTAAAGACACTTCCTATTTCGGTCGTATGTTTCGAAAGGTTAGTGGCCTCACACCAGCTCAATACCGCAATCAAATCGGTAAATAGCCAATTTCCCAAATAAGTACCATTACTACCAAAATGGGTGCCATTCTGCCGTCACTCCCCCTGCGTTCTTTGGAGTGTTCAAATTGAGAAACATCATGAAAACAGGAATACTGCTGATTGGACTTTTAGCTACACTGACAGTTCAATCTCAAAAATTAAAGAACATGGAACAAGAGAAAAATTCAATTCAAAGTGTGGTAACACAAGTGTTTGTAGCCACAGATAACCGAGATTGGAAAAGTGTAGAAGAAGCATTTAATAATCAGGTTTTACTTGACTATACGTCAATGGCTGGGGGAGAGCCTTCACAACTCACTCCAATCCAAATCACTGATAGCTGGAAGACGATACTTCCAGGTTTTGATCATACGCATCACGCTTTGAGCAATTTCAATGTGGATGTCACGGATAAAGAAGCCACGGTCACTCACTATGGCAATGCGGAACATTTCATTGATCTGGAAAATGCTGAAGATGTCTGGACTGTGGTCGGAACGTATGATCATCACTTGATTAAGACTTCTAAGGGTTGGAAAATTGATCGAATGAAGTTTAATCTGAAGTACATGGATGGAAACATGGACTTACCACGGATTGCGCAAGAGAGGGTCAAGGGAAACGAAATAGAAACTAAGAGCACGGCTCAACAAAACAAAGAAACGGTTAAGCGCTTTTTCGAACTATTGGAAAAAGAAGACATCCCGGCATTTATCAATCTGTTTGCGGATAATGGTCGCCAAATCAACCCATATGCTTCCGGATTATTTCCTAATGGAGCAAATGGAAAGGAAGAATTGACCAACTACTGGTCTCCGGTACCAGGCAATTTTGATGGTATGAAATTTCCAATTGAAGAAATCTATGCTATGGAAGACCCATCGATTGTATTTGTCAAGTACACCGGAAAAATCAAATTGAAAAATGGTGCTGGTTGGTATGAGAACCAGTACTACTCCACCTTCAAGTTTGATGATCAAGGAAAGATTTTAGAGTACGTAGAAATTTTTAACCCAATCGTGGCTGCCCGAGGTTTCGGAATGCTCGATCAAATTAAATAGACATGAAAAATTATCTAAGGATTTTAAGCCTGTTCATTATAGCAGCATGTTCAGACGCCAATAAGTCTGAAGAGGCACAGAATACAAATCAAGAACTATCAAAAACTAAAACAGTGAAAAAAGTGAATTTCAACAGTGAAGGAGTCAACCTGGTTGGCAACCTTTATTACCCAACTGATTTTGAAGAAGGGAAAAAGTACAGTGCGCTAGTGGTTTCAGGAAGTTGGACAACTGTCAAAGAACAAATGGCAGGTTTGTATGCAAAAAAACTAGCGAACGAAGGGTTCATAACGTTAGCATTTGATTTCAGAAATTTTGGAGAAAGTGGAGGCGAGCCGCGCTTTTACGAAAGCCCGGCGCTTAAGAAAGTAGATGTTCAAAATGCTATCACATTTCTTGCCGGACTTGATGCGGTGGATAACTCAAGAATTGGTGCTTTTGGCGTTTGTGCCGGTGCAATGTATACATTGATGGCGGCTTCAGAGGACAATAGGATCAAATCGGTTGTGACTACTGCTTCATGGCTACATGATGCGGAGGCTGTCAAACTCTTTTATGGAGGTGAAGAAGGAGTTAATGCAAAAGTAGAGGCAGCCAGAAACGCCAAGAGGAAATATGCTGAAACAGGAGAAGTTCAATACATACCAGCAATTTCCACAGAAGATGAATCTGCGGCAATGTACGGACCTTACGATTATTATCTGAATCCTGAAAGGGGAGCGATTGAACAGTGGAGCAATGACAAATTTGCTGTGATGTCATGGGAGGATTGGCTAACCACTGACCCCATGCCAACAGCAGAAAACATCAACGTACCAACACTTATGATTCATTCTGACGGAGCAGTATTGCCACAATACACGAAAAACTATTTCGAACGAATAGCCACGGAAGAAAAAGAATTGCATTGGATGCAAACAGAACTGGAATCTCCATTTCATCAATTCAACTATTACGATCAGGATTCTGAAGTTGAAGAATCTGTGGCGAAGGCTTCAGCCTGGTTTAGTAGCAAGATGTAGAAACTAATCTGAGATCAATGAAAGACCTGTTTCCTTGTGAGGCAGGTCTTTTTTTGGTTAATAATGTTATTGACTATCAACAAGAATTAACTCCCGGTACCTGCTTATTTGATTCAATTTCGGGTTTATGTAGCTATGAAGCTTTTCCAAAAATTTTTCAAAAGAACCGTCTTCTTTCCAGTATGCCTTGATCAATTCCTGATTGATTTCATTGGTGTCTCTGTTGAACTCCGTTTTATAGTTATAGACCACCATGAGATCAACCGTGTCTTTGCTTGTATCTGAAAGAAGCAACTGGATGTCGCGGAAGTTTTCATTTTTTCTCAGCACGTTCTCCACCCATTCTTGGGATAAACTAAGCGCCTCATTCAGTGACCCACCTTCTGGAACGATTATTTTATGGGTAATTGTTTGGACTAAACCACTTTCCTTATATTCTTGACAAAAACAAACGATGGACAGGATTAACGAAACAATAGTTAATTGAAATTTTTTCATGAGCATGACCTTGACCCGAGCGACTTTTACTTGGAGCAAGCCATAGTTAAGCTTATTTTTCGTTTGATAAGTATAATTTCAAGATTTTGAACCAATAATTTTTGGCTACTAGCGATCTCCCCAAAACCCGAAAAGCCAGTTGCCTGGTGATTTCGGATCGCTGGATTTGAAAAATTCATCCACGGCTTCCATCAGTTCTTGTTTGGTAATGTGATCATCTCCATTGCGGTCAAGTTTCACAAAAGCTTTGGCAGAGTATCTTATGGGAATGTGGTAGCACATGAACATATCCGAATATTCATTGATGGAAATAACCCCATCGCCATTCAGATCAAATGAGTCGAAAATAGTGCCAACTGTGCGGGTAACAAACTTTTCATAAAGTTCTTCTCCGCCTGGACCCAACATGGTCTCGTAAAATTTCAAAAACTGAAACTCAGTCGCCTCTCCACCCATTTTTTCAAAATGTTCTCTGAACAATTCCCAATTCCTTCTTCCTTCGGCTATGACTCGTTCATAATCATCTGTGTCTGGCTTAAATCGCCAAAGGATGCAAAGTGATTCGCTAATCGCCCTAAAGTCCTGTTCTTGAAGAATACCATTCCTGTCTTGATCGAGTACAACTCGAAAGTAGTGAGCGATTTTATCGTGTTGAAGTTCAGAAAGCATGATTGTTAATTCTTTTGCTCAGATTTAGTCATGGTTTGCACTTAATTTCCGTAGGATAAAATAAAGAAATTATTGAATAAAAAAGCGAATTGCCATAGATAATTATTTGTTTCCAAACCCAGATTGACGTAACTTATCGTGTTCGCAAACCACTATGATGATGCGACTAAAGTCACTACTAAAAGTCACGTTAGGTATAATCTTTCTCACCTTTTCCTTTTTGGCAACAGGTCAGTCGTTCGCCAATATTAGAGCTGAATTGATAGAAGGCCAAATGAGAATCAGATATGATCTCATCAATGGCAACCCAAATGAGCTGTTTAGAGTCGAGCTGAGAACTAGTGTAGACAACTTCACAACCTCCATGAAAACAGCAACTGGTAATGTTGGAGAAAATGTAAAAGCTGGAAGGAGTTTGAGTATTTTTTGGGATCCAGCTTCAGAATTACCTGAAAATTTTGATGGACAGTTGCAGTTCAAACTGGTAGGTGAACCAATGACTCCTGTAGACGAGCCAGTTGCGGAACCTGTTGAATCTGTCGCATTTAGTAATCCAAAATCTGGAAGCAAATTCAAACGAGGTAAAACCACTTTCCTAGAGTGGTCGGGAACTGGAGATGGAAATTATACACTAGAATTGTATCGTTCAGGAAATAAAATAAGTGATTTGACGAATGTCCGTGGAAGCAAATCATTTTCCTGGTTGGTGCCCGAAAACCTAGAACCTGGGGCAGACTATGAATTGCGATTATCAGGATCAGGCGATGAAATCATAAGTGAAACATTTTCAATAAAAGGTAAAACGCCATTATTTCTTGTACTTGCACCAATAGCCGTAGCTGGAGGAGTTGCGGGAGTGTTGGTATCTGGAGGAGATGGTGATTCTAATGCTCCTGGAGGATCTGAGGAACTTCCGACACCACCAGATCCGGGTCAATAACTCATTTAAATTAAAAACCATGAAATATACGCTTACCGCTCTATTCACATTGTTTGTTTTGGTTGCCTCTGCGCAAATCCCGCAAACCTTAAGCTTTCAAGGTTTCTTAACTGATGGCAATGGTGATCCAATTACGGGCAATCGAAATTTCGATTTTGAAATACGACGTTCAACGGATAACGGAGTTGAGTGGAATGAAACGCAGACCAATGTCGCCGTGACTGATGGTTTGTATAACGTTCAGTTAGGTTCAGTTACTCCATTTTCGTTTGCCTTTGATCAGGGCTATGTATTAGAGATTACAGTTAATGATGAGACGCTGACACCAACTATCCCATTGACTTCCTCTGCATTTGCGTTAGGTGCTTTATCCGTGTTTGGGGATTCCAATGTTTTTCCATCGGGTGGAAGTGTTGGAGTTGGAACCGCATCGCCTGAACACCTCTTGGATATTCGAGGCGCAGGAGCAGATGATGGCGTAATATTTAATATCAGCAATGACGATGAATCAAGTTTTTTGAAATTATTTCCTGGAAGATCCAGCGATCCTGACCCGTTTATTGGCTGGGATGACAATGCAGCGTTACGATTTGCTACCTGGGATGATCCTACCAATTCAGCTTTTACTGAAGTAATGAGAGTTACTTCAGGCGGGAATGTGGGTATTGGAACCACGAACCCTACGAGTAGACTTCATATTGTTTCAGAGAGTGGAGGTTCGAATGCTTTCTTATCCACCGTGAAAGATGATGCATTTAGTAGTCTGGTTTTATTTAGGGGAAATGGAAGTTTTAGTACTACAAACAACGTTTTGTCGGGAGACTTGTTAGGCACAGTATCCTTTTCAGGTCAAACAGGACAGGCTTTTGCTACTTCAGCAGCGATAGTGGCAGAAGCTGAGGAGGATTTTGGTACTTCTATGGGAACCGGAATTAAATTCTACACAGATCGTGCCGGGGATGGTACAGTGGATATATCAACTCCCAGAATGACGATTGCCAATTATGGATGGGTTGGGATCGGAACGGAGACACCTTCTGCTGAACTAGATATACGAGGATCAGATGATGGTGGTGGTATAAATGCTAGAATTCAGAACACGGATCCTAATGGTTGGGCCGGTCTTAATTTGAGGAATGACAATAAAAGTTATTCATTATCGATTGGTGGGAGTACGGCAGGTACAGCGCCGGATAATCTTTACATATTTAATGGCACTTCAGGTAATGCTCCTTTTGTAGTGGCCGCATCTGATAATGTAGGAGTGGGAATTGAAAGCCCTGTCACGACATTGCATGTGGATCATGGGGTCAATGGACCTGATGTTGATGGCCTCTCAATTTCCAGGCTTGGTGCCGACCGATGGACGTTTTTATCCGCTATGTCGGACAGTAATCTAGAGGTTTATTACAATAATGTCCTCAAAGGAGAATTTGATACTGGAAGTGGAACTTATTTTTCGGCATCTGATAGAAGATTAAAAAGGAACATCTCGCCAGCATCTTCCTATCTCACGAAAGCTCTTTCCATACCTATCAAAGAGTTTCATTATAAAGATCAGAAGGACCTTGAGCACAAAGAGATTGGAGTTGTGGCTCAAGAGCTGTTACCTCTGTTTCCATCATTGGTTAACTCCAAAAGTGAGTTTATGACCGTCAGTTACATTGGACTTGGTCCGATTGCTATCAAAGCGATTCAGGAACAACAAGAAATTATCGACAAGCTTAAGAGAGAACTGGCTGATTCGAGAGCTGAAAACGTGAAGTTGGAATCAAAAGTTGAAGAGCTTTCTTCTTCAATCAATCACATTGAAGAAGTGTTAAACATTAAACCTGGTTCGGCTTCAAAAGCTAAAAACAAGTAATGAGGTCTAATGAGACATATCGACGATTAACTAGACACACTATTGGCTTAGTGTTGACATTGATTTATGTCGCATCGTTTGCTCAGACATCACATACGAAAACCACATTTGACAATGGTAGCGGAACTACCTCAGGATCCACAGTAAGCACCAGAGTCAGTATTGGGTTGCCATTTGTTGGAACTGCTAGCAGCACCAATCATAACTTGTCGGCGGGTTTTATTAGTGAGACTGTCGAAGCACTTGCGTCTGCATCTATTGTTCAAGAAAGCATTCCCAGGTTTTATGAGCTTGGCACGGGAGGCTTGACACTTTCGGTAACTGTGAATGATGAAAACCTTGTCAATCAGGTAGCGATTGAGTTTAGAAAGCTCTCTTCACCTAGTGACACCCCAACTCAGCAAACGATTACGTCAGATGGTAGCAACAATTATTCAGTAACTATACCAGACGCTGCATTCGGTGACGACATTGGCTTGATTTATAATTTTACTGTTTCGAGCTTGAATGGAGCTGAAGTCGAAAGGGCAGATATTACCTACTTGGCTGTGACTGCTGGATCAGAACCAATTCCCAACCTAAGCTTTGGTTCTTCGGTTAGCAACTACCAAATCATTTCAATTCCATATGAACTGGACAATCGATCGGTACTCAACGTATTTGATGAGTTAGCTCCCTACGACAATACCAAATGGAGGTTTTTTACCTACTTGAATGGACAGACCACAGAATTTGGAGCGTTTACCAATATTGATGTTGGCAGAGGCTACTGGTTGATTGTCGCTGATCAAACGACTATTTCAATCGGAGCTGGAAACTTGCCCACAGCTACTCCAACTTCACCTTTTGAGATTACACTCGAACCTGGGTGGAATCAGATTGGAAATCCATACACCTACACCATTGATTGGAATGGCATATTGCAACATAATGGCAATCCGACAGGCATTAGTGATTTGTTTCAACTTGCCGGCTCAACACTTGGGACGAACAATACACTCGCAACTTTTAGAGGCGGATTTGTAGAAAATACGAACAGTTCGGCAGTTGTTATTCAGCTTCCGCTGGATCGAAGCGCAATTGGTGGAAGATTGGGTGGAAGGTTGTCTGATGAACCTGCAAATCATATTGATGCAGTTGAATGGTCGGTTGGTCTGTCAATTTCAGATGGTGAATTTAGTAATCGACTGGGAGGTATTGGAATGCATCCAAACGCTAGTCCAATGCAAGATCACTACGATATTTCTCTTTTCCCAGCGCCATTCGAAATGGCGGAAATCAAGTTTGATGTCAATGGAAAAAACCTAAGTAGAAATATCGTTCCACCAGCTTCTGGGTTCGTTTGGGAGTTTGAGATCACAGAAGCCTCTAATACAGTTGAATTGACCTGGGACAATTCCTATTTCGGAACAAACGAGATGAATCTAATTCTTTTGGATTTAGATGCAGGAAGAAAAATTAATATGCGAGAAACAGATTCATATTCTATTGCTTCAACTGAACCAAGAAACTTCAAGATTGCCTACGGAACGCTTGATTTTATAGAAGAAAATACCCTTCCATCCAATTTTGGATTGGGTGATCTTTACCCAAACCCGTTTTATTCAGAACTGAACATTCCGCTCACGATTAAAGGAAGTAGAGAAGGGAAATACGCAATTGACATTGGGATTCATGATTTATCTGGCCGGAAAATGACCAACGTTTGGAGTGGTGACTTACGACCGGGATTTCATGAAATCAAATGGAGACGTGATTTGAATACCATACAAATGCCTACTGGCGTTTATTATATAGTTATGACTGTCGCCGAAAATGGCGATGATAGCATTTTAACAAAAAAAATTATTCTAAAGTAAAGAGATATGAGAAAGCTAATGATCCTATTCTCGTTGCTCATTCCTGTGCTCATGATGGCACAGCAATTTGATGGATATAGCAACATGGTGGCTGTCGATCTCAAGAAAGATGGAAAAGTTGTCACCAAAGGAAAGTATTACGCACTTCTTATTGGAGTGAACGATTATGATGATCCGGAAATCTTGGATCTGGATGAACCTCTAGATGACGTTTTGAATATGTCCGAGATTTTGGCTAATAACTACACGTTCGAAAAGTCTGACATTAGGATTTTGAAGAATCCCACGCGTGCTGACATGATTGTTGCATTGGATGATTTATCCGCTTCGATTACGGAGAAGGATAACTTAATGATCTTTTATGCGGGTCACGGTTATTACAATGAACAAACTAGTCAGGGGTTTTGGCTACCATCGGATGCGCAGAAAAACAACACGGCCAATTGGTTTAGGAATAGCACTTTGACTGATTATATCGGTGCAATTCCTTCGAAACACACCTTATTGGTTTCTGATGCGTGTTTTAGCGGTAGCATTTTCAAGACGAGAAAAGCGTTTAACAATGCCTCGATGGCCTATTATCGTTTGAACGCTGTTAAGAGCCGAAAAGGAATGACCAGCGGAACGCTCAATGAAGTCCCTGATAAAAGTGTCTTTACGAGGTATTTAAAAACCAGGCTGGAGGAAAACACGAATAAGTATATGTCCTCCGAAGAACTGTTTTCATCCTTCAAAATAGCTGTAATGAACAACAGCAAAAACATCCCTCAGTATGGAGAAATCCAAAATGTGGGCGATGAAGGCGGTGATTTTGTTTTTATTCGAAAGGAGTAACCTCTGAATGTAAAATTCACCCAGATATCCATGTAGTTCCAGAACAGAGGCTTAATCGTCTTGAGCAAGTGTTTTGACGTACATCACAACGCTCCAGATTTCTTCTTCTGTTAACATGGTTTTGAATGGTTGCATCAAACCTCTGCCTTCGGACAGTTTCCAGAAGATTGCACCATCTGTTTGTGTCAGAAAGTCCTCTTTGGTAAAATTCTTAGGCTTTTGTTCCAGGGATTCAGCAATGTTTGTTTCAGCATTACCGTAGGTGCCGTGACAAACAACGCATTCTGCTGTATAGATCGCTTTACCTTTATCCAACACAGCTTTACCTTCTTCAAGCGGGTTAACCAATTTATCAGCTTCAGGTGGGGCTACCCATGGAGTTTGTTGACCTGTTGCATCCTGTGCGAAGGAGTTGAATGACAATATTGAAAGAACCACGATTGTGGAGAATAGGATCGTTTTTGATTTTTTCATGATTTAGACGTTTTTGTACTTTCCAAGATTGAATAATTTCGGAGGTCTTGAAATGACTCACGTCAGAGTAGGAATTGAAATTAATCAATCATCATTGCAGCTAATCTTCCTCCTTTAAGATCATCGCTGGGTTTGCATTGATTACTCTCATCGTATGATTTAATGTAGATATCACAATGATTATGAACGTAATCACGAAGGGGACGAGAAAATAGAATAGGCCAAGTTGAATTCTGTTTTCAAAGCCGTTAAGCCAATTTCTCATGAAGTATATGGCAAATGGGATGGCAACTGCAAACGATATCGCATTGATCAAAAAATATTCTTTGTTGAGTATTAGAAAAAGTGTAGAGGATTTTGCCCCAAGCACTTTTCTCACACATATTTCCTTAATTCTTTGATTGAGTATAAATGAAGCAAGGCCCAATAATCCTAGCATTGCAATTATTACCGCGATGCTTGTAAAAATGGTAAATAGTGATCTGAATCGTTGCTCATTTTCATATTGTGCAATGAAAACGTCTTTGACTATTTGACTTTGGAAAGGGACATCAGGAAAAATTACAGAAAATACATTTTCCATTTCTTCGATGGACTCAGACAGGTTCTTTGTATCTATGGTGAGAGCTACATTTCCGGCTGTTAATGCTGTATCCAGATTGAATGAAAAAGGTTCGAGCGCAAATTGTACACCACGTTGATAAAAATCAGATACCACTCCAATAACTTCGTATGTAGTACCCGCGAAACTAATTTTCTTACCCAGCGCTTCTTCTGCTGTCTGGTATCCGAGCCTTTCAACTGAGTTGAGATTTAGTATAATGGCGTCCTCTTCCTTTCCGAAAGATCGATCAAATAAGCGTCCGGCAACAAGTTCAATTCCATAGAGATCGAAATAGTCGTGATCAACAACTGTTCTGTGAATAAAGATTCCAGCCTTTTCTGCATTCGTTCCTTCCGTTGAATTTCTCCAATTGTTGAGAACTCCTGGTACCAGCGACCCAATCGAAATTTTGTTTACACCCGGTATTTGTCTCAATTCATTTTTCAGGGTGTTCATTTTGCTTTTTAGATCATTTGTCGATTGAGTATTTACTGGACTCTGAAGAGTAATGGTTTTGTCAATGTCAATTCCCAAATCATGCCCAATCATATAAGTCATCTGATTATGAACAATCATTAGCCCGGATAGGAGGAAAATTGTGAAGATGAATTGAACTCCAACCAGAATTCGTCTGAGTGCTACGCCTTTTGATGAGTTTTTGAATCGACCTTTTAAAACGTCAATTGATTTGTAATTAGAGAGAACATGAGAAGGGTATAGCCCCGACAAAAAACTTCCAATAAAGACAATCCCGATCATAGAAACGATCAGTGATATGTTTTGAAAATAGTTGTCAAAGAATTGAACTCCAGAAATTTTCTCAAGGGCCGAAGAGAGTGGTATAAGCAGCAAAAACGCAAGGACGAAAGAAACAAAATTGAGCAAAAGTGCTTCAATTTGAAATTGTGTTTTTAATTGAAGCGTGCCAGATCCCAGCACCTTTCGTATGCCTACTTCTTTACCTCTAGATACCGATTTGGCGGTGTTTAGGTTTATATAATTTATCCATCCGATAACCAATATGCATATTGCTACAATCGCAAAAAGGTTAATGATCTTGACATCATTTACAGGAGATATCTCCCTTTCGATTCCCGCTGTGGTGTGAATATCTGAGATGGGTTGTAGAATGACATCATGATTTTGATTGAGTCGTTCGTTGAGTTCCTTTCGATATTCATTTACTAATTGATTGGTTTTAGTTTCAACCACTTCAGGGTCAGCCAGTTCGTCGAGAAGGAGATAGGTATGAAAGGTTAGCCATCTCCATCTCAATTGTTCTACTGTGAAATTTGGCCCGAAAAACTGCTGTTCATCGGCCATTCGCACCAATTTTTGAACGGGAAATACTACATCCGCTCTAAGATGCGTGTTGAGTGGAAAGTCTTCGAATACCCCAGCAACTTTAACGGTCCAATCTTGACCAGCCACACCCGACACCTCCATGGTCTTGTTTAATGCATCTCCGGATGGGAAAATCTTTAGGGCTGTACTTACCGAAAGGTAGATAGAATTTAAACCTGGCTCAGATTCCATATTACCAGATGAAAATGGGAAGCTGAACATTTCAAAGAATTCCGGGGAGACGAAAAGTACTTCATCTTCAAGAAATTGCTGTTCGTCAAATTCCAATCGAGCAGAATTAGCAGTAAAAACCTGAGTTGATTGAATTACTTCAGGGATTTCATTTGAGTAATCTTCTTTCGCCCCGTAAAAGGTAGTTGCACTTAGTGAGGTAGTCGAGGAAGTTGTCATTTTGTTGGTGACTCGAAAGAGTTGCTCTCTTTTTTCATGAAAATCATCGTAACTCTTCTCGAATTGCACATATTGGATGATTGCCAGGAATGCAACAAAACTCACGACCAAACCAGTAGTGCTCACTGCAGTATTAACTTTATTTCTAGTGATGTTTCTGATAGAAATTTTGAAGTAGTTTTTCCAGATGCTCATGCTTGAATATTTTTTGTTGTTTGCGAGGTGTAGAAGTATTGGGAAACGAACGAAACCCAATCCACCGAACAAGAATTTTAAATTGGCTTTCCACTTACCCTGATTGGAATAATTGTTATTGAACTCTTCAAGAAGGTCGCCATAGATGCCATTGAAAAGATCAGCGTGCAGTAATTTCTTAAGAAGCCATGACACAAAAGGAGGTGGTTTATGCATAGCTATTGATTGAGACTAAGATCGTACATTCCATTCCATAGCTGGTTTCTTGTAGTCCTGACTTCATCCAGTGTTTTAGCTCCATGAGCAGTAATTGAGAAAATCAACTTCGGCCTTCCACCACGCTCATTGTTTGCAGATTTGTCGTAAGCTGAAGTCACAAATCCTTTCTTCTCTAATCGTTGAAGCGTGGCATGAACGGCACTAATGCTAAGAGGTCGATCAAGCTTATCTTTAATAAACTCCTTGATTGCTAGCCCATATGCTTCATGGTCCAGGTTTCCTATTACGAGGAGGACTAACTCCTGCAGTTCTCCAAGGCCTTTTTCTTTCATAAAGTATGAATACGAACCAAAAATAAGGTTGTTTCATTTTTGTAGAATTACTTATAAGGCAAGGAAATAGTGTTGTTATAATAATTCCAAAAAATTAGAGGCCATTTTAGGAAATGAAATTATGCTTCTTCCTCAGGAATAATTATGGTCGGCTTGTGGTTTTTAGCTTCTTCAAAATCCATAGAGCAATAAGAAACGACAATCACTACATCTCCAACCTCAGCTTTTCGGGCTGCAGGACCATTCAAGCAAATGATTCCTGAACCTCTTTCACCTTTTATGACATAGGTGTCAAACCGTTCACCATTATTGACATTTAAGATCTGTACCTTTTCATTCTCAATGATGTTGGCCTTATCCATTAAATCTTCATCAATAGTGATTGAACCCACATAATTGAGGTTCGCTTCTGTCACAGTGACACGATGTATTTTAGATTTTAGGATTTCTATGTACATGAGTTAATGAAAAATGCAACCGCGAAATTACTAAAAATAGAAGTGGAAAGTAAGTCTGAATTCAACATTGATTTTCCTTGATAGGTTCAACTTTCAGTATACATGGATCAAGTCATCACATATAACTATTGATAAGTCAAACTATGGAACTTTGCTACTTTCAAAAAAATCAAATCTTCCTCTCCACTCAGACTTGTTAGTGTCTTAAACTCAGTAACCATTTACGTAATTGATAGCAACCCATCGCTGAATTTTCAGTAAATTAATCTACGAAATCTTTGTAACCAGGTGCTATATAAATCGATAATAAGGAGAGCCTCATTACTTGTCGGCTCATTGTTTGTGTCACTTGTTGTGTTGGGTCAGGATGCTCAAGATGTAGATCTTTTACAGAAAAAAATAAATACGCTGAGAACCACCGAATTGGTGATGTCAATGTCGCAGCGATCATTGATCATGCCTAGTCATCTCGGAGATCTTAAAGCTTTAATTGCAAAGCAGGCGTTCAATTTTTGGAGCACTGGTGATCGAGAGCCATATGTTTCACACCTGAATGTTTATTCAGCGCTACATCAAGCCAATAAATTCCTGGATTTTGATAACACTACTTTGAGGGCTTATAATCAGGTAGGTGCGCACACGGATCGGGTGACATCTATTGTTTTCGGACCAGATCCCAATCATTATTTTTCCTCAGCGACCGATGGCACAGTTTTGAAATGGGATTTACAAAATCCAAAAGCGGTTCCTGAAATCGTTTATCAAACGGAAAATATCATTCGTTCACTGGATGTTTCGGATGATGGAAAAGTGCTAATGGCTGTTTTTTACCAAACAGGAATTGCCTTGGTCTCGCTTGAAAACAGTTCCGTGAATGACGTGGTGGCAATTCAAGATCCAGAGTCAACGCAAACGGCTGTATTCATGCCCAACGAGCAGAAGTACTTGATGGTGTCCAAAGGAGGTGAAGTAAAGGTGAAAGGAATTCAGTCTGAAACGAAAATGGTTGGCAAAACAGAATCCACGGTACTCTCATTGCATGTTGATGAAAATGATGGAACCATTTATGCCGGAAACGTGAAAGGAATTCTGGAAAGTTGGGAAGACAAATCCTACTTTGGTTATGAGATTGGATCTTCGGCCATCAATTGTTTAGACATAAGTCCGGACGGTAAACTTCTTGCTATTGGCAGAGAACGAGGTGATGTGCTTCTCTGGAGTATTGAGCAAAAACGGTTGGAACGACTCATTAATGGTCATCAAAGTGCCATTACAGATATTGAATTCAGCCCCGATAATCAGTCATTACTTACTACCAGCAGAGATAGAACAGCCCGCTTATGGGACCTAAGTGATTCAAGGAAACTCCCGCTCTTAATGGATGATCACGAAGATTGGGTAATGACCGGATGTTTTGATCCTTCGGGCCAACAAATCATTACTGGGAGTAGAGATGAATTTGTTCGAATCTGGCCAACCGATCCAAAAGTTTTAGCTGAAAGAATCTGCGGATTGGTAAGTCGAAATCTGACAAAGGAAGAGTGGGAAGAATTTGTTGGTGACGACATTCCCTATCAAAAGACCTGCTCGAACCTGGATTAGCAGGGTAGTTATAAGTCTCTTTCGATACGACTCATCACCTTTTCCAAATTATCGGTTCCATTGTAGTTTAACCTAACATCTGGTGGTGAAGCATTGACCAATTTTTGATTCGATTCCCAAACATGATCCAAATACCAGTCAGGTTCCTCGCCCCATCGGATCTCCTTATTACGTCTTTCGTAGAATGTGGATTTATCTACCTCAATGAGAATCTTCTTGGAGTAAAATGGTAGCATTCGACGATCAAAAGCAAAGATTCCTTCTACCAAAACAACATCTGCGGTTGATTTCTCCACTTGTTTCACCAAACGTTCCCAGTCAATGGAATCAGGGTGTTCCCAATCAAGACGGTCCTTTATTTTTGGGATCAGCTCTTTTTCTACTGTGTAGTGATCCATTTCAAATGTTTTGACGGATAATCGCCTCGACGAAAGCTCTTTCTTCAAACTGCGAGTCAAAGTGCTTTTGCCCGACTGGCTAACGCCGCATATTCCAATGATTAATTGATTACTCAAGCTTGCATTTTAAAACAACCAAGGTAGTGTAATTATTGAATCGAAGCTTTTAATTTAAATGAAAGGTAAGACTCGTTTTCAATAACCAATCCTGGTTGAAAAAAGCATCGTTGAAATCATTGAAAGGAGATGCAGTCGATCTGAATGTTGCGTTGAGACCTGTTCCGATTGTTTGATTGATAGAAAATTGGTCAGATAATTTGAACAACACACCTGCATTGACAAAAAACTGGAAGATGTTATCTGTTTGATCTATTTGGATATTTTCAAAAGCGTTGGTAGATGTATTAAAGAATCTTGAGTTTTGCTCATCTTTCACTCGTTGGCTCCAAAGGTCAAATCCATAAAACATGGAAAACTTTTGATCTCTCCCTTGTGGATAATTAGTGTAACCTAAATACAAACCAGTAAGCTTAGTGTTGTCGCGCTGCTCAATTTGATCGCCAAATGAAAAAAGTACAGTAGGCCCAACACTCCATGTATGATTGTTGGCATCCAATTGAATGTTTGGAGAAAGGATCATTCCATCATAAGAATCAGGAATTGCAAATGACAAGCTTGTTCCAGATATCTGTTGTGCTTGAACAGTGCTAATAACTGTGCAAAAAAGAGCGATCAGACTGATTTTGAAATACATTTTCATAATGCGAAGAAAACAAAACGCAATCAATCACATGGGTCGTCCACCTGATAGTTGGGTGATATTAAGAAAGTTAACTTTGCTGCATGCGATATTATTCTATCCTACTTGTATTTATACTTTTCTCGTGTAGCGATGATTTCACCGTGCCAAGCCATGTTCCAGGAGTGGTTAAGGTTTCAGGAAATCATCTATTTACCTCTTATGGAGATGGCGGGTTGATTGTTACAAGTCTTAACACCGATGAAGTTACAACCCATATTTTTCCAGCTGGAGACATGCGTGGTATTGATGATTTTGATATCGCAGGAGACCTATTGTTTGTCTTAGACGCACGCGGAAACAATTATGTCGCTTCATACTCTATCGCTGACTTGGACAACCCCGAATTAATTGATGGTCCATACTTGGTGCCAGGTGAGCCGTTCAACGGCATTTCAGCAAGAAATGGAAATCTTGTAGTTTCTGGTGGCACAAGACACCTGGAATATTTCCAATATGATGCCTCAGGTGAGATTTCGGGTCCGGCAACATTTGGTCGAGACAGAGGCCATCCGGACGTTTTGCTCTCAGATAATGGTCAGGTGGCATTCGCTTCCACAGACTTTAACCTTGATCGAAAGGTGAATGGCGCCAGGTTTGGAATATTAGCACTTTCATTAGGAACTGAACTACAAATACCAACTGAAATAGATCAGATCGGGATCACGGAAGCAGGAATTACTGATGGAGTTACCACGCCAGTTGGGTTTCCGATTCAAACGGCGCTGTACAACAACCGACTTCTGGTAGCTCACGGTGGAGGGCTTACCATTATTGATTTGGTAGAGCAATCGGCTTTTGGCGCTTCAAGGTTGCTTGATCTTGGAATCAATGCAATAAGTGTTCAGGCACAAAACGATATTGCTTATGTAATTGGTTTGGACCCCACATTGGTCAAAGTAGATATCAGTGATCCAGCAAACCCGTCAATTATCGAGTCAGTTCCATTGAATATTGGTGATAACATCCCCACATCTCTTGCTTTGAGCAACACTTCCGTTTTTATTGCAGCGGGAGAAGCCGGCCTTCTGGAATTAGCATTATAGCTTCCAGAAGCTACTCCTCGACCTCTTCAGGCCACATTTTCATCTCATTCTAAAAAAACTCAAATTACAGGTGTAACCATTTGGATACCTCTTAGTATCTAAACCCGAAATCCAAATTATAACCTGATAGAATGTCTGAAGAATCGCTAATGATCGCGGTAAAAAATGGAGAGTTAGGACACGCTTCCGAGCTGTTTGAGCTTTACAACAAGCAACTCTATAACTTTTTTGCTAAGATCAGCTACGACCGGGAGGTTGCACACGATCTGACACAGAATGTGTTCTTGAGACTAATCAAGTTCAGACATACTTACAGGGAAGAAATGAGATTTAAACCATGGATATATCAGATTGCAAGAAATGTTTTTGCAGATCATTATAGAAAAAATAAAACGCTAAAAAATGACAATGTTGATATAGAAATGGTAGGAGAGACGCTTGGTGATTTGGATGAGACAGTGATAAGAAATGAGCAGGAACGAATTCTTTATTTGTCGATGGAAAGGTTGAAAGTGGAGGACAGAGAAATATTACTAATGAGCAAATTTCAGAAAATGAAGTATGAAGAGATTTCCAAGGTTTTGGATACGTCAGTTCCGGCAGTAAAGACAAAAGTTCACCGGGCAATTAAACGACTAAAAGATCAATATTTTGAACTAGAAAAAATTTAGATATGGAGGAACGTAAGATGGAAGATCTGATGATAGATTATGTTCAGGGAAATCTCACGGGTGAATTAAAAGACCATGTAGAGAAGACCATTGAAAAAAATGAAGAATGGAAGCTTGAGTATGATAAGCTCTGCGGCATCATGGAAATGATAGATTCTACGGTTGAACTTCAACCAGAATCATCACTACGGCAAAGCTTTGACAAAATGTTGGAGCAAGAGATGGGTAGTTCAGAAGAGGCGAAAGTGGTTACGATGAAAACCGAAGCCTCTGATGCTAGTAAATGGACCATGAGAATTGCTGCTTCAGTTACTCTTTTGATTCTAGGCGCGGCGATCGGAGTACTTGTTATGAAGAATATTCAAAATCAGGAAGAACTGGCAGCTTTGAGAAGTGAGATGGAGATGACTAAGCAATTGGTTATAAGCTCGCTTCAAGATCAAACTTCAGCGAGTAGCAGATTGCGTGGAGTGAATACATCCATGGTGATGGAAACTTCCGATGATGAAATCATCAATGCGCTGATCAATACCATGAACACTGATGAAAACACGAATGTTCGATTAGCTGCTGTTTCAGCCCTGGCAAGATTTGCTAACGAAGAGCAAGTGAAGCAAGCATTAATTGCAGCGCTTGAAACGCAAGATGATCCTGTTGTAGCGATCAGTTTAATCAATCTAATGGTTCAATTGAAAGAGAAAGGTGCGGTGGAATCGCTTAAGAACTTGCTTCACCGAGGTGAGGTGCATGAAGCTGTAAAAAGTGAAGCTCAATTGGGAATTTTCGAACTCTCTTAAAGATTTTAAAAACAGAAATTAAAAAGGTTAAAAACGCATATAAACTCAATTTAAAATGAAAAAGCAAAATATAATACTTACGACGATCCTGGCGCTAGCGGTAATTACTAGTGCCAAAGGACAAAGCGATGAATACAAGTTTTCTCCAACTGGGAAGCTCATCGTAAATGGTATCAACAAAATATCTTTCGAAGGATACGATGGGAATGAGGTGATCATTTCAACAACATCACGCTCTTCAAGCAAGTCGGAAAGAGCAGAAGGATTGAAACTCATCAATGGATCTGGACTTGAGGACAATACAGGTCTTGGCGTTTCAGTATCTCAAGTTGATGGGAACACAGAAATGGAAGAAATTTCTTCACGGTCAAGCAAAAGATATGTGGTAAAAGTTCCAAGCAGTGTAACGCTGGTTTACAAGCATTCGACTGCTCACGGAAGTGCCGTTTCTTTTTCAGGCATCAAAGGTGAACTTGAAGTGAAAACCAATCACAGTCGCGTAGAACTTGATGACGTGACAGGACCAATGACTATCAGCACGGTTCATGGAAGGATAGAGGCTGACTTTAGTTCTCTTAATCAAAGTGGTCCGGTATCTATCGCTTCGTCGCATGGTCTTATTGATATTTCGCTACCAGCAGATTCCAAAGCAAATCTTAAGCTGGGTTCCGGTTGGGGAGAGATCTATTCTGATTTTGATATAGAAATAGAGAAAACCACTCGACTAAGAAGTTACAGCAGCAATGAGGTAAAAGGTACGCTGAATGGAGGAGGAGTTGATTTTAGCGCGGAATCCTCACATGGCAATGTTTACTTGAGGAAAAAGTAAAACCGATATCAGCCTTCCTTTTAAGTAAGTGAAGGCTGATTTTTCAAAACTAGACTCAAGTAGAAATGAGACATTTATTAATCTTTTTGGTGCTAGCGAGTCTTACGATTGACGCTCAAACCAAAGTAGAGAGAAGTATTGCTGTCAATCAGGGACAGAAAGTAGAGATGAACTTTAAATATCCAGAGCTCATCACGATAAAGACATGGGATCAAAATGAAATCAAGATCAGCGCTGAAGTTAGCATCAATTTTGGTAGAAATGACGATGCATTCAAGTTTGAGGTGGAAGAAGGAGAAACACTTACTATCAATTCACAAATTGAAAACTACAGTGAGCTCCCAAGAAACATTGTGATTAGATACCAGGGAGAAGATTTCTTTTTTGAAACCAAAGATCCGCATTCGCCAGAGATCATGAAATTCAGAGAAGAGATCGGTGACAGTGGTTATGAATACATGCGACATGGAGTGATCATGGATATAAAGGTGGAGATAATGGTTCCAAAAGGGATTGCGTTGGATGTGGATGCAAAATTTGGGCTGGTGGAAGTGGAAGGTTTTAGCAATGAAATTGAGGTTTCGTCAAAATTCGGCGGGATTGATGTCTCTGTGCCACAGTCAAATCCATCGATGAAGGTCCGTACGAAGTTTGGTGATGTTTATTCCAACTTAAACATGGAATTCACTTCGAGAGATCGCTATGAAATTGGAAGATGGGTCACTTTGGAGGGAAAAGGATCCAATCCAACAAACCCACAACAATTTCGGTCTGAATTTGGAAACGTGTATTTAAGGAAGATGTAAGAATAGTTAAAATATCGAATCCTTCGTAGGTAAAATTGAAGACCCTGAAATAAATTCAGGGTGACAGTTGGGTTATAGGATTGTCATGCTGAACTTGTTTCAGCATCTTCCAATTTAATCTTAGTGTTTGCTCAGGGAGACTCGGTAACGAGTTCAGGGGATTGCCTACTATTACTGAAGTCCTTGTCTACGTCATGCTGAATTCATTTCAGTATCTTCCTCTCACCGCCTTAATATCTTCCTGATCAAACCAATCAGCAGCTAAGTCTTTGAATTCAGGATTAGAAGCTTTAATAAGATTCCATTTCCATTGTTTATGCCAATTCTTAAGTTGTTTTTCTCTGTCAATTGCAGAATCAATATCGGGACACTTTTCAAAATGCATCAATTGGTGAACCTTGTACTTAGATGTAAATTTTGATCCGATACCAGCCTTATGCTCAAGTATTCTTCTTTCAATGTCATTAGTAACTCCCACATACAAACTAGTTCTGCTGTAATTGGACAGAATATAAACGTAACCTCTTTTCATTTTCTTAGAGAACTAAGATTGATCAGAAGTGACTTTATAGCTAAAACTAAATCATTGAAGACCCTGAAACAAGTTCAGGGTGACGGTTTGGTTGTAAGATTGTTGTTGAAGTGGCATATCGAACTTGTTTGACATTTCCTGACCCAATGATTGTCAGATCAATGGAAGACCCTGAAATAAATTCAGGGGGACATTTGGGATCGAGAGTTTCTACTTTAAATATTGTGCGTCATGCTGAACTTGTTTCAGCATCTTCCAAATCGATCTCAATACTTACTAAGGAAGACCCTGAACCGAGTTCAGGGTGACAATTGGATGTATGCCCTAAAGGAGAATTTAATTCATGCTGGACTTGCTTCAGCATCTTCTTCTACTCGTAACTTACTTGCCACATCTCTAATCACTTTTACTAAGTACTCAACAGTACCTTCATTCATTCGGTGATTAATTAAGCAAGCCCTGATCACAAATTGATTGTTAAGAGTAGTGCCGGTGATGAATACTCTTCCGTCTTTTTCTAAAGCCGGAATGAGTCGTTTATTGAAACGATTGATTTCATCTTCGGAATCTAAATCCTTTATATACCTAAAACACACCACACTGAGCTCTGACTTAGATTTCAACTCAAAATCCTCGGAGGCAACAATGAGTTTTGCTAAGTAACGTGTGAGATCAATGTCTTTTTGGATCATTTGCTTAATCCTGTCAATCCCATAAGATTTAATACTCATCCAAATCTTTAAAGCCTTTCCACTTCTTGAGAGTTGAAAGTAATGTTCATTGAAATCTAATCGTCCGGTTGCTTCTATTGTGTCGTTGAGATATGAAGCTTTTTTGAAATAAGTTCTCCTTAAAACCTCCCAGTCTTTCACTAGCAAGCATCCAGCTTCGAAAGGTTGATACAGCCATTTATGAAAATCAATCGCGACCGAATCCGCCAATTCCATTCCTTTGTAATGACGTTTTATTGAATCTAAAGATCCTGCAATACCACCATACGCCCCATCAATGTGGAACCATAATTGATACTTTTTAGCCAATCCAGCTAAAGCTTCTAGATCATCAATAGCTCCGGTGTTTACCGTTCCAGCATTGCCGATGATGCAAAAAGGTGTAAATCCATTTTCAATGTCAGATTTGATAGCTTCTTCCAGTGCTTCTATGTTGATGGTATAATCCGAGTTCACTGCAATTTTTCGCAAATGATCCGTTCCAATGCCCAACTCGTCCAGACTTTTGTCGACGCAACTATGCACTTCACTAGAAGCGTAAGCAGTAAAGGGCTTAAGTCCAAAAAGTCCTTTCTTCCGCACTTCCTCTTTCTCGAAAAAAATATTTCTGGCGACAGTTAGTCCGGTCAGATTAGCAGCCGAACCACCACTGACGAGTACACCACCTGGATCAGAACTGTAGTGAATCATTTGTCCAGCCCACTGAATGACACGCTTTTCCATTTCACTCAAGACAGGCGAAAGATGCCATTTCCCAGTATTTTGGTTAATCGTAGAGGCCAATTGATCTGCGACAATTGACATCTGTGTGCCACCTGCGTGAACGTAGGCGTATAGATAGGGACCAAGATTATTGGTTGCGGTATCAAGAACTTTTTCCTTAACAAACTGAAGAAGTTCCATATCATCCATTCCGTCAGTAGGAAGCGGTTCGTCCAACCAACTTTCAATTTCTTTTTGAGGATAATAGTGATATGCTTTTTGTTCTTCCAGGTTTGAAAACTTTTGAAGAATTAGTTCCGAACTTTTGTTCAAGAGATCGGAAAAGGCCTCACGAGATAAGTCAAGTGAATCATTCATTGGCTAGTTCGTTTAAGGTGCGTTCTTTGAAATCTTTTTGGCTGAGTTGTATCTCGATGGATTCAAGCTGCTCAAGAAAAGAGTTATCCTGGAAAAGGTTTTGAACACCAACCGTTCCCGCTTTCCAAACTTTCTCAAACTGAGGCATATTAGTACGTGCTTTTTCTGAAAGGCTGAATTGACGTTTTCTTGAATCGGTCTTGTCAGGTGCTGATTCCAGGTATCCATTCGCTTCCATTTTATTCACCAGGCTGATAACTGAAGGATGAGCAAAATGGAGTTTGGCAGCCATCTCCATTACTGATAACCGCTCATACTTTTGAAGAAGCTTGAAGATTAAGTACCAATTGGGTTCAATATCCAGTTCGAGCGTTTTGTACATATCTCTGCCGCTGTGGACCATTGCTTCACTTATTCGCTTAAGTCTTGTTGCTAGCGCCAGGTAGCCTAACTCATTCACAAAGTCATATTTCATAAAATAAACGTAGTTGTCTACACTAATATAATGAATTAAGTAGACAACTACATATTATATTTTAATGATTTGCCATTTAAAAACCGATTTTTGATAAATCCTTAGTTTTTTATACAAAACGTGAAAAAATAGCTTTCCCTTGATGATTGCCGTATTATTTTTCATACATTTAATGAATAAATAGGACAAAACTCAAAAACCATGAAGAATTTATTAACACTTGCTATGCAAGCCTACTGCATTTCACTTCGCAGAATTCAAATCAAAAAATGAAGGGAACCAATATCGGAGAATTTGAAGAAGTAGTGCTTCTTACTATTGCGTCACTTCTTGATGAAGCTTACAGCGTCAATATTGTTGATGAAATAAGGAAAGTCACTGGCAGGAAAACCAAGCTTGGTGTCGTGCACGCCGTGTTGAAGCGGATGGAGGACAAAGGCTTGATTACTTCTGAGCTAGGAGAACCAACGAAAGAGCGTGGTGGAAGACGTAAACGTTTTTTCCAGGTTTCACACGCTGGCAAGATTGCACTATTGAAATCCAAAGAGCAACGAGATAAGCTATGGAGTTTAATTCCTGATGTCGTTTTTCAAGGAGTGAGATGAGTAAGCGACAGACAGGCCCATCACGATGGACAGGCCCGCCAAGATGGATGGATCGGATCGTAGAACTCTACTGCCGGCCTGAATTGCTCGAAGATCTTCAGGGAGATCTGCATGAATACTATGATCGAAACCTCACTAAAAGTAGATCAAGAGCTAACCTCATCTTTTTCATAGATGTCATCAAATTTTTCAGACTCTATACGGTTCGTAAACCCAAAATACTAGGACAAATGACTTTTTTTAATCTATTCAAAAACTACTTTAAAACTTCGATTAGAAGTATTGCGCGAAACAAGCTTTTTTCTTCCATAAACGTGGTGGGATTAGCAATTTCTATGTCTGTAGGAATCCTTATGATTACCTACATTAGTGAACTTCTTACCTATGATGATTTCCACGAAAAGTCTGATCGCATTTATAGAATTATTACGTCTTACAAGGACATCAATGATTCAGAGGCTGAAGACTATGCTTCGACTTCTGTATTTATTGGAAAAAAACTGAAGGAGGAGTACACCGGAATCGACAAGGTTCTAATTATGCGAAGGAACTTTCGTAAGGATATTGCGAAGGGTGAAAACGTAATTAGTGTCAGTGGACTTTATGCATCTGAAGAGTTCTTCGATGTTTTTTCATTCAACCTTTTGTCTGGAGATGCTGCCACAGCCTTGAGAGAACCTAATTCGGTTGTTTTGACAAAAACAACAGCAACGAAGCTCTTCAAGGATGTAAATCCTGTAGGCCAAATTGTTACTTCGGGTGAGGATAGTTATACAGTTACTGGTTTAATGGATGACGTCCCTTTCAATTCGCATATGCAATTTGAAGCGTTGGCATCTTTTTCTACTGCAGAAAATGAATACAGAAAAGACGAGAATTCAAGTTTTTTTACATGGCGAAGTATTTGGTCAAATTATGTATATCTGTTGCTCCCTGAAGACCATAATGTTAATCTCGTTCAAGCATCACTGGATGAAGTAGCTCAAGAGGAGAATGCCAAGACGGATCGATTTACGATTAACTTTCAGTTAGAGAACCTAGCTGAAGTTGTACCGGGAAAGGATCTCAATAATAAGATTGGACCTGGAAGGACCTGGGAGGTCATCAATATGATGATCACTTTAACCATGATTGTGATCATTTCCGCATGCTTTAATTACACAAATCTGTCGATAGCGCGCTCTTTGAGAAGATCCAAAGAAGTGGGCATCAGGAAGATTGTGGGAGCGGCGAGAGGTCAGGTCTTTGTACAGTTTATTGTAGAGGCGATGGTTATTTCAGCTTTGGCGCTTGTCATCGCCATTGTTTTGGCACTTCTAATTAAACCAGAATTCATAAGGATCCTTTCAGACAGAATGAAAGTGGAAATGGATTACAGGTTGATACATATTTTATACTTTCTGATATATGCCTTGGGGATTGGTTTCATTGCAGGGTTTATACCATCCCTTATTCTCTCTAAGCTGAAGGCCATTTCAGCTCTTGGGGATGTTTCCAAAATGAAATTGTTAAAAGGCGTCAACTTGAGAAGAGTTCTGATTGTATTTCAATTCACATTATCGATTGCCTTTATCACCGGAGCCACCATCTCTTATCGTCAATACAAATATGCACTCAATTTCGACTTGGGATTCAATACGGAAAATATTTTGAATGTAAATCTTAGAGGAAATGATTCTGATCTATTGTTGGCAGAAATTGAAAAGCTTCCTGAGGTATCGGACTATTCCAGGTCAGGTTTGATAATGAGTACAGGAGATACCTGGTCTGATCGGTTCAAGTATAATGACCCACTTGATTCTGCGTCTGTTCATGTAAATTATGTTGACAAGAACTATTTGAAAGTTCATGATTTTGAATTCATTGCAGGAGGTCCGTTTCCTTTTGACCTTTCTAGTGAAAAGGAATCAAAACTTATTATTGTTGATGAGCTTTTTGTCGACCGATTCGATTTTGCAAGTCCCGAAAGTGCTGTTGGTGAAATAGTGACCGTTCATCGAACAAGTGGACAAGAAAGTGTGCAAATAGCTGGTGTAATTAAGGGTTTCCAATATGCAAAAATTGAAAGAAGGAGGAGGCCAATTGCCTTCTTTCAAGGGTCTCCCGATTCCTATTCATATATGAATCTCTTGGTGAGGACAGATGACATAGTCTCATTTATGGATAAACTGGAGGGTATCTGGAAGAAAATTGATAATGTACATCCGTTCGACGCAGAGTTTTATGATGACAGGATCAGTCAGTCTTACTACGGGTACGTGATCACATTCAAAATCTTTGGATTTCTTGCCTTTCTTGCTATCTCCATTTCTTCCATGGGATTAATGGGTATGGCTGTATTCACAACCGAAACTCGCATCAAAGAAATTAGCGTCAGAAAAGTGATGGGAGCAACAGAAAAACATTTGGTGTATCTCCTTTCACGTGGTTTTATTTTCATGTTGATTCTGGCAGCCATTATTGGAATGCCGGTTGCCTACTTGTTTATTACTTCAGTTATGTTGGCTGATAACGCCAATCGAATACCAATTGGTGTCTTTGAACTCTTGTTCGGAGTTGTATTGATCTTTTTCCTTGGAATTATGACGATCGGGTGGCAAACATGGAAAGCAGCTAAAACCAACCCAGCAGAAATGTTAAGAAATGAGTAAAAGAAACGGTCCACCGGAATGGATGGATCGGATCATCCAGCTCTACTGCAGATCGGATCTTCTTGAAGATCTGCAGGGAGATCTGCATGAATATTATGACCGAAATTATAAAAAAGGCAAAAGGAGGGCTGACCTGATCTACTTTCTGGATGTACTGAAATTTTGCCGCCTATACACGATTAAAAAACCCAAAATACTAGGACAAATGACTTTTTTAAATCTAATCGGAAATTACTTCAAGACCTCTGCCAGAAGCTTGGTTAGAAATCGACTTTTTTCTTCTATCAATATTGTTGGCTTAGCTATTTCAATGTCGATTGGTATTCTAATGATTACCTATATCAGTGAACTACTAAGTTTTGATACTTTCCATAAAAAAGGTGATCGCATTTATCGGATCCAAACTACTTATCAAAACCAGGGCGGCAATTCTTTTGATTTAGCCTCCACCTCTGTTTTCATTGGTAAAAAGCTTCAAGAAGAGTACACCGGCTATGACGAAATTCTTTTGATGCGACGAAATTTTCGAGAGGACCTTACCAAAGGGGAAAATACGATAGCCATCGTTGGGCACTACGCGTCAGAAGCCTTTTTTGATGTTTTTTCATTTGACCTGAAGTATGGTAATCCAGCCACAGCTTTAACTGAGCCATTTTCTCTTGTTTTGACAGAAAAAACGGCCGCAAAGCTATTTCAAGATTCAAATCCAGTTGGGGAAATTGTGACTGCTGGGGATAAAAGCTACACCATTACGGGAGTAATGGAAGAAGTTCCTAAAAATTCTCATATACAGTTTGAGGCACTGACTTCATTTATAACTGCCGAGAATAGGTATAAAGACAATGAAAACACGACATTTTTTAATTGGAGCAGTGTCTGGCAAAACTATGTTTACCTCGTCTTGCCAGATGGAGAAGGACCTGAGAAGATAAACGCAATACTGAATCAGGTTGCAGATGTGGAAAACACCCGAACCGATCGATATACGATCAATCATCAACTGGGAAGTATGCTTGACATCATTCCAGGGGACGAACTATCAAATCAAATTGGGCCAAGCATGTCATGGCTGGCAATCTCTCAACTGGTGTTCCTTACCATGTTTGTTATAGTCTCAGCCTGTTTTAATTACACCAACCTTTCAATAGCAAGGTCATTGCGAAGAGCAAAAGAAGTTGGAGTTAGAAAAGTAGTGGGAGCAACCAGGCGACAAGTATTTACGCAATTTGTTTTTGAGGCTATGATAGTCTCGGTTGTTTCCTTATTTCTGGCTTATGCCTTATTCATATTGATAAGGCCCGGATTCAAGGGTTTGATGGATGACAGAGAAATGGTCACAATGAGTTTTCAATGGATATATGCCATTTATTTCTTATTGTTTGCATTAACCATTGGATTCATCGCCGGGGTTCTGCCTTCAACTATTCTTTCAAAACTTAAGGCGATATCTATTTTCCGAGATGCTTCTTCCATAAAACTTTTGAAAGGTTTGAGCTTGAGGAAGATTTTGATTGTGGTACAATTTGCGATATCCATTTTTCTCATCATTGGATCGACAATCGCTTATAGGCAATACAAATTCGCATTGGAGTTTGATCTTGGATTCGAGACAGAGAATGTCCTAAATCTTTCTCTTCAGGATAACGAGTCTAAGGTTCTTATGAGTGAAATGGCCCAACTACCTGAAGTATCCAAGATTTCCAGGTCAGCTATGATTCCAAATACAGGTGAAGTTTGGGCAGAGGAATTCAAATTCAAAGACCCGCTTGATTCTGTCAGAGTGTATGTGAACTATTCTGATAAAAGCTATTTCGATCTTCATCAATACGAATTTGTAGCCGGAGGAACTTTCCCATACGACCTGGAAGAGGGAGACGCAAAATTTGTCGTTATTGATGAGTTGCTTCGGAAACGTTTCAATTTTGAAACACCGCAAAGTGCTATTGGAGAGGTACTCACCATCACAGATCGACTGGAAGATCAGAAAGTGGAAGTTGTGGGTGTGGTCAATGAATTTCAGTATGTAAAAATCCATAACGAACCTAGACCATGTGCCATTATTCAAGGTGTTTCGGATAATTATCAATTTCTTAACCTATTGGTGAAAACTGACGATCCTGTCGCCATGATGGACAAAATGGAAGGTGTTTGGAGCGGTATTGACAAGGTGCACACATTTGAAGCGGAGTTCTATGATGCACAAATTCAGGATGCTTACGATCAGCAAGCAACGCTTTTTAAAATTTTCGGATTTCTTGCAGCATTGGCAATCTCAATCGCGAGTATGGGACTATTGGGAATGGCAGTGTTTACCGCTGAAACAAGATTGAAAGAAATCAGTGTTAGAAAGGTTTTGGGCGCTTCTATCCAAAACCTGATGTTCATTCTAAGCAAAGGATTCATTGTTATGTTGCTGATTGCTGCGGGTGTCGCCATTCCATTGGCGTATTTATTTTTCAATGAAATGGTGATGGCAGATTTCGTCAACAGAATTACCATTGGTCCGCTTGAATTGCTATCTGGAGTTTTCTTAGTTTTTGCTATCGGATTCCTCACGATAAGCTGGCAAACCGGAAAAGCAGCACGCACGAATCCTGCTGAGAATTTGCGAAATGAGTAGCTGCAGCATGCACTAGAAAAAACAATTTCTAACCTTCATAAAATCTAAGATATGCTTTCTTATGCTATAAGGATTGCCTTGGCTCTGTTGTTCCTTCTTGGCTCTTCATTCGTGAAAGCTCAGGAAGAGGATTTGAATCTATCCGGTTATACTAAAGATTCGAACGGAACGCTACCATTCACGCATGCGTATCTTAAATCCGCTCGACTAGGAGTGATTTCGGATATCAATGGGCGATTTACTTTAAGAGTGCCTACGGAGTTCGATAGTGACACATTGGTCTTTTCTCATATTGGATATTTTGATCTTGAGATAGCTATTAATGAGATGCTGGACCGAGGCACTAGTGATTTCGTTCTCCTGGAATCTAGTATGACTCTGCAGGAGGTTGTAGTTGTCAATAAGCAGTCGTTTCTGGAGGAGGCGTTTGAACCATTTTTGAATTCAAACAAATCTGATGATGTGTTTAATAGAAGAGCTTTGTTTGGTTTTATACAATTAGAGCAGGGGAGATACACCTCGTTTGAGGAGTTTGCTGTCACTATGTCTTATACCAAAGAAGATGGTTGGCCGACTGAGATAGGAATTAGCGTAGATGCACAAAGAAAAGGATATGACTATTCGAAGTTTCCTAGAATTTCCTCTCACAAACAGAGGGAAGGTATTCAAGGACCATTTTATACAGGGCGATCTATTCTTGAATTTCTTTTTGCAAAGGCAAGTGAAAAAGATTTTGAGAAAATGGAAATAAGCGAGATCTACACATTGGAAGGTGAGCAAGTGCTTGTTTATTCGGAAATTGGTACTGGTCGTGACTACTTGTATCACATTTCTGAATCGACCGGTAGAATTTTCAAATTTGAGATTGTTGGTCGAAACAGGGCTACCTATTGGCACACTTCTAAATTCAACAATTCAAGCTACAGCAACTATTTTTTCCGTTCTAATTCAATCTACAGTTTCAATTATACCAATGATACACCTGAAGTAATTGAAATGGATTCAAGAAGTACCAGGCAATACCTCAATAGATTAACCGGTGTTACAGAAATTTCTCTCGAGGATATAACAAGAGTACATTTTCTTGGCTCAGAAGAACTTTCTAATGAATCATACAAGGCGAAAGATCTCTTCGAACGACCAATTTTTCTAGAACCAAACGAAGCATTTTGGTCAAAATCAGAAACGCTAGTTTGGGATTATGATCTTCGAGATTTAGAATCTGAGTTAAGTCTCTCTGAGCAATTTGCTTTGTCTGGTAACGACTTGGTTTTTAAGAATGCAATTTCAGGATCATCGCTTGAGAAAAGTGATTTGAAAAGAACCAACGAAAGCGGTGATATAGTCAGTTTCCTACAGACTTTAGAATCGAACAATTATTCACCTTCAAAAGACATTCGTTTGGAATGGAATCATGTGAGCGAATTGATAAAACATGTAGCTGATACCACGATAATAAGTAGGTTCCCAAGAAATGTGAAGAGTAAGTTTTACGTTCCGGAAGCAACGCTCGGGGTTATTTCAATGTGGCTCATTGAGTCAATCAGGATGAATGAAGCGAACAAGAAACCTACCGGGTGGTTTGCATCAGCTCTTCCTGTATTGAAGGATCAAAATGATTTACAGAAAGACAAAGAGAAAGAGGACGGAAGAGGCTTTTTTGTCCCTGTAAATACTAAGTCCAAACAAGATGAAGCAGTCAATCATTTTAAGGAATGGTGGAAAGAAGCATCAACATTAGACAGTAAAAAAGCTTCAAAAATTCCAATCTTTCCAAAGGAAATGGAATGGTTCTAACTGTCTTAAAAGTCCATTTTCGAACACTAATTTGTCCGCTTAAATGTCATTAAATGACTCCAATTGACGTTTTAGGGTAATTATTGGCACTGGCATGGAAATTGGCATTTACTAATGACCAAAATCTAAAAGACCATGTTACGTAATTATCTCCTTGTCTCTCTTCGCAATCTGAAGCGACACTTCACCTATTCATTTGTAAACATTTTCGGACTCACGATTGGCCTTGCCTGCACGATGGTCATCGGTATGTGGGTAAAGCAGGAATTCAGCTATGATAAGCATTTTGAAAATGCCGACAAGATCTACCGAGTTGGAGTTAATTTCTACAACATTGGAAACATGGCCAGGGGTCCTGAAATCTTGAAAGAGAAACTCACGGAGTATTCTTCGGTTGAAAGAACGACTAATCTTGGAAGCATGGGGGAAGTCACGTTAATTGTTGATGACAAGGAGGTACTTCAGGACGATGTATTCATAGCAGACAGTGATTTCTTCAAGTTGTTTTCTTATCAATTTCTGAAAGGAGACAGAACGATTGCTTTGGAAAAGCCAGATGGAGCAATTGTTTCTGATCGGGTTGCCAAGAAATTGTTTGGTACGGATGAAGTTTTAAACAAAACCATCCAAATCAAGGACGACCCTAAGATTTACGCCATTGAAGGAGTGGTTGCCTCCGAAAAAATGACTCATATTCCTGCTCAAATATGGCTTTCGGATGGTGGTAAATCACTCCAACCCAACTGGACTTCTGCATCACCATTATCGTATGTTCTTCTAAAAGACGAAGATCCAAAAGCAGCACTTAGGACGATATTAGATGACATTATGAGAACCGAAATACATCCTAAAGTTGCTCCGAATGACCCTTTTGAAGATTTCTATCAAAGTGGTTTTTACCAATTCTTACCTATTGCAATATTGGACATTCACTTGTATTCAGATTACATATTTGAAGTCGCACCTGTTGGAAATGCAATGACAACCAAAGTCTTCGCGGGTGTCGCAATTCTGATTCTTTTCCTTGCGAGTATCAATTTTATCAACATATCGACCGCAAGGTCTACAGTGCGAGCCAAGGAAGTCGGAATTAGAAAGTCTCTAGGTACGAGCAGGAGGCAATTGGTTTCTCAATTTATCCTGGAATCGGTTCTTATATGTGTACTTGCTGGATCTCTGGCAATGTTGATTGGAGAGTTATTCTTAACTGGATTCGAAAAATTAACTGGCTTAGAGCTACTCGAATCTTTATTTACGAATACAATCGATGTTGTTGTGGTAGCTGCCATGGTACTTCTGATTGGAGTTATGGCAGGTATTTATCCAGCGTTTTACATTACCAGTTACCAGCCTGTAAAGGTCCTGAAAGGAAACATCCATGTGAATGAAAAAGGATTGGTCAGAAACGGACTGGTTCTTTTTCAATTTGTGATTTCAATAAGTCTCTTGGTGGTTTCTTTATTTGTGTTCAATCAACTTCAATTCATTCAAAACAAGGATTTGGGATTCAATCAAGAAAACGTGCTTGTTGTAGATAACTTCAGACATGTCAGAGATCATAAGGAAGTATTCAGACAAGAGCTTTCGCAAAATCCTAATGTTTTGGCGGTTAGCATTAATCATCGTGTGCCAGCCGAAAATGGCTCTTTTGTGTGGAAACTAACAAAAGATGGTGATGAAGAGCAGGAATATTGGGTGCAACAATTCACAGGGGATGATCAGTTATTTGAATGTTTAGGATTTAGATTGTTGGAAGGAAGGAATTTTTCGAGTGAGATTGGCACAGATACTTCTTCAGTAATTCTAAATGAGACTGCAGTAAGAGAAATGGGATTTGAGGATCCGATTGGGAAAACCTTTAATGGAGGTCACTACAAGATTATTGGAGTGGTGAGTGATTTCAACTATGAGACATTAAAAAATGAAATCACACCTATAGCATTGGGATATAGTGATGGAGGTGGAAGAAACTTGACGGTTAAGTTTTCCGGTAATCCTCAACCAGTAATTGACCAAGTGGAGGCCATATGGAATGAATTTGGAGCTGAAGAGGTGCCTTCCTACTATTTTCTGGATGAGAACTTCGAACGGTTGGTCATCAAAGAGCAGATACTTTCCAAGGCAGTTCTAATATTCACGGCTTTAGCGATGTTCATTTCATGTCTTGGGTTGTATGGATTATCTGTATTTACTGCAGAAAGGAGAACTAAGGAAATCGGAATACGAAGAGTTCTGGGAGCTTCCGTTTTAAATATTGCGCGGCTCTTATCTGGCAATTTTGCAAAACCTATTTTAATAGCTTTTGTACTTGCCATTCCTGTAGCCTATTTCGCAGTAGATGAATGGTTAGCTAATTACGCTTATCGAGTGGAAATTGGTCCTTCTTGGTTTCTAATAGGTGGTGTTACTGCACTGGTGATTGGGATCGCAACCATCTCGTGGCAGTCAATTCGATCGGCATTGAAAAACCCTGTGGTTAGTTTGAGGAGTGAGTAAAACTCTCAAGGGCATTTAGCACGTCAGTCCAAGGGATTGGAGACATATGCATGGCAAAGACTGTGTCTACAGATAGGTCATACTTATCTACCACTGCTTTTATTTCCGACAGGTACTGCGGTGCAAAAAACTTTTTAGTTCTTCTGCTTGAGTACTGGACAAGATCACTCGCATAGAGCAGGTTTTGTTTAGGAAAGTAAATGGCAGTCATTCGCTCTCCACCTTCACCATTTATGGGTATCAACCGGATCGGGTTAATGGGGTCATTCATTTGAATGGGTTCACTAAGAAGATTCATGATTGGTCTCTTTGGTGCTTTCTCAAGTGAATCGGGCATTAGGGAATGGTCGGAATTGGCTACTCTATTGATAATTTCTTCATTCAGGAAATGAGTGTAAACGGGGATTCCCTGTGCGATAAATTCACGAACACCACCCACATGTGGCCAGGCATCAGATGTAACGACTACTGCTTTAATCTTTTTTAGTGGATACATCGATTTAATCAGTTCAAGATGCTTTTTATTATAACCAGAAGATATGGGCGCCTCGATAACGACTATTCCATCTTCCTGAACGACCATTCCAACATTCCACATTCCGGGAACCGAATGAATTCCTTTGGCAATTTCTATTTGTCTGTCCGTTGGTAATGAGAGATTGTTAACTAAGGTCGGCGGTGGTTTAGGCACATTTGCTATTGAATCAGGTATTTCAAAAAGTGTTGTGTCCACTTTGGCTTGAAATTGAAGATCGAGAAAAGTAGTTGACAGATAAGGCTTATCGAGCTTTGATACATCCCACTGGGCGGGGTACCGAATCCCACCAGGATATAGCCAATAGATTGAATATTTAATGGTAGTAATAAATTTTCCCCACGGATAATTGAATATGTCATAAGGGAGAAAACTTTCAATCTGCGCTTGAGAAATGAGATGAGTTCTTTTATTTATGAAGAGGGAATGTTTGAGTTTGTCTTTAACAAAACTGACTTTATAATGGGAAACTCCATCTATGCTTTCCTCGCTCTCCAGGATTAGATCTTGCTCCAAAGCGGTTAACAACAAATTATCTGGTGAGTATCGAAGGTGTTCATCTTGAATGACACGAATCTGATTAGGCATGGGAAATGCTCTTTGACCAAATTGCATAAGTCCGTTGTTGCCGTTGATTCGAAGCTGGGATTCAGAAAAACCGCCTGATACAAATTGATTTGTAATTTTTTTTACCCAAAGCTTTCTCTCATGCACCCCTCTTATCTCACTTGTTTGATCATAAGATGTAATGAACGGACCGTTTGGGTTCTCTGATTGTTCTAGCCAGAATTTATGACTCACTTGACTGGATTGGATGAATTTCATGTTCCTCCAGGTCTCCAGTCCACCCATAGCATCAAGCGTTGATTTTATTAGTTCTTCAGGTTTTTGAGCATTTATTGCGAGAGGAGCTATGAAGAAGATCAAGATTGCGAATTTTCTCATTTATCTAAATTCAAGCAATCAGAATTTTTCATCATGGAAAATCGATGAGTACATCAATAAAATATGTCTTCTGCACCATTGGCTCGGTAAGTGTCGGATGCCGATTAAACTAGTTCAGTTGTCGATTTTGGAAAACGATATTTCACCGAGATATCACATAAATGAAATCACTTAGTTAGATTTAGTTCAGATGAAGCAATCCTTTCTGACCAACAGAATATTCTGGTTGAATTTTTCTTTTTGGGCGCTTTTCTTTAGTTACAAGTTTTATGATTTTACCGTTTTCATGAGCCCGAAGGTAGCATTCGTAAGAATTGCTTTGCCTATGTTCTTTCATATCATTTTGAGCTACACCCATTACTTTTTCATTCTACCAGATCTTTTACGCCATAAAAATGTTTCCGAGTATTTTAAGAAATTATTACCAACACTAGCAGTTGTTATGTTTATCAGCGTCTTAGCTGAAAATGAAATCCTAGCACAATATTCTAAATCAGGTTATTACGATTCTTTTGGTTGGGTTCGATTCGTGAGCACGCTATGGGATCATATGAGCTTCATGATATTTACCGGTATGATAAAATTTGCTGTGGACTGGTTCGAACTGCAAAACAAAAAACAGCAACTTGAAAATGAAAAATTGAATGCAGAGTTGAATTATCTCAAGGCACAAATCAATCCACATTTCCTTTTCAATACACTTCATAACCTGAATTATCTAACACAAGCCAAGAAGGACGAGGCGACAAATGTGGTGATCAAACTTTCGAATATTATGCGTTACATGATTTATGATTCGAATAAATCTACCGTCCCTTTGAGTGCCGAAATTGATTATATGCGAGACTATTTGGACCTTGAAAAGATTCGGTTGAATAATGAGTTTGCTATCACATTTGATACTGACGATGTGGATGATAAGATTGAAATCGCACCATTGATTCTAATTCCTTTTTTGGAAAACTCATTCAAACATGGAGTGAGTGACAAATGTCCTGAGAGTTGGGTTCACTTGAAAATTAGTTCGTCAAGAAATAGGATAAGTATGTTGTTGCAAAACAGCATTTGTAAGAAAATCAATGAACGGATTGATCATTCAGGTTTTGGCTTGAAAAATGTAAAGAAAAGGCTTCAGTTGAGCTATCCACATCAGCATACGTTGAATATTAATGAAACTGAAGATAGGTACTCCGTTGAATTGGTATTGAATCTAGACAAATGATAAACTGTGTTATTATCGATGACGAACCGATGGCCAGGAAGTTACTGCTGGACTATTGTCATAAAATTCCGGAATTGTCTGTTATCTCTAATTTTTCCGATGGCATGAAAGCGATGGAATTTCTTCAGAGCAATCGAGTTGATTTAATATTCCTGGATATCAAAATGCCCCAAGTTTCCGGTTTGGATCTACTCAAGGTCATTCGTCCTAATTCGTGTGTTGTCCTCACTACAGCATTTGCCGAATATGCGGTAGACGGATTTGAGTTAGATGCGGTGGACTATCTACTGAAACCGTTCGCATTTAGTAGATTTCTCAAAGCAATTGATAAGGTGAAGAAAACCATTGAAGGAAGTAAGAAATCAAGTATTGAGAAAACTCCTGATTTCATGTTTGTCAAAGAGGGTAGGGAGCTCGTAAAGATTCTATTTGAAGATTTACTATACATAAAAGGAACTGGTGATTACGTTACATTTTACCTGAAAGGGAGAAGTATTATGAGTTTGATGAAAATGAAGGAATTAGAAAGAGACTTACCTGGAAACGCATTTTTTCGAATTCACCAATCATACATTGTTAATACTAAATGGATTTTGAGAATTTCCAATGACAAAGTAGAAGTCCCAAATAAATTTCTTCCAATAAGCAGGTCTTATAAACAAGCTTTTAAATCGTTTATTCGAGCAGACGGTTGAAATTTGTATCAAAACAAAAGATGAAACAAATAGGCTTTCGGAGATGGTGCTTATGATTTGGTTTGCCTGTTTAGTTTGAGGTCAGAATAGGCCTACTTGCCAATAGGAGAAACGAATTTATGTGCCCACTTTAATCCTGATCCTTCAGCATCAAATTTGCCATTATTAGACAGAGCTATGATGGCAAATTCAATTTCAGGTATGCATACGATGATATTTCTGTAACCTCCAAAACCACCTGAATGCCAGAAAATATCATACCCTAGCAATGATCCTTTCAACCATCCATGGGTGTACGACACATCTTTTACAGGAGCCTCAAATGTTTGTTCTACTCGAACATCATTGCTCTCGATGTTTTGGAAATAATCAATCTCATAAAGATTGAGAACCCATCTCTCTAGATCTGATAGCGTCGAAAAAACACCACTTGATCCGTATGTGACCTTGTTGAAATTACCGACAAACCCACCTGGAAATTCAATGCTCCTATAGTCGTTTCTTAGGAAAACATCATTTTTAAAATTGTAACCAATTGCAGGTCTTAATGATTTTTTTGGACTTCCAACACTAGAGTTTGTCATGTTATAGTCATCAAACACGGTTTGGTTTAACATGTCCGAATAAGATGTTCCAGTAAGTTCTTCGATTACTTCTGCCAGCAATATGTAGTTGGCATTACTGTACTCATACTTTGTTCCGGATGAAAAATTTAAGTTTTTAACACTGTCCCTCAACAGTTTGAATACATAAGCATTGTCTATGAGAGGTTCCCGCCATGTGATGTATTGATAGTAATCCGGGATACCTGATTGATGCGTAAGCAAGTCTTGGATTGTTACGTTGTTCATGTATTTGGGTAGACCAGGTAAAATAGACCGCACTTTTTGAGACAACCTTAACTGATTATTGTCTACCAGCTCATGGACAACTTGAGCTGTCATAGGTTTTGTTACTGAAGCTAAATAAAATGAGGTAGTGGCTGATAAGAGTTGTGAAGAAGATAGGTTATCCACTCCTTTCATGTTTCTTATTTGAACTTGCTGATCGCTTATAATCGAAACGGCGATCCCAGGATCAAGACGATCATCAAGTTTTTGATTGAGTTCATTATTCAAGTAAGGGGAAAAACCTGAATATGGATTGGATGACAGTTTTGTTAGTTGTGAATACGAAGGAATGGTTGCAATAAAGGTGACTAACAGTATGGATAGCGATAGTCTAGAAACAGATTTCATAATTGTGAGTTAAAGGTCTAAAACATGGTTTAGCGGCATAACTCACCTTTTTCCAAATGGTTACTTCGTTAGACTAAATTTTTTAATGATCCTTAAGACGCTTGCTCTTGCAGTCTTGCGTTATTTCATGAGAAGCTTCATTTTCTTCTAATGAGCACGACTACAATTGCTATAATCAATGAGGGAATTGGATCACCAACTGGTTGGCCATTGATGTACAATGTGATAAACGCAGAAATCATTGTGAAAGCAATTATGCCCGCTCCGTAAATCATAAAACGTGGAATCACAATTAAAATAGCTCCAAGTATTTCTACAAAGCCGGCAAAAAGATAGAAATTATCGGGATAGCCCCAGTTCGTAAAAGTATCATTCATATTGGGGCCTATGAATTTATTGATACCGGCCATAACAAATTGAATAGCTAGCAATCCTTGAAGAATCCAGCCGATGTAGTTGATGATTTTTGATTTCATGTTGACGAATACTTTTGATTCGAAAGATACCCTTTCGATCAGAAGGATTCCCATTTCAGATTACCGTTGGACTCAACGAATGTCGTTCGCATCACCAAAACCCATGTCTTCTATAATATTCATATCTCCAGCCTCTTTTTGGAGTGGATTGCTGTCTTTGATATGGTAGCAACGTAAGTTGTTTTCATAGTGAGATTCTATCCATTTGGGCTAAAAATATTTGATAAGAGTTGCTATGATTAACGGGTAAACTCTTCAATTAACTCTTCATGTTGGGGAAATCGAGTTATTAAATCTTCTCGTTTCGCAAGTGTAAAATCATCGAAATCGAATCCGGGTGCCACTGTACAACCAACAAGTGAATAACTATTTGATTCCGTCACTTTAGCTGCAAACCAATGATTGGCTGGAACTACCAATTGTGGCACTTGTCCGTTTGCTAAATCTCTACCAATCAAATAATGCTGGTGATCACCTGATTCTGAAATCGTATGAAGTTCAATGGACGATCCATCATAAAAGTGCCAGATTTCATCTTGATTGATTTTGTGAAATGCCGAAGGCTTTTCTGATACTAGTAAATAATAAATACTCGTTGAAAAATTTCGATCTCCAGAATATTCAGGTGGAAGATCCGAAACAGGAATACCTCCAGAACTGCGATAAGTTTCTTTGTAGTAGCCTCCTTCAGGGTGTGGTTTGAGACCCAATGTATTGATTATCGTTTGGATATGAGTATTCATTTGAGCAATAGGTTCATTCGAATTGTTGGAGGTATTAAGAACGAAAAGATATGTTGAATTTTCTCTTTTGATAAATATAGAATCTGAATTGGCTCGTTTATGAAGAGAATCTCCCTTGAGGATGAATCCTTTTAGGTTTGATTGATTCGATTCAGAAGACCCAATTGAATACTTTCCTTCATTTACCACGAAATAGATAGAATCCCGGTATATCCTAACCAAGCTTACACTGCCGTTTAAGGCTGCCTCTTTACTGAGTAATCTGTAGTTGGAATAATGTTGTTCAAGAGAAAACGTAAGTAAAATGGAAAAAATGATCACACCAACTAAACCAAAAATTAGCAGGTTGACCACTCGTTTTAATTTTTCCGGTGATATCATCTTCTTTAAACCACTTATTTATACTGACAGATTTGATCAGCATTCATCTATCCCAACTTAGGACTCGGAAGAGAAAATTTAAAAAAGGATAACCGATTATCCTTATGGCTATCCCTTAATTATGACGATACATGATTAAAATCATATGTCCGATTAAGTATACCGGATGATATCTTGAAAGACCTACTTCATCGCTTATGATTTACTTCTTCAAGTATTTCTTTGGTATCGGGTATTTATCATTTTCCATAGTCCAAAACATGGACATGATCCAGTAGCGATTTCCATCATAGAAAATATCATAGCTCGTAATTCCTTTTTGAGAATTGATGCTATTGTCTTCTACTCTGAATTCGTAGGCGCTAAAAACTTGAGTTACTGAACCGAGGGTATTAATCTCATTGGAGATTTCATATTCATAAAATCCTTTCTTATCCAGGTAATCCAGTTTCTCGATGTACTCGTCCATGGTATTGAAGATCATCAGATCAGCTTTGGTTTTGTCTTCATTCCAGTAACTGTAGGTAAGTCTTGCATTTGGGTGAAAAAGATTTTTCAATCGATCAAAATCTCGCACTTCACCAATCGGTCCGGAAATGCAATCGTAGTACGCATCCAGTATATTCTGAACACTACTAGTATCTTCATCTCCTAAGTATATTGAAGCGGCATCAATTGGTAGTAGGCATACGCATCCCATAAGGCCTAGACACAGTACTATTTTCTTAATCATATCTGAAGTGGTTTTTGTTCATGTTAAAAGAACCAGTTATCGTGCCCAGGCCATATGAAGAATCATATGAGTGGCAATATTTGTATTTAATTGCCTATTATTTATCCATTTGTTCCAATGCCAATTTGTTTTGCAGATAGAGGTATCTCGCATAATTTCTCCATCTGTCACTCGACTTTTCAAAGGATATTTTAAAATTTTCAGTGGCTTTTTCTTGATCTCCCAGCTTAAGGTAGTATTCGCCAAATGCCAGATAAGTCTGCCATTCTTCTGGTTTCTCCTTTAATCGTTTTGTCAAAATCTTATAGGATTCTTTTTGATCACCTTGAAGAAGTAAAGGTCGCAGACCGTAGTAATAGACATTGAATCCTGCGGCGGAATCAAGCGCTTCTTTCTTAAGCGTATTCCCGTTCTTTTTGTCTCCTTTTAGCAACAAGAGTTGGGCCTTTGCCATTTTATTATAGAATGTTGCTTCTGCTTCGATCGATTTATCAATCCACTTGAGCGCTTCATCAACATTTGCTGAATCCTGTTTTACAATGGTCAACGCATACTCCTGGTAGTCTCTGGAGGTTTTTTCTTCCTTGTTTTCAAGATCCGCCAAAGTATTGGCAAGTGCATCTGTCTTCACTTCGAAACTTACCTTGGTGGTTTCCCATTTTAACTCAACATCTACAGATTCGTTTCTAGGGTTTGCAAATTCATAACTCAGCCATTCTTGATGAGCAATTGTTTCAGTTGGAACAGTTATCCTTAGCGCATCATTGGTTGGATCATAATTGAAACTTCCCCAGGTTTTGCCTGAAGAAAATATCAAGGTCCATTCATTTTTTGATACCAGTGCAACAAAACCATATGAACCAGCTTTAAGTGATTGACCTTCAATCTCTACATCATGAGTAAATTCAACAGTAGTCCGTTGGTTTGCGCCAGCTCGCCAAGGATACTCCTTATCATCGACTACAAAATCGAAGGGTACAATTCCGCCAAATATTTTGCGTCCCTGGGCAGATGGGCTGTGGTAAGTTATTGTTATATCGGAATTACCAATATTGGCTGTTGTTACTCGCTTTTGGCTTACGAGTGTAGCAGCTCCTACATCTTGCGCGCTTGAAAATAACGCACAAAGGAAAAATGAAAGGAAAAGTAGTTTTCTGGGTTTCATAGACTTCTTATTTTGATTTGAAGTCTAATGTGAGAAGAAGCATTTAACGGTCAATCCAAAACCTAATTCAATTTGATTCAAGCACATTCAAGCATGTTTACTTGATCCCGGTTGAGAATCAAAGCATCTCCAAAACATTGGCGCTTGCTTGATCTTGCAAGGCAAAAGAAGCAACTTCTCCAACACCGAGAAACCGATATCTCATTCCAACTAACCTTCCCATGGTTTCAAAGTACTCGCCTTCATAAACCTGATTGTCATTGATTGAAATAAAAACCTTCTTGTTCCGTACCTTGATTTCAAGGTCTGTATATTTTGAGAGATCTGTGCCCAGGTCAGAAAGATCGTGTTCTTTTCCACTGAAATACACATCGTTCAACATCAGATTGTTATCCGAACTGCATCCAATGTTGGAAAATGGGATGACCATTGCTCCGTCGGTGGCAAGAATATAAATACGAGCTGATTGACAAACGGCCCATTTTTCATTCCATAAAATCTTCAGTGAAGATCGAAGAGTGAAATTATCTCCGGAAATATTTCCAAGATCGCTTACATAATGAAAAGTTGTATTGATTGGCTCCTCTAAGGTTGTGACTTCTTCAGTTAGCTCAGGTGAGCAAATCAACTGATCCTGATCGAGTCCGTCAAATGAAAAATACTTGGGAACCGGACGGTAATCAATCGTTCCAATCCAGCCGTCACTTCGAAGATAGAGGTCGTGCTCTTTCACGGATTGTCCATCAACAAGCAATTTGGATCTGAAATATCCGGGAAAATAATAGATGCCAGTAGCTTGCGTTTGATCTCTCCGTATTTGTATTGTCTTAGTGGGATCCCAATACTGTTGAATAAGTAAACTGTCGGATCGAACGTTCTTTAGGTCGAAATCAAAGACCACAGAATTAGGAAATGTAGTAGTAACCGGTCTACTTGAAAATGGAATCGCTGCGAGTACTTCAGGATCATCCACCCGTTTATTGCCTACAATCAGGACCATGAAAAGGGCAATGAAAAATCCGGCAGTTACGTAAAGAGATTTTCGAGGAATATGTTTGGGAAGTTTTGTCTTTCTTTTTTTATGCCCCTCCAGTTTGAATTCTCTCCAGTTGGCATAATCGAGAAATTGGGAAAGCGTATCAAGCGTGCTTATGCTTGGCGCTCCCTCATGGTTAACTGCTCCCCAAAACCGCTTCAATGTAGCGGCACTTAACATCACCTGACATTTTTCGAAAATCTTGTCGCTCAGTTCAGAGTACATCGAGCTATGCCAGTCAGCCGCTTTTCCCCAATTAAGGTGTTTTTCTAAGTTTTCCCTTAATCGAATTATTTCCTTACTATCTCCAGATTCTTTAGCTGCCATAATTGCAATCAAAGGTGCTTAATATTCAGAAGCTGAACAATGTTGAATGAGTTTGAATCAACATGTATTGGGATTCTAGGCACGACCGTTTTCAAATGCCGTAAGTATGTGTTGATGAAAATCGAAAAACTTAAGAAATGAAAAGACTAATTTCTATCTTTTTTTCTGTAACACTTTTGAATGCAAGTGCCCAGGAAATTCTTCCAATTGATACCAATACCTGGAGTATTAATGGAGATTATATTATTGAAAATTACAGAGGCAAAAATGCCATCTATATCAAAGGTGGAGCCTTAGCGCTTAAGGACACTAAGTTTCTGAACGGCACAATTGAGTACGATATTTTTCTCAAAGAAACGCAGGGGTTTCCAGGCGTTTATTTTCGGGTAAATGGACTGAATGGCGAGCAGTTTTATGTGCGTCCTCATCAATCAGGAAATCCTGACGCTAACCAGGCAGCCCCTGTCGTAAATGGAATAAGCCCCTGGCAATTGTACTATGGGCCGAGGTATTCATTTCCATATGAATACAAGTATGATGATTGGACGCATGTCAAAATTGTAGTGAATAACGACAAGGCGCAGGTTTATTTGGATTATTCAGAAACCCCAAATCTTTCTTGGAATCTATTTCATGAGCCTGCGGCAGGCGATATAGTTATAAGAGGAGGTGGAGCACAGGCCATGCACATTGCAGATGTTAAAATTGATGCAAACTCGTATCAACTAGCCGATTTCAGTCCGAATGATAGAGAACCGATAGAAGGAGCGATTCCTGAATGGGAGATATCAGATATGTTTGACGAAAAGGATTTGGACGATCTGAGTAAGTTGAAGAAAGTAATTGACACGAGAACATGGGGAAGAAAAATTCAACTTATGGAAGGTGTAGCTGCAAATATTTCCACTCAACAAGTCCTGAATGGTGAGCCTGGGAATACTGTTTTTGCAAAAATCACCATCAATTCGAGCCGAGATCAGGTCAAACTTTTTGATTTTGGATACAGCGATCGAGTGGTTGCGATTTTAAACGGTGAGCCTATTTATCGTGGAAATAACAAATGGAGATCAAGAGACTATCGTTATCTCGGTACGATCGGACTCTTTGATGCAATTTATCTCAGTTTGAAAAAAGGAGATAACACATTGCTGATGGCTGTTTCCGAAGACTTTGGTGGATGGCTGATCACTGGAAAATTTGTTGATGAAAAAGGAATAAAGGTGAGATGAGAACTTAAACCTAATCTCATAATTGTTGTTTAGGGGCGATCTATTTTCCGTAAGAGTTTTCGATCGTCCCTTTCTTAATTATTATATTTTATTTGATATATCAAATAAATAAATTTGCTGTCAAATTCAACATGGATAGATATGAAAAAATTGATGATACACCTAAGGTCCGCCAGCTTTTGCTTACTCCTTTTCTTTCTGGCATTGACGGTATCAGCTCAGGAAATCAGAGGTCTCGATGATAGTCCTCTTGACTTGGCCATTTTCAGACCAAATGGTCAAGGAACTCAACCGGTGGCTAGAATAATTTATAGCCGACCTCAGAAGAAGGGTAGAAAGATATTTGGAGGTATTGTCCCTTATGACGAAGTGTGGCGAACAGGTGCTAATCAAAGCACAGAAATCAATCTATATCGAGATATTTCTTTTGAAGGGAAAACATTGAAGGCAGGCAGTTACACGATGTACACTGTTCCTGGTGAAAAAACTTGGGAAATCATTTTTAATACAAACCTTCACACCTGGGGTGCTTTTGATTATGACTCTGACAAAAATGTCCTCTCTTTTGAGGTTCCGGCAAAAAAAGTAAGTGATGATCGAGAAGCTTTTGGAATGGCCTTCGATGGGGGAAATGGTAAAGGAAAATTGTTGATGGCATGGGAAAAAACTGAAGTATACCTGTCTTTTGATTATTGATTCCATTTGGCTTCACAAAAGGAGTTAGTCAGGAAGCTTTGCTATTCCGACTTTACCTTGAGTTGGAATGACTTGACAATTTCTTTTAGCGATTCTGAAGAACTCAAGATCTTTTTCGAAAAATCATCTAACTCCCCAGCTGCTTGTTCATTGTTTTGTGAAACTTGATTCAGAAATACCATTGTGGAGTTAATTTGGTCTACTCCATTTTTCTGCTCTGCACTGGCATGTGAAATTTCCTTAATCAGTGATGTTGATGAGCTTATTTCTTTAACAGTCTTTGCTAACAGTTCTTCTACCTCTTCTGATGAGGCTAAACTTTCTGAAGTTAGAGCGATAATTTCATCAGCTGCTATCTGACTATTTTCTGCCAGTTTCCTTATTTCCTTAGCAACAACAGCAAACCCTTTTCCATACTCACCCGCTCTGGCTGCTTCTACTGCGGCATTCAAAGCAAGCAAATTCGTTTGATTAGAAATTTCATTAATCACAGTGATCTTTCCTGAAATCTTTCTTGAGTGCTCAAGGTTTCGAAGTGCAACCGTTTCCATTTCTTTAATTTGATCTGAGGCCAACTGCGAGGTTTCCATGGTCTTATTCGTATTATCAGAGTTTAGAGAAATACTAGAATTCATTTGTTCTAAAGAAGCTGAAATTTCCTCCGTGGTTGAAGCCAAATTTGAAGCTTCGTTACTCATATTTTCAGATCGTTCTGACAAAGGGAGGCAAACGGCCGATATATTCTTTGAAGAGTTGTCAATTCTTTGAAGCAGTTGATCTAGTTGGGTTACTGTTTTGTTTAGCTGGTGCATGATATAGCCCATTTCATTTCTCTTCTTGATATTCAATGTGTTAGATAAGTCACCGTTGCTTAGTTTTTTTAAGAAACTGGAGATTTCATTGATAGGCTTAACAACTTCGATAAAAGCAATAAATACACCCATTGAAATCAAGATGATATTGGATATGACGATAATATATAAAATGGACTCAATTCGATTTTTGCTGCTGTTGTTATCGCTGACCAATGCTTGAACCAAATCGTTGTTGGTTTTTAGCATTTCGTTTCCCTTTTGCAGTATTTCGTCTATATCATTTTGGTTATCAGATTTACTATCGACAACCCTTTGGATGATATTCTTGTAATCGGCCCACAAGCGTTCTACATTATCTATTTCATTTTTGAATTTGTCATAGACGCCATTGACATATGTCCCATTTTGGAGCTCACCTCCATTGGTTAATATTCTCACCGTATTTTCGTGTTCAACAATGGCGTTTTCCATTGTCTTCTTTGCATCAACGTTTCCTTTCACACTAGCAATTGCATTAAGCGCAATACGTTGCGATAGCATTCGATTTCTTCCTGAGATATCAATTAAGATTCCGGCTTCTTGTGAAGCATTCAGCTTAAACAAAATGATAGTGGCAATAGAAAACAAAAGCATTAAGCTAGCGAGGAAACCAATTTTTGCTAGTGCATACTTGAATAATACGTTAAGTTTTAAAGTGTTCTTATTACTCATGGTGGCTCTGAATGATAGAAGACAATGAAATGGTTTAGTGGTTTTTAAAGAATAAAAAGCCCTTTGAAAAGGGTAGATCTGGTAATTAGTTTATGTTGTTGATTCGTTGTTTACGATTGTTTTATCAAGTATAACTACTTGGGTTATATAGAAATAACTGAAAGGTTCTAGAAATTGTTCAGAAATCCAAGATGTGATGGATAGACTTGATTATGGACTTACTAGTTATGCTTTACATAAAACAAAAAAACCTGGCTTAAAAAAGCCAGGTCTCGAAGTAATCGCGCAGTGAAATTGATTTTACTCAGTCAAACTAGGTTTCCACTGCAACGACTTCCCCATACGGATCTAGGTTTATTTCCCATAAAGTGTAGGCTTGTTGCTTTGATTCATTGAGTCCTTTTTTATATGGTTTCCCAAACAAGCCTTGCATCATTTTGTAGCTGTAGTTCCAGTCTAATGACATAAGGTTCTTCTTTGCTAAGCCAGAATGTCAATCCCTGATCTGTATTTACTTTCCATGTTTGAGTTGTTTTTCCATTGGGCAAATTCATTTGAATTTCATCTTCAACAGACACCGTGATCCAGTTTAATCCTTTTAATTGTTCAGCATAGAATGGCATTTTTGCAACAAGCCCTTCTTCCAATGGTAGTCCGACCAATAGCATCCCATACAAGTTCCAATCGTATATTTTTTCTTCAAGCTCGATGTTTATTTCTGTTACCTCACCTTCCTTGATTTTGTTGGTTCTTCCCGTAATCTTGTCACCATCAAATTGATAGTGGAGAAATCCACCACTTGGATTAAGAGTAGAAAAGCTGACAGGCACCAGTGACTTATGCTCTACCATATTGATCCATGTATCTTGAAGATTCATGTTAGGGTCATAAAGATCCTGAACTCGATGAAAGTATTTTTTCCCATCGAGCTTAATAACCTGTCCATAGTCAGTCCATATTTTATTGGGAGTCGAGTTTCCCAGGGCATCAATGAATGTGACTTTCCATTTGTTGGTGTAGTCCTTTATGAATTCACCACTAAGTAGGTCGCTACCATAGTTTATTTCCAAAGTATCCGGCTGAGCCTTTGTAGAATTCCACAGGGCTAGGAAAGAAAAAACCAGCACAAACTTTAATGGCATCTTTTGATGATCGAGTTACAATGCTCAAAAAAATACCACCTATATCTGGTGAGGGTTAAATCCTATGATATTTTACCAAATTAATCTAGACCAGGACCGACTGACTTTCCCGGAATTCACTTGGAGCCATTCCAGTGAATCGCTTGAAGGCATTGTTGAAAGAGGCCTTGTTGTTAAATCCAGAATCGTAAGCTACATGAATGATTTTTTTTTGATCATCTGCCAACAGAAGACGTTTGGCTTCTTCTATTCGATATTCATTGATAAAATCCGCAAAGTTTTTGCCATCCAGATCGTTGATAACCTGAGAAATGTAGTGGTTAGAAATATTTAGATTTTCAGCAAGGTCCTGGAGTCGGAGTGAACTATCGAGGTAAGGTCTTTCTGTCTCCATGAAGGATCTTAATTTATCAAGTATTGAAGAAGATGCTGTGGTACTTAGCGCCGATCTTTCATAACGACCGTTTTCATACATTTTAAATATCTCTTGTCGCTGGAATCCGTGGTATCCAATGAAGTAAATAAAAAAGGAGGAAGCTACCGAGATCATGTAATCGTATTCCAACTTCAAGCTGTTCGTCCATACAAGTGTGAAATAAGAAATGAATGATAGGCTATATCCGAAGAAGGCCCAGCTCACCTTTTTTCTCCACAGATATAGTCGGAGTGCTCCATTTGAAAAGCCCTTGTTAGAATAGGTGAAATGAATAATTAAAACCGTGTAAACCGCTAAATGAATGTTTTGCAAGGCGGCTTGAACATCCCGTAGTATTGGAAAAAGTGGTTGTGGATAAAGAGGTCTACAATACCAATACGCGATGAATAACAACCAAGGTATAAAGTGATAACTATTGAAGTAAGCTACTTTCTTGCTTGATCGGACGTAGAAATAAAGAAGTGGGCCAAAGGTGTAAGTGAGTCCACCAAATACACCCATTTGTGTTGGGATAACTCTATTGTATCCGGTCCAATAACCAACGTAATAAATCAAGCATATGCTAAAGGAGAGAATAAGCAAACCCAAAGAGTTGTTCACTTTGGATTTTCTCAAAAAAATCATGCTGGAAAGGAATAACCCTTGCACTGCAGCAATAAGAAAAAAAATGGTCCAGGTATCTAATGATGGCTCCATAATTGAAGTTACTCAATTATTCAATCAATAAGACAATTTACATTGAATCAACCCTGAAGGTGTTGCATTAAAATAGAGACTTTTATGGATCGTACGCACAGCAGCAAAGTCCGCCAATATTGCAGCGCAAATGATAGACGAAATTCTCCAGATACTGGGGGCTTTCTTTTTGGTCAAGAGTAATGGCATACCATCGTCGATGCATTCCATTTTTTGTTACTGGAACGATGGCAAGTGAATTGTCTTTCAGGTACGGTTCGATGATCCATTTGGCCACTACTTTAATACCCATGCCTGCCTTTACTAATTCAATGACCGCATCAGTTACCTGAATTTGAGTGACTTTTTTGGGGGAAACGCCAGCCGGAATGAGCAAGTTTCTGAACAAAGAAACAGATTCAAGTGGATAAGAATGGATGATTACGTTTTCAGTTTCAAAATCCTCGGCATTCACGTATTTCTTTTTTGTCCAGGGATGATCTGCAGGAACAAGTGCATAGACTTCATCACGAAACAACTCATGGTACTTCAGTTTTGGCCTGTCTGAAACTTCACAAAGGATAGCCAAATCTATTTTACCATTCAGGACCTGATCTTCCACATCACAACTATTATCCAGGATTACTTCAACCTCAACTTTTGGGAATTCCTTTTTAAAATCTATCAGTAATGATGGGAGCCAGTGGTAACAAGTGTAGCATTCAGTTGCCAGCCGGATTGTTCCAGTATCACCAGATACATATTTTTTTATGGAAAGCTCAGTCATCTCAATGTCATCCAATACGCGCTCTGCTGATTCAAGCACCATTTTACCTGCTCCGGTTATGATCAGCTTCTTGTTTACACGGTGAAAAAGTGGAGTTCCCAGCTCGGTTTCAATTTCTTTTAGCTGATGGCTCAAAGCAGACTGAGATAAAAACAATGTATCTTTTGCCTTCGTGAGACTTTGCGTCTCAGCCACCTCTCGAATCAATTTTAAGTGCCTGATTTCCATATCTACTATATTAGTGAATTTGATTATTATTTAAAAATCAATTCGTATGGCTCATGATTACTAGCTGGATAGAGAAGGAAAAGGAACGTTTGAAAATATTATTGATTGGAATAATTTCTGAATATATGCCTACACGTGGCCCCTTGACTCTGAAGCCAAGGGGACGCACTACTTAGGTTCTAAACCTAAATTTGACTTTGAGTTGAAGGTCGAAACCTTTAATTTTGGTCAAACGTTTTACAAAACGTAGTGCGCTTTTCGCACATGTAAACACAAGACAAAGATGGCAATACCTATAGGTGTTGCTATTTTTTTGAGTCTACTTTTCATCTCCTTTGATGCGTATTCTTCCTCCACCTATTACTGAATTTAATCAACACACTTAAATCAATTCATCCAATTGATGATTCTTTCTTCATGAAAAGACGTTCGATTTGTACTGAACGAATGACGCATGAAGAATAAGAATTTATTCTTACTAATACTATTGGCCAGTTGTTGGGGACCTTCTTTCCTCTTCATCAAAATTGCCGTGGCAGAGGTCTCACCGATGCTGGTCGCCGGACTTAGGATTGGTATAGGAGCCCTTGTTCTCATTTTGATTTTGTTCGTAAAAAAGGAGCGGCTGCCATTGAAGCTTCATTTTTGGAAAAAGGTTTTCATTGCAGGTTTCTTTGCGCAGGCGCTTCCTTTCACCTTAATCAACTGGGGGGAACAATATGTAGACAGCTCACTAGCATCCCTTTTGAATGGCCTTACACCTCTAAGTACGATTGTCTTGGCCCAACTCCTCTTGAAAGACGAAAAAATGACTGGAAACAAAATAGTTGGGGTAGTCCTTGGTTTGGTGGGATTAATGATACTGGTCACTCCAAGTCTCTTGGAAGGCGTGACTGGGACAACCCAAGGAATTTTAGCAATAACACTAGCTGCAATAAGCTACGGTGTTGGTTTGGTTTTCATCAGAAAAAACCTGATCAACGTGCCACCAATTCATGCACCGGCAGCACAATTACTTTCGGTGACAATCTACCTTCTTCCATTGGCGTTCTTTACAACTCCTGAATTTTCCATTTCTGAACTAAGCCCTCTTGCCATTATCGCGATTGGCGTCCTTGGAGTTTTTGGAACAGCCATTGCGTTTGTTCTTTATTTCAAATTATTGGAGCGTACGAGTGCCGCCTATGTTTCAACGGTGACGTACTTGATGCCTATTTACGGGGTTATTCTGGGAATCATATTCCTTGATGAAAAATTGACCGTTTGGATGCTTCTCGGAGCGATCAGTATACTAAGTGGTATTTCGATGGTGAATAAACGTAAGTCAAAAAGTTTCACTGGATTTGGTAAGCACCTGGACCGGTCTTATTATTCCCATTTTAGGTGAGAGAATCCAAGTCCATATTCAACAATTGATTAAACACTAAACATGCTTGAAATAAGACCCACTTGCGAAAACTGCAACAAGCCGCTCCCAAATGATAGTACAGAAGCCATGATTTGCTCCTATGAATGTACTTATTGCAAGGATTGTGTGGAAAATGTGCTTTTCAATGTTTGTCCAAATTGTGGTGGAGGATTTGAAAAAAGACCTACTCGTCCAGCTGATTGCTTGACGGGAAACTGCACGGAAAAACATCCAGTAGGAGAAAAGGTAGTTTTTCAACCGATTGACCAGGAGAAATTTGCAGAAGTGAGAGCACATTTCGAGTACACAGCTCCTGAAAATAGATGATTCCCCTTGGTTAATTATTGACCACCACAGCTAGTTTATCACCATCTCTTGAAACAGCTACTCGGCTCACAGTTCCAAGATCATAGTCTTTAAGATCGGCAAATTCAGCCCAGTTTCTTTCCCAATGAAAAAGCTTAGTCCCTTTACCCATGACCATGGAACCTTGGGGAGTCCAGCAGTAATCTTCAGATCCTTCGAGCGTATTGGTTAAATAAATCACGGTTTTGTCACTCGGATCCATCGCTTTCACAGCCCAAACGTCTTTCGATTTATCAACGAAACTGAACCAGTTGTGATTGGGAACTTTGTGAAGTGATCGGCCGATTTTCTCATAAACAACTTCTGCTTCTCCTGATTTTGTATCGATTAATTGCAGAGTTGCTGGATCACCGAGAACAAAAGCAGCGATTTTCCAGCCTTCCACCCACGCGTGGTAGCCAATGACAAGTTCAGGAACTAACTCTTTTACGGTCCCAATTAGCTCATAGGCATATAAACGTTGCAAGCCGGTGGTGTCCAATCTGATACTGGAAATCCTTCGATCAGGCATCATTGCGGGTGAATATTCACTGCCTTGTTTGGTGTTGCTGATGAGCTTTGTTTCTTTGGTTTCGAGGAAATAACGAGCTATCTCTGTTTGACCATCCACGGTTCTGGCGTAAATAACCGATTTACCATCTGGCCAGAACGCCGGTTGATTGTCATACCCATCATTGTTAGAAATATTGACTGGATTAGAAATAGAAAAATTTGCGGTATCACCTTCTAGGTCGAACACATAGATTTCTGTGTTTGGCTGAGCAAGTGACAGAAAACCAGCTACAAATAGGACGATGGAACTAAACAATTTCATTTGGTAAAACTTAATAGGTGAAATAGGCAAACCATCATCTTATTCGTGAGGCGGATTTCCTAAAAGTTAATTTCTCGAATTATTCAGGTTAAATTTAGTGATTCGCAATAACCTGACTAAACTGCATTGATCATGAAAAGAAGAAATTTCCTCCAATTGGGGGCATTGGGAAGTGCCATTCCTTTTATTGGAGTAAAAGCTTGTGCACCAACAAATGAAGAAAAAACAGCATCCAACACTCAAGAAGTCGACTTTGAATTAGAAGAATGGACAGTAGCTCAACTTCAAGAAGCCATGAATTCCGGCAAATACACTTCGCGAAAAATTTGTGAGTTGTATTTGAATCGAATCGAAGAAAAAGACCAATCTGAGAATGGATTAAATAGTGTGATTGAAGTAAATCCTGATGCGCTAGCAATTGCAGATCAGTTAGACAAAGAACGTTCGGAAGGAAATGTCAGAGGACCACTTCATGGCATCCCAATTATGATCAAGGACAACATTGATTCTGGAGACAAAATGATGACTACTGCTGGGTCGTTGGCATTAGCAGGAACATCAGCACCAAAGGATGCATTTATTGTGAAAAAATTACGAGAGGCTGGTGCAGTTCTTCTGGGAAAAACCAACCTAAGTGAATGGGCCAACTTTCGTTCCTTTCGCTCGTCCAGCGGATGGAGTGGTCGCGGTAGACAAACGAGAAATCCATTTGCATTGGATAGAAACCCTTGTGGTTCCAGTTCAGGTTCTGGGGCGGCAGTTTCAGGAAACATGTGTGCCATTACGATTGGGACGGAGACCAACGGGTCAATTGTTTGTCCATCATCAGCTAATGGTGTCGTTGGGATCAAACCCACGGTGGGATTGTGGAGCCGTTCCGGGATTATCCCAATTTCTCATACGCAAGATACTGCAGGCCCCATGGCAAGAACCGTTGCAGACGCAGCAGCACTTCTTGGTCCTTTGACAGGAGTTGATGGCAATGATGGAGTTACTTCAGAAAGTGAAGGCAATTCCCAAACAGATTATACTCAATACCTTGATGTGAATGGACTACAAGGAAAAAGGATAGGGATTTTAAAAGGAACATTTGGAGCCCATGAAAAAGTGGATGAAATCTTTAATGAAGTTAAAGAGGTGATCACTTCTAATGACGCTGAGATAGTGGATGATATAGAAGTTGCAGAAGATGGCGCTTATGGAAACTCCGGATTTGAAGTCTTACTCTATGAATTCAAAGATGGAATGAATAAATACCTAAAGACAAGACCTGACGCATCGGTGAAAACACTGGCAGATATCATTCAATTCAACGTGGATAATGCGGATAAAGAAATGACTTATTTTCCACAAGGAATTTTGGAACAATCGGAAGAAAAAGGTCCTTTGACTGATCCAGATTACAAAGACGCACTTAACACGATGCTGACAGTTTCAAGAAATGGAATTGATAATGCCCTAAAGGATAATCAACTGGATGCTATCATTGGGGTGACAGGAGGGCCAGCCTGGCCAATCGATGTGATTAATGGAGATCATTTTGGAATAGGAAGTTCCACTCCAGCGGCTAGATCCGGATACCCTAACATTACTGTTCCAGCTGGATATGTTCATGGTTTGCCAGTAGGAATGTCCATTTTTGGTGGAAAATATCAAGAGCCGAAACTCATAAGTATTGCCTACGCATTTGAGCAAGCAACCAAAGTAAGAAAAGCACCTAAATTATTGCCAACGCTAACTTTACCATGATTAGAAAAATACTACGCTTTTTTGGTTTTCTTCTGCTTGGGATACTGGTCTTAGCCTTAGCTCTTTATGTGATCATAGACAAACCACTTCCAAATGGAACGCTGGGTCAAGATGCTGAAAGACTGGCTGATGAGGTGCTTGCTGCTGTGAATAAACAGGCGTTCGATTCATTAAACTACATTGAGTTTACTTTCAGAAATACCAATAATCATAAATGGGATCGAGTGAATAATAGCGTAATAGTGAAATGGGCTGAACAAGAAGTTTACCTCGATTTGAACCGACCAATGGATTCATATAGTCTTCTAGAGGCGAAGGCATATCAAAAATTCATCAATGATTCTTTTTGGCTAATTGCTCCATTCAAGATTAGAGACGAAGGAGTGATTAGAAGCACTGTGGATGTCGAGAATGGACGCGGTTTGCTTGTTACTTATTCTACCGGAGGTCTTACTCCAGGTGACAGTTATTTATGGATTATTGGAGCAGAAGGACGGCCAGTCGCTTGGAAACTTTGGACTTCAAATATTCCAGTCGGAGGCCTTGAGTTTAACTGGTCTGAATGGAAAAAAATGAACGAAGTTTGGTTCTCAACCGTCCATGATGGAAAAGTCACCACTGTACCTGTTGAAGTTCATTCAGTACGGTGAGATCTTAACACCCGTTTTTTTGATCTCTTCCCAGTATCCGGGATAGGATTTTCTAACTACAGAAGGTTCTTTGATAATCACATCCATTAACTGACAGAGCGGCGCAAACGCCATCGCCATCCGATGATCTTCATAGGTATCGATTTCCACTGAGTCAGGTAGGATTAGTGTAGGCACCAATTGCCAGCTATTGTCTTTTTCGACCAAATCGGCTCCAATCTTGTTGAGCTCATTTTTCATCGCTGCTATCCGATCTGTTTCTTTGATTTTTAAACTTTCAAGTCCGGTAAAATCGACTAAAACCTGTTTGGCGGCAGCTACCACCATTATGGTTTGAGCTAAATCAGGGCAGTCCCGTAAATCCAGAGCTATCGGCTTCACATCAAAATCCATTTTGCTTAGACGTATCTTGTTGTTTTCAAACTCAGTCACCACGCCGAATTGGAACATGATCTTAGCAATTCTTCGGTCGCCTTGTGAAGAATAGGTTCTCAGACGAGGAATGGAAATACTACTCTTTTCGTCCTGAGACAGAGCAATAAAACTGTACCAATAGCTGGCACTAGACCAATCTCCCTCAATGGTGTAATCTCTTAAAGCGTAATCCCCAGACAGGTAATCTCCCTTTTTTATTGAGATCGCATCTTTGTTCCATTTGGTTTCTACCCCAAAAGCCTTCATCAAATCGCGAGTCATTTCGATGTAGGGTTTGCTGAAAACTTCCGAGGTTAATTCGATATTCAAACCTTTTGGAAGTACGGGTCCAATCATGAGTAATGCGCTTATGAATTGGCTGCTGATATTTCCTGGAATTGAAATCTTATTGGTCTTCTGTCCTGCAAATTTTTTGATCTTAAGCGGCGGGTATCCTTTTTTTTCCAAATACTCGATATCAGCACCAATTTCTTTCAAAGAATCAACGAGAAGACCAATTGGACGTTCTTTCATTCGGTCCGAACCTGTGATGGTGCATTCTTTTTGCCCAATTGCTAAATAAGCAGTCAAGAAACGCATCGTTGTTCCTGCATCAATCACATCCCATATACGTCGATTTTTTTGCAGTAGCAAATTCATCGTTCGGGTATCCTGCGCATCCGATAAGTTCTTTAAAACGATTTTTTCACCTGATAAGGCTTTAATCATCAGTGCCCGGTTACTTTCACTTTTTGATGGAGAAACCCTCACTTCTCCCATTAGGCGATCGGTGTATTTATTTAATAAGTAGTGCAAAAGTTGTTACGGGTATAATCTGTGAACAATATTCCAACTTTTTTCGTTAATAATTAGTCTTTAATAGAGAATATGTCAACATCAAAAACGATAGGAGCGATAGTACTTTCAGTACTTTTGGGAGCGGTTACTTTCTTTATTGCATCACCGAAAAAAGTGGTGAAAAAGAAAGAAAAAGAGGTTTCTGAGCCATTAGAAGGTAATTCTAATGCCAAGGAGAACCTGTTTATTTAGGGTTTTGAATAGGCCAACAATGATTTCTCAATCATTTCTGGGCTAACACTCACATCAAATTCACATTTACCAATTCCATTTAGAAGAGAAAAATTTATTCCTCTTGAATCATTTTTCTTGTCCTGAAGTAGGTAATCGCCAATAACTTCAATGCCCGGCAAGCGTTCTGGCAATGTAAAGTTGGTGATAATAAAGTCATTAATTTCTAAATATTCATTGTCAGTGAGCCACCCTTTTTGAAGCGAAAGATGACCTTCCACAATCATACCAATGGCAATTGCTTCGCCATGTAAAAGTTTGTCTGAGGTCATTAGGAAATGGCTTTCAATTGCATGACCGATGGTATGCCCGTAGTTTAAGATTTTCCTGAGACCATTTTCAGTCGGATCTTCTGAAACAACTGCATTTTTTATTGAGATTGATTGTGGGATGAGTTCACTCCAGTTTTGATTTTCAAATTCACTCGCTTTTAGTTTTTCCCATTGAGTTTGATCATGAATTAAAGCATGTTTTACCACTTCGCCGAAACCAGACTTAAATTCTCTTGGATTGAGTGTGCGAAGAAAGCCAGGATCAACAATAACATGATCCGGATATTTAAAAAGTCCGATGTGATTTTTCAGATGATCAAAATCAATACCCAATTTCCCACCAATGCTTGCATCCACTTGAGATAATAAGGTCGTCGGGATATTCACAAATTTGATTCCACGTTTATATGTGCTCGCAGCAAAACCGCCCATGTCACCAATTACACCACCACCAAGATTTATAAGCAGCGATTTCCTCGTAAACTGACTTTCGGTCAAAGTAGACCAGATTTTTTCACAGGTTTTTAAGTTCTTGTTTTCTTCACCACTTTGAATTTCTATAATGACTGGATTTTGAATAGCAAGTCTTGGCAAACAAGATTCCTTGGTGTTTTCATCAACCAATATAGCAATATGATCGGGTTCCCACTTTTCAATGAGGGATTTCAGGACATCAGAAGGTTGATCTGATATGGTTAGGTATGGAGGTAATTGATCCAAAAAAGGGGTTTTGAAAATGAATAATTTATTCTCTTCTCGCTCGAAGGTGTTAGCTATCTTTGCGACCGATTTTCAAAAATATGCAATCAGACGCAATCAATTTTGATAATACGGAAGTTGCATTTGCACATAAGTCAAATGCTGAGTTGAAGGGGTCTCATTTCGTGTTTTCAACAATGAGCTACCCCTGGATGGTCAAATTGGGCACCGCTATGACCAATTTTGCACTTCGTATAAAACTTCCGGTTCGTGGATTGATAAAAAAAACACTATTCAATCAGTTTTGTGGAGGGGAATCAATAGAAGATAGCCAACCGACAATTGATCAGTTGGGCGCACATAACGTTCATACCATTTTAGATTATTCAGTTGAAGGGATTGAAACAGAGGATGGCTACAATGATGTGAAAGAGGAAGCGCTTAGAGTCGTTGATTTTGCATCCAAATCGGTTCATATACCTTTTTGTGTTCTAAAATTATCTGCGCTTGGTTCCGTCGATTTGATGGATAAAGCCAATACTCCGGAAAAGCTCACAGAGCTTGAAAAATCAAAACTCTATTACTGTGAACAAAGAGCAGTTGAAATAGCTCAAAAGGTGTACGACAAAGGGTTGATGTTGATGATTGATGCAGAAGAGTCGTGGTTGCAAAATTTCATCGATGGAGTTGCCCAACGACTAATGGAGCGCTTTAATAGAGAACGAGCAGTCGTTTTTACCACCTCTCAATTGTATCGCCATGATGCTTTGGAAAAGCTAAAATTATCACTAGCAATTGCTACTAACGAAGGCTATTATTATGGAGTGAAGCTCGTTCGAGGCGCTTATATGGAAAAGGAAAGAGAACGTGCAGAGGAGATGGGCTATCAGTCACCTATCCATGAAAACAAAGAAGCGGTTGACACGGATTATAACGAGAGCCTGAAGTTTTGCATAAAACACATTGATCGAATGGGGATTTGTGGCGGTACGCACAATGAGGAATCCTCCAAGTTTTTAGCACAACTGATGGAGGAAGCAGGGCTGGCCAAGAACGATCCTAGAATTTATTTTGCTCAACTGTTGGGCATGAGTGATAACATTTCATTCACGCTTAGCAGGTCTGGGTACAATGTGGCCAAATATGTTCCTTACGGACCTGTGGAAAAAGTATTACCTTATTTGTTTCGACGAGCAGAAGAAAACACTTCGATAGCCGGACAAAGTGGACGGGAATATTTGCTGGTCAAAAAAGAGTTGAGAAGAAGAAAAGAAAAATAAGCTAACGTATTCAAGTCATATGCAATTAAGCGAGCAGGAGTTAGAACGAAGGAAATCTAGGGAAGAATTGATGGAAATGGGTATAGACCCGTACCCAGCAGCTTCGTATGATGTCAATGTCAATGTCGGACATATCCTCAGGAATTTTGAACGAAGGCCAGACGATTACACCAATATTTCAATGGCCGGCAGGTTGATGAGTCGGAGGATAATGGGATCGGCATCTTTTGCCGAAATTCAGGATTCGACTGGAAGGATGCAGATCTATCTTAGAAGGGATGATATCTGCGCTGATGAAGATAAATCTTTGTACAACGAGATCTTCAAGAAGAAGATGGACATTGGAGATATCATTGGTATCAAAGGGTATGTGTTCAAAACGCAGGTAGGGGAGATTTCGGTTCACGTGACTCAGTTGACATTATTATCCAAAGCATTGAAGCCTTTGCCAATTGTGAAGGAGACTGAAGATGAAGAGGGCAATAAGAAATTGCATGATGCTTTCAGTGATCCAGAACAACGATATCGTCAGCGCTACGTGGATCTGATTGTAAACCCTGAGGTTCGAAATGTATTCATTCAACGAACTAAATTGGTGAATTCAATCCGAGAGTTTTTAGCAGGCATGGGATATCTGGAAGTGGAAACACCAATACTTCAACCCGTCTATGGTGGTGCGGCTGCAAAGCCATTCAAAACGCATCACAACAAATTGGATATGACGCTTTACCTGCGAATTGCCAATGAGCTTTACTTGAAGCGGTTAATAGTGGGTGGTTATGATGGCGTCTTTGAGTTTTCGAAAGATTTCAGAAATGAGGGAATGTCTCGCTTTCATAACCCTGAATTCACCCAAGTAGAACTATATGTTGCCTATAAAGACTACAACTGGATGATGGATGTGATGGAAGAGATGCTTGAAAAAGTAGTGATGGATTTGCATGGTGATACAAAAGTTCAGGTGGGTGAAAATCAAATTGATTTTAAGCGGCCATGGAAACGTATGACCATGTACGATGCAATTGAACATTTTACTGAGGTCGATATCTCGGAAATGGATGAGGAAGCCTTGAGGAAAACGGCTCAGGATCTTCAGGTTCCACTTGATGAGACCATGGGAAGAGGAAAGATCATTGATGAGATTTTTGGTGAAAAATGCGAACCCTCACTGATTCAACCAACCTTTATTACGGACTATCCAGTGGAGATGTCACCACTTACTAAGAAACACAGATCTAAAGAAGGTTTGGTGGAACGGTTTGAGGCCATCTGCAATGGAAAAGAAATCATGAACGCCTATTCCGAGCTTAACGATCCTGTTGATCAGCGAGCACGTTTTGAAGAGCAATTGGAGTTAGGAAAAAGAGGAGACGAGGAGGCTATGACTTTAGATGAAGATTTTTTGAGAGCGCTGGAATATGGAATGCCGCCTACTGCTGGCGTTGGTCTTGGTATTGATCGATTATCCATGATTTTGACGAATTCCAATTCCATTCAAGACGTATTGTTTTTCCCTCAAATGAGGCCTGAAAAGAAAGAAAAAACGGTGGAATTATCAGAGGAAGAAAAACTGATCATATCCTTACTTCAAGATCGTATGGATCTTAATGAATTGAAAGATCAAGCCGGGCTTTCGAATAAGAAGTGGGATAAGTCAATTAAGTCATTGCGAGAGGCGGAGTTGATTAAAGTGGAGAAGACAGAAGACGGACTTTTTATTGAAAAGCTCTAATAGATCAGAATAAGTATACACTTGGTTTCAGGCAATTGATTTAGTAATAATGAAAAGAGGAGTTTAATACTTGATTCCCTCTTCATACTTACTAGTATTTAGATACAGTATTTATGGGAAAACAACTCGAAAGAGTTGCTTTTTTTATGCCTGTTTTCAGGGCGGTTCGATTCAACATCTATTCAATCTTAGGGACTTCTGCTTCAATTTTAATTTCTGGTATACAAAAGGTTGACACAGTTTCAAGTCAGTATGAAATACTATAAGATAGGTTCTAATATTGAGGCTTAGTGTAACTACTAATTTTGGTTAGTAGTTAGAATACATAATAATCGGAGGCGGCTCGAAAGGGTCGTCTTTTTTGTTGGAAACAAAAAAGCCCCACCGCGTACGATGGGGCTACCTATCTCACCTAATCACCAACATAATTTTTTGCTAGTTCCAAATGAGGTTTTCAATACTACCTGATCAATTAACAATCAAGGTTTTAAATTGTTTGTGAGTCACCCTGAATTTGTTTCAGGGTCTTCAGGTATCAGTAATAGGAAGATGCTGAAACAAGTTCAGCAAGACTCGAACAGCTTACTACTTTTGTCGACTCTTCCAAAATCAATTGGAACCTATCAGTTCACCGACATGATATCCTTTTGATTCGAGGAAATGCTCAACTTCATTTATCTCAAAACCCTCCGATACGACAAGTTTCATAACCTTTTCCCAATCAAGCAGATCAATGCTCCATCGTATGATGTCTTTATGACTGTCGAAGTACCAAGACAATTGATTGACATCAAATTGTGTTGCAATGGATGTTCCTAAAATGTGAACATCCTCGCCTATTGATTTTTCTAATTGAAATAGTGTTTCCATTAAAATTGAATTCTATACATGACATCTGGGAAAAACCCTATCTGTTCTACCAGGTTGATTTCATCTGTTACACTGTTGTAGCGTCTAACAAACTCATTTCTACGATCTGAGATGTTCTGAAAATCAACAAAGAACTGGTGAGATACTTTATTCTTGTTTAGTCTCACACCAAACTTGACATCCCACCTGAAATATTGACCATAGCGTTCGCTAAAAGCAATTTCTTCCATACGGATTTCACGTCCCGCATTTGCTCGTGTAGCAGCTAAGTCAATAGGTGAGTATGGTCTTCCACCTGAGGTTGTGACTTTTGTGTCGAACGTCCAGGCATTTTGCCTATTTGGTCCGAACTTCCACTCTTTTCCAAATAAGAGATTCGCTACATAATTGTTGTTGAAAGCCGTGCTTCTCTGAATGCCATCACTTCCCTCGTACTGAGATTCAAAAATTGAAGTAGTCAACAATAAATAGTAATCTCGACTGAAAAATTTCTCAAGTGTTATTTCCGCTCCATAGTTAAATCCAGTTCCTTCATTGACCAATGAACCTCTTTCTTCAAAAATGAAATCAGATCCTTCATTGATAATCGAGTAGCTAGAAGTCGTTTGTTCAACTGGTATATCAAATAAGCTTTGGTAATACAACTCGGTCTTCAATCTCCAATCCGGACCAAGATTCTTGTCATAGCCAAGAACGAAATGATGGGCTTTCATAAAACCTAGATCCTGATTAGTAGGAAGTGTTATACCAGGAGATACTTCTTCCTGAAAAAATAGGATTGGAGCCGGAATTGATTGTCCATGTAATCCATAAGCTAGACTCCATCTCTGAGTGGGTGTCTTGTTCCAGCTGACCGCAACTCTTGGCTCAATCATGAAATCATCTGTCAATCCATGATTCTGTGTATGAAAACCAAAAGTGGTAGATAAATCATCTGTCAATCGATATTCAGCTTGGGCATATGTTTGCAGCAAATTATAAGACTCCTGGAAATCCTGATTTATCAAAAAGTAATCAGGGATGGAATCATTGTTGATGTCTGGAATACTTACACGATCATCTCGATCTTCCGTAAAAACATTCATATCGTAGGTCTCATTCAAAAAACCAGCTCGTAATGTCCACCTGGCATTGAGCTTGCTATTTAAGGTCGAAGTAATCGTGTATCGGTTCTCTCTTGTGTCAGAATTTGTTGCGCGATACTTCTTGATGAGCAGATCATTATCATCCAATATTCGATTATCCTGGACGTATTCGTTTCCATTTGTGGATGCACCGAGTGATGTCTTTAGGTAGGTGTTTTTGCTAAATCTGAGTGTGTGGGCAAGTCCCATCAGACCAATTTCACTTTCAACAAAAGAATCTACATTAGGGTCAGCGAATAAATCAGTTTCATCAGTTTCATCACCTAAGAAATCAATATTGCTTTTTCCGTAAATTCCGAAGAGTTCTATTCTGCCAAATTTGTAGTCGCCTAAGTTGACTTTGAATGATAAATCCTGGTAAAAAGGTGTAGCACTGGTTCCGGTGGCTGCAAGGCTTGCAACTCCATATCGATAAGAAGTTAGAAACGATGCATTTCTATTCTTGTTGATCGGCCCTTCAGCCATAAATTCCAATCCTGTATAAGCGGCCATTTGGCCGGTAAATTCAAACTTGTCGGCATTTCCGTTTCTAAACATGATGTCAAACACTGCTGCGTTTGCATTTCCATATTCTGCAGGGAAAGCTCCGGTTAGAAAGTCAGAAGTTCGCAGCATGTTGGTATTCAAGGCGTTTACTGGACCACCTGTTGTACCCAATGTTGAAAAGTGATTCGTAGAAGCAATGGGAATCCCCTCAACTCTCCACAACAAACCCGTCGGGGAGTTCCCACGCACCACGATATCATTCCGAGCGTCGTTGGTTGAGCTCACACCGGCATAAGATGCAGCCAACTTAGCCGGATCATTTCTTCCACCTGAAAATCTAGTCACTTCTTCAATACTGAAAGTTCTGGCACTTACTTTGGCCAAATCGTTGATTGGCATGTCTTTGTTTGCATTTGCCGTGATGACAACTTCTTCAAGCTTCTCGACAGATTCTTCCAATAGTAATTCAAGAACGACCTCCTTTCCAGCCGTTACCAGAACATTGGGAACTGTGATCGATTTGTATCCGATGTACTGAACTGCAAATACTTGCCTTCCAAAAGGGACATCTTCAATTCTAAAGGAACCATCAACATCAGTTATTGATCCTTTTATGGGATCGGATCCAAGCAGCGTTATGGTAGCGCCGATTAACGGATACTCTGCCTGTGAATCGAGAATTTTTCCTTTGACCACCTGAGTTTGTGCAAAAACCAGGTTCACTAGTGTACTTAAGCTGACTATCAAAAGTACTTTGGTCATCGTGGTGTTAGTCTTCATTGTGTTTCGATTTTATAGTTTCAGCTAAACTATTTTTTGGAATTGCACACTTAAAGAAGAATGAGGTTGAGGTCAGGTTTTAAGTGACTGAAACCCGATGTTTATTGTTTAAACCTCAATAATCACACTTGAGTAAAGGTTTGCTAGTTGGATAGGTTTTTTTTCGGTTTCGACTGTCTATTTCCCTGCTTGAGTTGACATATGTTCATCTCCCTTTCAGCTTATGTATATCTTTAATTTCGAAATGAAGCTTAGAGAAATACATTACCGTTGGTTAGGAATCCCAATTGTAGCGTTGATCGCAGAATTGGCAACAGAACATCCAGTGGCAGATCTTACCTATGGTGAGAAGTATTTCATCTCCGTCATGTTCACAGCTGTTTATTGGAGTGGCGCTGCGATCATTATCAAATACTTCAGAAGAAAATTCCCGCAGATAAGTTCCACGTCAAAAAGGGTAATCTCCTCGGCAATTTGTATCATCATCTGGATGATTTTTGGTGGAATTCCGATCAAATTATTGCTTGGCTTAGATAGCCTCGATCACCTGATGCAGTTTAAGTCTCATACGGCATTTATTCCCTTTAATTTGGTGGCCGCTACCGTAATTACTTTGATCTATGAAGCTTTTTACTTTTTTGAAAAATGGAAAGAATCGTTCCGCTTGAATGAGGAACTGAAAAATCGCCAGATTAGAACGCAGTACGAAGTTCTCCAAAACCAGATGAGTCCACATTTCTTATTTAATAGCTTAAACACACTCACCTCAATTATTCCAGAAGATCCGGAGGCAGCTGTTTCATTTACTGAGAAACTCTCTGAGGTGTACCGATACATCCTTCAAAACAAAGAGCGAGAGTTGGTGACGTTAGACGAGGAAGTAGATTTTGCAAAGTCTTATCTTTTTCTACTTCGCATGAGGTTTTCTGAAAATCTGACCTTTCAATTTGAGATAGAAAAGAAGTATGAAAAGCTAAACATACCTCCGCTAACACTGCAGATGCTGATTGAAAATGCGATCAAGCATAACGTCATTTCAAAAGCTAAGCCCCTTCACATCAATGTGTACATTGACAATGGAAAGTCCGTAATTGTGAAGAATAATTTGCAGAAAAAAGAATCATTAGAAAAGTCCACAAAAACGGGTTTGGAAAACATCAAGAAGAGGTACAGCATATTGGGAGGTAAAAAGATTGATATTATCTCCAGTGCAAATAATTTCATGGTTGCAGTTCCGCTCATAGATTTGCTGGAAGAATCCGATCTGGCACTCGCATGAAGGTCCTAATTATCGAAGATGAAGCACCAGCCTTTCGAAGGCTTCAGAAAATCCTTTCTGAAATTGATCCCGATATGGAAATATTAGAAGTCATGGACAGTGTGGAAGATTCTGTGAAGTGGATGAATAACCATCAATGGCCTGATCTGATCTTTATGGACATTCAGATAAGTGATGGTCTCAGCTTCCAGATTTTTGATGAGATCAAAGTAGAATCTCCGGTGATTTTCACAACAGCATTTGATGAATACTTGCTGAAGGCATTTAAAGTAAACAGCATTGATTATTTACTTAAGCCCATCAAAAAAGAAGAGCTTGAAAGAGCGCTGGAGAAATACAGAAACCTTACCAAAAAGTATTCAACCGAATTGGATATCAGCGAATTGGTCAAGAAGATTTCATTGACAGAAACCACTTACAAATCTCGGTTTTTAGTGAAACAGGGAGATAAAATGCTGGCGATTCGAACGGAGGATATTGTTTGTTTTCAATCAAAGCATGGTGTGGTTCATATTATTACTAAGCATGGCAAAACCTATCTTTCCGATTTTACTCTGGATGAGCTGGTCAATCAATTAGATCCGAAAAACTTTTATCGTGCCAACCGTCAGTTTCTCATTCATGCGGATTTCATCAACACCGTACACAAACATTTCAAGGGTAAGCTGCTCGTAGAACTGGATCATTTCTCTGACGAACAAATCCTGGTAAGCAGCGAAAAAGCAACTGCTTTCAAGAATTGGCTGGATCAATAAAGCTTAAGAACTCAATGCTCTAATTCGTTCTTTCAAAGGCGGATGAGAGTAATGAACAAAGACAAATGCTGGATGGGGCGTTAGATTGGAAAGGTGATCCGAACTTAATCGCTTAAGACCTTCAATCAATGGCTCAGGTTTATAAGTGGTTTTAGCATAATCATCAGCTTCGAATTCGTTTTTACGACTCAGTATATTTCCAAGAATGCCGAGTATCCTTGATACCGGAGAATATAAAATTCCAAAGGCAAGCATATTCAAATGAAGTGCGGATGTCTGACCGCCCATTGCCCAGCTTACTTCTGCATTAAATGCCATCAATGAAAATAGATAGAGCATTAGGCCCATGATTCCCACACTCAGAATTGTGCTGAGTATGATGTGTTTCTTTTTGTAGTGTCCCACTTCGTGGGCAAAAACTGCCGTCAACTCTTCGATGGAATGATTTTCAATCAAGGTATCGAACAAAACCACTTTCTTCTTTTTGCCTAAGCCGGAAAAGAAGGCGTTTCCCTTACTTGATCTCTTCGAACCATCCATGACGAAAATGTTTTTCAAAGGAAATTTTACTTTGTTGCTGTATTCCTGGATAGAAGTTTTCAATTCACCTTCTTCTAAGGGCTTGAGTTTGTTAAAAAGGGGCAGAATTAGTGAGGTATAAAACATGTTGGCAAACAGCATGAACCCTGCAATCACTGCCCAGAAATACAACCAGAAATTGGTGCCCATAAAATTGACCATGTAGATAAACACAGTTAGTAAAATTCCGCCAATGATGATGGTTAAAATGTAGCCTTTTATTTTATCCAGAATAAATGTCTTAGCAGTTGTTTTGTTGAATCCATATTTTTCTTCGATTACAAAGGTCCCGTAAATGGAAAATGGAATTCCAATGATATCGGAGATGACAAAAAGCACTCCAAAAAAGATAAGCGTAGAAAGCATATCCAAAGGTGAGAATGTTCGAATCCAATCATCAATGATGCCGAACCAACCGAAATAAATCGCACAGAAAGTAAGAATAAAACTGAAGGAAGCAGAGAAAATAGCAAACCTGGAAACTTCCGCTTGATAGGCTTGAGATTTTGCATATTTCTCCTCGTCGTAAATTCCTTCGAGCTCTTTTGGAATCGGCTTCTTCGAGCTTTTTCGATTCAGAAAACTTAAGATTCGCTCAAGAATAAAATCAAAGGAGATGATTCCGAGAAGGAGATATAAAATGGTTTGTTCGTTCATTTCTTCCTTTTTAATCCGGCATCTTTCATGATACTGTGCAAAGTGCCTGTAGGTATTTCCTTACTATGAATTGGAACAATGATATTCTTATTTCCAGTTTTCTTGAAAATCGCATGACTTCCGGATTGTCTTACGAAAACAAACCCTTCTTTTTCCAGAAGCTTTACTAAATCCTTTGGTTTCATTTAAACCAATTGCAGGGATTTTTTGCCTATTTCCTCTTCGAGAATTGTATCAAGGTATAGGTGTACGGCATCTTTGAGATTTTCCATTGCCTCTTTGACAGTTTTTCCGTGAGTGTGACATCCAGGAAGTTCGGGACACCAAGTATGGAATTCATCTCCATCTCTTTCAATTTCAAAGCTCAAATTTTCCATGATAACAAAACTAATTTAAAAACGCATTAATATGGCTCATCAGTTCCCTTTATGATTTACAACTTCCAGCTTTACAATCACACTTCTAGATCCATATTTCACAAATACGATGCGAACTTGATCATGGAGCTTTAGTTGTGATGCACCATCAAATCGAAGCTTTGGAATTGGATTAAAAAGTAGATAGGTTCTTCCACTGATTTTAATGGAGCTGAGATAGGCATCATCAGATTCGTCCAATTCAGAAATCGAACCGCTTATCCCGATTTGATTCGTGTTTAGAAAAGCATACTTATCATTATAAATAGTCAGGGAATTGTAAAGCGAGTAACTGAAAGCAACCAGCGAGACAATGGAGATGATTACGCCGTTGACTATTCCACTTCCAAATAGAAATCCTTTGTCTGGCTCTGTCCTTCTACCTCTTGCAATGAGAAAAATTCCTAAGATGAGAAACGGAACGGGCAATAAAAAATCTAGACTGAGACCAGGGTGAGTCCAATCTGTAATGAGTCTATAATCCACTCAATAAAATTAGAAAATAAATGGAATTGGACATCTCAATTTCCTAACATCAGCTGAAGGCTTTAGTGGATCTGATAAAGAGAAAGAATAGGTAATGGAAATTTCATGAGCACCTCCAGTACCAATCCCAAGGTCTGAAATAGTGTAGTCAAAACTATATCCAAACGTTGCTCTATTGCTTTCAAACCCAACCATAAATACCAACGCATCACTATTGGCAATGCCATCTTGTTCTTTTATTGGGAGTCCTCGATACCAAAGTCCGACAAGCATGGGTGATAAGGTGACATAAGCACCGAGATCTAACTGATCAAAATCTCCCTGAGAACGATAGTTGAAAGATGGAGTAAAGCTGTATTCTTTAGTCGTTCTTGTTTTTGCCGGACCAAACGGGATTCGATACCCGCCGTGCATTGAAATCCTTCTTGGTAATGGTGCATTCCCACCAGCAATTGACTGATTAGGTTCATTCACATGATGCATTGCTGCTCCAAACCAAAAATTAGGACTGAAAAAGATCCCGCCGAAAGAAAGATCAAAGAACTGAGCATTGAAGCCGGTATTAAATATTTCTGATGTGGTTGGACTTATTTGTCCGGTGTTATCAAACTGATCTCCAAATGTGAGTTTGTCAAAGTCTAGATCCCGGATGGTATAGGCAGCCTGAATTCCAGGCCGGAAGGTCCACCGATGATTCAAAGTCAATTGGTAAGCGTATTGAAGTCCGATAGAAGTTGATCTTAAACCAGCAATACCCTCACGGTCACTTGTAAACAAAAGACCAACACTGCTGTAATAATCTTCAAAGTGATTATCGATATAGGCAGAGAACGTTTCAAAATTTGCTTCAAGGTTGGGCCATTGAGATCTGTAATTGATTCCCATGCGACCTTTTTGATTGATTCCCACTAAGCCAGGATTGAGATACAATGGCGCTGCATAATATTGCGAGAATTGAGGGTCTTGAGCCATCAAAGTGTTCTCTGAGTAAAGAGAACTCAACATAACTAGGAGAATCAAAACCTTCTTTACCATACTAGAAAGTGAGATTTAAAATCAGGAAGCAAATTAGATAAATAATACAAATTGATTCGAGATTAGTTCTTTTATATAAGTAATCAAACGAACATTCGCACGTTTGTATTTTAACGGTATTTTTACAGAAGTTGTGTATGAATAAGGACATTCGGATGATTTTGAACCCCTATTGCTCTGAAAAGGTAAGAGTTTGGCTTGCGGTGTTTCTGGTATTTGGTGGATTCATTTCATTTGCCCAAAATGTAACCGAGACTCGTTGGTATTTTGGCAACTCTCCGGAAAACCTTGTTTTTGATCGAAATGGGAGAGATGTCTATCTGGAGACCACTCAGTCTACTCCTTTTGGAACAGGAGGTGCTGTCACAATCACGGATCAATTCACAGGCAATCTGCTTTTCTATTCCGATGGAGAACAAGTCTTCGATGGTTCTCATGCAGAAATTCCGACATTTTCAGGGGGAACAAATTTGTCGGGAAATCCCGCGATTAATTCACCGGCAGTTGCAGCACCAGTAACCGGAAATCCGGGACAGTATTACATTTTCACAAATTCCGGAACCAATGCCCCTAATGAAATTCAGTACTCTATAGTGGACATGAACCTGGCTGGAAATGGTTCTGCTCAATTTCCTCTAGGCGATGCTACAGTCATTAATCAAGGAACCGGATTGGCTGATCCTTCGGAGGCAATGACGGTAATTCCGCTGGGAGATGGTGAAACATTTTGGTTGTTGACTCAGGATAGAAATACGTTTGAAATCCGGGTAACAGAGATTAACAATGGGGGAGTTGGCGCCACTATCAATTATGATTTCACCGATGGAACCAATCCGGGATTCCAGGCTTCCCATTTTTCTTTCAATCAAGATTCTTCCTGGCTAGCTGTGGCTCCTCAGTTATCAAATAGAAATATCTGGGTCCTTACTTTTGACCCTGCAACTGGTGTTCCGGCATTTGATCATCAATTGTTAAGCACAGGCTTTAATGATGGGGCAGGTGAATCGGTGTATGATGTCGAGTGGTCAAACGATGGTTCCAAATTATATTTTTCAAGATTCGGTGGAACAGGAGATGTTGGGAATGTGTATCAAATCGACTTTAACGATTCCACGGAAACAGCAACCCCAATTTTGGCCAATCCAATCAACCGGAGTTATGGATTGAAACGCGCTATTGATGGTCGGATTTATCACCTCTATCAAGAGACAAATACCTCGTCATTTGAGCTAGGAAGGATTAATCGACCGGACAGCATTCCAGATTCAGTAGCTTATCAGCAAGTCGTTTTTCCGGACGATTTTGTAGCTCGACAATTCCCAGAATTTACCCCAGGATACAATTTCACTTTTGATACACTTGACTTCAATTATATAGACAGTTGTCTGGGAAATGTGACCAAATTTTTCCCAGTAATAGAACCAGTGCCTCAAAATGTGTTTTGGACATTGGAACCCGGAGTGGGTTCGACCGCTTATGCGCCACTGTATTCCTACCAGAATCCTGGTGGTTTTATGGTTAGCCTTACGGCAGAAATCAACGGTATCACTCAAACAGTAACAAAACCCGTCGACATACTTCAGAATGATCTAATGGTCGACATTGGAAATGACACCACGATTTGTGTGGATGAGATTTTAACACTGGATGCCGGAGCGGGTCAATCATGGGTTTGGAATACGGGTGATTCTACGCAAACCATTGATGTAGATACGGCTGGAACTTACTGGGTGGAGGTGACAAGCACAACCGGATGTACAGGATTTTCCGATATAGAAGTAACCGAGTACGGAGTTTCTAACCAGCTTTCCAATCAGTGGTATTTTGGCGAGCAAGCGGGAATTGAATTTACTGGTGGAGCCCAAGCGATTCTTGATGCCAACAACATGATGGCCACAGAAGGATGCGCGACAATTTCAGACGTTAATGGCGATTTACTTTTCTACACCAATGGCTTTACCGTCTGGAACAGGGAACATGAAGTCATGCTGAATGGAGACACGATCGGTGGAGAACAGCCGGCTGCCCAGTCGGCCATCATTATGCCTTTCAATGGTGATGAAACCATGTTCTACATTTTCACGAACGAAAGTGTTTATGGAGATGGGGAATATGCGTTGCGATATTCCATTGTCGACATGAAAGAAGATGTTGGTAAAGGAAAAGTGATTGTGAAGAACCGAATGCTGATGGACAATAGTACGGAGCGAGTTACAGCTTCAGGATTTACAGGAAATGATGTCATTGTCGCTCATGAGTTTGGAAACAATACTTTCCGATCGTTCTTTACCAATCCTAATGGCTTTTTTGCTGCTTTATATTCACCCGTGGGAGAAGTGCACGAGTTTACCAATGAACAAAGCGGCACTGGCTACATGAAAATTTCTCCAGCTCAAAACACGATCGCCGTGAACATCCCTGGAACGAGCCAGGTTGAAATCTTTGATTTTGATGCTGGAGTTGTTTCCAATCCAAGATTGATTGATACAGGTGAACCTAACCTTTACGGACTCGAATATTCAACTGCTGGAACGAAATTGTATTTGACTACTACAGGTGCAAATTCCAAACTCATCCAATATGACTTAGACAGCCTTAATTCTATGGATCCGGCCACAGATATTGAAGCCACCAAGTTTGATGGCTATCCTCAAGGGCCTGATTATGGTGCACTGCAAAATGGACCGGATGGTGTAATGTACATGGCAGTTGACAATTCCGGTACCATTGGGACAGTTAACAATAGCAATGGAGATGATGCCGGGGCAAGCTTTGATCCAAATGGATTTGACCTTCAGGGGAGAACCAGTCGATTAGGGCTACCAAATTTTGCACAAAACCAATCACCCCCATTACAGCAACCGAGTATGACTGTGACAGTGGGATGTGTTGGTCAGGAATCTACCTTCAGTGGAGTAGGAAGGGACAATGTTATTGAAAACTATTTGTGGATTTTCGGTGATGGAACATCAGCCGTTGGGCAAGATACTACGCATACATACGCTGCTCCGGGAATTTATACGGTTCAGTTGGAACTGAGTAACCGTTGTGATGTGGACACTATCCTCATGCAAACCATTGAAATATTTACCCTTCCACAAGAGCCGACGGTTCCTCAGGATACAGCATTATGTGATCAGCCGATTGTCTTAACGGCATGGCCGGTCGATAATCCTGATTTTAGCTATTTCTGGTCTACTGGTGAGACAACACGTGAAATTACGGTTTCCAATCCTGCCATCATTGATGTAGCCATTATTGATAACACGACAGGATGTTCTTCAGATACGCTTCAGGTCTTAATGGCAGACGCACGTCCTTCCTTTGACCTTGGACCAGATCGTGTTTTATGTCAAACCGATCCCACGGTGACGCTGGACACCCAAATCGCGAACGGCACCTATTCTTGGTCGATCGATGGAACTGTTTCCGGAAGTAATAGAACATTTGATATTACCACTACCAATCCAGGTTCCTTTCAATATACAGTGGAAGTAACCAATTCATTTGGTTGTATTGGAAGGGATACGGTTAATGTCACGGTTTTGCCTGCTCCAGATATATCTGTTGTGAGTAATCCTACCACGGGTTGTGGCAATGATGATGGAAGCTTTGATATCACTTTCAATGCTACAGGAAGTTATTCCTATCAATTAGCTGGACCAACCAATGTCGGGGCAGCCACCATTGATGGCCCAGCAGCTGTAAATGTTCCGAACCTAGCCCCTGGGAATTATACTTTGACTGTTACAGACATTATTACTGGATGTGTGCTGTTGAGTTTAGAACAGATTGAAGATCCCGGAGCTCTGGGATTGACTGCAAATGCTCCGGCTGCTTGTATTGGTGATGGCACGATTGATTTGAACTTCACTTCTCCTCCGGCAGCTTTCAATGTTTCCATTCTATATGAAGATGGATCGTCGGTGCTAAGTGCCAACTTGACCAATCCAGTTGTTAATCCAGTTGTTTCCAACCTCGATACAGGTACATATTCGATTTCTGTTAGAGATCTAGCAGCTCCTTTCTGTGTGGAAACGGAAACCGTGAGAATTGCCTTGTTATCGCCTTTGCCAACATTTACGTTTGATGCAACGCAGGAAATTTGTGGGACACAAGGAGATATTTTGGTAACGGACGGAACAGGAGGTACAGCCACGTATAATTGGACCGGGCCAAATGGATTTACAGGTTCAGGTACAACAGTTACTGTAACGGATGTTGGGACTTACACGGTGACTGCAGATGGCGCTGGGTTTTGTCCACTTTCTGAAAATATTGATGTTGTGTTCAATAGTGATCCAATTGTGGATGTTACTGTAACGGGAGATCCGTGTGAAGGAATGGTTGTGCTCAATGCAAACGTGAGCAATGGAAGTGGAAATTTTGTCTACGGATGGAATGACGGTTCACAAGCTCCGCAGAATACGGTGATGACATCTGGTACGTACCAGGTGACAGTGGTAGATCAGTTTACAAGCTGTTCTGTGACTTCAGCTCCGATCGATGTGACGGTTGAAGCTATTTTTGAAGTGACACTAACAACAGAACCGGATTGTGATAACAGTGGCAACATCTTCCTGATCGGCACAACCAACTATTTTGACCCGTCTATTACTTACGAATGGAGAAATAGTTCCGGAACTGTATTCCCTGACACGGATTCTATTCTTTCAGTGTCTACATCTGACAGATACATTGTGACGGCTACCAATGAAACAGGAACTTGTATGGTTTCTGATAGTATCGACCTTAATGTGTTCCCTATTGATCCATTGGATTTGCTATTACCTCAGCGAGCCACTTACTGCTCAGCGAGTCCAACAGACTCACAGGTTGAGTTAAACCCAGGAATTTTCAACACCTACGAATGGCGATTACTTCCTGACGAGACAGTGATTTCTACGGATCCAACACTAACGGTTTCAACGGAAGGAACCTATGAAGTTACGCTTTTCAATGGGTTTACCTGTACAACAGATATCGTTGAGGTGGTAGAGGACTGTAGACCTATAATTCATGCTCCAAATGCGTTTTCTCCTGGGAATGCAAATGGCATCAATGATGAGTTTTTTGTATTCCCCAATGATTTCGTTGACCAGTTTGAAATATTTATTTATTCTAGATGGGGAGAACTTGTCTTTTATTCCAACGTTTTGGACTTTCGATGGGACGGAATATATAGGGGGACTTTGCTTCCAGTTGGGACTTACGCCTATGTGCTCAAATTTTCTAGTACTTTGGAGCCCGAGTTGGGAACAATCGAGCAGTTTGGTTCTGTTACATTGATTAGATAATTCGAAATGAGCTATTTTGATTACGTATATAAAAAGTTGTTTTCTTCCAAGAAATACGCTTCGTCCGTTTTAGTGAATGAAGTAATCAAAAGGAGTCAATCTTTTCTTAGAAATTTCAATGCATGGAAAGCATCGGAGATTTGTGAGGAGTACTTGAATGAAATCTGGCAGTCTTATTTCTGGAGTAAAAAAGGCGTAGATAAAAATCCACAGGTTTCCATTTTTGAAAGCTCCAGAAGCAATGGTTTTGCTATTTCTTATCAGCCAAGTTTGAACAAATACCATTTTCATTACTTATTTGACTATCTGGCAGATCAGGTAAAAAAACTGGATTACAAGCTCGTAACCAGCAAGTTCACGATGGCTGAACGCGGTGATCTGGTTGAAATGAAGGAAATGCATTATTTAAAACCCAAAAATGACTTCACTACTCCACGTGATCAAAAATTTGGAAACGTGCAGATTGAATATACACGGTTGAATGACCAGCCAACTAACATTAAGTTGATTGCGAATACCTATTCCGATCGAGCTTATCAAGAACCGAAAGACTTTGAGCAGCTTGCTCAGCATATTTTTTCTATTGAAACTAAATCTTAGACAATGAAACTGGCTTTACTTTTTTCCATGCTTTTTTTTGGTACTAATACAGAGGTAGTTGAAGAGCAACTTCTACCAACAAAGCTTAGGATTACGGTGATTAATGGATTGGGAAATTTTGTGAAAGGAGCTTCAGTGTCGATTTATGACAATGAAGAAGACTATAGGGCTAGCGAAAACCCGATTGCTACAGGGCTTACTGATAAAAAGGGCAGGGTAACTTTCAAAGACCTGAAACCACTTTCTTATTATGTGGAGGCGAAAAAGGATGATCAAAACAACAACGGGGAGGGAGTTCTGACAAGTAAGTTGGCAGAGGGAAAAATAAACAAAGTAAATACGGTGATTGAATAGTGAATCGAATACTATTCATTTCTCTCACCATTTTATTTCTCTTCATACAAAAAGTTGAGGATCCCATTTCTTATGAAATGCCGAACCTCGACCAGAAAACTGAAATTGGTTTTGAGGACATAAATGGCCGTCTGGAATATGAGCGGATGCTCACGGCCAATCCTAAAACCGGAATTGTGCCTCCAAACATCAGGGAAAGAGAATTAGCTTTTACAAGACTCATTGATTCCAAAACCAATCGATCGAGAACCAATGCACTTGACATTACTGCGGCTGGTCCTTTCAACGTAGGAGGTCGTACACGAGCTGTCGCTCTCGACGTAAGAGATGAAGATGTAATTATCGCCGGAGGAGTTTCCGGTGGTATTTGGAAAAGCACCAATGGTGGAGTCACCTGGATTAGAAAATCTGATCCTGACGAGTTGAACAGTGTAACAACCCTAGTTCAAGATACGAGACCTGGAAAACAAGATACCTGGTATTATGGAACGGGTGAATTGTTTGGGAATTCTGCACGAGGTGGTGGTGGAGCGGCTTTTAGAGGAAATGGCATTTATAAATCAACGGATAATGGGGAAACCTGGAACGTTATTCCTTCAACCTTAGATTCAGAACCTTCTGTTTTCAATAGCCAGTTTCAATACATCTGGGACATGGAAATCAATGATCAAAACCTGGTGCAAGATGAGCTCATTGTGGCGGCTTTCGGTGGGATTTTACGATCCTTGGATGGAGGCGACACCTGGATGGTGGAAGTAGGACAACAACTCTTCAATTTGCCGGCGACCACCAACTTAAACGACATCAATGCCTCATTCTTTACGGGCTTAGAGAAAACAAGCAGCGGACTTTTTTTCGCCTCCATGTCGACACTCAGTTCTCCTGACGGGGATTCACCAGATGCAGGGATTTACATCTCACAAGACGGAGATAATTGGTTTGAATTTAGTCCTTTCACTTCTGAATCAAGATATCGTCGGATTGTAATAGGACACGATCCATCCAACCCATCACGATGTTTTTTCTTGGTAGACACAAGCCCGGTCTTTTTACTTCGGTATGATTTGATTCGATTTGGTGTAGACGGACCTGTGGGAAACTGGACCAATCTTGCTGAAAATGTTCCAATGTTTGGTGGTTCTCAAGGTGATTTTGATACGCAGGGATCTTTTAACATGATGGTGCGGGTTCATCCTGAAGATCCTGATGTGGTTTTTCTCGGTGGTACGAACCTCTATCGCTCGACGGATGGATTTGAATCAGATGAAAACACAGATTGGATTGGTGGATATAATCCGGAAGGTGGATTGAGTACGTACGCAAATCATCATCCGGATCAGCATGACTTATTATTCTTTCCATCCGACCCCAATAAAATGCTCTCGGCCAGTGATGGCGGTCTTATCATCTCAAGCGATGTGTTTAAAGATTCCGTAACCTGGCAAAGTAGAAATAACGGTTATGTGACCACACAGTTTTTTACCGTCGCACTTTCAAAAGAGGAGAATGACGATGCGATCTTAGGAGGTATGCAAGACAATGGCACGGATATCACTTCCGGTTCTACTAATTGGACCGATCTAATTGGTGGAGATGGTGGTTATGCAGCTTCCACACCTGGAAATCTCACCTGGTTTTCTTCCTTTCAACGTGGAAATGTACTGCGACTCACGTTAGATGAAGACAATGACATCACATCTTTTGCCCGTGTCGATCCACAACCGTTAGTGAATGCTGCTGGTTCAGACTATTTGTTTATTGCACCCTTTGTGTTGGATCCATTGAGTCCAAACCGTATGTTCATAGCCGGAGGTAATCACTTGTATGTCAATGACAATGTAGCGCAATCTCCAAGTGGTTCTTTGGAAGGAATAAAAATTGGATGGAAGCCAGTGAATGAATTACCACTTGAAACAGGTACCGTTACGGCATTGGACATCTCTAAAGATGGCTCTGTGGTCTACTTTGGCACTTCGGAAAGTCATCTCTATAGAGTGAACAACGCGAACGATATTCTTGAAATGGAACTTGAAGAAATAGACAATTCTAGTTTCCCGGAAGGGGGCTACACTGCAAGTATTTCCATAAATCCTGATAATCAGGATCATGTTCTTGTCATGTTTTCTAACTACGAGATCCCATCTATTTTTGAAAGTACAGATGGTGGCCAATCTTTCACCGACATTGGCGGAAATCTGGAGCAGTTTCCCGATGGAACCGGAAATGGACAAAGTATTCGATGGGGAGAGATTATTCCGAAAAATTCCAGCACTTTCTATACTGTCGGAACGTCCACTGGTCTCTATTCAACAGAAGCTACAAATGGAGCTTCTACTATTTGGACTAAGGAAGCTCCGGATTTGATTGGTAGTGCAGTTGTGAAAATGATGGATTATCGTCCCATTGATGGAAAACTCGCGATTGCTACGCACGGAAATGGCGTTTTTACTGCTACAGTCGATGATTTTAAAAGATTAGAAACTGTGAGAAATGGAGAAGACTTCACTTTACTAGCTGCTTATCCGAATCCCTTTAACGAAAGCACTAGAATCCAATATTCGCTACCAGAAGATGGTGTCGTTCGAATAAATCTCTATTCTAGAAATGGTGAGCTAGTTAGGAATTTATTATGGGCTCGACAATTTTCCGGAGAGAACAGCATCGTTTGGGATGGGAAAAACACGGTTGGCACAACCGTTTCGAATGGTCTGTATTTCTACTCCGTTGAGTTTGAGAACTCAAGAAAAACTGGAAAACTAATTCTTAGAAACTAGCTACTTGATAGTAAAAACGAGCATTGCATAAGCAATGATCAATACCCAAAAATGGTAGTTAATTAGGTTAGGAATTATATCAATTTCCATTAAGACCAATAGGAGTGCCAGAATAATTGAAGCTATCCTGATTGTTGTTTTTGTACTTTTTTTCATAACCCGGTTTTTGTTGCTAAAGAGTAAGATCTATCACTAATGTATGGAAACTTTGGTGCTTTCTCAATAAGATGTTGACATTTGCAGCTTCAAAATAATGGCTCAAATAGGTACCGATATTGAACATGCGATCTCATTGTTAGAGTCTGACGAACTGGTTGGAATCCCAACAGAGACAGTTTATGGTTTGGCTGGAAATGCGCTGAGTGAATCTGCCATTTTAAAAATATATACTGCTAAAAATCGACCAAAGTTTGATCCTCTGATAGCGCATACTTACTCGATAGAAGCTGTTGACCAATTGGTAAAGGAAATCCCATCAAATGCTTTAAAGCTAGCGGAGAAGTTTTGGCCAGGCCCACTCACCTTGTTGCTTGAAAAATCAGAAAAAATCCCTGACCTGCTGACTTCAGGATTGCCTCGGGTGGCATTTAGAATTCCTAACCATCTGCTAACACTTCAATTATTGGAAAAGCTGAACTTTCCCTTAGCAGCTCCAAGCGCCAATCCTTTTGGGTATGTTTCTCCCGTGGAGGCAAATCATGTAAACGAACAACTTGGTGACAAGATCAATTACATTCTCGACGGTGGAAGGTGCCAGGTGGGGCTTGAGTCCACCATTATTGGTTTCGAAGGAGAAGATCCGGTGATTCATCGTCTTGGAGGTATTGCGGTTGAGGAAATTGAAGAAGTGATTGGGAAAGTCAAAATCGAAACGAACAAAAGTTCAAATCCAACTGCTCCGGGAATGCTTAAGTCCCACTATTCTCCAGGAAGACAACTGATCATTGGAGAAATTGAGAAGAATGTTCAGAAACATCTGGATAAAAACATCGGAATTATTTCATTCAAAGATGATTACAGCCAGTTAGTGAAAAGCAATTTCATTTTGTCAGCATCAGGAAATCTGGAAGAAGCAGCCAGCAATTTATTCAAGGCACTGCGTCAAATGGACGATCCCGAAATTGACCTTGTGCTGACTGAGCAAGTGCCAGATGAAGGCTTGGGTTTAGCAATTAATGATCGATTGCGGAGAGCGGCGGTTTGATCAGAATTGTCCATTTTAAACTGGATTCTTTTAAGATATTATAGTTAAACCCTACTGTTTCCAGTATTCATTTTAAATAGTCAAAAGTGTTCACCATTTCATACTTGGGGCTTCTACTTATAAAATCTCTAAAAAATGCCGCATGACTTGCGCCCATCAATATGAAAACTCTGTCATTTTCATTTAACTCAATCCTATTAAGATTAGTGTACATTCTCAAGTTTCGCTTGTAAAATTTAGTTGCCTCGTCTGCACCTTCAAAACCTTCTTCACTGCCAGCGTGTGTTAACATGTCCGCATTCACTGTAATTAGAAAGTCCAAATACCGATTATGGTTAGTCAATTTCAATTTGCCAAGTAAATCAAGGTCATCCTCGTCCACATCAACTTCTGGGTAAAAACTTAATGGATCCATATAATAGTTGCTGTACCAAGTTGGATCTACATCATTTTTAATTTCATTTCCAATGTTATAGTTGTAGCCCATTTTATGGTCAATTCCATAAATTCTTTTTACCCCACTCAATCGTCCTAATTCGAAAGCAAGTAATTCTACTTCAGACGGGTTTTCAAAATGCATATTGGGGTTAGCAAGATATGCTTCGTATTCCTTAAGAAGTTTTCCATTGTACGCTGGGACATGTTCAACCAAAATTACAGTTGGCTTAAATGCAGATAACTTTTCAGCTATTCTATGTGCCTGCTTTTGATTTTCTAAACTGTGCTCGTCAAATTCAGTGGTATTAGCGTCAGTTGTATATCCAAAATGGAAAGTTCCTAAATTCAGTACTGGTATTTTTCCCGAGGCTCCATTTCCTTTCTTGCTGCTGTTTGAGCTTTTTTCGGATGTAGTTGGACTTTTTTCTATACACCCTAAGCTGATCAGGAATAGCGTAAGAATCGTAATTTTCAAAATATTCATTAGTCGTTTTTATGGGTTATAACACCTCTGTATGAAGATACTTATAGTGTCATTGTCTAAAAAATTCCGATGATTTCTACCGTTATGATAAACGGACTTTTTGGTAGCAATTTGTTTCCTAATTGCTCAATTCTTTCAAGGCCCTTTCTAACTGCGGATCGTTAGTCTTTGATTCAATAGGACGATTTACAATCACATCTGGCATCACTCCAATTCCTTCAAGTCGTTTGCCATCGACATGCACATCATTGACTGCCAAGTACAGTAAGTCACCGCTACTTAATTTGAAAATCCGACCTGCAACAACAGCACCAGCTGTTTTTTCACCGATAATTTTACCAAGCCTTAGTTTCTTGAAACCGTATGCGAAAAGCTCTTTTCCACTTGTACTTCGCTCATTAGTTATAAGTGCAACTGGTTTTTCCCAAACACCACTATAAGATCCGATGGGGCCATCACGTGGAGTGCTCTTGATGATGGCAATTGGGTCTCTGAAGAGATTCAAGTTATTGATGTCTGCACCACCCCAGCCATCCCTTAGATCGACAATCAAAGCATCACATTGACTTAGTTTCCCCCATAAAATGGCCTCACGAAGTTGTTCTTGATATTTTGATCCAGCGTAGCTCCAGATATGCAGATAGCCAATTTTCTTTTCATTTTGCTCAATTATTCGAATGCTCGATTGAAGTGCCGTTTCAAACATGGTGCGGCCATCGAGAACAGTAACAGGGACTTTAATCGTGAGAGGATTATTATTCCGGACGAGTTCGATCGTGACACTTGAGTTTGCTTTGCCGCTAAAAGATTCGATGGGATGAAACGAATTGCCATTGACTGATACGATCTGATCACCAAACGTCAAACCAGCCTTGGCAGCTGGAAATCCGTCATAAACAGAAATGATAAAATTTTTGTCTTCAATGGTTCTGGTGTCTATTCCAATGCCTTCGTAACGAAACAAGCTTGTATCGTTTTTGTCAAAAAGCTGATGAAATACGCCGAGTAGCTGGTACCGTTTGGGGTTATTTCGGGTGAAAAAGTAGGTGTGAGAAGTGTTCAATGAAGCCAGCAGGTCATTTACTTTCTTGTCAAATTGATCGAGCGTTGTGACTTCTTCCAGTTGTTCGCGACACTCATCCAATTGTCTGTTCCACACGTCGGTGTTAAAGGTTGGATCGTAAAAATGTTCTTTTACTAAGGTTGAAATTTCATTCAACAGTTCGTGTTTATCAAAGTCTAATTTTTCTTGAGCTGGAGTATGGTAGCTTAGAAAAAAAAGTAAAACTGAAAACAGCGTTGATCGACTAACAATTATTTGGTTTGGTATGATAAAATTCAATGCTAATGTTAACGCTCCTGTTTCGCTAAAGTTTAACGTGCAAACGAAGTGATAATCCCAAACTTGAAGCCAGGAAAGTTCTTGTTTTCAAGTGTATAGAACGGAACAGAAACTCCACCAAATATTCTAAGGTTGACGGTGGAATTTCGATTTATAAGATATCCACCACCCAAGTACAACCCTATGCCACCTTGTGTTGAATCTTCTATCTCTGAAAATTTAGGATCTCTTTTGGCGGTCATGAATCCGTATTCGAAACTACCATCAAGAAACACAGTTGATCTTTGTCGGCTCAGCGGGAACATAGCACCTAAGCTAAAACTTCCATTCGATAACTCTCGTCCATCGTAAGCACCATTTCTTAGTAAAGAAGAGGAGGGATAGTAGTCAAAATTCATACTGAAAAGGAAAGTGGAAGCATCATACGTGTAGGCTAGACCAATCCCAGAAAGTGTTTCTTCTCCAAACAAGTATTTTCCACCGATTGTAAGTCCAATGAAGTGATTGACCTTGATTTGTTTTAAATCGATTCCTCTACTATCGTATTCTGTTACTTCATCAATTTCAATGTCGGTTTTGGCTGTTTTGGTGGTAAGAAACGACCTGCCTAAACGGGATAGCAATGGGTCAAGATCTTCTTCCAAAGTTCCTTTGACCATATCATGCCAAACACGTTCTCCCGTTGCGGTTTCATACAATCCTAATGAAATAATGAAAACTCCTTGGAGGTTATGAATTTCTCCATCCATATAGTACCTGGCGGAGATTCCTTTGGCATTTTGAAGGGCTAATTCTCGATTTTCATCTTCAAAATAGGCCTGTCCAATTCTTTCTGGAAGCAATACTGCATAGTTATGATTGTTTTCAATGTAAGACTTGAGAAGCTTGGATGTTGAATACTGTAGATCAGCGTCCTTGTTCGTATTGATCAACTCGAAGTAAGGAAAATATACCGTATTATTTTGGGCCTGGGCCTTTGTAGCTACAAAAGTGGCGAGTACAAAAACAAGTAGTTTTTTGGTAGTGTTCATGGTTCTCTCTTTTTAAGGCTAACTCCATTAAGTTGCGGATTCTCAAACAAGCCCCTAAAACTTTTTAAAAGAAAACTGTTGACTTGAGCGAAGGGCATCCTGAATATGGATAGCTTTGCCGCCACTTTAAATGACACAAAAAATGAAAGCGAAAGCAAACGATAATGTAAAAGTTCATTACACTGGGAAACTCACTTCAGGAGAAGTATTTGATTCATCTGAAGGACGAGAACCGCTGGCTTTCACAGTGGGTGGAGGGCAAATGATCAAAGGATTTGATGAGGCAGTTGATGGAATGGAACTTAATGAGAAAAAGACAGTGACCATTCCAGCGAAAGACGCTTATGGAGAACATAAGAATGAGTTAATTCAGCAAATACCCAAGAGCAATTTACCTGAAGATATGCAACCTGAAATTGGTCAACGGTTGGTAGCCACGAATGACCTTGGACATCAAACGCAGGTATCAGTGATTGATGTTACAGGGGAGAACATCACAATAGATGCTAATCACGATCTTGCTGGAAAAGATCTTGTTTTTGATATAGAATTGGTTGCCATCAACTAGCGACAACTAAGGATTTAAATACCTACATATGGCCCCTGATCAATAAAACCAGGGGACGCATTGCTTAAGTTCTAAACTTAAATCTGATTTTTAATTCAAGGTCGAAACCTTTAAATTTGATCAAACGTTCTAAAGAACGCAATGCGATTTTCGCATATGTAAGCATAAAATAAAAGTAGCAATTCCAGTAGGTTTTGCTATTTTTTTTGGTCTACATGTCATCCTCATAGTCACCTTTATTGATCACTCCCGAAGAGTTGAAAATATATTCTTAACAATCTTTTCAAAAAGAAGTCGAAACTTTTTTGACATGTAACTAGTTTAGTTAATTAAGACTGCAAATTGAAACAGATTAAGAACCAGCTTTTTTCCTCTTAGCTTTTTAATTGCTGTCAAAGCCTTAACCCAACACCTCTACCTAGCGATGTGAATTGATTTCATTAGAAATCGTCATGTTTAATATTAACCACTAGAGAATGCAGTCCACACAGTTAACCAGCCATTTACCTTCAAGTTTCTCCAAATCTGAGAAAGGAGAGAAGACCATCAGGGTAGATTATCAACAAGCACTAAATCTTATAACCGTTAGAGGATCTTCGATAGCAGATCATTCCTCTTATAAATATGATGACCTTGTTGACAAAATAGAATCCCACTTCAAACTCGGAAATTCATTGCAACTCTATTTCAATTTCGATTTTCTGGATAACTCTGCATTAGCATATTTGGGAATAGTCATATCAACACTGAATGAATACCATGACAAAGGAAAAATGGTGAAGGCATTTTGGAGCTGCCTCAGTGTAGCTGACAACATGAATGATGAAGGAGAGAAGCTAAAAGCACTTAGCAAATTTGAGTTCCATCATTAAGAGCTGAGCGAATAATATCACTGAATAACGCTTTTAATTAGCTGTCATGGCAATGTGATATTGTCTACTTTTAGTCAATAAAGTAAGCACATGTCCCGAGTTCTGGTAATGGGTGATATTCATGGAAATCTTCACGCATTTGAACAGTGCATCGAAAAATCTGAATTTGATTTCGAAAATGATGTACTGATTCAATTGGGAGATGTCTCTGATCGTCAACCCGATACAGCCTTGGTTGTTGAAAAACTACTTTCCATTAAAAATCTAATTGCAATCCGAGGTAATCACGATGATTGGACACGAAAATGGATTTCAAATGGAGGGCAAGACTCTACCTGGTTGGCAAATGGTGGACAAGAAACGATTGACTCTTACAAGAAAGAGAACACAAGAATTGACTTGGAAAAACATCGCCAATTCTTCAGTGATGTACAAGTGAACCATTATGTGGATGATGAAAACAGAATTTTTGTTCACGGTGGATTCACCAATTCTAAAGGCCCCGATTATGATTTGACAGAAAATCAATGTCTCTGGGATCGGAGTTTGTGGGAAAGTGCCATGATGGGTAGAAAAATTGATCTTGAACCCAAAGTTTTATCCGGGTTTAAGGAGATATACATTGGCCACACACCAACATTGAATTTCTTCGAAGATCAGCCAATGAATATTTTCAATGTGTGGAATTTGGATACAGGTGCTGGTCATTCGACTGGAAGACTAACGATCATGGACGTTTACACAAAAGAGTATTGGCAATCTGATAGTACAGATAGCTTGTATTAATTGAGTCAATCAGTTTTAAAAACAACATGCTTTAAATCTGATCCTTCGGTTCACTCTGGATGACATTGCTTCGTTCAGTAAACATTCATACACAAGATCTGTGCTGTCATGCTGACGAAGGAAGCATCTTTTCATTAATGTTAAGTGCTATAAATTCTGACTTCTGTATAGCTCGATTTCTTCAATCAGATTTTGACAAATTCTTTTGATGATTGCGTAGTTCCCTAGATTTTTCTGAAGGATGGAACGCGAGAGGTACATGAGGTTTTCAACCTCTTTAAGTTGATCAGATCGCTGTTGCCCAAGCCATGGGTATTGAAGTGTTGATACTTGAATCCCTTTTTCGAGCTTCTGTTGAATGGTCCAATAGTCGTTCAATCCTGGACGATCAAAAGCTGAGCGTATACGATCAGTATTCCCATCGGAATAGGCGCTCCACTTTTTTGCCTGACGATAATAGAGCGAAATCCATGACCTCAGTTTTCCACTCGAAAGGGAGTACAGACGTCCGGTATTAATCATTTCATCATAGGTAGCAGTATTGGTTTCCAATAGGAAAATATCTACCGGATCAAGTTTTATTAAATCTATTCGATCCTGAAGACTGTTTTGAGTCTCGATTAATTGAATAGCTGAATCGCATAGGTTAATATGATGGTGAATGGCCGAGTCCAAAAAATCGAATCTCCTGATATCAGATTTTAAATCTTCGTAAAGCCTGCTAATTGTAATCGATTCTGCTTTTGTTAGTTTCCTGTTTGTATTCCAATTATTTAGCTGAACCGCAATCAGAATTCCTAACACCAGTAGCAGAATTTCTCCAAAGGCGTAAAGAAGTATTTTTTTCATTTTGGTTTGTTGAATGTTCTTTCTGCGAAACTTTCCTAGAAATCCAAGCATATCTGTGAGTAAACTTGGCTGAAGATAACAAAGGCCTCCGAAATTTCGGAGGCCGACAGAAAGAAAGCCCCAGCGTGCAATAGAATGTACCGGGGCGTCCTAACCAACCTAAGAGAACTTTACTTCTTCATCTTAATTGTGATCATTCCCACATTCATTTTCCCATTCGTCCCATGCTTCACCAAGATCTATTTCCTCGGTCACGCCATTTTCAGTTAGAAAAATGATATTATCGCAAGTTCCATCTCCATAATTGATGGAATAACTTCCACTTTCACCTTCGTGTGTGTAGGTTCCAGACTCCACTCCACTTACGAAGATCCAAACGTCTTCACAGTTATAGTTCATGAAGAGCGGAGTATCTACCTGAGATGTATAAGATTCACCTGTGCTTCGAGTAACAGATTCCGCTCTTGATTCAACGGTATAACCGTCTTGATCCATTTTTTCTGACCCACTTGATTCATAATCAAGCGTGATTACTTCCTCTTCATTTGAAGTGCTGTCGAATACCGTGTAGGATTCTGTCAAGTCCGCTTCAAATGTGTAGCTCGCATTATATACCCAAACAGAATCGTCCGGACTGATTACGGAAGCATCTTCCCACGTTCCACTGTAGTTGTAGGTGCCATCAATGGACCAATCTTCTCCACCAAATCCAGTGTAGGTGGCAGAGGAAGAGAAGTTGTTAGGAGTGTAATTACCGGTTTCAACCAATTTACCTTTCATGAATTCTCCGTAGTAATCGCATCCATCTCCAAAATCCAGGATGTAGGTATAATTTCCATCTTCGTCTTCTTCCCATGTTTCAATTAAGCAATCAGGTGTTTGTTCTGTGCTATCTGTAGCAATTCTTCCTGAAGCAGCTCCTTTCATCATTGTTAAAGGAGATCCTGAAGTTCTTCCTGAGGATGCAGCGGCAATGTTTCCATAGATAGCTCCTAGTGGGCCACCAAACCCAATTCCTCTTGCACGACTTGTGGCGGCTCCTGAATTCGATAAAATATTCGTAGCGAATGAATTTTCCACCGTATCATTGGGGGTCACATCACTATCGTTACAAGACCAAATCAATAGAGCAACAGCAACCCAAACAGTGGTGGTTATTAATTTTCCTGTTTTCATGTATCGTAGTTTTTCTTGTTTTGGTAGTGATACAGGCTTGGCAAAAATTACCCTACCAGTTGTTTAATTTTTTCTAGATTTTTTTGAACTCTTAAGAGTACCTAGAACCTGATGTTAAGGAAGAAATTGGGAGTAAAACCTAACAGACGAGTGTCTAGCGCAACCAGTCGAAGTTGATCTTCTGTAATTGCTTCACTTTGCTCATCAAAAACAAACTGAGTTGTAAATCGCCTGGATTTTACATTGGTTCTGTCCAGTACGTTGAACAAAGTAAAACCGGTTTCGAGTTTGGCTTTGCCTATTGGAAATGAATATTTAGCAGAAAGATCTACTCTGAAATAGTCCGGTAGTCGGAAAGCATTAACGTCACTTTCGCTGTAAACGATTGTGGAATCTCCTTCAAGAATTGGTACAGAAAATGGTCGACCAGAACCATAAATGACTGTGCTGGATAATTCCCAATTATTGACTTTGAAAATGTTAACTAGATTTATTTCATGTCGCTGGTCTTGATTAGATGGAAATGGATTGTTCTGATCGATATAAGAAAACTTATTGTTTGATGTCCCTAATGAATAGCTCAACCATGAGGTGAATGTTTCGTCTCTATATTTTATAAATAGATCTACACCTTCCGCAATGTTCTCACCTGAAGGATTGATTAGAATTTCTCCAGAAACGCCCAATGAGTCTGGGGCTGTTGTAGACAGAGTTCTGAATTGGATATTATCGGGACTTCTTACCGCGAACAAATTTTCTATAATACCACTCGTGTTTTTCCGGTAGTATTCCAGATCCACAGTCCATTTACCTGAAGAAAAGTTTCCTCCGAAAATCATATGAGAGCTTCTCAAAATTGGTATTGATGCATCATCTGCTAATACCCAATAGAATTTATCGTTGTTATTAAATAGTGATAAGGAGGTCTGATTAACAAATTGGTGATGCAAAGATGCAGCACCTTTCAGGCTGAACTTTTCGGTCACTTTTAAGCTCAGGTCGAAACGAGGTTCCAAGAACCATTTAGTTGTTGGCTCATAAAAACTCCCACGAATTCCAAAGCTTGACTTTATCGCTGAGCTATTGTATTGATAGCTTCCGTAGAAACTTGCAATGCTGGATTGAAGAATCAAGTCGTTCCGAATAACAACCTCATCTGAGAAATTTTGAAAGAAAAACTGATCCGCATCGTAATCGGTAGAAATCACATTTAATTCTACACCACCTCTGATCAGATCATCGTTTGCCAAGTCTATTTCATGATCAGATCTGAGGGTCAAATCAGAAACCAGGCTTTTAACTCTAAAGTTGGAGAGCCCAACCTGAGAATTACTGAAGATGGTATCGCTTTCTAAAAAAGCCACGTCCTGAAAGAATGTTTGACTTACATCAAGCCGCTGATCATCGGAAAATTCTGATGCTGCTAGAGTATAGCTACTGTGCCAATTTGAGGCTGGATTTAGCTTCCAATTCAGGCTGATACCTTTATTTTCCCAGGTGGCATTGTCTTCAATATCAAAGGCAGAGAATTCATCTATCTCAGAAAAATCAGCGGAATAGAAATCTTCACTTAAGTATAGATTTATGTCAAGTATGGATCTGTTGCTGAACCGATGCTGAAGTTTTCCATTGATGTCATAAAAATTTAGCGAGGGTTGAAATTCCAATATGGTCAACTCGGGACTAACAGATTCAATGAATGATTCCCTGTTTGATGCGAGAAAATCCTTGAACAGATTCGAGTTAAGTACGTCAGCAAAAGATTGCCGTACTCCTAGCATGAAGGAGGTGTTGGATCCAATCGGTGTCTCGATCATTCCATTAAATGAAAGGAAGTTAACACCGGCTTTTGCTGAGAATTTATCATTCGCTCCGGTTTTCGCAGACACATCTACCACTGAAGAAATTCTTCCTCCATACTCTGGACCAAAGCCTCCTTTATACAAGCCAACATTATTAATCACATTTGGATTTAGAGTAGAGAAAATCCCGAAGAAGTGATCCAAGTGATACAACGTGAATCCATCCATCAATACTAGGTTTTGCGCCGGGGTCCCACCTCGCACTGATAATCCAGAGGCTGTTTCATCGGATGCTTGGACTCCTGGTAAAAGCTGGATAGATTTGAAAACGTCAGTTTCTCCTAATGTTGGCAATGCATTGAATTGATCGGGATTCATGCTGAAAAACCCGGGCTTACCGTATAGTTCTCCATTTTGGGAAGTATTCAAAATTATCTCTTGTAACACTTGAGGATTTTGTTCCAAGCTTACTGCTATGTCATATTCAGTAGGAGGAACCTCAAGTTTCAGATCTTTATAGCCAATGTAGCTGACTTGAAGCGTTATTGTATCTTCTCTTGGTGGAAGCTTAAATTGGCCATCTTGATTACTAATAGCTCCTTTGTTCGAAGTTTGAACATGTGCAAATGCCAACGGCTTACCGGTGTCCTTATCATAAACTTTCCCTGCCAGCGACCTAGCTGGTTTTTTTATTTTCTCAGGAATGACTAGGTAAATACCATCAGACAATTGAATTTTAAAAGGCAAGTCTTCAAACACCTTGCTGATCAATTCAGCTTCTGAGTTTGCTTTAATTTTTTTATTCAGCTCATGCTGTTTTAAGAGCTCAGGATAGTATGAGAATTTGAATTTGTATTTATCAGAAAGCAATTCTACTGCTTCGAAGAGTGTTTGCTCTGAAAAATCAAAATCATATCTTTTTTGAGCGAGTACATTCGATGAAGAAAGAATTAAAATGAAAAGGATGGTGCTTCTCATCGCATTGAACTTTACTGAGCGCTTTTACTGATCGCGAAGGTATTTTGTCCGGTTTTTTCATATTCCAGACCCAATGGAAGGCAAACCATATCAAGAGCAGTTTCAAGACGCTTGTTGGTAAAGTATCCGGAAAATTCTTGTTCGCCAGATCCGTCAAATTCAATTTCGATGCTGAATTGTCGCTGAAGCTCTTGAAATACACTATTTATTGGTTGATGATCGAAATAGAATTCACCATTTTGCCAATTACCCATTGTCTCTGGTACTCTAAATACAACCTTGACGGTATCCGTATCCACTGTTATCGCTTGTCCTGGAACAATATCCTCAGAAACAGATCGCTCGGGTACTGTGACTCTCACTTTTCCTGTTTTGCATGCCACATTAAATGATCCATCTCGCGCAAAAACGTTAAATGAGGTTCCAAGTACTTGGACATTTCCAACATTCGTCTTTACCAAAAACTTATTACCTTCAGTTACTTCGAAGAACGCTTCACCTTCAAGTGTTAATTCTCTATTCCAATCATCGGAGTAGGTGATCATCGAAGAGGCGTTGAGGATAACTTTTGATCCGTCAGGAAGCACTTGAGTTGTATTCTCGCCAGAAGCTGTAGCTACTTCAATGAGCTCAGCAGGCTTGAGAAGAAAAAAGGAAATTGATGCGATCAAAGCAATGGATGCAGCAATTCCTACTAATCGCCAGGTATATGTTTTTTTACTATCTGTGTTCTTCTCTTCCTCAATTGCTCCAGCGATATTATTCCAGATTTCTTCCTTGCTCTTTTTAGAAGGAACTTTTACAGAAGAAGACTTACGAAGAAACTCCGATAGTTCATCCTTCGAGTCATTCTCTTCATGGTTAATCAAATCTCGATATTTATCTAAATCACTCATTAGATCTTCACTCCCAATTGTTCTCTGATAATACTCAGTGCCTTACTCATCCGTTTTTCTATTGCCTTTACACTCAGGTCCAATCGGGCAGCAATTTCTTCATACTTTAATTTATCTATTCTGTTCATCAAAAACACTTCCCTGCTTCCTTCTGGTAACGATTGAATCACTTCATTGAGCTTTCTTTCAAATTCTTTTTCCTCAAGTACAAATTGAGGTGAATTATGTTCCGTCCTATTCTGTGCAATCACATCTCCCTGATGATTCATCACCACTTTTTTATGTTTGAAGTGGTTGATCATTAGGTTGTTTGCGATTGTGTACAACAAGCTTTTTACCGTATCCATTTTGATGCTATCTCTTTTCTCCCACACCTTAATAAATACCTCTTGCACGAGATCCTCCGAGAGATCTATGTCACCAGTTTTGTAATATAAAAAGCCTCTCAGGCTCTCAAAATACTGGTCATAAACCTCCTTTAGGTCATTTTTGGTAAAGCGCTTGCTTACTTCCATAGGGCTAATGCCCAAAGATAGAGCCATCGCTGTTTAAGGAATATACAATTGCTGTTGAGATTACCCTACCAATTGGTGAATTGGTGAATTGGTGAATTAGTGGATTAGAGAATTTAAGAATTAGTAGATTGGTGGATTAGATGATTTGAGAATTAGGGATTTTGGGTTTTTACAACTAGTAACTAGTAACTAACAACTATTCTCCAAATGTCTATATCTTGATCTCAGAACTTAAAAGTGGATGGATCTTACTGGAACAAAGTCCAAACTGATTAACCAATGCATTCAAACCCTTGAGAACAAGCTTCATGCTTTGGATAAGGAACTGAACCTTTTGCAGGAATCGGCAAATGAGGAAACCAAAAACAGTGCAGGTGATAAGTATGAAACTGGAAGAGCGATGGTGATGCTGGAAAAAGAGAAGTTGGCGGGACAAAAGGAGCAAATATTTCAACAAATAAAACCACTCAAATCCATCGATGAAGGGAAAGAATTTAAAAAAGTGGAACACGGAGCGGTGGTTATGACTTCAGGGAGTAATTACTTTATTTCATCTGGTATAGGACAAGTTGAAGTAGAAGGAATTTCATTTCTTGTGATTTCCGCAATGGCACCACTAGCACAGGTCATGATCGGGAAAGGCGAAGGTGAAACATTCAGTTTCAATAGGAATACGTTTGAGATTCAAAAAATTGTCTAGAAGAAAAGCCCATGCTTAAGCACAGGCTTTCTAATTGTGAGAAATTTTCCTTGGTAAGAAGGAGAATCACTTACTTTGCACTTAGTAGTTATAAAAAGGCTATACGAAGTAAGTATTTTGGATACTGAAATCAGAAGAATAGCGAATCAATTTATCCACACTATTGATCAAAAAATAGAATATAATTCTGTTATTTTAATTATTAATATATTTTAATTCTATATAATTATTTTTTCGCGGTATATTATACAAGTAAAAAGCTATACATATAGTAGAATATTTTTAAGATTCTTTCTTGCCTAACATTAAGAGGTCATTCAGGTTTATTTCAGTTATATATTTTGTGACGCCATCTTTTTCATAAGATCGATTTATGAGTTTACCCTCTATAGCTATTTCACTTCCTTTTTTCAAATAGTTTTCCACAACCTCCACTCGCTTGTTCCAAACAACAATATTGTGCCATTGGGTATCTTCAATCTTTTCCCCTTGACCATTGTAGTATACTTCATTGGTAGCAAGAGAAAAGGTGGCCATTTTTTTATCACCATCAAATGTTCGGATCTCGGGATCACTACCTAGCCTGCCTGTTAATCGAACGCTGTTTCTTAAACTCATGATTTGTAATTTTTGATTTATAAATAAGTACATCAGTCGCCCTGATGAACTTTTAAGTCTTTTCGATTGGCTCTGAATTACGTTAATGGCAATACAATTTGGGACTGCTAAAATTTAGTTTCAAACTTTATGAACTACACTTAGTCTACTGCAGGTGGTCCTGGTATGAGATCGCTTCGATACCTCGCGATGACGACTTTTGAAAATCCATCAATTTTTTTTCGTTCATCTAAAACTTTTTTTCATTTTACATCATCACTATAATGGAACAATAGAAAGACGAATGTTCGATTGTAGATTACCTAACCCTAACAAAAGCGTAAATTAGATGTACGCAGAAAGTTTACTTGATATCGCTATGCTGCATGCTGACACGCTGATTACCAATGCCCAAAAAGGGGATGAGAAAGCATTGAACCAACTGGTCAGTCTTTGGTACAAACGAATTTACAACTATGTACTGAAGTACTGCTCCGATGAAGATACTGCTACGGAAATTTCTCAGCAGACATTCATCGCAATGTTTAGAAACATTAAAAAGTTGAAAGACATTGACCGGTTCAAACCATGGCTCTACCGAATAGCAACCAATTTTTGCTATGAAGAGAGCAGAAAAAGAAAACGAAACAGGACCGTATCGTTGACTGTATCACGAGGTGATGAAGATGATTCCGAAGAGCGATTGGAAGTAGGGGAGGCGAAAGGAAATTTTTTCAATCCGGAACGAAGTTTTCAACAGCTGGAGTTAGAAGAAATTTTACTTGAATCACTCGGAGAGCTTACGGAAGACCAGCGAACGGTAGTGATAATGAAAGAATACGAAGGGCTAAAGTTTACAGAAATTGCTGAAGCACTGGATGCTTCGGAAAACACGGTTAAAACAAGACTTTACAGAGGTCTGAAGACCTTGAAAGACATTTTAGAGCGAAAGAATATTACAAAAGAAACAGTGCATTATGAGTTATAAACCAGACGAAGCGACATTGACCTCTTACCTGTATGGTGAGTTGTCTAAGGAGGAAAGTGCCAAGGTCAGCGATTACTTAGCTGCCAATCCTGAAGTGAAGAAGGAACTGGAAGGCATCCAATCCATGCAGAAATTCATGGGGAAGTTGCAAGACAAGGAAGTAAACGAACCTTCTTTTGTATTTGAAGATTCTCCCACGATTGTACTCGCGAGAAACAATTCGTTCAGCTACTTTTTGAAATCTACTTTGGCAATAGCTGCCAGTATTAGTTTGCTCATTCTTGTTGGATATTTTACTCAATTCAAGGTTTCATCCAATGACAATGGCTGGCAATTGAGCTTTGGCGACACTCAGAATCAATCGAATCCGAATTTCAATGAAGAAAGTATTAAAACGTGGATGAAAGAAACCTTGGCTGCCAATAATACGGATCTCATCAACAAAATAAATGAAGTAGAAAATGACCTGGATGAGCAGTCAGAACAATTATTGGCGACCAATTCCGGAATGAAACAACTGGCAAATTATAGAATAGATGAAAATCTGATCGATCGATACGTAAGTCAGATCTCCCGGGAAAACAGAGGCATCATTCTGGGTTTGATGGAAGTGGCCGGACGTTCACAACGAGAATACATGGAAGAAATGATGACGGACTTTGCCAAATTCATGGACGCTCAGCGACAAGATGATCTTGACTTAATTCAAAACCAATTAAATGTCTTAGTCGATAACTCGGAAGCTAACCCTATCGATGATTACCGCAATAGTGAGTAATTGAAATTAATGCGTGAGTTAAAATTTATGAAAATGAAAAAAGTAAAAAGAACTATATATATGCTAACAGTTGCCATGATAATGTCCATGACCTCAGTAGGTCAAGAGATTGATCAGGCGAGAATGGAACGAGATCTCAAAATTGCAGAGAACATTTTGAGCACTTTGTCTAGCAATGAGCGAAACATTTTTTCTCTGTCGAGAAGTATAGAGAGTAACTATATCCCAGATTATGGAGTGATTTTCAGTTTACCTCAAAACACATTGATCTACACATCAAAGTCGAAAGGGGATGTGACCATTTTATCACCTTCAGCGGTTGGTGTCGGCAGTGGCAGTGGTAGTTCTTTTAGTTATGTTATTTCTGATGGTGATGAAGAATTATCTGAAGAAACGGAAAAGAAAAATGCTGAATTTTTGGAGCAGGCAGAGAATTTGTTAGAAGAACAGATGACTACTTTTCTTGTTGATTACGCAGATTTAATTGGACAGTTAAAACCTTCGGACCGTATTATGCTCAATGTGAAAAGTTCAAGAAGTGGGATTTGGATTAGTAGCAGTAGTTTTAGCTCCAAAAGTCGTAACAAAGGAAAAACGGCAGAGATTCTCAAGAGTGATTTAATCGCATACAAGCAGGGGAAGGCTTCCAGAGAAGAGACCGTTAGTAAGATAAAGTTCTCTGAGCGAGATGGAGAAACAATGGACAGAGATTTGGAGCTTTTCTCCAGCATTTTTTCCAGGTTGTATGAACCAGATCTTTCAACGACTTACTATGCATCCAGTAGAAACATCAACTATGAAAGATTGGAAAACCTTGGTGCGATTTTCTCAATGCGCGTGTATTCTTCATCTGAGGATGGTGGATTACACACGATTCGGACAACACGTGAAAGTGGACTTACCCGAGAACAGCGAAATGCCAAGGTCACTGCCATGTATCCGGAATTTGAGCAAACATTCAAAGAAAACATGATTGATTACGGAAGGACCATCAAAAGTCTAAAACCTTCTGAGATGCTGATTTTCAAAGTTCGGTTGACAGAATGCAAAGGATGTGACATGCCAAAGAGTATTGAAGTATCCGTGAAAGCCAGCGTACTAAACGACTTTGATAGTGGAAAAATGAGCAGAGCTAATGCAGTAAATGCAATTTCAATAAAGACAACCAGTAACTAAGGAATTAATCCTGACTCTACCGAATAAGCCTTATCTGTTCCCATATCGGATAAGGCTTTTTTCATATTATCTTAGTGTAATACCTAAAGATGCTTCCTACGTCAGCATGACAGTGCAATTTTGAGAATTGGATGTCATTCTGAACGTAGTGAAGAATCTAGGTTTGTATAAACTAAGAAATCATGCGAATCATCGTCCTGGCCACCTTTCTGGTATTTTCATTTTTCAATTACGCCCAAAAAATCACCATTACTGCAGATAAAATGTTTGATGGGAACGAGATGCGTTCCAATTGGGGAGTTGTAGTAGAAGGAAATACCATTGTCGAAGTTGGACCAATTAACAGAATCACCAAAGGTGATAGTGTTATTCACTTTAGTGGTGGAACCTTAATGCCAGGAATGATCGAGGGACATTCACACGTATTACTGTATCCCTATAATCGAAGGTTGTGGAACGACCAGGTTTTAAAAGAATCAAGAAGTTTGCGAGCGATCCGAGGAGCGAAGATGGCTACCAAAAACCTTCACGCTGGATTTACAACCATCCGTGATCTTGGTTCCGAAGGAGCGGGGTATGCGGACGTTGGAATCAAACAAAGCATAGAACAGGGAATCATTGAGGGTCCACGAATGCTGGTGGCTGGGCGAGCTATAGTTACCACTGGTAGTTATGGACCAAAAGGATTTCATCCTGATTTTGATGTTCCGCTTGGCGCGGAACCAGCAGATGGAAATGTCATTCAAAAAGTAGTTCGTGATCAAATCGGAAAAGGAGCAGATTTTGTCAAAGTGTATGCGGATTATCGGTGGGGACCTAATGGAGAAGCCATGCCAACATTTTCTATTGAGGAGATGAGGTTGATGGTAGAAACCGCAGCGAGTAGCGGGAGAGATGTTGTCGCACATGCAGCTACTGCTGAAGGAATGCGAAGAGCAACTTTAGCTGGAGTAAAAACCATTGAACACGGAACAGATGGAACGGAAGAGGTTTTGAAGTTGATGAAAGAAAGAGGTGTGGCACTTTGTCCAACATTGGGAGCCACCTACTCAATCGAGCGTTACTTTAGAAAATGGGATGGAAGAGATGAAACTGAAACACAGGCTATCAAAAACAAAAAAGCCATGTTCAAGATGGCACTCGATCTGGGTGTCACGATAATCGCCGGCGGAGATGTAGGAGTCTTTGAACATGGAGAAAATGTATTTGAACTTGAGCTGATGGTAGACTATGGCATGAGAGAGTTGGATGTCCTTAGATCAGTTACATCGGTTAATGCCCAAACATTTGGTCTTGAAAATCTTGGTCAACTCAAAGAAGGGTTTCTTGCTGATTTAATTGTAGTAGATGGAAATCCTGAAGAATCCATCAAAGATCTTTACAACATTGCTATGGTGATGAAAGACGGCAAAAAAATTGAAATAAAGAACTAGCATTAAGCAGCTCTTTATTTCAATTCTTGTTTCCACTATTCTGTTCTCAAGTTATCTACAGGATTCGTTCTGATCAACTGATTCAAGTGGAATGAAACTGTCAGTATGATCGTCATGAGAATAATTAGCAGCGCTACAATGAATGGACCGGAAGTAAGACTTGGAGGTGATCCAAGAAACATCTCGGCTAACAAAGCATCAAAAAGAAAATAACTTGTCGGAAGAGCTAGTATTAATGAAATTCCTAGCATGAACACAAACTGTTTGGCGACCAAACGCGCATTGTCTATTTGAGTAGCACCAAGCACATTCCGTATACTCAATTCCTTTATTCTTTTGACAATAAGGAGTGAAACCAGCCCAAACAATCCCATACTCGAAAGAATGATAGCCATAATGCTGGTGAAGTTCATGACATCAATCAATTGACCCGTTTGTTGGAAAAAAACTTCAAAGGCTTCTTCTTGTTTGTATCCGCGATAAAGCTCATTTGGAAAATTTCTGTTCCAATAAGACTTGACATCAGCAGCTACCTGATCCAATTCACCTTCATTGGTTTTTAATGTCAAATACCTGAAGTTTTCATTGGCTGTGATTTTGAAAGCTGATGCTGCAATTGGTTCAAAGAAATCGTTGTGGTGAAAATCTCTCACAATACCGACAACCTGGTATTTTTCGTTTCCAATTTTCAATTCTTGCAATTCGTATTCTTCCTCATTCCATCCAAATTTTCGGATCAACTCCTCATTGACAATGATTTTGTTGTTGAGATCTCCATGAAGATTGACATTAAAAAATGAACCAGACTTCATCACTAGCCCCATGGTTTTCATGTAGGTCTCATGTACCTCGAATACATCAACCGTCGTTTTTTTGCTATTGATTTCCACCGCTTCCGTGATTTTAGATTGGCCAATTTGACTATAGCTTCCGCTTTGAGCTGAAACGTCTGAAAGTTGTGTAGTGAATTGAGAGAGAGAATTGAATTGCGCTTGATCTTTGACCGGTACAATCAATAGGTCACTTTGGTCGTAACCCCAATCCTGTTTCTCTTGTGATTTGTTGGTTTGAGTAAATATCAACCCCGATACCACAGCAATGAAAGTGAGAAAGAATTGGAAGGTCAAAAACAGTTTGGTCAGACTTCCTTTTCCAGCAATTTTTTCTTTTCCCTTAAAAATATCCAATGGCTTGAATGAAGAAATGTAATAAGCAGGATACGCTCCAGATGCTATTCCAACAATTAGGAATAGAAGAACGATAAAGTAGATAAGTCGAAGGTTTTCAGTGAAGTCAAGCGTAATCGTATCACCACCAAAAATGGCGTTCATTCCGGGAATGATGACGCTTTGAGCCAAAATGATTCCTACCACCACACAGAAAAAACTGAGGACCAGATTTTCCACAATGAATTGGAAAATAATTTTGCTACGAGTCCCTCCAATCACTTTTCGCATGGCAATTTCTTTCAGTCGTTTGCTCGATGAAGCAATGGCTATATTGATATAGTTGAAACAAGCTGAGACAAAAAGAATCAGACTGATGATGCCGAACATAACAAGCACTTCGGGAGTACTCCCGCAGGGCAGACATCCGATGGTGTATTGTGAGTTTCTAGCTGTGGTGGTGAGTGGTGAAAAATGGAATTTTGTTATCGGCCAATCCGGATTAGCTTCATTGATCACACTCAAATATGAATTAGTCGTTTCTTTAACCAGCTGTAAGTTTTTAGGATGATCAAGTTTGATGAACGTAAAAAGTGACGATTGTCTAATATCTGTCCAGGTATTTAAATCATTCTTGAACATAGTTGAAAGGTTGTCAATTGATAGTAGAAACTTGAAGCCAAAGGAGGCTGTTTCCGGAAGTTTTTCCGCCACACCCGAAATCATAAATTGATGGACCTCATCATTGACAACCACTTGAAGATATTTCCCCATCGGATCTTCTTTGCCGAAGTACTTAACGGCGACATCAGCAGCAATGATGATATTATTTCGTTGCTTTAACGATTGAGTGTTTCCTGCTGATAATGGAAAATTGAAAAGATCCAGAAAATCATTATCAGCGAAGCTTAACCGCTCTGAAAATATATCATCACCATACCTGATCAGCGCGGATTTCACCTGAACCCTCGACATGTATTCAATTTGAGGCAGACTTCCCTCCAGTGTTTTTCCTAATAATTGAGGTGATCTTGACCAGGTTTCAGCATTTTGATCCCATTGGATAACACTTTGAATCATGTAGATTCTCTCATGGCCTTCATGAAATTGATCCAGATGCATCTGTCGGTCAATGATCAAATACACCGCGATGGCAATACTGACCGTGCTGGCAAGACCTACAACATTGATGAAAGAAGAAACTTTATTAGCCAGGAAGCTACGCACTCCGGACTTAATATAACTTTTGAGCATCATAATCTTAAAGGTTAGTTTAAGTTTAGATGAAATTATCTAGCTTAAGGTTGCTTGAACTTACAAGTATTTTGGAGCCTCGTTGCAGGCTTATACAAGTCTCTTATTAATTGTCAAAACGGGTATTGCAGAAGTTTTAGTCATTTTAGTAGCAAATGAATGTTGTATAAAGCGATACAAACCTGCCCTTGCTTCAGAAAGTGTGACGATCAATCCAGCATGTAGTTGTTCCGCAAATTCCATCAATGCTTTATTCTCGTTTTTTGAGCTAATGACATCCACTATGTAGTTTTTCAGACCTACTCCTTTTGCTAAATTGTTCAGGTCACTCATCAGCGCTTCAGGCTGTTCCGATTTCACGATGTTAACCACATGGACTCGAGCATCCAGACTTTCACTTATCACTTTTATCATTGCGAAAGCATCTTTTGTATAAGACTCGTCTTGCAGGTCAATCCCGACGACAATGTCTTTGATTTCGTCATCGGCTTGATGTTGGATTGAAAGGACTGGTACATCAAGATTTTCTATGAGTTGTTCCGTATGATTTCCGGAAAATAACTCTTGAATGCTTTCTTCACCGGTAGTGCCCATGACAATAAGATCTCCACCATGCATTTCAATAAAGTGCTCCAGACCTTTTAAAAACCCACCGCCAAGCTGTTGACCGGTGACAACCACATCTTTTTTCTCGTATTTTTCTGATAAGACTTTAAGCTTATTCGTGTTCGCACGAAAAAGCTGAACATTGTAGAGGTCATCTTCTGAATAACCACCTTGCCTCGCCTCACCGGTTAAGTGCAGTGAAGTATCGCCGAGTGGCATGTCTTCAAGGTGTAAGATGGATACTTCGGCTTTAATATCTTTTGCGATTCGAACAGCAAAAGCGATTGCTTGTTCAGATAATTTGGAGAAATCAGTTGGGACAATGATTCGTTTCATGATGGTTTTTGGTTTAGGGTCTCAAATTAGAGGCTAGCCAAAGTCGAAGCACGGAGAAATGTCAGGTTAAACCCTGTTTCTTGTCATATTTTGTTTAAAATCCATTTTGATGATATCGCTTATAAGCCGCTTCAGATAAAGCCTCTCGATGCTTTGGATGAGCGATGGAAGTGAGAAGTTTGGCCCGTTCAACCAGATCCTTACCAAACAGATTTACTGCCCCGAATTCCGTGACTACCCAATGAACATGAGCTCGAGTGGTGGTGACTCCCGCACCAGCCTTTAACATGGGAGAGATTTTGCTTTCACCTTTTTTTGTACATGATGCAAGCGCGATGATAGCTTTACCATCTGGTGAAAGTGATGCACCGCGGATGAAGTCCATCTGACCTCCAACTCCAGAATACTGATATGTTCCAATGCTGTCGGCACAGACCTGACCTGTAAGGTCAATCTCAATAGCACTATTTAACGCGATAACTTTTGGATTTTTACGGATAAGCGTAGTGTCATTGGTAAATGAAGCTTCTTTGAATTCCAGCATTGGATTGTTGTCAATGAAATCATACAGGTTTTGAGATCCAAACGCAAAGCAGCTAACTATTTTTCCTGGAAGTACTTTTTTAAACCTTCCGGTGATTACTCCTTTTTCTACAAGAGGTAAAATTCCATCCGAGAACATTTCGGTATGGACACCTAAATCTTTGTGATTAGTGAGCTGTGAAAGAACTGCATCCGGAATTCCTCCAATTCCCATTTGTAACGTCGATCCATCTTCGATCAATTCAGCAATGTGTTTTCCGATTTTCTTTTCTTCCTCTGAAAGCACCTTGGATTGAATCTCAAACATCGGGTCATCACTTTCGACACCATAATCAATTTGATTAACATGAATAAATCCATCTCCATGGACTCTCGGAACATTGGGGTTAAATTCTACAACCACATGCTTAGCAGCTCGTATAGCCGCCAATGTGACATCAACGGAAGTCCCAAGCGAACAATAGCCATGCGCATCGGGAGGAGAAACTTTGAGCAGAGCTATATCTACTTTTCGGCTACCGCTGGTCAGTATTTGATGGATTTCGCTTAGAAAAACAGGGATATAATTTGCTTTTGGGTTGGTGTTGATCGCTTGTCGAACATTCGATCCGACAAAGCAACTGTACATATTAAATTTAGATGAGTCGTGATCGATATAATCAGCCTTTCCTTCTGTATGAATATGAATTAGGTTCACGCCCGATTCGGAGCAATTCTCCGTTAAGGATTTCACCAGTTTGTTTGGTGTCATTGCAGCGCTGTGTACGAAAACGTTGTGCCCCGATTTGACCACCGAAAGGGCTTCTTTTAGGTTCGTTATTTTCATTGGTGAAATGCAAAAACCTGACTTTGGTGAAAAGTCAGGCTTCTTAGTGTAATTACAATTTTTTAAATAAAGAGTACATGAGTACCGTCACCTTTGGCACGAGCGTAGAAATCTCCTACTGTTAGTACTCCGTCAATTTCATCGATTAGTTTGTCCTTGTTCAAATGAAACATGTCCATAGCGAGCCTACACGCCCACAGTTTCGTTCCAGAGGCTGAAAGTATTTCCAAAAATTCTCCTACAGGTGGGATATCCAGTTTCTCCATTTCATTCTTCATCATTTTGCTAGCAAGCGCTTCCATGCCAGGCAATCCTCCTAGCATGGTCGGCATATGCATCGCAGGGTTTCCTACTGTAGCAATGTGCAAATGATTAAGTTTCTCTTTTTGAATGGCTTCAAGTCCGAAGAAGGTGAAAAAAATCTCTGATTCTATTCCTTCCATTCTCGCTCCATTGGCTAGAATGAAACATGCGTAGACATTATCAATAGTCGCTTTGGACAGGATAAGCATCATTTTTTTGACCGGCTTCTCATCCTTCGAGACTTTCGCTGATTTTTCTAACGTTTCCATTTTCTCTCTGTTTATGATTATCAGATACAACTAACTGGTTTAGGGATGCCAGCAATCCTACTGGCTTTTTTTAGTGGTCCTCCAGGAAAAAGTTGATAGAAAGTTTTAATATCCACAACGCCACTTTTTCCAATTTTTCGAATAGTCAACGGGATATCATTTTTGTATTGATCTTGGATGAAATCAAGAACCTCCCAATGCTTAGGTAGCAATTCGATTCCTTCTTCTGCCGCGATTTCAGTTGCTACAGCTTTGTTCCACTGCTTTAAGTCCGTCAAATATCCTTCCTCGTTGCAATCAATTTTGGTTTCAGCATATGTTCTTTCGCTCATGATTTTACTTTTTTAGTTGTTAAGATTCTATTCGTTCCGGCTCGTCTATTTCTTTGCCAGTCATACTCATGGTCGGCGTGACGAAAGGAATGTGTTTCCCCTGCAGCAGCATGTTCCAGTAGACCCAACGAAAAGCCATTTTCCCCAAATGATTCATGTGTGTTTCTTTCAAAAGACTTAATGGACCTACACCAGCAAATGGGAAAACTCCTCTTACCGGTTCCTGGGTATAGTTAAAGTCAATTAAGAGTGCTTTGCCATGCCCCGTTTCAACAAAGCAATTGGCATGGCCATCAAACTCTTTTTTCAATTCTTTGCCTTCAATGAAGCGAAGAATGTTTTCTGTCAAGATTTCGGATTCAAAGTGCGCTACCGAACCGGCCTTTGATGCGGGTAAATCTGTTGCATCACCTATGGCAAAAATGTTATCCTTGATTTTGGTTTGTAGGGTGTTCCTATCGGTAGGAACATAGTTGAGGTCATCGCCCATACCAGACCTTGCCACCATTTCATCACCCATGTTGGTTGGCACAGTGACTAGCAAGTCATACTCAACTTCTTGTCCGCCATAATCAATAATCTTATTGTTTTCAGTATCAACTCGTTCGATGTTAAAATCAGGAACCAATTTGATGTTTTTCTGTTCTAGCAAGTGTCCCAGCGCTTCAGTCGCTTTTGGTTTGGTAAAAGCTCCTGACAAAGGAGTCACGTACGTGATGTCCACTTTTTCTCGAATTCCCTTGTTGAGAAAATAGGAATCAGCTAGAAAGGAAAACTCCAGTGGTGCGACCGGACATTTAATGGGCATTTCGGCGATATGGACCACAAGTTTTCCTCCGGGCCACATTCTCAATTTATTCCTCAGGTTTCTGGCTCCTGTGTAGGTATAAAAATCAAAGATTGATTTTTGCCATTGTTCGCCAAGCATTCCTTCGATTTCCTCAGGAGCAATGTGGGTACCGGTGGCAATGATCAATACGTCATAATTCAAGACAATTCCATTTTCCAGAAAGACCTGATCATGCTCCTTATCAATCCGATCGATGGTTCCATGTACCAAATGAATTTCTTCAGGAATGAACTTCTCAGTGGGTTTTCTTATTTGTTTTCTCTTGATTAAATCAAAAGGGAGATACAGAAATCCTGGCTGATAGTAGTGAGTTTCATCCTGATCCACGATGCTTATTTCCCACTCTTTCGGCAACACTTTGAGCAGGTGGTTTGCCATTATTGTTCCAGACGTACCAGCTCCTAAAATCAATAGCTTCTTCATTTGAACAAGTTTTATCTTGCCTCAAATGTCTAGCTGATCAAATAAAGGGAATATGATATCCGTCAAGAACAGAACTAATGTTCTTCAGGTGGGTTTGGATAGCTAGGTTTTGGAAGAATCAAGAATTTTTGGAAAGCTTATTCTGAGAAAATGCTAAAAAGTTATTTAACTCAATGACTTTCAATTATGGTTTTGAAGGGTCAAATTTCCACAACTCACCTCCCTTGTCAGTAGAAGTAAAAATTAGATATCCAATATCTCCTATTTTAAAAGAAATAGGCCTCCCCCCATTAAAACCACCTTCAATTGACTCGGATTCCCAACTATCCCTTTCCTCTACATATCTGTAAAAATTGCTAGGTCCAGTTCCAGCATAGGGTTTTCCGTTTAAAACGAATCCAGGACCTACTTGACTATTGAGAGCACGAAATTCCTCCCAAATATCAATTGTTGGGTTGTATTTTCTACTTGAATGAAATGTTATATAGAAGGCTTCATTGTCATCAGCGAAAGGTTGACGAAATGATGAAATGGTACCAATATCTGATGGTAAATCTTTGAGGCGGTTCCAAGTATCAAATTCGGCATTATAGCACCAAAAGTCAAGGAAATCAAAGTAATCGAAGTTTCTTATTGCTCTTCCTCCGCCAAAAAAACCTCTATTCTTTATAGAAAATCCAATTGGTGATCTTCGGGCATCACCTGGAAAGTCATCTTTTCTTAACCATGTTTCGCCAGATGAGTTAAATTCCCAAATTTCATTAAGATTTACATCCTCTTCATTTACTCCTCCTATAATGTATGCTTTAGTATCAATAGCTACTACTACCGCGCCATATCTTGGTCCACCAGGAAAGGAACTGATTTGAGTCCAAGAATCGTTTTTCTCATCGTATTTCCAAAAATCATCGAGTAAATCAAAATTGTTGCTCAGACCAAGACCCACATAGGCTATATCTTCTAATGTAAAGCTTACTCCGTATCTACGATCGGCTCCTGGAAAGTCATTCAATCGAGTCCACCGACCTTCATAATCAAAAGCAATTGCATTTTCGAGTTTTCCGACTTGATCAAGAACTTCTACACTTACAGTAGCGTTCAGGTTTACGCTCAGTTTGGGGTCTGACATAAGTCGTCCGAAATTGACAACAATCTTCTCATTACTGGTACTAATTATATTTCCATATTTATCCTCAAGCATTACTTTGTTTTTTAGAGCTATTGGATTAAAATTCTCTCCAAAAATTGTTATTTCACCATTGTAAAAAGTCTCAATTTTTGGCGGAGATACCGAATGAATTATTGGAGGCTTTAGAGCAATTGATTCAAATTGCATACACCTCCCTGCAACACAATAGTTCAGAATATTCCCAGATGATTGTGAAATTTCGTTAGGAGTTAGGAATTCAACCTGGTCTTTTGAACTGCTAACTACTACAGCTGAAGTAGATCCAATTTCAATTGTGTTGTTCTCATTAATAAAACTTAAGTTTTCTCCATGTATAGTAATGATTTCTCCAAATGAAACAAGATTTGGTTCTACTGAGATTAACTTAGGTTCTAAAAAAGTAAGTCTCTCCTGAAATGAAGCTTCTTGACCTGCTATAGACAGTGTTATTTGATTTTCAGTAGCAAGCCCTGAGGGTATAATAGCCTTCAACACATTTTTAGCTGCGAAAACAACTTTACTGACCTTTTCATTAATCTCTACAATATTTCCATCATTAGTTAAACTGAAATTTGTTCCATAGATAGTAAGCGTGTCGTCAATGGCTAGTACTTTAGGTTGAAAATCAGAAAGCGTGGGTTTAGTAATATCAAATTGACCTTCATAATTTGAGATGTTACCCGCAATACTTATTGATACCTTCGAATTTGATCCAAGTATCAATGGGACAATCACTGTTACTATTGAATCTGTGCTTGATACTCTCTCAGCTTCCGAATCATTAAACTGAACAACATTCTTTGAGTTAAGGAAACTAAAATTTTCACCAATTATTTTTATAGTATCGCCTATCGTGCCGATTTTGGGTTCTATAGTCTCGATTTTGGGACCGTCACTTCCAAAGCTTCTAAATTCAACGTTTTCTCCATAGACGATGAAATCGCTTGTCTGAGCAAATGCTCTTACAAAATACTCTACCTCTTTTTCCAAAGTAGATGTAATCGTAGTAGAGAAATTGCTTGATTGAAGGTTTTCGGAAAAAACGAATTTGTCATTGTTTATTAAAGTAGGGTTTTCATTTTCAGCCCAAACAAATCCATAATTGAGAATTTCAAAGTCACCCCTAAAGATTACTTCTGCATTGAATTTGGCTCCACTAGCTTTGATTTCAGTTACAGGTAAAGTTTTAATTCTAGGATAATTTCTACTTGTAACCTCTTCATCGCAGCTAACCATACTGTTCAGTAAAAGGATGAAAATGATTTTTTTTAACAGAAATTTCATTTCTTGAACAGAATTAAGTTCACCGATATTCGACTATTATTAGCATTAAACCCTTCGGTCTTGTTCAAATCAGGAATTTGGAAATAACTTATTCCAATACTACCAATGAATTTGTTGTATGGTTTGAGAATTCCTATTCTTCCCCAATATCCAACTTGGTTGCTGTTGATTTCAAAGGCTTCAGTCTGTGGAAAGGTATTTACTATGTTTCCTTCGATTCGTTCACTTAACAATCTTGTTTCTGGATTTAGTAGAAAGTCATAATTGAGACCACCTTGTAGAAAAAATCCGTAATTGTTTTTCTTAAAGGAGTATTTCAATGAAAAAGGAAATGATAGTGTGCTCAAGTCAATAAACGTATCATGATATTCAATAGATTGTCCATTTATCTCAACCAAACCAGAATAATTTGATTTTGAAAAATGCATTTCCATTTGAAAGGCAACATTTTCTGTTATTCTTGGAGAAGAAATCGCCATTAATATTGCAATTGAAGGTTCTATTGAATTATAAGTCTTGTCCAAGTAAGAAAATGATCCCGATTGATTTTGGATTCGAATCATGGATCTAGTAATTCCCAATGAAGCTCCTAAATTGAACTTTGTCCACGGTTTATTGATTTTGAAAACTGTATAACTATTGTCTTTGCACGTGTTATATCTAGACACAAGCTTTGTTAACTGCTTTTCTTTGAAAACCAAAGAGTTAACAATATTCTGAGATTCCTGTAAGCAGTCACCAATTAGAAAAGACATGACCCCTCTCCACCTGTTATCTAGTCTAACTTCTTCTACTCCATTAACTTGAGTTTCTATAGTTTTCTTCTCTATTTCGTAGGTTTCGTTAGCCTTTTGTAAAACATATTTTTTGGTGAATTTGTAAAGACTTAAATCCCCAATTACCAAAGCTTCGACAAACCAGCCATCAATAATTTCAGAGGTGAAGAACTTATCATTTGTGTAACCGAAACCTACAATCTGGTCTGGAAAGTATTCCGTGCGTCCACTTGAATTTTTGAAAAGACAGGATTGATAATTTTTAGCATTTGACCGATAGTCGACTTCTCCCTGAATGGTATCCCGCTCAAGAGTAATTACATAACCATTTCTAAAGTCATTTTGCCCAAGCGCTTGAAATGCTATTGTAAAGAAGATAATCGAAACCAGTGGCGAAAGTTTCTTCATTTAGTAAGTATATAACGCTTTGTGGTAAGAAGCAGAAACTAAGTCTGATTCTTTACATGTTTCCAAAACAGTAGAAGAGTTTGAGATAGAGTTAACAATTTCTAACTCTTCATCTCAAATACCATCTCTATCTCAACTGACCAATCTCCTGGAATGACCATTCCGACGGCAGAACGGGCGTGCGTATTATCTTCTCCAAAAATTTTGTTGAGGAAATCAGTAGCTCCATTGATCACTCCAGAGGTGTTATTAAAGTCACCACCAACATTCACCATTCCAAGAACTTTCACTGCTCTGGCTATATTGTTCACATCGTCAATGGCACCAACAGCTTGAAGGCAACGATACGCACAAAGCTCAGCTGCTTTATAGGCTGTGTCTAGGTCCACGTCTACACCCACTTTTCCTTTGTATTGAATATCACCCAGTGAGGAGACTTGACCGGAAGTAAAAATCAGATTTCCGGTTCGAACCGCATTTTGAAAATCTCTTACCTTCAATGGTCCTGGTTCATAGTCATAGCCCAGGTCTTTTAGTTTGTCTGTGATCATCTTGAGAGTTGCTAATTGTTAAAACTTGAAGTTAACTCGAGAAAGGTAAAAACTTCCTATTTGAGAGCTAGAATGTACTTTTTTAATCCAAATGGGGCATTAAAAGTGAAAAATGGAATGACTCTCATTAAACCAGCTGTATACAAGGTGTTAACCCTTTGTATCCGTTATTTCTTTAAAGGCGTTGCTTCACTCAATTACTTTGTTGTCAGAATTCCACCACTAATTAAATCGCTGGATTTAATAAAACATTATGGACTTCTACACTACAACTTATTTCGCCTTGGCATTCTCAGGATATTCTTTGTTTGCTTCAATGGTATTCTTTGAATTGAAAAGTCACAAGGGGACTGTTTTGAAATCAAGAAGGGTAAAGAAACAATTGAAATCTCATGCGTAAGAAAGGGTTAATTGTTTCGGTTGTTTTCCTGGTACTCTTGCTGGTTAAGCTAGGTAGGACTTATAAAACTCGAACGCTATCTTCTTTTTTTCTCGTAATGGTTTTCTTTTCTGTTGCTCAACCTAGTGACGAAGTGATTTTGAAACGGTTGAGAGACAGCATGGATCAGGTCAAAGGAATTTCCATGGAGTTGAACGGCAAAAGAGGCTCTGTGAGAAGAGAGGTTGAAAATGGCGTTCCTGTGAGCAACTTTTATCGAAACTATGACTATCGATTTAGAACGGAGCACCCTGGCGTGACTGGCTTATATAGAGGTGTGATTAAGTATGGCTTTCATGGTGATGAATGGGTGTATGTGCAAAAGCTTGTCGGTGATTATCGGTATTTTGGAATTGACAATCCATCATGGTCAAAAATCAATCCAATCATCACGAAAGATCGTAGCAAAACGATAGGACCAGAATACTCAAATATCGTTGGTGAAATTGCTGACCTGCGATTGAGTTCCGAACCAGATTGGAAATGGCACACTTTATCATCCGTTGAGTTTACCATCTCAATGGTTTATTCACTGAAGACTACCTACACGGAATTGGAAAAGGTGCGTCAGGAATTTAAAATCCGATTATACGCAGATGCCTACAAAGGCCCATGGAAGGACTATTACACTTCGACGCGTGGTGAAACTGAAAGTTTGGGAACTTCAAGCTATTCAGCAGAAGAAATGCTGAATATGAAAACACTACAGCAGCTTGAGGTAGAAGAAAAAGCAAATGCTGAGTTGGCCTCATTGCCTAAAGTTAAAATTCCATTTTTCAAGAATCACGAAGACCTTAATCGCTACCTCCATGAGTTGTTGATGACAGCCGATGGACAAATGATTGAAGCTAATTTGAGACAGTTACTCTCATCTTTTTATTTCAATTCTCCCAAAAAGATCGTTTTGAACAATAGAGGTAAGGATTTGATTGGCCGCATTAAGCGTGAAGCTCTTCTTTATAGAAAGCAATACTGTAACGAGATGTCAGTCAAGCATTCACAGCCTAATATGCTGCAATGGTACAACAAAGATCAATCGGGCTATTCAAGAGTTTCGAGTAATGATATCGGAGATGGTAATCGTGAAATTGTTCAGATTGCACTTGGAATAAAACCTGATAGTGGAGGAGAACTTGCCTCGAAGCAATGTAAGGCAAGGTCCAACCCATTGGTCAGAATGAAAAAGACTTCTCTAAATACATCACCTGGATCATATGTGTTTTCAAATTATGGTTCGAGTGAATGGTCCTATGTAGGAACACTTGGAGATCGTTCTGGTAATAGTTACATCATTAACTGGCTAGATGGTTCAAAAAGTAGTGAACCGGCTTCATCTGTTTGTAATTATGGTTTAAAAAGCGGAGATGAAGCGCATATCAAAAACTCCCGAGGTGATATTGTCCCCAGATGGGTAGTAAAAGTATTGGGAGGAGATATGGTTCAAATTGAAGATAGCGAAGGAGCAGTTTCAACAATACACTTAAGAAATCTTCGCTTTAGATATTAGATTTTCATATTGACCCACCCACTATGATCATAGTGCTTCAGGTCTAGATAAACGTCATTGCGAGCAAAGCAAAGCAATCTCTCTGTAAGGTCAAGATCACTTCGCTTTGCTCTTGATGACGTGGATTCATAGCTGACTCATATTAATCAATTGTTCTCACTGGAGGAGATATTTTTTCGATGAGTATGTATTTTCTTAATCCTTTGGGCAGGTTCGCATACCGAAAATGGCGTAAATCGGACAGAAGCTGACTAAGCTTGTCAAAACAAAAATGATAGCCAATGCGAGTAGGACGATCCCAATAATTCCAGGAATGACATTTGTGAAGTATAGATAGCCAACGATTACGGCAATTAAAACACGAATAACTCTGTCTGCGGAGCCCATATTCTTTTTCATCTCGATATATTTTAGGGTTAAAAATCAGTAGATCAAAAAGAATCAGGAGAACAATTACCTATTATAAAACACCAAACACAAGTCCTCTGATTTAACTGACTACAAAAACCTGCAGAGCGTTCTCCTTGATTCTTTTTGTAAACCTAAAAACCAAGTGTATGCTTTGCAGTGACTTTGGTCACAAGTCCAGGATTTCGATGCTGTTGGTATGCTGTTTTAGTTTTCCTTCCGCTTCCAACTTCTTCATAATTCTACTAATAACTTCTCTAGCAGTCCCTAGTTCGGAGGCAATCTGTCGATGAGAAATCTTTAACGGGTTTTTTGATGTCAGTTCCCTTTTTTCAAGGAGGTAATCATAAAGACGTTTGTCCATTCGGTCAAACAGCAGATGATTGATGGTATCTAAAAGCTCACTGTAACGAAGGTTGTATTGTTGAAAATAGAGCGTGTTAAAATCCGGAAATTGGCGAGTCCAGTTTTCGATTTTTTCTGTTGGCAACAAAAGAATATTCGAATCTTCTTCCGTCATCGCGTAAACCATACTTGGCTCGTTTTTCAATCCGGAAGAAAAAGACATTACACAGCTTTCATTTGGCTTAATGTAATAGAGAAGGAGTTCCTTATCCTCATAACGAGTGAAAACCTTAACCAATCCGGAAAGGACTATTGGAATCACTTTTACATATTGACCCTCGCGAAGCATTTCTGTGTTTTTGGGTATTTCCTGGGTTTTTGAAATGGAAATAATTTCGTCAATCAACGATGGACTTAAATGTTTAAGTGCCGTTTTTATTTCCTTTTCTAAACTCATGTACGCCTACTCGTATCCACCAGGATTCACTCTAACTTTTGTTCCCTGCTCAAAAGCATAACCAATTTTCAACAATTGATCTTCAGTCCAAGGTCTTCCGATAAAAGTGATGCCTGCTGGTCTTCCAGAATCCCGATAACCCATTGGGACAGTAAAAGCCGGATATTTTGCAGCTGCAGCAAAGCCAGCGCCTCGATTGTTGACACCTAGAACGATATCAATATCCAACTCTTGCATCGGGGTTTCGAAATAGCGGATTCCTTCAACATTTAGTCGCTCCTTCAATTGGGCATGCTCTTCGCTGCTTAATTGTACATCGAGCATTCCTTTGAATCGACCATGTCCATAAGGAGTTCTTGTAGCACTGTCTTCCTCATTATAGGCCACAATTTCTTCCACCGTTTTTTGTGTGATTTGATCTGAAGCGTAATCTGTTAAATAAGCAGCAAGGTCTATTTGCATATCTGCGGAGAGCAAATCGCCAAACCCATTAAAATCAACTTCGATAGGATCAAATTCTACTGGAATTCCACCCATGGCTTCAATTTTTCCAACGGTCAACATGTACAATGAATCTTCCGCATAATTCTTGTTAACACCAAATCGAACACCTTCAAGAGAACCAGAAGTGATGTCTTCCCAATAACTCTTATTCTTTGGGTTGTCTTTCGTGGCTGAATCTCGTGGGTCTTCACCAGACATAGCAGAAAGTAGAATGGCATTGTCAATCACATTTTTTGTCATTGGACCAGGCGTATCTAGTGTACTCGAAATGGGCACAATTCCACCACGACTTAACAGGCCAATTGTAGGTTTTAACCCAGCCAGCGAATTTCCACTGGAAGGAGATAAAATGGACCCTGAAGTTTCGGTACCTACGGTAACTGCTCCGTAATTTGCTGCCATAGAAGCTCCGCTTCCTGAACTTGAACCACCCGTATCATGCTTTCTTCTTCCGTATGGATTCAGTGTTTGTCCTGCTACAGCGCTGAAACCATTGGGGCATTGCAAGCAATTGAAATTAGCCCATTCACTTAAACTTGTTTTACCAAGTACGATAGCGCCCTTTTCTTTCATTCGTTCTACGATGAAAGCATCGGCTGTTTGATTGTTTAGTAAAACGTGCGCACCTGCTGTGGTCGGAACAGCTTCTGTGTTGATGTTGTCTTTTAGTAAAACCGGAATTCCAAATATTGGATGGTTTTCATCTGACCTGGCTTTGTCTTTTTCTCTGGCTTCTTGTACCGCATTTGGATTGATGGCAATAATTGAGTTGAGGTAGGTGTTTTTGTCATTTTCAAATTTGACAATGCGATACAAATACCATTGCACCAGTGTTTCATACGACAACTTTCCAGACTTGACGTTTGCTTGTAGTGTTGGAATATCCTGATCAAGAATTAATGGTTTCACCTCCTGATAATCTTCTTCGGAAAAATAAGCGATTTGGTCAGTCACATTTTTCCAGATCTCATTTTTATCCAAGACTCTTGACTGAATGAGTTTGAATTGCATTCGGATAGATTCATGATCTGCGTTTGCTTCTAGTTCAGCAGTTTCGTCATACGGAACCCAGGCCGGGATTTCGGTTTTTACTTTGGGAGTACAAGCAAATAGCACCAGGAGTGCAAGGATGTAAAAGTTCTTCATGGTTTTGGTTAAGTATGATTTCGGTTAAATATAGAAACATTGAATTTTAAAGTTTGGATTGAAAGTGACAATTGGTTGTTTTTGAATTTAGCAAGCAAAAAAAAGCTCCATCTCTGGAGATGAAGCTTACCTTGACGAAACGAATATATTCGTACTAACTGTTTACAATATCATTTTGTGTACTACCTACAACTTCCATTACTTCTTGAACTAATTCCGAATCCAAACCTAATTGGGTTAGTGTATCTGAAAGGTGCCCTGCTACTGAATTGAAATGTTCCTCCTTGATAGACATGTGGGCGTGCGCTTCTGCCATTTGTTTGCCGCTGTACTTCATCGGTGCACCACAGGCATAAGCGACGAACGATTTTAGCTTAGTTGATTGTTTTTCAATGTCTACGTTTTCGAAGAAATGATTGATCATCGGATCTGAAATTACCTTTTTGTAAAAAACATCTACCGCAGCATTAACTGCATCCATTCCTCCAATTCTTTCGAAAAGACTCTCATTTGTATCTTTCATTTGTTAACATTTTTGAGTTGATAATTGGAGTCAAAACTATTTTTCAAGGAAGGATGATTCTACTAATGGATGTATACTTGAGGTTATCAATTGATAATATTTTGCCTTTTGAGACATAAAAAAAGCCGACTTAAGCCGGCTTTTGTGTTAATGGATTTTTTGTCTACTTCTCTCCTGGTAATTTGCCTCGATCAGGCCCACTATCTGTCCAATAAAAGCTAGGAGCTTTCTTTTCATCCGGATAAACTTCATCCAGCGTATTGGCTTCATAGAGACGACCGTTTTTCATTACGTGTGAAATGGTGTTTGTATTTCTGATGTCCTCCAATGGATTTTTATCCATGATGACAAGATCTGCCAATTTCCCTTCTTCAATAGAGCCTAAATCTTTGCTTAATCCAATGGCTTTGGCTCCTAATATTGTTGCTACTTTTAGCGCATCTAATTCTGGCATTCCTCCAGCCTGAATGGACCAAAGTTCCCAATGATAGCCCAAGCCTTGAAGCTGCCCGTGTGAGCCAACCCCTGATATTCCGCCGGCTTTGACTAAGTCGCCAACAAATTCTCCATGCCGTGCAAATATGTGTTCTTCTTCAATGAACCATGCACGCCTTCTTCTCGCTTTTTGGTCAACTTCAAGCTTAGGAGTAAAATAGTTGAGCTTTGAATCATTAACTACATCTTCTGTTGCATAATAATATTCTTCTGCCCATGGGCCTCCATATGAAACCAATAGCGTCGACGTATAGGCCATTTGTGCTTTACTCACCAATTGAGTTACATCGTTGTAGATTGGATGAATTGGGAAAGCATGTTCATGTCCAGGGTAGCCATCAATGAGTTGAGTCAGGTTCAATTTCATGTCAAGCGCACCTTCTGTTGTCGGCATCAATTCTTGTTCCTTAGCAGCTTGAATTATCCACTGTCTATGTTGTCTGTTACCCGTTAGGTACATTTTGATGGTCTTGGTGTTGAAATACTCAGAATATTGTTTCAACACATCCTGGGCATGTTCGAAGCTTTTTATTTTGTAAAACCAAAAACCTACTCCCGGTCCAGTCGAATAGACTCGTGGACCAATCAAATCTCCAGTTTCGACCATATCTGAATAAGTAAGCACATCGGTTGTGGCTGTTTGCGGATCTCGAGTGGTGGTAACTCCGTATGCAAGATTCGCAGCGTACATCCAGACCTGATTTTTGTGAATGCCCCAATTGGGCCACATGTGCGCGTGAGTGTCGACAAAACCTGGAGCGATCGTTTTTCCACTCATATCCATGGTTTTGACTCGATTGTCAACTTCAATAGAACCAGATTCACCAACAGCTTTGATTCTAGCATTTTCGACCAAGATGTCTCCATTTTCAATGACAGTCTTTCCGTCCATGGTAATAATGCGGGCACCTTGCAGAAGGATTGAACCTTCAGGCACATCTTTTTCTACATTGACTTTGACTCTGATTTCATTCGGTTTGTATCCTTCGTCCTCTTCTTTTTCATCCTCTTCTTTTTCCGTTACACTTTGATTGGTTTCTTCAGGATCATTCACGTTCTGGTTGGCTTTATCTTCTTTCGCCTTTTTCTCCTCTTCTTCTTTTTCTTTCTTTTTCTTTTCTTCAAGCGCTTTATTCACACGTTTCGATTCGGCTAAATCATAAGAGAAGTAGGCATTTCCTAATGTGAAATTCACGCCGTTCCCATCTGAACTCCAATGAGCGAACTCACCTCCGAAAGTGGTCAACTTCCAGGAAGGAAATGAAGCGTTTTCCGGATTTGAAACAGAGATTGAGACCGTTTCGGCACCAACAGGCGGAACAGTAACTATGTATACATCATTGTTGATTTTCGCCAACGCTTTATCTCCTTTTGGAGCCATAAGGATGTACTGTGCATTTGAAGGTTCTCGCTTCGGTTCCGTAGGTCCAGTATGAATAAATAGAGAATGATCATGATTCAATGCAGGATAGGTCATGATACCCGTCACTTTGATGTGTTCTTTTTCGTCCGTTCCATCCCATCGCATCGAGAGCAAACCTTTGCCTGGACTGTACATATAGATGCGATCGTCACCTTCAACAAAATGCGGAAGTCCTCTATTTTTTGCAGCCATTATTTTGTTGACGGAACCACCGTTCGCATTTACCCAGCCAATGTTTACTTGAGCTCCAAACCCAAATGGGTCAATGGCATCTTCGTAGGCTTGAGCAGGTCCATACGTGAAGGCAATCCTGTTTGTTTTTTTGTCCCAGGCAGGGTTCATATAAATCCCACCTTGATTGGTGACTTTTACCGGACGACCTCCAGTGGATCTTACTTTGTAAATGTTTCCTTCTGTTCCTTCCCAGGTGACATAGGCAATGTTGGCTCCATCGGGTGACCAAGTAGGCATGGCTTCTGTAAAGTCAGATTTAGTCAAACGTTTGGGCTCTCCATCCGGATAATCCATCACATAGAGTCTGTTCAGAGCAGTGAAAGCAATTTTTGATCCGTCAGGTGATCGTTGTGCGTCTCGAATCTGATTCGCCACCATTGCTTTGTCATCTGAGATTGGATAGTCAAACGAAACCATTGGGCCGAAATCGAGCATCTCGTCGACCTCAAAAGGAATTTCTATTGCTGGTCCACCTGCGATTGGAATTCGATAGATTTTCCCATTGTAAGAGGCAATGACCGCTTGGTTGTCAGGAGTAAATGCCATTGCAGGGTAAACTCCCAATCTTGCTCTCGATTCTTGATCATCTCTTCTGACTGGAAATGCCAACCAATCTTCAGCACCTGTTTGAAGGTTTCTTTTTATCAAACCAGTTTCTGTGTTGTACCGTGTGCCATACACCAACCATTTTCCATCAGAAGAAAGGGTTGGGGTAAAGGCGGATCCATATCGATTGGTCTGTGTGGTAATTTCTCCGGTTTCTCGATCGTAGGTCGCGATCTGGTATTGAGGCATGGCTGCATTGTATTGCCAGGCGCCTGTTCTTCTTGAAAACCAGATGAATCGTTCTTCCGCCCCGAATGCCGGCTCGATTGCCTGGAGTCCGTCTGGTTTTTTGATGAGCTGAATTCCGCCACCACCATCTTTGTGGTACATGTGAAGCTTCATTGTGCGAATTCCCTTGGAAGCAATAATGTAGTTTCCATCAGGTGTCCATTCAGCTTCGTGATAATACTTGTCATTGTCTTTCGTGATTTGCTGTGCTTCAGCTTCCTCATCAGTCAAATCCAATGTCCAAATATTCTCTGATCCACTTTTGTCTGAAGAGAAGACAATGGAATTTCCATCAGGGCTATACCTTGGATGAGTATCGAAGGCCATACCAGAGGTGATTTGCTCAGCTTTTCCCCCAGTAATGGGTAAAGTATAAATGTCACCCATCATATCGAAAATGATTTTGGTTCCATCAGGATGAACATCAAGAGAAATCCAGGTTCCTTCCGTCGTTTTTAACTGCAAACTCCTGCCAGGCTCAAGAGGAAGTTCTTTCGTTGCCTTTTTTTCTTTTGTTGTGTCTGATTCGCTAGTGCTTTCTTGTTGGGCAAACCCCATAAAGCTTGCACCAACTAAGAAGGTAATTAGATGGTATTTCATGTCAATTAGTTAAGATTAGATCGTCAACATTACCTGACGATGGGTTGATTTCATTTGGAAGTTACTGGAAATGAAGCGAAATGTGCTAATCAGCTAGATTATGCCCGAGGGCCTTAAGGACTTCATTGTCTAGCTGATGAAGAATGTCTTCTCTCCCCGAATAGTAGCCTCTCGTAAATCGCTTGGACTTGGTACCAATTTGCATTTGTTCACACACTTGCCAGTCCTGTCGATTGGTGAGATCCCAGAAATCAACGGCAGATTTAATTCGTTCTTTCGCTTTTGGATCTGCAATGACTTCCGGACGGAAAAGCCAGTAGCAGTCATTGATGATTTTGCCAGGTCCTTCTGGAGTGATGTGATGGAACAAAACAAAATCAGGATGCGGCGTGAGCAAAAGGTTAGGAAAAATGGAATAATAATAGATGCGTTGAAGATCGTCTCCTGATACATCGCAGACTGGTGGAGCTGCTGCTTCTCCGTCCATGGTCATGCTTCCTCTTTCTTTTGTCAGGTCCATGAATCCACCAATTACAGCACCTTTTTCAGCATCGTGCTGGGCGGATTGAACCGGCGTCCATTCCGAAAGCAACGGATGAACGCCAGGACAGTGGTAACATTCCTGGTAGTTTTGAAGAATCAGCTTCCAATTGCAGTTGAGGTCGTATCTGATATGGTGTGCAATTCGGAGTTCCGCCATTTTCCAGTCAGAAAATTTTCCCATTAAGGCTTCCATGTGTTCTTCAAATGGTACCGGGTTTTCATCCAAGTTGATGAAGACAAATCCTTCCCAGTTATAGACACTGGCTTGTGGCAATGAACACGCTTTTTTGTTAAACCTATCGCCTTCCTTCATTAATGGAGCAGCAATTAAATCACCCGCTAAATTGTATGTCCAGGCATGGTAAGGACATTGAATTGATCCTGAGTTAAAATTTCCTGATGGCTCTGTACACAATTGTGTTCCGCGATGGCTGCAAACGTTGAATAGCGCTCGTATTTTTCCTTCTTTGTCTCGGGTCAGGATGATACTTTCATCTTCAACCTGGATGAGCTTGTAGTCTCCCACATTTTCAATTTCTTCAGCTCTGCATGCGTAAATCCAGAATTTGTAAAAGATCTTTTCAACCTCCTCTTGATAGATTTCTCGGCTGTGATAGTATTTTCCGGGCAAAGTTCTGGTACCATCGACGATGGGGTAATCCACTCCGCGTTTGGTAAACTTTTTTTCGCCCATTTTTCAATTTTTTAAAATTGCTTTGGCTCCCAAATATCCAGGCATGCACGTGATTCCACCGCCCGGATGAGAGCCACTCCCACACAAATAAAGTCCATTAATTGGTGTCTTGTATTGCATACACGAAGGAATTGGTCGAGTCAGCATTTGATCAACTGCGTGTTCTCCATGGAAAATGTGCCCGAATGGAAGGTTATACCGCTCTGCTAAATCAACAGGAGTTAAAAGTTCAGATCCAATAATTGATCCCTTTATGCTGCTGTATTGTACTAATGTCTCGATCACATTTTCTTCCAATTGCTTTTTGGCTTGATCTGTCCATCCTCCTTCTAACTCATAGGGTGCATAATGAACCAAAATGGAAAGTGAACCATGTCCTTCTGGTGCTTTTCCGCCTAAATAAATATCCAAAATGGGTTCGTTAGAGAAATTCCTGTACTTCACGGGATCGTAGGCTTTTTCCATTTCCAGCCAGGAATTTCCAGTCCTCAAAAACTGCAGTTCGTTTTCAAATTCATCAAGAGTAAATGGTTTATCTAGTGCGAGCATCAATTTCGCCGTAGTTCCTCTGGATCTGAAATGCTCAATGCCATGTTCGAGCGAATATTCAATTTGGTTGGGTTCTATCAGGTTAAAAAATGTTTCTGATGGAGAGCATGAGGAGGCCACAACATTCGATTCGATTTCCTCGCCATTTCCCAATTGTACTCCTTTCACTTTTCTATCCTGATCAAGCAAGATCCGTTTGACGGAGTTGTTGAGCTTGATTTCTACTCCTGCTTGTTCGGCAGCTTTTTGTAGAGAGGCAATCAGGTTTTGAGGTCCACCAACTATTTCTTCTGTGGATAGACATTCCCAAATGAGGAGATTCAATGTAGTATATGCTGAACGAGGACTCGTGAAAGATCCATAAATAGCTGGTCCGGCCATGCCCGCTTTTAAAAACTCGGTTTCAAATCGTTCGTCAAGAAAATCTTGGACGGACATTGGAGCTACTTTGAGAAATTCCATCATGGTGGCTTTTCCCAACTTTTTCAATCCCAATCCTTTTTTGACCAATTGCCAAAGGTCTTTGTTTCCCATCTTGACAAGATCCGGCGGAGCTTGATCCATGATGTCACGAATCAGGGGAGTTATTTTATTAATGAAGGACCGATACGCTTTATAGGCTTCAGCATCTTTTTCTGAATACTTGCGAATGCTTTCAACGGTTCTGGATTCATCATTGTATAACGTAATGCATTTTCCTTTTTTGCCTAGCATAGCAACGGAAGCACGCTCTCCGGTAGTCACCAGTCCATGCTTCTTAAGGTCTAATTCGTTAATCGCATGTTGACGAATCGATCCTGTTTCGTGAAGTAACCCCGCTGACCAATGACCAGGATGAAATTCTTCTCCAGCTCCGATTCCACCTAATACTGATCTCCGTTCCAATAACACTACTTTTTGTCCTTTTTTCGCAAGGACGGTAGCTGCAGTAAGACCATTGTGTCCACCACCAATTACGATTGTATCATACTTTTTACTCATGATCTTATACAGCTCTTGATTCTAACATTGATTTAGCACACAGTTCTCCGCCAGCGCCCATAATCCCACCCCCGGGATGGGTTCCGGATCCGCACATCCATAGCTTGTTGATTGATGTTTTGTATTTCGCGTATCCAGCCAAAGGACGCTGGAAGAGTAACTGTTCTAAGGTTAATTCGCCTTGGAAAATATTGCCTTCGGTAAGTCCCATTTGCTGTTCCAAATCCCAAGGCGTCAACACCTGCTTATACAGGATCATGTCTTTAAGACCAGGGATGTATTCTGCCATGGTATCTACCACTGTGTCTCCGAATGCGTCTCTGTGTTTTGGCCAATTTTCTGCACCTTCTTTGATGTGATAGGGAGCGTATTGTACAAAACAGGAAAGAATATGTTTTCCCGGAGGCGCAACACTTGGGTCTGTCAATGACGGGATGACCGCATTGATATAAGGCCTAGTAGAGAATTCTCCATATTTAGCCTGATCAAATGCTTTTTCCAAATAGTCAATGCTTGGTGCGATGGCTACATCTCCTTTTAAGTGTTCACCAACTCCAGGCCTGCAGCTAAATTCAGGAACACGATCAAGCGCTAGGTTCACTTTGCCTGAGCTACCACGCAGTTTGTATCGGTTGATTTCTTTCAGCACATCATCTTCCAGATGGTTTTCCCCAACCATCTTCAAATAGGTTCTATTCGGATCAAGATTGGAAATGACCGTTTTGGCTGTCAGTTCGTCTCCATTTTCCAAAATCACTCCTTGGGCAGTTCCATTTTTTACCAAGACTTGATCAACGCTAGCTTCCGTTCGGATTTCTGCTCCAAAACTTTTGGCGGCATTGGCACACGCCATGCTGATTCCGCCGGTTCCACCTTTGGAAAACCCCCATGAACGAAATGCTCCATCTAGTTGGCCCATGTAGTGATGAAGCAAAACATAGGCGGTGCCTGGCGATCGAACTCCCTGAAAGGTACCAATGATGCCACTTACTGACATAGGTGCTTTCAGTACTTCTGACTCAAACCAGAGATCCAGAAAATCAAGTGCGCTCATGGTGATGAGCTTCGTATTCAAATGCAAAAGATCAGGTCCCAGGTCTTTGAAGGTTTTTCCTAAGCGGAACAATGCCTTAAGTTCTTTTGGATGCAATGAAGAAATGTCAGGAGCAGGGTAGTCAATGACTGTCTTAGCCAATTTACCCATATGCGTCATCACTTTGCTGAACTCGGGATAAACCTCTGAATCTTTCTTACTGAATCTGGCAATTTCTCTACGTGATCGACTCGGGTCTGCCCAGCGAGCCAAAGAATCTCCATTAGGCAATGGAAGAAAGGAACAATCCATCGGGATCACTTCATAGCCGTGTTTGGCTAGATTAAGCTCTCGAATGATGTGCGGTCGAAAAAGGCTCACTACATAGGAGGCTACTGAAAAGGTAAATCCGGGATGTAATTCTTCCGAAACTGCCGCTCCGCCAAGCACATGTCTTTTTTCAAGTACCAAAACTTTTCTGCCGACTTTTGCCAAATAGGCTGCACAAATCAATCCATTGTGCCCACCTCCAATAATTATCGCATCGTATTTCTGACTCATGATTTTTGATTGTTAGGAGTGGAGGTTTTTCGTTCTGGATTGAAAAATTGCGGTTTACATATTTCTGCTGAAACCGTGTGCCGCTTGTGTTCAACTGTCATTTCAATTTGGACATTCGAACCATATTTTTCATACTTTTTCTCGATCGTGGCGAGTGCAATGTTCTTTTTCAAAATAGGCGACCAGGTGCCGCTCGTGGCATAACCAATCTGGGTCTCTTTTGATGAATCCGTGTAAATAGGTATGGAATCGCGCCAAGCGCTACTTCCGATTTCTGGCGGTAGTCCGTGTTTATTATAAAGCTTTTCTATTTCTGGCCAGTTAATGTCAAGACCGACAATGCACCAGCTTGAACCTCTTTCTTTTTCGGCTTTCAAAGCCGTTTGGCCATTGAATGGATCTCGATCAAGATTCACTGTCCAGCCGAGCGAAATTTCATACGGACTTGACATTCGGTCCTCAATGAGGCAGTGAAGTGCGTTGTAATAATCAACGTCTTTCAAAATTAATCCCGCCTCAACCCGAACCATATCCAGTGCAGCAATTCCTGCTGGACGAATGTCATAGTTTTTTCCTGCACTCATCAATGAATCCCATAACTTGAGTGCATGCTCGTTTTCAACCCAAAGCTCAAATCCTAGGTCGCCGGTGTACCCGGTTCTGGAAATGTACATTTCAAATCCTTCTGCTTTCGCTTTTGTCAATCCAAAAAAGGCAAGCTCATCCATTGGAGCATCGCAGATCTGTTTCAGGATATCTCTTGATGTGGGACCTTGTAAAGCAAGACCGGCTACTTTTTCAGAAATGTCTTCCAGTTCTACCTTATAGCCCCGAAGGAAACGGCTGAACCATGAGAAGCATGGATCGGCTGAAGTAACAAAAAATTCATTTTCATCTCGACGCATCACTGTTCCATCATCGACAACTTTTCCATCTTCTGTACACCAGCAGCAATAGGTCACTCTTCCAACCTTAAGTTTTTCAATGTTTCGTACCATTATCCTGGAAAGATATTTTGCCGCATCAGGACCGGTCACTTTGTACTTAAATAGGGGAGTTACGTCCAGGAGTCCTGCGGCGTTGCGGAAGGCAAAGTACTCGGCATCATGCGGAATTCCATAGGAGCTAGCAGCATAATAGCCGGCCCATTCCTTCCACTGCATGCTATCACACAGTTCTGAAGTCCTTGGAAAAAAAGGAGTTTTAATTGGCATAAAAAAGTTGGATTAAGGATTGTTGAAAACAGAAGTCTGGAACGTTGAGATGTAACGTTCCACAACATCACAATCCGGGGATCATGACCCAAGGTAGAGAAGAGATATGCTCGTGCACCTTGATCATGAACCAAATGTACAACTTTAATCTAAACCGGATTAAATAGGACAATCAATCTTGAATAGCTAGATTTTTCATGTACTCAATAACCTTCAACTGATGTTCCACAATCTTCAACTAACATTCCTCAATCTTTAATTGATATTCCGGAATCCTCAACTGACACTCCGCAACCTTTAACTGACGCTCCTCAATCCTTAACTGACATGCTACAATCTTCAATTGATATTCCTCAAATGTCAACTAACATTCCGGAATCTTCATCTGACGCTCCTCAATCTTCAATTGATACTCCATGGCCATCATTTGATATTAATCGACACTCATTGGTAATGTACTTTCAGCACATCCACTTTGATTTTTGATTTAGCCAGGAAATCAAGCCAGAAAAGTTGTTGTGCCGAGAGGTGATCATTGGGGGATTTGACTTCATAAAATTGATAGTCTGTTTCATTCCATAAAAAGAGGTCTGGAAAGCCAGCGCTGTTTTCCTTCATGTTTTTGGACATCTCCAATAGCACTTGTTTTAGACCTTTTAATGGTACTTTTTCGACCATGATCAGTAAAGCTGGTAATAGACTTTCGTGCCAAATCACAAATCGGTTGGCAATTCCATCTTTTTCATCGTGATACTTTTCGATGTGGGATTGTATGCTTTTTTTGGACTTAAGTGATTTTAACCTTTCTTCCAAAAGGTGCGATCGTGATTCAAAAAAAACATCATCGTTGAGGTCCGAAGGTTGTCGTTGTAATGGGTGATGAAAAGAACCATGACTTTCATCAAAGATCTCTTCCCAGAACACTAGCCCGAAAATTCCGCGCCAGAGAAAATTCTCAGCGTGAAAGCCGTTCCATCCCTTTTCTTCAAAGTAGTCAATGGTTTGTTGTTCTACTTTCAGGTCAGGATCTTTCACTATTGAAATTGAAGGGGCTGTCTTTAGCCGCTCAGTCATGCTTCTATTTATTCTAACACCTGAGCGATTCAAGTAATCCGTTGCAAAGGTTAATTCTGTCGCGTTTGATGGATTATCCAGAATGGATTTGGCTATTTCCAGCGCTTCTTCTTTTCGGTCCAATTTTTCAAGAATCCTTACTTTTCGTTCTCTTGACGGATGGCGATCTGTTAGCGAATAATGTTCAAGTGCCAGATTCAATTCCTCAATCTGTTCTAAGTAGTAAGCGATTTTGAGAAGAAGCTTTTCTGCTGATTTCGCTGATCTAGGGTATTTGAGCCATTCAGTCCACGGGATTTCTTTAATAAATTCTTCCAATGGAAGTTCTGCTTCTTGAACCTCATAAATCATACATCGGAATTGGGAAATATGAAGCACAGAGAGTGCTTCTTCTCGGGATTCAAACCACGGCTTGAATTTCGTTTCATCCAATTTTTCAATTTTCACATTTCCAACATCTCGGATGACGAAATCTGTCATACGGCCTCTGTAGTAACCAAAAAACAAAAGTTTGATAAACTCTACCTCCTCATTCTTCAATACTTCAGCGATCTCCTCATTTTCATGAATAATGGGGATATCTGTCTCCGTGAGTTCGAGAAGGATGTCTTCCTTTTTTTGAGATTTTTCCAGGAAATCGAAATGCTTCAGAAGTTCAGCTTTGGTAAATAGCTTGAACTGTAAAGGGTCACTATTCTCATTTATTCTAATAAAAGATTGGTGAATCAATTCATCTTTCGCACTATGTAAATCGATTATTTCTGCATAAGATATTTTGTTGATTCGGAAGAAATCACCGCGTCTATTTGAAAACCTTAGATAAAGGCATTTGGCATCTTCGGTCAAATTTCTGAAAGATTGATAAAAGAGATATTCCGGTTCATCGAGGATGTGTTCATACTGTTTTTCAACAAAGTCGAGCACATAGTTGAAATAATCCAAGTAGTATTTCTCGGGTAATATGATGGGTTGTTTTTCGATGAAATCTGAAAAGTTGAAGATTTAATTGATTACCAAAAATTGTACTTTTGCGTTTAAGTACACGTGTACATGAGAGCTTTTTTAACAATTATTTTATCAACGCTGATCTTTGGGGCATTTTCTCAGAATTTTGTCTCTCCGGGAATCATTGCCTACCATAGTGGGGCTTATGAACGGACCATTCAGGATATGAACAAGGCATTCCAAACCACAAGAGGAATGGACAGTGAGACACGGGGAAAAGCGTACTATTATCGCGGGATGGCCAGACTTAATCTGCTAAAAGCTGGTTCTAATTCAGCTGAAATTGGAAATAATCCTTATCAAACAGTGTATGACGATCTCGACCGAGCGGTACTTCTCGATCCGAAATGGAATGAGTCTGTAAATACGGAAAAGAGTTTTATCTATAATCAGCTGCTTACTGCTGCCAATCAATCCTATAATCTTGGATACAATGCGGCTACTGAAACTGAGGTTAGAAATTATTTTGGAGCTGCCATTTTGAAGTCAACCACTGCAGCAAAAATTAACGACTCTTATGAAGCAAATGCGCTCTTGGGCAAATCTTATTTAGCCTTGGGTGATTTCTACGATCAATACATTGATGATGAGAGTCTTCAAAAAAGGGCTATTTCTTCATATGAATCAGCTAAAGAATTCTACGAAAAGGCACTAGGAATGAACGCAAGATCTTTGGAGAGTATCAAAGCATTGAAGTATATCGCATATCGATTTGGTGACCGAGACAAAGAAGTCTACTATGCGCAGCTAGAAGCCAGCATTCGCGGTTAATTCGAAGAGCTAATCAATTCATTTACGATGTATCCTGTGGCAGGAGCCATGCTTAATCCAACCATGCTGTGGCCGGTAGCAATGGTTAGGTTTTTGACCTTACTTTTCTCAATAATTGGAATTCCATTGTCCTTCATCGGTCGCCAGCCTGCCCAGGGTTCCATTTCAAATTCGTCAATATCAATTTTCAGATATTCACTCGCGGCTCTTTTCAAGGCATCCAATCGACTTTGATTTAGATCCAGATTATAGCCGGCAAATTCCATCGTGCTTCCAATTCTAAAACCATTATTCCAAGGAGTCGCAACAACCTTGCGTTCAATCATATAAACGGGGAGATTCAATGGGGATGCTTGTCCGTTTCTTGTGGTTATGTTGTAGCCTTTGCCAGGGATTACAGGTAATTCAATGTTTAATTTTTTCGCCAGAAGTGGTGAGACTGCACCAGCTGCTAACACGAATTCATCCGCCTCTATTTCAGCTTCTTCGGTTTTCACAGAAACTAGGCCGGAGTTGCTTTTATTGAACGAGACAACCCGTCCTTTTACATAATTGACACCATTGCTCTCGTTTGCGCTTCTTATGTCTTTTAATAACTGGCTCGGATTTAACCATCCATCCATCTCCATGATTACGCCACCAGCAATATCTTCTTTCAGATTCGGTTCAAGTGCAAGAACTTCATCTTTGTTAAGTGCTTTGCTTTCCATATTGAATTGTTTGTGCAATTCAATTTCGTGATCAAAGGAAGGCAATGACTTTTCAGATTTGGCGACATAGAGCAGTCCATCTTTTTTCCATTCTGAGCTGTTAGGCTCTTCTTGAAAAAACGCCTCGTATAATTTGAAGCTTTGTTGCAAAATTTCATGACGTGCCTGGATGGCTTTGTTGACATGTCCAGACTGGGCATATCTCATGAAATTGATAAACCAAAGGATAAACCTTCTGTTTAACTGAGGTTTAATTTTAAGTGGCGCGTCCTTTTTTCCAAGCCATTTAATACCCTGAAAAATTGCGCTGAAAGAATTAAGTGGGATGATATGGCTAGGTGTTACCAAACCACAATTACCTTCAGATGCAGGAGTCATTTCAGGACCATCATCAACAATGGTAACTTGGTGTCCAGATTTTGCTAAATAATAAGCTGAAAACTGTCCAATAATGCCGCCCCCAATAATTAAAACCTTCTTCATAACATTCCAGAAATAACGGCCGCAATTTATCCGATTCCTCGCATTTTAAATGCAGGATTTTAGTTGGCTTGCACTGAAAAAAACAATTGGTTTGGTGACGATTTTAGGATTTCCTGGCACTTTTTTCAACTTGTCTACCGAGTTAATTATCTCGTTCATACGACGAAATGCCTGTTTTAGCGAAAATTCAACAATTACTTCGTCAATTTGAACCATAAAAGATAAATTTCATCTTGAAATAGTGCTATTTTTGAAGTCTCCCAGCTATTGATTGATTTGTTAATCGATTAATTACCACTAATTACATAACCATATCATACATGCCACATTGGAAATCCAATTTCTTATTGAATGGGAGAATTGTACTCAGATACGTTGTTGCTTTTGTTGTAATTGTAACTAGTCTTGGAGTTCCCGTATTTGCTCAAACCACAATCTATTCCACAACTTTTAATGATGATAATGAGGGTTGGACAGATATTGGAGTTAATCCTTGGATAAGAGCTGCAAACATGTCTGCTGCGATGAATGTTGGTGCTGATGGAAATTTCTGGGGATTTCCTAATGATGGGTTAGATTATTCTAATAACGAGAGCGCTTTGGTAAGAAGCCCTGAGATCGACCTTACAGGGTATGTCAATATGACTTTCAGCATCGATATTCGATACAATACAGGGAATAACAGTGATGGCTATCATGTAGAATATTCTGATGATGGTGGTTCGAATTGGTTTGAATTGGGTGCAGTGGGTGAAGGTACGAATTGGTATACTGATAACGACATTGCCGCATTTGGTGGTGTTGATGTTTGGGAAAATGATAACGGTGAATGGGAAACAGCCACCATTCCACTTCCGTGTGAACTGAATAACAATCCTAATGCTCAATTTCGAGTGTTTTTTGGGTCCAGTGGTTTTGGTACGGACGATGGAGTCGCTTTTGATAATGTAGTAATAACTGGATTTACCTCAACTGGCCCAACTGGTTCAGATATTCCAGGAGATGTTTCGGCCAACTTGTTATTCTGGTTACGAGCGGACAGTGGTGTAGTTAGTGATGACAATGGTGTAGTTCTGTGGGAAGACTGGAGTGGCAATAGCTTGGACGCATTTGGATGTGGACCTACAGGGACAACAAATGTTCCTAATGGTAATGCTTCAATAACATTTGATGGTGCAGACGATTTTTTCAATGTAGGAGATGTTTTGAACCTTCAACCTACAGTAGATGAATGGACTGTTTTTACAGTTTTTAATACTAGTTCTACAGGAACCTTGTTCTCAAGAGCCTCAACAGGATCTGGACAATACCAATACTTTGTTTCTGGCGGAAACTTTGATCAGGTAATTGGTGGGACGACATCCTCAGGTAGTTCAACAGTAACAGGGGCATGGCAAGTAGCTTCTTCGACAATTTCTACCTCGGCTACAAATACAACTATTGGTGGTGGTTCTGATATTTCTGGGGGTAGTATTGGATCTACAACCCAAACAACAAATGTGAATATTGGGGCATACAACGACGGAGCGAACGATCTTTTTACAGGAGATATAGCGGAAATCATTGTCTTTTATTCCGGATTGAGCGCTGCTGATATCAGAGATGTTGAAAGCTATTTGGCATTGAAGCACAGCGTTTCATTGGATATTTCAAGTACTGGTTATACGGTAAATGGGACAGAAATCTTTGATCCTGCTGATCTTACAGGATACCAAAATGATGTTGCGGGAGTAGGAATTGATAATTCTCAAGGATTGAACCAGGCCGTGGGCAAGAATGCTTCAGGTAACATTGTTCGAATTTCAGATCCATCTGACCTTGGAGACGGAGAATACCTGTTTTGGGGACATGATGGTGGAGCTATCACTACTACTCCTAGTAATACTCCGGCCGAAGTTAGTAATCGAATATCTAGAATTTGGAGATTTTCTGAGACAGGTGACGTTGGTACTGTTTCCATTTCTTTTGATATTAATACGCTTGGCTTTGAAGGGAGGACTTTCAATTTGCTCACTGTTCCGAACATAGCTACCATTCCAGGAGATTTTGGGACAGCAACTGTTTCTAGCACTGGTGTAGTTGAGAGTATTAACGGTAGAGACTATGTCACTTTTACCGGAGTGGCAATTAGTGATCAAGAATATTTCACACTTGGCTTAACGGATGCAGTTACCGGTCCAGGTGATCAAGCGGCTAATTTATGGTTGCGTGCTGATTTTGGCGTTACTCAATCTTCTAATGCAGTTTCCGAATGGACGGACTTAGGTTCTGGTGGAAATGATGCTTCTCAAGCAACTGCGGCTGATCAACCAACCTATCAGGCGGATGCAATCAACGGGAATCCTGCATTGGAGTTTGACGGAGGTGATGATATGGATGGAAGTGCAGGATTTTATACGCATGAATTTTTTATCGTTACAGAACCCAATGTAGCTGTGAATGGATCGGCGAATGGGTTTTTAGTTGGATTTGAGCCCGGTGAATTTGGTGGGTTTTATGTGGGAGATCAGACTGATGGGTTTGTTGGCCCCAATGAACGAGTAGTACATGCAATAGGGGATAGCGGCGATCCGGACGATTATAGAGCAGGAATAGAAACGGGAACACTCAGCGCAGCAGATCAACCAATCATCTGGAGTGTGCGTGAAAATGCAATTCAAGACGCCACCGAAATAAGCCTTGATGGAACAGCATTAACCGTCAATAGTACTTTCACTGGGAATGCGATGATAAATCTATCCAATCAGGCATACCGCTTAGGGGATAATCTAATCGATGACAATGGCTATAGTGGAAGTCTCGCTGAGGTTATTTCATTCAGCACACGTCTTACCGATGCTAACAGAAGAGATGTTGAAACTTATTTGGCCATTAAATACGGAATTACCTTAGGAGATATTGCGACTGGTTATACCGTAAGTAACAATACGCTATATAACAATGCTTCATATGCCAATGATATAGCGGGAATTGGCAGAAATGATTCACAGGGACTACTTCAGGCTTCTTCACAAAGTATTTCAGGAAATGCAATAAGGTTTGCCAATGCCTCCGATCTGGATGATGGAGAATACCTTATTTGGGGTCACGATGGAGGTGCAACCACTACGCAAACAGGAGACCGTCCAGCAGGTGCAGGAGTTCCGAATCGTATTACCAGGGTGTGGACGTTAGCAGAACATGATGGGACTAGTGCTGTTGATGTCGGCACTGTAGATCTTACGTTTGATTTATCCGGATTAGGGATACAATCTAGTGGTACTTATGAACTTTACATTTCCTCTTCAGCGACTATCGCTTCAGGAACGGTTACAACAAGCCCTACTATTTCGGGATCTTTGGTGACTTTTTCTGGTATTTCAGTCACAGATGGTGATTTCTTCTCTTTAGGAGTAAGTGATCCCACAAATCCTGGAAACGTATCTGGTGTTACTTTGTGGTTAGATTCTGAAGTTGGAATTACGTTAGATGGCAGCAACATTTCTTCATGGGCTGATCAAAGTACCACAGGTGCAAATGCTACACAGAATACAGCTGGATCACAGCCAGAGTATATTGCTGATCAATTGAATGGGCATCCGGGCCTTTATTTTGATGGTGCTGATAACTTGGATGGTAATGATGGTTTTTATACGGAAGAAGTATTTGTTGTCGCTATCCCGAGTGAAATTTATAACAGCGGTGATGCATCCGGTAACATCCTAGGATACAATGGAGGTTCGACCGGTCGATTAGCGCTTGGACCAACTTCTGGTGTGATTGCCAACGAAGTGATCACACATGCTATTGGAAATGCCAATTATCGAAGAGCATTTACCTCAACCACGACCAATTTGAATCAACCTGCGCTTATTAACTCAAGAACCAACGTTGGGGCAACTTCCCATGAAATTTACTTTAATGGGTTACAAGTGGACGATGCGGAAACAGGAACCTATTTTAATGCGGCTACCCATGATTATCAGGTTGGTGAAGATGATAACGGTTCAGATTTTGATGGGAGCGTTTTTGAGGTAATAAGTTATTCTTCAAGAATAGCAGCAGATGCAGATCGGAGAGATGTAGAGACTTACTTAGCTATTAAATATGGAATTACGCTCGACCTAGTTACATCCATGGAGGATTATACGGTGAGTGGAACAAGCATTTATGGTAGCACCGGATACCCCGAAGACATTGCAGGAATTGGAAGGAGCGATGCTTCCAATCAGAACCAAACCAGTTCGAAGAGTTCAAATAGTGGCTCTATCGTACGAATGGAAAGTGCTTCAGATCTTGGAGATGGAGAGTACCTTGTTTGGGGTAACGATGGAGGGAACAATGGTTTTGTAGGGACATCCTTGCCTCCAGGAAATTCAGAAAGACTAGAGAAAACATGGACCGTTGAAGAAACCAGTGGAGATGTCGGAACGGTTGCTGTGTCGTTTGATATCACTTCGTTAGCTATTGATCTGGACAATTCGACCATTAATCTCTTCACTCTTCCATCAGGTTCTACAATCCCAACTGGATTTACCGGGGCAACAGTAAACAGTTCAGGAGTCATTTCACAAGTAGATGGAAGGGACATTGTGACCTTCAATTCAGTAGACTTTTCAGATGGTGATTTTTTCACAATTGGTGGTGACATTCAAACGGCCTCTCCCGGCGGATCAAGTGCTCTAACGCTATGGCTAAATGGTGAAGCTGGAGTTTCTTCAACCGGAGGCTTGGTAAGTTCCTGGGCTGATCAAAGTGGAACTGGGAATGACGTTACGCAGGGAAATAGTAGCAACCAACCAACACTTGTGAGTGGTGCGATCAACTACAATGATGCACTTGATTTTGATGGAGATAATCTGGAAGCAGTTAATGGTTTTTATACCGATGAGTATTTCCTGGTTGTTAAGCCAGATAACTCTATATCCAATAGTGTGACAAACGGTTACGTTCTAGGATTCGAAACGAATGCTACTACCGGATTCTTTGTTGGAGATGAAAATTTTGTAGGCAGTGATCTTTTTGGTCAAACATTAGAAACCGCTGGGTTTGATGCTTCGGCAACCAGTCCTACATCTATAAGCAATAGTAATGTCGTCATTTTTAATGTTAGAAATAATCTAGATGTAAGCCCTACCGCACAATTGATGTTTGCCAATGGAGATGAGTATACTGTTTCCCCAGCAGGAACTTTTGCTGATTTGACGGATAGCCCAATCAGGATAGGAGATACTTTTGACGATGACCGATCATTTAATGGTTTGGTAGCCGAAGTACTGGTATACAGTGCTCGACTTACGACCGCACAGCGACGTGACGTTGAAACCTATCTTGCAATCAAGTATGGTGTTACGCTAGACTTAACAGAAGACTATACCGCGAACGGTTCTACCATATTTGATTTGACCGGATCCTCCAATGACATTGCTGGATTAGGTAAACTTCTTGACTATGGCCTGAATCAAACGCAATCCGTTTCACAAAATACAGGAGCCATTGTTAAAATGGAAAATGCCTCAGATCTCGATGATACCGAATTTATCATTTGGGGAAATGAAGGTAGTAGCAAAACAACTCCGCAAACGAGCGAAATTCCAGCAGAATTCGATGAACGATTACCAGCAGAATGGCAAGTTGCGGTTACAGGAAGTCCGGGTACTGTTACTGTGAAGATGTATGTTGGTGGAATTGATAATTTTAGTGAAAGGCCTCAATCCGTTGGATTATATGAGCTTTTGATTGATGATATGGGAACATTCGATGCAATCACCTCTTCTGTGACGGCATCTTCTTTGGCGAATGATACCTTGATTTTTGAAAATGTAAGCTTTTCTAACGGAGATTATTTCACCCTGGCTCTTGCTCCACAACCAGATGTGACAGGAGTTACATTATGGCTTAGAGCAGATGTAGAAATAGAAGAAGGTTCTGGAAATCCTGCAGAAAACAATGATTTGGTTGAATTCTGGAGAGACCAAAGCGGCAACAACAATGATTTGACTCAAGGCACTTTTGCAAGAAGACCTACCTACAATGAGAATCAACTAAATGGTAATCCGGTTATCACATTCGATGACGATTTTACCTACCTGGATTTGGCTTCAACCAACCTAAATCCAAGAACCATGTATGTTGTGTATCAAGATGTCTCAACGGATTTCAACACCACTCCATTTACCAATGACGACAATGATGATGGAACAGGAATTGGAGCTGGAGATAGTGATGGTACAAACGTTTTTGATGACACAAATACTCCGGCGGATGTAAGTGATAATGGAGCTAATTATGCGAATGGGACAGATATCTTAGATGGGACATCTCAGCCTCGACCAGCCAACTATGAAATCCATTCTCGGGTGTTTAATTCTAATTTGTCAAATGCTAATTGGAACTACTATGTTGGAAACGACCGGGGAACAAGTGGTAGATCCATAGGTGGGGGAGTTGCTGAAGTTCTTGTTTATACTACCGCTCAAAATGATACCGACCGAAGAGATGTCGAGACCTACCTTGCTTTAAAATATGGAATCACACTTGATATTAGCTCACTCAACTACACCTACAATAGTGGAACTTCGATTTACAATCTTTCTTCCTATAGCAATGATATTGCTGGAATTGGTTCTAATGGAGACTATTCACTCTCTCAAGCTTCTTCTACCAGCATAAATAGCGGGGCTATTGTTACGATGAGTAGCGCAACAAGTCAGAATAATGATGATTTCCTTGTTTGGGGTCATGATAGTGGAGTTACGACTGAGGTAGGTACAAATGTTCCTCCAGGAATAGGGATGAGAATGACTAGAATTTGGGGAGTCAATGAAACAAATGATATAGGAACTGTAACCGTGACAATGGATTTAGGAGCGGGATATAGCGGGAAAGACGTTTCGGAACTTACACTAATTGTTGATAACAATGCTGACTTTAGTACTGGTGTTTTAAGGACATATACAGCACAATCCTTTGCTTCCAACATTGTGACATTTGCTGGAGTCGATTTTACAGGAGCTAGCAATTTCGGACTTGGTACAACAATCAACCTGTCAACTGACACAGATGGCGATGGAATTCCGGATTATTTTGAGTCGGCTTATGGGACAAATCATATTGATGGCAATGACCCTGTCACCAATGGGGGTAATGATGATGATGGAGATGGACTTAGCAACGCGCTCGAAAGCATTCTGGTAACAAATGGAGCTACTGCCCCTGTTACTGTTGTCACAGATACAGATGGCGATGGCATTTCAGATCATGTAGAAGTAGAAGATGGTTCCGATCCGTTTTCGGCAAACTCACCTACTACAAACGGAAGTCTTGATACAGACAACGATGGAATTCCTGATGGACTTGAAGCTTTAATTGATAATGAAGGAGGGCCGGCCAATCCAGACTTAAGTACTGATACCGATCTTGACGGAGTACCAGATTATTATGAGGTTCTCAATGGGACAAACCCGAATGACGTAAATGATCCATTCCTTGACGGAGGTAGTGATGATGATGGAAACAATGACGGAGATGGAATCAGTGATGCACTTGAACAAATCCTTGAAGATGGTGGAGCAGGTGCTCCATTGAGTGCGACTACAGATACAGATGGAGATGGAATTCCTGATTATGTAGAGGCGCAGACATTCACGGATCCATTTAATTCTGCGACACCATTCTCTGGTGTAACAACTGTTAGATCCTTACAGGCAGATTATGAAGCGACAGGAGGGGATTGTGTAACGCTTAGTGGCTATCAATGGGTAGATGTAACAGACCTTTCAGGTAATGTTGTATTTTCAATTAACCCATTTGGAAATAACCTGGGTTCTACATGTTGGGGAGTTCGTGTACTAAGTGGGCAAGCGAGTGTAAGAAATTCTTCGTCCATTTACTACCTTAATAGAAATTGGTATATAGAACCGAATACTCAACCTACAACGAATGTGTATGTCCGGTTGTACGCCCTTGATCAGGAAGTCACTGATTTGACGAACAGGGTAAATACGGATGAAATGGAATCGTTTAGTACCACAGATATTTTGAATGGAATGGTAATTCTGAAAGTGAATGGAGATACCGAGTTAGATCCATTGGTAAACGGGGGAGGTTCTACGGATGAAGATCCGACCATCGTTGATTTTTCAGTGGCTACAGCTGATGCTTTTGTCTTGGAGCTGAGTTCCTTCAGTACACTTGATCCACATGTAGATACGAATGATAACCTACCGATTGAATTGATTTCATTCGAGGCTTCAAATGAAGAAGATGGTGTTATGCTTGAGTGGTACACAGCGACAGAACTCAACAATGATTTCTTTACGATAGAAAGAAGCTTTGATGGAGAGACATTCTCATCAATTGCGGAGATTGATGGCGCAGGAAACTCTTCAGAAACCTTATCCTATGAATATCTTGACAGAAATGTTCAAGAGGGTATTTACTTCTATCGCTTAAAGCAAACGGATTTTGATGGGCAATTTTCTTATTCAGAAACTATTGCCATTTCTCATAGTGGTTCCAACCTGGCAACTGAGTTGGCTGTTTATCCAAACCCTGTGAATGGGGAGAGCTTCTTTGTCTCGACGGCAAGCCTGGAGCATGGCATCAATTTCGAGGTAAGCATCCATGACTTGATGGGCCGTCAGCTGAAGGCCCAACTGATGAAGCGAGAGTTGAATAACGTACTTTCGATTGATGTTTCTGATATCGAAAACGGTGTTTACATCATCCGTGTAAGATCAGAGAGAGGATCTCAAGAAACGAGAATTATTATTGATAAGTAAAGAAAAAGAGAGTTAGAGGATTCTGAGTTTGGCGAAGCTTAACAGCAAGGTCTTTTCTCCTGCTTTTTCAAAATCAACTTTGGCTTTTTTGTTGGCTCCTTGCTCATCAATTGCGGAGACTTCACCAAAACCAAACTTCGGATGCTCTACTTTCATGCCGACTTCAAGGTTGGTGGTGTCGCTTGGTTCGAAATCAGGGCTAGGAGTGTGGTTGATAAGCTGATTTGCGAACTTCTTCTTCGTCGTTTCCTTTTTAAGGTTGTTGACAAAGTTCTTTGTGACATAATTAACACCAGGTGAAACCGGATCGCTGGATGAGAATTTACGGTTCACTTTGATGAACTCAGGGTCCACTTCTTCCAAAAAACGACTCGGTTCGCAGTTCTTCAATCTTCCAAATCGATAGCGATTCAGCGCATAGCTGAACGAAAGTTTCTTTTTAGCCCGAGTGATGGCTACATAGAAAAGCCGCCGTTCTTCTTCCAGGTCCGCACGACTACTTAGCATCATTTGTGAAGGGAAAAGATCTTCTTCCAGTCCTACAATGTACACGTACTCGAATTCCAGACCTTTGGCCATGTGGATGGTCATCAGTGTAACGGCATCCTCAGTCTTTTCGCTACGATCTTCATCGGTAAGTAAGGCAACGTCCTGTAAGAATGCACCTAGACTCTTGTCCTCCCTATCTGGCTGCTCGGTAAACTCTTTGATGGCATTGAGCAATTCCTGGGTATTCTCATACCGGTTCATCCCCTCAATGGTCTTATCCTCATAAAGTTCCTTTAACAGTCCGGAGGTTTTTGCGATCTGAGAAGCGGTATCGTATGCATCCTTCTTTTCGTTCGTAAGTCTGAACGACTTTATCAGCGCTACAAAATTCTCGACCTGTGTACCACCCTTTCCACCAACATGAGAAGTAGCCTTTTCCATGATTTCCCAAAGTGGCGTTTGACTTTCAGCGGCTGCAACCACCATTTTATTGATCGTCCCCGGACCAATTCCTCGCTTAGGTAGATTGATGATTCTACGCATGGCTTGCTCGTCGTTCGGGTTCACCACGTATCGGAAGTAAGCGAGAAGGTCTTTGATTTCTCTGCGTTGGTAAAAGGAAAGCCCACCTACGATTCGGTACTTGATATTGTTTCTACGAAGGGCTTCTTCCATCGCCCGGCTCTGACTGTTGGTTCGGTATAGGATGGCGAAATCCTTATTCGGAACCTGGTTTTGCATCTTGTTCTCAAAGATGGAAGAAGCGATAAGCTTACCTTCCTCATTGTCAGAGGTAGCTTTGATCAAGTCAATCAATTCTCCTTCTGAATTCTGGGTCCAAACACTTTTCTTAAGTTGAGCCGTATTTTTATTGATCACCGAATTCGCTGCATTAACGATCGTTTTGGTCGATCGATAGTTCTGCTCCAGACGGATCATTTTCAGGTCCGGATAATCTTTCTCGAAGTTGAGAATGTTTTGGATATCTGCTCCACGAAAGGCATAAATGCTCTGAGCATCATCACCTACTACACAGATGTTTTGTCTCACCGCCGCCAGGCGTTTGGCGATCATGTACTGCGAGATGTTCGTATCCTGGAACTCATCGATCATCACATGATGGAACCGTTGCTGGTATTTATTCAATACATCGGGATTTTCCTGGAACAAGATATTGGTATTGAACAGCAGATCATCGAAATCCATGGCATCTGCTGCAAAGCATCGTTCCGAGTAGGCCTGGTAAAGCCTTCCCATTTCCGGACGCATGTTCATTTTGTCGTCCTCGTAGTAAATGGGATTGTTCAAGTATTCGCGCCAGGAGACCAGCCTGTTTTTTGCTCCTGAAATGCGATTGTAGATGATGTTCGGTTTGTAAACCTTATCATCGAGGTTGAACTCTTTGACGATAAGTTTAATCAGGGATTTGGAATCATCCGTATCGTAGATGGTGAAATTACTGGGATACCCAAGTCGGCTTGCCTCTGCTCGCAGGATTCTTGCAAAAACGGAGTGAAATGTTCCCATCCACAAATTTTTAGCATCATGTCCTACGACAGACTCAATCCGATGCTGCATTTCTTTGGCTGCCTTATTGGTAAATGTGAGGGCAAGAATATTGAAAGGATCCACATTGTGGGCTTTCATTAAATGGGCAATCCGGTAGGTAAGCACACGCGTTTTCCCAGACCCTGCACCTGCGATGATCATGCATGGACCTTCTGTATTTATTACACCTTCTTTCTGCGGGGGATTCAGCGACTCTAGGTAGTCTGCTTGCGCTTCTGCCATAACGCAAATCTATCGATTGGCCGAAGAAATGTATATCAAAGAGTCGAAAGAAAATCTACAAAGCGAGGGATTTAGAATCCGGAACTTGGAGAGTTGTTATCTTTCAGTTATTTAAAATTCAAATATAACCTTTAAAAGCTATGAAAAAGTTAATGTATGTCATCGCACTGTCTATTGTCTCATCTGTTTTACTTTCATGTAAGGACGACCTTGTCAATCCAGTTGAAGAGGAAGAAAAAGTGGAAGTAGTGCCTTCTGGTGAAGGCACTAATGACGGAAATGAGCCAATCAGAAATGGTGGTGTGAAGCCAGGGTAATAGAATTTCTAACAAAAGGAAGGGTTTGGTTGAAAATCACCCTTCTTTTTTGTTTTAATAACCATTATGTGTTAAACTAGCGATGTGAAGATAGAGATCTTGGTACTCACTACCCTGAGGGTCGGACTTCTCTTGTTTTTCTTCAACAGCTTTTCTCAATACCATCCACTAATTAAGTATTACAACGGAGAACTTAAGCTTACTGAAAAGCAGGTGGATTCATTGGTTATAAAAACACTTAATGAAAGTGATTCTCGATATTTATTGGCCTTGGCCTACTATCAAAAAGGGGTACTTCTATGGGGAAGCGGCGAGGATATTGAAGAATTTAAATCCTATGCTTCTGCATTTGCTTATCTGCAGAAGTCTGATACAACAGACAACTATTTAATGAGTGCAATCCTTGGGAATCAAGGAACCATACTTCACAACTACAAATTGTATGAGGAGGCAGTTGAGCTTTATCGTAAAGCATTAGATCCTTCCTACGAGTTCAGTTTTAATCAAGGAGTGAATACTGAGTACAATATTGCTTTAGCGATGATGCAGTATGATCCAAAAAATGCACTGGCGCTATTTGCTGATCTGAAGAAAAAAATTAGTGAAGATTTTTATCGCCAGGCGATGATTCTAAATCAGATAGGGATTTTTCATGAGGGTCTGGAAGAATATAATGAAGCAATTTCCAACTTTGAATCTGGTTTAGAACTTGGAGTAACAGGTCGAATAAAAGCTAGCTTAATCCAAAATATTTCTGATACCTACTATCTAAAAAAGGATTATATAAATCAGGAAAAGTATTTGCGACAAGTACTTGAAATTCCAGAGGGAAATCATTTTTTAGCGTTGGTGGATTTGGGCGAATGTTACATCCTCCAAGGCAGGAAGGCGGAAGCTCTCAGAGTTTTGCTTAAAGCAGAAGTAATGTATGATGAACAGTCTTTGCGACCTGACCACATCAAAGTTTTTCAATGGCTAAGAATGATCTCTAATGATCCAGTGAAATACGCGGATCGTCAAGTGGAAGAACTGACCAAGTACATTGATCGCATGGATAAGCTAAAAGACATGATGAAGACGCTTGCTATGAAAAATGTCCTTGTGGCGGAAGAGTCTGAACAGCGCAGAAAAAAGGATACTTCTATTCTTAGGAAAATCACCATACTTCTGAGCATCATTGCCATAGCTATCTTCTTGATCTGGAGAATCTGGCTGAATCGTCTCAGAAGTAGCTTAAGCAAAAAGATCGTTAAGCTAGTAGAGAAAAGCGAGCGCGATCTCTAATCCTTGGCCTTTCGAAAGGTCGTTTCATGAAACTTCTTTGACCATTTCCCATCCTCCCAAATACCTACAATAAATTGGAAAGTATTATCATTTTCATAAATCCATGAGTCTCGCAAGTAAGATCCTCCATATTCATATTCAAAATGCAGATTGTTGCCATCCACCAGAATGGTGCCTGGTGTAACTCCACCGTATTTATCAAACTCGTAAAATTCCAATTGCTTGGTTGTCGTATTGTAAGTTCTTATTCCAACCGCTCTGAATCCGAATTCTTTGGTTTTGGGGTCTGTAGAAAATGAATTGACTCGGACCACTTTTTTGTTAAGATCCCAATTCATTTCATATTCTGTTCGTCCCTCAAATCCGCCCAGTTGCAGTCCTCCGGAGACCCAAGTAGCACCTGCAAGTTTTTCAAAAGCATTCATAGGATTTTCTTGAGCAATGGCTGTTATTGCTGTTAAGGCAAATCCAATGGTCAGCAAATACATGTTTGTTTTTTTCATCTCCATATTCCAATAATAAATCCGATTAATGTGAAGTAGACCACAATATAACCCCCATTAATCATGATGTATCGCAAAGATTTTTGTTCGTAAAGTGCGATGATCGCAAAAATCATGGCAGCCCATCCGAAACCGGCAAGAAACCCAGCGGTCGTTCCCCATACCCAATCGGTTTTGCTGTCACCCAAAAAGGCAGCTAGGTTGTAACAAATGACAATTGAAAGGAGGGTGGAAATAGAATATAGTTTCGCAGGATTTACTTTTTTGAGCTGATCATCACTCAGTTTGTTTTCTTTTTTCCAGGCGTTGTAAAATAATGCTGGAGAGTACCACATAGCTCCGACTACAAGATTAGAAAGGGCTGCTACTATTACGGCCCAGTGGTTGATGTACATTTCTTCCATAAACTTTTTAAGCAAAAGTATAAGGCCCAAAAGGTAGAGTATTGGAAAAAATTTACTTCTGTCAAGTCAGTTTTTGACCACCGTTTTTACAGGAATGTAGTTCAAATGAGGTCCTTTTTCTACCATGTATTTTTCAGGATTTAAGCCGGAGTAATGCTTGAACTCATTGATGAAGTGCGCCTGATCGTAGTAACCACAATCAAGAGAGAGCCTCGTCCAGTTAATGGAGTTTGATTGTTCCAGTTCATTTAGTACTTGTTGGAATCGCTGAATCTTTTGAAGCGCCTTAGGTGTAAGTCCAAGATGTTTTTTAAACAAATGAATCAGATGCTTTTGACTGTAGCCACACTTATCTGAGAGTTGCTTGATTGTTTTTTCTGTAGGATTCGATGCTAATACACCTATTCCATAGGAGACAACATCTGGAATTTCGGTTTTGAGTAAGCGTTGACAAAAGAAATCTTCAACCACGGCAAATTTATCGGTAGCATTTGCTCTGTTCAAGATTTCCTCCCTGAGATTATTGATTGAGTTTCCGAAAAGCAGATCAGTATCGACTACCTGATCAGTAATTTCATCCATTGGAAAATGCGAAAAATGATAGGCAGCACCTTGCTGAAATCGAATAACCATCATTGAAGAATTAATCCCACCTGCATCAATGGTGATCAGCTTTTTTCGAGCTCCGGACAACCAGGAGGATTTGAACTTCTGTTTTTTTTCTAGGGTGGTATTTTCAAAAATGTACTTGGGTTTTTCAGTTAGATCGATGATCAAATCTTGATATCCCTCTGGAAGTAATTTCTCGGCTTCATAGTCAGGTGTCAAATATTTGAAAAAGACGATGGACTCGATGAAATTAGCTAAGAATCCGGTTGGTCGATGAAAGTGAAATTCCATTATTTATTTGGGTGAAGAGGTCGGGGGATTACCATCAATTCAGTTTGTCGGCCATCAATGTATCTTACGTTTTCACCATCAAAAAAGGCATCCTCTTCCAGCATGATTCGAATTTCTTTATCCCATTCATCTATGAAAACGCCTGTGTTGAGTTCGATAGAATATGCAGTGTTTTTATACAAAGGATAGTCGCCATTTCCCGGAACCCCGCCTTGCTGATCCCAAAGTCCAATGGTTGGTCCAGCTCCATGACCATGATAGCCGATCGGGTGTGTATAAATGACACCTTTGAGCCCTTCAGATTTACATTGATCCAGTGTGGCTTTCAGTATCTCATTTCCTGATCTTCCTTCCTTAAAATTTGAAGTCAATATATCCTGAACTCGATTCCCTTTTTTGAAGGCATCCATTAAATACTTGGGTGGAGTTTGTTCTCCAGGCTTGAGAACATACGCGTGTTGTTGCGTATCCGTGTTCAATCTCAAGTACGTGATTCCAAAATCCACGTGAAGTAGATCACCCGGAATGATGACTTGCTTTTCTGGACGGTTAGAAAATGCGCGCAAGTGTTCAAATGATTCAGGATCTTTTCTTTGGATAGAAACAGTAGGGTGAAACCATGCGGTAAACCCAAGTTCACGGATCCGATCTCGGTACCACCAGACTACATCATCTGTTGTTGTAATCCCCGGTTGGATTATTTTTTCAGAAAGTCCTTCAGCGATTACCTGATGTGCGATCCGTACGATATTGGGATAGACCGCCATCTCAGCTTCAGTTCTTGTTTCTAACCAACCGATGGCTATATTTTCGGCACTCACAATCCTTGACTGATACTTTTTTGGCAATACTTCCATCAGCTGTTCGTAATGAGTTGCTGATAAACCATCAGCCAGTGCGAAAGTTTCTGATTTATTGATTCCAATTTTTTGAGGATCTTTTTGTGCGATCATGTCAGCCAGTGCCTTCCATTGATCAGGTTGCTCTTCCTTGTTCCAGATAGTTTTGAATAAATCACCCGTATTGTATCGGGACATCCCGAACGTTTCAATGGGCTGATTGTCACCAGGATCGTATGCAATCAGCATGGTCGTTCTTCTTGCAGATTGCCAGGTGGCAGGTAGTAATGTCTTGATAACCGGATCTTCATTGTATTCCCTTGCGATGATAATCCACATGTCTATTCCAGATCTTTTCATGATTTCCGGAAGCTGATTTTTCACTTTATCAGCCAACCATTGATCAATGACTTCTGCACGCTGCTGCATGTTCAAAGTTTTTGGGAAATAGGGATTCTGAGATGAGCCACAAAAAGTGAAATGCAGGAAAAGAATGAACAGTGTTTTCTTCATATTTAATAAGATGATTGATAAATATAGCCAATCACACCTCAATGTAATTTGAGATCAATAGATCGGGTTTTGTTGACTTATTTTGTGTCAGCTATGAGAGTTGCCACGTTTGTATTGCTTTTTCTGGTATTATGTCAGTCATCATTCGCTCAGGAAATTGACAGTTTGGAAAATGAGCTAGCCACTTATGAATCGGATGATTCAGTCAGAGTTGAGCTCTTGAATCAACTAGGGTTTGAATATTGGATCGTCAATCCGATTCAATCCATCATTTATGGCCAGCAAGCCAAAGCACTAGCTGCTGTTATCGAGGATCAACGAGGACTTGCTTTTGCAAATAGAGTGATTGGTGTAGCCAACTGGGCAAAAGGCAGTTATGACGATGGACTAACATATTTGCTAGATGGGCTTGAATTATATCGCTCTTTGAATGATACATTGGGAGAAGCCAATTGTTTGATGAATGTTGGTCTTATTTATTCTGATCGTTCTGATAATGATAAGGCGCTTGAATTTTATTTTGATGCACTTAAGCTATTTGAACTAACAGATGCTGAAAGCCGCTCAGCCACTACTTATACAAAAATTGCCACCATTTTCATTAATCAGGGTAAACTAGAAGCCGCCGACGATTTTTTAAAAAGGGCTCGTGTTATTCACGAACGAGAGAATTTCCAGTATGGCAGTATGGAAGTCTACAATCGTTTGGGGTTATTTCATTTTTCCGAAAATCAATATGATAGTGCACATCATTACTTAAATATGTCTTTGAAAATAAGCGAGACAATCAATGATATAGAAGGTAAGACCAAGACGTTACTTGATCTATCCAATGTGGAGCTGGCTAGAAATCGATTGAATTCTGCGGAATCTTTACTTAGTAACGCTTTGTTAATGGCTCGAGATATTGGCTCACACAAATGGCTGAAAGAGATTTATGACAACTTGCAGGTAGTAAATAGAAGAAAGGGAGATTTGAATAAAGCTATTTACTATTATGATCAATACATCCAGGAACGAGATAGCCTTTTTAACGAGGAGACCATCAATAATATTTCCAGACTTGAAGCGCAGCTTGCTACTGTGGAACAACAACGATTGATTGATGCCAGAGAGCAGCGGATCGTAATCTTGGAGCAACAATCCAGACTTCAACAGAGTCGGATTCTAATTCTAATAGTTCTTATCATTTTGATTGCTGTGGTAGCTTTTCTTTTTATAAAGGGGAGACAAGCGTTGGCAAAGCGGAGGGAAGAGGCAGCTATTCAGATTGCAGAGAAAGCGCAGCAAGAAGTAGAATTTAAGAATAGAGAACTTTCCTCGTACACCGTCAATTTTGTCAGGAAGAATCGTCTATTTGAAGAGTTGGTTGAATTGATCAAAGAGATAAAGAAGCGATCATCGGTTGAGGTGAACAAAGACCTTATCACCATTGAAAAAACGGTTAAGAAACACATACAGGTTGATCAGGATTGGGAGGATTTTAAGCTTAGATTCGAAAACGTACATCAAGGCTTCTTTGACAAACTTCATGAAAAATTTCCAGCCCTTACTAACAACGACTTGCGATTGAGCGTACTCGTGAAGATGAATTTTTCCATCAAAGAATTAAGCGAGATGTTTGGCATTTCTCCTGAAAGTGTAAAGACTGCCAGGTATCGGCTCAAGAAGAAGCTAAATCTGCCCTCAGAGCAAAATTTGAATGATTTTCTAAACGAGATCGCCTAAATGTTCACATAATGTTCACCTAAATCCGAAAAGCAGTTCACCTCTTGTCTACTTGTGGAAAGTGATCGGTCGTAGCGATGTTTTCAGCTTTGCATCGTCACTCTAAACTACTCAAAGACATGAAGCAGTTAATTTATTTTTGGGCCAAAATGATGATCGTTCTCGTCGGAGTAATGGTCGCCATGACCATTTTGGTCTCATGTAAAAACCAGCCTGTACAATTTCAAGCACCACTATTTAACAATCTTGGGGATTATTGGATCGATGCTACAACCAGCTCGAATGATGCTAATCGCTTCTTTGTTCAGGGCATGATCCTGACCTACAATTTCAATCATGGAGAAGCAGCAAGATCTTTTCGTGAGGCAATTCGATTGGATAGTTCCTTTGCTATGGCGTATTGGGGTTTGGCCTACACTTTGGGGCCAAACTACAACGCGCCAATGGAGGAAAGTGTTAAAGATGAAGTTTTCTGGGCTGTTGAAAAAGCGAGTCAAGCAAATACCGACCTTAAGCCATGGGAAAAATTGCTTATTGAAGCAATGAAAGCAAAACATGTTGAAGGTAAAGATGAGCCTCAGCTTGAAGACCTAGCAAATATTTTGAGGGCATCGGTGAAGAGAATTCCAAATGATGCGAATCTGCATACGTTTCTGGCAGAAGCACTCATGCTACAGCATCCCTGGGATTTGTATGATTACAAAGGAGGGCCTGAAAAGGAGTGGACACCGGAAATTCTTGTGGCTTTGGAGAAAGCTTTGGAATTGGATCCTAATCATCCTCTGGCGAATCATTTGATGATCCATGCCACTGAAGCGTCAAGTACGCCTGAAGACGGACTTGAAGCATCCGCCAGATTAACAAATCTTTCACCTGGAGCAGGACATTTGGTTCATATGCCGTCTCATACTTACATTAATACAGGAGATTACCATCTTGGAACAGAGGTTAATATTAGTGCTGTAAAAGCCGATAGTGCTTATGCAGCCCAGTGCAAGGCACAAGGAGCTTTTCCATTATACTATTATCACAACTATCACTTTTTAGCAGCATGCGCAGCTTTAGAAGGAAGAGGCGCTTTGGCCATCGATGCGTCGTTACGAATGGTTGAGACCATTGACAAATCATTGCTTTTAGAGCCTGGATTTGAAACCACTCAGCATTTCATGACCATTCCATACAATGTGCTTGTAAAGTTTGAACAATGGGAAAAAATACTTGCACTAAAAGCTCCGGATGAAAAATATCCTTATTTAACAGCAATGTGGTCATTTGCCAGGGGAATGGCTTACGCTAATTTGGAAAAGGAAGCCATTGCGAAGAATGAATTGAAAAAACTGGTAGCAATTCAAGAAACAAGAGATCTCGAAAAGATTACTGTATTTGGAATCAACTCCGTTCAGGAGGTTGCTGATATAGCTGTGAATGTACTTCGGGCTGAAATAGCTCAAAGGCAAGGAAATTTTGAAGAAGCAGAAGCACTTCTGGTTGAGGCAATAGAAATAGAAGATGGACTCAACTATAATGAACCACCAGATTGGTTCTTTTCGGTAAGACACTTGTTAGGAGATCTGTATCTTGATCAAGGAATGAACATTAAGGCTGAAGAGGTGTTCAGAAAAGATCTGATAATCTTTCCAAAAAATGGATTTGCTTTAAATGGTCTTTATCATAGTCTACTGAACCAAAATTTGGTGCAAGAAGCGAGCAAAATCCAATCACAATTCGCAAAATCATGGGAGTTTGCTGATTCCGAATTGAAATATTCAAGAATAGATGAGAAAAAGAGAAAAGATTTAGCCTTAAAAGTTCGATTTGATAGTCCAAATGATGTCATTTATTTGGCTGCTAATTTTTGCGGAATAAGGCGGTAAAGTGCTTTTCGCGCTTACTATAAGCCTTTTTGTTAACCTGTTGTATCCTGAAATCGAGTTAACCAACGTTCCCTGTTTACCCCTTGTATACTGAGTTTGGCCTAGATTCATTTGCGTCTAGGCCAAATTTGTATTCGTGGTTATGGTAATAAAAAAGCCAAACAAAAATATTTAAGATCCATAGAGTGGCTATGGTTAATTAGTGGTGACTGGCCATCCTTCGGGATGGCCTTTTTTTTGTCTCATAAATTCCCTTTACAATAAGTTTTCATTAATCGTTAAGTATTTGGCAGATCAAATGGTAAGGTTGATCTGACCATTTAATAGCTTTGCGGTACAATTCAAAAGCTCGTAATGAACTATCTAAACAACCTCACTGATGCCATTGGCAACACACCACTTCTCAAACTTAACAGCGTCAACAAGGGTATCCCTGGAACTATCCTAGTCAAGGTAGAATACTTCAATCCGGGAAACTCAATCAAGGACAGAATCGCATTGAAAATGATAGAAGAGGCTGAAGAAAAAGGAATTCTCAAGCCAGGAGGAACCATTATAGAAGGTACGTCCGGAAACACTGGAATGGGCCTTGCTTTGGTTGCTATAGCAAAAGGATATAAATGCATTTTCACACTTGCGGATAAGCAAAGCCAAGAGAAGATTGACATTTTACGTGCGGTTGGTGCTGAAGTAATTGTTTGTCCTACCAACGTTGAGCCTGAAGATCCAAGATCATACTATTCGGTTGCGAAAAAATTGAATAAGGAAATTCCGAATTCTTTTTATCCAAATCAATACGATAACACGGGGAATACCGCAGCACATTATGAAACTACAGGTCCTGAAATTTGGAAAGATACCGATGGTAAGGTAACGCACTATGCAGCTGGAATGGGCACGGGGGGTACAATTAGTGGTACTTCCAGGTATTTGAAAGAACAAAATCCTGATGTCATCACGGTTGGACTTGATTCGTATGGCTCTGTTTTCAAAAAATACAAAGAGACAGGGATATTTGATGAAAAGGAGATTTACCCTTATTTGACCGAGGGAATTGGTGAAGATATTTTACCTAAAAACGTGAATTTCGACCTGGTTGATCACATCGTCAAAGTGACGGATAAAGATGCTGCTATCATGACTCGAAAGCTGGCCAGGGAAGAGGGGCTTTTTGTTGGGTGGTCATGTGGTTCAGCCGTTTTTGGTGCTTTAGAATATGCCAAGGAAAATCTTAAAGATGACGATGTGATGGTAATCATCCTTCCAGATCACGGAACGAGATATCTAGGGAAAGTCTACAATGATAACTGGATGAAGGATCACGGCTTTTTGGAAGAGCGAAAATTCGCTACTGCAAAAGACATCATTTTACATCGAAATGGAACTTCTGAATTGACAACCATTGACCAAAGTACGACAATCGGAGAGGCCATTTTGTCAATGAACAAAAAGGGAATTGATCAAGCTCCGGTAGTTAAAGGAGATGAATTTGTGGGAAGTGTTTCTGATAGTAAGATTCTGAAAGGCTTGATTGAAGATCCATCATTGAGAGACAAGCCAGTTGCTGAGATCATGGATGCTGGTTTTCAGTTTGTTTCTCCACATGATACGGTCGATGTGATGTCCTCCATGATTGGTAAGGACAAAAAAGCTCTTTTAATAAGAGATGAGTCCAACAAAGTCCACATCATTACTCAAAGCGACTTGTTGGTTGCTATGACGGATTAAATAGTATATTTGAATAAACTAAACACTAACTCTTTGTTTGCAGTCCTCTCGCATAGTATGTGAGAGGATTTTTTTGTTGCGATTTCTGTTAGTATCCTTTGGTCATATAACACTAACTTCGATTGTGCTTACGCTTGCGTTTTATCTCTTGTTTTTGCTCGCCTTTGTCGTTGTGGCCGTTTATGCGGAAAGGAAGACTGCCGCGTTTATCCAAAACAGACTTGGGCCTATGGAAGTCGGTCCAAAAGGGATTCTGCAAACTATTGCTGATTTACTGAAAATGATCCAAAAAGAAGATATCCGGGCAAATGCGGTGGATAAACTTCCTTTTCTATTAGCTCCAATCATCGTTTTTCTAGCTGTTTTTGCTGGCTTTTCAGTATTACCACTGAATTCGGAAGTAGCGGGTTCTGATGTAACTGGAGGTTTATTTTTATTACTAGCCATCATCTCACTTGATGTGTTGGGAATTTTAATGGCTGGTTGGGCTTCCAACAACAAATACAGTCTTTTTGGATCGATGAGATCGGTGGCGCAAATCGTCTCCTACGAAATTCCAATGGGTCTCAGCGTTCTGTGTGTGGTAATTGTGACTGGAACACTTGATCTGCAAAAGACTAGCTTTCTTCAAAGTGGAAATGGTCTTATTAACTGGAACATCATTCAGCATCCAGTTCTGATTATTCCGTTTTTCATATTCTTTATCGCTGGTTTGGCTGAATCCAATCGAACTCCCTTTGATCTGCCGGAATCAGAATCAGAACTGATCGGTGGATATCATACGGAATATTCCGGATTTCGGTGGGGGATATTTATGCTTTCGGAATATGGAATGATGTTATTGCTTTCAATTGTCGGAACAATCTTGTTTTTTGGAGGATGGAATTCACCGCTTCCAAACATTGGTTCCTTTAATTTGTATGAAATGACCTCCGGAGCAATCTGGGGTACTTTTTGGCTTTTGTTCAAGTCCATAATTTTGGTTTTTATTCAAATGTGGGTTCGATGGACACTTCCAAGATTACGCGTTGATCAGTTGATGAGTCTATCCTGGAAATACCTAACTCCGCTATCGATCCTGATGTTGTTTATTTGTGGAATCTGGAAACTCTGGTTAATCAATTGAGCTATTTCACCAATATATCGTATGCAGTTAGAACCATTCGAAAAGGAATGGCGCTAACGATTCGTTATTTCCTTTCTGCCAGATTCAAAAGAAATAAAAAGCCAGTTACCTCTGCTAATTATTTTGATGAGGAGAATGGAACCTTCACGGTCCAATATCCACATGAAGAAATTCCGGTTCCCGACCATGGGAGGTACAAACTGCACAATGAAATCGACGACTGCATCGTGTGTGATAAGTGTGCCAAGATTTGTCCGGTTGATTGCATTGAAATTGAACCAATACGAGCTGTGGAAGAGTATGGAAAAACATCAGATGGTACACCACTAAGAATCCATGCGGCGAAATTTGACATTGACATGGCGAAGTGCTGTTTTTGCGGGCTTTGCACTGTGGTATGCCCGACGGAGTGCTTGACTATGACAGATGAATTTGATTACAGCACCTCCAACATTCTTGATCACAATTTCTCTTTTAGTAAAATGACCGAACAAGAGATTGCTCAGAAAAAAACAGAATTGGAAGAATTCCAAAAAGAAAAGGCAGCTGCTCAAAATACAACGTCAGAAGAAAAATCAGTGAAGGCTGTTTCAAAGAAACCGGCTGGAAAACCAGTATTTAAACCAAGACCGATACCTAAAAGAAAGTAAAGAAAGTGATTCAGTTCATTCAAATTGTATTTTTCCTTCTGACTTTGATTGGAGTTGGAGTCATTGTATCCACAAAAAATGTAATCCATTCGGTGTATGCGCTGGCCTTGGTTTTGGTGAGTTTGGCTGGAATTTATGTCTTGCTCAATGCGGAACTATTGGCCATTGTTCAAATTCTTCTTTACGCTGGTGGTGTAGTGATATTACTGGTCTTTGGAGTAATGATGACCCGTCGTGGTTCAGGTGAAACACTTATTTCAGAAAGTAAAAATTCAATTCTGGCTCTGATTATATCCCTGGCTATTTTTTTATTACTGGTTTACCTGTTTTCTAATGCTGAAGTAGAAGCTGTTAACATTTCTTCCATTGATCAAGTGAAGGAAATTGGAGTTTCTTTTTTGACAGACCATATAGTTGCATTCGAACTCATTGCTTTTGTACTACTGGTAGCCTTGGTTGGAGCTGCTTACCTCGCGAAAATGTCATCGAATGAGTGAGCTGTACCCAACATATTACCTGTACCTTTCAGCGTTTCTGTTTGGTGCTGGAATTTTTATCGTCATCTCAAAGCGGAATGTAATCTTTGTTTTGGTGGGCATTGAACTCATCCTAAACAGTGCGAATCTGCTGCTTGCTACTTTTTCAAAAGCGGACTTAAACGGGCAAACATTTGCCATTTTTTCTATCGTTCTCACGGTTTGTGAGGTGGCGATCGCATTGGCGATTTTGCTTAATGTCTATAAAACCCATCGTTCATCTAATCTGGATGAACTAAATGAATTGAGCAACGAATGAACATTGAAGCTTTGATATTGCTCATTTTGTTGTTACCTCTAATCGGTGGATTGTCCGACTATTTGTTGGGACATAGCAGACGATTTATAGCTACGGTTTTTGTGGCTATTTCATTTGGTTTAACCCTTTATTTGGTTCTGATTCTAGAGAATCCATATCTGGCTAAACTGGAATGGCTTCCTGATTTCCAAATTGGAATTCATGTAGACAAACCAGCAGCAACCCTGTTAGCCCTGGTGGCCTTTATTTCTTTATTGGTTCATCTATTCTCTCATGAATATATGAAGGAAGATCCGAGCAAGCATAGATATTTCGCCAAACTGGGCTTTTTCACTTTTTCAATGATGGGTTTGCTCATAGCAGACAATTTGATTTTGCTATTTATTTTTTGGGAGCTAGTAGGGATTGCCTCGTATCTGCTGATTGGATTTTGGTTTGAAAAGGAAGAAATATCAAGCTCCGCACGGATGGCATTCATGGTGAACAGGGTCGCCGATGTTGCTCTTTTTGCCGGAATCCTGATGATCTATAGAAGTAATGGTAGCCTTTTTATTTCCGAGATTGATAGGTCAATCTTGTTTCTACCTTCTCTGTTTATTGCAATCGGAGCTTTTGGAAAGTCGGCTCAATTACCATTTTCAGGATGGTTGGTGAAAGCAATGGTTGGTCCCACACCAATTTCAGCATTTATTCATGCAGCCACAATGGTTGCTGCTGGAGTATATCTGTTGTTTCGGGTGGGCCCTTTTTTAGATTCAGATGTTTTGGTTGTTATCGCTTTGATTGGGGTATTAACAGCTTTGTATGGAGCTATTTCAGCGATCACACAAAATGATATCAAAAAAGTACTTGCCTACTCTACCGTTTCACAACTTGGCTATATGGTGATGGGTATTGGCGTTGGTGCTGGTGAAGCTTCCTTGTTTCACTTATGGACTCATGCGTTTTTCAAGGCAGGACTTTTTCTTGGAGCTGGAGTGATCATGCATCATTTGCACCAACAAAAACAATTCGATGCACAGGATATGAGGTTCATGGGCGGGTTAAGAAAAAAGCTCCCGTGGACGTTCGTCGTATTTCTGGTTTGTGGATTTGCGCTTGCAGGAATTCCATTTTCCTCTGGTTTTATGTCAAAAGAAGGAATTCTTGTTGCAGCCTGGGCTTGGGCTGACGGTTTTGGGACTTGGGCTTATTTGATTCCTGATGTGGCGCTTATCACAGTTTTAATCACGGCGTTTTATATCGGAAGATTAATTGTCTTGGTTTTCTTAGGAGAAAATCGATCACAAGAAATTTCAAAGGTTATTGTATTCGGTGAAAATGGTTTTATCAAAATTCCATTAGCTCTCCTGGCGCTCGGTTCGGTTTGGTTGGTTTATAATATCAATCCGTTGGCGCATCATTCGCTACTCGATCCATTTATTGGTCTTAGCGCCGTATCGTCTGACTCGTTTATTTCCATTGCTGCTACTGGAATCTCGATTTTACTTTCGAGTACAGGTCTGTTACTTGCTTTTTTCTTTTTCAAACCAGGCTCATCATTTTCAAGCCGCTATTTGAGCTCGGGAGAGCCAGTATCTATTGGTGGTAAATTGATAATAAACGGACTTTATTTGACCAGTATTTACCGAGGTTTTGGTACCGCTATTTTTTCGGCATCAAAAGCTATCACATGGATTGAAAAACAGATTGATGGGTTTTTGCATTTCATTGCTGTAGGAGGAGTGGTGCTTAGCAAGGTCATTGCAATTTTTGATCGATTAATCATTGATGGTTTGGTAAACCTTTCTGCCTGGCTTGCTGGATTATTTGGGAATGTGACAAGAGGAGTACATTCGAGCCAGTCGCAATGGCAGATTATCTGGCTCCTTATTTCTTTTGTTTTGATTTTAATCTGGATACTGTTTTTTTAGCCGAAGATGGAATACCTGCTTTCATATATTTTCCTCTTTCCATTGCTTATAGCAGCAGTGATGCTATTCATACGATCAGAGGCTACCACAGTCTTTCGAAGATTGGCTCTTGCCGCTACTTTCATCCAGGTATTTCTGTCAGTACTGCTATATGTCCAGTTCGATAAAAGTGCACAAATTTCTACCTGGTCAGGAGCCTTTCAATTTGTAGAAAAACTGGATTGGATAACAATGAAGTTAGGTTCATTAGGCCAACTAAATATTGACTATTTCATCGGTGTTGATGGGATCAGTCTTCCACTAGTGGTATTATCGTCGCTGATCTTAATGATTGGAGTGATCTCTTCCTGGAAAATTAAGGAGAAAGTAAAAGGGTACTTCATTCTCTATCTCATTCTCAGTTCCAGCATTATTGGGTGTTTCATCTCTCTCGATTTCTTCCTGTTTTATCTCTGTTTTGAATTCATGTTGCTCCCGATGTTTTTCCTCATCGGTATTTGGGGTGGAAAACGTCGATCATACGCATCAATCAAATTCTTCCTGTATACCCTTTTGGGCTCACTTTTCATTTTGATTGTGATGATTGGACTGTACTTGAGTGTAGTCGAAGGAGATAGTAATACCTTCAGTCTTGTTCAAATGATGGATGGCTTTTATGAAGAAGGTAGCATTCTTGATCCAGCTTCCAGAGAGCTTTTGTTTGGGTATTCAGCCCGAGCCATCGCATTTGTTTTCCTCTTGATAGGATTTGGTGTTAAGTTGCCACTAGTTCCAGTTCATACCTGGTTGCCGGATGCGCACGTGGAGGCTCCAACTCCAATTTCTGTTGTTCTTGCAGGACTTTTGCTAAAAGTTGGTGCTTATGGGTTTTTTAGAATAACCTATGGAATTTTTCCGGATATCGCAGTTGAATATTCAACATTGATTGCTTCATTAGGTGTCATTTCCATCCTCTATGGTGGAATGAACGCTTTGGCGCAAAATGACCTGAAGAGACTGGTAGCGTATTCTTCCGTTTCTCATATGGGATTTGTTTTGGTAGGACTTGCTGCCATCACTTCGGAAGGGGCAAGCGGCTCGCTTTTTCAAATGGTATCTCACGGGTTAATATCGCCGGCTCTTTTCCTTCTTGCTGGAGTTATTTACGATCGAACAAATAATCGTGAAATAGAACATTTCAGCGGATTAGCCAGCAAGATGCCTTTATACACTTTTTTTGTTGCTTTGTTCTTTTTCGCTGGGTTGGGACTGCCTGGATTATCAGGATTTGTTGGAGAACTGATAGTTTTGATTGGTGCTTTCAAAGCAAGTGCTCTTTCCCTTTGGATAGGGATTTTAGCCACGTTAGGGATTGCCATTTCAGCGGCTTATTTCTTATGGACAATTCAGCGAATGTTCTTTGGAAAATACTTTGTTAGAGAAAGTGCCTGGGAACCATCAATGGTCGATTTAACGGCTCGGGAAAAATTTATGCTGATTCCATTAGCCATTTTAGTCCTTGTTTTAGGAATTTATCCTCGATTGATTCTGGACTATTCTGAAGAAACAATCAACTTTTTTGTACAGCACATCAGCAATTTTAATCCATGAATTTGCTGGGCCAGCTTTCTGAAATTCTAACCAACCTTAGTAGTGTTAAGGTAGAATCATCGCTGATTTTAGGAGCAATTCTACTATTGCTAGTCGGACTAGTTAATAAATCCGGTGGGCTGATCAAATCTGTGTACGGACTAACGCTCGCCTTGGCATTCTACCTTAATTGGGAAGGATTTTCTATAGGCAATATTCTTTCCAATAGTTTGACCACTACACCGATTGCTCAGAGTTTCACAAGTATTCTCTTGTTATCAGCTTTACTGATTCTGATCTATACTCGATCAAATGATCATGCGACCGAATTTTACTTTTTCATCCTGAGCATCTTGGTTGGAAGTATTTTCATAATGAAAGCCAACAGTTTTTTGGTCGCATACCTTTCTATTGAACTAACCTCTTTTTCAGCTTACATTCTGACGAATTTTTCTTTCAAAAAAAGTGGATTTGAGGCCGGTATTAAATATTTGCTGTTTGGAGCTGTTTCCACGGCTATCATGCTCTTTGGATTCGGTTTGATCTACGGTTCAACAGGAACTTTCTTTTTCTCTGACCTATCGACACTTTCGGGAGATTTGCTAACCAACATTGGATTGGTTTTTGTTGTTTTTGGAATACTATTTAAAGCGTCTATCATACCATTTCATATCTGGGTGCCGTCTGCTTATCAATCAGCACCTAATGATGCTGTCGCAATTTTGTCCATAGTCCCGAAACTAGGTGCATTTGTATTACTTTATCGACTTGTATCGGAATCGGGACCAGTTCGGGAGATGATATCAACAATGTGCCTAATACTGGGAATGTTAACCATCGTTTTTGGAACATTATCTGCACTGAGGCAAACCAATGCCAGAAGAATGATCAGTTTTGGAGCCATTGCGCATTCTGGGTTTGTACTTCCTTTAGCGATAATGAATTCGGCCACAGCTTATCAGGCTTTTTGGTGGTATGCCGTCGTTTATTCAATTATGAACCTTGCAGTCTTTCGATTATTGGAAGAGTATGAGAAAAATGAAATTTTCAACATCAAAAACTATGGAGGAATAGGAGCTTCCCAATGGCTGTTGAATGGAGGAATGACGATTATTCTGATATCTCTAATCGGTCTACCTCCTTTGAGTGGATTTACAGCTAAATTTTTTCTTTTTGGCTCGCTCCTGGAATCCTACTCATCAACAGATGAAACATTGTACATGACTTATTTAGTAGTGGCCGTTTTTGCCACCGTTATTTCCTTGTTTTTTTATCTGAAGATTCCATATCAAATGTTTTTGGTAAACCCTGAGACATCAAGGACATTTCAGCCTTCCATTTCGTCGAAAATTATTGCAACTCTTTTTTCAATTATCCTGTTATTGTTGTTCTTTGTACCACAGATATTAACAGTAATGCAACAATTACTTAATAGCCACCTTGCCTATGAGTGACGCGATCAAGCATGAATGTGGCATTGCGCACCTCAGACTGAGAAAACCTCTTCAATATTTTATTGATAAATACGGAACGCCAGCCTACGCGGCAAAGAAAATGTACTTGCTTATGCAGAAGCAGCACAACCGTGGGCAGGATGGTGTTGGTGTTGCTAGTATCAAATTAGATGTTCCTCCAGGTCATCGATACATCAGCAGGTACAGAAGCATAAACAATAAGCCTTTAGAAGAGATTTTTGGAAAAATCAGTAAGAAATACGAAAAGGCGAAAAGAGATAAAAGTGGAGATATCGTGGATGCGGAATGGCTAAAAACGAATTACGCCTTTACTGGTGAATCTTGGTTGGGCCATTTACGATATGGGACGCACGGCAAAAACAGTATCGAAAACTGCCATCCTTTTTTGAGGCAAAACAACTGGAGAAGTAGAAACCTAGTCATGGCTGGGAATTTCAATATGACCAACGTTGAAGAGCTATTCGATATTCTCGTTGGATTGGGCCAGTTTCCAAAAGCAAAAATGGATACTGTCACTGTGATGGAAAAAATTGGCCATTTCTTGGACGAAGAGAATCAACGAATCTTTGATAAATACAGGGATAAGCTTTCTAACGAAGAAATCACAGACCGGATAGAGGAGGAGATAGATCTTCAAAAGGTATTAGAAAAATCATGTCGGGATTTTGATGGTGGTTATGCAATGGCTGGAATCATTGGATATGGGGCTTCTTTCGTTGCACGAGATCCGGCCGGAATACGTCCAGCGTATTTCTATTATGATGATGAAATAATAGTGGTAACTTCTGAGAAGCCGGCCATTAAAACTGCCTTTGGATGTGAATATTCAGAAATTAAAGAAATCAAGCCCGGCCATGCGTTAATTATTGACAAGGAGGGGAATTTCGATCAGAAACAATTCATAGAGCCGACGGAAAAGAAATCTTGCAGTTTTGAACGCATTTACTTCTCAAGAGGAACAGATCCTGACATTTATAATGAGCGAAGAAAACTCGGTGAGTTGTTGGTCCCTCAAGTGCTAAAATCCATCAATTCTGATCTGAAGAATACTGTTTTCTCATACATTCCCAATACTGCCGAAACTTCATTCCTTGGATTAATGCGTGGGGTTGAAGATTATTTAACAGCCAAGCGAAAAGAAATCATTCTTGAGGGTAAACCTAGCGCGGATTCCATCGAGGAAATGTTGAGTTTCCAGCCAAGGGTTGAAAAATTGGTTCTTAAAGACGCTAAACTTCGAACCTTCATCACGGATGACGATCATCGTGACGAGCTTGTATCTCATGTTTACGACACCACTTATGAGGTGATCAATAAAAATACAGACACTCTTGTAGTCATCGATGATAGTATTGTTCGTGGTACCACATTAGAGAAAAGTATCATTACACTACTTGATCGCCTAGAACCTAAGAAAATCGTTATTGCTTCTTCAGCTCCACAGATCCGATTCCCGGATTGCTACGGAATTGATATGAGTAAGATGAAGGAATTCCTTGCCTTCAGAGCGGTTTTAGCGCTTCTTAAGGATCACGATAAAGAAGAACTTTTGGATGAAGTGTTTGACAAATGCCTAGCAAGTCAATCAGATAAACATCCAGCCAATCATGTGAATGAATTGTATGAGCCATTCACTTATGAAGAAGTTTCGGATAAAATATCTGAAATCGTAAAACCTAAGGGAATCAAAGCTGAAATCGAAGTAGTTTACCAAACAGTCGATAATTTGCACAAAGCATGTCCCAATCACTTAGGCGACTGGTATTTCACAGGAGATTATCCTACACCTGGTGGAAATAGAGTCGTGAATCGTGCCTTCATTAATTATATGAAAGGAGTTGAGGTAAGGGCTTATTAGTCCTGTAAAAACTCCAAACTTTAACATTTCATTAGAGAAACTTTAGGGGCTTATTAACACAGCCTTTTCTAGATCTGCTGCTCATTTGTACTCAAAAAATTGAGTATGAATGTTAGAAATATTTGCCTGCTTATCCTGGTATTTGCAGTTAACTTTTCATTTGCGCAGCTTCTGAACCGGAGTTTTGAGTATAAAGGACGCGAGTTAATGCTCTTAGGAGAGATTACATTGGAGCGTCTTTCTGAAGAACCATTTCAAGACTGGTACACAAAAAACTATGATGATTATCAAGTAAGTGAAACGTCATTAACCATGCCGGATTCGGTCACGATATTTATGGGAACCTGGTGTGGTGACAGCAGAAGGGAAGTACCAAGTTTTGTGAAGATGCTAGAAGAAAATAATTTCAATCTTAGTAAGCTGAGAATCATTTGTTTGAACACAGGTTTTCAGAACTATAAGCAAGCTCCTGAACGGGAAGAAAGAGGTGTAAATATTCATCGAGTTCCGACATTTATATTTCATGATTCCACGAGTAATGAGATAGGTAGAATTGTAGAATCGCCGGTAGTTTCATTCGAACAGGATTTGCAGTCGGTCATGAACGGAGAACCATATGAAACTTCCTATCCTGTGGTAAACGACTTGATCAGGCGTTTCAAGAACCAATCCGTCAGTGAGTTAAGAAATGAAATTAAATCACTTGAAGAGGAGTATTCAGCAAAAACTGTGGGAGAAAAAGAGTTGAATACCTATGGTTATGTTCTTTGGACGTCCTTTCAATTGGAAAAAGCTGATTTTGTTTTTGAATTAAATAGTAGGCTCTATCCGGAATCTGTGAGATGCTATCAGACACTTGCAAGTCTTAAGGTCGGCATGGATAAGAAGAAGGAAGCGATGAGACTCATTAAAAAAGGATTAACTGTTAACCCGTCAGATAAGCGTTTGCTTGAATTGAAAGAAAGCCTTTTGGATGATTAGTGTTGAGGTAACTAGCGATAAATTATCGATAACTCCAGGTTGGGTATGTTACATCTTCTGCTAAAGTCTCATGAATTATCTCAGGCAGTATAGGAGAGCGCAACCACTCTTTTGCCGTTTCATTTTCCAAGAGATATGCATCTAAAAATGCGATCACAGCGGCATCCATCCATGTGTGAAATAGTTTTTGATTTTCTTGGTCTTCCGGGTTTCCAGCGAAGGCATGATTAAAAGAAGAATGAAGCGCACTTGGGCTGGGAATGTATAACCTGTATTGATCTGTTCCACTAAGCTGATCATAAAATGCAGCCCGAACTTCATTATCTCCTTCTCCAGTTAAACAAAAAAACGGCGAAGAGATTTCCGATAATGACTCGGCAGTCCAACCGGATTCGACACCTCCACCGGGAGCCATGGCTAGAAATGCTTTCGGACGACTTTCGTTAAATGAGGATATTATATCATTTACAGGAGAGTCAAAAGAACTCACTCTAACACCTCCAGATAGGTAATGGGTAGTGTTAGTTCCTCCCGAAAATCCCATGATTGCAATTCTACCATTATCAAATTCGTATCCAACATCTTTACCTATGGAATCAAGAATGTTCATTACATAAATAGCATCCTCGGCTCTGTCCGTTCCATAATAATGGAAAGAGAAATCCTGTACATCACAATGCTGCTGCTCAACATTTAGTTCTCCACATATATTTAACCTTACATCTTCACTATTCCTGGCTAAGTGATGCATAGCTATTGCCGCGTATCCGGATTCAGCTAGTATCTTCGACCACTCGATACCAGATCGGCCTGGTGAAGTTCTTGGGTTTCCGCCATGTGAATAAACCACAACTGGAAGAGGCTGTTTTGCATTAGATGGAACCCAAATAGTGAGGTAAAGATTGGTAAATCCTCCACCTGATAATTCATTGGGTCCGGTTCTGTGTGGGGGACTGTAAGCAAACATTCCAAGCTCGGTAGCCTCGTATGAGTTTAATGAACTGTATAGTTCATTGGATACCTGACTATTTATTGTGGTATCGTCTTTCTTGCATGCGCTGAGAAGAATTAAGAGCGAAAAAGTGAATACCAGTATTAGCCTTATTATTTCAGTATTTATCATGAGTAAATATCAAAATGTACTCCTTATCAAGGAAGAGCTTTTCACTACAATTGGTTAACAACTTCGTGTTACAGTATCAAAAAAGGGCTTCCTTTCGAAAGCCCTCATTTCCCATAGTACTGGTTCTTAGTTCACAATCAATTTACCTATGGGTGTAGATTTTTCTTTTGATTCCACATGTAGGAAATAAATTCCAGGAGTGAGCTTCTTGATATTCACTTTCGAGTTTTCATTTGAAAGGTGTTCCATCACAAGTTTTCCAGCAGTTGTATAAAACTTAATCTTGACTTCAGTCGCATTCTCATCCAATAAATTGACGAATAGTTTATCGGTTGCAGGATTTGGATAAAACTGAACATACTCTTGATAGGAACTTAACCCCAAAACGGAAGTAATGACATCAAAAGTCTGGCTTACATTGGATGCAGGTTCGTAATTACTATTTCCCGCTTGACTAGCAGCAACCTCTACATTACCATCGCTTGTGAGTGTAAGCTGAGATCCATCAACGGTAGCAGGACCAGAAACGACAGAAAATACTACGTCAAGTCCGGAACTTGAATTTGCTTCAAGTGTAACAGGGGAATCTTCCAGATTTACCTCACTACCAATGTCTTCAAATGTGATGGTTTGGGAAGCTTTGCTAATTGTAAGCGTTCGCTCAGTCGGTGAAGCACTTTCGTAATTATCATTACCTGCCTGGGAAGCTTCGATGACCGCACCTCCAGCGCCTTCGATTGTAACGGTATCTCCCAAAATAGATATTGAACCAGTTTTTACCGTGAATACAACATCCAGTCCTGAGGAAGTAGTAGCATCCAATTGAAACGGATGATCTCCAAAAGTCTTGCCAACCAGAGAATCGAAAGTAATTACTTGTGAAGCTTTTGCAATGGTAAAATCCTGTTCTACTGAAGCACTGCTATAATTGCTATCACCGGCTTGAGTTGCTCTAATACTAGCTTCTCCAGCACCTTCGATTTTTACGGCATCATCCGAAATGCTAACAGGTCCAGAGACTACTTCAAATGTTACAGGAAGTCCTGTTGAAGCTTCTGCATTAACGATGAAAGGTGCATCACCGAAAGTCTTATCAGGAATATCATTGAAGCTAATCGTTTGACTTATCTTATTTATTGTAATGGTTTGTTGTGCGCTGGCAGGTTCATGATATGCATCGCCAGCTTGTGATGCTTCTATGACAGCAGTTCCGGCACCTTCAATAGTTACCGTGTCGCTACTGATTGATACTGGTCCTGAAACTATGTTGAACGTCACAGGTAATCCTGCGGATGAACTTGCTGAAATCTTGAATGGATCATCACCAATCTTTTTGCTATCAATAGATTCAAAAGTAATCGTCTGAGCAATTTTGTTTATTGAGAATGTAACATCTTTCGAGCCAGCCGAATTGTAGTTTTCATTACCTGATTGAACGGCTCTTATCGTGGCTTCACCAACGGAATCAATCGTTACTGTTGATCCGTTCAATGTAACTGGCGAAGTTCCGGAACCCACCACAGAAAACGACAAAGGCAATCCTGAAGATGCCGAAGTAAAATCACTAAGATCAAATGAATCGTCTCCATATGTTTTATCAGGAATTTGACTGAATGAAATGGTTTGATCTCCTTTAACTATTTGAAACGATCTCTCAACATCCGCAGCTGGGTTGTAAAAGGGATCACCTGCTTGTCTGGCGGTGATAAAAACTGTGCCTACACCATTTATAGTAACTGTGTCATTGTTTATGTCAATCAGAGTGCTTCCCCCTGTCTTTGCATAAGTAACAGGCAGACCTGAGCTAGCAATGGCACTAAGAACAAACGGAGCATCATCAAAGACTTTATCAGGAATCGAATCGAATGTGATCGTCTGATTTTCCTTGCAAGTGAGAATCGTCCAGCCACTGTTGTTACCCAGATCGACACTGCATGTATCGGCTGTGAAATTTGCACCAGTTGCGTTGATTCCTTGGATGTGAAGATAGTTTCCTATGAAATCAGTCCCTGATAAACTTTCTATTAATGCCTTTCCATCCGGGTCATCAAAACTTAAAACAGTAGGATTGTTGGCAGTCCCTGAGGCTATTAGCGTGTTAAAGTTAAACTTGAAAAGTGTATCAGGATCCATTCCAGAAATGTGATTGAATTTCACATTGGCTCCAGGATCTATGAACAGTTCATCAACAAAGGTAGAGTCGTTCAAATGGCTGTTGAAAGTGACATTCACATTATCATAAATACCTGCCACTTCTTCTACCATGACCTTATTAAATACTAATCCTCCAGGAGAAAATGTTAGGTTATTGCTACCTGTCAGGTGCAAGGTGGCACTGGTTAAATCTACCTGCGTTGGACCTATGTTCTGTGCGTTGACCCAAAATTGGTCTACGTCTAGCGAAGGTGTATAGATGTGCGACGTACCTGCATTGAATTCAATGTAATTATTATCCTCATCTGATGGAGAAAATGACAGTCCAGAGGAAGCCATTAAAGGAAAACCGTTGGTATTCAGGATACCTTGGTCGAATATAACTTCTTCAGCAGCAAGAGAGTCCTGCATATCCCATGGACCAGTACCACTGAACTTTATTAAGTCTACAAATACTGCTCCATTAAATGTTAAATTCTGGGGAGATCCGGAAGTCATGTTCAACGCAGGCACAATACTAACATCTTCATCCAAAGCTAGAGAACCGTTTACATCGATGTTCATATTAATTCCATCAATGGTTACTAACTCATCTATACCAGCAAAGCTCAGGTCATTGACTACCACATCGCTATTAATGGTGACAACACTGGTCTGATCAAAGGATAGTGCATCAAATATTACATTGTCTGCGAAACCTGGAGGAGTGCCATGGAAATCGGTTCCACCAGAAGATTGAGCCCAATTCATGGGATCTGACCACACGCCACTATTCCCAACCCAATAGTAAGGAAAAACAATTGGGGCGTTAATTGTCCAGCCGGAGTTACCGCCGAAATCTAGTGAATTGTCCGCAATGAATGTGGCACCGCCAGCCCCCTCCATGTTTTGAAGAGTGAGGTATTCTGCGTTGACTGTACCCGTTAATTGGCTAATGGTCGCCTGCTGGGCGGTATCGGAACTTGTGATGGAAATTGGGCTTTCGCTGGTCCCAATGGCCACAAAATCAGTAACCGTCTGGGTTTGTCCAGCTTCAAACACTACATCAGCACCTGCCTCCAGAGTGAGGGTATTGAATGTGTTGCTTCCTTCTATGGTGGCAGAAAAGCCATCCGTGTTGATTACGTTGTAAAAGGCTTTTCCATTGCCAGTTATAAACCTGGGGTCAATTGCACCACTTATCAGGATGATAGTAGAGGTGCCAGCATCAAACAAAAAGCCTGATGGTTTAAAATCCAAGCCATTTACCGTATAAAAAATAGAATTACCGGCTTGTAGATGGCCGGTTTGTCCTTCCGCTGCGTCAATGTAAAAACTGGTATACACTGGCTGATCGTTTGTCTGAACAATGCCATTGTTAGGTCTGATCCAGGCGCATGCTACTGAATCCTGTAACACCCATGTGGCAGATCCTTCGAAATTTAAGCCTGAATTACTACCAAGAGTTGAAGCTCCAACGGTAACTGCATGCGTTCCTGTATTGGCCAAGAGGTCAATGCCTCTTAAATTTTTGGTCATACCGTCTACCATTGTCAACGAGCCATGTATTTCCAATCTCACAAATAAGTGTTCTGCTTGTATATGCGGATTATGCGTCACCCCTGTCCAGTCCATATTGAGGCATTGATAAGTAGTTCCATTATTAGGTAATAGTACAGTCTGGCCGGGCTGGCTGAACGAGTTTTCATCAAAATAAACATTGTCTGTCGGACCAGGGAGCACACCATGTAGAGTACCTCCTCCGGAAGAGGTGGCCCAGTGAGTCAGGTCTGACCAATCGCCTCCATCCCCAACCCAGTAATAATCGGTCTGAGCGTAAGTAAATGAAACAATGAAAAATAGATAGGTGGTTAGTGAAGTTCTTAAATTGAAAATTCTTTGCATGTGAACATTTTTTATTGGAATTCTTCAATGTTAGAAGAATATCCTGTTCACTGCATTTTTATGGTGTATACACAAGGTTTACATACGTTTTTTCCATTTGTAAATGGTCTAAATCCAGACAGTTCAACAATGTAAAATGTAAATAGAGGACCATCTCTTATTTTATAGCCAAGACAATACCATTTCGACTAGTCGACATAGAAACAAGAAGTGAAAAAATTTATGAGTAGATCCTAGACTGAAAAGCTTTCGCCACAGCCGCAGGTCCGTGATGCATTTGGATTGACAAACTGAAATCCTTTCCCATTTAGGCCATCCGAAAAATCCAACGTAGTTCCTAACAGATAAAGCAGGCTTTTTTTGTCTACCAAAATTTTGACGCCCTTATCCTCAAACACTTCATCTGCATCATTGATTTCGGGATCGAAAGACAAATCGTACATTAATCCTGAACAACCGCCACCTTTTACAGAAACGCGTACGTTGTGTTCGGAAGATTTACCTTCTTCAGAGAGTAGAGTACTTATTTGTTCTTTGGCTTTATCAGTTACAAGAATCATTAGGCTACCGGGTTTAAGACAATACTGAAAACAGTAATATTATTCATGTCACGACCATAATATAGCTTATCCATCGCATCGTACATATTTTTTGCTCGGAAATAAGAAGTCTGTAATTCATTCATTCCTTTCATCATCCATTGAATCGTGAATGAACCTTCCTTTTCCTTATGGGTTCGGACATAGTCCAACATTTTGTGCAACACGTCAGTCTTGTCGAAACCATTGATGCTTTTAAAGAGAAAGGACTGATTATGACGTGGGTTGATTGTGATCAGATCCAGCTTTGTTTTGCCGTCTATACCCGAGTACTCAAAAATGACCTCATCCGTACGTAAACCAAGAAATTTCCTGATTTCGTTCTGGATCTTGGCTGACTCTACGTGTATGTCTGATCTTATTTCCAAAATTCTCAATAAAATGGCCTTATGGCCTTCATAGAACTTTTCAGGTCCCATGAAAGTTCCGCATTTTTGCAAAATTACTAAGTGTAGAAGATAATGTGGAAAAATGTAGAGCATATTGGAATTGCGGTAAAAGACTTATCCGCCGTTAATGAGATATATACCAAGCTTTTCGGAGAGGCCCCTTACAAGTCAGAATCGGTGGAAACAGAGAAGGTTGATACTTCTTTTTTCAAGGTCGGGGAGACCAAAATAGAGTTTCTTTCAGCGAATGATCCTGAAAGCGCCATCGCCAAGTTCATTGAGAAAAGGGGAGAGGGAATTCATCACATTGCGTTTGAGGTGGAAGACATCCATTTTGAATTGGAAAGACTGCAGCAAGCCGGTTTTCAATTTACTCGTTCTGAAGTGAGTAAAGGTGCTGATAACAAATTGGTGTGTTTTGTTCATCCAAAATCAGCGAATGGAGTTTTGGTGGAGTTGTGTCAGGAGATTAGAGACTAGGAGCTAGTAATCAATATATAGTAGCAAGTAGTTAGTAATTAGTAGTAAGTGATTGGTAATTGAGGATTTGGAGATTTTAGAGTTCGTGATTGGAATTGTAATCTCAGATTTAAAGATTCCGAAACGAGTTCGGAATGACTGTTTATCGTAATCGTCATGCTGAATTTATTTCAGCATCTTCTAACAATATCTAACAAGTAGATAAAAATATGAGTGAAGAAAAAAGAACAGAAATAGGTGAACTAGGAGAATTTGGTTTGATAGAAAAACTTTCTCAAGGGATTGAGTTGGTAAATGATCAAACGGTTAAAGGAGTTGGTGATGATGCTGCGGTGGTGGATTCAGGAGATAAGTACACACTTCTTTCCACAGATATGCTTTTAGAAGGTGTACATTTTGACCTTTCATATGTGCCGTTACAACACCTTGGATATAAAGCTGTTGCAGTAAATGTATCTGACATTGCTGCGATGAATGGAACACCAAAGCAGGTGACAATTAATCTTGGAATAAGTAATCGATTTTCTGTTGAAGCCCTTGAGGTGATTTACCAAGGAGTAAAGGCTGCTTGCAAAGAATATGGAGTGGATCTGGTCGGTGGAGATACAACTTCTTCAGGATCTGGGTTGGTAATTTCTGTTTCGATTTTGGGAGAGGTTGCAAAAGAAAAAATTGTCTATCGAGATCAGGCAATGGAAAATGATATCGTTTGTGTTACCGGTGATTTGGGTGCTGCTTATGTTGGCCTCCAAGTGATGGAGCGTGAGAAACAAGAATTTCTGGCCAATCCTGATATGCAGCCTAAGTTGGAGAAATACGATTACATCGTTGGCAGACAACTTCGTCCAAAAGCCAGAATGGATATCATTCATGAATTTGCGGAGCTCAAAATTGTTCCAACTTCGATGATAGATGTTTCTGATGGGTTGGCCTCTGACATATTTCACATTTGTAAACAGTCTGGTCTGGGAGTCGCCATTTATGAAGATAAATTACCAATCGACAAGCAGGCGTACGAAACTGCTGCTGAATTTAGTATCGATCCAAACGCTTGTGCTTTGAATGGGGGCGAAGACTATGAATTGTTGTTTACGATTGGTCAGGACGATTTTGAAAAAATTAAGAATCACGACGATATCCACACCATTGGTTACATGCAAGCAAAGGATAAAGGCAAAACCTTTGTGACCCGTAACAACAATGTGGTTGAGCTCACAGCCCAAGGCTGGAAGCATTTCTAGTTATCGCGAAAACAAAAAAGAGCATCCCTTGGCGAGACGCTCTTTTTCTGATTTACATCAAACAAGATTTTATTCAGTCCTTAACGATTTCACCGGATTGGCTTTTGCCGCTTTCCATGATTGAAAACTTATTGTAAACCACGCTATAACCATGGTTCCGATACCAGAGGCAACAAACGTGAGAGGTTTCAAAGTGGTGCGGTAAGCAAAATCATCCAACCAATATTCCATCGCTAAGTAAGAAACTGGAATCGCAATGGCAAAAGCAACCACCACCAGTTTGATGAAGTTTTTAGACAACAGGTTCACGATACTTGAAATAGAAGCGCCTAGCGTTTTTCTAATTCCAATTTCTTTTGTTTTCTGTTCTGCAGTAAATGCAGCTAGACCAAAAAGCCCAAGACAGGCAATGGCAATGGCAAGAACAGCAAAGATTGAAAAGATCTGACCGATTTTTTGTTCTTGGTTATAGAGATCATTGAATTCATTGTCCATAAATCTAAATTCAAAGGGTTGTCCATTTGCAAACTTGTTCCAGGTCGCCTGTATATGGTCGACCGTCTCTTTTGCATTATCCATTTGAATTTTGAAAAGTACGAACCCGGAATTTTGACCGAGATGAAAGACAAGAGGTTCGATATTGCTTCGCAATGATTGATAATGAAAGTCTTTGACTACACCTAAAATTCGATAATCTTCTACTTCTGGATTATCATCACTTCCGCCATATGCGTGTAGGAAAGAACCCACAGGATTTTCATAGCCGTAAGCCTGCACTGCTGATTCATTAATAATAACGCCGGAAGAATCACTAGAGAAATCTCTGGAAAAATTTCTACCATCGACTAATTCAATACCCAGCGTTTCTAAGTAGCCATAATCGATTACTGCTTCATTGATGACGAGTCCAGCATCCGCTTCGGCAGGATTGCTGAAGTACAAATCAGAGTTATTGTTTCCGCCAGTAGGAGAGAAGCTCGCAGCTGTGCTGGTGATTACATTGGCATTTCTTGAAGCTTCTTCTTTAAAAGTTTGCACTTGATCTCTTAATATCCAGGCATCATCCACTTTCAAGATTTGCTCACGCTCGTATCCAAGATTTTTGTTTTGGATGTAGGAAAGTTGATCAAAAACGATTGCTGTTCCAATGATCATGATAATTGAAATAGAAAATTGAAAAACAACCAGCGTGCTTCTTACTGGTCCACTTTTGATTCCTTGTCTCACTTTTCCTTTCAAGACTTCAGCAGGCTTGAACATCGACAGATAAAATGCAGGGTAACTCCCAGCTAAGAAACCGGTAGCAAGCATAATTCCGACCATTGAAAGTAGGTAGCCAGCTTCTAGTACGCTGGTGTAAGTGAGTTCCTTGGATGCGATCAGGTTGAACCCTGGAATCGATACAAAAACCAGGAGGTAAGCAACGAAAAATGAAATAAAACTGATCAAAATCGCTTCACTAATGAACTGATAGATCAATTGTTTTCTAAAGGCTCCCATTACTTTTCTTACTCCGACTTCTTTCGCGCGGTTGGCAGACCTGGCGGTGGACAGATTCATGAAATTGATTGCTGCCAATATGAGAATGAACAAAGCGATTGCAGAGAAAATGTAAACATATTTGACATCTCCGTTCGCAGTTAGCTCGCCATCTTTATCGGAGTACAAATGAATATCGGTAAGTGGAAACAATGAGAAATCAAGTGCATTACCTCCTTCTATGAACTCTTCAAGTGTCACATTAAGAAATTGTTCAATAAGTGGTCCGCAATATCTTGCAGCCATATCTGGAAACTTTGCTTCTAATTCATCGGGATTAAATCCTTCTCTAATTTTTATATAAGAATTAAAGTTTGTACTCAACCAGTTAGGGTTGTTAGTCCATTCAAAAGAACTCATCGACAAAATCATGTTATGTCGGAAATGAGCATTCTGAGGAATATCCTCATAAACAGCACCTACTTCGTAATCGGTTCTGCCATCAAGGACGAGCACTTCTCCAACCGGATTCACATCACCAAATAGCTTTTCAGAAGTTGTACGATCAAGTGCCAACGTATTAGGTCTGTTCAGCGCTGTTGAGGGATCGCCATAAATCAAAGGAAGGGTGAAAAAGGAGAAAAAATTGGAGTCAGCCATTAATACGTTTTCTTCCTTGAAAATCTCAACACCATCTTTTTTCTTAACAAACCAGTTTCCAGAGTTACGGATTTTGATCGACTCTTCTACTTCGGGATAGTCATTTAAAATAGCGGGTGCAGTAGGAGCCCCCGTTTGAGCGGATACAACATTGTTGCCGTTAAGCACTGCGGCAAAATCTACACGATAAATCAGGTTGTGATCCTTATTGAAGGTATCGTACGAAAGCTCATCTTTGATGAAAAGCGAGATCAGCATGAAACATGCAAGTCCTATGGAGAGGCCTAGCACATTAAGAAGAGAATAGAATTTGTGCTTCAGGAGATTTCTGAGCGCAACATTAAAGTAGTTCCTAAGCATAATGTTGAGTTTTTGAGTTTGGTATCTACTTCAGTAGATGGTCTTTAAGCAGAAATGGTTGCTTAAAGAAATAGGCTGTCTCAAAAGTCGTCATTGCTATCCCGATTCGTTGGGAAAAGCTATCTTAATGCCAGAAAAAGTGTTTTAGTTACTGAGATAGCTTCACTTTGTTCGCATTGACGTTCGTATAGACTTTTGAGACAGCCTTATCTTTTTATTCGTCTTTCAAGGATTCCGCAGGGTTAGCCCTGGCAGCACTCCATGACTGGAAGCTCATGGTGACCCATGCAATCACCAGAGCCGCTAATCCAGCCAATATGAAAACCATAACGTTAATATCTGTTCTATTTTCAAATTCTTCTAGCCAGCCACTCATTACGTAAAATGAAACGCCAGAGGCGATAATAATTGCGATAGAAACTAGCTTTAAAAATTCTTTTGAGAGTAAAGTCACAATGCTTGAAATAGAAGCGCCAAGTACTTTTCTCACTCCAATTTCTTTTTTCTTTTGCTCAGCAGTGAAGGCTGCCAACCCATAGAGTCCAAGACATGCAATGAAAATGGCTAAGAATGCAAAGACACCGAAAATCTCACCAAGCTTTTGCTCTGCTTCGTACATTTCGTTGAAACGGTCATCCAGGAAGCTGTAAGCAAATGGCTGACCAGGAGCAAATTCGTCCCATTTGTTTTCCAGGAAATCTATTGTTTCCGGAATATTCTGGCCACTAACCTTAAATGAAACAAATCCTCGACTTCTTCCCAATTCGAAAACCAATGGTTCGATGTTGTCTCTCAACGATTTAAAGTGGAAGTCTTTGACCACTCCAATAACTCTATGAACCACAACTTCGGGTTCTTCTTGCGATCCTTCATAATTTGAAAGGGTCATTCCTACTCCCTTTTCCCAACCAAGCTGTCTCACAGCCGCTTCGTTCAATACAATGGCTGAGCTATCACTAGGAAAATCTCTTGAAAAACTTCTTCCTTCAACCATTTCAATTTCAAGTGTCTCCATGTAATCATGGTCTACCCGGAATTCATTGAAAACGTAGCTTTCATCCTTGGTAGGATTAGAACCAGGAAACCAAAGATTATTGTTGTTATTAGTCTCCACAGGGAGGAAGCTCGACATTGTTCCAGATAGAATTGAAGAGTGTTGGATCGCTTCATTCTTGTATGAATCAGATCTCTCGCCTAGCAACCACGGATCATGGATCATTAATATTTGCTCCTTCGAATAACCCAGGTTTTTATTTTGGATGTAAGAGAGCTGATCGAACACAATTCCTGTTCCGATGATCATAATGATCGAAACACTGAATTGAAGCACTACAAGTACACTTCTTAAACCTCCGCCTTTCAATCCAAGGTTTAATTTTCCTTTCAATGTTTCAATTGGTCGGAATCTTGAAAGATAGAATGCAGGATAACTTCCAGCCAGAAAACCTACCACAAAGAGGATTGCAACCATTATGGTTATAAAACTCATGGAAAATAGATTCTGAGAAGAAATTGTCTTATCCGCTAAATCGTTGAAAAGTGGAAGCGTAATGAACGAGAGACCATATGCAATCACAATTGAAATCAGCGTAATAAGGAAAGCTTCTGATAAGAACTGATTGACCAACTGACCTTTGTAAGCGCCCATCACTTTTCGTACCCCAACTTCTTTGGCTCTTCCTGCCGATCGAGCTGTTGACAAGTTCATAAAATTGATACACGCCAGAATTAAGATAAATAGTGCGATTGCAGTGAATATGTACACATATTGCATGCTTCCCGGAGGCTCAATATCTCCTAACTTGTTCGATTTTAGGTGGATGTCCGTCAGAGGAAAAAGAAAGAATCCAGCATTATTCCCAGCCTCATAAAACTCTTCCATAGAAGCTCCCATGTATTGCTCAATTTCAGGTCCAATATATTTCTGAATTAGATCCGGAAACTTTGCTTCAAGCTCATCCGGATTATAGTTTTCCTGCAGTTTCAGATAGGTATTGAAATTGAAGCTCATCCAGAATCTTGACTGGGCTTCTTCCAAACCTTCCATCGAAATCATCATATTGAATATGAAGTGAGAATTGGCGGGCATATCACCAAATACGCCCGTTACTTCAAAGGTGTCATCACGATTGTCGAGAACCACTGTTTTTCCCACTGGATCTTCGTCACCAAAGATTTTGGTTGCCAAAGATTTACTTAAAACAAGAGTATTAGGCCTTTCCAAACACGTTTGCGGATTCCCATTTATCAAATCAAAATCAAAAAATTGGAAAAAGTTTTTGTCAGCAAACGTCACTCGATCTTCATTGTAGGAGTCCTCCCCATCACTTTTCCTAATCAAGTAGTTTCCTCGTGTTCTAAGTCGAGTAGCATCCTCAACTTCAGGGAAATCGTTCACCATCGTTTCTGCAGCGGGAACACTCGCAAGAGCGGTTATAAATTCTGCTCCATTGATGGTACCCGAGAAATCCATTCGATAAATGCGATCTGCATCGGAGTGGAATTTATCGAAACTAAGCTCATCCGTGACAAAAAGTGCGATCATCAAAAAGCAGGTAAGACCTACAGATAATCCCAAAATGTTGATCAGTGAATAAAACTTGTGCTTAAACAAATTACGGATTGCGATATTTATATAGTTCTTTATCATGAGTTCCGGGTTTGACTATGAATGATGGGTAATACGCTGGTGGTTTTGGTTTTTACTCCACAGTGACTTTTTGAATTCGATCCCAAGGAATATAGACCATGTCGTTCCTGGTTCTTACTAGCACTCCTGTATTTCTTTCAGAAACATCTTGAGAATCTTCAAGCGAAATGGTATCTCCATTTTTTAGCTCAACATTGGCTCTGTCAGAGCTTCGAGGCTCGATTGATTTGATGTTTCTGAATGGAATTATGTATTCTGAATCATTGTCTTTTCCATTCAATACTTCGAATGCGTATTCTTCATCCAGGTCATAGATAAGCTCGCCACGATGGACATCTCCATTATCTACTTCTACTTGTCCTCTTATTTTTCCACTTGATGCAAATTCATCATAGCTTTTTCCTGAATTTGGAGGATCCTGGAAAGTCACTTTATCAAAATCTTCCCATTCCAGATCGATTCTGCCAAGCCCTTCGACCGTAACAATGATTCCTTTGTTATCGTCATTCACGTCATTACTACCTCTCAAATCAAGTTCTCTTCCGGATTTCAATTTGATAATGCTAGAGCTGTAACCATCTCTTTCGATGGATTCAATTTTTCTAAATGGTATTGAAACGTCTCCATCACGAGTATCGCCATCAAGTACATCCGTTCCAACTCGTTCATCATGATCCCACTGAACAAAGCCAGTAAATGTGCCAAGATCACTTTCTACGGTTCCATATAAGGGTGATCCATAGGTTTCTTCTAGTCGGGAAGGAGTATTCATGAATTCAATTTCATCGATTCTGCTCCATGAAAGAGCAACAAGTCCAAGATCTCTATCCAGCACCCGTATTTTGGCCCCTACATCATTATATCCATCACCATCGATTTCTATCTCTTCTCCATTTCTCAACTCCACGTAGGCTCTACTTCTACTTCTAAGTCGTATTGATTTTATATTTCCGAATTCGCATGAGAATTCATGTACAAAATCATTGTCGCGTCTGTCATCGAAATCCCATGAAACGTTCATCAGGCGAATCACACCATTTCCATATCGGGTGCTATAATACCTGTCTTCCAATGATTCTAGTTCTCTGTCCGATAAATAATCTAAGTTTCTATTTTCGTCTTTTGAGGCATTGAACATGTCTGTCCAGTAAACCTCCTCTTTACCCCAACGGATGGGGCCTTCGTATTCATCACCATCTTCTGTAGTGATTTTTCCATAGATAAAGCCGCTATCTTGAGCTAGCAGGCTTAAGCTGAAAATTGTTGCCAGAACAACAGCAATTGATTTAAAATGTCCTTTCATGGTTTTTGATTTTTTAGGTTTCACTTGAGTTTGATGCTTTTTAATGACAAAAGGTTGCACCATAGGTTACTTATGTATTAGTTAGTACTTGTTAATGCATAGTACATACGCATAAAATAACTCAAAGTTCAATTTACGAAGATTATTGTTTGATTTCCTTGACTAAAAGTTCAAAGTAATCTCGTAATGGACAAGATTCTGCCATTTCTGCAGCGGATTCCATGGATTCTGCACTGAGAACGATTATGCCAACAATTAGCTCCTTTGCTTCAGCAAATGGCCCATCAGTAGATGGAATCTGTTTGCTTTTGAGATGTTTGCCTGGAGAAATATCAAGTCGCTTGCCCAAAAGATGCTTCTCTCCAAGTGCTTGTGCCCAGATGGCATAATCGGCCATGCATTTATCTTCATCAGCTGGAGAGATTTGGGTTTGATCGGTGGCGCTAATTAAAACTAAGTATTCCATGTTTTGAGGACGATCTTTTGAAAGCTACTTGGACAAAATTGAATTTCTTATTTTTTTCTCAGTTTTCCAATGATAGTTGATTCATCACCAGGCTTAAAATTCCCTTCTCGATCATAGGCTGCCCAAGGGCTGTTTGCGATGTAATAGAATTCACCATCGATGATGGTGCCTTGCGTAGGCTCACCTAGTATTCCGGATTGTGCGATTATTTCTTTTGATTGGATGGCAGTGCCTTCTTTATTTAATTGGTATCGGACCACTCGATTGGGTTTTGTTCCATTATGAAGTCCAATCAGAGAGTTGTCAAGAAAATAAAGTCCGTCTATGCCTTTAAGTAGAACATCCTTTGATACAGTCAGCTTTTCGACTGCTTTACTATTCATATCCAGTTTGTAAATGCCATCAATGTAATCGGATAGGTACAGCGCGGATTCATCTTCATTAAATGTTAATCCCTGAAGGTTGAAAATGTTATCATTAAGATCTGAGAAAACTTCTAGTACTCCTTTTTCCTGACTGATCCAGTATACTTTGTTTTCAACGCCATCAGAAATAAAAAAATTACCTTGTGAATCTGTAATCATGTCACCAAAAACATGATTGGCTGGAAGAGCAAATGTTTCCAACAAAGCACCTTTTTTCAGGTCGTATTTGAGGACACTTACTTTTCCTTTATCCGCGTCATCCAGGTCTTCGAAATTGTCCATTGCAGAAGTACATAACCAAAGGGTCTTACCATCATTTGAAATTTCAAGTCCCATCACCGACCAGGAATTCTCCGGAGATTCTGCCCAAACTTCTGGATCTTCTCCATCTCTTACCTTCCAAATCTGTCCATCTCGAACTCCACCCAAGAAAAATGATTTCTGTTTTTTCGAATAAGCAATGCACTCGGAATGAGATTTTAACAATGGAAATTCTTTGGCTACCTCAACCGGGATTTCCTTTGCAAGTTCTTTTTGCGATTCGATGATTTTTTTGAAAGCAGTATTTCCACTAAGCGATTTAAAATCTTCATCAGATGAAAAATCCTGCGTAGCGTCCATTAAGATATACTTCGCTAATGTCTCAATAGATTTTTCAACTTCTCCGGTTAGAGCATAACCACCAGCTAAGTTGTATACTACCGGAGGATAATTCGGCCGCATTGTGTCTATGGTAAACATCTTCTCTTTGAAGACTTGATAGTTTTTATCTTCATAAGCTTTCAAGCCTGCCTGGTAAATGTCACGCAGAGATTGGCCAGTTGCCGTCGAAAAAAGAAGAAATGCGAATGGAATTAATTTGAGTCCTTTCATTGTGTTAGTTTGACTGATCCTAGCAATAAACACCAATAATGCTTGGGACCACTAGTTAATCCCAAATCAGAACTTTATTTCGTAGCTGATTTTTTCGCCATTTCGCTCAATGATCACTGAAGTTTCGTCACCTTTTTGGAATGCCGAGAGCGCACGCATATAGCTCATCATGTCGGTAACTGCACTGTCTCCAAGTTGAATGACAATGTCGCCTTTCTGGATTCCTGCAAGTTTCGCTGGTTTATCTTCACTGACTCCATCGATTCGCATACCATTGCCATCAAAAAGATAATCAGGAACTACTCCTAAAGTGACTGTGAAGCGAGGGTTATTTCTAGACTCATTTTTGGTTTTGGTAAACGCGATTTTTTCTTCATCGTCCAGGTCAACGATAATTCTTTCAATGAGAGAAGCAATCAGTAGAATGCCTTCTTCATTGACTTTTTCAGCATCATCTCCCGGCCTATGGTAATCTTCATGTTGTCCTGAAAAGAAATGGAGAACTGGGATATCTTGTAGGTAAAACGACGTATGATCCGAAGGCCCAACACCTGACTCACTTTTAATAAGCTTTATGCTGTCAGCATTGGAATTGTCTAACATCCAATTCCAAATTGGAGAAGTGCCTGTGCCATTTACAGCTAAGCCTCTTGTTTCGTCTAATCTGCCAACCATGTCCATGTTGATCATGTAATTGACTTTTGTAAGATCAATCGTTGGATTCTTAGCAAAATAATTGGATCCCCAAAGTCCTTTTTCCTCTCCCGTAATACCAAAAAAGAGAACATCACGATTTAGATTTTTTGTTTTTAAAACTCTGGCCAGATGTAACATTGCCGCCACTCCGCTTGCATTATCATCCGCACCATTGTGAACTTCTTTTTTTCCACCAATTCCGCGAAAAAGCGATGAGAAGCCACCAAACCCCAGGTGATCGTAGTGTGCACCAATAACTACGACTTCATCTCCTGGATTGTCCAATAATGCCAAAACATTGTATCCTGTAATTCCTGCAGAATCTTCGGAAACGCCCACTTGGGCTTGTTCATGAGGGTTATCAGAATCTTTGATGAAAAAGGGTTGATAAAAACCATCAGTTCCTTTTGGAGAAAGTCCTATTTGCTCAAATTGATTGGAAATATAATCTGCAGCCATTTTTTCTCCTTCGGTTCCTACCTCTCTTCCCATCAAGGAATCACTGGCTAAGATTGCAACATCTTCGGTTATTTGTTCGATTGGATTATAGACTGGTTCTTGGGAACAATTGAAAAGAATGAAAGTCAGCAGGATAAGTGATAAATGCTTTCTCATGGCTGAAATTATAGATTAGTTTCGTGTACCTAAGATAACCGACCATGAAGAATTTATTACTCTTAATCACCGCTATTGTGATTTTTTCTTGTCAAACTCAAACACAGAAAGCTGAGACAAAAACAGTTCCCGATACGCTTAGGTATGAAAATGAAGTTCACCTGAGGAATGTTCGACAATTGACCTGGGGTGGCAACAATGCAGAAGGATATTGGAGTTTCGATGGTAAAAGTCTGGTGTTTCAATCCGATTTTTCTGAATGGGGCGTAGAATGTGATCAAATTTTCGTCTTGGAAACCGCTGAAGCAAAAAAAGGCTTTGAGCCAAAAATGGTCAGCACTAGTCTGGGTAGAACTACCTGTTCCTATTTTTTGCCCGGTGATTCTCTGATTTTGTACGGGTCCACCCACTTAGCAAACGAATCTTGTCCTGAAAATCCACCCAGGTCTTTAGATGGAAAGTATGTCTGGCCAATCTACGAAGGTTATGACATTTTCGTGGCTGACTTAAACGGTGAGATCAAACATCAGCTAACGACTGAAGAGAGTTACGACGCTGAGGCTACAGTCTCCCCAAATGGAGATCGAATTATTTTCACATCCATGAGAACCGGCGACCTTGAATTGTACACCATGAACTTAGACGGATCTGATGTGGTGCAATTGACGGATGAGTTAGGTTATGATGGTGGAGCATTCTTTTCGCCAGATGGAAGTAAGATCGTTTGGCGTGCTTCTCGGCCAGAAACTGATGAAGAAATCAAAGTTTACAAAGATCTGTTAGCAGAAGGTCTTGTTCAGCCAACAGAAATGGAATTGTACGTCGCAAATGCAGATGGATCGGATGCACGAAGAATTACTGAGCTTGGAAATGCGAACTGGGCACCATTTTTTACGCCTTCTGGTGATAAGGTCATCTTTTCTTCCAATCATGCTTCTGAGCGAGGATTTCCATTCAATCTTTTCACAGTAAATCTTGATGGTTCTAGCTTGAAACAAGTAACATTTGATGATACCTTCGACTCCTTTCCAATGTTCAGCCCAGATGGCAAATACCTGGTTTGGGCCTCCAATAGATTCAATGGTGGAACGCGGGATACGAATCTGTTTATGGCTGAATGGGTTGAGTAGCTTGCTAAATTCTATTTTCCTAAATATTTATTGGCTGATATGAACGGCCCACTTTTAGGCGTTCTCCTGTCTTAAGAATAACAAACTCATCTCGTTGTTGCTTTTCTTTCCCAATTATTTGGTCTCTATTCACCAGATACTTCCTATGGATCCGGATGAAATTTGGCTTGAGCTCTTCTGCCATTTGTTCTAAGGTGCTTCTCTTTAGCAAGGAAGAAGCTTCGTTGGTGTGAATTTTGAGATAGTGGTCGTCTGATTCAATCCAGCGGATAAGTTCGGAACTGATCGTAATTTCTTTTCTTCCTAGTGTTCCGGAAACAAGTTTGTAGAAATTTTTTGATCTGGATTTTAGTAGCATAAATCCAGTGGCTAATATGAGAAAGTGAAACAAGGCCTCTTTTCCAAAATATCGCCTCGCGTAAACTTCATCAGGCAAATAATCATAATATCCAGCAAGTCGCAATACCACATTTGAAATCATAAAAAAAGTGAAAACGGTCCCAAGCGGAAGCAAAACTGCTATAGGCCAGTAGAACTTAGTTAAGACTGCTTTTTTTGCCAAAAAATGAACAACAGGTAGTAGTGGGATAAATAGAAGCAATGAAATGGCTAAATAAAGGACAGTAATCCACGGATCATATGTGCTGTAACTCGCATAACGAATCACATTTTGAAACATCAAAAGGATGAATATGATGAGAAGGAATATTGAAGAATACAATAGGAACCTTGAAAACTCACTTTTAGCATTTATCATTCTGAGGTAAAGTTCGTGTTCGTCCTATGTAAATCTAGTTTAAGATTTGTATCTGCTTTCAATACCCCCGTCTCACCAAAATCGTTAGCCAAATACTCCCTTAAAATGAGTTACCGTTAAACCTTTTTCCATAAGCCACTCTTCCAAATCCTTGTTATCACCAACTTTGGCGTGATGAAGTAAATTGAAACCATGAGGCCCTGGTGAATTCAGCAGCGAGGGATGATCGGTTATTAGCTTGATTACGAAATCAGTGTAGCCTAAGAACGCATAGTTGAAAATGTCTAGCCTGGCACCTTTTCCCACAAGAAGATCTGCAATGTTTTTTAACCCCATGTGTGAAGCTCCTCCAACAGCAGTTTCAAAGTCGCCTCTGATTCTCTGATTTGTACAATTCAAAATCAAAGGTTTTTCTTCGACGATCTTCTTGACTTGGTCAAAGTCTTTATGGGCTGCAAAAACAAACTCCCGAATTTCTTCTTTTGTGATTACTGATCGGTCTTGGCTGATTAAAATGGTCGGAGCTGATAGCAGTAACCCGCTACTAATTACACCTTTTTTAAGAAACGTCTTTCTATTCATTTTTTATTTTGAAAGAACGCCGCTCCTCTACCATCCGGACGATCAGAGATATCCCTTTTTCGTAAAATGGTCTTCAAACGTCGTGAATGGGAAGAGATAAACTACCGACTCCTGATATGCACTAACAATTATTGTTACCCGTATTTCGCATAATTTTATCCTATGACAAGTGTACAGAATGTAGAAGTCGAGAAAGTCGGAAGAGAGTCCTCCAAAACCACTCCCGATTTAATTGTCACCGAAGAACCTCTGGAAATTCGGCTTGGCTATGGATCTGAAGAAGCCAGAGATCAAATGACGTTAGCAGTTACGATGAGAACACCAAGCCATGATGAGGAACTTTGTCTGGGATTTTTATTCAGTGAGGGAGTAATCGACTCAATGAAAGAAGTTCTAAGCGTCAAATATTGTGATGATCTTGGTACAGTGGAAAATCACGAAAATGTGATGCGTGTGGAGTTATCCCCAAGTGTGAGTCTTGATCCTGATCAATTCAATCGAAACTTCTATACGACCTCAAGTTGTGGAGTCTGTGGAAAAGCAGCAATCGAAGCAATAAATGTTAGCTGCACCCCATTACCTAAGGATTCGATACAAATAGAACAAAGCCTAATTTTTGATTTACCTCAAAAACTTAGGGAAGCTCAAGAGGTTTTTAGGCACACTGGAGGATTACATGCATCTGCCATTTTTGATTTAGAAGGAAATCTAAAAGCACATCGTGAAGATGTTGGTCGCCACAATGCGTTAGATAAGCTTATTGGGCATTTTCTGGTTGCCGGATACGAACAATTGAAAAATTCCATTCTGCTATTAAGTGGCAGAATCAGCTTTGAATTGGTTCAAAAGGCTGTTCGGGCTGGCATTCCAGTCATTGCTGCAGTGGGAGCTCCATCAAGTCTCGCTGTGGAATTGGCGAAGGATTTTGGCGTGACACTTATCGGGTTTTTGGGTGAGAAAAAATTTAACATTTATAACGCCAAGCAACGAATCCTCAATTGATCTCAATTTTTGAGTTTCCGTTGATCATGTTATCTGGTCTCTAAAGCCATAAAATCGAGGATTTTTGACGATTAATTGCTTACTTTAATAACCGGATGGACATTCAATACGTCATCGCGAATGCAATGAAGCGATCTTGGTCTAGTATTCTGTTAAGACTGCTTCGTATACTCGCAGTGACGAGATTGTATGGTTAACTAGGTAGCTGTACTAAAACCAAAATTTACATATGTCAGATAATCTGAGCGCATTATCAGGAAGAAAGGGACTGGAAAATAACCTTTTCGAGCGGTTGGTTGAGAAATCCAAGGTTGAAGGGACTCCACATGACGAATCCTTACGAGCCCTAGCTCACGAGTATTTGATGGGTGATGCAATCACTTACGGAACAGCTTCGTTCTATGATTTTCTTAAGAAAGAACATCAAGGAGTAAAAGCACATGTATGCAACGGAAGTGCTTGCCTTGTTGCTGGGACCCAAGATGAAGTCAAATCTAAACTCTTGAGCAAGTTCAAAAAGGAGGAGATTGGACATATGTGCTGCTTGGGAAGATGTCATGAAAACAGTGCCTTCAACATCAATGGCAATAATTACTCTGGTGAATCAATCAATCAATTGGATCAATTGGTTGACTCTAAACAAGCAAAGCTGGATAAGTACCAGGTTGCTAGTAATGTCGATAACCCTGTTTTAACAGGCGACCCAATGACTGCCTCTGAGTATGCGACACTTTTTCAAAAGGTGCTAAAAAATGGGCCAGAGTGGGCATTGCAGCAAATCAAAGATTCAAACATTCGTGGGCGTGGCGGAGCAGGTTTCCCAATGGGATTCAAGCTGGAATCGTGCAAAAACGTAGATGGTGATCAAAAATTCATCGTTTGCAATGCAGATGAAGGGGATCCGGGCGCTTACTCAGATAGATATCTTTTAGAAGAACAACCGATGTTGGTTTTGTTCGGAATGATGGTGTCCGGATACATCGTAGGAGCCAACAAAGGAGCACTTTACATTCGAGGCGAATATCCGGAATCAGTGAGAATTGTCGCCAAGGCGGTTGAAGAGCTTTCAGAATTTAACATGCATGGTGCCAATATTGGCGGATCCGATTTCAGCTTTGATTTCAAAGTAATAGAAGGAGCAGGCGCTTACATCTGCGGTGAAGAAACTGCTTTACTTTCATCACTCGAAGGTCAGCGGCCAGAAGTTCGTGTGCGGCCTCCTTACCCAACGCAAGAAGGACTTTTCAACAAACCTACCATTGTAAATAATGTTGAAACACAATCGGCAGTTGCCTGGATAATAGAAAATGGTGGTGCTGCATACGCATCTCTTGGAACACCAAAATCAACTGGAACTAAGCTTGTATGCCTGGACTCGTTTTTCAATAACCCGGGCATGTATGAAATAGAAATGGGAACGCCATTTAAGGAAGTTGTCTACGATTTTGGTGGTGGATTTAAAGAAGGAGTAAAAGCCGTTCATGTTGGCGGGCCTTTGGGAGGAATTGTGCCGACCCATAAAATAGAAGAACTTAATCTTGATTTTGAAAGCTTTGCGAATGCCGGCTTTTTGCTAGGTCATGCAGGGATAGTTTCAGTACCAGAGAAATTCCCAATGATTCATTATTTGGAACATTTATTCGAATTCACTGGGGATGAATCCTGTGGAAAGTGTTTTCCATGTAGTATCGGTTCGGTTCGAGGAAAAGAAATGATCCAGAAAGCGAGGAATGGTGAGGTCAAAATGGATCGCCAATTAATGGATGATTTGTTGGAAGCAATGGAAGACGGGTCACTTTGTGCACTGGGAGGTGGGTTGCCACTCGGTGTAAAAAATGCATTGCAGTATTTTGAGGAAGAATTAAAGACATTTTTTAAGTAAACGACATGAGTACCACAAACAATGTAGTTTTCATTAACGATAAGGAACATGCATTTGAGCAAGGAGAGACTATTCTCTTCTTGCTTAGAAGAACGATGGGTGATGATCCGGTTCCTACCCTTTGTGATGCACCCAATTTGAAGCCATTTGGTTCATGCCGAGTGTGTAGCGTTGAAGTGGCATTGCAGCAAGATGGACCAAGAAGGGTGCAGGCATCATGCCATACTCCGGTGATGGCGAATTCTTTTATCTACACACATTCGGAAAAGGTTGAGCGCATACGAAAGAACATCGTGGAATTGGTACTTACGGATTATCCGAAGGAAAAATTTGAAGAAGCGAATCCTGCACAGAATGAATTGAAGAAAGTGGCCGGTCAGGTTGGAATCGAAATGAGTGACGTTCGATATGAACTGGGCAAGAATCACTTGGATAGAACACCAGATGAATCTCATGCCTACATGCGTGCAAGTATGGATTCCTGTATCAATTGCTACCGATGCATTAGAGCATGCGATGAAGTTCAGGGAGAAATGGTATTGACCATGGAAGGCCGAGGTTTTGATAATCAAGTGGTGATGGGAATGAATGAGGGATTCAAAGAGTCGGATTGTGTGTCATGCGGAGCTTGTAGTCAAGCTTGTCCAACAGGCGCAATTACAGATATTTTTGAGTCCAAATTCAATGATGCTGTAGAGACAGAACGAACCGTGTGTACTTATTGTGGTGTTGGCTGTAACCTGGATGTCGCTACTAAAGATGGAGAAATCATCAGTATTACAGCACCTTATGACGCAGAAGTCAATCATGGCCACACGTGTTTAAAGGGACGATATGCTTTCCAATTCTATAATCATCCCGAACGCCTGACGACTCCAATGGTGCGATGGAATGGCACGCTGAAACCAGCCACCTGGGACGAGGCATATGATTACATGACGGAGCGGTTTACTCGGATCCGTGACGAGCATGGAGCTGACGCCATCGCTGGGATTTCCTCAGCCAGAACACCAAATGAGGAGAACTACCTCATGCAGAAATTCATTCGAGCCGTGATCGGATCAAACAATATTGATTGCTGTGCGAGGGTATGTCACTCACCAACTGCTTTAGGAATGCAGCGTTCGTTCGGCACTGGAGCAGCCACAAATTCTGTCGTTGATATTGAATACACCGATTGCATGATGATTATCGGTGCGAACCCAACAGCTGCTCACCCGGTGACTGGAGCCCGAATCAAACAGGCAGCAATGAAGGGGACCAAAATGATCGTGATTGATCCACGTGAAATTGAATTGGCCAGGTATGCGCAGTATCATTTGCAACTCAGACCTGGTACCAATGTAGCATTGCTGAATATGATGTTGTATTACATCGTCTCTGAAAATTTGGTAGATAAGGATTTCATTGGAAGCAGAACCGAAGGTTATGACGATTTTGAGTCTAAAATTCGAGAGCTGGACATGGATAAAATGGAGGCGGTTACTGGAGTTGATCGAGAATTGGTTCGAGAAGCTGCCATTTGTTATGCAACTGCACCGAATGCTATGTCATTTCATGGACTTGGCGTAACCGAACACTCTCAAGGAACCTTTACCGTTCAGCAGATCGCTGACCTTGCCATGATCACAGGAAATATTGGTCGAAGAGGTGTAGGAGTGAATCCGTTGAGGGGACAAAACAATGTTCAAGGTGCGGCAGATATGGGAGCACAACCTCACCAAGGAGCCGGATACCTGGATGTTACTGATCCAAACGTTCACACTCAATACGAAGAGTTTTATGGAGCGAAACTTCCTCAACACATTGGCTACAAGATTCCTGAGATGTTTGATGCCGCGATTGCCGGAGCCCTAAAGGCACTTTGGATCATTGGCGAAGATGTGGTTCAGACAGATCCAAACACGGATAAAGTAAAAAGAGCGCTCACCAATCTGGATATGTTGATTGTTCAGGAATTGTTTATGACTGAAACAGCGATGCTGGCTGATGTCGTCTTACCTGGTGCCTCGTTCCTTGAGAAATCCGGAACGTTTACGAATGGCGAAAGAAGAGTTCAACGTGTGAATCAGGTGGTTGAGCCGCTTGAAGGCACTAAACCAGATGGTCAGATCATTGTTGATATGATGAGAAGAATGGGCTATGATCAACCAGATTATGCACCGGACACGATGCTGGAAGAGATTTCTCAAATCGTACCGTTCTTCAAGGGAATTACCTGGGAAGGGTTAGGAAAGAATGGACTGCAATGGCCTGTTCCGGAAGATGGAACAAGTACCGAGATTATCCATAAGGAAGAATTCAAACGTGGCAAAGGCAAATTCACTTACCATGATTGGGCTGAATCTGCTGAAATTGAAGAGCATGGTGATGAGTATCCGTACATCATTACCACCAATCGAGAACTTGAGCACTACAATTGTGGCGCGATGACTCGGCGTACAAATAATGTTGATATCCTCACTGAAGATGTTCTATTGATGAATCCAAAAGATGCGAAGGATAATAAAATTGAGGATGGGGACATGGTGTGTGTAACATCAGCAAGAGGAAAAGTTGACATTAAGGCAAGAATCACGGAAGAAGTGAAGCCAGGTGTAATGAGCACTACTTTCCACTTCCCGGAAATCATGGTGAACTTGATCACCAGTGATGTTCATGATTCAGAGGCTAAATGTCCTGAGTATAAAGTAGTAGCAGCTAAAGTCAGAAAATCGAAAGGGAAATACGCTGAGAGGTCTGAAGAGCAATTGGCGAAGGCATAGGTTTGATCGGAATGGTTTTTTTCTCTACGTCATTCTGAACTGGTTTCAGAATCTTCATTTTCAATATCGGATTTTTCGAAGGCCATGAAATAAATTCAGGGTGACTTTCTGTTGGAGATGGTTCAAAATATTTAGCCAGCACGTCATTCTGAGCTTGTTTCAGAATCTTCATTTTCAACACTGGATTTTTCGAAGACCATGAAATAAATTCAGGGTGATTTTCTGTTCTGCGATGGTAAACCCACAAGTCATTCTAAAACTTGTTTTTAAGCCCTTCTGATATAGGAAAAGCTACCACTCGGAACATAAATCCAACGGTGTTTTTGAAATGTCGTATATGTCAAAGAATTTAAGCCTGACATGAAAACACTGACCTTTTTTCTAACACTACTGGTCTTTTCTACGAACTGCTCATCTACTTCAGAGAGTAGAAGATCAGAAATCGAATTTGGGAAATTAGAAGTTCCTGAAAACAGAAACGATTCAGACTCACGAAATATCTCACTTTCCTATGTCTACATTCCAAAGACTGGAAGCAATGATTATCCACCCATGATTTTTCTTCAGGGTGGTCCGGGTGGGAGCTCGCTTTTGATGCAAAATTTTTTCTCTAACAGTCCGCTGAGAAAAAATCACGACATCATTCTTTTTGATGCCAGAGGAACCGGCAGTTCAGAAGCGCATTGTCAAGAGGTAGGACTTGAATTTTTGAGTTTAATGGCTAAGGATCTTACCATTCAAGAGGAGTATGAAGGCACGCTTGAACTATGTAAGCAATGCAAAAAAGAATTGGAATCCAACAATGTCGACCTAGCTGGCTACAATAGTTTGGAAAATGCTGCGGATGTAGAAGCACTTCGAAAACATCTGGGAATCGATAAATGGATACTTCTGGGAGGCTCATACGGAACTCGTCTCGGTCTTACTTACATGAGAGAGTACAAAGCGGCGGAGGCTGCAATCTTAATGGGCTTGTTCCCATTGGAAGTGAATATTTATGAAGGTTTTGTTGAGGGCTTCAATGGTGCTTTGGAGTATTTGTTTGAAACCTGTGCATCCGATCCTGATTGCAATGGCCGGTATCCAAATTTTCGGTCGGTATTTTATGAAACCATCGAGAAGCTGAGAACGAACCCGAAATCTGTCCAATATCAAGGTGAAGATTTTGTCATCAACGCCCAGGATGCGCTGCTGCTAATTCACCAAATGTTATATGGAAGAGGAACCATTCAACAAGTGCCAGCATTTGTTCAAGCGCTTAATGGAGGAGAAACACGCGTAATTAATCAATCAATCAACAGTACCGCAGCGAGACTTTCTGCAATTAATATCGCCACTTATTTGTCCGTGCAAGCTGCTGAAGAAGTCCAGTTCAATGATGATAACAGTTTTGAAAACCAGCTTTCTACTTATCCAGACTTGAAACCAGGACCCGCTTTTTTCGCGACTGATCAAAAAGTCCTTAACCAATGGCATTCACATAGATCGAAAGCTAAAGAGAACAAACGAGTCAATGTCAAAACTCCGATGCTCATCACCAATGGTATTTTTGATCCAATCACACCTATCGTTAATGCTAGAAATGTAATGGAGTATCTACCTAACGCCACTTTGGTAGAGTTTCCGTTAGATGGTCACAGCACATTCAATTCCTGCTTTTTTAATATGGTCGAAGACTTTGTAGAAAGTGGTTACAAGCCACCAAATGCATCTTGCGTCGATGATGGATCGTTGAGTTGGAGGTAGAAATTGACTGAATCTATATCGGGATATAAATCAACTTTTTCGTCTCGAAAAAATTTTCTTCAAAAACTTTAGAAAGCTCATATTCCTTGTAAGGTCTTCCAAACTCCTTCATTTCCTCAGAGAGATCACCCCCTTTCAGTAGAAGAAATCCATTTTCGAATTCATTCGAATTCTTCTGATGAATTTTCTGATGGGTCCATTGAAACAAGATTTTGGTTCTTGCAACTGCTCTTGAGACGATAAAGCCGAATTGACCTTTTACTTTTTCGGCTCTTTGATGCTCAGCGGTCAGATTTTCTAATCCAATGGAATTAGCAACTTCCTGAACGACTTTGATCTTTTTTCCGATCGAATCGACTAAATGAAAAGTGCATGTTGGAAAAAGTATAGCCAATGGTATTCCAGGAAATCCACCACCACTACCAATATCTAGAATTTTTGTTCCTGCCTTGAAATCGATGAATTTAGCAATTGCCAGGCTATGAAGAACGTGCCTCAAATACAATTGATCAACGTCCTTTCGACTGATCACGTTGATTTTGCTGTTCCACTCTGAATAAAGCGGATAAAGCTGTTCTAACTGTTTTTTCTGAGTAGCAGAAAGAGAAGGAAAATACTTATAGATGATTTCGACATCCAAATCAGATGTGCGATTTTTTGTCTTTTACCAATTCATACATCAACTCACGCGCCCTGTGAAGTTGAGCTTTTACTGTGCCAAGTGGGGCTTCTATCTCTTTGGCGATCTCGTCATATGAAAGTTCATCAAAGTAACGAAGCTTAACCAGTCGTTGATATTTAGCTGGAAGTTTGGTGACAAACATCCGAACCAATTCAATCTTTTGGCCTTTAATGGTTTCTTCGTCGGGGGTGAGATTTTTGTCTTGAACATCGATGTTCACTGAATCACCACTGTCATCAGTGAAGGAACTGTTCAGGCTGTAGGTGTCCAACTTTTTCTTACGGATGAAGTCAATCGCATTATTTGTTGCAATTCGAAAAAGCCAGGTACTAAACGTGTAATCTTTTTTAAACCTGCCCAGATTTTTGAAAGCCTTTGCAAAAGCTTCGATCGTCAGATCCTCCGCGTCATCTACATTTCTGACCATTTTCAAGATCATATGATAGACCGGTTTCTTATACCGCTCCATAAGTTCAGCGTAGGCAGAATCGTCATTCCCTTGCGTAGCAAGGTCGATAAGCTTAAAGTCACGTAGTGCTTTATCCGAAAATTGACGGTTCAGTTCTTCCATCTAATGTCCTTTACAAGTTTTGACCTGATTGCAATGATTGGTAAAAAAATTGCATACATAAAGTCAACGAGTGGAAGCCAAATATAGTTGAACCCAGCTCCCATTTTGCTGTGGGCAAATCTATACCCGATCCACTTAACAATCAGGTAAAATAGCATAATCGGCAGTATTTTTTCCAATATAAGAAGAGGCAAAAGAGCCCATGTAAGTAGTAATGTGCCATGAAACAGTGTATGTAATAGCCTGTCGGAAAGTGAATAACTTCCCCCCACAGACAGATGTCTTGTTTTCTGATGAATGTACTCTTTCCACTTATTTTTAGGTATTGTAAACATCATGGATTCTTTGCCAAGTGAAATGTTGGTGTTTTCTGCTGTGGCATTTGTTTGTATGAAAAGGTCATCGTCTCCACCAACTGTTGACTTGAATTTTGAATACCCAACGTGTTCTTCAAAAAATGATCGATTAATAGCCAAATTTCTTCCAACTCCCATATACGGTCTTCCAATCAAAGACATTGATAAATAATTATAAGCGGTAACAAATGCTTCGTACTGGATAAAGTTTTGCAGCAGTGATCCATTGCTTCTGTAAGGAGAACATCCCAGGATGATCTTTTTGTTTGGTTGAATTCTATTGTTGATAAGTTCCAACCATCTATTTGAAAAAGGAAGACAATCCGCGTCGGTTAATACAATCCATTCATTGGTCGATGCTTCAATTCCCTTGCTCAGCGCATATTTTTTGTGATCCCAATCTTGAGGTGTTTTCGTAATCTCGATGACTTTCACTTTTTGAAAACTCGGATCTTTGAGAAATTGCGCACTATCATCTGAACAACGATCAAGTACGATGATGATTTCAAAGTTTTCATGTGTTTGGTTTAGCAATGCAGGAATGAGCATTTTGAGGTTTTCGAACTCATTATGAGCTGCAATTACAACGGAAATCGACGTTAGGCTTTCAGTGACATTTCCTTTGTATCGAAGGAATTGAAAAGAAAGAAGAACGGTAATTCCCACTTGAATACTTATGGCTATTATCCAAATACTAAAAATCATTCTTCTTTAACCGTATTTTTGCGCTCCATGAACTTCGACCTGGATCACAAGGATAGCAAATCGGGTGCAAGAGCAGGCACAATAAAGACAGATCACGGAGAAATTCCAACTCCGATCTTCATGCCTGTGGGCACTGCCGGGACTGTGAAAGCCGTTCATCAGCGAGAATTGATCGATGATATTTCTGCCAAAATCATCCTGGGGAATACCTATCATTTGTACATGCGTCCAGGACTCGAATTAATCCAACAAGCTGGGGGACTTCATAAGTTTAATGGTTGGGAGCGCCCAATTCTGACAGACAGTGGGGGATATCAGGTGTATTCATTAGCAGACAGCCGAAAGATTGAAGAGGAAGGTGTAAAATTTCAATCACATATTGATGGTTCGAAACATGTTTTCACTCCGGAGAATGTGATGGATACACAACGAATTATTGGTGCGGATATCATCATGGCTTTTGATGAGTGTACGCCATATCCATGTGAATATGATTATGCAGAAAAATCTATGCACATGACCCATCGCTGGCTGGATCGGTGCATCGATCGGTTTGATAACACTGATCCAAAATATGGATACGATCAGACGCTTTTTCCGATTGTTCAGGGGAGTACTTACCCGGATTTGCGAAAACAATCGGCTGAATACATTTCAAATACCAATCGAGAAGGAAATGCCATTGGTGGTTTATCAGTAGGAGAGCCAGCGGAAGATATGTACGAAATGACGAATCTGGTTTGTGGGATTCTACCATCAGATAAGCCACGATATTTGATGGGAGTTGGAACTCCAGCAAACATCTTGGAATGTGTTGCGCTGGGCGTAGACATGTTTGATTGTGTGATGCCGACCAGGAATGCTCGAAATGGAATGATTTATACGACTGAGGGAATCATCAATATCCGTAATGAAAAATGGAAAAATGATCTTTCAGAAATCGACAAAGGACTCGGTGGTTACGTTAGTACTTTTTACTCAAAGGCTTATTTGCGACACTTAATCATCAGTAATGAAATACTTGGCGCACAAATTGCGAGTATCCAAAACCTGACGTTTTATCTATGGCTGGTTAGCGAGGCTCGAAAGCAGATATTAAATGATAATTTCGCCAGTTGGAAGAATGGAATAATTGATACCGTTTCTCAGAGGTTGTGAAAAAACTGGATTGGTACATATTGAAAAAATTACTCGTCACATTCGTGTTTGTGGTGGGGCTTCTGGAATTGATCATTTGCGTAATTGATTTCACGGAGAAAAATGATGATTTCATAAAGAATGAAGTGAGCGGCGATTTGATTTTTCAATACTATATGAGCTTCATTCCCTATATCGCGAGCTTATTAACGCCAATCACCGTTTTTATAACCACCGTTTTTGTTACGGCAAAACTTGCTTCCAAAACAGAAATTGTTGCCATACTCGCAAGTGGAATTAGTTTCAAACGATTCATGCTTCCCTATCTATTTGGTGGTATCATGTTCGGTATAGCCAGTTTTTATTTGAACAGCTACATCATTCCTGATGCAAACAAGTTCAGGATTTCATTCGAGTTAGAATATTTAAAAGATCCTTTTTACTATGCCGGAAAGCATGTTCATTTCAAAATAGGAGAGGAGGGATACATTTATCTATTTCGATACGATAACCGAAGAGACATTGGTAATGTGGTAACACTTGAGAAAATACAGGGACAGAAGCTCGTTGAAAAAATCAACGCACGGCAGATCAAATGGGACACCACCGGATTTTGGACGTTGAAGAATTGGCAAAAAAGGACTATTCTGGAGAACGAGGAGATAATGGAAGAAGGTAAGCAATTGGATACTTTGCTTAACCTATCGCCGAGTGATTTTGCCAGCAAAGAGCGCCATCAGGAAACGATGACGATGACAGAACTCAACGCATATATAAAACTTCAACAATCAAGGGGAGCAGATGATGTAGACTTGTACCGAATTGAAAAGTACATTCGAATCATGCAGCCTTTTACCGTTTTGGTTTTGATGTTCATTGGTGTAATCGTATCTGCAAGAAAAACTCGACAGGGAACAGGATTTCAAATCGCCCTAGGCTTTTTGATTGCATTTGCATTTATCATCACCTTTATTTTGGCCAAATCCATTGCCGAAGCTGGCTCTATGAATATCATATTAGCCGTCTGGATTCCTAACATTATCTTTTCCGTAGTTGGACTAGTCCTTTATAAGACCGTTCCCAGATGACAAGAGAGACAAAAGATTATTTGCATCTCCATTTCATTGTACTAATCTGGGGGTTTGCAGCTATACTGGGGATGTCCATCAATATGCCAACGGTTGAGCTTGTTTTCTATCGAACATTTATAGCCACTTTAGGTCTCTACCTTGTCATTAAAGCTCGGGGCACCAGTTTTTCCATCAATGACCGTCGGGATTTTTGGATCATTCTGGGCACCGGAGCTCTCATAGCTGTGCACTGGATCACTTTTTTTCTCTCCGCCAGAGTTTCCAATATATCCATTTCACTTGCTGGCTTTGCTACTTGCTCGCTTTGGACAGCTATCATCGAGCCTTTGTCTGTTGGTAGGAAAGTCAAAGGTTATGAAGTGATTCTGGGCGTGTTGGCGATTGTTGGTATCGTTGTGATCTTTAACACGGAGTTCAATTATTTCTATGGGCTGTTGGTGGCTATCATCTCAGCGATTTTTTGTTCCGTATTTTCTGTTATCAATGCGAGTCTTTCGAAAAAGTATGATCCCTATGTGATCACTTTTTATGAGATGATTGGGGCATGGGTTTCTATTGGATTGTTTTTCCCCATTTATTCCAACACAATTGTTGAAAAACTTCAGCTTTCTGGCTCGCTGTTGGATTTTGGTTTTCTGAGTATTCTGGCAATTTTTTGTACCGTGTATGCCTATTCCATTTCAGTAGAGTTGATGAAAAGGTTATCTGTCTTTTCAATCAATCTGACGGTGAACCTTGAGCCTATTTATGGAATCGTTTTAGCGCTTATTATTTTCGGAGAAAGCGAAAAAATGACCTTTGGATTTTATCTGGGAACCGGACTAATCCTTGCTTCCGTTTTACTTTATCCAATGCTCAATCGAAGGTTCAAACAAAGAGCACTTTCGACGGATATCATTAGGTAAGCAGATACTACTTGATGATTCCTTCATCCTACCGTCATTCCGAGTAGGGCGTAAGCGTCGGAAGTGCGGCGAAGGGATCTTGTGACCTTATAGGAGTCGATCTTACACAAAGATTGCTTCAGTCGTACCTCCTTCGCAATGACGCTGTTTATTTATCATTCGTTCTCTCACCGAACTATTTCTCAATCTTTTGTTTGTTTAGAATGGCTTGTTATTCTGAGCACAGCTAAACATCTATTATAACAGAAATTAGTCTCCACGACTACCATACATATAATTTCAATTTAATTGCATTGAACTCGCATTATCTTAGCGTCACTCATTAACCCACTATTAAAGATGTTGAGAAGATCATTATTCCTACTTTTTATTGGCTGTTCATTTTTGATCACAGCCCAAGACTATTACCCGTCAAGAACAGACTGGCAATCGAAAGATCCTAAGGAACTTGGATTCAATGCCAACAAGCTTCAGGAAGCGGTTGATTTTGCGGAAGCTAATGAATACTCAGGTCAAAAAGATCTTCGATTGGCAATCCTTGAGGGGTTTCGACGTGAGCCTTATCACGACATTCAAGGACCAACTAAAAAGCGTGGTGGACCTGCCGGGATGATCATTAAAGACGGATATATCGCTGCTCAATGGGGAGATATTGACAGGGTTGATATGACTTTTAGTGTGACAAAAAGTTATTTGTCTACAACAGTTGGGCTTGCGATTGATGATGGACTCATTCGATCGGTTCAGGACAAAGTTGATCAGTATGTGTGGGATGGGACGTTTGAAGGTGAGCACAATTCCAAGATTACCTGGGAACATTTGTTGCAACAAACTTCCGATTGGTCGGGAGCTTTGTTTGGGTTGTATGATTGGACAGATAGACCTTCACGCGAGCATACATTTGATGAAATGCGATACCGTGAATTGAAAGAGCCTGGAACAAGCTATAAATACAATGACGTTCGAGTCAATGTTTTGGCTTATTCAGCCTTGCAAGTTTGGAGGCGTCCGCTTCCTCAAGTATTGAAAGAAAGAATCATGGACCCGATTGGAGCAAGCACTACCTGGAGATGGTTTGGCTATGACAACACCTGGACTGTAGTTGATGGAGTGAAAATGCAATCAGTGAGTGGGGGAGGTCATCATGGTGGTGGAGTTTTCATCAGTGCCCAAGATCACGCTCGGTTTGGATTGTTGTTTGCACGAAAGGGAAGCTGGGAGGGAAAGCAATTGATCTCCGAGAACTGGACCCAAATGATCCAAACCCCAGCGAAAGCCTATGAAAGCTATGGTTACATGTGGTGGCTAAACAAAGGTCCAAGGAATTTAGGAGAAGGAGTACCTGATCACGTTTACTATGCTGCAGGATTTGGCGGAAATTACATTGTCGTAGATCAGGAGGCAGATGTGGTGATCGTTACCCGTTGGTTACAGCCATCTAAAATGAGTGAGATGGTGAAGTTGGTTTATGGTGCGATGTGATTATTGAAAAAGGGCTACTCGAGGTAGCCCTTTTTGATCAAATTGATTGAGTGACTTCCTGATTCCAAACACCTGTGGCCATCGTTTTTTCCGCATATTCTTGGAAGTCCGTTGCCTTCCTTCCCAATACGTTTTCCACATCTTTGGATACACTTTGATTATCGGGATTGCCAAGAACTTCCTGGAAAAGGTATCCGAATAACCAAACGTACGATTCTGGTAATCCAGCAGCTTCCATTCCTTTTTTGAATTCTTCGATGGTTATGGGTTGGTAATGGATGTCTCTTCCTATTGTTTGAGCCATGGTTGCTACCACTTCTCTAAAAGTCATTTTTCTTGGACCGGTGACAGTTATAGTCTGTCCATTGTAGTTGTCATCGACCAATACTTTTGTGACCACATCCGCAATATCATCAGCATCCACAAATGGAATTTCTGCATCAGGCATTGGAAGTGCTACCTGACCAGCCAGAACAAAATCAAGGAAAGCTCCTTCACTGAAATTTTGATTGAACCAGGAAGCTCTGACCAATGTATAGTTTAGGCCTGAGTTCGCGACAATTTGCTCACAAGCCTCAGCTTCTGCTTCTCCTTTTCCGGAAAGAAGAACTACTTTTTCTAATCCTTCCTTAAGTGCGGCTTCTGTAAGTGCAGTGATTGCGTCTCTGGCACCTGGCACTGCCAGGTCAGGATAATAAACAATGTATGCTCGATCCATACCTTTCAATGCCTGTGAATAAGTGGTAGGATCGTCCCAATTGAAAGCGGGTGCATTTCTTCTTGATCCGATTCTGACATTGTGTCCTTGTTGAGTTAATCCTTCAACAACTCGGCGACCAGTCTTACCGGTTCCTCCGATTACTAAGATGTTGTGTTTCATTTTTAATTGATATTTGAGTTTAAGTTTTGAGTTCAGATATTTTTCGCTTGCATGAAAAGCGCAAGAGCGGCCAGCACAAATGAGAGAACAGCAAATACGGTTCTGATCAGATGTAACCTGTTCCAATTAGTTTCATAGGATTTTCTGAACGCAGTAATTTGATCTTGCGTGATCTCTGCTATTTTCAATACATCCAATTGATTATTTAGTGGCACATTTCCAAAGGCTGTGACTCCTACAGTTCCAATTAAGTAGGTAATCGAAGAAAACAGGATCAACCCGAAAACCCACCTACTTGAATGGAATTCATAGATACTGGAGATGCTTAGCAAAATGATGCTCCCAAAAAAGATCAGGAAGAATGCCGGATTCAAAATGGCTCGATTTATCGACTGCATCGTTTCGAGGTAGGTTAAATCCATGACCTTTTTTGTCCCCGGAATAACAGATACTGACCAGGCATAAAACAAGCCTGCCGAGAGTCCAGTTAGGATTACTGATCCTAATAAAATGAGTGATTTTAAAGAGAGTACCATACCTAAAATGTTTATGTCGTGTTTAAATACAAGTGTAAAATTGGGAGCTGGGTCAACCTTGTTCTTGACACTTTGTGCCAATGTTTTGACATTTTAGGCCAAACGGCTGGCTTGATCAGCTATTACGGAATTCGACAGGGGATAAACCTGTCCATCTTTTAAATGCGCGGTTAAAGGCACTTTGTTCAGAAAAGCCAGTTTCAAAGGCGATCTCAGCAATGCTTCTGTTGGAATTTTTGAGCTGGTCTTTGGAAATTTCTTCTTGAACCTTTTTAATCAGATCGCGAAAGGTGACACCATTTTCTGAAAGCCTTCGTGTAAGAGTTCGATTGCTCATTCCGACATGCGTGCAAACTTGTGTGATGCTTGGGATACCACTTGGGAGCGCATTTTTAATCAGAGCTTCAATGTCCTTTGCAACTTTGTTTGCACTTATTTCTATTCCTTTCGTTTCTTCATCTACACGCTCCAGCAAGAAATGATTGATGCTCTTGTCAGCTTTTGCGGTTCGCGTTTCAAGATCTTCTGTTTTGTAGCTTATGGAATAGTAAGGTTGATTGAAGAGGATTGAACATTTAAATGCCTGTTCATAGTCGGTGAGTGTTGACGGACTGCTATGCTTGAATGTGACTTCTATCGGAGAAATATCAGTCTCCGTCATTGCTTTCAACACAACAACCGTTGCTGACAGTGTGGCTTCATTGGAAAGCTCCAGACCTCTTCTATGCGGTTCTCTGTGCAGATAAACAATGGAGATGTCATCCTCCTTTTTTACCTGAAAAACATAGGTATTTGAAAGTAGCTTAAAATACCGTTCGCTTCTCTCGAAGATTTCACCAGCCCAGGAACAGGTTCGCCATGAAAGGCCCAAGACACCATAGTCTTCAATTTTCATTTCTTGCCCTACTCGAATGGAAAAGCCTGGTCCAAGTTTCTTGTCAAGAAACTCATGCAACTCAAAGAAATGATCAGCTGGCACTGCCTGGATATTACCAATAGAATCAATTGGAGTGGGGAGGTTATTCAATTCATCTCTACTCATGCCTTCGGCGATGGCATGTTGCAGCATTTTGTTGTACAGGTGAATCGAGATATAGTTCAAACCTCTTGTGTTGACTTTTACTAATGTACAACAGTCGAAGAGAAGAACTGTTAGAGCCCTAGAGTAGGACTCGAAGGATCAGTGACCATTAAAAATTCTTTGCAATGGTTCGGATTCTATAAGTTTTTTCCATCTATCACTTGAATACTCCCAGGTATCTCCAAATACATTTTCCAAGTCATGACCACCGAACAGAAGGACTCGATTTTTGCTTTCATCGTAAACCATATTCGTATGATTTCTGGGAGAAGGACTATTAGCTGAGTCAAGCTTACTCCACTTGTCTTCATGAAAAATCCATGTATTGTTAACTCTTGATTCTCCATTCCATCCTCCAAATCGAATTATTCTCTCTTGTCGATTATCATAAACCATTGCAGAATTAAAAATGCCCTCAGGTTGTGTGATATCTAATTTTTTCCATACTTCTCCATCCCATGACCAGGTTTGGCCACTGTTTTCTCCATATTGTTTATCAATGGTATTGCCACCGAAAAGAATGACAGCTCTTTTACTTGCATCATAAACCAAGGAAACTCCATGTCTATTGGAAGGACCTTCGTTTGAGACCAATTTCCAATTATCATCACTGAACTCCCAGGTATCTCCAAATGGAGTGTATTCTCCCCCATTGATGTAATATCCTCCAAACAAAACCATGGTTTGGCGATTTTCATCATAGACCATTGCAGCTTCAGCCCTTGCTGGTGGAGTATCAACTGGATTCAGTTTGTTCCATTCATTATTTCTGAATTCCCAGGTGTCGTTCAGTAAGTTGTTTTGATCGACTTCCTCCCCGAACAATACTTTACTTCCACCAAATAGAACCAGTCGATCGTTCTTTTTATCATAACTCAACGAACTAAACGTTCTTTGTTCTGGTCCACTCGTTACATCTATTTTTTGCCAATTCTCACCTTTCCAAGCCCATAAATCTGAGAACACTTCTTTTTCACTTGCTCCTCCAAAGAGATAGACGGTCGATTCATTGAAATGGTAAGCCATTGCATGCGCATTTCTGACGGTGATTGTTTCGTTTTTAGTATTGAATGATGTTTTCTGTTCCGGTTTTTGTCCGCACGAGTAAAAAAGCAGAGTGGAAAGAATAAAAATCAAGTTTTGCTTCATAAGAGTGTACCAACGATCATTATGAAGCGAGAGTTTTTACTCTGTTGTATAATGCAAAAATGGCGCGAGCTATAAGCTCGCGCCTGTTAGGAAAGTATTCAAAAGCTCGATTAAAACTTAAAAAAGTAGCTATGAAGAAAGGCTGGGAAAACACTAGTTAGATGCATTTTCCTCATTTTCTGTTATCAAATACTTTTCGAACCAGGAGATGATTTTTGGCTCCAATGTGTCTGAATTCTTAAACATATCCGTGCCATGGCCTGCTTCCTTGTACAATACGTATTCACTCTGTGAATTGTTTGAGGCTATCACGATTTCTTTCATCTTGTCAACTGACCAATCTTCGCTACTGACACCTGTTAGTATCGGGATGTCGCTTTTCTTATAAAATTTCATATGAAGATCGTCTGCTGGTCCGGAAAGCAATGCTGCTGCTTTAATTCTTTCTGGAAACGTGCGTGCCATCTCTGAGGCCATGAAAACCCCACAACTTGCACCTGCTACAACCATATCATCAGTATTTACACCTTCTTGGCTTGAGAGAAAATCGAGAGCCGTTATCATATCTTCCTTCCAGACTCCACGCCATCGCTTTGCTGCATTTTCCATTCCAGACCAGTCGGGGTTGGAGCCTTCACTCGCACCGTGTCCTCTATAGTCATAGGTGAGTACATGGACACCGCGTTGAGCCAGCTCCTCAGCAACATAGTTCCAGGGCCTTCGGCCATTACCATCACACTGATGGAAAAGAATAGCAGCTGGACCTGGCACTCCTGGATTGAAATACGTTCCTTTTAGTGTTATTCCGTCTTTTGTTTCTATGTCAACAATATAGGCACCACCAGGACCATCGTCAGGTCTTGGGATTCTACAACCACGACCATGAGCAACCTTGGTCCTTATTTCGTCGCCCTTGATGTATGCATTGAGTGCATCTGCCAAATAGGTTTCTGTAACTTCAGCCACATCAAACATGTTATCATCTGGCATTCCCATGAACTTGAGTTTGAGGTCTTTATCAAACAAATAGCAGGTTGGAGTTACTTGGGCATCAAATGCATTGGCTAATACAAACTCCCTTTCCATCAGGTAATCGTATTTCAATTTATTTTCTTTGGCGAATACTCTCATTTCTTCCATCGTCTCACCTTCGATTCGCTGTGTCTCGTTGGAATTGACCCATATCACATTGATCCCATTGGCTTCAGCTAAATCATTGGCTTTTATTAATCGATCGTACCAACGTTCGATTGCCACGCATTCGTTGGCGGCAAAAACGATCAAAAGACCATTCTTCCTTTTGAAATCCGATAGCTTGTATTGTTTCCCATCGATGTGATCCAATACAAGGTCTTGGTGCGGCAAAGGATCATTTATGGCTATTCCTTGCGCACTTGCTGTCATCACGGACCCGAAGATGACGAGCATTACTATAGTTAGCGTTTTCATTATGATTTTAAAATTTGTTATTGATTGAAATAAGGTCTTTTTCTGTCAGTTTTCGGTCGTAGGAGGCAATCACTTTTCCGGACTTGTAGATCAGTGTCATAGGCACAGCACCATACCATTTTGGGAAAATTGTAGCGAGTTTTTGATCTTTCGCTGTGAGAAGGTAATGCTTCCCATACCCTCCACGTTTGTTCAGAACAGCAGTGGTTTTGTTTACCTGTTTTTCCTGATCCATGGAGACAAACACAAGGTCAAATCGGTCATTATTTTTATTGAGTTCTACCAGGTCAGGGATTTCTTCAATGCAGGGCTTACACCAAATAGCCCAGAAGTTCACAATGACAGGCTTTTCATATTTTTTGATCATTTCATCATACCCTTCGAGATCCAGCAACTCTATTTTGGTCTCCTCAGGTTGAAGAAAGCCCGAAAGGGATAGGTACAAGAGAATAATCACCAATTTTCTCATGATGTATTTTGAAAATTCAATGCAGAGTTACGCTTAGGCTTAGATATGGATACAGTCGGCCTTCGAATCGTGTTTGAAACCATGAATTTTTGTCTGAAATCCGGCTTTGACACTCGAACCGAAGGATTAAATTGGCCGTTTTAATTAGCATGAATCTCCGGAAGATTGAGTTCTCACTCTTAAGGAAACCAGTTTTTATCCTTATTGCAGTGGTAGTATTCTTAATGAGGTATACCCAGGTTGATTATCAATCCTGCTATTCGGATGCCCAGTCATTGAATAGTTCTTTGTCATTCAATGACTTCATGGTTGATATTTTAATGGGCAAGTTTCTTTTTGCCTTGATCACGGTGGTTATCCTTTTTGAAGCGTTGAGACGGTTTTCAACCAGGTATAAACTGGATCGTATTCGCTTCAGTGTAAAAGGGGTCTTAGGCTATCAATTCCGAATGGTGGTGTTGGTATCGGTCACACTCCTCATTTACTTGTCAATTGTTATTCCTATTCAGGAAATGACTTCCAATGTGGAGTTAAGAATTGACCAGGACCCGATATTGATGGCAGAGGTACTGGCCAGTCATTTTTCATTTGTGTTGCTGTTGGGAATGGCATTTGGGAATATCAACATGGTTCACAACCTGCTCTACCAACCCAATCGACAGCTTGGACAGAGATCTACCATTGAGGCTTATGATGCTATTGGAAAAGTAGAAATAGAAATTGAGGAGATTACCTACATCGAACGTGTTGATAGAAAATATTATGCGCATACTTCCGAGAAACAATTCGAAATGAAAAAGAACATTTCGGAACTGGAAAAAGAACTTCAGCCTTACGGTTTTTTCAAAGCCAATCGCTCGGTGTTAATCAATAAGCAATTCATTGACAGCATTCGATTCTGGCAGTTCGATAAATACATCTTGACCTTAAAAGCTCAGGAAGGGGTTGAAATCAACCTCTCAAGATCAAGGAGAAATGAACTGAAGCGACAGAATGGATTTGAGAATGGTGGTCCGAAGGGGCTTTAGATCCGTTCTTGATAATGAGACAAACACCCCATTTATAAGTCACTCAACCACCACTTACTTGTATTAGGCAAAGAATCAGTAAGCTGTATAACCTCTCCGATTTTGGGGGTGGCGATCGGAACGTTCATTTCGTGTGCTGCTTCTGTTATTCGTTCAACTGGGTCTGTCCAGCTGTGAGTGGCCAGTGCAAACGACCCCCAGTGGATCGGAATAATCAATTTAGCTTTGACATCCTGTGCAGCTACTACTGACTCTTCAGGCATCATGTGTACATCTTTCCAAAGTTCATTGTACTGACCGCATTCCATTAAACCCACATCGAAAGGACCATATTTTTCTCCAATTTCCTTGAAGTGTTTGCCATAACCTCCGTCTCCGCTGAAATAGATGTTGGTACGTTGATTTTGTATGATCCATGAACCCCAAAGTGTAGCCGACTGATCGGTCAACCTTCTTCCTGACATGTGTCTGGATGGGGTTAGAACAGTTTTTAGGTCTTTGTAGAAGGCTTCTTCCCACCAATCCAATTCAGATATCTTGTCTGTACTGATGTCCCATCTTTTCAAATGATTACCCACGCCGAGAGGCACAAAAAAATGATTGACTTTGGTTTTGAGTTCATTTATTGAGGGATAATCCAAATGATCATAATGATCATGCGAAATGATTACAGCATCAATGTCTGATAGCTTGGGGATGGTAATGGGCATTTCACGATTGAACCGAATCCGACCTAAATATCGATGTGGAGCTGCATACTGTCCGAAGATTGGGTCTATAAGTAATTTCTTTCCCCCGATCTCTATTAAAAAAGACGAATGCCCCAACCAGGTAATTCGAGTGAGCGAATCGGATGTATCCAGTAAGCTTTGCGGATCAATTTTCTCTACTTCAACGTTGTGATCCGGCGCTACGTTTGGATCCGGGTTCATGATTTCTTTTATCATCGCCATGATGCTGTGACAATTCACTTCCATGACGATCTCTTCATCGTTGATGAAGATGTCATCCTCGTAATGTCCGGTTGTTGCGTACAGCTTTTGCTGCTCTTCACTTACTGAACCACCGAATTGGGGGCTAAGATTAAGGAAGGCAAATCCAGTTACCGAGACTACCAGAATGATGAGGCCAAGGGTGATGAAAAACCATTTCAGTAGTATCTTCATTCTTTTTTAATTCACATTGCGATATTGAGAGGGACTCACTCCAACTTTTGCTTTAAATAATTTATTGAAACCCTGTGGGTATTCAAATCCTAGACTATAGGCAATTTGACCAACATTTTCATTGGATCCTAGTAGACGAGTTTTGGCCATTTCAATCACATAATCTTGGATATGATCTTTGGCGCTTCTGCCTGTTTCTGATTTAATAAGATCTCCAAAATAGTTTACGGATAGATTCAATTTCTCCGCACAATCTTTAACCGATAGTATACCACTTAGCATGGGTTGTTCTGAATTGTAATATGCATTAAGGATTTTGTTAAATTCAGCCAACAGATCCTTATTTAGGTTGGTCCTAGTATAAAATTGCCTATCATAGAATCGCTTGCTATATTTCAACAACATCTCAATATTAGCAATTATCAATTCTTGGCTGTGTTTGTCAATGTTCTGATTGTATTCGTCTTGGATTTTATCAACCAGAATGTTGAGCAATCCTATCTCTTTCTCAGATAAATGGAGTGCTTCACTTAAATCGTAGTTGAAGAACGAATATTCTTCTATTGTATTCCCCAATTCAGATTTGCGAATAAGATCTGGATGAAAAAGCAAAGTCCATCCTGAACCGCCTTCGATTCTTGTTGGTAGTTTCTCCATCTGAATAACTTGACCAGCCTTAATAAAAATCAGTGACCCATTTTCAAAATCATATGAGTTTCTTCCGTACACCATGGAACCAGAAAAGCCTTGTTTCAAATTCACCTGATAGAAGTCGAATAGAAATTTTGAATCACCGTAATCAAGATTTATTATTCGGTCAGTCAATTCAATGACAGAAACCAAAGGATGATTGGGTTTGGGAATCCCCAGAAATGAGTGAGCCTCACTTATCGATTCAAGCCTAATGATTTCTTTCATACTATTCGATGTTAAGACTTTCAACCCGGGCCTTCAAAGCATTATTTAAATAACCGTATGCTGTTTCCACAGGTTGAGGGTTCCAAAAGTTAACACCTATTCCGCTGTAATCTTCATGTATGATTACTTTGGTGTATTCCCCTTGTGATTTAAGAATGTATTTATGATCAAACGTTAAAATAAACGGAAGTCCACCTTTTTGATTTAATAACTCGTTGGGAATTATTTTTTCCACCGATGCACCTATTACACTTTGATTGCTCTCATCTTGAGTAAATTGGTATTTGACTCTTTCTCCTTCCACTAGATCTCCTCCAAGCAATTGCATCACGGGGTTCCAATCTGGATATTTCTTCATATCAACCAGTACTTCCCATACGTTTTCGGACTTTGCGTTGATTATGATTTCATGGTGCACCGATTTCTTCCCTGTAAAAACAAGAACAACCAGCAATGCGATTATTCCTCCAATTATATACATCAGCTTTTTCATTGAAGGTATTTATTGAACCAATCTAGTACAGGTTCAGGGTTTTTGCCAATCCAATCGTATGCTGCTAATCGATTTGTAGTAGAAGATTTGTGTTTTGGCGCTTCTATCCATAGCATCTCTTTTTCTGTTGGGATGTCTTCAAAGACTTCATTAACAAATTCTTCATCCAGATAACCATCATTTCTATTTTGAATAACAAGTGTTGGTACAGTTATCTCTTTTACATAAGGTCTCCATGAACTGTGTTCATAATCAATTCCGGTTTTGTTTTCAAGATACTTATCTGCGCTTCTGCGGATAAAACCAGGTAATTTCATAGCATCCAAGAAGTGTGGATAATCCAAGGGTTGTACAGAAATCATAGTCTTAATATTCTTATAATCTCCCAGGCCTAGCGTTCCGAATGCTTGTATTGTCGCTCCCTGTCCCATACAAATGCTCAGTAATCCAATATTTGCACTTGAATAATCAGGGTGATTTGAAATGTAATCAACTGCCGATACAACATCCTGGGCTTCTTCTGGCCCCCAAGTTATCATTTCTTTTGGGCCTGTGTCACTTTCTCCATGTCCTCTAAAATCGTACATCAAAACTGTATAACCTGCCTCGTTTAAGTATTTTGCCTGATTGAGAAAATGAATGTCTTCAGGATATGATTTCATTAATCCTTTCCCTTTGTTGGTATATCCTGCTCTACAACAAAACGTACCAAAATGGGATTGGATAATGACTTTATCTGAATTTCCTTTTATCAACCATCCTGATAGTTTGGTTCCATCCTGAGCAGTAAAACTCACATTTTCGTGAACTAAATTGTAGTTTTTGGGATTATCAAAAAGTGGTGCCTGTCCGGGTTTCACCAACATGTTTCCCATTATTTTGCCTAGCATAACATCCTCGTTTTGTTATCAACAATGCAATTCTATTGGCAACTTGTTTCAATTACTTATCCAAATGACTGGAATGATTATCCGTTTTACGGATTGCTTTTTTTCAAGCTTATCGCTTTCTAGATTCATTAAAGGAATGGAATATCACGTTTTAGAGATGGTACCGACTAGGTAGTTGCCTCTGCCGACTACTTAGCCAAGGGTACTGACAAGATAGTTGCCTCCACCGACAAGATAGCCAAGGGTAGAGACAAGACAGTTGCTTCCGCCGACAAGATAGCCAAGAGTACCGACAAGATAGTTGCCTCCACCGACAGCTTAGCCAAGAGTACCGACGAGATAGTTGCCTCTACCGACAACATAGCTAACGGTACCGACAAGATAGTTGCTTCCACCGACAAGATAGCCAGAGCTACAGACGAGGATTTATTATCATCTTTTCATTTTCCTTATGCATCACCAGTTACCACCAACATCATTATTATGAATCCATGAATGAATGGTCCGTTTATGCAATCAACGAATAAGAAAATTGATTTTGGATAGGGAGTTTTTTCGGGCTGTCACGAGTTGGCAGCCCTTTTCCTTTGCTGGCTATTTCCTGGGTACCAGCTCTTGAAGGCTAACCAGACGAATATCCTCTCTTTTCTTGAGTGCTCGTAGAAACCAACCTTTATGTCCGGCACCATAGGTAATCAACACGCGTTTGTTTTGATTGGACAATGAATCAAGTGCCTTTGCAATGTAGGAGTAGTGGGCTTCATTGATGTTGTCCCACCCTCCAGGGCCTAACTCATCATTGAACAGTTCGTTATAGGTACTCAGTCTCACTTCAGCAGCTTCATCATAAGCATCTGAATTGATCCAGTAAGGGTCATACCGCCGACCGGAGGCGTTCATCAAAGAGTCTGATTTTCTATTGGCTGTAGTATAAGCTGTCCAATCATCTACTCGAGAGGAATCCTGACTGATTGCTCTCAATTTCTTACTTCTCGCGTCTGCCATTTCTCTTGTCCATCCTGCTGTCGGAATGATGTCAAAGTTCATTTCCTTGGTAAGAGGGAAAATCACATCCACATATTCAGGAAAGCGAATAACTCTTGGTTCCATGATGGAATCAAGTTCTTTGAACTCTTTCATGGCCGTTGGAAAACGATCAGGTGGAATCTCAGTCAAGATCACGTCCGGATCAATTCCTCGGATCAGCTCGGTCAATACGTCAATGGAAAATTCTTCTTGCGTTCTGTGTCCGCCATGAATCAATCCTAGAACGAGTACTTCGTTTCTCGTATCTGCCTGTTCCTTGTTGGGTTGGCAGGATACTGCAATCAGAAAAAGAAGTGTAAGCTTGAAAATATTTTTCATTGGTTAAAGTTTTTCGCAGTGATCAACACGGGCCTTTCGCATGAGTTCAGACAATTCTTCTCTCAAGTTGGTTCCGCTTTTGTTTTCTATTTTTCTTCCATCCATTTCCTGAACAGGTGTTAGCTCACCCATCGTTCCGGTAGCGAATACCTCGTCAGCATTGTAAAAGTCTACCAAACTCAGGTTACGTTCTTCACTCGGGATTCCATTTTTTTCAGCGAGTTCCAACACAAAACCACGGGTGATTCCATGCAGACAAGCATTGGCGAAAGGAGTGAAGAGTTTTCCATTTTTCACCATGAAAAGATTGGTGTCATTAAGCTCCGCCACAAATCCGCGCTCGTCCAACATAATGCCCGCATCCACACCGGCGATGTTGGCCTGAATTTTTGCCAAAATGTTATTGAGCAGGTTGCTGTGATGAATCTTGGAATCCAGAAACTGAGGTCCGTTCCGTCGTTGAGTTGAAGTGACCACCTTGATTCCTGAAGCATTGTCATAGACCAAAGGTTTCCATTCGGCCAAAACGATCAAACAGCTTCCTTTTTGGTTAAGTCTCGGATCCATTCCCGAAGTGATCTTTTCGCCACGGCTCAACGTGAGTCTAATGAGTGTGTTCTCCTCTTGTCCATTGGCTTTCAATGTTTGTTTGATGGCGTTCTTGATAAAGTCCCTGGTGGGTACGTGATCGAAAGCTAGTGCCTTGGCAGATTCAAACATCCGATCAATGTGACGGTCCAGATGAAGAAGTCCCTCTTTGTAAACACGCACGCCTTCCCAAACCGTATCTCCGCCTTGAACAGAACTATCAAAAACCGAAACCTTCGCTTCGTTTCGATGATACAATTGGTCGCCTACCCATACCTGGATATTCTCATTTTTGGGATTGTACTTTTGGAGCATCTATTGAATGGTTGAATGATTGAATGTTGAATGGTTAGTTGCTGATTTGGGAAGCAAGTTTTTGGTAATAGGGGAGTGCTTCCTGATAAAGTGGTTGGCAGCTTTCCGGTAGCTCTCTTTCACTTGTTTTTTGTCTGGAAAAACCAGTCGAGTTGTGGACATTCTTATACCAATATTTTGCCCAGGCTCCATCTTCCGGGATTGGGCCTTTTTCCCAGGACAACATGGAAGGCTCAAACTGAATTCCCAGCTGTTCGCACAGTTGGGTCAATCCAAGTTCAGGATCGGGTAAGATGTCGTTGGAATCCACGGTAATTGGCGGATACTTTCCATTAGTGGAAACAAAGTCAAACAATTCAGCTTCATGTTTCAGACCAATATCCATGATGGTTGGCTGCTCGATCACTTGTGCAAATGAGGCGATCAACTGCTTTGGATCTCGAATTAGGAAGACGTTCTTGTAATCATTCAAGTAGTTCCAATCAAGCACTTCGTGATGATGTGCCATGTTTTTCACAAAAACAATCTCAAATTCATCATGAAGTTTTTCAATTCTTTTGATGACCGATTCCGGATCTTTATCCTGACTTGTGATCGTCTCTTCCCTTCCAGGGTGATCAATTCCTGTTTCCTGGAGATAATAGCCATAGAAGGGCTCGTCCATCACTTTTGTATCGTTTCGTTGGCCAAATGAATACATTAGAGCCGTTGAAATATTGCGTGGGCCAGAAATGAGGTTGATAATCATGGGCTAAAAATAGATAAAGTAGCGCAGGTAATGTAACAACGGAAAACTAGGTGAAAGACGGGGGTTTTCATTTTTCTTTGCCGTCTAATTTGCAAGCCATGAATATTTCTGTAATCGGACTTGGACTTATCGGCGGATCATACGCACTGTCATTAAAAAAGCGATTTGAAGATCTCACCATTTACGGGTGGGACGAGAACGCGACCAATCTCAAAAAAGCGGCAGAACTTGGGTTGATTGATGAGTCATGTTCATCTGCAGATGAGGCTTTGTCAAAAGGGACATGGATATTGCTTGCTATTCCAGTAAACACCATTGAAAAAGACCTTCCCCTTTTGTTAGATCAATTGACGGAAGATCAGGTGTTGATTGATTTTGGTTCAACAAAAAAATCTATTTGCGACGGAGTGGCTGATCATTCCAAAAGGAATCAATTTATCGCAGCACACCCGATATCAGGAACGGAGTACAGTGGGCCGGAAGCCGCATTCGATTCATTATTTGAAAACAAAGTGATGATTGTCTGTGAAAAGGAGAAGTCCAATCCTGACTCCATTGAAGCTTTTCGCAAACAGTGCAAAGTACTGGGCATGTCGACCACTTATCTCACAGCTGATGAGCATGACATTCACTTAGCTTATGTCTCTCACTTAAGTCACGTCATTTCATTTGGGCTGAGCCGTACGGTACTTGAAAAAGAGGAGGATGAAAGCAAGATTCTAGATCTTGCCGGCTCGGGTTTCGCATCGACTGTTCGTCTTGCCAAAAGTTCTCCAGAAATGTGGACGCCTATTTTTCTCAAGAATAGAACGGCAGTTTTGGAAAGCCTCGACAGTTATTTATCGAAGATTTCTGAGTTTCGAAATTTGCTTAATGAAAAAGACGAGAGTGGCATCAACTCTTATTTGAAAGAAAGTCGTGCCATTCGCAAAATTCTCGATTAAGGATTTTCAATAGAATCCATCAACTCCTGGTAGGAAATGATATTCTTATACCCATAGCCGTACAATGGCCAGGATTGAACGACCGTCTCTACCTCAAGATTTAAATCATTGATTGCATTGTAAAAGCCAATTTGGCGCTTTGACGCTCTTCCTTTACCGGTTTCCTTAATCCATACCAAGTCATCTTCGAAAACCATTTTTTCATCAGGGAAATAAGTGATTAAGAAATCGTCGGTATGGTGGGTGTAGCTCCCGATCGGATAAAAAGTGATCGAGTGGTTTTCATCGCTTAACGTTAGGCTATCTTCTACAACGACCGTCTTGATCTTTTTCTGATTGAGAGACTGACTGTCGGGATTGAGGCTGTGGGGTTGATAGCCTACGTATTCAAGATATGGAATTACCTCTTTTTCAGTGATAATGCTTGAACCTTCTTGAATGAATGGCCGGACTCCACCGATTCCCCATTGATGATGATGACCGAAGAGAAAATATTTTATTGGTTTGCTCGAATTAATTTTCTTCACCTCATCAATGATAACTTCTCCTAATTCACTTCTAATTGGAGCTCTTGCCACAATGAAATACTCATCAAATTCAATGATCAATGAGCGATTATCTACACTTCCGAGGAATTCAAAAAAGTAGATGTAGTCATTGTATTTTGAAATCTTAAACTCAGGAATGGAGGTTACTGGCTTTGGCGTGTATTCGTAGTTTTCTGGTTTTTCTAATGAAAATCCAGGTTCGTCCACGATTTCATATGAACTAACTTTCAAAGAGTCAATGATTCTTCCTCCGTAACTGCTTACAATTACATCTTGGGGAATGCTCAGTTTTTGGACTTCAGCATAGTGGGTAAAGGAAAGCTTGGTTACTACATCACCATGAAAGGGATCATAATGTAGAACTTCGAGTGTTTTTAATAAGGAATCTGAGTGGTCAATGGTCAAGGTTACTTCACTATCGTAAATCTTTCCAGCGTAAATGGTTTTGTCCGTTTCAACGTTGGTATACAGCTCTTCTTTTTTCTGCAAAAAGGTATGGATGATTAATGCCGGATTGTACTTCGCACTGCTAACCACGAATTGCTCCCAATCCAATTCTTTGACTTTTTGTGCCGCTGTATCATTCTCAAAATTCAATAGATCACCGTTGGCATATTGGAACTTTTGATAGTATTCCTTTCCCCGCCAATAAGTCGTATCGGATCTGTGAAAGGAGTCAGCAGTCACCCAGACTCGACCATCCGATGGTTGAGCAAGTGTTTTGAAGGGTTTATTATAGTGGCCGTAAAATTGATAATCGTACCTAAAATCCAATTTCAAATACTTCCCATCCGTTGGAACTTGTTTCTTGTGGCATTGCTCAAGCGTGGATTGAGCGATTGTCGTGTTTAGAAAAATGATAGTGGTGACAAGAAGGTGTAGAAGTTTCTTGTCCATGACTTTTTTAGCAAAAAAAGAAAAACAACGTTTAAATACTCGTTAATGAGTTGTTAAACCTTAACAAATAGTTTGTTAACGATTTCTCAAATGCCCTCAATAGACGCGCTTCCTTCACCACGTCGATCACTACCTACATCTAAGCCCAGATAGGTGCCGTCTTCTGCATACCGGATTCTTATTCCATGCGCATTTCCAATGTTCCCTTTTCTGATTTTGTGACCTTTTGATTCCATTGCCGAAATTAGCTCATCGTTGAGTGTTTGATCCACAGCAATTAAGTCAGGCTCAACAAAAGAGATCTTCGGCGCATCGATTGCTTCTTGCATGGTCATGTTGAAATCGATAAGATTGAAAATGATTTGAGGTACATTTTGTGTGATGGTGTGACCTCCTGGTGAACCCAATGCGGCCCATGGTTGGTCATCCTTTATAATTATGACAGGACAATCACCGGATAACTTGTGACGTCCTGGAAAAGCGTCCATCGGATTTCCTTTTGGCTCATAAGTGGCGTAAGCCATCGAGTTGTTGAGAAAGACGCCCGTTCCTTCAACCATTACTCTACTTCCGAAAAGATTTCCAAGAGTTTGTGTAGCGCTCACAATGTTTCCCCATTTGTCGATCACAACGAAATGTGTGGTGTTTTTACTTTCAGGAGAAAAAGGAGGTTCAAATGGAAGTGCGGCTTCTCTATCAATCTGGTCAGCCATTGCTGCGAGCACGGATTGGGAAAGGATGCTATCAATTGGTGCTTCTTGAACGTCAGGATCAAAGGAATAGGCAAGTCGGGCTTTATAGGATTCCTTCGTCATCTCGGCAAATAGATGAAGGTACTCTGAAGAATTGTGTTCAAGTGCTTCATCTTTAAACTCCTGCATAATACCCAGGTTGAAAAGTGCTGGAAAAGAATTGGCCGGCAATGCTGCGGTGTAAACATCAAATCCCTTGTAGCTGAATTTCAGTGGCTCCCACCACTCCGCTTCATTCTTTTGGAGATCTTCGAGCGAAAGAAAGCTCTCTACTTCTTTCATTTGTTTATCGATCGCTTGGGCAATTTCTCCCCTGTAAAAAGGATCAACTCCCTCGCTTTGAATGGTCCTGAACGTCTTGGCAAGATCCGCTTGAAAAAGTGTTTCTCCTTCCTTCAGTGGTTCATTTTCGGGTCCATAAAAGGTCCTGGCATAAGGCGAAAAATCTTCGAATGCTATTTCAATCCATCTTGCAAGTGCTGGTGAAACAGGAAATCCATTTTTGGCATGATTGATAGCAGATTCGAATAGCTGTTCCCAATTCAGGCTTCCGTACGATTCATGCATCGCTTTCCAGGCATTCAGATTTCCAGGTGTCGAGATGGATTTGGGTCCTCGACGGTTTTTCATGAAATCGGGAGTAGGAGCGCGCATTAAATCCGTATTGGTATTGACTGGAAACCTCCCGCTTGGATTGAGGAATCGTACTTTTTTTTCTTTTGCGTCGTACGTGAGGATTGTTCCATATCCGCCGATCCCGGACATCATAGGTTCAACCACATTGAGAGTAGAAGCCACAGCTATCGCAGCGTCATAGGCATTACCGCCATTTTTTAATATTTCCAAACCTGCCTGCGTAGCTAAAGGATGTGCTGAAGCGACACCTCCGACTCGTGCGGGTTTAGATGATTCCTGGGTCGTACACGATAGAATGAAGAAAACAACGGTGAGCAGGCTTAGGTTTTTCATGGTTAATAATCCATATTTTTCCCTAAAACTATAGTAAATCCATTGGGATCGGTAATATCGAAATCACGCATGCCATAATCCCGATCTGCAATTGGTGCTGTGATATTAGCTCCAGATTTCTGGTATTCGTCGTACACCACATCCACATCATTGACGAAAATGAATAGCGCGGTATGTTCAGTAGATGGCTTGAAGTCATCTCTTTTTTTCACGAAATGGATTCCAACCGCATCTTCCCGATTTACAACGACATAGGTGGGTGGATCTTCCCATTTGAAATTGATATCAAAACCTAAGACATCACGGTAGTATTCTGCCGTTTTTAGAGGGTCATCCACTGGGAAAATAGGAGAGGAGTGGGAGAAAAGTTTCATGTATTTAAAGTTCGTAAAAAAAACATCAACCCAGATTTGCATTCATGAATGTGAATAAATCCTAATACAAAGATCCTGAAACGAGTTCAGGATGACTTCCAATATTTACAGATAATACACTACTTCAGTCATGCTGAACTTGTTTCTGCATCTTCCGTTACAGACCGTGGAATTGTAACCTTCTAGCCTATGAGATTTGGATTTTTAAAATGCTATTTGGTCATTATAATTGGTGTGTTTCAAGCGTGTGATGAGCCTCAAAAACAAGCAACCCGATCACAACAAGTTGAAGCCAAAGCCCAGAGCTTTTTCGAGACTTTTGCTGAACGCGAGGATTGGGAGAGACTCTGTTCTTTCTATCGGGAAGACATGCAGTTTCAAGACATCACACTTCAACTTCAATTGGACAGTTTATGGAAATTTAAGCGCTTCTATAATTGGGATGGAGAAGGAGATAATTTCAGGAAGCTTACTCCGGATCAGGATCATCTTACTTTGTATTCGCTTGTGGCTAATGACAGTGTAGCTGTTGCAAGAGGTCGTGTCAATCCATTTTATTATTATGATCAATTGGTCGAATCTGAATGGGGGATGGAATTCACCATCTGGCTTTATTTTGACGAAGAGCTGAAAATAGCCAAGCAAATCGATTGGATGGAATATGATCCGGTAGCCCTTCAGAGTGTGCTTGATCGGGTGGAAAAGAACGGACATGAAGCCATCCCGGATTGGCTGGATTTGTCGAGGTGATTATATGCTCTTAGTGATTACATACAGAAGACCCTGAAACGAGTTCAGGGTGACTTCCAGTATTTAATGACAACCCATTTTTTCAGTCATGCTGAACTTGTTTCAGCATCTTCCTTCGTAGCTCATTCATCCCTCAAAATTGTCGAAGGATTTACCGTCATGACACGATAGACTTGAAAGCCTAGCGTGATAATGGTAATTCCCAGCACTGCCAATAAGGTGATGATCGGGAAACTTAAGTTTAGGTCGATGCTATAGGCGAAGTTCTCCAACCAACTGCTCATGAATTTGTAAGCAAAGGGCAGAGCTATCACAATTCCTATGATCGACGTGACAAGGTATCGTTTGCTTACTACTCCTGCGATTTGTTGTATTTCTGCTCCAAGCACTCTGCGAATTCCAATTTGCTTGATCTTTTGCTGAATGTTAATGGAGGACAATCCAAAAAGACCTAACAAAGCAAGAAAAATGGCAAGGCTTGTAAATACCTTTAATAAGATGGCAAACTCTTGTTCTTTTTGATACATGGATTGCAATTGATCATCCAGGAATCGATAATCGAAAGGAAATCCACCATCTTGAAATATAGACTGCCAAGTGTTTTCAATTTCTTGTAATGTTTGACTGATGTTTTCTGATTGATATTTGATCATCACATTTCTCGGCTGTCCCAACCACATTTTGATTGCCATTGGTCCAATTTCGTGATGCAAACTCCGATAATGGAAATCCTTGAAAACCCCGATGATGTTGTATTCACTATCTGTAAAAGCCACACGTTTGCCAAGAGGCTCATCCACATCCAGCATTTCGGCTAAGGTTTCATTAATAATGATTGACTCGACAGAATCTCTCACATGCGTTTTAGAGAATAAGCGACCGCTTACCATTTCCAAGTTCAGAATGTTTTGAAATTCGTAATCGACTCCAAAGTAGGAGGTTTGAATGACCTGATCTTCGGGCCATTCTTTCAATCGAAGTGGGCCACCACTCGTACTTCCATCAAGTGAGGGTCCAAAGCTGACTGATTGAACGCTTGGTAAACGCATGGTGGCGTCAGCGTATGTTTGTCGACGAGCGTTCATCTCATCACTGCGAAACTTAGCAACTAAAATTCCTTCACTTTCATAGCCAAGATCTTTTTTGGAGAAATAGTTAAGCTGACTAATAACCACCAGACTTATCATGATTAAGCTGGCAGAAATGCCAAATTGAAGCAACAACACCAGCCTTCCAACGGTGAAACGTTTTCTTGTTGCAGTTCCCAATTTGCTTCTTAGGAGTGCCATAGCGGAGAAAGAAGAAAAGGTGCTGCCAAATAGGATGCTGCTCAAGAGTGTGAAAGCGGTAATGATTCCAATGGAGGCAGTTAATACAATTATTAGACTTTGTGTGGATACCACAAATAATTCCATGTTGGCCATTATTGCGATCAACAACCAGCTTACCAATGTTGCAAGGGCAACCACGATCAGTGTTTCTGTTCCCATTTGCACAAACACCTTTCGTTTTGATGATCCGAAGACTTTTCGAATTCCAATTTCTTTGGATCGTGTTCGCATCAACGCGCTGGTGATGTTGAAATAGTTGAAGAAGGAAATGACGACAATCAGTATGGCGATTACGCCAAGGCTGACCAGATTGCTTTTATCGTTGACCTTGAACAATCCACCTTGAGGATTGCTGAGATTTCCGGAGGTCAAATAAATGCTTTGTAGTGGTTGAAGCTCAATGAAAACACTGGTATTGGAAGGATTTCGATGTTCCTGAAAGAGATCCAGCATTTTTTTCTCTAAATCTTCAACATCAGCTCCAGGATTTAATTGGATGTAGGTGAGAAAACCTAACCAACGCCAGCTAGTCATCGGTTCCAAAGATCCGGGTCCTGGTTTGAATGTTTCGAAGGAAATAAGGAAGTCAAAAGTGAAATGGGAGTTGTCGGGAACATTGTCTATCACTCCAATTACTTTGAGGTCAATTTCATTGTTGTAAGTGATGATCTTACCAAGTGGATCGGTATCGCCGAAGTATTTTGTGGCGATTCTTTTAGTGAGGACAATGGTGTTGATTTCAGATAAGGCGTTGTTTGGATCACCGGCTAACCAATCAAAAGAAAACATTTCCAAAAACGCCGCTTCCGCAAAGAAGACTTTTTCTTCATAATAGGACTGATCTTCATGTTTCATTAGAACGTCATAAGCGTATCGGAGCCTCGACATGTTTTCAACTTCTGAAAATGAAGCTTCAGCGGCAGGACCGAAGGCAGGTGGAATGATAGGGTAGTTGATTTCCCGTGTGGCTCTTACGAAATGAGTGTTTACCCGATAAATCTGCTCGCTTTTTTCATGAAAAGAATCATAATTCAGCTCAAAATTGACATAGAAAATAATGTAGAAAACACTGGTCAGACCGATGATCAGCCCTATTAGATTAATCGAAAAATAGGTTTTAGTTCGTGCAAATGATCTCAGACCAACTTTAAAGAAGTTGCTTAAAAGTCCTGGAAACAAAGCAGAAGTGGATCGTTGTTCCGAATATTCAAAAGCAATTGAATTCAGATCAGAATAATCTTCATCAACTATTGTTTCAAAAGCAGCTTGCTCAGAAAGTCCGTCAACCACTTTTTCAGCAACCCTACTCCTGAGGTGATCTTCCAGCTCATCTATATCTGCATCCTCAAACCCTTTGAATTTGCGAAGTTGAGAACGCCATTTCTTTATTTCATTTTCCTGAGAAAACTTCATTGCACATCAGGTTTTAGGTTCCACATTTTTGATAGCATGATGATCATGTCCGTCCATTCTGATTTTTTGGTTTCAAGAAGTGCTTTTCCTTCCGGCGTGATGGAATAGTATTTTCGTTTCCGAGCATTCTCGACAATCTTCCAGCTGGATTTTATTTGACCGTTTCTTTCCAGACGATGTAATACCGGATACAACATAGGTTCACTCCATTCCAGCTTTCCGCCAGAGTATTGTTTTACTTTTCTGATGATTTGGTATCCGTAATCTTCACCTTCCAAAAGGATAGAGAGAATAATGGGGATAGTAGAGGCTCCTGTCATTTCTTTCGATATCATACTTAATGCTGTTAGGTATGTAATGATACCTAATACGGTTAGGTAATAAAAAGGTTGTATTGAAAATTTTTCATTCACATTATCTTTAGATGGTAAATCATAGCCCAATGAGTAACATTCCAGAAAATCAAATAGGTGAGTGGCTTAAGAAATTAGAGCGTGAGAGCTGGCAGCTTGAATTGCTGGTTTCAGCATTTACGATTTTCCTTTTAATTATGGGAGATCAGGCGTTTGAGGATTTCTTGAGAGATCTTAGGTACCAATACAATTTGTCTGAAGGCGTTCTGACTTTCGGTTTCATTTTTCTTGGATTGTTAAAAGTTTCTCTACAGGCACTTACCTATTGTTTGATCGCACACCTCATGCTTAGAGGTTTTTGGATTGGCGCTATTGGTTTACGATCCGTCCAGTCAAGTATTGACTTCAGTGTTTTGAAATACAATGATTTTTTTACTGACAGACTGAAGAAAAAGGTGATCAGCCTGGATCAGCTGGTTTTCAAATTAGATGAAATCTGCAGTGTGATTTTTGCATTTGCCTTCCTGGTGATTTCGATGTTACTCTCTTTTGGGATGTACTTTCTGACTTTTGGAGTGATGGCTATTCTGCTTACTACTGTTGCTGAAATTACGCCAGAAAGTGTAGACAATCTCATAGGGATCACGGCGGCTACTATTTTCATATCGCTACTTATCACTGGGTTCATTTATATGGTTGATTATTTCACACTAGGTTTTTTCAAAAAGATCAAGTGGCTGAGGAAGGTGTATTATCCGGTGTATCGATTTTATAGTTTCATCACATTTGCCGTTCTCAGTAGGAGTATCTATTACTATATGATTAGTAAGTTCACGAAGAAGCGCATCCGAGTACTGTATGGTTTTGCTGCCGGACTGTTCGTGATGACTCTTCTATTTAGATTTGATCAACATCAATATTTTCCAGAAGAGGATAACCAGTTCTTGATGTCTTCCAACTTTTATGATGATCAGCGTGCAGAAGAGAATTATGTGGAGATTGCCAGCATAAAATCTCAATTCGTAACTGAACCCTTCTTTCAGCTGTTCATCCGCTATGACCCACAGGATAATTCTATTGTCCAGGACCATTGTCCAGATTTTGAGCCCATCAAGGATGACGGCTTGAATTGGAGAATGGAGATTGTCATGGATGATGAAAATTTTATAATTACAGCAAAGGATTACTCAGGCGAAGATTTTGATCAGGCCATTTCGTGTTTAGGTAGTATTTATGAGGTTGCCATCAATGATTCTGTATATCAGGAGTTGAATTACTATTTCTACGAACATTCTTCTCATGAGCAACGCGGATTACTAACGACCATTTCTACCGATGATTTCAAACATGGTGAAAACATATTGAGGCTAAGAAAAGTCCGAAAAATTGAGGAGGGGGATTCTACTAGGAATGGTTATGAACGTCTAGCGAGAATCCCTTTTTGGTACAAAAAATAAAGCCCCTTCGATATCGAAGAGGCTTTGAGTTGTCTAGTTATAAATTTCTTACGCTACCTGCGCATCAAGTTTTTGGCTTAATACACTTTTAGGTACTGCACCGATTTGCTTGTCTACGATTTCTCCGTTTTTGAAAACGAGAAGCGTTGGAATGGAACGAATTCCAAATTTTGCCGAAACCTCAGGGTTGGCGTCAACGTCTACTTTCCCAATAACAGCTTTCCCATCGTAATCTGAAGCTAATTCTTCCACAACCGGTCCAATCATTTTACATGGCCCACACCATTCTGCCCAAAAATCAACCAACACTGGCTGGTCTGAATTGATAATTTCACTGAAATTATTGTCAGTTATTTCTACAGGTTTTGACATTGTTATTTGACTTTAAATTTTATTAATCCTTGTGTTTAATAGGTGAACACAAAGATATGTGTAATAGTTTATCAATTGTGGAGATTCGTCAGGATTGTTAGGTAGTTGACACATTAATTCTTTGACATGATTTTGAAATTTACCTCTTCTATAGATTTTAATTCTTTAATAAGCTCATCTGACGGGTCAATTGTGAACTTTCTGCTCAACATGTCCAAATTTATTGCACGATCATCGTGAACTCCCGAGAGTGTCAGTTTCAGGATACAGTTACCAGGAAACAATCCAGCGATGCGCTCAATCTCATCTACTATTATTGAATTCACATCTTCAAGTCGCACATTGAGTTCTAATCCTTTGGTCATTTTTTCACGGATTTGACTTAGATGTTCGATGTTGTGAATTTTGAATTCAAGCTCTTCACTGTTCCAGCGATTCTGAACGGTTCCTGAAATGTATAAGAACCATCCTTTTTCGAGCATTGGCTTGAACTTGAGGTAGTCTTTGGAGAAAAGATAAAAGGTGTGGTTGTCTCCAAAATCCTCAAGCACAATCTGACCAAATGGATTTCCCTTTTTGGAAGTCCTGTGTTGTACGTCGGTGAGTATTCCACCAATCTTTATTTCCCGGTTCTTAAGTTTTTCCAGGTCATTTAATTGATTGATGGTGGCATTGGCCAGGAAGTCCATCTCGAATTTGAATTGATTCAATGGATGGCCTGAGATATAAAGTCCGACCATTTCCTTCTCAATGTTCAGTTCTTCTATTTCTCCGTAAGGTTCGATTCTGCCCACTTTAGGCTTGGAAATGTCTACACCATTAGATCCTCCAAACAGCGAGGATTGATTGCTGGCTTCTTCTTCTTGCACTCGGTTTGCATAACGAATCGCTTTTTCAATAATGGAAGTTCCTTCTTCATCAGGCTCCACGTATTGTCTTCGGTGGTATCCTTCAAAACAGTCAAAGCCGCCGGCTTTAGCTAAACTCTCAAAAGATTTTTTGTTGACCGTCCTAAGATTTACCCTTTTGGCAAAATCAAAAATGTCTTCAAATGGTCCGTTGGCATCACGTTCTTCGATGACCGCCTGAACCGCTGATTCGCCGGTTCCTTTGATTGCACCCATTCCAAAACGAATTTCTCCTTCTTTGTTTACTGCAAAATCCTTGTCTGATTCATTGATGTGGGGACCAAGCACCTTTATGCCTCGGTTCTTACATTCTTCCATGAAGAAGCTGACCTTGTCAATGTTGCTTTGATTGTGCGTTAGAACAGAAGCCATGTACTCCGCTGGGTAATTAGCTTTTAAGTATCCAGTGTGATAAGCGACCACTGAATAGCAAGTGCTGTGAGATTTATTGAACGCATACGCTGCGAAGGCTTCCCAATCTTTCCATATTTTCTCAAGCTTTTCTTCAGAATGCCCATTTGCTTTTGCCCCTTCAACGAATTTGGGCTTCATCTTATCAAGCACTTCCCGTTGCTTTTTACCCATCGCTTTTCGCAAAACATCCGCCTCACCCTTTGTAAACCCAGCGAGCTTTTGGGATAGAAGCATTACCTGCTCTTGATAGACCGTAATCCCATAGGTCTCAGCCAGGTATTCTTCCATATCTGAGATGTCATAGGAAATTTGTTCGGTCCCATGTTTTCTAGCAATAAAATTGGGGATGTATTCCATCGGTCCGGGACGATACAACGCGTTCATCGCTATGAGATCACCAAAACGGTCAGGCTTTAATGCACGAAGGTGTTTTTGCATTCCGGGTGACTCAAACTGAAACGTTCCGTTCGTTTCTCCGCGCTGGTAGAGTTCATAGGTTTTTTGATCGTCAAGTGGAAGCGCATCAATGTCAATGGAAATGCCGTGCCTTTTTTCAATGTTCTCTACCGCTGTTTTTATGATCGAAAGTGTTTTAAGACCCAGAAAGTCCATTTTCAGCATTCCGGCAGATTCAACTACGCTGTTGTCAAACTGCGTAACCATTAAATCGGAATCCTTGGATCGAGCGAGAGGAACGAAGTTGCTCATGTCATCCGGGGTGATGATCACTCCACAGGCATGAACACCGGTATTTCTTAGTGAGCCCTCCAAAACAACAGCCTGATTGAGAACCTGAGAGGGCAGGTCTTCACCTTTTTTGAGAGCTTCCAGTTCTTTTACTTCGCTAAAGACCGAGTTGAAGTTAGCGCCAGGTCGTTCTGGGACTAGCTTGGCAATGGCGTCTGTTTCCGGAAGTGGAAGTTCCATTACTCTACCAGCATCTCGGATTGCAGATTTTGGTGCCATAGTGCCGTATGTGATGATCTGTGCGACCTGATCTCCGCCATATTTTTCAATCACGTAGTTGATCACCTTTTCTCGCCCTTCGTTATCAAAGTCGATATCTATATCGGGAAGTGATACACGATCGGGGTTTAGGAAACGCTCAAAAAGGAGATCGTAAGCGATCGGGTCTACATTTGTGATTCCGATACAATAGGCTACTACCGATCCGGCTGCTGATCCTCGGCCTGGACCGACGGACACATCCATTTCTCTGGCTTTTGCAGTGAAATCCTGAACAATGAGAAAGTATCCCGGGTAGCCCGTATTTTCAATGGTAGCCAGCTCAAAATCAATCCGTTCCCGGATTTCATCGGTAATTTGATCGTAGCGTTTCTCTGCACCTTGATAAGTGAGGTGTTTTAAGTAAGCATTTTCTCCTCGATTTCCACCATCTTTTTCGTCTTCAGCATCCATGAATTCTGAAGGGATGTCAAATTTTGGGAGAAGAACGTCTCGCTCAAGGCTGTACTCTTCAACTTTCTCAATGATTTCTGAAATGTTCTCAATTGCTTCGGGAATGTCCCCGAAGGCTTCTTTCATTTCTTGTTGAGATTTGAAATAGTAATTCTCATTGGGAAGTCCTGGACGAAAACCTCGACCTCTACCAATTGGTGTACTTTGCTTTTCATTTTCCTTGATACAAAGCAATACGTCGTGTGCTTTGGCATCTGCTTGATCAAGGTAATAGTACTCGTTGGAGGCGATGAGTTTTACTTCATGTTTTCTGGCAAATTCAACCAGTATTTCATTCAATCTATTTTCTTCTTCCAGGCCATGCCGATTTAATTCCAGGTAAAAATCGTCTTTGAATAATTCCTTCCACCAAAGCAAGGCTTCTTCTGCTTGAGTTTCACCTACATTCAAAATAAGGTGGGGGATTTCACCACCCAAACTGCCACTTAATGCAATTAAACCTTCAGCATGTTTTTCAATGAGTTCTTTATCAATCCTGGGGAAAAGTCCGTAATTACCTTCCTTGTAGGCAATGGAACTTAGCTTGATCAGGTTTTCATAGCCAACTTTATTTTTGGCCAATAAAACCTGACGAAATCTCTTATCAGGATTGTCTTTGGTAAACTGGAGCTTGAGCCTTTCTTCGGCCACAAAAAATTCACATCCTACGATTGGTTTAATTCCTTCTTTGAGTGCAGCTCCTACAAATTTGAACGCACCGAACATGTTGCCAAGATCGGTGAGCGTTGCTGCTGGCATTTCGTATTCTTTGGCCTTGGCAATGATAGCACCTACATCAGGTGTGGCTTGTAGAACAGAAAACTGGGAATGTCCGTGAAGATGAGAAAATGCCCCTTTAATATCTTCTGCGCTGACTTCCTTATCTCCAATTTTACCGGTTGACTTTTCTCTTCGAGTAGCGAAGTTGGCATCATCGAGTTTAGGCGCTTCATAATTAATAGAATTTGGATCGATATCATCGATGGGCTTGATGATGGACCGTTTGAGGCATTCGAAAAATGCTTTGGCTGTAGCGTCTACATCGTAAGCAGCATCGTGTGCGTCATCAAAACCTTCACCGAAAAGCTTGGTGTAAAGTTCAATCAGTTTTGGCTGCTTCAATTTGCCACCAAGTCCACCTTCTAGTTGACAGAATTCAACCGTTTCTGTCGACGTGTCAATGTTTTTGGCATCTGCCAGTAAGTTTTCTTTATCTGTCCGTAAGTATTCTGCTCCAATGATTTTGTTGTCAAACTCGATGTTGTGACCAACAAGAACTTCTGCTTTTTTTACGTCAACACTGAATTTTTCTAGTACTTCACTAAGATCTTCACCCACCTCAAGGGCACGTTTGGTGGAAATGCCATGTACTTTTTCTGCATTGAAGGGGATCGTGAATCCATCGGGTTTTACAATGTGATTTCCTGTTGAAAGGAGTTTGCCTTTGTTATCATGAAGTTGCCAGGCTATTTGAACCAATCGGGGCCAGTTGTCGAGATCTTCGACGGGTGCGGTTTTATTATGAGGAAGCCCGGTTGTTTCAGTATCAAAAATTAAGTACATGCAGTTGACTTTAGCTATTGGATGCCAGGATTTGCAGCAACCATTAAAAGATATTACAAATAAAAAAAGAAGCTTGTTCCTTTTATCGGTTGTGGAAAAGTTGTGTATATGTAACCTGTAGAATCGATTGCAGAAATTTATTGATGGTTATTTGTGACGAGAATGCAACTCTTTCTTCTTTAGTGAATCTTTATATTAATCTTAATTGTAATTATTATGAAGATCAAGACACAAATTCTATGCTTATCCATTTGTTCTTTTTACTTGAGCTATGGACAATTCTCTGAAGCTCGTTCTAAGGCGGAAGTACTTTTAACAGAACTATCTCAAACATATCCTGGCCTTTCTGCTGCTGTGGGTTATGGAAATGATATCATTTGGAAGTCGGCTGTCGGTTACGCGGATGTTGCCAACCAAGTTCCAGTGAATCCATCTCATCAATTCAGGTACTATAGTTTATCAAAGTCAATAACAGGAATGGCTCTAATCAAACTAATTGATGAGGGAAAATTGGATATTGAAAGACCAGTAACTCACTACCTACCCGAATTACCACAAGCTTACAGTAATGTGAAAGTAAGACATTTGATTAACCATACCGCTGGGGTAAGGCACTACAATGGTGGTGAATGGATGAAGATTAGTCGGGATCACTGCCCTGATACCAAGTCGGCCATTGCGACTTTCATTGATGACGAATTAGAATTTGTGCCTGGTCAGGAGCATTCATATACCTCGTTTGGTTATGTTCTACTGTCACATTTGATTTCAGAAATAAGTGGTGAACAGTACAATTCATATGTTAAGAAGAATTTTTTGGATCCACTAAAAATTGAAGACTTGTGGCCAGATCAATCTGAGTTTCTTTCGCAGCAGGTCAAGTATTATACAAAATGGAATGCTGAAAAAGTCAAAGCAACTGAAGCGAAAGTAGTAAACAACTCTTGTAAGTTTGGTGGAGGTGGTTTCGTTGGAACTGCTGAAGCCATTGTGAAACTTCACCTTGCTATGGCCAATGAATCCTTTGTAGGAAGAGATTTACTTGATAAATATTACACCGCTATCCCTGGGGATAAGGAACCGACGGTATATGCGTTTGGAATTGGAGACAATGTATCGACTTCTTCCGGCAGAAGATATCATGCGCATACTGGATCTGCTCTGGGAGCCAGTTCGGTGCTGATTGTTTATGAGCCTGATGATACTTTACCAAAACCATTGGTGGCGGTAATTCTTGGAAATATCAAGGATTCAGAAATGAATAGCCAAATCGGAAAATTGGCCTCTTTTTTCATTGATGACATTGAGAATTAGTGAATATTATTGTTATAGATGACCTATCACTGTTTGCTCGATATCATCACCTTTAATGCAATGAAAATGAATCAATGCCTATATGGTGTAATGAACAAGAAGTTTGAACAAACTTACATCTAACTGAGTGAAGCAGAATTGGTAATGTATCGTTCACAGAGTTCCTTGGTACCGACGTACAAAAGTTGATTATTCCTGTAAACTTGATACTGCTTGTCAGATTTGCTGAATCTGATGTTGAATTCGGATTTTTTCCCTAAGATTTTTTTGAAAACATTCATGGCAAGAGCGGTTAACTATTTTATATGACAATTCAGTGAATTTATATAATAAATTCGATAAATATTAACAAATAAAGGATTAATTGTAGTATTTCCGGATTTATTTACAGAGTAATCTGGAAATTCTCTACATATTTCTCACATTGTACTTTTTCACCGATGTACATGATCTTCATTCCTTTGAAGACTTGCCATTGATCTGAGGTCTTGTTAAATCTAATTTTAAGACCCGTTTTGTGGTTAGAACCGAAAAGATTTGATAGTAAATTCATAATAATTGTGGTTGACTTTTATATGAAGCTAGAAATCAAAAAATTCAGATAAAAATTAGTTCGATCAACCTGGATGGACCATTGTTGAACCACTCGAATTTATAGTTGGAGGGTTTTTTGAACAGGACGAATTTTGGGTAAAACTTGGTAAAAGTGCTCTGAAGTGCTTAAAAAGGAATTACGCCTAGATATTCAAGTGCCGCACCACACGATCTGGAATATTGGTAAAAACCATCATTTCCGACAATCATAAGCATGTTTTGTAGTGCAATAACATCTAAAGCATGAATTTCCGTTTGAGTAGACGTAAGTGTGACATTGGTCGGGTCCATGAAGTCTACCTGGAAGGATTTGAATCCCTGTGACCCTTCGCATATGTACAAGCAATTGTCATAAATCGCCAATCCATGCGGATTTTCCATTTGATAAGTCTTTTCAAGAAATGGATTGGCTGCATCAGATACATTTACAATATCCAACTGGTTTGTGAATCCCTGACAAGCAGTTCCTGATCGGAGTGTCACATAAGCGTAATCTCCGCGAACCACCACTGGGTCACAGCTTCTTACATGCTGATATTTAGATAGGAAAGTGGGATTAGTAGGATCTGAGTTATCATAAATAAACATTCCATCCATAGCTCCAAAGAAAAGTTTGTCCTCATATGGATAGATCGTTTCGATTTGCCAACCAATATGAATATCACTGATCTTTTGCGGAGATTCCCCGGAAATATCAAAAAGGTGAAGATCACTATAGTCGATGTTGTACAAATAGTCTCCTACTATGGAAAATCTAGTTATTGAGCCTGCTGTACCTGTTGTTGGTGCTCCTGAAGTTCCGGAGGAACTGTTTTGCACAGCCATACCTCTTGAAAAACCGCCTTCGAATGTAGCGTCATGATACCACTGAGGCTGATCCACATCATCACAAACTTCATGTTCATACACCACAGGTTGTGATTCATATCCCGTGATTATACCAAGTGAATCATCTACATAGTAACCTGAATAGTATAGGTTTTCATAAACATTTCTCACTCGCTGATTTAAGGATGGAGATTTTGGATCAGAAATATCAAAAACTAAAAGGTCTGAAAATGAATCCGTGTATAGTTTGTCTCCTTTTGCTGTAAGCCCATTGACGCCTGGTATATTAATAAAGGCGATATGAATTGGGTTAGATGGGTTTGTATCATCAATTACGTGAATACCCGTTTCATTTAAGCGAAGATTGTAAGTGAAGGATCCGTCATCAAAATATTGATAGTGGTGATTTTCCTCTCCAAGCTCAAGAATGTACACATAACCGTCTTTATAGTATAATCCACCAGGTCTTACTACATCTCTTGCTGGAAGCGTTTTCACCATTCCTTCAATCGAATCAAGGTTGAGGTAAATCGGATTGTGAGAGTAAGTCTTATACGTTTCCAAATGACAATCCTGGCAACTGAATATAAATGGAGCAATGACAAGAAGTAGTAGTGTGGATTTGACGGTGAAGCGCTTGAAAGGATTTCTCATGGGTCTTAACACGTTGATGTAGCATTAGTACATACTGTCTAGCGAAAACCCTACATAAAAAAAGCCATCTTGATTTCTGCAAGATGGCTTTTAATGCTTTTAGTGAGCGTTTAGCTTCCAGCTCCAGATGTTACTAGTTTCACTTCAAGTGTAAACTCATCGCTTATTGCCTTGTCTCCAAGGTCATCAAAGAACGATCCTGAACCGTATCGTACGTCAAACTTAGATCGATCAATTGTGATTGAGGCTGATGCTTCATAGCCATCTCCAGCTTCAGCAAGCGAAGATGTAAATGAGATTGATTCAGTAATTCCTTTAATGGTGATGTTTCCTGTTACATCATACGTTCCATCTCCCTTTGCTTTCACTTTCGTTGTTTTGAATTCTGCTGTAGGAAATTTCTCTACTCCGAAGAAATCGTCAGACTTTAAGTGCCCTTCTAATTTTCCTTTCCACTCACCGGTAAGGTCCGTATCTTCCAATGTAGTCATATCTACTACGAAAGATCCACCTTTCAAAACTCCTTTTGAAATATCCAGCGAACCACTTGCCAGTTGAAGTGTACCTGAATGGCTTTTTCCTACTACCTTAGATCCAGTCCACTCAATAGTGCTGGCCTTAGTGTTAATGTCTACATCTTTAGCTTCTCCGCTTAAAAATGCTGCTAGAATGATAAATGCTTTAATCATGTTTCCAAATGTTTATATAAAATGTATGTACCTACATCAATTTAGGTGTAAAGAAAACGTGCTAAGTTGAAAATGGTTCAATTTTTTTTGAAAAATTTGTAAAATGATTGAAATCGAGAACACTTTGGTCTCAGATGATGTGGTAAAAGAGGCTTTTGTTTGTGACCTTCAAAAGTGTAAAGGTGCCTGTTGTGTCGAAGGCGATCTTGGTGCCCCCCTCAATAAAGAAGAACTTCCATTGATAGACGAAGTGATCGATTTGGTAAAGCCCTATCTCGCCAAGGAAGCAATTGAAGTTCTGGAAAAGGAAGGTGGGTATATTCTGGATGAAGATGGCGATTATTCCACGTCCACCATTGATAATAAAGAATGTGCGTTCGCTTTTTATGATGAAAACAAGATCTTAAAATGTGGAATAGAACAGGCTCATAAGGACGGAAAAACAGATTTCAAAAAACCTATTTCATGTCATTTATATCCTATCAGGATTTCGAAACTTCCCGAGTTTGAAGCGTTGAATTATGATCGCTGGAGTATCTGTTCTCCTGCATGTGATTTGGGGAAAGAATTAAAAGTCCCAGTCTACAAATTTCTTAGAGAAGCATTGATTAGAAAATTTGGAGAAAGTTGGTATAAAGCTTTGGAAGAAAAAGTGAAGAATCAATAATCTTTATCCGTAATCCAGTGAAAGTTGATATTCCAATAAGCCAGCTTGAATTGTCTGGTAGAATCAGCTAAATCTGTCAAATCAATTCCTCTGTTTTTATAAGCATAGTCCGATTCTCTTTCATCAGGTTCACTAACGACAACTCTTGCATTGTACTTTCTAATAGGATCTTCAGTCTCCATAAACTGATGCCAAACAGGGATCGCCAGGTTTTTACTTTGCCAATTAGAGGAAGTCGCCCAAGTCCCAATTAGAACATCCTCCGGATTGGTTTGAGCAGCTACATATTCATTGATCTCAGCAATTGAATATTGTCGGTTGTCTAGTGACCTGAAGTAGTGGTATGAGTTGATGAAGACCAATCCGGCAATCAATAATGCTGCTATGTATTTTAGAAATCTTTTGTTCTGAGCGAAAAAGATGTTACTTCCGATAATAGAGATTAATAATCCCATTGAAAAGTAGAGGCTGATCAAATACCGAACTGGGAGGTAGTCCATTGGAAGTTTATGCAACTCGAGAGCGAACCAGACCAGATTGAATATGACCATTCCTTTTAAATATCCACAGTACTTGTTTTTAGCCAAATTCGATACAGACCACACCAAGGCAGCTAAGAAAGTCATCGTAAAAGGCAAATAGCCTCTTACCAAGAAATTCCTGTTGATATTTTCTAAAAGACCAGTCGTTGAAATAGTAGTGCGCTCAAAAATGTTCGACTGCTGTGATAGGATGGAGGTCCATTCATTTCGAAAAGGCAAGTACCAGAAGAAAAGAAGACCTAAAGTGATTGCAGCAAGAATGATTAAGGATTCAATTCCTTTTTTTCTGAACTTGGTTTTGTCTTTTGTTAAAGAAACAAGGAAAATACTCAATGTAGGAATTGCTAATGCATAAATGAATTGGATCTTAAACAAGGACGCACAAAGCAGAGAGAAAAAAGTGTAAAGAAGATGTCTTCTTTGATTGCTTTGAATGTAACTAGAGAAGAATAAACAGGAAATTAAAAGAAGAATTGCTCCGTAGATCTCGGCCATCGCGATGTGCGAATACTGATGAATAGGAAAGAACATCAGTGTTGTTAGCAAAACCATACTTGCGATTCCAAACATCCGTTGGTAACGAGCAAGAACTAACAAAGAAGCAACTAAGAACATCAGTGTTGCCAGCCTGCCAACTTCCATCGATGTTCCGAAAATGGAAAAAGGAGTAAATAAATAAGCAGAGAGGAACGGGGTTTTTAGGAACGCATCACTTTCCAGTAAGTCGAAAGATTCCTGATTGACGTAGTTTCTTATTTGGCTGGTGTATAAACCTTCATCGGACCAGGAACCGCGACTACCTCCGGTTCTAATGTGTATGTCTGCATCGGCTGAAAGAAAAGGTAAATGAGAAAAGAACCATATCAGTAGCAGTGCAAAAAATAGAACCCGCGGTGCACTGTCTTTTCTTAAACTCATTCTCATGTACTGATCAATAGATCAACTAAGGTAAACGAATGAGAATGTTGAGAATGTAGTTTTTGAAAATGATCTTACAAATCACTCAAATCAAAGGACTCCATAAAGGCTGTAGTGAACTTTCCAGATTTAAACCCTTCATCGTCCATCAACTTCAAATGGAATGGAATTGTAGTTTTGATTCCCTCGATGACGGTTTCACCCAGTGCTCTTTTCATTTTGATGATTGCTTCTTCACGCGTTTGTGCCGTGACGATTAGTTTGGCAATCATTGAATCGTAGAATGGTGGAATGGTATAACCCGCATAAACATGGCTGTCTACTCGAATGCCGTGACCTCCTGGTAAATGCAAGTTGGTGATCTTTCCAGGACTTGGTCTGAAATCATTAGTTGGATCTTCAGCGTTGATTCGGCACTCGATTGAGCATAACTGTGGGTAATAATTTCGACCTGAAATTAATTCGCCAGCAGCAACTTTAATTTGCTCTTTGATCAAGTCATAATCAGTAACTTCTTCAGTGATCGGGTGCTCTACCTGGATTCTTGTGTTCATTTCCATGAAGTAGAAGTCCCCATGCTTGTCTACCAGAAACTCAACGGTTCCCGCTCCTTCGTACTTAATAGCTTCAGCTCCTTTAATCGCTGCCTGCCCCATTTTTTCTCTAAGTTCCTGACTTACAATAGGAGATGGGGTTTCCTCAAGTAATTTTTGGTGTCTTCTTTGAATCGAACAATCTCTTTCGGAGAGGTGACAAGCTTTTCCTTTATGATCACCCACAATCTGAATTTCTACGTGACGCGGCTCTTCCACGAATTTTTCCATGTAAAGGCCATCGTTACCGAAAGCAGCACCAGATTCTTGCTTCGCACTATCCCATGCTTTTTGAAATTCTTTTTCTTCCTTCACGAGTCTCATCCCTTTTCCACCTCCGCCGGCAGTTGCTTTTAGCATCACTGGGTAGCCCATTTCTTTGGCTAGTGATTTTCCTTGTTTGACGGATTCTAATAGCCCGTCAGATCCAGGAATTGTTGGTACCCCAGCTTTTTTCATGGTGGCTTTTGCTGTTGCCTTGTCACCCATCGAGTCGATCATTTTCTCACTGGCACCAATGAATTTGATATTATATTCTTCACAGACGCGAGAGAATTCTGCATTTTCCGCCAAGAAACCATATCCCGGATGGATTGCATCCGCGTTGGTTACTTCAGCCGCAGAAATGATGTTCGGTATATTTAAATAAGAATCTTTTCCTTGAGGTGGACCAATACAAACAGCTTCATCAGCAAATCGGACATGAAGACTATCTCTGTCAGCTGTTGAATATACAGCCACAGTCTTTATACCCATTTCCTTACAGGTTCGAATAACACGTAGTGCGATTTCTCCTCTGTTGGCAATTAATATCTTATTGAACATTGACGCGGGGTTTAAGAAGGATCAACTAAGAAAAGAGGTTGATCATACTCAACCGGCTGAGAATTATCAATGAGAACTTTTACAATTTTTCCTGAAACTTCAGATTCAATTTCATTGAAAAGTTTCATTGCCTCAACAATGCAAACTGTGTCTCCAGCCTTAACTGTGCTTCCAACTTCAACAAATGCCGGAGAATCCGGATTTGCCGATCGATAGAATGTTCCAATCATCGGAGACTTGATTTCGACAAGATTGGCATCAGACCCGGCACTTTCTTCAGCAGGAGCTGCTGATTGTGGGGCTGGGGCAGCTGCAGCAGGCTGTGGAGCCGGAGCTGGAGCAGCTTGTACAGCTGCAGGAGCGGCAGCAACGACTTGCTGCTCAGGAGACCGCTTAATGCTTACTTTGAGATCTCCGGTTTCTATATTGACTTCTTCCAGACCTGATTCTGAGAGAAAATTTATAAGTTCTTGAATTTCTTTAGCCTTCATAGGTTAGTGTTGATAAATCTCTAAGGAACTAAGGTATTATAAAAAAATTTATAGGGTTGGATCAGTTAAGTAAAAATCGCTTGCAATTATTTTACTCTTTCCATGTATGATCCATCCTCCGTGTTGACTTTGATTAGCTCATCTTGCTCGATGAATAACGGAACCTGTATGGTAGCTCCTGTCTCGATCTCAGCATTCTTAGTCGCATTAGTCGATGTGTTTCCTTTTACGGCAGGCTCTGAGTATGTGACTTTAACAATTACATGCTGTGGAACTTCACATCCTAAAACTTTTTCTTCTTCTGCATGGAAAAGAACCTGGACTTCCTGACCGTCTTTTAGAAACTTAGGCGCATTGATCATCGATTCTTCTATCGAAATTTGTTCATAAGTGCCAGTATCCATGAAATGATAGCCCATATCATCTTTGTATAGGAATTGGAATGGTCGACGTTCCACTCGAGCGGTAGTTATTTTGTGACCCGCTGAAAATGTATTGTCGATAACCTTTCCAGTGGTTATGCTTTTTAGTTTAGTTCTAACGAAGGCAGGGCCTTTTCCAGGCTTCACATGTTGAAATTCTACGATGCTGAATAAGTCATGATTATATTCAATGACTAGTCCATTTTTTATATCTGCTGTAGTTGCCATGTTTCTTGAATTTTATTTTGGATCGTAAGCCCATTTTACCCAGATCGCTCCCCAGGTGAACCCACCTCCAAATGCTGCTAAAATAAGATTGTCACCTTTTTTCAATTGAGGTTCATAATCGTGTAGACAAAGTGGAATGGTCCCACTGGTCGTATTTCCGTATTTATGAATGTTCAGCATCACCTTCTCATCTCCGATTCCCATTCTCCTTGCTGTTGCGTCAATGATTCGCTTGTTCGCTTGGTGTGGAACTAGAAATGAAATATCGTCTCCTGTCAAGCCATTTCTTTCCATCACCTCAGCTGCTATGTCTGCCATATTCTTGACGGCAAATTTGAAAACCATAGCGCCCTCTTGACGAGCAAAGTGTTCTCTGCTGTTGACGGTATCTACCGTAGCTGGACGTCTGCTTCCGCCGGCCTTCATGTGTAGGAAAGGCTCACCTGAACCGTCAGATCTTAGAATGGAATCTTTAATTCCATAATCTTCTTCGGTAGGTTCGAGCATTACTGCACCTCCACCATCTCCGAAAATGATGCAAGTGGTACGATCGGTGTAATCCACGATGGATGACATCTTATCAGCACCAATCACAACAACCTTCTTGTATTTTCCAGTTTCTATAAATTGGGATCCGGTTGTTAGCGCATAGATGAATCCTGAGCAAGCAGCTTGCAGATCATATCCAAATGCATTCACAGCTCCAACTTTGTTTGCAATAACATTTGCAGTCGCCGGAAACACCATGTCTGGTGTTGTAGTCGCACAGATGATCAGGTCAATTTCTTCTGGCTTAGTGTTGGTTTTTTCCATAAGCCCTTCTAAAGCCTTCACGGCCATTACAGAAGTGCCTTGGTCTTCGCCTTTAAGAATGTGTCGCTCTTTGATGCCAGTTCTGCTTGTGATCCATTCATCATTGGTATCAACCATTGACTCCAGGTCTTTATTCGTGAGAATATCCTCAGGAACATAACCATGAATTCCGGTAATAGCGGCTTGGATTCGCGACATAAAAGATTAGCTTAAGCTAATACTTCTTTCTCCATTACTACTTTTCCCTTGTAGTACAGTTTTCCTTCGTGCCAGAATGCACGATGAGGTAAATGTGGCTCACCAGTTGTAGGGCAGATCACATAGTTTTTAGGTGTTGCCTTGTAATGGGTTCTTCTTTTATCCCTCCTGGTCTTCGAAATTTTGCGTTTTGGATGCGCCATTTTTCCTTTGTCTTAAAGCGTTTAAACTCTTCTTATTTCAATTTTTTTAAGGCTTCCCATCGGGGATCCACCTCATTTTTATCATCATCCTCTACATCAGAGGAGTAAATCAATTCGTCACTTTCGCTATCATCCTTAAATTTTGGATGAAGCTTCTTCATCGGAATTTCCAACGAGATAGACTCATATAAAAACTCCGAAATGTTGATTTCCTGGGCGTCTTTCGTGATCACAAATACATTTTCGCTCAGCTCTCTGTCTTCATCACCGTATTTGTAAATCACCTCCTGATTCACCGCAATTGGATAGTTGAATTTTTCAAGACTTCTATCACAAACCAACTCCACAGTTCCTTCAATTTTCAGATTCAAATCCAACATCGAATCAGACTTCACTAAATCAACATTGCAAGTGCCTTTGCCCTCGCTAATCAGACTGTTTTCAAATTCTGAGAAGAACTCATTGTCGAACTCAAATTCAAAACTATGAGTATCGTTACTTAGGCCAAAAATCTCAATTTTGTAACGCCTAGAATTCTTCATTTTTACTCACCTCCCGATAAAGAACCGCAAATTTAGATAGAATGCGGGGACTACAAAACATTTAGCGCTATCATTTCGCTATTTATTTGGTGTGATTTGAGACGATAGTAAATAGAATCTGTATTAGATTATACAACATATCAATGTCTGTCGGAATTCCTCCCTTGAGGAAGGTTAGGAGGGTGTTTTGATGACAGTTTCAAAAACACACCTATAATCCCCTCAAGGGGATATTTCGTGTGTATTCAATTGCTTTTAGGATTCATTGGGATTTCCGTTTTCGTTTCTTTGATTAACAATATCATTTGCCACATAAAGCGCATTTCTAAATGAAGTGGGGTCAGCTTCATTTTTTCCTGAAATTGCGAATGCGGTTCCATGGTCCGGAGATGTTCTAACAAAAGAAAGACCTGCGGTATAATTCACGCCACTTTCAAAGGCTAGTGTTTTGAATGGTACCAAACCTTGATCATGATACATGGCTAAAATTCCATCAAAGTTTTTGTAGTTAGCCATACCAAAAAATCCATCGGCTGGGAACGGTCCGAAAACCAAGTGATGTTCGTTTTTGAATTGGGTAATTACAGGATTAATGATCTTTTCTTCTTCGTCACCTAGTAAACCATTTTCTCCTGCGTGTGGATTAACCCCCAGAACAGCGACTCTAGGTTTTTTTATTCCAAAATCATTCTTCAAGGATTTGATCATGATCTTGAGTTTTGAAGTGATTTTCTCCTGACTGATTTTACTACTGACTTCTTTTAGTGGCACATGTCCAGTTACTACGCCAACTCGAAGACCCTCGTGGACCAGGAACATCAAACTATCTTTTGCATCATCTTGCTGGGTGAGATATTCTGTATGGCCTGGAAATTTGAAATTATCTTCCTGAACCAGTTCTTTGCTTAAAGGGGCTGTGGCTATCGCGTGGATTTTTCCTTCTTTCAGGTCTTCAGTGGCTTTTTGAAGCGCTAATCGTGCGTATTTCCCGCCTTTTTCATTTGCTTGTCCGGGTTTAATTTCCACCTCGTCATTCCAAACATTTAGAATATTCACTTTTTTATGATGAATCTTATCCAAAGATGGGATCTGGTGATAGTTGAAGTCTTCTTTGTTTAGCGCTTTTCTGTAAAAAGAAATGATCTTGGAAGAGCCATAAACAACCGGCGTAAACTGCTTGATGATTCTAGGATCTTCTAGCGATTTTATAATCACCTCAGGTCCGATTCCATTGATATCGCCGATGGTGATCCCTATTACATTTTTTTTCTTTTGGTGCGAGTCGCTCATTGTTTACTTTAACAGATTTGAAGATAACAACCTCCAATAAGTTGGCAAGCGTAAAACCCAAAAAACATTTAGGGCAACATTTTTTGAAAGACGAAAACATCGCCCAAAAAATTGTTGACTCTCTCACGGAAAAGGAAAGACTTGTCATTGAGGTTGGTCCGGGAACTGGCGTATTGACCAAGTATCTTTTGCAAACCGATTTAAGCGAATTTATTGCATTGGATGTTGATCGAGAATCAATTGATTACTTGAAGAGAAATTTTCCAGATTGTTCAGACCAATTCGTACTTGAAGATTTCCTCAAATATTCTATTGAGAAGGATTATGCAGTGATTGGAAATTTTCCCTATAACATTTCTTCGCAGCTCTTTTTCAAATTTTGGGATGATCGAGATAAGGTATCTGAAGTCGTGTGCATGATCCAGAAAGAGGTGGCTGATAGGATTTGCTCAAAAGAAGGATCCAAAACGTATGGAATTCTCAGTGTGTTGCTTCAGGCTTTTTTTGATATTGAATATTTATTCACTGTTCCACCTCAAGTTTTCCAGCCTCCACCCAAGGTTGATTCGGCAGTTATTCGATTGAAACGCAACGAAATTCAAAAGCTAGAGTGTGATGAAAACTTATTCAAGCGAGTGGTAAAGGCGGGTTTTGGCAAGCGAAGAAAAACATTGCGCAACGCCTTAAAAGACATAAATTTGCCCGAATCAGTCAGCGGCCTGGAAATCTTGAATTCAAGGGCTGAACAATTGACCGTCGCACAGTTTATTTCGCTTACCACTAAAATCTCCTCGGGATGGAAGCAGTGAAAACATTTGAGTTATCCGTCGAGTTCAAGGAACGCTTCAAACAGGCCTTGGAGGAGAATGACAATGCGTTCATCATGGACAGCCTGGATGGGGTAAACGCTGCGGATATTTCGGCTTTCCTTGATGAGTTTAGTTCTGAGGAATGCAAATACGTCTTTGATTTGTTGACTGTCGAGACAGGCGCGGAAATTCTTGAAGAACTGGAGGAAGACGTTCGCGGTGAATTCCTAAAGCAATTCACAGCCAGAGAGATTGCTGCCTTTGTGGAGCAGATGGATTCGGATGATGGGACAGACCTCCTATACGAAATGCATGTTTCCGACAGGAATGAGGTTATTCGTCAAATCAATGATGAAGAAAAGGCTTCCCACCTAATGGAGCTCCTGGAGTACGATGAAGATGTGGCAGGAGGTCTAATGGCAAAAGAACTAATTAAAGCCAATCACAATTGGAACATTCTTCAGTGTATTGAAGAAATAAGAAAGCAGGCGGAAAATATTGAGAAAATCTACTCGGTGTATGTGGTCAACGATAAGGAAGAGTTGATAGGAAAGGTAGGATTGAAGAAGATCATTCTTGCAAACGATGCGTCCAAGGTTGCGGACATTTACGATGATGAACTTGTTTCGGTAGAAACATCTGCAACTGAAGAGGAGGTTGCGAGCATTATGCAGAAGTACGATTTGGAGGCGGTTCCTGTTGTAAATGCTCGTGGGAGATTAGTTGGCAGAATTACCATTGATGATGTTATTGATGTCATCACCGAAAATGCCGAAGAAGAGCGGCAATTAATGTCAGGTGTAAGTTCTGACGTGGAGGAGGATGATTCTGTTTGGAGAATCTCCAAAGCACGTTTGCCGTGGCTGATTATTGGAATGGCTGGTGGATTAGTGGGTGCTCAATTCATGGGGTTTTTCAGAGAAGAAATTATCATCGTTCCTGCTTTGGCCTTTTTTATTCCTTTGATTACAGCTTCAGGCGGAAACGTTGGAATTCAATCCTCATCTATCGTGGTTCAAAGTCTTGCTAATCCAAACGTGTTTGCTAGCAGCATGTTGAAACGTTTGATTAAGGTATTTTTCGTAGCTGTAGTAAATGGAATCATCTTGGCTTTGATGGTTTTTGGTTCTGTGATTCTATTTATGAGTGATCAATCGCTGGCCGCAACTGTTTCTATTGCGCTATTTTCTGTTGTTTTACTTGCTTCGTTCATGGGAACGGTAACACCTTTGGTTTTGAACCGATTTGGTGTCAATCCAGCGCTAGCTTCAGGACCTTTTATCACAACAACGAACGATTTACTCGGTTTAGCTGTCTACTTCTCAGTAGCGCACCTTTTATATAATCTATGAGTATAAATAACCGAGTGCTTATCATTGACCAGATGCATGAGAGCATTGTGCCCATGCTTGAAGAAATTGGATGTGAGGTCAATTATGAACCATCGATATCCAGGGAAGAAATCCTTGATTCTATTGGCAGTTATTCTGGCCTTATTGTTAGAAGCAAAACTTCCGTTGATCAGGAGTTGATCAATGCTGCACACCAGTTGCAATTTGTCGCTCGAGCTGGAGCTGGTATGGATAAATTGGATACCGATTATCTGCGATCGAAGAATATTACAATCCTTAATGCTCCTGAAGGGAATAGAGATGCCGTTGGTGAGCATGCCATGGGACTATTACTGAATCTGCTGAATCAGATAACAATCGCGAATGAAGAAGTTAAGCGTGGAGAATGGAGACGTGAGGAAAACAGGGGAATGGAATTGAAAGGGAAGGTTGTAGGGATTTATGGGTTTGGAAATACAGGTTCATCATTTGCTAAGCGGTTAAGCGGGTTTTCATGCGAGGTTTTAGCTTTCGATAAATACAGGACGAATTTTGGCAATGAGTTGGTTCAGGAAGTTTCTGAAGACGAGTTTAGGGAAAGGGTTGAGGTTCTAAGCATTCATGTTCCACTAACCGAAGAAACGAACGCTTACTTTTCACAAGAAGAGCTTAAGCGATATCCTAATCTGAAGATCATTTTAAATACTGCTAGAGGAGAGCTGCTTCCACTTTCAGATGTTGTTGAGCTATTAGAAAACAATAATCTTTCAGGTGCAGGACTGGATGTTTTGGAAAATGAAAAACTGGACAAACTGACTGAGTCTGAGCAATCAGTTTTCCAACGATTAGCATCCAACAAAAACGTCATCCTGACACCTCATGTAGCCGGTTGGACACATGAATCCTACAGAAGGATAAACCAAGTATTGGTTGAGAAGATTAGGAAATTGAACTTATTCCAATAACCACTTTTCAGCTTCATCGTAATCATCAAACTTTTTCATTTTCATGTTGGGCAATATAAGGCTGATTGCTGTTGCCATCATGTTGCTGAAAATTTTCCCCATGGATGATTTTGCATTGATTAGAGCTACTTTATCTACTTTTCGAGCTATTCTTTTTGCACGGGTTTTAAGAAGATCTTTGATCCATACACGAGCTTCAGTATCAAATTCATCCAACTTTCTTCTATCAACAAGCAACTTCGTAAATCCATCAAATTCTACTGCATCACCGGCTCGATTAAGTAGATCTGAAGCAATCTTGACATCTACTTTTCCATACCAGGAAATTTTAGTGATTTTATTTTTTTTATCTAGCTCAAAGATGTTTCCATCCAACTCTTTTTGAACCACGAAATCGGTGGTTGTAGTGGCGGTATTGGTTTCCATTTTTTAATGTAATTAGGGTGATAAATCGCTTAATGAACCTAAGTTATATATTATCAATTGATAATTAATAAAAACTAGTTGAATGCGCGTAAATACTAGTTGAAAAAGGAATGTGATTCTGTAAACAAATCAGCTGGAAACTCAAATGTTTTGACATAAGAGCGTTATTTCCCTTATATTTGCATAACTATATATGAAGACACATAATAGCAACGGCTTCAAGCAGAGGCCGTTCTTTTTTGTTTAAAGGGGAGAGACAAATGGCAGTTAATTATTACACAAAAGACGGATTACAGAAGCTCAAGGATGAACTTCAGGAATTAAAGACAAAGGGTCGTGCGGATATGGCAAAACAAATTGCTGAAGCACGTGATAAGGGTGATTTAAGCGAAAATGCAGAGTATGATGCGGCTAAGGAAGCCCAGGGTTTGATGGAGCTTAAAATTTCAAAACTTGAGACGGTAATTGGAAATGCCAGGGAAATTGATGAATCTTCTATTGATACATCGAAAGTTTCTATCCTTTCTTCAGTGAAGATTAAGAATAGTTCGAACGGAATGCAGATCACCTACCAGTTGGTAGCTGAGGAAGAAGCTGATTTGAAGTCAGGTAAAATATCCGTTCAATCGCCTATTGGAAAAGGGCTTTTAGGAAAGAAAAAAGGTGAAAAAACCAAAATTAAAGTTCCTGCCGGTGAGATGGAATTCGAAATTCTAGATATCTCTGTCTGATGCCATCCATTTTTACGAGAATCATCGATCGTGAAATTCCGGCACATATTGTTGCGGAATCTGATGAGTTCCTTGCGTTTCTTGACATTAATCCACTAGTCGAATGCCACACGCTAGTAATTCCTAAGAAGGAAATTGATTATTTGTTTGATTTAGACGATGAGACTTTAGCTGGACTTAATCTCTTTGCCAAAAAAGTAGCAAAGGCCATCGATTCCGTTTCTGATTGTGAACGTGTTGGAGTTTCAGTTATTGGGTTGGAAGTACCGCATGCACATGTTCATTTAATTCCTATCAATTCGATCGATGATATGAATTTTGGGCGGATGAAATTATCTCCCAGCAAGGAAGAACTTGCTGCTACTGCTGAGAAAATTAAAGCTGCTTTTTAGTATTTCAGATTCTTCATTTTGTTCAGAATGATGATGGCGGTCAACCTGGCCAGCCTTGGCTTTTCATCTTCTTCCATATCGGTTGATCGCAATTAGTGGCCATGTTGAAAGTAAATGTCCATTGATACAAAGCGTAATGTTTTATAGGAGTTTCGACCTTGGCTTCAAAATATCATTTAAAACAATTGATCACGCGAAATCTTTGTTGATGTTAACCTTTTTAAGAATTTTGGGATTAGGTAAAGTGGTATTAGAGGAACGCGTTACAAACGCGCTGGTATTAGACGTGCAAACTACGGTTCTTTATTTTTTCTCCCTGGGTGGTGGAGTGGGTGGAGCACTTGGAACTCTTGGTGGTCCCGGGACACTATATTCTCGACGTTCTCGTAATGGTTCCTTGCTTGGAGGGCTTGGAGGGTTACTAGGTTGGTGTTTATCTCCCATTTTTTACTATTTTACTTTACTCCATACTTAGCTAAGCTAAGTTCCCATTCGCTTATAGCTAATTTTTCAGTTTTCTTATCGTTTTCTATTCTCACCTTTAGGAACTTCTTAGAAAGGTTAAAAAATTTTTGGTAAATATTTCTATAATTATCTTTCATTTCATCTTCCGTTAAATCACCTAAGGAAATTTGAAGCCACAGGTCATCAAGTTCATAATGACGTTCTTTGTAATGCAATTGTAACTCGTGGTACAATTCATAATCTCGTATCCTAGGAATATATGGCTTAGCTAGATTGATAAATTGACTTAATGCAATCAGAAACCCCCACAAGCCAGGAAATTCCGACCAAATGGCCCATCCACCTACACTTGCACTTGAGACAAATGTTGTAAACAAGTTAATTCCATCTGATAGCTTCCGTATACTAGAATTATGAATGCTAGCAAAAATTGCTTGATAGTCTGATGTTGTTAAATCTGACCATATTCTATCCTGTATATTCACAATAAAAAGTTAGAATCAATTAAAGATAATAAATATTACAAAAAACTGTATCGATTTATTTAACATACAAAATGATTTGTGATTCCAAATCTTGCAGATGTCTTTTTTGCTTTTCCTTCATGAAAATCTATACCCCGAAATCATAAAGTAAGACTCTAGTATGACCTTGTGCTCACCCCTCCAAAATAAATCCCTTGCCATGTACATTGATGATCTGAACGGCTGGGTCTTTTTTGAGGTATCGTCGGAGTTTGTGGATGAAAACGTCCATGCTCTTCCGGTTGAAGAAATCGCTTTCGCCCCACACGGATTTTAGGGCTTTGTTTCGGTCCAAGACTACATTTTTATGTTCACAAAGAAGAAGCAGAATTTTGGCTTCTTTTTCTGTCAGGCGCTGTACTTCGCTATTGAAACTCAGGGCCTGGTTGGTGAAATCAAATTGGTACTTTCCAATTGTGTGTTCAGTGACTCGGTGAATGGTTTCGCTTTCTGAAGAAGTTCGTTTGATCAAAGCTTTTACTCGTGCGATGAGCAATTCTTCATCAATCGGTTTCACAATGTAATCGTCACAACCGAGTCGGAAACCTTTCAGTTTGTCTACTTTCAATGCTTTGGCAGTCAGGAAAATGAAGGGAATGTCTGGATCTGCTTCTCGGATTTCTTTCGCCAAAGTGAAACCGTCTTTGACCGGCATCATCACGTCCAGTAAGCAGAGATCAAAGACGCCTTTCTTGAACGTTTCCAATCCATCTTCACCATTTTTTGCTAGCGTGACAGCAAAGTCATTGATCTCCAGGTATTCTTTGAGGATGTACCCGAAGCTTTCATCATCTTCAACTAAAAGTATTTTGCCCATGGATCAGCTAAATGGAAAGTATAGCAGAAATTCACTCCCATCATTGGGTTTGCTCTTGAGCCCGACCTGTCCCTTATGTTCGTCAATGATCTTTTTCACGTAACTAAGCCCTAACCCAAATCCTTTGGCATTTTGGACATTGCCCGTTTCGGCTCGATAGAATTTATCAAAAATGTATTTCTGAATTTCCTCACCGATACCTATGCCATTGTCTTTGATGGAAATTTCAATTCCCTGTGAGCTGTCATAGGTTGTGATTGAAATGTGCGGGACATCAACAGTATATTTCAGCGCGTTATCAATCAGATTATAAATGATATTTACAAGATGTGTTCGGTCCGCCAAAACTTCTGATTTTGTAGCGTTCAGTTTAAGATCAATGTCGCCATTTCGCTTGCTAACCACCAGGTGCATGCTTTCGACCACCTGGTTGATGACTTCATGTACATCCAGTTGTTTTTTCTCCAAAGTGAAATTGCCGGAATCGATCATAGCGATCTGCAGCACTTTGTCCACCTGTCCCTCCAGTCGCTTGCTTTCAAGCTCGATGAGGTCCAGGTAATTAGATTTTTTCCTTTTATCCACCTTTTTATCACCTTTCAAAATGCTTGTCGCCAGTGAAATAGAAGCAATAGGAGTTTTGAACTCATGTGTGAGATTATTGATAAAATCGTTCTTGATTGCTGAGAGTTTTTTCTGTCGTTGGATGATGATGAGTGTGTAGACAAAACACCCGATCAGCAATGCTATAAATAAAACAGAAAGAATTAGCGCACCACTGGATTGAGCAAACACATAGGCGTCCTGACTTGGAAAAAATAACGCAAGATGAAAGCTATTCTTAGATGCATAACCAGCTGCACAAGTAAGGTTTGCCCAGCCATGACCTCTTTCTTGTGGATTTTCACAGTTGGCAAGCGCAAATTCGAGACTTGTTCCTTCATCGCCCATCACAAATTTGTAGTTAGGTCCATTACGGTCATGCACATAAATGGCATACTCGTAGGGGATATCTAAACCAGATTCATCGAAAATTGGATCGATGATCTCCCTCATTTGTTGATCCATTTTAGGATCATTCAATTGACCTGACTTGCGGACCCTATCGGCTGCACGAATTAACTCTTTGGGATAGTAGCTGTCCGAATCAAATGCATTTCCAATTTTAGTTGAGGCAAGATCTACTTTGTGGAGGAACGTCTGCCTGTTGGTTTTGAGAGAAGATCTTAGGTTCTGAACTTGAAGAACGGACAATCCCACCAATGCCACCGTAGCGATTCCAATCACGAAGAATATAGCTTTTCTGGATAACTTCACTTAGGCTGTTTTTGGACATTTATATTAGTGAAAGTATACGATTTGAAGGCCAAGAGTTGAGATTTTAACTCTTTTTTAACCACTTTAATTTTTCATTAAAACAACTTAACTCCTCGTTATTCCACCTTTTTTCGAACCGGTCGTAAGTTGACTCAAAGATTTACGACGATGAAAATATTCTTCAACCTGGCCCTTCGAAATTTCCTGAAATCTAAAGGTCTCAATAGCTTAAACGTTCTTGGTCTTTCCCTTGGATTAATTGCCTCTACTTTAATTATTCTTTATGCCGATCATGAATTTCATTATGATGGCTTCCACACAGATTCGCAAAATATCTATCGCCTGGAAGGAAAAACGAACGGTAATCAGTGGTTTGCTAATCTTGGAATGGAACATGCTCGTGAGCTTAATTCAGGAAAGTATCCCGAAGTAAAGGATATGGTGATGCTTAATTCATCGCAAAAAGCTTTTTTGCAATACAAAGACAAAAAATTTGCTGAAAACAAAATTCATCGAACGAATCCGGGCTCAAATTTTTTTGATCTTTTCGAATTTAGAATTTTAGAAGGTGAGAAGAGCAGCATGCTTGAGGAACCTTACTCAGTCGTACTAACTGAATCTTTTGCGAAACGCTTCTTCGAGGATGTTTCACCAATGGGAGAGACCCTTGAATACGATACCTTACTATTGAAAGTGACGGGTGTCATCGAGGATCTTCCAACAAATTCTCATCTGGAATTTAACATCTTATATACGAACCCAAGACTTTATAGCCTTAATCACTTTCATACCTTAACGTATTTGCAGTTACACAACGATGTAGATCCGATCGATTTACAAAATAAGATTCTGGAAATGGAAGGTGTTGCGTTCGATGAATTTCATGAACTCTCTGAAGTCCGCTTATTGAAATTACCAGATATCTACCTGGAGTCGGATGCAGCTTTTGGATCTGGTGGAAAAGGTGACCGGCTACAGTTGCTTGTTTTCCTTATCATCGGTGGGTTGATCCTACTAATTTCTGTTGCCAATTATGTGAATATGTCCTTGGCTATTTACCTCAGTAAGGGAAGGGAGGTCGGAGTTCGAAAAGTGTTTGGCGAATCTCAAGGGCAGATCATCAAGGCGTTCATTTATGAATCTTTTTTTATCACCTTAATCATTGTTCCATTGGTAATCATTGGTCTTGGGTTTGCCATACCAGTTTTTAATGATTTGCTCGGCGTAAGGCTTCATAATAAACTATTCACATCGCCTACATACCTTTCTTCAGCACTAGGTCTTGTGATCATAATCAGCCTTTTAACCGTGATTTATCCGGCTATTGCTCTAGCAAAAACTAAAACAAACGTCCTAATGAAAAGTAAGTCAATGATGAATGTTACGGGTGGAACACAATATCGAAACGCCTTAATATTTTTCCAGTTTGTTTTGCTTTTCACGCTTGGAATTTCCGCCTGGTTCATGAACCGACAGATCAGTTATCTCGATAACAAGGAAATGGGTTTCGATCCTACTGGAGTTATCAAGATTGGAAACGCCTTCGAAATTGGGCGATTTGAAAATTATGAATTGTTCAAAACCCAACTTCTTTCTTATCCACAAATCAGTGGTGTTTCTTTTGGGCCAATGATCGGTGATAACATGAACCCGTTAACATACAAGCCAGAAGGACAGGATGAGACATTTGAAAACTTGCTGTCCTACGGGGTTGATGTTGATTACTTCGATGTTATGGGGATGGACCTCACGCATGGAGATTTCAAAAAAGTGTTGAATTCTTCTGAAGATGGTCAAATCACTTCACTTGTCAATCATAGTTTTATTAAGCGGTTTGGTTGGGAAGATGATCCAATTGGGAAAAAAATCATACTTAGACCTGGATCTGAAAATGAACTGAATCGAAAGGTATCGGGGGTGTTCAAGGATTTTCATTTTTTCACATTGAAGGAAAAAATCACTCCTCAAATCATTTCCCTTCGTCCTGATCCACGGTTTGTTAATACAAACATTTTGATTAGAGTAAATTCTGAGCTTACCGAAGCGACCAAGATAATTGAAGAACAATGGTATAAGATCAGACCGAATATTCCTTTGGAATATGAACTCATGGAGGACGCGGTGAAAGAACTTTATGAGAAAGAACGTCAGACAAGCCTTGTAAGTCTTACTTTTTCACTATTGGCCATTTCACTTTCTATTTTGGGACTTGTTGGTTTTATGATTTACATCATTGGCCTTAAGTCAAAAGAAATGACAATGCGGAAAGTATTAGGAGCTTCTTTATTTCAGATTATCAGTTTTCTTAACAAAAAATTGTTCTTGGCTATTTTCTTGGCAGCACTTGCTGGAAGTGCAATGAGCTATTGGTTGATCAGCAAATGGTTGGAGGATTATGCTTATACCATTACCCTTAGTCCGATTGTATTTATTGCTGCGATGGTCGTGGTTTACCTAATCGTCTTCACAATAACCGCGTTACGATCGGTCAAGTGGGCCAGTGCTAATCCAGTGATTGCTTTGAAGGATGAGTGAAAAAATCCATTGGTTTCTATACTTAGGTAAATTGAGAAGGCGGCGAAAGTCGCCTTCTTTGTTATGCTATTTTCTCAGGCTGTATTGAACATCCATTTTTTCATTTTCCAATCTTAATTCCGTTCCGAAATACCAAATCCTCCAGGAAGTTTCATCATTTTCGAAGATGATTTTTTTGTGACGTGTATCAACAGTAACGTGTCCTTCTTCAACTAAAGAATCACTCTTTGTAATGGTGTAAGTTTTCTTGCTGTTCAAAGTGAACCAAGTATCATTCAGTCTTTCAACATTTCCTTTGGTTCTGATTTTGTAAAGCTCCCACCGACCTACAAGATCATTTTCAAATGATTGAAAATCCGGGATGCTTTTAATTTTCACAAATCTCAAATGGGTGGTTTTATGTGGGGTATCCAGCCCGGAAAGTCTAAGTGAGTTTTCAACTTTCTTTATTTTCCAATTGGTATTAAACCAGCGTTCATCATTACTTTTCAAAACCAGTTTCGAATCATTAAGTCCGTATATACCTACAAAATCACCCGAGGTTGTAGATAGGGCAAATCTGTCGTCTGGCTGCATTTCAATAAAAGTCGGTTCAAAAGTTCTGTCAAGACCGTCAATGTTCACTTCTCTCAATGACCAAATACCTTTAAGTTCGGACTTCTCCAAAGTTTGACAGCTGATAGATAGAACGAGTAGAACGCAATTGAAAAGGAGTTTTTTGTTGACTAGCATCTTGGATTAGGTTGCCTTGAGATAAGCAAAAAGCATTCCATCTGTAATTAAAGTTAAAGCTCGTAAAGACTGGTTTTGACCTTCCGGGAGTTTCGGAGTTTACTTGTCGTACTTACGATGAAATAATAGGTCATTGCTTACTACTTTTGCGGTCCTCATATTATGGAAATTTCTAAACATCTAAAACAATGAAAGTAACAGTAGTAGGTGCCGGTGCTGTAGGTGCCAGTTGCGCAGAATATATCGCAATTAAAAACTTTGCATCAGAGGTGGTGCTAATAGATATCAAAGAAGGATTCGCTGAAGGAAAAGCAATGGATCTAATGCAAACCGCTTCCCTTAACAGCTTTGATACGAAGATTACCGGAACTACGAACGATTACTCTAAAACTGCGAACAGTGATGTTGCTGTTATTACTTCTGGAATTCCAAGAAAACCCGGAATGACACGTGAGGAGTTGATCTCGACTAATGCAGGCATTGTTAAATCTGTCGCTGAGAACTTGATCAAGCATTCTCCTGACGTGATCCTAATTGTTGTTTCCAACCCAATGGATACCATGACTTATTTGGCTCATAAAGCCACCGGACTTCCTAAAAATAGGATCATTGGAATGGGAGGAGCACTTGATTCTGCAAGATTTAAGTATCGATTAGCAGAAGCATTGGAATGCCCAGCTTCTGATGTAGATGGAATGGTGATTGGTGGACATAGTGACACGGGAATGATTCCATTGACGAGACTGGCCACCAGAAATAGTGTACCAGTTTCCAAATTCTTAAGCCAGGAACAAATGGACTATGTGAAAGAAGAAACGAAAGTGGGTGGTGCTACGCTTACCAAACTTTTAGGAACCTCTGCATGGTATGCACCTGGTGCTGCTGTTTCAGCCCTTGTGCAAGCGATCGCTTGTGATTTGAATAAAATGTTTCCATGTTCTTCCCTATTGGATGGTGAGTACGGGCTTAGTGATGTTTGCGTGGGTGTGCCAGTAATTATTGGAAAAAATGGAATCGAAAGGATTGTGGAAATTGAACTTGATGACGCTGAAAAATCCAATCTTGATGAGAGCACAGCTGCTGTTAAAAAAACAAATGAAATTCTCACGGAGATGAATTTGATCTAAGGTACTCCAACAACTTAGCCGGAAAGGCTGGACCGGGAGGTTCAGCTTTTTTTGTTATAAGAAACCGATAATAATGTTTCCCACATGGCCCCTGAAAGGATTCCAGGGGACCACACTACTCAAGTTCTCAACTTGAAGCTGATTTTCAGTTTAAGGACAAACCCTTTAACTTTGATCAACCGTTTAATAAAACGTAGCATGGATTTACCATGCTTGGGAAACATAAAACAAAGATGGCAATACTGAAAAGTGTTGCCATTTTTGTTGGGTCTACTTTCGGTCTAAAAGTGATCAGTCGAAATCTAATATCAGCTTGAAATATTGTCTAGATCTGGCTTAAGGAATCATCGGTTAACATGACAAATGTTAACATCAGAAAGCGCTCTTTTTATATACTTTTGAAAGTATGAGAGATTTCTCAAACTTGATATACAAAAGCGATTTAATCAGCCGAGATCTAAGCTGGCTGAAGTTCAACTACCGGGTATTAGATCAGGCGAAAAAAGAGAACAGAAACCTATTTGAGAAGCTCAAATTTCTAGCTATTACATCATCAAATGCAGACGAGTTTTTCATGATTCGAGTTGGTAGTTTGTACAACTACATTGATTATGGAAATGATCGGGTTGATTACTCAGGCCTGCGGTCAATACCTTTTAAAGAGCAACTGTTAGATGGACTCAAGCGATTCACTGAAGACCAGCATTCACTTTATTTGAGTGATCTAAAACCAGCTTTCAAGGATCATTCTTTCGAGATAAAATCCTACGATCAATTGGATGCCAAACAAAAGAAATCTGCCGGATCCTATTTCAAGAAAACCATTTTCCCAATGCTTACTCCAATGGTTTTCGATTCCTACCACAGCTTCCCGATTCTGATGAACAACATTTTGATTTTCGGTGTGGTTACGAAATCACAGACTGTCAAGGAGAAAAAGAAAATGTCCTTTATTCAGCTTCCTCAGAACCTTCCACGGTTCTTTGAATTGATGGATGGGGACAAGATCATTTTTATACCCATAGAAGAGATCATTAGAGAACATATAGATCTTGTGTTCAAGAAAGTTGATATCCTCTCATGCACACTTTTCAGAGTCACAAGAAATGGGGATTTCACTTTGGAAGAGTCTGAAGATATCGAAGCGAATTTTCTCGAAGAGATGAAGTCCAAATTGAGGACACGGAAGACTGGTCGAGTGGTTAGAATGGAGGTGGAGAAAAATGCGAATCCTTGGTTGTTGAAGCAATTGATGAAACGCTATGAGACTGGGGACGAAAATGTAATGATTGCACCAGAAGGGGGATTGTTGGACTACACCTGTTTGTGGCAAATCGTTAATCACCAGGAATTTGACCAATTTAAGCCATTAAGGATAAATCCTGTCACGCCGATTAGCATGACTGATGGAATTCAGCAGGACATGTTCAAGGCTTTGAAGAATCGGGACATTCTTCTACATCATCCTTATAACACAATTGAGCCTTTACTTGATTTAGTTGAGCAAGCGGCAGAGGATCCGAATGTTTTGTCCATCAAACTAACGATTTACCGACTTGCGAAGGATTCGAGAATCGTGGAAGCGCTCCTAAATGCCGCTGAAAATGGGAAACACGTGTCCGTACTTTTCGAAGTGAAAGCTCGGTTTGATGAGGAAAATAACATGAAACAAGCATTGAGGCTGCAAAAGGCCGGTTGCTTTGTGATTTATGGTGTAGGTTCTTTAAAAACACATACGAAGCTTCTTCTAATTGTTCGAAAGGAAAAAGAAAAAGTGACCAGGTACGTCCACATGGGAAGTGGCAACTATAACGAAGCGACTTCTAAACTTTACACTGACATTGGCCTTTTGACGTGTGATGAAACCTACGCCAACGATGTGCAGGAATTCTTCAATGTTATCACGGGACATTCAATGCCTGAGGATTATAGGAGTCTGATTACTGCACCGACTCAGATGCGAACAAAGTTGATTGAGCTAATAGAGCAGGAAAGAAAAAATGCGTTGGACAAAAAGCCTTGTGGAATTGTATGTAAAATGAATTCCTTGCAAGACAAAGATGTAATTCTAGCTTTTTATGAGGCATCAAAAGCAGGTGTACCGATCAAGCTTATCGTACGCGGTATTTGCTGTTTACGTCCAGGAAGAGACGGACTCAGCGAGAACATCACAGTTCGGTCTATTGTAGGAGAGTATTTAGAACACTCACGAATTTTTTATTTTCATAACAATGGAGAACCGCTGGTGTACAGTGGTAGCGCCGATATGATGGTTCGGTCTTTTGATAGAAGATTAGAATCGCTATTTATCATCAAAGACAATCTTCTAAGACAGCAAGCAATAAATATTTTGAATTACAACCTAATGGACAATATGAATGCCTATGAGTTGAATGAAGATGGAACATATGCTGCTTGTAGCCCTGGGGATAATTCAATTTTCGACATCCATAAAGAATTCTATCAAGTGGATAAGGATGAAGCTTTGAAAGTGAAGTTGTTCTAAAATTTGAAAGCCTATCATCGGGTGAGGACAGGCTTTCAGATCCATAGAGCAAGCTTAGCTCTTAGTGAAGAAACTCTTATTTCTTGGCAAATACTCCTTTGAAATTTTCTTTGTGTGCTACGGCTAAAAGAATGTTTCCGCCAAAAACAACGATTGCCACAGGCATTCCCGCTGGTTCAAGTGCGGCGTGAAACAAGAAAATGTTAAGCGTAATAGGGCCAAGTATCGCTATTGCTAATGGAACGTACATTCCTGTGAGGAGGAGTATCCCCGAAATGATTTCAAGAGATTTCAACATCGGAAAGAAGTAGCCCGATCCTGCCAGACCGCCCATCATTGCCATGGCGCCTGGTGACATTTCTCCCATCGGGATAAAATTGAGAAAACCATTAAGTCCAAATACAACAAAGATTAAACCTAAAAGATACCGCACTACTGTAGCTGCGATTCTCATTCCTTTTGAATTTTCCATTTTTCAGTTAGTGTGTTTCCATTAAATGTACGTACATATAATTAGAATAAAAAGAAGAATGGATTGACAGTCAGGAATGAGACATGTTGATTTTTGCTACTTTTCGAATGCGATTGATGGAATTCCTTGCCAGAAAGTTTCTCTTTGTTCTCGTACTTGAAGTAATGCTTTTTGACCAGATTTAGTCACTCTGAAAAGATGTTTCCTTCGTCCACCTCTCTCAGGTGTCATTCCATCATATCTTGAATCCATGAATCCTTTTTGCTCCAATCTGGCCAGTACCGCGTGCACTGTGCTTATGGAAATGGACCGATTGCATTTGGCTTTGATCTCTTTTTGAATGGCTATGCCGTAGGCATTATCATAAAGAGATGCTGTTGCCAGCAGAATTAATTCTTCGAGTTCACCAAGGTTTGTTCCTTTCATGGATGTGTCGTTTAGTTATTCGGTGCTTAAGTTTTCAGAAGGATTCACACTGGCTGATCTTATCGAAAGCCAGCTCACAATTAATACACTAATCAGCAAGGTAAGTCCTCCAGCTAAGAAAAAAGGAACTCCACCAACCGTAATCTGATAGGCAAATTGTTCAAGCCAATCAGAAATTAAGAAATAGGAGAGTGGTGCTGCAATTAGAAAGCTGACTAAAATGATAATCAAGAATTGTTTGTTCATCATGGAAATGATACTTGTCACTGAAGCTCCCAGTACCTTTCTAATACTTATCTCTTTGTTTCGTTGTTGCAGAAGAAGTGCGGTCAATCCAAACAATCCCAATCCACAAAGAAGGATACTAATGAATGAATAGATCGAGGAAATTTTCAAAAGCTTTCGTTCTTTTTCATATTGCTCATTGAACCAATCATTAGCGAAGAATGCATTGAAAGGAGTTCTTCCTGCCAACTGATCCCAAGTATTTTGAACGTGATTCATGGTTTCTTTTAGGTCTCCATTTCCAATTCTAACGGACGTGTACGATTGATTAACAACGTCCAGGTAAAGAATCATTGGCTCTATTTGATCTGAGGCAAGAGAATGAATATGGAAATCATTAACTACGCCAATAATAGGTAAATCATTTCCCTCTGCGGAGAAACGAATATGTTTTCCGACTGGATCTTCCCATCCCATGAAAGCGACCATTGCTTGATTCACCATAAGGTTTGAAGAGTCCGCTATCGAATTTTTAATGAAAGACCTTCCAGCAACTATATTCACCCCATATGTTTCGAAAAATTCTTGATCTACACCGAAAATTCTAGTGTTTATTTCATCATTGTTCCCTTCGGGAATTACTGTTGTACTGTAAGATCCAGTTCCAATCGTAGACCTTGTGGTCGAAACAGAGAGAATATTAGGATGACTCAGCAATTCGTTTTCAAGCACATTTACTTTTGGACGAACTTCATTACCAACATCCAGAATAAGCACCTGCTCTTTGTCAAAACCTAATGGTTTGCTCTCCATAAAATCGGTTTGTCGAATTACAACAATTGTGCAAATAATCAGGAAAATGGATATAGCATATTGTAACGTCAGGAGCATTTTTCGAAACCAACCAGTGGAACCGACCACACCGTTAGATGATTTCAAAATGGTAGAAATAGGAGGTGAGGACAGAACAAGTGCTGGATAAGTCCCGACGAACAGACTAACTCCAAAAATGAACCCAACCAATGTTAATAATGTCAGTGGCTGTAAAAATGCCATCAAAGGAAGTTCTTTTCCACTTAGCATATTGGCTGTAGGCAAAAACCAAATAACTAAAATCAAGCTTAGAATTGATGCTATTGTTGTGCTCAAGAAAGTTTCTGAAATGAATCGACCCATTAATTGCTTTCGAGAAGACCCCATTACTTTTCGAATGCCTACCTCGGTACGTGTTTGAGTCGCTCTGGATAATGCAATGTTGATGTAGTTGACGCTTGCAATTAAGAAAATCAGAAATGCCGAAAAACCAAGCATGTAAACAAACGTGATACTGCCAGATTTCATTCCTCTGTTTGCACGAATGTTATCGCCGTGCAGATACATATCTTTTAGCGGCATCAATTTTAGAAAGTACTGATCAGCTCGTTCTTCAAAATGATTTTGCATCATCTCAGGAAGTTTTTCGGTCAGAGCAAGAGGATCCGCGTTATTCTCGAGTTTAACGAAAGTGAAAATTCCCTGAGCCAACCAATTGTTCATCCAGCGAAACCTGAGAGGGCCCAGACCTGGGACAGAGGTGCTCCAAGAGACTAATGCGTTGAATTGTAGTGATGAATGCCGAGGTGGATCTTTGAAAATTCCAGTGACCGTATGGTCAATTTCATTAAGTCCAACCACAGTTTTCCCGATAGGATCTTCATCACCAAAAAGTTTTCTTGCAAATGATTCACTCAATGCGATGGATGATGGTACAGTCAGAACAGTAGATGGATCACCCTGGATAAGTTCATAATCGAAAAATTCGAAGAAAGTGGAGTCCACAAAATAGAAATTTTCAGTGTTAAGATTCGTCTCTTTGTATGAGATAATCACCTTATCCCACCACGGACAAACACGCATAAAATCATCTACTTCAGGATACTCATCTTTCATAGTCGGCCCCATCATGCCCGAAGTTTCATAAGTCAAATGATCGACATTCTCTGGTATGTTGATGTATCGCTTATAAAGTCTGTAGGTCCGATCGACATCACTTTGTTGTGTATCAAATTTTAATTCGTCATCGATGTAAACGAGTGCAAAAAGCGAACAAGAGATGGCCATAATAAGGCCAATGAGATTGATACCGAATAAGACCTTTTGTTTTTTAATTGATCGGATGGATGTGCGGAAATAATTGAGCCAGATGGATTTCATGTTCGTTAGTCTTTTTTCTTTTCTCTTGAATTTCGTTCTTAGAAAACCCAGCGATTGAAAAATGTAAATCAACCGAGCCCTCATTACACCTTTCGTTTCGACATTTTCAAGAAATGACTCAAAAAGATCTCCGCTAATTCCTTCCCACAGGTAGGGGTCGCAAAATCGTTCGAGTATGTTGTAAATCCACTTTGGAGGTTGTAGCTCTTTTTTCATACTAAGCAGCTATACTCTTATTCCAAACAGAAGTTACAAATTTCTTTCGTTTTTGTCGATTTTGAAAGAATAGCTAAGTTAACGAACCAGTTTAATATATGTTTCGTTTTTGTCGAAATTGATTTTGCGATACAGTAGATGTGTTAGATTATTGCCTTAATCTTTTCGTATGAAAATGAAATCACCACCTTCATCTCCGGCATTTTGGATGGTTCCGTATTGTGGAACATTGGTGGAATTGTTGATTACCGCAGTTTCAACCTGTGTGAAAACTTGTCTGGCTGAAATGTAATTTTTTTGATTTTCTTTCAAGCGCCGAATCAAGTACCTCATAAACGTACTTTGATCAGGAACTGTGGTTAGTGTACCAGAAGTCATAGCCTTTCGACTTGGTAAGCGGTAAACTTTTACAAAACCCTCTACCTGCAAGGTGTTTTCTTCAGCGCTTAACTCAACAGATCGTGTCTTGAAAATACTGCCACTAAAGCATGCATCGGTGATGAGTAAGGTGTGTTTGGTCTTGATCCCGGAGATATAATCACGCACTCGGCTGTTGCTTAGCCAGTTGGCCTTGCTGAGCATTGTAGCATCTGAGGGCAGCCAATAGCCAATCTCGAGCTTTTCATCCCAAACCCCATGTCCGGCATAAAAAACGAGTAGGTTGTCTTTTTCCGTGATGGTTGCTGAAATAGCTTCTAGTGCATTGATGATCTTTGATCGTGTGGCATTTTTTAGGAAAATGATGTTTTCTGGTTCAAATGTGTAGCTTTCGATAAGCGTTTTTCTCAATGATGTGGCATCTGCGACAGGTTGCCCAAGATCTACTAAGTCATCTTCATTAAATTGATAATCATCAATACCAATGATCAAGGCATAATAGACAGGTCGACTGTCCGTAATTTCATTTGACTCAGAATAAGCGACTTCTTTTGCTTTTTGGTCATCCTCAAACTTCCGTCTCGTTTGTGCGATACTACTAATCACTCGTGGGTTTGTCAGGCTGTCACTGTACTGAATGAAGGTTTTTAAATGATGAATTGCTTCACCGCTTTTGCTCATAGCCTCATAGATTTCAGATAGCTTCATTGAAGCATCTCTGATTTGTTCTTTCATATCATATTTTGTTGCGTTCTCAAGTGCGATATTGGCATGAATGAGTGCACCCATTAGGTATTCCGTTTGGAGGTACACATCAGCCATAAAAGTTTGATAAGATGAAATACCATACGCATCACCTAATTCTTCAAGAATGTTCGTGGCGTCAAAAAGGTTTTTCTCTGCCAGGTTGAAATTTCCCTGTTCGACATAAACCAAGCCCATGTTTCCAAGCGCGTAAGCCTTTCCGATCGTGTATTCTTCTTTATCAAAAATTTCGCTGGCTTCTTGAAAGTACAACAGCGCCGAATCAAGATTTGATTGATTGAGATATTCATCTCCGGCGTTGAGTAAGGCAGAAGCTAGCTGGATTGGAGCGTTCAGATCTGATGATTGCCTAAGCTTACCAATTCCATCATTGTAGTAGTTAATTGACTTGGTTGGTTCATCAATAGATGAATAGGCATCCGCTATGGTGCTATATGTCACGCCAGATGAATAATTGGATGATTCTTTGCTTTCAAGTGCATATTTAAGTGCAGCGAAGTAGGCTTCAAAAGCCTGGTCAAACTTCCCAAGATATTTGAAGGCGTTTCCCTTTTGAAGATAACCACTTGATAAATGCAATGGGTTATCTCCTGCAAGGCTTATCAGCTCCAGAGCAAACTCAAGAATTACTTGTGGATCAGTTTCATAATAACTGATTTCTTCGATCAATCTCTTTTTCTCAATGCCTGATAGTTCTTGATTGGCGTAAATAGTCTTTAAACTGTCTGCAATCTGTTGATCCTGAGCAAGCGAACAAATCCAAACGATAAACAATAAAAAAATCAGGGAAGATTTTTTCAGCATGGATTAGATCTTTATTCGCATCTTCAGTTTGGGATCACTGTTGAATTTCCGATCCCCTTCAGGAGTTCTCACAGTGAAGTAAATGACATACCGATGCTTCATGCCAATACCTTTCTTGGACCTGGCTTTTGCTTCAATTTGGCCTGCAACACCATCATAATCGTCTTTCTCAAGCATTCTTCGTGTGCCTAACCTTCGTTTTCTAACGATTTTATCGATAAGCACAGAATGGCCAATGGAAGTGTTCACCGGTTCTCCAACAACTGTCACATCCTGGCTTCTGTTGATATCAGATTTGAATCCTTTAATCTTTTCACCAGTAGCTGTGTCTTGTGAGCGATTATCTTTTAATGTTAATATTCCAGGTTGCTTGATGTTGTCCTTAGTAATCTTCTCCGTATCAACAGTCAACGTAATTGTTGTTTCACTTTGACTGAAAGAAATAAACGGAATGAATAAAATGGAAGCTAACGCAATCCAGGACTGGGGCGCTTTGTGTTTCATAGCGTGGCAAATTTTGGTTGGTCGACATTGTAATTATACGAATAATTTAGAAGTAATGTGACTTTTAGAGGCAATATGGCCACATTTAGGATCTAAAAAAATGTACAAATGAATGATGCAACTACCGAATATGTTACTACTCTGTTCGCAAATTTTTAGAGGGATTAACGTTTGCAGTACGAATTGATAAAATGCTGACTATTCCGATACTAACGATCAAGACTACCAATCCGGAAAAAACAAATGGCAATAGGTTTACCGAAATGCTGTACACAAATTGGTCTAACCATTGGTTTAAAAGCCAATAGGCAATTGGGGCAGCAAGCAAGAAGCTGACTAAAATAATCAGAACGAATTGCTTATTGATAAGTGATAGAATGGAAGTGATAGGTGCTCCAAGTACTTTTCGAATGCTAATTTCCTTCGTTCGCTGCTGTAAAAGTAAAGCGGTCAAACTGAAAAGACCTAGTCCACATAGAATGATACTGATGATTGAGTAGATGGTAGATATTTTCAGCAGTTGGTTTTCTTTTTTGTACTGATCATAAAACCATTGATCAACAAAGTAATAATTCAGGGGTGTTCGTTCAGCTAAAGAACTCCACGTGTTCTCAATGTGTTCGATGGTTTCTTTGAGATTACCGTTTCCTATTTTGACCGAGGAATTGTACGATTCCCCACGATGCAAATACATAACCATTGGCTCAATATCTGAAGTAGCCAGTGAAAAGATATGGAAGTCTTCAACCACTCCAATGATGGTGAAAGCAGTTCCTTCATCATTAAGACGCATTCTTTTTCCAATCGGATCTTTCCAACCTACATGGTCGACCAATGCTTGGTTTACGATAAGTTGATTTGAATCTGCTACAGAGTTTTTTAAAAATGATCTTCCCTTATTCAATTCAATACCATATGTTTCTATGAATTCCGGGTCTATCCCATAAAATCGAGAAACGATTTCTGCTGATGACCCAACAGGGTAGACCGAATTAGTAAATGATCCTGCTCCAATGGCAGTTCTTGTGGAAGATACTGTTTTTATGTTGGGATGGCTTAATAATTCTGATTCCAGGACATCAATTTTTTGATTCACCTCATTGTCTATATCTACGACCAAGACCTGCTCTTTGTCAAACCCAAGCGGTTTGTTTTCCATGAAATAGGTTTGCCGATTGATTAGAGCAGTACTTATGAGCAGTAGAATAGAAATGAAAAACTGGAGAGTCAGAAGTGCTTTTCTAAACCAACCAATAGCTCCAGTTCTACCTGATGAGGGCTTTAAGATTGAAGAAATGGAAGGAGAGGAGAGGATGTAGGCTGGGTAAACACCAATGACAATACAACTACCGATGATGAATGATACAAGAGAGATGATCGCTAACGGCGAATAAAAAAGTTCGATTGGTAATTCTTTGCCACTTATTGCATTGATTTTTGATAGAAAAACAAAAATTAGAAGTAGGGCAAGTATAGAGGCGACTGTTGTATTAAAAAGTGTTTCGGTAATAAACCTTCCCATCAACTGATTCCTGGTAGATCCCATTGTTTTTCTGATTCCCACTTCAACCTGTGTTTGTGAGGCCCTAGAAAGTGATGAGTTGATGTAATTAACGCTTGCAATTACAAATACTAGAAGAGCTGATATTCCTAGGGTTAGGATAAAAGTGAAACTGCTGAATTTCATTCCACCTTTATTCCTGATTTCATCACTGTACAAGTACATCTTTTCAAAAGGAATTAGATTTAAATGGTAGCGATCTGATCGTTCAGGAAGATGTCGCTGCATCATCTCTGGAAGTTTTTCTACGAGTTCAGCAGAGGAGGCATCCGGCGACAACTTTAGAAATGTGAAGATGCCTTGGGTACGCCAGTTGTTCATCCAGCCATAACTCACAGGTCCGACTCCTTTAACTGTGGTACTCCATGAAACCACGGCATTGCATTGAATAGATGATCTTCTGGGAACATCTTCAAATACTCCAGTAACCGTAAAGTCTAAATCATTTAGTCCAAGAATTACTTTTCCAATGGGGTCTTCATCACCGAACAATGATTTGGCCAATGTTCGGCTTAGCACAATCGAAGATGGAGCAATTAGCAACTTCTCGGGATTTCCAGAGAGAATGGGGAATTCAAAAAATTCAAAGAAGTTTGAATCGGCGATGTACAATTTTTCAGTGACCACATTTTTCTCTTCATGAGAGAGAATTACTTGGTAGGATCTGTCATTAACTCTCAAGAAAGATTCAACTCCCGGATAGTCCTCGACCATGGTTGGTCCCATCATCCCGGAAGTTTCAAATGTCAAATGATTGGTTCCTTCTACCTCATAGATGTGATGTTTATACAGACGATAGATTTGATCTGATCCTGTATGGAATTTATCAAACTGGAGTTCATCGTTTATGTAGATAAGTGCGAAAAGGCTGCAGGCGATTGCAACAACTAGACCTAATAAATTGATAAAGAAATAAGATCGATTTCTTTTTAGTGAACGATACGATGTGATGAAGTAATTAAGCCAGATAGATCTCATGTTTGATATGCGTTTGGTTTTATTTCTGAAAACATTTCTTAAAAAACCGATGGATTGAATAGCGTAAATCCATCTGGCTTTTCGAAGACCTTTTAATTCGACATTTTCATGAAACACTTCTTCGAGATCCCCGCTAATACCTTCCCATAGGTAGGGATCACAAAATCGTTCAACAAGCTTGTAAATCCATTTTGGCGGTTGAAGTTCTTTTTTCATCGATGCTGTGATTAACAGCTAAACTCATGAACCATCAAGAAGTTACAAATTTCTTTCGTCTTTGTCGAATTTGATATTAAATTTTTTTCACTAATATTTTTTCAATCGATTCTAGGAATAAGTGATTCATTCGACCCTCGAATCTGAATGATTGCATCAACTCGCCCTGAATCGTTTCGTCTGAATTTCATTTTTGTTCCACTTGCAGGGATATAGTATTGTTCTCCCTCAATTGGATAAAACTCATTATCACCTCTATACAATCTTCCTCTCTCAATCTTAATTTTTACAGTGGACCCATTACTGTTGTAATTACCTACAAGAAATTCATGCTGTTCAAATGATTTATGAATAGGAGGTGGATTCATAATCGTACTTGTTGCCTCATTTGTTATAATCTTTCGTAGGTTAGATCTGATCTGCCAGGTAGCAGCTGATCTTAAATTTGTTAAGATGATCAAGCGAATATCCTCAGAAGGTAGAATATCTAAATAGGCTTCATAACCACTTGTTCTTCCCGTCCATCCACTCCACGATTTGGTACCTAAATTCGTCCAGGTTTCCTTACCGAATGTGCCTGCCTTTATTGCACTAACAAAAGATTGTAAATCTGTAACTGTCGCATACACCGCGCTGGCTCCTGTTAAGAAATTCAGGTCTTTAAAAGGAGCGTTAAGCATTACAAGATTACCATTGGAAGTTCCCAAATAATAGGGATACGCCTTTTTGATCATGGGCTCAAGCGTATTTTCACTTCTTGCTGACATCATATTTGCTGGCACAAAAATTCGTTCTTCAAGAATTTTGGAGAAAGGCTTTTGTTCTACTATTTCAGAGACACGGGCCAAAACTGTGTAGCCAACGCTACTATACTGCCTTTTTTTACCTGGTTTAAAACTTAGTTCAATTTGCTTTACTCGTTCTACTAAATCGGAAGTGGATATGAATTGCGTTTCATCCAATTGTTCTGTTACTCGATGTGGAAGGCCAGAAGTATGATTATAGAGATGCTCAATCCTTGGAGCATTGCCTTTTGGACCCTTTGGAAAATCTTCAATAAATTCTTCTACGGTAGTATTCAAATCTAGTTTTCCTTCATTAACCAATTGTTGAACAACAATTCCAGTCATCATTTTGGTTATAGATCCGATTCCGAAACGAGAATCCAACCTATTAGGTACTTCATGTTCTTTGTTTGCAATTCCAAAAGCCTTCTGGTACAAAACATCATCGCCCTTAGCTACTAAGATTGATCCGCTGAAAGTACCAGAAGCCGTATTTGGTTGAATCAAATTGTCAATTGCAAGTGTGAGCTCATCAGGGTCAATAGTCTGAGCTGAAATAATTAGTGTGGTAAGTGAAAACAAGTAGCCAATGAACGCTCTTGAAATTGTTTGTGCCATCTTTATGTATATCTTTCGATTTTGTCGAATTTGTTTTCATTTTTACGGGCTTGTTCTTAATATGTTTCGTTTTTGTCGAATTTGATTGATGTTTACTCAAGAACATCAAAAAGAGTAGACATATCGTGCCTACTCTTTTAATCTTCTAATCAGATGTTTTTACATAGCAGATCAGTTTATCTTATCGCTCAAATCCAAATGCCAATGGTGCGAACGTAGCATCTAGCCCCATTCCGATAGCAGCTTGTTTCAATTCTTCTGGAACATCTCCCAAGAAAAGAAATGGTCCAGGTTGTGCGATTTGAAGCAAAGACGGAAAATGTCCTGCTGCAGTCGTACTAAGATGCTGTCCTAAAGCCGCTCCATCTTTGAATAAATCTGAGACAATAAGTACATCGTTTGATTCATCAAAATAGCAATCTACCTTTAGTGCTCCGGGTTCAGTTTCATTCATTTGCTTTTCTACTTCTTTATATATGGCTTTTAGTTCGTCCGTTTTTCCTGGGTTAGCTGTCCATTTGTATACGACTGTGATTTCTTGATTTTTCATTTTTTGCTTGTTTTTTTGATTAATGACAAGACAAAGCTATGTCATAAATGCACCCAATAATGGGTTATAATACGACAATATATCGGGTTGATTCAGACATTATTTCCTTTTAAGTTTGCTGAATTATGAAGCATTTAAGCATTTTGGTTCCCAGGGGATTGGCTATTGTGGACACGATTATTGGTTCTTATAACCTATTTCAAATGGCCAATAATGATTATCGAAGAAAAACCGGAGACCAACTCTTTTATATAGATCTTGTAGGTATCACTCGTGAACCGCATAGTTATAGCAATTTTTTTAGCGTAACTCCGACCAAAGAACTAGGAGATATTGAAAAGACGGACTTAATCATCGTTCCTGGTTTGGTTGGTGATATGGAGAAACAAATTGAACTGAACTACCCATTCGTGGATTGGATGAGGAATCAAAGAGTACAAAATCAATCGGAAATTGCTAGTCTTTGTAGAGGAGCTTTTCTTTTGGCTGAGACAGGTCTTATGAACAAAAAGTCATGCGCTACCCATTGGATCACGCATGACAAATTCAAGGAAATGTTTCCCGAGGTAGAACTGGTTCCTGAAAAGGTGATAAGCGAAGACAATGGAATTTACTCCAGTGGAGGTGCGTATTCTTTTCTGAATCTACTGCTTTATATGATTGAGAAATTTTACGGTAGAGAAACAGCCATTTGGTGTTCAAAAGTTGCTGAAATTGAATTCGATCGAATGGATCAAAATCAATTTGTGATTTTCAATGGACAAAAAGGTCATTCAGACGAAGAGGTTGCTCAAATCCAGGATTTCATAGAGGAACATTACGCTGAAAAAGTAAGTGTTGAAGAATTGGCAAATCAAACTTCAACCAGTACAAGAAACTTTGTTCGGAGATTTAAGAAAGCAACAAAGAATACGCCAATCGAATACATTCAACGTGTAAGAATGGAGGCCGCTAAGAAGAAACTGGAGGCTACAACGATGAATGTTCATCAGGTGATGTATGCTGTCGGATACAATGATGATAAAACATTTCGTACACTTTTTAAGCGATACGTAGGAATGACTCCATTGGAATACCGAAACAAATACAACAGAGAGATGGCTTACGCTTGATTGTTAAGTTTGACTTAACGAATTTTGATTGGGTATGACCATCCAGGAATTTCATCAATCTCAATCAACAGAAGATCGGAAGATTTGTGACCTACTTAAGTCTGTCATTGATAAGAATCTCACCAAGGCTGAAAGCAAGATTTGGCACAGACATCCTGTTTGGTTTTTGGATGAAAATCCGACAGTTGGATACGGCAAACTCAAGGATTGCATCCGGCTAATGTTTTGGAGCGGTGCAGACTTTGATGAAAAAGACCTAAAGCCAGGAACAGGTAAATTCAAAGACGCTTCCATTCGATACACAACAATTGATGAGGTAAATACAGAGGATCTCAAGAGGTGGCTGGATAAGTCGCGTAAAATTCAATGGAACTATAAGAGTATCTACAAGAACAAAGGTCGGTTAGAGAGACTCAAATGAATCATTTTAGCGGTGAATGCTAATTCAGGTGGTTCAACATGACCCTTCCATCAATCAACTTATCCATTTTCCAATCAAAAAGACAGAATTGTCAAATAATCGGTTAATAGGCCGATTTTAGATTTTTCGACCCAGTTCGTAGAATATTTTTTAGTCAATCAAGTCTACTTAAAACTTTTGCTTCAATGCAAAGAATTAGGTCAATAGGTTTTGATTGTTTGGTATTCGGAGTGGCCCTTTTGGGTTGCTCTGAATCCTCCATTATAGGTGAAGACTTTGTAGGTGATGAAGCGTTCAGTCTATTTTACGCAGATACTGTTTCGCTCCCAATCTACACGACCAAGTTTGATTCCTTGATTACAAGTCAAAGTGGGAGGTTGTTAATTGGGAATAGTTCAGACTCAAGATTAGGTGCGACGAAAGCTGAAGCATTTTTCATACTTGAAAACTTGTCAGAGAGTTTTTCAATTAGTGAAAATCTGAAATTTGATTCTGTAACTCTTACACTCTTCATGGACGGTTACACAGATTATCTAGATGAATCTGAGGTTACGAGTACCATTCTGGTCGAACAGTTAAATGAAGAACTTGAGCGACTTGATGATTTTAATCTATACAACAATACAGAAGTAGATGGTGCAATTGGTGACTTAAAATTACTTGCTGAACAGCGATTTATTTTAGCGACTGATCGATTAAGAACCCTTGAAATAACTCTTGACAATCAATGGGGTCTTGAATTATTTGAACAACTCAGTGACGATAGCGAGTTGAGTTTGGACAGTGAATTCAAAGAATTTATCAAAGGGTTTAAGATCGGATTCAAGGAAACAGATTCACCATTTATTGGTTTTGCATCCGATAGCGTTTCATTAACCATTTATTCTTCTGACAACTTCACAACGCCACCAGAAAGTATCACATACGAATTTAAAGTAGGGTTTTCTCCATACTATTCGAAGATCGAACATACAGAAGTTCCGGAAGAATTAGCAGAGATTAACTCTCTTGAGGATGAAATATCATCTAATCTAACAAACAACTACGGAGTTATTGCAGGTGGGCTTGGTTATGCCGTCAAATTAGATACAGATCCAATTAGGAACTCATTTCTACTAACGGAAGACTTACTGATGGTAACAACCATCCTTGAATTGGAATGGTTGGACGAAGGGGAGACTCGATTTTTACCTGATACAGTGCAAGTCAACTTCGTCAATGAGTCCCTATTTGATGTAGGAGAGCAGACCTATTATATGCTACGCTCTGATGGGGACGATTTTGAAAGAAATAGAAACTACTCAATCGATCTAAGCTCCATTGTGAGTCTTCTGCTTTCCTTCCCTCTTGACGAAAAATACTACCTGCTTTTGAGCTTACAAGATTTCAACACATCGACAACCACTGTTTTAGTAGGGGATCGATCTTTTAACAGTCGATTAAAAATTTATACAGTATCAAACAACGAGTAATGAATAAGTTCTTAAAATCAATAATGCTGGCAATCGGATTTGTTTCATGTACGGAAGACATATCTGATGATAGTACCAATGGAAACTGGATTAAGTATTCGGATTACGAAGGAGACACACGTTCAGGAGCTGTAAGTTTTACGATTGGAGCGTTTGCTTACGTGGGACTTGGCACTGACGGAGAAGACTATTTGGTTGACTTTTGGAGATATGATCCTTCCCGGAATTTTTGGGAAGAAATGGCACCCTTTCCAGGCGTTGGAAGAATCTCTGCGATTGGCTTAGGTGTGAATGGAAAAGGTTATGTAGGAACGGGGTTTAACGCGGATTTGGAAACTGAGGAGTTGAGTGATTTCTGGGAATATGATCCTGTGACTAACTCTTGGACGGAAAGGGCTTCATTTGGAGGTGGAGCTCGCTATTCAGCTGTGGCATTTGAGATTCTCGGAAAAGCATATGTCGGAACAGGATTTGACGGAAGCTATTTGAAAGACTTTTGGAGTTACGATCCTACTTCCGATTCTTGGTCACAGACAGTCAGTTTATTTGGTTCGAAGCGAGAGGGCGCAGTTGCTTTTGTAATTGATGATGTGGCATACGTGGGCGCAGGGATAAATAATGGCCAGTTCTTGTTTGATTTCTGGTCTTTTGCTCCAGAATCAAATTCATGGATTGATTTGTCTTTGAACGATGAAGATGATACCTATGATGAATTTATTGCGGCGGTGGGGAGGCAAGATGCTGTTGCTATTGCTTTAGACGGAATTGCATACATCGTTACAGGTCAAGCTGGTGGTTTCTCATCAGATACATTTTCCTACGATCCAGCGACGAATCGCTGGAGTGATGACTGGACAGATTTTGAAGGAACATCACGAGCAGATGCGGTCGCTTTCGTGATTAACAATAAAGGTTACATCGTCTGTGGTCAAAGTGCTGGTCTACGCCACGACGATATTTGGGGATTTGAACCGGACCAAGAGTATGAGGAATTCGATTAATGCAGCGTTTGTCTTATTGATTCTTTGCGGCTGTACGTCTCTATATTCTCAGTCAATTTCCGGCTCGGCTTACAACATATTTGGTGTAGGGTCATTAGATCAGTTTGGTCTTCTTCCTTATCAAAGTATGGGAAATGCCGGAATCGGTTCAATCCCTGAAGAAATTGTCAACTTGAAGAATCCAGCTTCATTAAATTCAATAAAAGGACCTAACCAGTTATTTGATATTGGAATTTCCTATTCATCTCTCGATCAAAAATCATTGAATGAGACTTTCAATACTACCCATGGCGGGATCAATGGAATCAATTACTGGTTTAAGGCAAATGATAAGCTGGCTTTGACGTTTGGTATTTCCAGGTTCAGCGATGCTACTTATGATATCATCGATTCCCAATTTGGTTCTACTGAATTGGAAATTTACAATGCGAGATTCATAGGAGAGGGAGGGCTTTCCAATTTGTACATTGCTGCGGGCTATCAGTTAACCGAAAATCTAGGTTTGGGATTACGAACGAGTGTGCTTTCAGGAAGTCAATCGGTAAGTGAATACTTGACGCTCGATCAAGTCGGTGCAGCAATCACAATCCTGGAAGATCAGAATTTTGTTAAAGCAATTCCGGATTTCGGGGTTCAATACCAGTTGAATGTTGGTTCTAATAAATCGATCGTACTAGGTGGAACGTACCGACCCAGAAGTCTGGTCAACTATAAGGATGAAACAATCATTATCAATGCTAATCGTGACAGTTTGTTTACCGAAAGTGATCGCCCATATCATATTCCCGAAAGAATTGGCGTTGGAATAGGCTTTAAGCTTCCAAATTGGGAGTTTAATGTAGACCTTGAATCCGAATATTGGAGTGTTAACTCAAGAGAAGACAACTATCAGTACAAAGACAGAACCCTTGTTTCATTCGGTACTTCTTATCAGAAAAATAGACTTTCTCGAGAATATCTTGATCGGATAGCCATTCGAGCGGGTGTAAGTTTTCAGTCAAACTACATCATTGTGAATGAAACCAATTACTGGAACCAAGCATATTCTTTCGGCATTGGTTTGCCATTCAATAGACGTGGTATGATCCATCTGGGATATCAACATGAGATAATCGGGACTGATCTTAATAAGCTGGTCAAGGAAACCTCTCATACCTTCTCCTTGAGTTTCACATTAATGGATGTCTGGTTCAGGCATGGAGCGTACAATTAGGCAATTGCTATATTTCTGATAAGGATGCTTTAGCTGAGGACCTGTAGTTTTTTCCAATAGGAATCTTCTGGTCACTGATCTCAACCGAAACGCCCTCGAATGCTTTTACAAAGTTCCTGTTAATGATGAAAGATTTATGGACCCGAATAAATTGAGATGGTAATGACACTTCAAGGTTTTTCAAAGCGACCAGTTCCATCAATTTTTCCCCATTGGATAAATGATACCGGGCATATTCTCGCATGCCTTCTATAAATAAGATTTCATTTGGCTGAACTCGATATGTCTTATGATCAGCTTGGATAAGTAACATAGGTTCTGGCTGCACTGGAGGATTTGACTTACCGCCTCGACGACTTTTCACTTTATTTACCGCTGTGAGAAAACGGTCAAAAGGAAATGGTTTCACCAGGTAATCAACAATGTCTAATTCGTACCCTTCGATCGCGTACTCCGAATAAGCTGTGGTGATGATGATGAAGGGCTTGATATTGAGCGTTCGGAGGAAATTGATGCCGTTCATGTCACTCATTTCAATATCGGTAAAAAGCAGGTCAACATTCGACCAGGAAACATCATGAACCTCCAATGGACCTTTATAGGAACCGACAAGTTCCAGGTCTTGCACCTTGGCAATGTAATTTGCAAGAAGTTCCCTGGCGGGTTGTTCATCCTCTATTACAACACAATTAATGCTCATGATCCAAATCCAATTCTAGCTTCACTTCAAAGACATTTCTATCATCCTTTATCTCTAATTTATATAAGTCACGATAAATTAGATCGAGCCTTTTTCTTACGTTTTCAATTCCAATACCATTATTTTTTCCTGTTTCAATCACTCCATTCATGTGGACATTCCTGTCGTTTGGGACACTGTTTTCTGCTTGAAAACTCAGTTTTCCATCAATAACCTGAATCGAAATCTTGATCCAACCATTTTTATCCTGGTCAATTTTGCTATGCTTGTAGCTATTTTCTACAAAAGGCATCAGTAACAATGGGCTAATCTTCACATCTGAGCCATCATAAGCGAATGTCACTTTTTCGTTCCCCGGATCTTTTATTCGTTGCAGTTCAATGTAGTTCTGAATGTGCTTCACCTCTCTCGATAGTTGCACCTTTGTCTCGTCAAAATCATAGATGATGTATCGAAGCATTTCAGATAACTTAATGATGACAGTACCCACCTTGTCTGATTTGTTGATAGCTAGCGAGTAGATGTTGTTGAGCGCATTGAACAAGAAGTGTGGATTTATCTGTGATTTCAGAAAGTTAAGTTCCTGGTGAAGAAGCTCAGCTTTCACGGAAGCGACTTCAAGCTCTTTTTCTCTAGCGCGTTCCTGGAACCGAATCAGACTAGAAATAAGAATTCCAATAAATGAAAATAGTGTAATGGGTATATTTTTTGCTGCCTTAAAGCCAATGGGTCTTCCACTCCAGGTTGTAGGTGCAAACTGTCTTACTTGATCTTCCTTGATTAGGCTTGAGTTTAATAAATCGCCTACAATAAACACGCTTGCCAGCAATCCAATTAGTGACAGCATATACCACCATTTCTTGTTTTTGAAACGTAGTTGAGGGACCAGAATCAAGTAGTTTATGTAAAATGATGTAAGGAGAAGTCCAACCATTACTCCTCTATACAAAAGAGGATTTTCTATGAATGGCGGAATGGGCATGACTGAGAGGATAACCAAAATGGTAATCCAACCAATCGAGTGAATCAGCAGCTTATTAATAAAAATAGCATCTTTGGCCACATTCAAAATTACCCATATTAGATGCACTAAAATTCAGCAACCTACGAACGCATTTAGTATTTCTACAAAAGACACATTTCTATCAATATTAAGAGGAACTGGCACTTATTGAAATTTAAGGACCATTTATTGAAAAAGGTTTCTATAGTGAGATTGTAGAGAAAACTTTATGATCCATTTCCTAATTGAAATCATAAGGAATCATGAAAAGATCTTTATTGTCGATTTACGTAATGTTGGTTGTTTCAATAGTTCTTGCCCAGCGCCTGCCTATGGGAGGAGGTTTTTCACAGAACCCAATAAAAGCTGAAGACCTGGCTGAGGTTCTTATTTTGGAACCGGAAAAAGTAACGAAGAAAATAAAGCTGAAAGGTCCTGAAGAGAAGCTTTGCTGGAAGCTTACTACAGATTATAATCAGGCAATTGATAGCATTAGGCTTTCGAATTTTGAGACACTTGATGCGATAAATAAGGATTTAATACGAGTTCAGGCAAATGCCATGAGATCTCGCGATCCACGAATGATGCAGGTGCAAATGGTTGAAATTTCCAGAAAACTAGAGCCCATACTTAATGCCACTAGAGAGGTCAGGAAGCTATTCACAAGCAGAGTAAAACTCATCGTAGATGTCAAGCAGTTTGACAAGTTTGAAAAATACGTTGAAAGAAGACTCGAAGAGTTAAAACCGCGTACTCCTCAAAGCAGAATGCCTACTGGTGCTTCCAGAAGATCTGGATTTTGAACCTTTGATCATTAGTATTCTTAAGAAAAATTTGCGCAAGTAAATACTTGCATATAAATTTGCAAGCAAGTACTTGCATTTATGGAGCAACGAAGAGATATATTTCAAGCCATTGCTGACCCAACAAGAAGAGAAATTCTCACAACATTGGTAGATCAGCCGAAAAATCTGAATGCACTCGCTGATCAATTTTCAATATCTAGGCAGGGCGTTTCATTGCATGTTAAAGTGCTTGAGGAATGTGACATGATCACTATTTCTAAAGAAGGTAGAGAACGATACTGTCACATAAAACCTGAAAAACTTTTAGAGATTATCGAATGGCTGGAACCATTTAAACAGCTCTGGCGAGATCGATTTGATCAACTGGATGACCTTTTAAAAAACATTGAATAAAATACAATTCTCATGAACAAAACCACATTTACTGAAGACTTAGAAAACAATAAGCTGATTGCTGTTCGTAAATTCGACGCGCCTGTCGAGAAAGTTTGGAAAGCCTGGAGCGATCCCAATATTCTTTGTCAATGGTGGGCACCACTTCCTTACACGTGCAAAATAGATCATATGGATTTCAAAGAAGGAGGTTGTTGGATTTATAACATGATAGGCCCGGAGGGTGATAGTTATCGAGGTAGAATGGATTTCCTAAAAATGGAAGATCGGATCGGATTTGAGGCAGAGGAATATTTCTGTGATGAAAATGGAGAGAAAACCGGAGAAATTCCTCCAATGAAATTGACCGTAATCTTTGATGTGCATGGAACTGTCACCACGATTAAAGCCACTTACACCTATGTATCTCCTGAAGCTTTCCAGCAAATGGTACAGATGGGTGCAGCGGAAGGATGGGAGCTGGCAATGAATCAATTGGAAGGACAATTAGCTTAAAACCATGAAGAGATTAATTGCTTGCATTTTCGTCATTTGCTCAACACAGATAAATGCTCAAAACCAGCTTTCGTATTCCAGCAGCACCATAAGCTTTCCTGTTTCGAATCTTGATCTTTCAGTTGAATGGTATAAGCAGGTGTTGGGTGAAATTGAATATTTTTCTCCTGCCGATGGTGTTATGGAGTTCGCACTTAATGATAAGACCTGGCTCCAACTTTTCGAAGGAGAATCAACCACAGGATCAGTTTTGAGACTAGAGGTGAGAGATATTCAATTTCAATATGAGCGGTTGAAAAAACTTAGCATATCACCAACACCTGTAGAAATGGTTCCGAATGTTGTTTCATATTTTGACTTCAAAGATCCTGATGGAAATCAAATGAGTTTTTATGAGCTTGAGTGAATAGTGGCTCATAGTTCAAAGAATCATTTTTGGTTGCATTTGGGAAACTCAGATCAACAATTCGGAAATTGACTTCCATCTGAATAACAAATAAGGACCATGTTTGAACTAGATAAAGTTTAAACCAAATGAAAAAGTCCACCATACTTTTACTTACCTCGTTAATCATTTTTTCTTGTCAAGAAGAAGAGCTTCTTCAATCAGATTTGTATCACGAAAGTCAGGCACTAGCAGCTGATACTAGGACTGCAACTCTTTTATCGAAGTTGCCACTAAACAAAATTGATTATGTGGAGCCAGGCCTTATTCAGGTCAAAAAAAACAAGCAAAAAGTAAGAATACTTGTAATTGCTCCTAATGTAGATCTAAAATCAGTTGGTGGAATACGAATCAATCATAATGCAAAAAGAAGTGCAATTATCCGTCGTACGCATATGCAACAATCTATAGCCGCCTCCTACGAGAATATCATTGAGGAACAGATTGAGTTCATTGCTACGAGTCCTCTTTATGTGGGAAATGCTGTACAAGCTGATGGTTATACAGAAACTCAATTCGATTTTGGAAATCCGGTGAAAAAACGGATGAATCCATTCGTTATTTGGGAAGAGGAAATCACAGCATATGTCAAACAAAAAGTAGCTAAATACGGAAAGCCACAAGGTCATTTGCTTATTACCGAGGTTATTGCAAATGTGGGCGACTTTAAAGGAACAGAACTCTTGCAGATGGAAATTGGGCTAGTAGATCCAAATGGTAAGCTATTATCAGAGCCTACTATCGTAAAAAAAGAGTTAAACATTAGTAGTCCGATTCTTGTGTCTGAAACCAGTGGAATTCTCAAAAAATCATCACCTGATCTACCAGACGGAACTATTGAATTGACAATGAAAGTAACAGGAGAAGAGCAACCTAATAGCATCCAATTATATCCTGTCAATAAAAGAAAATATGCGGACCTACCGATCTCCAAGATACACTTCAAGCTAATGGAGGGGACTAAAAGCTCAAGCACCTGGCACGCAGTTGTTCCAGAGGCATATGGAGTCCTTTTGAGCGCTAAGAAAGACCCGAAAGTAAAAGGCCGATTAAAATTGAAGACCAATCAACAGTTGTCTTACATGCATATTTCCGCTTATGGTGTAATTCTAGAGTAGCTTCCAAAATTCCTTTATGTACAAAGTGCGTGAATGACTTCACAGACAGAACATCAAAACAATCTTCTGCTTAAAAAAGAAGGGCTTAAAATCCCTTAAAATTTGCACAAATCCTCCTTCATGATGATAAGGTGATGAATTGACAGAACTGAGGTTTGAGGATAATTTGGATAAAACCGGGTATATAATCATCTGATATACTCCACTTGCCAGACTCAACAGTGGGGCCATTCGTAGACAATTTTGGTACCATTCACTTCATTTAAAGTCACTCACATCAATAGTTGAATTAATATTTGAAACGAAAAGTAAGGTGCAACGCAAAGCAAGTTGTAATATGAGGTAAGGAGAGGATATTTCTAACAGCCAAACGGTTCACAATTAATAGTTAAATCGTGAAGATCAAATTTGTAGTTATAGCCATCTCTTTAGCATTTCAAATATTTGCTCAGACAAATAGCACCCCTGAGAATGGGATTAAGATAGCAGAGGCCTTGGAAGCCTATCAAAGTGAAAATTTTACTGAAAGAGTTTTTTTACATAATGACAAATCCAAATTGATAAGAGGTGAGACGCTTTGGTACAGTGCATACCTCGTTCAAGGGCCAAGGCATTTTTTTTCGCTTCAAAGTAAAGTCCTTCACGTTGACCTGATTAACGCCTACAATGAAATCATTGTTAGCAAGACACATTACGTGGAAAATGGAATCGGATCTGGAGCGATAACATTTCCGACAAGCGCACCACCTGGTGATTATGTGATTCGAGCGTACACCAACTGGATGCGAAATTTTGATGATCAATATTTTTTCTCGAAAAAAATTGAAGTCGTTGTGACCTCTAATGAGTATCCTCTAACGAATGAAACTGAAGTGATGAGTGTATCATTTTTTCCAGAAGGAGGTCAATTGATCAATGATTTGAGAGGAAGAGTGGCCTTTAAAGCAGTTGGAGTAGATGGAAAAGGAATAGCTAAAGAGCTTAAAGGGGAGATCATAGATTCCGAGGGAAAAAAAGTTGCCTTTTTTGAGACGCTCTATAAAGGAATGGGTTCATTCTATTTTAAACCTCAAAAAGGAAAAGTTTATAAAGCCGTATTTTCAGATGGGTCTGATTTTACTCTTCCACAAGCAGTCGATCAAGGTACTGGTCTAATTGCTTATAATGATCCTGACAGAATCGCACTAATCATAAGATCTAGCGATGACTATATAGGTAAAGAAATGCATCTAATTGGAACCCAAGAAAACCATATCATTTTTAATCATAAGTACACGAGTGATACTGGTCGAGTTGAATTGGCGCTTCCAAAAGTGGATCTTCCAAAAGGAATACTCACACTGACTTTATTTGATGATACAAAAACTCCAAGAGCTACCAGACAACTATTTATTCAGAATAAGCAATCACTTTACATTAGTACTACTGTAAAAGGAGCAATTGAGGAAGAGGGGAAAATGCACATGGAAGTTAGAGTCGTTGATGAAGAAGGTAATCCAGTTTCTACTAACTTATCATTAGCTATCACCGATGCGAATTTTATGGACAAAGCAACTGATGATAAGAACTTGGCAACAAACCTTCTTATTGAATCTGCTAGTTTGGATCCGGTGGAGAGTTCTGCCTCTTTTGTATTGAAAGATGACGAAGAATCGGTACTAAGGTCAGACCTGCTGATGATGACTCATTCATTTAAGAGTGTTGATTGGAAGGAAGTGTTGAATCCTACAAATAACAGCAAGGAGTTTGAGATTGTAAAGGGACTAACCATTTCTGGCACAGCTTGGTGGGAAGATGGACGTCCTATAAAAAGTAAGGAACTTGAAGTCATGGCTTTTGCTAGGGGAATTACTTCTCAATTTTCCATACCGACTGATGAAAATGGAAGGTTTTCTATTGAGGGTTTCAACGGGGAAGGAACCGTCAACTTGATTTTTAGAATTCATAACAAGAAAGGGAAATTATTAGCGAGCAAAGTGATATTAGACGAGCAAGAAAAGGATCTTCCTATCCCAGATTACGAATTTCAAGAAAAGGTTAATATACAAGCTGATGGTGTCAGTGAAACTACCAATCAAGCTTTATTGGAAGAACGGATATCCTATGCAATGTTTGACCAGGATGCTACCATTCTCGATGAAGTAAGGATACTCGGAGAAAAGATAGATGAAAACAGCGCGCCTTCATTGAATGGAATCAAACCAAGTGCCGTGAGGTATATTGACCAAGACAAAGTAGATAGAAGAGATTACCTGGAAGTTTTAAATACGGTAAGTGGTGTTAGATATCAAGCTGGCGGTGGTGCCTCAGGAAGGGTCAGTATTTTGGGATCAGAAAGAGATCCAACCTGGGTCTTGGATGGTTCAATTATTGAACAAGATGTTGCAGGACTTATTGGAGGTTTCCCAACAAATATTCCATGGGCCATTAGAACGCTTAATCCTAGCGATGTTGAACGAATAGAAGTACTTATGGGTGCAGATGCTGTAGCGTATGGTGTAAGAGGAGGGGAAGGAGTAATCATTATTTACACTAATAGGGGAAAGAGTTCAGCTAAATCCAAAACCACCAATTTGGAAGTGAGGGGACACAGTGAACCACAGTTTTTTGATCCTTCAGACTCACAAAACACCAATCGGTACACGTTGTATTGGAACTCCAATGTTCAGACAGATGAAAATGGAGTGGCAAACATCTTTTTTTATAACTCATCCAATACGGAAGATATCCAGGTTGATATTCAAGGCCTTTCTTCACAGGGTCTTTTGGGAGTATACCTTGAAACGTTTGATGTAGAAAAGATTACGAGTATGGATAGCGAAAATTAGACCCTCTTGATCTCGAGAATTTATAGCCCTGGCTGAAAAAGCATGCACATACTCATTTTGAAGCCACGGCTTTAAGGAAATAATCATAATCCTGATTGACTCGTAGCGCATACTGAATCGCCACTGAGGATACGAATTTGCAAAAATCCTTTTTTCGACCCTTGGCCAGTTCCTTCATTTTTTTCGGCATTTCGTGAGCTTCACCATTTAGAATAAAACTCGCCCTCTTATGCCTACAAGCTAAAATCGTTCCCCATATTTCTGCCATAAAGCAAAGAGAATCTGCAGTATCAAGTTTATTGGTCGGAAAATCTGACTTGTAAGGAGATCGCTCTTTTACTGAAAATTCTTTTTCTCCAAGACTCAACCAACCTAAATATTTATCCGGATGCTCAGCCAAGGCAAATGTTGCTTTAGCGTGTCTTTCACCTTCATGTGGGTATACCTGATCATATTCATTTTTCTCACTCTTGTTCATATGTCGATAGAGGGGAGGCTTACCTTGTTCTTTTACATCCAGAATTACGTCATCATCATGGGCATCTGTATCTCCTTCAATGAGTATATAGTAACGATCTGCACCCAAAGAACCAGTTCCGGACTTGATCCTCCTTACAATATCTTTTATCTGAAAATGCTTAGGTGTATCGTCAAACTCAAAATTGATGCTTGATTGATAATTGGTGAAAGCTTCAGAAAGAGTTTTAAATTCCTCATTTCCGAGGGCTTCCAAACGATCACTCGCTAAATCAAATCTTCGCGTTCCATTTTCAACCACCGTCCATTTGTTGAGCATTTTGAGACGATTCTTTTTCTTTTCGACTTTTTTCAAGAAGCGCTTAAGTAGTTTCTTGGAAGTCTTCCGTGTATAGTGAACCTCCTCATCTGCTTCACCTGGTTTGTAAGAAGTGATCTCTTTCAGGTAAGATTTGGCAAAAGTGTTTAGCGCTTTCTTTTCTGCTACTTCACCAAAAACACCGTTCTCCCGACAATCAAGCAGGATACTGATCGCCATTCGCCACAGATCAAATTGATAATCAGCAACTATCGCATCATCAAAATCATCCATGCAAAAGATCGCTTCTCCATAGTGATTGGAGTATGCCCCATAGTTGTAGATGTGCGCATCTCCATTTATCCATGTCAATGTTTCAGCAGTCCCACCGAAAAAACTGATCCGCCAATCATTATAAAAATCTTCCCAGTATAGATGGTTAGAGCCACGATAAAAGGCATAAGGTGAAGCAGCCATCTTTTCAAATTTCTGTCTACGATGTTCACCCGCTATGTCCTGATTGTTGATCTTTAGTTCATGGCGGATTTGTTCAAAGCGATTGTGAAGGAGAAGTTTTCGTGTCGGCATTAAGGTAAATTAGGTTAAGACATTGTCACCTAAATTATAGTCGAATTCCTGTATTTGGAATCAATTTGAAAGAATTTATTCAGGGATATTTTCAATAGAAGTAGGGAGAAGCGTGTTTGAGATACCTTCACCATTTGACTCCATACAATGCTTACTACGTATTTTTAATCTAAATGCAACACGTGAAGATTGTCGTCTACTCGAACAATGAGCTTATCGATTTTATGTAAGTACTTTGTTAGTTCGGTTTCCAGTAGATAAACTTTTGAGTCGTAAGATTCGTAACCCACACCGCTCTTTAGTTCATCTGCATTAGCTTCAATTTCATTTCTGAATTCGCAACTTGATCTCATCTTATCGATAAAATGAGCTAAGCTGAACTCGTGTTCCAGATCTTCAATGTCGGAGAATGTTTTTTTGCTCGCCTTTTTATTCCAGCTTAAATAGGATGTAGGATCATTTAGTTTGGATAGGATCAAGGAATCATAGGCATGAATTTCTTTTAAAATCTCATCCACTGATTTTCTAAAGTCTGGATTTCGACAGTATTCATTTAGGCCTTGGTAAGTTTTCAAGTACTCAGATTTAGTGACCCAGTTTTGAGTGATTTCATCAAACTGATCTTCAAGAGGAAGCTCTACCGCAGATTGTGCACAGAGCATAGAACTTATTAAAAATAGTGTTGTATACGTGAGGGTTCTCATAATTTGGATTAGATGTAATTCTATTTGAGAACGACTTAATACCAAATATGTTTATAAATAATAATTAATGTTTTTTATATTTTATATAACAAAAATGAATGTATATGTTTCTAGATGAAAGGGCTTTTAAATGGCCAATATCTAGATGACAACAAAATTTTCCTGGTTTCTGAATTCCCTGATATCAATCAATTGGTAAGATGATTTCCGGCATTGTAGAAGGGATTAACCCTGACTAGGTTCGCGTAATCCAGATAACCAAAATCATGAAAAGGTTTCTTCTAATATTGACACTGGCAACATGTCACTTTGTTAATGCACAAACTCAAGAAAAAGCCAGCCAAACAGTTGGATTTGAACTGGATGCCCTTCCTTACATAGCTGGTGGTTTTTATGGATCTATTTGGTATGGAAGAAATCAAATGAGATACAGGGCGGTTATCACCAAGATTACTACGCCTGAATTCGTTTTAAAGGATGGATTTACAAATAACGATTTGTACGTCTATGCATTAATCACAGAATATTTCTTCAAACCTGGTTTTGAAGGCTGGTGGTTGGGTACAGGGCTTGAATATTGGGATGCTGAAATACAAACAGAGGCAGAGTTGTCTACCGCAGAATATGAGAATTACATTTTCACGATAGGGAGTGGGTATGCATGGAAGTTCTATAAGAATTTTTATTTAAATCCATGGGCGGCTATTCATGTTAGAATTGCAGGAGATAGTGAGGTGCCAGTTGATGGAGAAGTATTTGAACCAGCCCCCTTGCTTCCTGAAGTATCTGTCAAACTTGGTTGGCATTTTTGAATTCCTGAAGCAGGAAAATGAGAAAAAGAGGAGTGTTTAGTGACTCAACTGTCTTATAAATTCCTAAGTAAAGGTTCTAATACAGATACTAGTACATTAACGAACCACTAATGTTGTAGAATTCCAAGTCAAATCAAAATAGCTTGAAGTCCCTTTTCAATCACATCATCGATTGCTGGATGTAGTTATCACAAAACGAGAAAACAAATGAAAATGCGAAGAAAGTATTGTCTTTGGATCTTTAGCGTGATCCCACTTTTGAACCATTCCCAAGATAAAATAATGGTGGATGCATTGAATAGTGGTACATATACAGAAATAGATGATTTGATCAATACTTTTTATTCAATAGATGATTTTTCGGGAGTGGTAATTGTTGGTCATGGTGATTCAATCCTTTACCATAATGAGGTTGGTATCGCCGATCGTAGTTTCGATACTCCTATTACTATCAACACCAAATTTTCTATTGGATCTATCACCAAATCATTTACTGGGTATTTAATACATCACTTGATCGATGAGGGACTGTTAGAAGAAGACGTTCCAATAATTAACTACTATACTGACTTGCCTGAAGATGTTGGTCAAGTAACTATTAAGCAGATTTTGGGACACTTATCTGGAATATGGCATTACAATAAGTACGAAAATTATAGGCAGCTACATTTTAGAAAAGATCAAACTGTCAAAGAGTTTGTAGATCAATACATTAAAGATGGATTAAGAAGAAAACCAAACCAGGTTAGATCTTACAGTAGCATTGGGTATGATTTACTCGGTTTAATTGCTGAAAAAGTAACAGGTAAAGCCCTATCACAGCTTTATGGTGAAGTAATTTTTAATAGGTTGGATATGGAATCTACTCTTTTGCTAGAAGAGGATGTAGTCATTTCCGAATATGCGAAAGGATATAGGTATGATATATTTCGAGGCTATCTCAATGAAAGATACAGGCATGCCAGTTCGGGGTATGCTGGTGGTGGGATTGTGTCAAGTGCCCCAGATCTATTAAAATGGTCCTCGTTTTTGTTACAGTCTTTCAAAGAGAATCCAGGCCTGATTTTTTTTCAGCCTATTCTAAACAATGGAAAAGAAGAATGGGAAGGTTATGCCTTTGGATTTAGTACCTATTTACCTATGAAAAATGATACCATAAGAGCTTTATGGCATGAAGGTCAATTTGGAGGTAATAGAACTGTTTTTATAGGAATGCCCGAATCTGATATTTCGATCGTAGTTTTATCAAACACACGTGGTGTTCCAGTTATGTCTATTAGTAAGAACATTATTGAAATACTTCGTGGAAATCCAATACCATATCCCGCAAAACAGAGCTATATAAGTTTGATGTGGGATGAGTTATCCTTAGGCAATGTGAAGTCTTCAATTAATATTTATGAAGATTTGAAAATTCGACCTGGTACCCTTTATGATTTTTCAGACCCGTCTGAATTAATATATCTTGGGACCTATCTCCAAAATCAGAATAGGTTAGCTGATGCGTTAGAAATCCTGGAGTTGGCCAGAATAAACTATCCGTACGATATCGATAGCAGGCTTTTTATTGCAAAGATTAATTTATTGAAGCCATATGAAGATGCTAGCAAAGCAAAAAAATACCTGGAGGAAGTATTGATTTTAGATCAAGACAATGAGGAAGCTAAGAGTCTCATGGAATCGCTCGGTCTATGAAAAAGGAAGAACTTAAAATTAGGTAGGGAAATGTTTAGAAATTATTTCAAGTCCACAATGAGAAGTTTGGTTAGAGACAAGCTATACTCTACAATAAATATTGTTGGTTTGAGTGTAGGGATTACCTGTTTGCCTTGTCCTTGCTCTTTACATACAATTTGAACTTAGTTATGATAAGCATATTCCGGATTCCGAAAGAGTCTATAGAATGGTTATCGATCTTGAGGCTAACGACTGGGCAATTTCACATTTCCCCGTAGGACAATTGTTAGAAGAAAATTTCTCGGAGGTAGAAAATTTCACTCATTTTAAACCTATTAAGGACATATATATCAGAAAACGGTATTGATAATTTGGCTGAAGAAGAGAGTAGCTATTTCAATTTCCATGATTACTATTTCTTTTCATTCATTGAAAGCTGTATTAGCAAACCCAGTTAATGCATTGAAGGATGAATAAATTCAATTAAGCTTGTTTCCGATCAATTGAATTGAAGGAAGTTGTACTCAAGTGTGAATAATTCTATTGGATATACTTTGAGGTATATTTTAAATATTGCTTTGGAGTCTTACCATACTTTTTTTTGAAGTACTTATGGAAGCTTGATTTGGAGTTATAGCCAACTTCATACATGACTTCACTAACTCGTAAATTTCGATTTTCATCAAACAGTTCACCGGCTCTTTTTATTCTTATTTCGTTTAAATATTCCCTAAAAGATTTGTTGAGTTTGCTGTTGATAACTTGGGAAATATCTCTTGTGGGGAACCCTGTATCTTCACTAACATTGGCTAAGGTTAGAGTTGGGTTTTTATACATAAGTTTTTTTAGGAGTAGATCGTTGACCTGACCTATAATTGTTTCTATATAACTGTCAGAAAGGCCAGAGTAATTATATTTTTCCGAAGACCATTCCTTGGATCGATTTCTAAGGTATTTGCTCTGAATATATAAATCCGGGTATTTGAAAAAGTAAATAACTGAACCATCAACCATGATTCCAATCATTATTAGAAAAACATAAATAAGAACTGTACTTTGAGTTTCGCCATGAATTGAATACAGAATAAATGAAACCCAAGTCAGAATTAAAATTCCAAATGTCACATCAATTAACAGTAGTAGATTTCGTTTGAGTTTTATGTCAGATGCGTTGTTTTCTCTTAAGGAATACGTAACAGCGATGATTACATAAGATAATATATGAAGGAATATAAAAAGTCTATCAATTGATAGTTTTTGGGTAGGCCATGTCGTTAGGGAATCCTTAAGTAAAATTGATAAAAGGGTATAAATCGGTATTGCAATAAAGTGCAGAAGATGTTGCTTTTTAAAAACCTTTGAATCCTTTATGTATAGCACATTAGCAATCCAAATAATAGGTCCGTATGAGAGTAGGAAAGCATTTAGTAAATAGGGTCTATAATCCACTAAACTCCAAGTTCCTGCAAATTGTATTTTAATGTGGTCATTGAAAAAAAAGAGTAATAAAAATTGAAGACCTAAAATGGTTAGAAACAGGCCAATCAGATTCACTCCAAGGTTCCTAGATTTTTTATTGAAAAGTGTACAAATACCGAATAAAAGAAGATGTGAAGAGATAATTATCTCTAAAGTGAATATTAATGACATTTGACCTTATTGAATTCATGATTAGATATTAGTCCTTTCGTTTTTACTTTCATTATGCGCTTATGTTAAGAATAATGAAGAAAAGTAAGTTCAAAAATCACATAATGGATGTAGGTTTTTTTACGTATCCCTTAACCGATTAGTTGAGTAAAACCTTCATAACACCTTTATTGATTCAGGTATTAAGAAGCGTGGCAGAAGTTTATTTGAAGTAACGGACACACTCTTAATTGTGAATAATGTATCGACTACTGTAAAAGCCTTCTATTGTTCAAAAAATGTGAGTCAGTTTTCCGTGAGTTTTCCCATAGCTCGTTTCTCTTGAGGTGTAACTGTTTTAGTAAATCAAATCCGTTTGAACAAAGCTTGTAAATTTTGTTTTTTTTCCCTCCTTGGACATTTTTTTTCTCACCCCATTTTGAAGTTACAAACCCTTTCTTTTCGAGTCGTTTTAATACGGTATGTGTGGCAGGTTGAGAAAGGCTTCTTTCCCATATTGTCTCAATACTATTTTTTATCTCTTTTGATGTACCACTAAAACCATCAGAAGCCATGAGATGTAGAAGTACAATCTCTTCCAAAACACCAACGTTCAATAAACTCATTATGGTAGAATATTTTGATATACTCACACAAAACATGAAGTCAGAAAACTACTTGAAAGGCAAGCAATCATACTGGCAATATTTTGAACATCACATTCTAAATGGTACTAAAACAGGAAACAGAACTAGAATGCGATCCTCGTTCTTATTTCTTTGACAAACTATCAAACAGTTGCATGATACTTCTGGAATGATATATTAAAAGTCTTCGCGTTTTCCAGAAATGGTGTTCTCGGTAGGATTATTCTATCCTGTCAAGCCATTCAGAATTTCCACTCGAGTATGTAATTTGTAAAGCCATTGCATTATTATCTTCAACGATAAATTCAAGTGTACTAGAGCTATTTCCTAGTAAAACAAATTGATTATTTCCAGCATAAATTATTTCAGTTTCAATGCTTGACTTATTGAACATGAGTTTATCTAGATTAATTTTGATGTTCGCATCCCCATATTGCCCAACAAACATCTTTAGTTGCTTCCGGGTGAGTGCTATGGGGTTGAGGATTGTTTCTAACCAGTTGACTTCCCAATTAAAAACTTTTTGTCTGAAATCATCTTGCTGATAATTATTCATAGCATTTTTAATCAGGATTAACCTTGCCGTATCTAGAGCTTTGTCAGATTCAATGATAATATTAGGTTTTACTCCAGTTCCTTCCCAATTGGTTTCAGTGATTGGATTAATCCCCTTACCAGTCGGTACAATCGCATAGAAGTTTTCATTTAACGCATAATAATCAACCGTATGTGCTGCACCACCTGTGGCTTGGCCTATTACTGTTGCTCTGTTGAGATTTTTCATCGTATAAGCGAATCCTTCAGCAGCAGAAAAAGTCTTCGGACCTACAAGGATGATTACCTCTTTTTCGGTCATATTGTACTTGTTCATTAATGGAAATGACCAAACTTGCCTGATACTCTCGTTTGGTCGTTCATAAAACTTGTTTAGAAGAGTGGATGTGCGAGTAAAATAGGAGATCAGCAACTGAACGGTGTATCCACTTCCTCCTCGGTTTTTCCGAACATCGAATATGACTGCTTCGGTATCTCTTAGAAAATTCATTAGTGATGCAATGGTTTCCGAAACCCCAGCACCGTCAGAGAATTCTTTGAATCTTATATAGCCAATATTACCTTCCAGTATACTTACCTGCTCAAAATAGTGACTATTGAATTGGCTTAGTTGATCGTTAAACTCATTATAAGAATCATCACCATTTTCTTGATTACTCGAATACCTTTCTATCAAAATAGGGTCAAACTTTATGGAAATGTGCTTATCTTCATTCACTAACTTCATATCTTCAGTTAATGCACGCGAAAAGTGGTGAGGATTTAGGATTTGATCGTATTGATTATTGTTATACTTATCTCTTATTGTTTTTGCGATCCTGCTTCCGATATCTGGATACACGTAGTATGATTCAAATAATTTTGCTGCTGAATCTACTATCTGCTTCTTTTCAGTCTGACCGAGCGCTTCTTGACCAAAAACTTGGCCGACCGCAAATAAGACAATCATCAAAGTAAGTTGAGATCTAAACATAAGATTAGTGTTTATTTGCTGTACTCAATTAGTACTTTGGAAACAAGTGTGAATGGCTGTAGTCTCCATTTATCAAAACTGGCAGCTTTACTGTAGCACGGATATCGTTCTGCCCACTTCGCAGTTACCCTAAAATTCGTTCGGGGTGATGATTCTATTCCTGCTTCTTTCATTGACTTAATCAAAGTTTTAACTCCTCTGTTTTCTGCTATGTAGCCTGTTACAACTTCATTGCCATCTATCGTCTTCTTTATTTCGCGAATTCCCTTTTCACCTTTTTCAAACAATTTTCTGTAATGTACTTGGCGAAGACTGTCTTCTGCATCTTGCAGTTCCCTGATCGTAGCATCTTCTATAAGTTCAATTCCTAGAAAGAATTTATCGATATCAAGACTTATGTTATGTTGAGTCAAGTCAACTACTAACCATCCCTTTTTAATAGAGCAATCAGATATGATATTATGTTCGATTAAATCAGTCCCTGGTAGTTTCGTGGAATCACTTTGTTTCAAAAGCCTTATTCTGAATTTCGCTTCTAACCAGTTATTATCCGCAATGTTTAACCTTATTTTATTGAGGAAAAATTTGCGTGGTTGCGGGTCTATCAAAATAGCAACAACTGCTCCTCCATTTTGATCTCTGCTATTAAAATTGTATCGCAAATTTTCTGCTGGGTTAGGACCTATGAGAGATTTTTTGAACTTGGATTTTTTCTTAACTACTTCAACTTCTTTAAGAACCGTTGCTTGCTCTCTTAATGTGATTTTAATATTCTTCATCAAAATCAATTCAGAAATTGAAAAGGATTTTCTCTCATAGCCCAGTGAAGAAAAGATAACTTCTCGATCTTTAAACTTATCTGGGATGACTAGTTTAAAACTTCCATCTAACAAGGATGTAGTACCTACCGATTCATTTAGAATACCGATGTTAGCAAAAGGCAAAGGTTGGTTTCTCTCATCTACTAATCTCCCATTGATCTGTATCTCTGCTTGAACAGATACAAATAGTAGGATTACACCCAGAATCATAAGTGTTATTTTTTTTGTCATTATGGTATTGTCATTAATCATTGCGATTTCTTGTTTGAACTGACAAGTCAAACGGCCTTCCAGCAATGATCAGTTATCGTAACCCTAATCGATTTGGTCAATGGTGTTACAAATAATCTGAATGGTGTTAACTCACTGAGATCTATACCATTTTTTAAACTTAGGGGCCCTGTATCTACTTATTACGGCAGTTTCTTTCTTTCCAGAATGCGATAGGTAAACAACTCTCAACTTCTGATTTTTTTCTTTGATGTAATCAACAATATAGCCTTTTGATAGGATTAGTTGCCTATTCACTCTGAAGAACTGATGATTACCTAGTTTTTTTTCAAGTTCGTTCAAAGAACTGTCAAGAATATGTTTCTCTTTTGAATGTGTATAAGCAACTGTTAATCCATCATAAATAATGATAAGTGCAATTTCTGAATAGGATAGTAAATGATCTTTTTTAGGTTTCTTAACGATTATTTTTTCGCTTTGCCAATGTTCAGTGTTTGAAGTTTTAGTTTGAATAACTGGATCTATGACATGTTCGAGTAATATCACAGAAACGATTATCGAAAGAAATATTGGTAACTCAGTGTGCCAAAAAGATTGATACCTTAAGATAGATGTTTGATGTATTGCTTGAAGAAAAAACTCATTTACAATGCCGGTATATAATATCAGAACCACGAATGAAATAAATTTTCTTAACGTCCAATATTTTTCTGCTAACAATAGACGTTTATTGATTTGTGAATTTATCTCAACCGCTAAAAAGGTTGCACCAACAAAAAACACAAAATCAACAGAGGCCTGGTAGAAAAGAGCGATTCCATACTTATAACCGTCAATAAATTCTTTATAGAAGAAGAATACAAATGACAAAACCGTAAACATTACTAGAACAAGACCGAGGGATTGATTTTTCCTGAATTGTTGTTCAGTATAGTATATGATCTGGAACCATATCACAATGGTAAAAACCAGAATTATTACTTCCAATTCACTTTGCAATGAATCGGATTTGTAATGGAAAAAAACAGATATGACAAATAATAATGAGAACAATATTAAGGGCTTTGTCTGTTTGCAAGAAGTTCTAAATAAACTATTGTAAAGTCCGTAACATGAAAGCATTAATAAAATAATTCCTATGGTACTTCCAAAGTGACTGAATACGCTCCATTCATATTCCTGATTGAAGTGATCAACAATCCATGCCATTATAAGAGGTGCATTAGTGATGACCACCTTTTTAAGTGACCAGTGAGATATTTCCTGAGGTAAATTTTGAATTGTAACTAACATCTATCTAAGAAGTTAATGCCTATTGATCATTAGTAGCACTTGTTTAATCAAAAGACGGGGTTTCAATAATGAGGCCTTTTTCTTATTTAGGTTGCAAAAGGTTGATGGGTGATTATTTTTTAAATCACATTCATTGATGGTTTCTAGAGCAGAGTAGGGAATGTTAGGCCATGATTTGAGATGCAATGTTAGATTAGGAAATTGGCCGATTTCGTTACTTCTAAATTCAGACAAGTTATCTATGCTTGTAATCTACATGGGTTCATTACTTATATAGGTTCTATTACACGAATCCGAACCTTAAATGCGTTTTTTTAACGTACTATAATTAGAGTAACAAAATATATTTATGAATGCATTTATGCACATAGAAGAGCAAATTCTATTTATAGCAATAATGCTTTCCAATTGGTTGTAAATTCCCGACCTAGGTGTAGGTTGTAGCTACACCTTCATATATCATGGCAATCTCTCATTGACAACCCCCCTACTAGGTGTAGGTTGTACCTACACCTCAATCTAAAATCATTTTGGGTATTTTTACTTAAAACTGAACTGCCTCACAAAACGAATGAAGATGGAGCCGCTATTTAAGATTGCCTCGAAAGATATTCAGGCGACAGATCTTGAACCTTGGCTTGAACAGAAGTCGGAAGAACTTAG
>JANQSI010000020.1 GCA_028284125.1 Cyclobacteriaceae bacterium
GCCTCCTCCTGGTTCTGGAAATGTAGCCACTAGCCGATAGCAATATTTTGATCCTGGTGATAAACCAATTCCGGCATTGGTATCTAAAAAGCTTGTTTCTGAAATATCCAGTACTTCAACCAACTCATATCCGGAACTTTCCGGAATGCCTGGATTACAATTTGGGTCTATCGCAAATTCATCTACTCTTCTCCATACTTCCATCGCATCCGCATTTGGGCAACTATATGGATCCCAGTTCAATTGAATGCTCCTCCCTGGCACTCCATCGGCTGTAAGTCCGGTAGGTGCCGGACCAACTACAGTGATTCTCCATGTCTCAAAGTTTACCGAACCTGGCGCATTCGTTATCATCGGGATGGTTGGATCATCAGTAGCTTTCAGCTGAACCTCATAAGGCCTTTGTCGTACTTGTCCGCAAGCGGTGGTCCACTCAAATACTATTGATGCGGGTGATGGCTGGAAGGGTGGTGGATTGTTGGGACTAAAGGTTGCTGTCGGTTCAGTAACCTCAAAAGGTCCTCCGAAGGCTTCTAATTTCACGGGATCACCATCTGGATCTGATGCCGTAATGGTGGTAAGGATGGTTTCCCCAGCTATGACACAGGTATCCGCCGGAACCTCAATGTCTGGTGGCTCATTGTCAAAATTCCAGACAATGATCTGCATATCCCTCGTCACAAATCCAAGCTTGAACCACTCGCCATTTATCTTCCGCCATTCTTCTACTACAAAAGCAACATTAAACTCTCTATTCTCCAAAGGGGGGATTGTTGCTCCTCCCGGAGCATTCCAAACCATTGTTCCATCGACGGGATCGAGTGTTAATGTGGGAATCGTCCCTTCTTGACTTCCAGTAGAAAAGTTCTCATAAAATGAAGGGTCAATCAAACTTCTATATCCATCTACGTCTGTTGCTTCTCCTTTTTTAGGTACAGTGAAAAAGTACGAAAGGCTGTCACCATCTGGATCAAAAGCTCCCGGGTTGTGCTCAAATCGAAATCCAACAACTCCCTGATCAATAGGTGGCACAGTGAAGAAAGGTGTACTATTTGGAATCAATGCATCAATTACTACAAGTGTCTCAACATGAAACGAAGTGTTTATAGATCCTGTGATGTTTTGGATATCGGCATTTCTAAAATCTTCAGTATAGCTAACGAGGTAGTTATTAGGCGCTTGATAGGTATGTGTGAGACTAAATTCCCAACGCTCAACTCCGTTACCTAAATCTGTGATGTTTGTCCAGGGAATTGGCTCATCTTGATCGTCACCATATATATCTCCGTCTCCAAAATTGAATGTCCCTTGTCCAAACAAAACCCCTTCCTGATCTCGATAGCCAAAAAAGGTAAACTTATATGTAAGTGCAGAAATGCGTTCAGCAATTACCTCTCCGGCCCGGATATGAGTCGCTTCAACAGCGGTGGCGATTAAAGAAAAAATTAAAAGAAAACCTAGTTTAAAATATCTCATTCGCGATTTCAATTCCAATACTTTGTAAAGTTATATGTATTACTTAGCATTTCTTCAATTCGAAATTGTCTCTTATTGTATTTGTCATGCAGGGTTCTATCTCATGATTTGAACCCACCCGCTGTAAACCTCAACAGCATCTTCCGGGTTTAATCTTTCAAACGTTACCTCCGCAGAATAAAAATAAGCCCCATCAGGTATTTGCTTGCCATTTTTGTTAGTCCCATTCCAATTGATCAAAACATTTCCTTCGTTTTCCTGTGATTTAAAATCAAAAATTACTGCACCCGCCCGGTTAAAGACCTTGAAGTTTAGTGCTCTTACAAACCGTGGACAACTGGTGTTTGAAAATCCATCGATATCTCTGCCAATTCTGCTCCCAGAGTAGAAAGGTCTGAACAGATCATTGACACCATCACCATTCGGAGTGAATACATTAGGCAGAAGGAATTGAGGACAATTGTCATTGCAAAACACTTCTGATAGTATACTCTCATTGCCTGATCGATCCACTGCTGCTATCTGATAGCATCCCGCATAGGAACTCAGCCCATCATGAATGAAGAATCGGTCT
>JANQSI010000021.1 GCA_028284125.1 Cyclobacteriaceae bacterium
GCCTCCTCCTGGTTCTGGAAATGTAGCCACTAGCCGATAGCAATATTTTGATCCTGGTGATAAACCAATTCCGGCATTGGTATCTAAAAAGCTTGTTTCGGAGATGTCAAGTACCTCCACCAACTCATATCCGGAACTTTCCGGAATGCCTGGATTACAATTTGGGTCTATGGCAAATTCATCTACTCTTCTCCATACTTCCATCGCATCTGCATTTGGACAACTATATGGATCCCAGTTCAATTGAATGCTTCTTCCGGGCACTCCATCGGCTGTAAGTCCGGTAGGTGCCGGGCCAACTACAGTGATTCGCCATGTCTCAAAGTTTACCGAACCTGGCGCATTGGTTATCATCGGGATGGTTGGATCATCAGTAGCTTTCAACTGAACCTCATAAGGTCTTTGTCGTACTTGCCCGCAAGCGGTGGTCCATTCAAATACTATTGATGCAGGTGAAGGCTGAAAAGGCGGTGGATTGTTCGGACTAAATGTTGCTGTCGGTTCAGTAACCTCAAAAGGTCCTCCGAAGGCTTCCAACTTCACGGGATCACCATCCGGATCTGAGGCTGTGATGGTAGTAAGGATGGTTTCTCCAGCTATGACACAGGTATCCGCCGGAACTTCAATGTCTGGTGGCTCATTGTCAAAATTCCAGACAATGATCTGCATATCCCTGGTAACAAATCCAAGTTTGAACCACTCGCCATTTATCTTCCGCCATTCTTCTACAACAAAGGCTACATTATATTCCCGATTTTCTAATGGAGGTATGAATAAACCACCTGGCGCGTCCCATACCAGGGTGCCATCAATTGGATCCAAAGTCAAAGTAGCAAGTGATCCAGATTGGCTTCCGGTTTCAACATTTTCATAAAAGAAAGGATCTGCTAAACCTCTATAATTAGGAGTATTTTCATTCTTAGACATTTTGGGAACTGTCAGATAGTACGAAAGACTATCTCCATCAGGATCAAAAGCTCCAGGATTATGCTCAAACCTGTATCCAACAACCCCTTGATCAATAGGTGGCACAGTGAAAAAAGGTGTACTATTTGAAATAAACCCATCAATTACTAGAAGTGTTTCCACGTAGAAGGGGGTCTCATTCGGGATGTTAAGTATACCGTCATTACGCCAGTTTTCCTGATAGCTTACAAGATAATTGTTAGGAGCTTCATACGTGTGAACCCAACTGAATTCCCATCTTTCAACACCATTTCCGATGTTCTCTATTCTATTAATATTCCATGGTATCGGTGTATCTGAGCCATCTCCAATGAAAGTTCCATCTCCAAGATCAAAGCGACCATTCCCAAATAAAACACCATCGACATCTCTATAGCCAAAAAAAGTAAATACATAAGTCAAGCCATCAACCTTTTGTGCTATTACTTCTCCGGCACGGATATGAGAAGCAATCGTTCGGAATCCGACCATCAAAAAAATCAATAGTAAAAAAACTAGCTTACCTCTTACTAACATTCTATTTCATCCATTTCCTATTAAAAATCTAATTAGCGGATTACTATAGATTCTATATCTTCTGCATTTCGAACAAGAATCGTGCTCGTATTGTTATTATTTAAACATTTGTCAAAGTGTCTTCACTTAGTCAGATGAAGTATTTAGAATCAATTAAAATGGAAATTAAGATTGGTCAACAAGAATTCCGAATTTACCTTTGACCTTAATCGATTAACTTAACCAAATACATGGGTTGGACCAAGCAATTTTTTTCTAGCTCCATCGGTCGAAAATTCGCCATGGCGCTTTCCGCTCTATTTCTAATAATTTTCTTACTTCAGCACTTAGCCATAAATCTTACATCCACTTTTAGCGAAGATGTTTTCAATGAACTTTCCCATTTCATGGGTACAAATCCTTTAGTTCAGTTTTTGCTTCAGCCAATCTTGATCTTCGGTGTTGTCTTCCATTTTATGATGGGATTTGTTCTTGAAATAAAAAACAAAAACGCAAGAGAAGTTAAATACGCTATCAATAAAGGATCTGCCAACTCTACCTGGATGTCGAGAAATATGATTTGGAGTGGGCTATTTATTCTGTTCTTTCTTGGCTTTCATTTTTATGATTTCTGGATACCAGAAATCAATTATAAATATGTTCAATTCAAGCCTGAAGATCCAGATCGATACTATGAAGAGGTGGTACATATGTTTGCCAATCCTGCTCGGGTTGTCATCTACATTTTATCTTTCGTATTCCTATCGCTTCATCTTTTGCATGGGTTTCAATCTTCTTTCCAATCGATCGGAGCACGACATGATAAGTATACGCCAGGCATCCAGAAACTTGGGAAAATATATGCAATTGCAGTTCCTGCAGGGTTCATCTTTATTGCCATTTTTCATTATCTCAACTTGCATTAATTAAGAGGTATGTCAACATTAGATTCCAAAATACCAGAAGGTCCTATAAAGGATAAATGGACCAATCATAAGAATAACATCAAACTTGTTAACCCTGCAAACAAACGACTCATTGACGTGATTGTAGTAGGAACGGGTCTTGCAGGTGGATCGGCTGCTGCCTCTTTAGCGGAGTTGGGCTACAACGTAAAAGCATTTTGTTATCAGGATTCACCACGTCGAGCGCACTCCATCGCAGCGCAAGGTGGAATCAATGCAGCAAAAAATTATCAGGGCGATGGAGACTCCACCTACCGTTTGTTTTATGATACAGTAAAAGGTGGAGACTACAGGTCACGTGAGGCCAATGTATATCGGCTGGCAGAAGTATCAGCGAATATTATCGACCAATGCGTGGCGCAAGGTGTGCCTTTCGCACGAGATTATGGTGGACTTTTAGACAACCGTTCGTTCGGTGGTGTTCAAGTTTCAAGAACATTTTACGCCAAAGGTCAAACCGGCCAGCAATTACTTCTTGGGTGCTATTCAGCCATGTCAAGGCAAATTGGGAAAGGAAAAATCCAAATGTACAATCGCCACGAAATGATGGACATTGTAATAGTGGATGGAAAAGCCAGAGGAATTATTGCTCGAAACTTAGTGACCGGAGAAATTGAAAGACATTCTGCTCATGCTGTTGTAGTTGCTTCAGGAGGTTATGGAAATGTGTTCTTCCTTTCCACAAATGCAATGGGATCGAACGTTTCGGCAGGTTGGAAAATTCATAAAAAGGGAGCTTATTTCGCTAACCCTTGTTTTACCCAAATCCACCCTACTTGCATTCCTCAGCATGGTGATCAACAATCCAAGCTGACATTGATGTCAGAGTCGCTCAGAAATGATGGAAGAATTTGGGTTCCTGCTAAAAAAGAAGATGCAGAAGCTGTCCGAGCAGGGAAATTGAAACCTACAGACATTGCTGAGGAAGATCGGGATTATTATCTGGAAAGAAGGTATCCATCTTTCGGAAACCTGGTGCCTCGTGACGTTGCGTCAAGAGCAGCAAAAGAACGATGTGATGCGGGATTTGGAGTTGGGACCAATGAAACGGGAGAAGCCGTCTATTTGGATTTCAGTTCAGCGATTATGCGCTATGGAAAAGAGGATGCGAATGTACACGGCCATCCGGATGCATCTGAAGAAGAAATAAGAGAGCGAGGAGAAAAAGTGGTTGAGTCGAAATATGGTAATCTTTTCCAAATGTACGAGAAGATTACTGCAGACAATCCGTACAAAACCCCAATGAAAATTTACCCAGCAGTTCACTACACCATGGGTGGTGTTTGGGTGGATTACAACTTAATGACCACCATTGATGGATGTTATTGTATCGGTGAAGCCAATTTCTCCGATCATGGTGCAAATCGTCTTGGTGCTTCTGCTTTAATGCAAGGATTAGCTGATGGGTATTTTGTTCTTCCATACACCATTGGTGATTATTTGGCGGAAGACATCAGAACTGGTGAAATTCCGACAGATACTCCGGAATTTGATGAGGCTGAAAAGTCTGTCAAAGAAAGAATTGAGTTTTTCTTAAACAATAAAGGAAAGCACTCAGTTGATTATTATCACAAGAGGTTTGGAAAGGTGATGTGGAACAAAGTAGGTATGGCAAGAAATGAGCAAGGGTTAAAAGAGGCGATCAAAGAAATTCGGGAAATCCGTGAAGAATTCTGGAAAGAAGTTACGGTTCCAGGATCTGCAGATGGAATCAATCAGGAATTAGAGAAAGCGGGAAGAGTAGCAGATTTCCTAGAACTCGGAGAGCTATTTGCCAGAGATGCCTTGGAGCGAAATGAATCGTGTGGTGGGCATTTCAGAGAAGAATACCAAACTGAAGAAGGCGAAGCAGTACGGGATGATAAAAATTACACTTTCGTCACAGCATGGGAATACAAAGGAGAACCTTCAGAGGCGGTGCTTCACAAAGAGGATCTCAAATACGAAAATATTGAATTGAAAACACGGTCTTATAAGTAATTAGCGATGAGAGAAGAGGAAGCAGTTAGTTTGAAATCATATAAGGAGCTTATTGTATGGCAAAGAGCCATGCAACTTACAAGAGAAATATATGATTTGACTTCCACCTTTCCAGATGAGGAAAAATTTGGTTTGACCAATCAAATGAGAAGAGCTGCTGTTTCCATTCCATCTAACATTGCCGAAGGTTGGGGAAGAGCACTTACTAAGAGCTACTTACAATTCTTAAGAATTTCAAGAGGCTCACTATATGAACTTGAGACCCAATTGGCGTTATCATCAGATTTGAGTTTTACTCAAGCTACAGATAAAGCTTCTGGTCTTATTGTTGAAGTAAGCAAGATGTTAAATACATTGATTAAAAAACTTGACAGCAATGGGATCTAATTCCTCTTCGCTGTTTACTAACAACTGAAAAAATGAATCTTACTCTCAAGGTCTGGAGACAGAATGGAAACAAGGAAAAAGGAAGAATGGAAACGTATCAGGTTTCTGATATTTCTCCTGATAGTTCATTCCTTGAAATGATGGATATCTTGAACGAACAATTGATTGAAGAGGGAAAAGAACCTGTGGCTTTCGATCATGATTGTCGTGAAGGAATTTGCGGAATGTGTTCTATGTACATTAATGGTGAAGCTCACGGTCCAGGTGATCGAATCACCACATGTCAGCTGCATATGAGAGAATTCAATGATGGCGACACTATTCACATTGAACCATGGCGAGCAAAAGCATTTCCAGTGATTAAGGATTTAGTTGTGGATCGAGGCGCATTCGATCGAATCATGGCTGCCGGAGGATTTGTTAGCGTAAATACATCTGGGAATACGCAAGATGCTAACGCCATTCCAATAGATAAAAATGATGCGGACAAGGCATTCGATGCAGCAACTTGCATTGGTTGCGGAGCGTGTGTGGCAACTTGCAAAAACGCTTCGGCTATGCTTTTCGTCTCAGCAAAAGTTTCACAATTTGCACTACTTCCACAAGGCCAGGTAGAAGCCAGAGAACGTGCAGTTAACATGGTTAACAAGATGGATGAAGAAGGCTTTGGAAATTGCACCAATACAGGCGCGTGTGAGGTAGAATGTCCGAAAGGAATTTCTCTTGAGAATATTGCTCGAATGAATCGAGAATACTTAAAGGGGAGCATTAGCTAGAAAATAGCCTAATTCGTACAGTTCACTTCTGAATAACCATTAAGTAAAAACTTTGGTAACGTTCGATAAAGAATGTATCATTGTTCAGCTATTGGATTTTAATGATTGATTTCTCACTTACTCACTATTTCAATCAATAAGAATAAATCTTGCTAGCACTTCCTTACAAGTGATTTTCTTGTAGGTATTTTGACGAGTTGGTTTTACGTAAGCGACGGAGTGTATGACCAATCAGTCTGAAATTAATTTTGTACTAACGTATTAACCAGCAATGTTAGAATTGGCCAGCATGGAAAACCAGCAGCGCCGTGAAGAGAGGCGCGAGAGACGTTCAAGGCGTGAAAGACCGGTAAGAGCAAAGAAAGAATTCTCTATTCTTTATGTTGATGATGAGGCTCCAAATCTCAGAGGTTTCAAATCCACTTTTAGAAGATTATATAATGTACATGTGGCTATTGGGCCTGTTGAGGCCTTAGAAATTATCAAGTCAGAAAAGCTAGACTTGATCGTTTCAGACCATCGAATGCCGCACATGTCAGGAGTTGAACTTCTTCGAGATGTTTATGAATTCAATCCTGATATAAAGCGAATGATTCTAAGTGGCTTTATCAAAAGAGAGGAGTTAGACGAAGCAGTTGGTGACTTTGGAATTCATGACTTTGTGACTAAACCATGGGACTTTGAAAAGCTCAACGCAATCTTTCAAAAGCTTCTTACTACAAACCCTGGAATTAAAGATTTCAGTAACCTGGGATAGTTATTCTCCCTGGAACGTTTTCAATTGGTGCTCGTAATGCGCTACATCTTCTTGTAGCTCAATAGCCATCACGATTGCTTGTTTTTCCAATTCAATGGCTTTTTTCTTAAACCCAAGCTTGAATTGAAGGGAAGCGTAAGTATCAATTGAAGAAGGTGTCGGGTTGTTATCAATGGCTTCTTTCACCCAACTGGAAGCAATCTTCAGTTTTTCCTTATTGTCAACGAACAAATAAAATTTCCAAGCCAATTCATTTAGCTCCTCTGCCTCGTCCAAACCTGACATACCAACCCAGGTTATTGCCGTCTCTGAAAACAACTCCCAATCTTCCGTGATCTCACTATAATGAAGATTTGTCATCGTCATCAACGTATCAGATCCAATGAAAGAGGCGTTCGACAATTGATCAAGAAAAGCTCGAATCGCAAAAAGGTGAAGTTCCTCAGAAACATAGATTTCCTGATACTGCGCTAGAAACGTGTTGAAGATTTTGTCGTGAACTCTTGACTTTCCCAATGCAGCTTCAAATTCTTCCATGTTTCCAAGCATATACTGAAACTCACGACTGAAAATATTCCATTGAAATGCCTCCATCAAAACGAAGGAATTTTCATTGGTTAAATTCTTAAAATCAGTTTTGGACAACAATTGTTGAGCAAATCCTTCTGCATTCAGACATCCATCTTCCATCAACGTTAAGTAACTGATCATGAAATCCCCTCCTCTTTCTCCTTCGTCAAACTTTTTATTAAAAGCTTCCCAATTGTTCTCACTCGATGCTGTTCTCCCCAATTCTAAAAGCTCGCTGGCTTCCATTGCACCACACCCTCTGTGAATAACTTTTCCACTCCCATTTACAAAAAGTAATGTTGGATAAATACTTATCTCATATTTCTCTGCTAAACCAATTCCTGGATATTTTTCCATATCCAAACGAACATTCAAGAAAGTATCATTGAAAAAATTAGCCACTTCTAAATCAGAAAAGGTGTACTTCTCCAAAAGCTGGCAAGGTTCGGACCAGCTAGCGTATGCCTCCAAAAACACGATTTTGTTTTCTTTCTTGGCTTTTTCTAATACTTCTTCCCATTCCGCTTGCTCAAAGTTCATCTGACCCAGAACTAGAATTGAGCTAAAAAGAAACAACACAGAAACAATCTTCTTCATATATTCAAATTTCACTTTAAGTCGCTATTTAGAAACGAATTTAGCCAAAACTCCTTGTCTGCAACTGCACAATTCTATGTGCGATTTTGAACAATTGAAAATGTTGAAATAGAGCTAATTAATTGTTTATCAGATAATTACATGAATTGGCACATTGATTGGGAATAATTGGGTACCAAAACCCAAAGGCCATGTTCAAAAACTATTTTCTAACGATAATTCGTCAAATCTTAAAAAACAAAGTCTTTTCGTTCATCAATATTTTCGGTTTAGCATTGGGAATGGGCGCTTGCCTAGTTATTGCTCAATATGTCTATTTCCACACATCTTTTGACTCACATATTCCTGATTCTGAAAAAGTTTTCAGACTAGAAGCTGATGCCTACCGAAATGGACAACTTTTAGGTCAACAACTAGAATCTGCCTATCCACTCTCTGATCTGCTTCTGAATGAATCTCCGGATGTTGAGCTGTTGGCACGCTTTTTCAACTATAGCTATGCCAACACTTCGATCATTTACAAAACAGAAGATACGCAGGTCAATTTTGAGCAGGAGAAAGTTTATGCCACCGAAAAGGACGCTTTTGAGCTTTTTGGTTTTGATTTTGTGGCTGGAAGTGCTGAAAAATTAAATGAACCTAATAAAGCGATACTTACTTTAAGCGCTTCCAAAAAATACTTTGATGATCCGGAAGAGGCGATCGGAAGCCCGTTCACTCTCAGCGGGAACGATGGCGCAGCAGAATTTGAACTGGTTGGTGTTATGGAGGATTTACCAAAAAATTCCCACATGGATTTTGAACTCCTTATTTCTCTGCCTTCCATCGACCGTTTTACAGAATCTAGAAAGCATTGGGGGACGTCTATGCTCACTTACTTACGAGTATCTGACCAATCAAAAAATTCCAATATTCTTGAAAGCATAGAACGAATCTTTGAAGAAAATGCTGCTGAGCTTTATGCACAAAGTGGATTCACCATGGATTTCTACCTTCAGCCAATCAAGGATATCCATCTGAACTCCAAAAGCTCAGATGACTTTACCGCCGGAATGGATAGTAAAATCATCGTTGCACTAAGCATCATTGCCATTGTCATTCTTGTCATTGCATGGATTAATTATATGAATCTTTCTCTCGTTAGAACTATCGAACGATTGAAGGAAATGGGAATTAGAAAATGTTTGGGATCATCTGTGCAGCAAATCATTTTGTTATTTCTATTGGAGGCACTAGTAATGAACATTATTGCTCTCGTTTTATCTGTAGGTGGAATTCAGCTTGCAGAAAACTACCTGATTGAATTAACTGGAATTCCATTCACTGCACTGTTGAATAGTGATGCAATATTTCTACAATTAGGATTGGTGGTTCTAGGCACATTGATTGTGGGACTTTACCCTTATGTCCTATTAAAAACTATGAAAATTGTAAATGTTCTGGTTGGAAAACAAAAACGAATGGGAAGCACCAAAATGCGGAAATCACTTGTTTTTGTTCAGTTTGCTGTCACTTTCTTATTGATTGCCGGAACACTTACTGTTTACAATCAAATCAATTTCATGAGGGATGCTGATCTTGGTATTGACATTGAAAATATTCTAGTCATCAAGTCTCCTCCAGGTGCTGTAAACACTGAAGAAAGACAAGATGTTGCTCGATTCAATACGCTGAAAACTGAGCTTCTTAAACAATCAGGCATCGCGGAAATCACCAACGGTGGAGAAATTCCTGGAGAGCCAGTTGGCTGGAGAGCCAGCTTTTATCTGAAAAATAAGTCCAGAGAAAGTTCGGTCCAGACAGGCTTAATTTCAATGGATTACGATTACCCGAAATTCTTTGGAATCGATTTGGTTGCCGGACGCGAGTTGAAAAAAGGAGATGATCCTTGGTCAAAAGGAGATGTTGTTATCAACGAAAAGCTTGCTACTTCTTTGGGATTCGATAATCCAGAAGACGCATTAGGTGCCGAAATAGATGGGTTTTACGGACCAACTTTAACTGTAAGAGGTGTGATGGAAAATCATCACCATACTTCACTTCATAACGATTATCAACCCATCGCCTACATCTTGAGTTCTTGGACAGAGTTTTATTTCATCAAGCTTAGAACAGATGGCGAATCCACCAAAGACAGGTCCGATCAATTGGCGGGATTAGTTGAGACAGTAGAGAATGAGTGGGCGAATGTTTTCACCGATTATCAAATGGACTACTTCTTTTTGGATAGAGCTTTTGATGCACAATACAAAGAAGACATTCGCTTTGGCAAGATATTCAGCGGCTTTTCAGCACTAACCATTCTCATCGCATGTTTAGGATTGTTTGGATTGACTTCATTCACAATCCAGCAGCGAACAAAAGAAATTGGAATTAGAAAAACATTAGGTGCGAGTGTCGACAGCCTGATCCTTCTTTTATCACGCGAATACCTAGTATTAGTAGGAACAGCTTGTGTAGTAAGCCTTCCTTTCGCTTGGTGGCTCATGAGTAAGTGGTTAGAAGATTATACTTTCCGAATTGATATTGGTTGGTGGTTCTTTGTCATACCCATCATTTTTGTACTCTTACTGGCACTTGTTAGTATAATTTCGAAAATACTCAGTACTGTAAGAGCAAACCCTGTAGAATCATTGAGATACGAATAAGAGAACTATGTTTAGAAATTTTTTTGTCACTGCTGTACGTAATTTCAAAAAGAATCTTTCTCATACGCTCTTAAATATTGCTGGTCTTGGGTTAGGTCTGGCCTGTTGTTTAGTCGTATTCACCATTATCAATTTTGAATACTCGTTTGATAATTGGCACGATAAAAAAGATCGAATCTATCGAGTCACTAACATTTATTATGGAGATAATCGCACCGGATACAGCGGAATAATCAATTATCCTACCGGAGAGGCAATCAGGGAAAATGTTCCTGATCTGGAAAAAGTGGTTGAATTTCACGGCCCTCAAGATGAGAAACTCTCCTTTACTGATGCAAAAGGTGATTTCCAGGTATTTCGAGAAAGTGGGGTGTTAATGACGAATCGTGATTTCTTTGACGTTCTGGATTTCCAATTACTTTCCGGAGATGTTGAAGCCATCAGCGAACCAAATAAAATCTATCTCTCACAAGAATTGGCAACCAAATATTTTGAAGGAGTTGATCCAATTGGCAGAACAATAAGATTAAACGGTGAAACCAATCTGGAAGTGGCTGGTGTAATAGAAAACTCACCGGACGATACAAACCTCCCCTATTCTTGCCTGGTCTCGATAGAAACTCTGCGCCAATCAGAACCTTCCATTTGGAATAATTGGGGAATGACATGGGCTTACTCTGCATATGTGCTTACCAAACCAAATGCAGATATAGCAGACCTTAATACTAAAATTGATGATGTAATAGACGGATTTGCTAATCCAGATGATGAAGAAGAACAAGCCAAAACAGAGGTGGCTCTGCAACCCTTGCTCGATATTCACAATGACGAAAGATACGGTGATGGTTACAACTATGTAACCCCAAGCCTGATGATTTGGGCCTTCGTTTTTCTTGGTGGATTAATTCTAGGTACTGCATGTCTGAACTTCATCAATATAAGCACAGCTCAAGCCATTCGAAGATCAAAAGAAGTTGGGATTCGAAAGACGCTTGGAAGTTCCAAAAAACAATTGGTTTCCCAATTCCTGACAGAAACATTTGTTATCGTACTCATTTCAATGGCTATTGCTATAAGTCTCGGACACATTTTATTGGAAAAATTCAATCAAATGTTAACATCTATTGGATACGATTTGATTTATACAAACAAGGTAATGGCCTTTGCTTTGATTTTGGCATTTGGCGTAACGATCCTGGCTGGCTTTTATCCGTCTTTGATTTTGTCTGGTTACAAACCTGTAGAAGCATTAAAAAATAAAGTTACGATCAAGCGTGGAAGCGGGAATTTCAATCTTCGTCGATTTCTGGTAATCATTCAATTTGCTTTTACCACAATTATGCTCATTGGCACATTGATCATTGCTGCTCAGGTCAATTTCATGAAGAATAAAGATTTGGGTTTTGATCACACGAATGTGGTAAACATCAGCACACCTGACGAATCAAAAGAAGACCCCAACGAACTTCTAGAGAAGTATAAAAGTAAAAGTTATGTGACAGGAGCTTCCCTGGCATTTACTTCCCCACTATCTGGATCTAACTGGAACAACTCTTATAGAATTCAGGGAGAAGAATATATCGATGGCAACAATGCCAACATGAAATTTGTTGACGAAGAGTATATTGATTTCTACAAAATACCGCTCATGTCAGGAGTCAATATCAAGGAACAGTATCAGAATGACTCAACCTTCAATGTGCTTGTTACAGGACACTTACTTTCAACAGTTGGTTGGAGCGACCCTGCCGATGCAGTGGGAAGAACCTTAACTTCCGGTGGAGGCAGAAACAAATACAAGATCATTGGAGTGGTGGAAGATTACAATGTGTCCTCTGTCCATAACCAAATCAGACCTTCAATGCTGATGTACCGACCTGAAATGATGAATCAAATTGCATTGCGTCTACCAAATGATAACATAAGCGAGTATATCGGAGATATTGAAGCCACTTTCAGAGAATTCTATCCAAATGACCTTTTTGAATTTGAAATACTCACAAACGAAATAAATGAAAGATACCTGATCGAGGATCTACTTCACAACGTGATTCGATTTGTTTCCCTGCTTGCTGTCCTACTCAGCGTTATGGGACTATATGGCCTGATCTCATTCATGGCCAACAGGAATGCAAAAACAATAGGAATTCGTAAAGTATTTGGTGCTACCACCATGAGCATCTTAAGCATATTCACAAAAGAGTACATCAAATTGATGCTAGCGTCTTTCATTTTTGCGGCGCCAGCAGCGTATTTCCTTATGGATATCTGGATACAGGAATTTGCATTTCGAATTCCGCTTAGTGTCTCTTATTTCATTCTCGGATTTATGATCACACTAATAATTGCGTTGATTACCATTGGGTATCGATCATTCAAAGCGGCAAGGGCTAACCCGATCCAAAGTTTGAGGTACGAATAAAGAAAATTCTAATCGCCATATGTATAAAGCCTCGTTGTATGACGGGGCTTTTTTACTTTAAACGAAAAAGCCCGGCTGGGCCAGGCTTCAATTCATTAGCATATAAGATCTTATAAAAATTTCGAAACGTCGGTGTATGGAAGATTGAAAGCGTCAGACACACCTTTGTAAACTACCTCGCCGTTGATCACATTCAATCCCAATCGAAGTTCATTGCTATCCTGACATGCCTTTTTCCATCCTTTGTTTGCCAGTTCAATTGCATAAGGAAGCGTGGCATTGGTCAGAGCCAATGTAGACGTATAAGGAACCGCACCCGGCATGTTGGCCACACAATAATGAACTACATCATCAATGATAAATATAGGATCTTCGTGGGTGGTGGGTTTACACGTTTCAATACATCCACCTTGATCTACCGCAACGTCAACAAGTACCGTTCCTGGCCTCATCTCTTTGAGCATGTCACGTGTAATTAAGCTTGGAGCTTTTGCTCCATGTATAAGTACCGCTCCCACAATCAAATCATGTGTCCCAATTAACTCACGAATATGATATTCGCTGCTCATGTACGTATTCACATTCGCAGGCATCACATCATCCAGGTATCTTAGTCTTGGAAGATCCAAATCAAGAATGGTCACATCAGCTCCCATACCAGCAGCCATCTTTGCAGCATTTGTACCGACTACTCCACCACCCAAAATCATCACTTTTGCCGGCCTAACTCCGGGAACACCACCTAGAAGAATTCCTCTTCCCTTCAGTGGTTTTTCCAAATACTTAGCTCCTTCCTGTATAGCCATTCTACCAGCTACTTCGGACATTGGAACCAAAAGCGGCAGTGAATGGTCTTCCTTTTCCACAGTCTCATATGCCAAACAAACAGCACCACTATCAATCATAGCTTTTGTGAGTGGTTCATAAGAAGCGAAATGGAAATAAGTGAAAAGCAATTGATCCTTCTTGCATAATTTGTATTCAGGCTCAATTGGCTCCTTCACCTTCATGATCATTTCAGCTTTCTCGTACGTCGCTTCAATGGTAGGTAAGATGGTTGCTCCAGCTTGAACATACGCCTCATCCTCAAAACCACTACCAATTCCAGCCGTTGACTGAACATAAACTTCATGCCCTCGCTTAGTTAGCTCTACCACTCCGGATGGGGTCAGTGCTACTCGATTTTCGTTGTTTTTTATCTCTTTGGGGACGCCTATTATCATGTTGTTTACTGTTAGGGATGGCAAATATACGAGGTGTACAGCATAGAAAAAGGATGTATTTTGAATACAAAATTTGAAGTATTCCTTTTCTTATTATTTCAATATATTATTTTGATAATTTAAAAATTAAAATATAATATTCTTATTATTCATAATAAGTTAACACTAACTGCATTTATATATTGAACTATGACTTCCTTAAGTGCGTTATTTTAAGTATATTTGGAATCAATCTCCTCGTTTATAAACCACAAATTCTAGCATATGGGAAAAGTCAAGAGTAAAGTCAGCGTACCTATTTCCAAAGAAGAAGTTTTAGGAGATTATCGACTTGCAGTCGAAAGTCGGGAAGCCAGTTTGATGGGAAGAAAAGAGGTGTTCATGGGGAAAGCCAAATTCGGAATTTTTGGTGATGGGAAGGAAATACCTCAAATAGCAATGGCTAAATATTTTCGAAATGGAGACTGGAGATCGGGCTATTACCGTGACCAAACCTTCATGATGGCCATTGGTCAACTGACTACTCAGCAGTTCTTTGCTCAGCTATATGCGCATACGGATGTTGAAGCTGAACCAGCTTCAGCCGGAAGAATGATGAATGGACATTTCGGAACAAGGTATTTGAATGAAAAAGGGGAATGGCTTACTCAAACAGATAAGAAAAACTCAAGCTCTGACATTTCTCCAACAGCGGGCCAGATGCCGAGGCTCCTTGGACTTGCCTATGCATCAAAACTTTATCGGGAAAACAAAGACCTCAAAGATCTTGAAGATTTCTCTATTAACGGGGATGAAATAGCATTCGGAACTATAGGTAATGCTTCCACTTCAGAAGGTCCATTTTGGGAAACAATGAATGCTGCAGGTGTTCTGCAAGTCCCGGTCATCATGTCTATATGGGATGATGAGTACGGAATTTCTGTCCCTCAAAAATATCACACAGTAAAAGAGAGCATTTCAGAGGCACTTGCTGGTTTTCAGCAAACCAAAGAAAAACCTGGATTTGAAATCCTCACTGTAAGAGGATGGGATTATAAAGCTCTTTTAGAAACGTACAGCAAGGCTGTTTCTATTACTCGAAAAACCCACACCCCTTGCTTGATTCATGTAACGGAGATCACCCAGCCACAAGGGCATTCCACCTCAGGATCTCACGAGAGGTATAAATCCAAGGAACGCCTTGAGTGGGAAAAAGAGCATGACTGCATTCTCAAAATGCGCGAATGGATTGAGTCTGAAAAGATTGCAACAGCTTCAGAATTAGATGAGATTGAAAAAGAAGCAAAAAGTGAAGCGAAAAAGTCAAAAGAAACTGCATGGAAGGCATTCATTGAGGAGATAAAAAAGGATCAACAAGAGGCACTGGACCTAATTGGAAAGGTTGCCAATGCATCTCAACACAAATCAAAAATAGAAGCCATTGCTGACGAGCTTAGAAAAGTACTAAATCCGGAAAAAGCAGACGTGATGCGAGCCTCCAGGAAAGCCTTGAGAGTCGCGAGGAATGACGATACGCAGGAATGGAAGAATCTTCAACAATGGATCGTTGACCAAAAGGAAAGATTTAAAAAACAGTACAGCTCTATCCTATACAGTGAATCCGCAGATTCTTCCCTTAAGGTTGAAACAGTAGAACCAACCTACACCGATGATTCAAAACTTGTGGATGGAAGAGAAATTTTAAATGCTTGCTTTGATAACATCCTCGCCAACGATCCAAAAGTATTTGCAATAGGAGAAGATGTTGGCAAAATTGGTGATGTTAACCAAGGATTTGCTGGCTTACAAGACAAATATGGTGATTTAAGAGTCACGGATACTGGAATTCGTGAAGCTACAATCATTGGTCAGGGAGTTGGTTCAGCCATCAGAGGGCTTAGACCTATTGTGGAAATCCAATATCTTGATTATCTCCTTTATGCCATTCAGACAATATCAGATGACTTAGCTACTCTTCATTATCGAACATTTGGAGGACAAAAAGCTCCACTCATCATTCGAACAAGAGGACACAGGTTGGAAGGCGTGTGGCATTCGGGATCTCCCATGGGAATGATTCTACATTCAATTAGAGGAATCATGGTCCTCACACCAAGAAACATGACTCAGGCAGCAGGTTTCTACAATACATTGATGCAATCGGACGATCCGGCACTGATGATTGAGTCATTAAATGGATATCGACTAAAAGAACGAATTCCTGAGAACTTGGCTGATTTCAAATTGGCACTTGGAGTTCCCGAAATCCTGAGAGAGGGTACTGATGCAACTGTGGTGACTTATGGATCAACTTGCCGAATTGTTTCTGAAGCAGCCAACCAGCTAGCTGAAGATGGAATCGATATTGAAGTGATTGATGCGCAGACACTCATCCCGTTTGACAGAACTGGTATGATCGCAGACTCTTTGAAAAAAACAAACCGATTGGTTGTTGTTGATGAAGATGTTGAAGGAGGAGCTTCTGCGTTCATTCTACAACAAGTCTTGGAAAGAGACGGTGGATATTACCACTTGGATTCACAACCTAAAACGATCACCGGCCAAGATCACCGGCCAGCTTACGGCAGTGATGGTGACTATTTCTCTAAACCAAACGTAGAGGATATTGTCGAAGGGATTTACGAGTTGATGACTGAAGTAAATCCAGACACTTACAAAGATTTATACTAACTAAAGAAGATCTCGAAGTACAAAATCAGGAGATTCGACGGTGTTACTCCTATTGAGATTTCTATCATACACCCAGAACCTCAGTTGAATCGTATCATCCTGGAAGGAGAGCCTGAAAAGTTGGGATAACATAGAATAGGTAATGATTCCTTCTCTTCCATTAGGATCATAAAAAGGAATTCGCCCATTGAAATTTCCCAGGTCGCAATCTTCACTTTGAAAAATTTCAGCAAAATTGATTTCATTGTATTCTCCATTTCTTTTTTGCATGAACTGGACATGGAAATTGTGATAAAATTCATTCCGAGCCACGTAAACAGTATCAGACTCGACGAGCTCATAATTATCACAGTCATAAGGAGGCCTACTATCCGTTTCAGAGAAAAGAACTTTCTCTTCGGTAAAGAAAATTCGTTGTATCTGCCCATTATCAAGGGAAGCTATAAATACTGGCGCGGCATAAAGTGGTAATGTAACATTCTCGGTATCTATGTAAACAATACTGTCATTCGCATCAATAACGAGACTATATATTTGATAAGGAGCAAGTAAATCGTTTACGTCATCATTCAAACCAAGATCGCCATCGCCATCTTCAAAGCTGAAACTCAAAATCAACGAATCCAGTCCATCCCTCTCGATGTAATTAATGGACTCAAATTCAATGCGCGGGGTTTCAGGAAACTCTTCTGGCTCAAAACATGAACTAAAAAGTATCAGTATTAAAAGTGAGAATAATAGTTTTGCTGCTCGCGTCATATATCTGAGACAAAAATAGAACAAGAACCCCTTACCAGGTAAAACTTATGCACTTTGCAGAAAGTTTCAAGGAAACCATTTTTTCAGTAAACGATAAAAACTTCGAGTCATTTTGTATTGAAGTTTTCAATTATCAATACAAAGAATGCTCGGTTTATCACGCATACTGCAATTTTCTAGGAAAAAACCCTACCAATGTCAATTCAATTGGGGGAATTCCATTTCTTCCAATCGAGTTTTTCAAGAACCACAAGGTAAAGTCTGGAAATTGGAAGGAGGTTAAAGTTTTCAAAAGTAGTGGCACAACAAAGACTGGAAGGAGCCAACATTATGTAAGAGATCTTGATTTTTATCACACGCTAAGTAAGAAAATCTTTGAAGGCTGGTTTGGGCCATTAAAAGACGTTCAAATTTTGGCATTACTGCCCTCCTACTTAGAAATGGGTGATTCTTCGCTTATAGAAATGGTGGACTCATTTATGAAGGAAAGTGCGCCAGGCTCAGGATATAAACTTGGCAAAAACGAAGAATTGGAGCAAAAACTAGAAATCCCACAAAAAAAGCTCCTTTTTGGCGTATCCTATGCCCTTTTGGACTTATCGGAGAAATTGAAAAAAGTATTCGAAAACACCCAAATCATCGAGACGGGAGGAATGAAAGGCCGAAGAAAGGAAATAACTAGGGAAGAATTGCATCAAAATCTTCGAAATTCCTTCAAAATCAATGAAATCCATTCAGAATACGGGATGACAGAGCTAATGAGTCAAGCATATGGCAAGAATGGAAATTTTCAATTCCCAGGCTGGGCAAAAGTGCTTGTCAGAGATATAAATGACCCTTTTTCCTACTCAGGTGATGGAAAAACAGGTGGAATCAACATCATTGACCTGGCAAACATCGATTCATGCGCCTTTATTGAGACAAAAGACTTAGGAAAATCAGATAAAAATTCCTTTGAAGTTCTCGGTCGTTTTGATAATTCGGACGTTCGTGGATGTAATTTGCTGTTTTAAAGAAAATGTGAAATATTTTAAGGAAAATGGTGTTGTATAGTAGAGTAATTCTTATATTTTTGAATTGATAAGATCGAAAAAGGTCTGTTTTAAACTAACACACTCATGAAGTTGAAGAAATTTGCCATCGTTGCTGTAGTAATTTTAGGTCTTAGCGCTTGTACTCAAAGAACTTGCCCTACATACGCTTTAGAGGACGTTCAGCAGGAAAAAACTCCTACTGAAGTTAACGCTTAAACTTCTACGTATTTTTTAACGTCTGCCGCCTTAATTGTGTCCTCGGACATAATTACCAGTCTTTCGACAACATTTCGTAGTTCCCTTATATTCCCTGTCCATTGATATCCTTCAAGAAGTTTTAATGCTTCCTTGTCAATATCTTTTGTTTGAGCACCGTATTCTTCCGCAACTTGTCCCAGAAAATGATCAACAAGAAGAGAAATATCTTCTTTTCGATCTCTCAACGGCGGAACTTGAATAATCATGACACTTAATCTGTGATAAAGGTCTTCTCTGAAGTTTCCTTCTTCAATTTCCTTTTTCAGATCCTTGTTAGTTGCGGCGAGAACTCGCACATCTACATTGATTGATTTATCTCCTCCTACCCTTGAGATTTTCTTATCCTGTAGTGCTCGCAAAACTTTTGCCTGCGCAGATTGGCTCATATCTCCTATTTCATCTAAAAATAGGGTACCACCATTCGCTTGCTCAAATTTTCCTATTCGCTGCTTGTGCGCAGAGGTGAATGATCCTTTCTCATGACCAAAAAGTTCACTCTCAATTAACTCCGAAGGAATCGCCGCACAGTTAACTTCCACCAATGGTGACTTGGATCGATCGCTTTTTTCGTGGAGCCATTTAGCCACAAGTTCTTTTCCAGTTCCATTTTCCCCAGTAATTAATACTCGCGCTTCAGTTGCAGCAATTTTCTCAATCATCTCCTTGATCTCGTTGATCTTGGATGATTCTCCAACGATTTCATTGCCTTTGCTGACCTTTTTTCGAAGCACCTTAGTCTCGGCTGTCAACTGAGAGTTATCCAGCGCATTTCTAACAGTCAACAAAATCCGATTGAGATCTGGTGGTTTTTGTATGAAATCAAAAGCACCCTTTTTTGTGGCTTCTACTGCTGTGTCGATTGTACCATGCGCTGAGATCATGATAAATGGAATATCATATCCTTCCTCAGACGATTTTTGAAGAAGTTCCAAACCATCCATTTTAGGCATCTTGATATCGCAAAGGACCAAATCGATCTTTTCCGAAGCTAGCTTGGACAACCCATCTTCTCCATTTTCTGCGGCCAGGACTTCATAATTCTCTTCTGTTAAAATGTCGCACAAAGCATCTCGTATGCTTTTCTCATCGTCGACAACTAGTATTTTGGGCATTTTCCTTTTTTAAAACTTGTATTTACAAAAAGCAAGCCAGTAAGCCGGGTTCTGTTCTATCCCATCATTTATCTTGCCCCGACGGATCGGGATCAAACGACCTACCCAATCCTGCTCAAGCGAGAAACTTTCAAACGCAGGACCTATTTGGTCTTTCAGCACGTAAGGTTTACCAAGCTTCAGGTATCACTACCTGAACGGTGAGCTCTTACCTCACCTTTTCACCTTTTCTCCTCCCGATTGAATCGGGAGAAGTAGTTTATTTTCTGTGGCACTATCTCGATCCCTCCCGATAGCTATCGGGATCGGGATGCTTTCATTTCGAAAGTACGCTTCTCTTTGCTGCCCGGACTTTCCTCTCCGACAAGTCGGAGCGATGAGTCGGCTTGCAACGCAAAAATATCAATGAATATCTTTTCCAGTGATTTTGAATTCCCAACTATCTGCCACCTTAGCCACTTCAACAATCATTTCCTTTACCATGTCTTCATTTAGATTAACCAGAAATGAGGAAGCCTCGACTTTCAGAAAGTCGTCTTCTATCACAAATTTTGAATACGGCATATTCGTGCTTTCTGCCAAAAGCTCATTGTAGGGAATATACTCTTCTAGCGCACAAACTTTTGTTTTTATCTGAAGGACCTCTCTGTCATATTCTGGATGATGTACAATATGACCAGTTATAGTTTGAAATCGACCTCCGTCAAGTGGGAAAATAATAACAGATCTGGTCTCGTCGAATTCTCGATATTGTCCGCCAATCTCTTGGGCGTACTTTTTACTAAAGGATTTGAAATTCATAGCAGGGCAGTTAAGTAGTTTAGTAGTAAGATAAAGGTTTGCTCATCAAATAAAGAATGATAACAAGAGAACTAGTAGGTGGTATCCAAATCACCTGTGGCTGCTCCACTCTTGGATTCTTGTTGAGATCGTTTTAATGCTGCCTTTCTACTGCTGGTAAGTAATTCTTTAAATTCATTGAATGAATGAACGAAACGCAAGCTCACTCCTGTTTCGAAATTCTGATCGCCGCGGTTTGCAGAGAGCTGTTGGTTGGTAGCTCTGAATACTTTTGCTCTCAACCGGCCGTCTTTAGTCAAACTATATTCAACGGACCAATCTCCAACAAGCCGATCATTCTGGGTTTGTGCATTATTAAAATCGCTACCGCTGGTCACTTTTAATCTTCCATCCAAAAACGTGTAAGCAAGTCGAAGCTGAAAGGTATTAAATGCGTCACCATCCAATGAGGCCAAATCTACTTCCACCTCGAGGTTTTCATCAAGCTGACTAACCAAGTAACTCACTTGATTTGAAAAAAACTCGCTCACACTGTTTCCAACATTTCCACCACCACTGAGGGCAAAACTCGATTGCGGCGAGAATCGTCGAAAAAAGAGCAAGCTGATCACTTGCCTCTTTAACTCTTGTTCATTACTTGAGATTTGCGTCAACTTGCTTAGTCGCCAGGAAGTTTCGTCTATTTTGTCTTGCAATTGAAGATCAAAATCAATGGAAGGACTAAGAATTCCTTCGCTTAGATTGAGCATTACATTTACACCTACTCTCGTCTCTGCTTCTCCACCATCATCCTCTCCTTCTGTTAGCAATGGGGTAAAATCGGCTCGCTGCAGGTAAATAGCATTAAGATCAATGGTTCCATTGTACGGATCTCCGAACCAAGTGACCCTGCTACCCGGAACTACCTGGAATTCCTTGTTGATAAAGCCCGGAACAGTGAAATTGTAAGCACCATCCGTAATCTCCAATGGACCAAACATGTGAAATTCTCCATCTGTATCTAATGAGAGTTTCAGGTTCCCTCTGCCTCGTCCCCTGATGATATCTCCTGTTTTAATATCAAAAATTAACTCACAGTATGCTTCTGGTGTCACTTCAATATCAAAGTCGATGGTAATTCCCTGAAAGTTGTATTTGTCCTCTTCAACCACTTGAGTCGTGTCACTAAAATCCAAGAAGGTGATGTAGTCTTGCTGTGAAACTTCTCCGCCCTCCGTAATTGGCACAAAGAGACGAGTATCATTTTCAGTCTTCATGGATGCCTTAATCAACAAATCATTCAATGGACCTGTAAGGTTGATTACTCCTGTACCATTCGCAGTTCCATAATACAGGCTATTATCTGTTGCAGTCGTATTGAGAAATTCGAAATTCTCAGCGTTAATTTGAATATCCGTGATCAAATCACTGAAAAAATCGTGCGATATAGTTCCACTCACAACTGATTGAGCTCCTTTTCGGTCTGTCAAGTTGAAGCTGTCAAACCTCAAAGATCCAGGCTCTATTACAATTGGACCTTCAAATGTGTATAAAGTATTTAGATAATTGATTCGCACATTACCTTTCGAGACTGTACATCGCCCACTGATCTCAGGTTCAGCTAACGATCCTTGTAAGTTTAACCGTCCATCGGCGTATCCAACTAGACCAGAAATGTTTTCTTTGAGAAATTGCTCTGCAATCTGAAGGTCAGCATTTTCAAACTTCATTTGAAAGTCCAACTGATTACCAATATTAAATGGATAGTAATAACCACTTAAATCGATAGAGTTGAAGTTCTCTCTATCAACTTTCACTTGCGTAAAAATATTTCGCTCACGAGAATCCCATTCCGAAGTACCAGTTATATCGCCTATTAGGAAATTGTTCAAGGTTAGGTCTGACATATCAAACCCACCCTCAAATTGAAATGGTTGTCTGGCAGTTTCTCTAAAAACAGTGAGTTTACCTTTTAAGAGACCATTCAAATTGAGATCAGTAAAAAGATTGCCCTTTTCAAGATCAAGATCTTTTATAGCAAGGTCAATGTTAGTAGCATCAACGGCCGAGTAGATTCCGTTTATTTCAATGGATTCCGTCTCATCATAAATGCTGAAATTTTCAATTTTTATGGTGTTTGGATAGACTGTGACTTTGTTCTCAGGATTGAATTTCCACGTATCATCAAAAGCGATGATATTGGAAGGTTTCATTTTTATTAGAATTGAATCACTCGACAAGAGCGCACTAGTCTCAAACCTCATTTTACTTTTAGTAGTTTCCTGGCTTATCAGAGTGGTGAGGTCAATGCGGTTATTTAACCAAATTCCCTCTATTAGAAGATTTTCCGTTTCTGGAATGGCTGAAAATTTCTGTTGATCCGATTCAAGAATAAAATTAGTTAGCAGTTCATTTGACCCAATTTCTCTCGAACTATTCAATTCAAAAACCGGGTTGTGAATAACATTCTTCCCAAACTTCAGATAATCCGCTTGGGCATACATAAAGAGGTTTGCGTTCTTGCTCTCTCTAAACGTGGCTTCCAAAAAGGACCCGTCTGGAACTTCCAGTGGAATTCGAAGTGAATCTAAGTATCTCGACAAGTTATCAAACTGAGCAAAGAGCTCCAGTTTGTAGCTTTCCTCACCTTCTTCCAACTCAGTGGAATCTTTTGATAACTGAAGTTTGTCTGTGTAATCGGAAACAAGCGCTGAAAGATCCCTGATAGCTTGGGTCACTTTGAAATCACCGGTCAACTTTGCATTTACTCCTGGTAAAGTCAGTTCAAGATTTCTTAGGCCATCTTCTAAAGTGGCGGTGAATTTGATGGAATCTACAAGGACTTTGTTGTTGTTTACCTTAACGAATCCAGAATCAATTTGAGCAGTGCCAGTAAACTGGTCAAGGTCAAGATTAACAATATCGACTCTAATGGTCCCTCCTGTCACTAAGGTGTCAAGCACTAAGTTGAGTTCATTTAAATGGGTTGAATCCATGTTTAAATCCACTCTCAAAATTTCCTCTTCAAGGTTAAAATCCAGATTCGCATTTCCTTTTACTTGACAATTCGGATCATCTATTTCGAATGTCCCGTTAAAGAATTTTGAGGCAAATGTGCCATCTGCAGTGATTGAATCGTAGGAATAGCCGTAGAATCCGGAATTATAAATTTTCGCATTTAAGTCGAAATTGGCATTCTTAGGAGTGATCCCTTCACCATCAATCTGACCTTTCATGCTCACCTGCTGAACCAATTTCTTATTATTAAAAAATGCTCCCAGATCCACTTCTATTAACTCCAAATTCCCACTGTACTTCATATCATTTGGATCCTCAGGAATTTTCAAGTTTATATCTGAGTGTACAGATCCTTTTTCTGTTACAAAATCACCTCTTGCAACAAAGTCATTCAAAAACCCAGCAAAACTTCCAGTGAAATCAACTCTACCCAGTTGAGCGATATTCTCAGATAATTCACCAACATATGGTTCAATGTCTTCAGGAATGATGTGAGAATCTATGATGTCGGCGAGCAAGAAAGTACTTTTCAAATTAGGCAATCCATAGGAGCTAATCCCACCTTCAATAAATGATTCATTTCCAAAACCAATCCTGGAATTATCCATGTTAAAGTCACCAACTTTTCCCCAAATGGTCCCATCTATCTTGATTGGAGACTTAACACTTTCAACCCCAGTGATAATCTTAAGGTCTCTTTCGGAGATTACAGAATTAGAAAAATAGAGCCCGAAGGACACACTGTCTATAAAGTGTGATAAGTTCTCAATACCATGATAATAAAACTTAATGCTATCCGAAATCTGACTGGAAGGAGTCCTTAAATTCAATTCTGTTAGACTCAGGGATTGATTATTGATTTCGACTCTACTGCTCAGCTCTGTAAGCTCAAGTCCATGATCCAGATCTACTCCATTTACATGAATCACATCCATTTCAATCGTATCCTGATTCAGTAAAAAATTTGCAAACTGAATCTCGGAAAAATCGAAACTCAAATGAGCGACATCCAACCTACTTTCGATTTTCTCAACCGTATTGTTGTCTATCGAAAAGTCTACGTTTGTAAGAAATACCTCCTCTACATTTATAGGTCTACTTTTCTTGTTCGGATTCTTTAAAGACTTTATCAGTTCGGAGAGGTTAAGAGCCGATAGTGAATCGTGTTTCACCAATTTTAGCCTGAGCTGATTTGCCTGTATCTCTTCGACGCTGAGAAACTCTGAATTTAGGAGGTCAGTAATCTTGTAATTAACAAGAATTCTATCCGCGAAAGCAAGCGTGTCTGATTTACGGTCAAGAATCAGAAAATCTTTCAACTCAACACGATCCAGCCAGGCAATTTTGACAGAACTGACGGTTGCTTCGTGATCTGTAACTTTGGAAAGTTCAACTAAGAATTTTTTAGTGAGATAGGTCTGGACTGGCTTTAATTGAGCCGCCAAAATTGAGATCAATAGCAAAACAGAGAAATAGAAAAACAATCTTGCGCTAATTTTCCCAAGTAATTTGCTAACTCGCAATATGGTTTCTCTTTTTTTCAATAAACTGATTTTGTGGCTGTAATCCTTGGTATCGAGTCTTCATGCGACGAGACCTCCGCTTCCGTGTGTATAAATGGCAAAGTAATCAATAATGATATTGCTACCCAAGACATACACGAACAGTATGGAGGTGTTGTTCCTGAACTAGCTTCACGTGAACATCAAAGAAATATTGTGCCAATTGTGTCTCACGTACTTGAAAATGCCAAAATTTCTTTGAATAACATTGATGCAATTGCCTATACAAGGGGTCCTGGGTTATTAGGAGCACTACTTGTAGGCTCAAGTTTTGCCAAGTCCATGGGACAAGCTTTGAACATCCCAACCATTCCTGTTCATCATATGAAAGCACACGTTCTCGCTCATTTCATAGATGATCCTAAGCCTGAATTTCCATTCATTTGTCTCACTGTAAGCGGTGGACATACCCAACTTTTAAGGGTAAATAGCGCTACAGAAATGACAATTCTTGGTCAAACAAAGGATGATGCCGTTGGCGAGGCATTTGATAAATCAGCAAAACTTCTAGGCCTTCCATACCCAGGAGGCCCAATGATTGATAAATTGGCTTCTGAGGGAGATCCAAGTCGGTTTGAGTTTGCAAAATCAGAAGTTCCCCATCTTGATTATTCATTTAGTGGAATCAAAACGTCCATCCTTTATTTCTTAAGGAAAGAAGTCCAAAAAAATGAGCATTTCATTGAAGAAAATATTAATGACCTGGCCGCCAGTATCCAGTTTACACTGATTGAAATGTTAATGTCCAAATTGAAATTGGCAGCAAAACAAGAAGGTATTAATCAAATTGCCATCGCTGGAGGTGTCTCTGCAAATCTTGGACTAAGGAATAGGTTAACTGAAGAAGCAATTGCTAACAAATGGAAGATTTTTATTCCTGATTTTCAATATTGTACGGATAATGCTGGAATGATAGCTATCTCAGGTCATTTTCTTTATGAAAACCAACAATTTGGCCAGCTAACGGACAGTCCACTGCCCAGAATGCCATTTTAGCGCTATTTTTAACCCTTATGAGCAAGGATAAGGGAAGGTTTAGTCAGAATATTCAAATTAAAAACCGAAAGGCAAGCTTCGAATATGAGTTCGTTGAAAAGTTTGCCGCAGGAATAATTTTGAAAGGAACGGAGATCAAATCGATCCGCGAAGGGAAGGCGAGTGTCCAGGAAGCCTATTGTTACATCAAGGATGAAGAAGTTTTTGTGAAAGGAATGAACATTTCTCCGTATGCTCAGGCTAGTTTCAATGGCCATAAAATGGCACGGGATCGAAAGCTGTTGCTCAACAAAAAGGAAATTGAAAAGCTGAGGGCAAGAACAGAGGAAAAGGGGTTGACAATTGTTCCAGTTAGGATATTTATCAATGACCGGGGATTTGCAAAACTTGAAATTGCATTGGCTAGAGGGAAAAAACTATTTGACAAAAGAGAAAATATTAAGAAAAAAGATCAGGATCGCGAGTTAAAGAAATTAAGAATTTGATGAACTCAGTTTTAGTATTAAATCAGGATTATTCACCATTGACCATTTGTTCGGTTCAAAGGGCCTTCCTTTTGGTCTTTTTGAAAAAGGCAGAACTTCTGACTAGTGTCCAAGAAAGAGAATTGCGATCAATAACAAATTCTTACCCATTTCCTTCTGTGATCATGATTAACCGATATATCAACATTCCTTACAAAGGTGTTGTATTATCTCGGCACAATATCTTCAAAAGAGACGGGCATAAATGCCAGTATTGCGGCACCAATAAAGATCTCACACTGGATCATTTGATCCCTAGGTCAAAGGGTGGAAAGTCATCATGGACAAACCTAGTTACAGCTTGTAAAAAATGTAATGCACAAAAAGGAGATTCAACATTGGAGAAAGCTGGATTGAAACTTCAAAATCCCCCAGTGAAACCCTCCTATATCTCTTTCATAAAAATGGGCACTGGTTCGTTGCGTGAAGATTGGAAACCGTATTTGAATCCAAAAAAGGCTTCTGCTTAAGATTGCAACAATTCAATTATATTAGAGTATGATTGGTTTAAAACAAAAACTCATAAAAAGAATTCAAGAAACATCAGATAATGATGTATTAAATGAAGTTTATCGGTTGTTAGGATTAGAGTTTGAAGAACAAGAAAAGTACAATCTTACAGAAGAACAAAAATCAATTATTTCTGAATCGAAACGACAAATTGCAAAAGGAGATTTTCTAACGAATGAACAATCGAAAGAGGCGACCGAAAAGTGGCTAAAAGAAAAGTAATTTGGTCAATTCGAGCCCATCAAGACAGACTACAAATTCTTGAGTATTGGATTAATAAAAATAAGAATGGAATTTATTCTGAAAAGCTCTATTATCTAATCAATTCGGCAATAGAACTTATTGCAGTACACCCTGAGATAGGAAGACCAACAAGCGAATCTGGAGTGAGATTGAAAATCGTCAGAGATTATTTTATTGTCTATGAAGATGATGGTGAAAATTTTGGGGATCTGGGATACCAGACAAAATCCCGCCAAACTAGACAAGATTGTTGGTAAGAAAAATCAATAGCAATCAGTTAACACTTTTTTGGCTACAAGAACATTTACAATCTTACGGAAATACATAAAAAAGCCCATCTTCTCAGACGGGCTTTTAGTTATTGACAATTCTTTTAATTAGTTATCAATCGTTCCTTTACGAACTGATTTATATAGAACCTTGAGCGCATTCGCCTCTCTCAGTTCTTGTTGAACGTCTGACACAATTCCCATTTTCACTTCCTGGTCAACATTCATCGCCATTGTGATTTTATCTCGCTGATTTTCATCCAACTTGTCTTTTTCCTGATTGACAAACTGAACAATATCAGAAGGTTCAACAAATACATCATTTGTTTGGATCTTAGGTTCAGCTCCGTACAAACCTGTATTCTTTGGCTCTCCAATAAAAATATGACTCACTAATGACTTCTTTTCAATTTTGGTCAACTGATCTGCCTTAGGCAAAAGTTGTTTTACCAAAATTTCATCATCCCTCATTACAGTAGTTACCATAAAAAAGAACAACAGCATAAAAATAATATCAGGCAATGCAGCCGTTGGGATGTCCTGTCCTGCTTTCGATTTCTTTTTAAACTTTGACATATCGTTCTTTATTTATCTGGTTCTGCAATTGACAATGCCCGCGGAATGTTTGCTCTAGCTTGCTGATAGATCCTCCGCTGAGTATCGTCCTTCAAATCGATCGCCAACCACTCTTCTGCAGTCAATCCAACTCGCTCACCATAGATTTCATTGTAAGCTGCATTCATTGCATCCATCACTTCGATGTAAAGCTCGTAGCTCGTTCCACGATTTGCTTTGAAAGATACAATTGCCTTCGTCGGATCATCTGAGGATTCAGGACTTTGACTTGCTTGTACTTTCAATGAAGACGGAAGTGAATTGTACAATTCAACTCCTTCAGGAGTCGGATTTCCAAAATTCAAAATGAACGTTTTCACTTCATCTTTCAAATCTCCAATTGGACGCGTCCAAGGCTCATCTTCTACCAGAAGTTGATCCTTAGAATTCGCCAAAATCTTAAAGATATTCCTTTGCTGGAATTTAATCTCCGGTGGCGGATCGTTTGGATCCGGTTTTGGAGGCAACTGGATCGCGATACCTTTATCATTTGCTATCGTGGTTGTAACCAAGAAGAAAATGAGCAAAAGGAATGCTATGTCAGCCATTGATCCGGAACTTACTTCCGGCGTGCCTCTGTCTTTATTTCGTGCCATTATTCAAATATTTTTTGAATCTCGGTAACTACAATTCCACCAATTGCTAAGAATGCAAGGATGTACATGGTGATCAATCCTGCACCAACGGATTTGGAAGTACCTGCTGTAGCTTCTTTGTATGCGCTTCCATCAGCCAATACATAAGCTATTATAAAAACTACTACCACTCCGCCAACTCCAATCGCCATTTTCTTAAGCGATTGTGGGTCCCCGAATGCCTTCACAAGAGGCATCAAAACCGCTGTTAATGCGCAAACTCCAATGAGTATATATGCTAAAAATAATCCTACATCAATCATGATAAATCAGGTTTAAGGATTATCGAGAAAGATTGTGCTTAACAAGAAGATCAACCAATGAGATGGATGCATCTTCCATGCTATTCACAATTGAATCAACTTTGGAAACTAGATAGTTATAGAAAAGCTGAAGAATTACAGCAACTATCAGTCCACCAACTGTTGTCAAAAGTGCAACTTTAATACCGTCTGCAACAAGTGCTGGAGAAACGTCTCCTGCTTCCGCAATTGCATCGAATGCATCGATCATACCAATTACTGTTCCCATGAAACCAAGCATTGGTGCCAGTGAGATAAACAAGGAAATCCAAATCATTCCTCTTTCCAATTTCCCCATTTCTACTGATCCGTAAGCAATGATTGATTTCTCAACCATTTCAATTCCTTCTGACATTCTCATCAGACCTTGTGTGAAAATTGAGGCTACAGGTCCTCTTGTATTTCTACAAACTTCTTTTGCAGCTTCAGGTCCACCAGAACCCAATGCGTCTTCTACGTCGGATAGAAGCTTGTTTGTGTTTGTAGATGCCATGTTTAGATGGATAATTCGCTCAATCGCAATCGCCAATCCTAAGATCAAACAAGCGAGAACAATACCCATAAATGTTGGTCCACCATCGATGAATTGTTGCTTAACAACTTGATGGAAGCCAGGCGAGCTTTCTTCTTCTGTGAATACTTCTTCTGCTGCTACCTCTTCAGGCTCAGCTTCCTGAGTTTCTTCCGCAAAACCATCTCCTGCTACTGAGTCAGCTGCTACTTCAGTTGAATCACTATCAGAAAAATCCTGTGCGTTTACATTTAATGCAGTGAAAGTGAATACACCTGCCAACATTAAGAGTGTCAATAACTTTTTCATAATTCAGTCTAATAAGTTAAGTCTTCGGTTTAAGTTAAATATTCAAATTTTTATTCATTCTATTCAATCTGCAGAGAGGAAGGGATTCGAACCCTCGATACCCCGTAAAGAGTATACACGCTTTCCAAGCGTGCGCCTTCAGCCGCTCGGCCACCTCTCTAATCAGC
>JANQSI010000013.1 GCA_028284125.1 Cyclobacteriaceae bacterium
GCCCCTCGACTTGCATGTATTAGGCCTGCCGCTAGCGTTCATCCTGAGCCAGGATCAAACTCTCCATTGTATATAAATCTTAATGTATTGTTTAAACCCGGCTACTAACCTCAAATAGAATATTAAGGTTGGAGCTATTTTTTGCTACATAGTTACATCTGTTCAAAGAACTTTTGCTTGACTTTTCAAGCAATGAGAGTTAAAAATTTTCAACGATTTTTTACTCTTTTTTTAGCCTTTCCTCCGAAATCGGACGCAAAGATAGAATTATTATTTTTCTAACCGCAAACTTTTCAGGAAATTATTTAAAAAAATTTTTAGACTTTTTTTCGGTCCAGAAACTTTTTTCTGAAGCGGACGGCAAAGATAACAAAAGCGGAGATTTCACCGAATCTGAAATCTCTTTTTTCTAGATTTTTTTAAGGACCGTTTCCTTTCTATCTGGGCCTAAGGAAATTAGGCTTACTGGGGTTGCAACTTTACCTTCAATTGTCTCTATGAATTCTTTCAATTTTGCTGGTAAACTTTCATAATCAGTGTAAGCATCCAAGGTCCAACATTCCATTCCTTCGTTCACTGGTTCATATCCATCTGAATAAATAAAGGGGAATTCCTCGGTGCGATTTCCATCCTTTATATAGGCGTTGCACATTTTGACTGTTTCTATTCCAGAAAGCACGTCGGCTTTCATCATGAATAGTTGAGTGACTCCATTCAACATACATGAATAGTTAAGTGCCGGGATGTCCAACCAGCCACATCGCCTAGGTCTTCCAGTTGTTGCACCAAATTCATTTCCAAGTTTCCTCAAGTTCTCCCCTTCTTCGTCAAATAGTTCTGTTGGGAAAGGTCCACTTCCAACTCGAGTGCAGTAGGCTTTGAAAATTCCAAAGACTTGATCTATTTGTTTCGGAGCAATTCCCAATCCTGTGCATGCTCCTGCTGTTGTGGTATTTGAACTTGTCACGAATGGATAACTGCCGAAATCAATGTCTAGCAAAGTTCCCTGTGCTCCTTCTGCTAAAACCTTTTTCCCGGTATTGATTGAATCATTAATGAAGTACTCTGTGCTCAGTATTTGAAAGGATCTCATCAGGTCAAGGCTTTCGAAAAATTCTTTCTCGGCTTGGCTGTGATCTTCTTTGAGTCCGAGACGATCCAGAATGGACAGGTGCTGATCTCTTAGTTTTGAATATCTCTTGTCAAAATCCGGTTCGATGATATCCCCAATCCTTAACCCATGTCTACCTATTTTATCTTGATAAGTTGGGCCTATACCTCTAAGTGTTGAACCAATTTTCTCATTTCCTTTTGAGATCTCAAGGGCTTTGTCGAGAAGCTTATGGGTTGGTAATATCAACTGGGCTTTATTGGACAGGAGTAGTGATGTTTTCAAGTCCAGGTTGTAAGGACCGAGCTCTTCGATTTCTTTTTGAAATACGATTGGATCTATTACTACTCCATTTCCAATGACATTTTTTATGCCTTCATGAAATATTCCGGATGGAATTTGATGTAGTACGTGCTTTTTCCCGTCGAACTCCAATGTATGTCCGGCGTTGGGACCGCCTTGGAAACGTGCCACAACATCATATTTAGGCGCTAGAAAATCAACAGCTTTTCCTTTTCCTTCATCTCCCCACTGGAGACCAAGGAGTACGTCAACTTTAGACATGCTTATTGGATTTTTTGCAAAACTTCATCTTCTGATGCTGCGATATTAAATATCGCCTGAAGTTTTGTCATAATAAGTAGTTTATCAACATGCTCAGATGGGTTGATCAGGTAAAGATCCCCGCCTTTATTCCTGAACTTGGTAAGCAATGTAATCAACACTCCTATTCCGCTACTATTAATGTAACGAACATCAGAAATGTCTAGCAAGCAATGGTTGGTTCCGTTTGACAATACATCGTTCGCGAGATCTACTAGCTCTGGGCCGTTGTTTTCTCCAATTAAATCTCCTGAAAAATTCAGCCTTAAAATATTATCTGAAACGTCTTGTGTATAGGTCATGCTGATTTTTTGTTTTCACAGTTTTTCTTGGTACAACTTCCATATAGGATTAACGAGTGATGCAGCACTTCGAATTGCAAAAGTTGACCAACGGTATTTTGAATATTTTGAATACGCGGATCACAGAACTCATGTACTTTATTGCATTCGGTACATATAAGGTGATCGTGTTGTTTGAACCCGTATGATTTTTCAAACTGGGCTAGGTTCTTTCCAAATTGATGTTTTGTTACTAAATCACAATCAACAAGTAAGTCAAGAGTGTTATATACGGTTGCTCTACTCACGCGGTAATTCTTGTCCTTCATACTTACGTACAAAGCTTCTACATCAAAATGATCGTTTTTAGAATAGATCTCTTCTAGAATCGCAAAGCGTTCTGGAGTCTTTCTTAAATTCTTCGTTTCAAGGTGCGCTTGAAATATCTTTTTTACTTGTTCGAGTGTATCCTCCGCAACCATATTACAAATATAAGGGATGCTTAATCCTGATTAATCTAATCTTGACACTTTAACTACTCCTTGCACTTTTTCTAGTTTTTTGATAAGTGTCCCGATGTGATTCGTGTCTTCTACATACAACTGGATATTGCCTTCAAAGATTCCGCCATCTGTATTTATTGATAAGGACCGCATGTTTACTTTCAATTCTGAGGAAATGACATTGGATACATCGCTTATTAGTCCGATTCGATCTGTTCCTATTATAGATAGTGAGGCCTCAAATGAGTGCTTCCTTGATGATGCCCATTTTGCCTTTATTATTCTATATCCATACTTCGACAAAAGTTCTGCCGCATTAGGACATGTGGTTCGATGAATTTTAACTCCATCACTTACGGTGATAAAGCCGAACACATCATCTCCAGGTATTGGATTACAACATTTGGAAAATTTATAATCCACAATGTTGAGATCGTCACCCAGAAGGAGTAAGTCACTTTCGGTGGATTTCGATTTCTTAAGCTTTTCTTCTACCTGGTCAAACTGATCGACTTCACGAACTGGAGGTGGTGCTTTCTTTTCTTCTTTTTTGAAAGACTTTATGAGTGAGTGATCGATTTTTCCTGTACCGACTAGATACATGAGATCGGGCACTGACTTTGCGTCAAAGAAATCCGCAATGCGTTGGAGATTATCTTGGTGATACTCCATCTTCAATTGCTTGAGTTTTCTCTTTACAATTTCTCTACCTTCTTCAACAATACCTTTTCTCTCTTCTTTTAGCGCATCCTTTATTTTGGATTTGGCTTTTGAGCTAACGACGTATTGAAGCCAGTTTTCATTTGGTCGTTGTTTTTTTGAGGTTAGTATCTCTACTTGATCTCCATTCTTAAGTTTGAAGTTGAGCGGAACTAATTTCTGATTGACTTTTGCTCCCAGACAATGAGAACCTACTTCGGTATGAATGTCAAAAGCAAAATCAAGAGCTGTCGCTTCGGCTGGTAATGTTATTAGGTCTCCTTTTGGTGTAAATACGAAAACTTCATCTGAGTAAAGGTTGGATCGGAAGTCGTCAATAAACTCGATTGCACTTCCGTCATTTTGCGCAAGGATTTCACGAACATTTCCAATCCACATTTCTAAACCAGTTTCATCAGAGTTGTTGGATCCGTCTTTGTATTTCCAATGTGCAGCATAGCCCTTTTCGGCAATTTCATCCATCCGTTTCGTTCGGATCTGTACTTCTACCCATTGTCCTTTGTCACTCATTACAGTCGTATGAAGTGATTCATATCCATTTGCTTTTGGAATGCTAATCCAATCCCTAAGTCTATCTGGGTTTGGCTGATAGTAATCTGTGACGAAGGAATATACTTGCCAGCAAAGCGATTTTTCTAATTCAAGTGGGACGTCCAGGATTATTCGAATGGCAAAAAGGTCGTACACTTCTTCGAATGGGACGGCCTGCTTTTTCATTTTGTTCCAAATCGAGTGGACCGATTTTGGACGCCCTTTTATTTCATAATCAACTTTGAGTTTTGCCAGGTTATCCTTGATTGGTTTGATGAAACTTCGAATGAATTTACTTCTGGCATCTTTCGTCGCATTGATTTTTTGGGTGATCTCATTATAGATTTCCAGTTCGCTGTATTTCAAATACAGGTCTTCCATTTCTGATTTGAATGCGTACAAGCCGAGTCGATGCGCTAGAGGGGCATATAAATAAATGGTTTCGTTGGCTATTTTCAACTGCTTGTTTCGCGGCATGCTTTCAAGAGTCCGCATGTTATGCAGCCGATCAGCTAATTTGATCAGGATCACTCTTACATCGTCAGAAAGTGTCAGTAGCATTTTTCTGAAGTTCTCTGCTTGCTGCGAACTTCCGTATTCAAACACTCCGGATATTTTCGTGAGGCCATCGATTATCGTAGCCACTTTTGCTCCGAAAAGCCTTTCTATATCTTCTATTTCATAATCGGTGTCTTCAACCACATCGTGCAAGAGCGCTGAGATGATCGAGGTGGTTCCTAAACCTATTTCTGTTATGCAGATTTCCGCTACTTCAAGTGGGTGAAAAATGTATGGCTCGCCTGACTTTCTCCTCATTCCGCTGTGAGCTTCCATCGAAGTGTTGAAGGCCTTTTTTATTAGCTTGGCATCTCCTTCTTTGAGAATGGGTTTTGCCTTACGAAGCATCCGTCTGTAACGGCGAATAATCTGTTTTCTCTCTTCTTCTAAATCTTCTTCTACAACCATAAACTAATTACTTTCTCCAGCCTTGTTCAATAAAAAATATTCCCTAAATTTGCGTTCCAATTTTTTGGATGCGTTCAATAATCCATCTAAAAAATAAGCGGATGTGGCGAAATTGGTAGACGCACTAGACTTAGGATCTAGCGCCGCGAGGCATGGGGGTTCGAGTCCCTCCATCCGCACAACAAAAGAGCCCTCTCTCCTGATTCTAGTCCCGGTTATCGGGATCGGGACAAGTGAGAGGGTTTTTACTTTATAACAACCAAACATTAAAACGTTGGAGATTTCTTTTGACAAAACGGATAAAACACAAGGTCTAATTAAAATTAGCGTAAACAAGGCTGATTTTCAACCCGGTGTTGACCAAAAAATTAAGGAGTACAGTCGAACTGCTAATATCAAAGGATTCAGAAAGGGAAAAGTTCCTCCTGGCATGATCAAGAAAATGTATGGGTCTGCGCTGATTGTTGAGGAAATCAACAAGCTGGTTTCTGACAAATTGAATAGTTACTTGCGAGAAGGTGAGACTCAATTTCTTGGCGAACCACTACCTGAAAAAACTGACGATTCTTACGACTGGGAAAATCAAGAAGATTTCGAATTCAATTATCAGATCGGTTATGCACAACCTTTTGATTTGAAGGTTGACAAAAAACTCAAAATAGAGAAGTACTCCATCAAAGTGGACGATTCTGTGATTGATGAGACCATCGAGAATCTTCAACGGCAGTTTGGAGAAATGGAAAATCCGAACGTGAGCTCGGAAAAGGACACTGTATTTGGTCAGGCAACAAGTTCTGATGGACTCCTCGATCAAGAAATAAGCATTGATCTTCGTGACATTGAGAAATCATCTCTCAAGAAGTTGGTGGGAATCGAGGTGGATTCTAAAGTTCAACTGGACGTTAAGAAGAGTTTTAAAAATGAAAATGCCATTAGAAACCAGTTGCGACTGAATGATGATGATTTCAAAAAGCTTAAGAAGTTCGATTTCCAATTAAAAGGAATCAATCACCATAAATTAGCTCCTGTTGATCAGACTTTGTTTGACAAGTCATTCGGAGAAGGTCAAGTGAATGATGAGCAGGAGTTTAGAATCAAAGTGAAGGAGGCGGTTTCCAAGAATTACGAATCTGAAAGTGAGAAATTTTTCGAGATCCAATTGATTGAAAGGCTTTCAGAAAAAGCTAAGATTGAATTGCCAGATGAGTTCTTGAAAAAATGGCTTTTGAAAACGAATGAAAATCTAACGGAAGAACTCCTGGATTTGGAATATGGGACTTATGCCAAAGAACTACGTTGGTCTTTGGTAAGAAATAAAATCTTGAAAGATCAGGAAATCAAAGTTGAGCATGAGGATGTAACCAATGAAGCAAAAGAGCTAATCAAGCAACAGTTTGCAGGATCAGGTCTTCCTGAAATGAATGATCAGTTGGATACTTTCGCGAATAACTACCTTCAGGCCGAAAATGGTGAAAACTACATGAAAGTTTTCAACAAAGTACAAGGCAACAAAGTAATTGATTATATAAAAGGTGAGGCTACTATTAAGGAAAAACAGGTGAGTTTGGATGAATTTAGAAAGCTCTAGAAGGAACTAAGGCTCATCGAAAACAGTTACAAATAAGTCTCTAATAACTAGGGACTTTTTTATTTTTACAACCATTCTTAAAAACAGATAATGATAAATACCGAGGAACTAAGAAAATTCGCTGTTAAAGATCAAAACATCAGCGGCACGGCTTTTGATGATTATGTTCATCATGTTGAATCGATGACACGATCGGTTATTGAGGAACGCCCGACAAGATTTGCCGAGATTGATGTTTTCTCGCGACTGATCATGGATCGCATCATTTTCTTAGGAATGCAGGTAGAAGAAAATATCGCCAATATTATTACTGCTCAATTGTTATTTCTCGAATCAGTTGATTCTAAGAAAGACATTTTGCTCTATGTCAACAGTCCTGGAGGATCAGTATATGCCGGACTTGGGATGTATGACACGATGCAATATGTTGGTCCTGATGTGGCTACTATTTGCACGGGAATGGCAGCTTCGATGGCAGCTGTATTACTTGCCGGTGGTGCAGAAAAGAAAAGGTCAGCTCTTCCTCATGCGCGAATTATGATTCACCAGCCAAGTGGTGGTATGCAAGGGCAATCTCGGGATATGGAAATAACGTTAAAGCAAATGCAGGAATTAAGGAAAGACCTTTATGAAATTCTTTCCAAGCATTCGGGCAAATCGTATAAAGAAATAGAAAAGGACTCTGATCGTGATTATTGGATGCGTGCTGAGGAGGCAAAAGCCTACGGGTTGATCGACGAAGTTCTTGTCAAAAGTTAAAAATTATGGCTCAGGTTACGTGCAGTTTTTGTGGTAGAAATAAGAAAGATGTAGATCTTATGATCTCCGGCATCCATGCACACATATGTGATAAGTGTATTGCCCAGGCACAACAAATCCTGAACGAAGAACTCAAAACGACTTCTGACACTGAAGCTCCTAACTTCAAACTGATCAAACCGGCAGATATGAAAGCTCATTTGGATGAGTTTGTCATTGGGCAGGATGAGGCCAAAAAATATATATCTGTGGCTGTTTACAATCACTACAAGCGATTGATGCAGAAAAATGATTCGGATGATATTGTAATTGAAAAATCCAATATTGTAATGGTGGGTCAGACAGGGACTGGGAAAACGTACTTAGCTAGAACTTTGGCTAAGATTTTACAGGTTCCTTTCTGTATAGCTGATGCCACAGTTCTTACTGAAGCTGGTTATGTGGGAGAAGATGTTGAAAGTATTTTGACTAGACTTCTTCAATCAGCCAATTACGATGTTGATGCAGCTGAGAAAGGGATTGTTTACATTGATGAACTTGACAAGATTGCCAGAAAATCTGATAATCCTTCGATCACAAGGGATGTTAGCGGTGAGGGTGTTCAACAAGCATTATTGAAATTACTAGAAGGAACTTCAGTTAACGTTCCGCCTCAAGGTGGAAGAAAACACCCGGATCAGAAAATGATCACTGTGAATACTGAGCATATTCTTTTCATTTGTGGTGGAGCTTTTGACGGCATTGAAAGACACATTGCAAATCGTTTGAATACCAAGCCGATTGGTTTTGCTAGTGATAATGATTTCAATTCCGGCGTTATTGATAAGGAAAACTTACTTCAGTACATCACTGCTCAAGACATCAAGAGTTATGGATTGATTCCTGAATTGATTGGTCGTCTTCCTGTTCTTACTCATCTTGACCCATTGAATGAAGCGGCATTAAAGCAAATCTTGACAGAACCTAAAAATGCACTTATCAAGCAGTACACCAAACTGTTTGAAATGGAAGATGTTAAATTGGAGATCAAGGACAAAGCACTTGACTATATTGTTGGCAAAGCATTAGAATTCAAGCTTGGTGCCAGAGGTCTTCGGTCTATCTGTGAAGCCATTATTACTGATGCGATGTTTGAGTTGCCTTCCAATAAGGATATTAAAGAAATCGTCATCACTAAGGATTACGCGACTGAGAAGTTCGAAAAGTCCAAGTTTAATAAGCTACGAGCTGCTTGATTCTAGAAAGTCAACGATAATCTGAGCTGCTTTTTTGGAAGCTCTTTCGTGACCGATTTTGTTTTTGATCTCCTGATATTCATCTAGCATTGTTGCGCAATACTGTTGATCATTTAAGATCAAGTCCATTTCTTGCTTAATCTCGGTTGTAGTCTGTAATTCCTTAACTACTTGTTTCCCTGCTATTGAATTGACTACTGATGCCTTTCTCGGCTTTTTAAAGAAGCTGAATTTGGACTCCTGTCCTTTTATGATGATCTGAGGACAATTCAGAAAAACGGCTTCCAGGTTTGATTGGTCTGAACTTGTTATTGCCAGGTTGCATTGCTTTAGGAGGTCGAATGTTTTGTCAGCATAAAATGTGACATTCGGTAATTTGGTGATTTTGTTTCTATTCTTATCTCCATCTCCTGTTGAAATATGAAAGTTAGATTTTGGAGATTCTTTGATGATAGAATTAATCTTCTTGATTGCTGATTGATTGAGTTTTTCTTCAAGTATTAGCGCAATGTTTACCGCATGATCATCTAATGAAAAGTCTTCCTCAAACTCATAGTCTTTGACTAGATCTAGAATTGGATTTCCAATGTAATGTTCAAATTCCGATTCTTGATTTTGAGGAAGAGTAAGTAATGTAAGGTCCGGTTTACCTCCATTGAGTTTCTTGGAGAAACTCAAATCGTAATAGCAATTCCTGATGCCTTGTCTTTTGGCATACGAAAAAAGCTTGGCATTCAATTTATTCGGACCGACGACAATAAGTAAGTCCGGATCGAATGCTTTCAATTTCCTTTTTACTTCCCGAAATTGAATCGGCAATTGAAGTTTTTCGATTTCAGATCGAATGTCTTGGATTGATAGCTGATCTGCTAGTTTGTTCCCAATGGTAGCTTCGAGTTTGTTGCTCGCAATAATTAAGTATTTCATTCAATTTTACACGCCATCCATATCACAAGTCTAAGAATTTCATACGTAAGATCATTGCGACATATATCTCTAAAACAAAAAAAGGGCGCCGAATGGCGCCCTTTCAATTACTTAGATTCTAGTTATTAATGAAATGGCAATACTGCCGCGTCTGCTTTGTTAGCAACTAGGATCGCATTTACATTGTGTGTGATTACACAAGTTTCTGCTCCTGCTGTGCTTGCATCATAGGTGATAGCATCCATGTTAGTAGGAAGGAATGCTGGGACAGCAGCAGTAATATCACTAGCAGTGATATTCGCATTAGATAACTGCTCAACTTCAGATACTGGAAGCTTAATTCCAAGATCCATCCATCTTCTTCCTTCTGCGATGAAGATTTCCTGTCTCATCAAATACAATGCTTCCAGGTAATCATCCTCAGTTACCAATGCATCAATATCTGCATCAACCAAAGAAGTACCAGAAATTACCGGAATTGTTACCGGAGCAGTTCTGTCAAGTACAAGTCCGGCTCTAGCAGCTTCGCCAGCAAATGCAACAGTAGCTGTAGTTACATCTGGTCGATTAAACGTGCTAGTAGTCGCATCATTTGTACGTCCTTCAACTGAATCATCGAAGGTAGCAGTAGCTCTAGTTCCCACTAGTGCAATGATTGCTTTCATCGTAGTATTCGCTCCAGCAAGGTTTCCATCAGCAATTTGTCCTTCTGCTATTATTAGATGAGCCTCCTCGATTTTCTGAATGTAAATCGGGCTGTCCTCTGTAGCTGAGATTGCATATTGCTTAGGATCCAAGAAGTCGAGACTTGGTAATGGCTGCAGGTCATCGAAATTACCTCGATCTTGCAATGCATCTTGAAGATCACCATCAGGTAAGTTAACGGCATCATACTCTACTGTTCTCAAGTAAGCAGCATCTGCTGTAATTGCTTCACCAGCTTTTGCAACTGCATTCGCTTGATCTCCAGAGAAGTAATAAGCTCGAGCTAGTGCTAACTTATAAGATGCGTTTGCAGCATCCAATGCTTCAGCAGCCTGGAAATCAGAAATTGCATTCGCAATGTGAGTTGCGGCAGGTATTGCTGCTTCTCCTGGCACGTCCGGTAAGGTCTTAAAGATCTCACCAGCTAGCAAGTAAGCCCATCCCCTGTGGAAGTGAAGTTCAGCCAACTGAGCGTTCGTAGCTTCTGTATCACCCGGATGAATGGCGTTAATTCCTGTATTTGCACTTTCCTTCAAGTCAGCAATATCAAATGCCAGGGCATTCACATCTGCATCATTGAATCGGATGTCTAAAGCGTCAAACGCCTGATTAAAGAACGTCTGCGTGTTCACGTAGTTATCTGTAGCAAGTTCACCGATAACCAAAACTTCATTATACGTCAAGGCCATTTGCCTTTGTAGACCAACCATCCATAAGGAGGTTGAGTTGGGAGTTCCAACAATGGTTTCCTCTGTTACGTTTGGATTCACGACATTGGTAGGATCAGTCAGATCACATCCATTCATTAACCAAGCGGCACAGAAAACTATTAATGATATTCTAATTTTTTTCATGATTCCCTAATTAAAAATTGAATTTGATTGAACCTAGGTATTGTCTTGGTGCAGAGAATGTTCCGTATCCAAAACCTCCAACATTGACAGCATTTTGGGTTCTAGCTCCTGCTCCTGTTGTCTCAGGATCAAAGTTGGTTGCTGCGAAGAAGTTGATTGGGTTCAATGCGGTGAATGAAACTCTAACATTTTTTACAATGTCATTGAACCATTCGTTTGGCATTGAATAAGCAAGGCTGATGTTTCTGATTTTCAGATAATCACTTTTCTCCACCCATACACCTCCTAAATCGAAGAAGGAAACACCTTTACTTGCTTCAGGAACTCTGTCATCATCAAGTCCTCTGAAGAATCTTAATACTTCGTTGGTATTCACGCCAAATCCACCTTTTTGATAATCGCCTGTTACGAATAAGCTCCATCGTTGCTTGAACGTGACATTAAGCGTCATTGATCCAAAGAAATCAGGCAATGTCTTACCTAAATCAGTATTTCGTTCAACATCAATAGTGGCACCACTTTCATCAAATGTAGGTTGTGCTCCTCTTAGATAACCTAATGGTAATCCTTCAGTAACGAATGGTCCAAGGAAGGTAAATCCACCAATGTTAAACTCAGCAGCTCCACCAGTACTTTCAACCAAATTTTCTACTGTATTGTAAGATAAATTAAGATTTACATCCCAATCAGTGTTCTTAACAACGTTGAAAGAAGTTACAATTTCCCATCCTTTATTGCTGATGGTACCAAGGTTCCTCTGTCTTGCACTAAGACCAAAAGACGGAGCAAATGGTGCAGTGAATAGAGCATCTTCCGTTTTAGAATCATAATAAGTAACACCTACTGAAATTCTATCATCTAGGAATCTTATATCTGCCCCGAACTCAGTTGTTTTAACTCTTTCAGGGCTAAGATTTGGTGCAGCTGGAACAAATGGCTGAATCGCTGTTCCACCAAGGAATGGGTTAACAGCTAAGTTAGCAGCTCGTGCAAATGGAGCTGGGAAGTTACCTGCTTCTCCATATGTACCTCTTAATTTCAAGAAACTAACAACGTTAGTCAATCCATCAAAGAATGCTTCGTTACTAACCACATATGATGCTCCGAATGAAGGGAAGAATTGTCCTCCTACATCTGTACCGAATGCAGTGTTGTAGTCAACTCGGAATCCAAAATCAACAAAGTATCGATCCTTATATCCTACGTTTTCTTTACCAAAGTAACCGTAGTTAGTTACGGTTTGAATGAAGTCCTCAGCAGTAACTTCAGAAGCGTTGTTTACAGACTTAGAGCCTTCTACCACATTCGTTGCGTTGATCTCTGTCTGTCTGTCATCATTTCTAAAGAACTGACCTCCAACAATAGTAATGAAAGAGAAATCATTGATGCTCTCTTGGTACTGAATATTCAAACTACCTGTGGTAGACAGGAAATTTCTTTCAGCAACTTCGATTGATCCTTGATCTGTAGTTCCAGGTGCTTCAGACTGCTGAACAATCAAGTATTCGTTTGTCGTGATATCCTGCGCTTTTGAGTATCTGTAATCCACTCCAAAAGTTCCTTTAATGGATAACTTGTCAGTTGGATCATAGGTCAAAGACTGAGAGTTCTGGAATCGAGTTACCACCTCTGTAATATCTACAGTCCGTGCGACATCTGAAATTAGCTGCTCGACGATATTAATATCATCTGCAGTCCAGTCTGAAGGAATGTTGGTAGAAAGACCGAAAGTTCCAGTTGCAAGTCCTTGCTCAATACCGTATGCTCTGTCAAATGACGTATTTGCATTCGGTAATCTTGTGAAATTGTTCTTAACGAAACCTAAACTTGAAGTAAGGTTCAATTTTTCACTCAAAGAAGCGTTAATGGTTGTTCTAAGACTGTATCTCTGATTTTCGATACCTTCTCTAAATCCATTGTCACCAAAAATACTACCTGTGAAATTGTACGTTACGTTTTCGTTTCCTCCAGAAGCACCCACTCTATACGTTTGAGTGAATCCAGTTCTAAAAACAATATCACCTGTTGCATCATACTTGAAGTAATCAGCTGTTCCTTTATTCGCACCAAGCTGAGTTTCAAATGAAAATCTCGCTTTTCCTGCGGTACCTTTTTTGGTAAAGATTTGAATTACTCCATTACCAGCATCTGCTCCAAACAATGTAGTTGCAGCACCACCTTTTACGAATTCAATTCTATCAATCGCTTCAACAGGGATATCTGCCAATGCCGAACTTTGAGCTCCTCCAGTTCCTACGTTAAGTTGACTAGCTGTATTCAAGTTATCAACTCGAACTCCATCTATATAGATAATTGGAGTTGTAGAAAGTGCAGCTGAAGCGATACCTCTTGATCGAACGATAGAAGCAGTTCCAGGAGCACCAGAAGACATTAAGATCTGAGAACTCGGAAGCGCTGACTGGATTACTTGATCAAGACGAGTCAATGGCTTGTTCTCAAGATCTGCTCCTGAAACAACATCAACAGTCGTTGCAACCCTGTTTTTGCTAATACCAGCTCCTTGACCAGTAATAATAACCTCCTGAAGTTCGATCGCTCCACCCATCGTTACGTCAATAACTGATCTGGCACCGACCTCAATTTCCTGAGATTCAAAACCTACGAATGAAAAGATAAGAGTAGCCCCTTCCTCTACAGTGAGGCTAAAGCTTCCATCTAAATCTGTCGTAGTTCCTAATGTTGTGTCTTTAATCACAACATTCACTCCGGGAAGTCCTTCACCTGTATCATCGGTGACCTTTCCGGACACGGTTCTTTGCGCTAGTGCAGAAAATGCAAAAGCCGTAAAGAACACAAAACATAGTAGTAAAATCCTCTTCATACTTACTAGTTTAAGTGTTAAACAATATTTCGAACCCGAAAGATATTACTTTTTAGCTATTTCCAAACCAAAAGGGAATTCTAAAAAATACAAGGTCAATAGCCTTACATTTGCTATGAACGACCTTTTTAAATTGAAATTCTTAAAAATGTCCTATTTATCAAAATAATATTCTGTATTATCAAATTGTTACCTTGATTTTATTCCGTTAAGTTGAAAGTGAATAAAAGGATATAAACAGCAAACCTTTTAAGGATTTATTCGTAGAACGCGGAATTCTATCCGTCGATTCGACTGGCGACCTTCTTCTGTTTCGTTTGATTCGATTGGTTTTTGGTCTCCAAAGCCCTTATAAGAGAGTCGACGCTGATCAATTTGATTTTTGACTATTTCATTGTACACCTGTTCTGCCCTTCTTTCTGACAAGGTTTGGTTGTAAGATTCCGAACCCGTGTTATCCGTGTGGCCGCTTATTTCTACGATTATTCCAGGATTTTCCGTTAAGATCTCTAACACATTATTAAGCTCTGAAAGTGATTTTTCATTTAGCTCATATGAGTTCAACTCAAAATAAATGTTACGGAGTACAAGAAATTCGTCTACTGCAATGGGCTTGAGGTGTATATCAATGGTATCAGGTGCCATTATAGAATTAGATTCTGAGTAGAAGTTGTTTTCATAAAAGAGATATCCTTTTTTCTTGACATAGCCCGCTAATTCTTTATCGGATGGGAGTACCATTGTGTAATTCCCTGAAATGGAATCCGATTCAGCCTGATAGACAAATGAATTTGTATTCAAGTCAACGATTTCAATTTTGGCTTTGATAGGTGCACCAGTCTTAGCATCAAAAGTCCGACCTACGATATAAGTGGCTGGTTTCGCTCTATGGATTTCGGGTAATTCAAATGTCACGATTTTGCTATCAATGATTCTATTGTCTCGCTGTGTCTCCTTCGCGAAGTATGCAGTTTTGCCATCCCCACCAATCAACAATGCGACTTCATCATTATATGTGTTGATAGGAAAACCAAGATTTTGTGGGTTGGACCAAGTTGAATCAATAAAATTTGAACGCAATAGATCATAGCCACCCATACCTGGATAACTATTTGACGAGAAGTAAATGGTTTCCCCATTTGGGTGTATAAATGGTGTGGTTTCGTCTTTAAATGAATTGATGGTCTTGCCCAGGTTCACAGGTTGGGTCCATTTGCCATCGGAATAGACTGTTGACCACAAGTCTCGTCCTCCATTTCCACCAGGTCTATTTGATGAGAAATATATTTTCTTTCCGTCGGCGGAAAGTGATGGTTGCGACTCCCAATAAGGAGAATTAACTGGCTTACCGAGGTTTCTTGGTTTTGACCAGCCATTTTCGGTTTTTCTGGTAATGTATAGATCGCAACTTCCAAAGGAATCTCGCTTATCACATGAGGTCAGGATCATAACTTTACCATCAGCAGAAATTGTGCTTGCTCCTTCGTTAAGTGGAGAATTAATTCTTGGAGAAATTGATTGGGCGGCTGTCCATTGACCATTTCTGAAATAGCTCACTACAATATCTTCATCTCCTTCAATCAAATCACGTTTAGTATAAACCAGGGTAGAGTTGTCAATGGTGATTGTGGGAAGGTATTGGAGTGTAAACCGATTCACCTGTTCTGGCAGTGGCGCAATACTAACTTTAGAATTCTTCTCAAGTTCAGTTTTGGCAAACTCCAGGCTTCTTTTGAGAAGGTTCATTTCTCTCTCCTCTTTTGCTTCGGGGACTATTTCAAAAAGGGAATTAATGTACTCCTCTGATCTCTGGTATTCTCCTCTGCTAAAAGCCATAGTCGCCATTCTGTTCAAAGTGGTCGGATTGGGATTGCTTGTAAGATTTAGATAAACTCCAAGGTTTTTATATACCGAGTCTTCCATTCCCATGGCATTGAATAAACTAGCTCGTCTTAAGTATGCCTCGAAAAAATTGGGATCACTTTTAATCGCCCCAGCGAAAAAGGTTAATGCTGATTCAAAGTCTCTTTCTTTGGCTTTAGTCTGACCTTTTTCATAAAGCTTTAATGCTTTCTTATTTGAACTGGAAAGGTTTTGGGAAAATCCTGTTTGGTAAAGTAAGACCACTAGAAGGAGGGCAAGCGAAATGCCTTTGATGTAATTAATGGTGCCTCCTAAGATCATTTTTTACTAATTGATAAAAAGTTGGTCCTCTGAAAACGAACATTCCTCCAAACTTCTTGCCGAACTCTGTTCCATTCCGGAAAATCCTTCACGTACAGCGACCCAATAATCGTCAAATACTGAACGGTAACAGATTTCCATTTTGACTTTTGATGCAGTGTTAAAAAACCAGGTTCTTAGATCTGAATTAAAGGGTGAAAAAATCAGGATTTCTTCATTGGATGAAATCACAGAGTTACTGATACTTGATGCTGACCAACTTGCTGCAATCGAATCTGGTTTTTCTGCTTTTTCAAAGAAGTCTTCCCAGTTTCTAACGGCCACTCCATCAATTGATAGTCGAACGTTATTTATTATTGCTGGACCTGTTCCTTTATTTATAACCGAAATTTGAAATGATTTTACCGAATCATTCTGGGTTGAAACGTTCAAACTTATATCTATATGCGGCCATGCATTGGCTTTGCTTTGCTGCAAAAGAATTTCCGTCTGGTCGTTCATGATTTGAGCTTGCCTCATGTAAACGAATAACGCGGAAAAGCTGGCAATTAAGACTCCAACTGCTATTAATAGCTGTGGATCGATTTTAGTTTTCATGCTAAGGCAATTCTAAGCAGAAACTATGGAATGTTTAGGTATTTATGTGTTTGCAGCGAAATTTGCCACTCTGGATTTTCCTTCACAAAATCCACGATTAAAGGAGTGACCTCATCAGATTTCGACCACTCTGGCTGTAGAAATAGCTTAGCATCAGTAGTCATTTTACCTCCATGCTGTTGTGACCATTTAAAATCGGATTTATTATAGACGATGACTTTTAGCTCATTTGATTTTGAATAAAACTCATCAAGTGGTTCCTTGAATTTCTTTGGGGAAAAGCAAATCCAATCCCATGTGCCACTCAGAGGGTAAGCACCAGATGTTTCCATGTTGGTCTTCATTCCTCTCTTTCTGATCTCTTCGGTCAATAGAGATAAATCATACATCAATGGTTCTCCTCCAGTAATTACTGCTATCTCTGCACCTGATTCCTCTGCCTGCTCAGCAATTTCTTTTACCGAAATCCAATCAAATTTTGAGGCATCCCATGATTCCTTTACATCGCACCAGTGGCAGCCCACGTCGCAACCGCCCAACCGAATAAAATAAGCAGATTTTCCTGTATGAAATCCTTCACCTTGAATCGTATGAAACGATTCCATCAGAGGCAAAAATTCCGGATCAGATTTTTCGGGCTTCATAAGCCTTAAGTGTATTAAGCAAAAGTGAAGCGATGGTCATTGGTCCAACACCGCCCGGAACGGGTGTGATATGACTTGCAAGAGGCGCAACATTTTCATAGTCTACATCACCTGAAAGCCTGAAACCGGATTTCTTAGATTTGTCTTCTACTCTCGTAGTTCCGACATCAATAATGACTACATCTTTCTTGACCATGTCTTTAGTGATCAAATTCGGTTTACCTACCGCCACAATCAAGATATCTGCTTGACTGGTATGCTTAGCAAGATCTTTAGTATGCTCGTGACAGACTGTAACAGTCGCCAACCCATCTTGAAGCATCATTAAACTGACAGGTGAACCGACAAGTCTACTAGCTCCCACCACCACACATTCTTTCCCTTTGGTTTCAATCTCATATCTCTTAAGAAGTTCCATCACTCCAAAGGGTGTCGCTGGAAGCAACAAATGATGTGTGGAAGTTATACTTCCGAAATTTTGATTGGTGAAACCATCCACATCCTTGCTTGGGTGAATTCTTTCATTCACATGTTCTACTGAAATATGATCTGGCAAAGGAAGTTGAACAATGAAGCCATCTATGTCTTCATCCTCGTTCAGCTTATCGATTTGCTTGATGAGTTTTTGCTCTGTCAATGAGTTTGCGAAATGCAACAAGGTGTACTCAAACCCAACTTCCTTACATGCATTGATTTTTCCCTTTACATACGTATGACTTGGGCCATCATCTCCAACAATAATGATCGCCAGGTGAGGAACTCTTTCTCCATTGGATTTTAGCTCATCAACTTTGCTCGCTATTTCCTCTTTAATATCTTTCGAAACCTTACGTCCATCAATTATTGTAGGCATTTGTGTGAATTTTAGATTTTCAGAATTTAGATTTTAGAGTGTTCCGATTTCATAATTTGTGATGACTCCAACGATTTTGCAACTCAATCTAACTTAAGTACTGCCATGAAAGCCTCTTGAGGGATTTCCACATTTCCTACCTGACGCATACGTTTTTTACCTTTCTTCTGCTTTTCCAGTAGCTTTCGTTTCCTGGTAATATCCCCGCCGTAACATTTTGCAAGTACGTTTTTTCGCATTGCTCTCACTGTTTCTCTTGCAATGATTTTTGTGCCTATCGCTGCTTGAACGGCAATTTCAAACATTTGTCTAGGGATTAATTCTCGCAACTTCTCACATAATCTTTTCCCCCACTCGTAGGCTTTGTCTTTATGAACGATCGCTGAAAGCGCATCTACTTTATCACCGTTCAACATAATATCCAGCTTCACCATTTTTGATTGACGATATCCAATCAATTCGTAATCTAACGAAGCGTATCCTCTTGATATCGTTTTGAGCTTGTCAAAGAAGTCAAATACGATTTCCGCTAGTGGTAATTCAAAGCTAAGTTCTACTCGGTCGGAAGTGAGATAAACCTGATTCTTGATCTCTCCTCTCTTATCGACACATAATGCAATGATCGGTCCGATGTATCCAGCTTTGGATATGATTTGAGCTCTAATGAACGGCTCTTCAATATGGTCTATTAATGTTGGGTCAGGCAATTCTGAAGGTGCGCTCACTTCAACAATATTTCCATTGTTTTCTATGGCATGAAACTTAACGGATGGAACTGTAGTGATTACTGTCATTCCAAATTCTCGCTCCAATCTTTCCTGCACAATTTCCATGTGCAGCATTCCTAAAAAGCCACACCTAAATCCAAATCCCAATGCCATTGATGTTTCTGGCTCCCAAATCAAAGCCGCATCATTCAACTGAAGCTTTTCCATTGAAGCACGGAGCTCTTCAAACTCACTGGTTTCTACTGGATAAATTCCTGCAAAAACCATGGGTTTCACATCCTCAAATCCTTTGACCTCTTTGTCGGTAGGATTTTCAACATGCGTAATAGTATCTCCCACTTTTACTTCTTTGGCGACCTTAATTCCTGAAATAAGATAACCCACATTCCCAGCAGAAATCGACTTTCTTGAATCGTGCTGAAGTTTTAAAACACCAATTTCATCAGCATCATAGGTTTTGCCAGTGTTGACAAATTTTACTTTGTCTCCTTGATTTAGACTCCCGTTGAAAACTCGAAAAAAAACTTCAATTCCTCTGTAAGGATTGAAAACAGAATCGAAAATCATGGCTTGCAGTGGCTCATCAGGATTTCCGTCCGGAGCTGGCACTTTATAAACGATCGCTTCAAGAATATCTTCGATTCCTAAACCTTCTTTGGCACTTGCATGGATAATGTCTTCTTTTTCACATCCAATCAAGTCAATGATTTGATCGGAAACTTCTTCAGGCATGGCTCCTGGAAGGTCTATCTTGTTTAAGACCGGGATGACTTCCAAGTCATGTTCAAGAGCCAGGTAAAGGTTAGAAATTGTCTGTGCTTCTATTCCTTGAGACGCATCAACAACCAATAAAGCTCCTTCGCAAGCAGCAATGGATCTTGAAACTTCATAGGAGAAATCTACATGGCCTGGTGTATCAATTAAGTTCAATGTATAACCTTCACCATCGTGGTTATAATCCATCTGGATCGCGTGGCTTTTTATTGTAATTCCACGCTCACGCTCCAAATCCATGTCATCCAAAAGCTGTGCCTGCATATCTCTGGAAGAGACTGTTTTCGTACTCTCCAATAGTCGATCTGCCAACGTACTCTTCCCGTGATCAATGTGAGCGATAATACAGAAGTTTCGAATGTTTTTCATAACTATTTGTCAATGGCTAATTGCCGCTGACACTCTTTCAAATCAAAAATTGAGGCGCAAAGATAGTTTGATTTTAGCCGATTGAAGATTAATTCGATTGAGAGATTTTAGATTGTCAGATTGATGGATTTTAGATTGAGAGATTAACAGAATCTAGATTAGTTCGATTTATGGATTTTAGTTTTTGATGAGTTCCGATCTAATTGATCAATCCCAAAATCTACAATCTACAATCCCGAAATCCTACTGCTTGTTTTTTGTATCAATGATAATCGTAACAGGTCCAGCATTGACCAGAGCGATTTTCATATCAGCTCCAAATTCACCAGTCTTTACTTCAGAAGAAATTTCCTGTTGTATCGCTTTTACAAAAGACTCGTAAAGGGGAATCGCAACTTCTGGTTTTGCAGCTTTTATATAGGATGGTCGATTCCCTTTCTTTGTGCTGGCGTGTAATGTAAATTGGCTTACGACCAAAATTTCACCATCAACATCAAGGAGGCTTTTGTTCATTACTCCTTCTTCATCTGCGAAAACTCTAAGGTTTACAATCTTTCTGGATAGCCAATCAATATCTGATTGTTCATCAGCATCTTCTATTCCGACCAAGACCAAGAGACCACTTCCTATTTCGGATTTTAATTTACCCTCGATGGTGACTGAAGATGAAGAAACGCGTTGAATGACCGCTACCATGCATAGATCATTTTCAGCATATCGTTCGGCTTGTACCTTTTGACACCAGGTATATTTTTCTTAGAAACCATGTACATGGATTCGGCAACTTCATCCCCTCTAATAGACCAAAGTCTTTTTTTCGAACCAACAACAAAGAAGGAAAGCATTGCACTAAAAAATTTACCAATCGCTTCCATCAACCTGAACTCATCTCTGTAGCCAAGTAGTAAGGAAGGTTGAAAAATGCTCAGCGATTTCATTTCCAAATCAATCAGTGCTTCTTCAACTCTACCTTTGGTTTGGTTATAAAATAAAGGTGATTCAGCATTTGCTCCTAGCGAAGTGACCATTAAGAATTGTTGAAAGTTTGGTTGATCCATCGTAAGCTTGGCCAATTCAATTGGATAATCATAATCTATTTTCAGGAAATTCTCCTTTGATCCAGCCTTTTTCCTCGTAGTTCCAATAGTGCAATAAATGTCGTGAGCATTCATTTGATCTTTGTAGTCAGCCAATCGATCAAAATTTTCAATCATTACAATTTTCAATCGATTGTCTTTAATAGCTAGTTCTCGTCTGGTGAGAATGATGATTTCTTCATAAGAATCTTTTTCTAGTAGATGTCTTACCAATGCTTTTCCAACCAAACCGGTCGCCCCAACAATAAGTGCCTTCTTTCTAGACATATTTTTCAATCAGTAAAATGCCCCGCAATATATTCTAAACTACCTAATTGCCTTATTCACCTATCTGAATTTTGATAGCTTATGCGTACACATTAAAATATTTCCTGGATTTCTTCTTTGATGAATTTGATGGCTTGTTTTGGTGTATCCATCTCTTCTGATGCTCCATTTTCCAAAACAGCTCTTGCAAGGTCTATTCCTTTAGCTTTTTTATCTAGCCCGTTAGTGGATGAATTAATGAGTGATATGGTTTGCTCTACTGCCGTCATCACGTAGGTCCATGCGCTATCCGACATGTACAATTGTTGAGACAAATTGTGATTGACTTCATTACGAATTTCGTGGATCAATATATGCTGAAATTCTTCTGCACTGTAATCTGAACTTCCCAACCTTGACAAAAGATTACTTGGTGTTATTCGCTCGAGAAGTAAAATCACACGTTCGTAGGCTTGCAGTCTGATCGGCACCACAGTCTCTTGGGATTTTTGTCTGGCAGTGAAGGCAATTTCATCTAATTGCTTCTGAAGAAATGATCGGACCATCAAATAGGCCACATACAAAACAATTACCGCAGGCAGGGTAATTTTTAAAAGATCGTAAACCATTTCCATAAAAAGAAGTGTTAAAGATTGATGAACGTCAAAAATAATACTTTTGATATATGAAGCCGCCCGTGGAGATAACGGATACTGCACTAAAAGAGATCAAAAATATTCTCAAGAATAAAGGAATTCCTGAAGAATATGGTCTGCGTGTGGGTGTAAGGGGAGCAGGATGTGGTGTTGCCTTTAAGTTAGGTTTTGATAAGAAGAAGGAAACTGATGATGAATACTTCGTTGATGATGTCCAGGTTCTTATTCAGAAGAAAGAAATGATGTTTCTGGTCGGCAAAAAAATCGAGTTCTACGACGAAACAGACGGTAGAGGATTCGTATTTGTCTGATTTCAAAGTTCCTTTTGAGATTAATACCATAACTAGGAATAATCCTATTATTTAAGGATATTTACAATAGATAATACCCCGCCGGTATTCTAAACTCGCCCGCTAATGAACTATTTGAAGCTCACAAGCTTGATCGTGATCGTCTTCTGTGCAATTAATGCTTTTGGACAGACATGGCTTTCGGGTTATCAGTATCGAAAAGAAATTACGCTTAATGGAGCTGATATTAGTGGCAATCACACAAATTTTCCAATTCTGTTTCAATTGGCTTCTGATGCAGACTTAGCTGCGGAAGCTCGTTCCGATGGATACGATATTGGATTTTCAGATAGTGATGGTGGCACTCCATTGAATCACGAATTAATCTCATATTCAAGTGGAACCGGAGCAATCACAGCATACGTCCAGGTCGACTTAACGAATGCTACCAATAAGACGATCTATATGTATTATGGAAATGCCAATATCACGACGGATCAATCTACCGCAAGCACATGGGATTCGAATTTCCAGGCTGTTTTACATCTTCAGGAATCCGGAGGCGGAACAGATGATGAGTTCATTGACTCTTCAGTCAACGGCGTTCATGGAACAGGAGGTGGTTTAGCTGGAGCTGGAGCAGCAGGTTCTACTCCAACACAGACTACAGGTAAATTTGGTTTTGCTCAAGATTTTGATGGAACTAATGATCGCATACGTCTTCAAGCAATCAATGACAATACATGGACATCCTTTACCGTTCAGGTTTGGGTCAATCCTGATGATGCAGGAGATCAAAGAGTTTTTGGTAAGTGCTGGGGAACAGCTGCAGATGATGAGACATGGCTTTTAAGACAAACCGGTGGCAATATCGGAAGCCGAACAAACGTCAACAATGGCGGTGCTGATAATGACCTGACACTTGATGACGATGGAGCTCCAATTGCTTACAACACTGGGACATGGTATTTAGCTGCTTACACTTGGGATGCTTCAGACAATACAGCAAGAGTCTATTTAAATGGCACTCAGGTAAATTCCGGTGGCCTCACTGGAGATAATCTTACACTGAATGACGAAGCATCTGAAACAGATAATGCCACCATAGGCAATATTCCTGGTGGAGGAAGGGATTTCAACGGTCAAATTCAAGAAGCGCGTGTATCAGATATTGCTCGATCAGCTGACTGGTTGCTAACCGAATTCAACATCGAAGATGACCCTTCAGGATTTATTTCAATGACTGGAAGTGAAGAATCCACTACTCCAATAAATGGGGGAACGGCAACAGCAGCTTCCAGTGAAATATTTACTGGAAATGCTACTTCAATCCTGCTTTCAGATTTCACCGTGTCCGGAACTACTTTACAGTGGCAATCATCTACGGATGGTGTTTCGTTTTCTGATGTGGTAGGTGGAAGTGGATCAAGTTCTCTGAACTACACAACTGCTACTTTAAGTGCAGACACCTATTTCAGATGTATTGTAGATAATGGATCTCAATCTGTGGCTTCCACCATCGCATTTGTGACCATTAAGGATGAATTCTCCAGTGGTTCTGGTCCTTCTGGGTATAGTTTGAGGAGAAAAATCACGATTGATAATACTCAAGTTTCGGGTTCTTCAGACCTCACAAATTTTCCTACTTTAGTTCGATTAACAGGTAGTAAACTTGTTTCTGACCTTATTTATGCTGGAAATGGAGGCGATGTAGCACATCAAAATGGTTACGACATCATTTTCACTTCGTCAAATGGTACGACTGAGCTCGATCATCAAATTGAACACTACGATCCCGTAACTGGTGAGTATGTCGCCTGGGTTCTCATTCCTACGTTAAGTTATAATTCCGATACCGAGATTTTCATCTACTATGGAAATCCAAGTGTCAGTATAGATCCTTCGGATAATTTGTTTGATACGGATTACATTGGAACCTGGCACTTGAACGATGAATATGACGATGCGGTGTCTACTGGAAATGATGGTGTTGCTTTCGGAAGCGTGACCAATGATGCTGGGATTATAGCAAACGGAGCAAGATTTTCTCCTGCTGATGGTGACGATTTTTCTCGGATAGAAATAGGCACCTTCGATCCAGATGCCACAAATATTACGTTAAGCGCCTGGTTCAATCGTGAGGCGTCCAATGATGGAGCTGGTGATGCAAGAATAATTTCTAAAAGTGATGGACAAGCGTCTGCAGCTCACGTTTTTATGCTGAGCCTCAATAATGGCAATGATATTAGATTTAGACTCACAGGAACTGAGGCAGATGATACTAATGCAGAAACGCTCGAAAGGACATCTGATGTCAATTTCACACCAGGCTCATGGGTATTTGCAGCGTTTACTTATACAGCCAATGGTGATGTGATTGTCTATGAAGATGGAGTTGAGGTGAACTCTTACAATAATCTCAGCGACAGAGAAAAGATTGAGCAAAACACGGATTTCCGTGTAGCACTTGGCAATAATCCCGGACCTGCCGATGGTGGTGATCCAACTACAAGAAAACCCTTTGATGGAGTGATTGATGAGGTGCGAGTGGCAAGTGTGGTTCGATCCGATGACTGGTTACTGACTGAATACAACAACCAGCGGGAAAGCAGCACATTTTGTTCTGTAGGTAATGAAGAAGGATGTGACGTGGCAGGTGGAGTTGTTTCTGCCATTGATGAAAACATCTTTACTGGAGAATCTACTACTCTTTCAACAATTGGATCGTCTGGAAGTCTTCAATGGCAATCATCAACAGATAATGTGACTTTTACAGACATTGGAAGTGCCACAAACTCCACTTACAACACGACATCATTGACCCAAACAACTTACTTCAGAGTGACTGCCACCTCCGGTACCTGTACGAGTGTTTCCAATGTCGTCACGGTTAATGTGCAAGGTCGATTCTTAAGTAATTATGCCTACAGAAAATCAATAACTATCGACAATAGTAAAGTTGCTGGAAGTACAAACTTGACAGAATTCCCTTTATTGGTGAACATAACAGATGCTGATCTAGCAACAACAGCAAATGGCGGAAATGTGTATGACACAGATAGTGGAAATGGAACGCTTGGAGATGACATCACATTTACTGATGCGAGTGGGAACGAACTGACCCAATATAGGGAATCCTATAATGATGCCACTGGCCAATTAATTGTGTGGGTCAAAGTTCCTACACTATCTGCCACCATGGATACGGAGCTGTTTATTTATTATGGAAATTGCACCGGAAGTGGACTCCCAAATCTATTCAACTCAAACACATGGAACAATGACAGTAACTCAGATGATTACGCTGGGGTTTGGTTGATGAACGATGCTACTCCTACTACAGTATTGGATGCTACAGCCAACAATCTTGATGGGACTGGAAATGGATTAGCAGCGAGTACTTCAAGTCAGAGAGGAGGCGCAATCGACTTTGAATCAGGAGATACGAACGACAATTTCACTTATTCTTCCTACACTACTTCTGGAGGCGCTTTAACCGTTTCTGCTTGGATCAATGCAGAGTCTTTGGCAGCAGCTGCTGTTGTTGCAGATACCGACGATGCGATCATCATTTCACATACTGACTTTGAAATCAAAACATTTGTGAAAAACCTCGGTACAGATGAGAATGAATTTTCATTTGAAGTAACGACTACCGGTGGAACTGTAGCTGCAGAATCACTCCCAAGTGATTTAGTGACTGCTACAGATATCATGGTCACAGGCGTTTATGATGGTTCCAATGTGATTATCTATGAAAACGGAAGCCCGATTGCCTCGGCTGCTCAAACAGGGGCTTTGAACGGAACTGATGCAAACATTCTCATCGGTAATGATGCCGGAGATGCACTCCCATTTGATGGCTTGATCGATCACGTTACGATCTTACCAGCTGCAAGATCTGCTGACTGGGTCAAAACGATGTATAACAATCAATCGGACCCAGGTTCATTTTACACATATGCTTCTTCGAATGAAGAGTCTCAGATTACCTGGGTTGGTGGAGCGGCAGGTGCGGAAACAGATTTTAACAATGCAAACAATTGGTCCAATTGTGTGGTGCCAGCCACTACTGAGAGTATCATTCTGGAAAGTGGTCTTGGCAACTACCCGGTTTTAACACAAAACACTCAGGTTGTTGATTTGATTATTGAGAGTGGTGCGAGTTTTGGTCTTGGAGGTTTTGAATTAACCGTAACTGGCAGATTGACAAATAATGGAACGTTTACGCACGGAGGTGGTAAAGTGACTTTTGCCGGCTCAGCAGAACAACAGATCTCAGGAAGTTCAGCAATAACGCTGGAAGACGTTGAAGTCAACAATTCTGGTAATGAAGTAAGGATTGAAAATACTACCACCGTTGAAGGGACAGTAACGCTGACCAGTGGATTTTTCACGATTTCTGATAATACATTTACTGTTACTTCTTCTGGTGATATCCCAACGGGTTCATCGTCCAGTTTTTTCATTACTGAAGGTACACAATGCCTTGAGCAAGAAGGTATCGGATCTACAGGAAGGATGGGAAACATTCTCTTTCCAGTCGGAATCAGCTCGACTGAATACACACCTGTTACCATTAACAATACCGGGACTGATGATGATTTTTGTATTCGGGTAGCTGACAATGCTTATAGTGGCGGGACTACTGGTTCAGGTGCTCAGTTGACTTCTAATATGATTGACAAAACATGGTTCATTGACGAAGCTGTTGCTGGAGGTTCAAATGTCACACTTACTATTCAGTGGAATGTTGCAGATGAGTTGGTCGGCTTTGATAGAACGGACATGTTTGTTCGTCATTACACCACCTCATGGGTAAATTATGAATCTGGCATTACCGCCTCAAATCCAAGTACCGATGTTTACGCGGCTACCACATCTGGGGTAACTTCATTTAGTCCAGTCGGAGGTGGATCCGGAGACGGACCACTTCCAATTGAATTAGTAGATTTTAATGTCACTTCGATCGATTCTTATGTGAAAGTTGATTGGTCTACAGCAAGTGAAACGAATAACGACTATTTCTCTATCTACAGGTCTACGGATGGAGTTGATTTTTCAGAAATAGGAAGGATCGATGGGCAAGGAAATTCCTCTGATCTTGTCAAATATTCATGGAATGATTTACACCCATCAGCAGGACTAAACTATTACTATTTGCGTCAAACAGATTTTGATGGGAAATTTGAAAACTCGGAAATCAAATCTGTTTTTGTGAACAATGCCAATGGTGAAGAATTGGCATTGACTGTTTATCCTAATCCAAGCGAGGGGGAGATCGAAATCAACGGAGCAGGTTTCGGCTCTAATCTGGAGATCCTTGTTACTGTTGTCGACGTTTCAGGGAAAACCGTTTTCTCGACAAATTTCCTTTCAACGGTCAATGGGCAATTCAGTACCAAGCTTTCATTGAATGAGCCGCCAGGGCTTTACTTTATTAAAACGCTATCGATTAACCAATCAATCCAGCAGCGAATTCTGATTAAATAATTATCCTTCGAGGGTTACAATTGCTCTCTTACACAGCCCTTTGATCGGAGGATTGTATTTACTGATTTTAACTTCCACCGATCGCACTTGGTCAAAATTTTCCTTCAATGCTTTGATCATTTTTCCAGCCAAGTGCTCTAGCAGGTTTGCATCAATGCTCATTACTTCCTGTACTATTTCATAGACTTTTTCGTAATCAACCGTTCCCTCTAATTTGTCATCTTGAGCTGCATGACCAAAATCCAAATCCAATGTTACATCAACGCTATATTTATTTCCAATAACGCGTTCTTCTTCGTAATAACCATGACGGGCATAGAACTCCATACCTTCTAATGAAACTTTACCCATGGAATGAATGATTGAATTTTTGAATGAGTGAATGGATTTTCAATTAGTGAATTTGGGATGAATGGATGAATGAATTTTTAATCGTTATCGTCCAATTCATCAAAGAATGAAACAGTTCTGGAAATTCTTGGCCCAGGTTTTTCTTCTTTTACCTCTTCAGCAGCTTCCTCTTGTTTTTCTTCTGCTACTGGTTCTGGTTCAGTTTCCTGTATAGACTCTTCCGGTATTGATTCTGGTTCAGGTTTTGGAATTTCCTCTTCCCGCTGTTCTTCTATTTCAGGTTCTTCAGGAATTGGTTCGGGCTCCATCACTTCTGGCTCTGGTTCTTCAGCAACCGGTTTGTTTTCTGGTTTTGGCTTTACTTCCTCTTTTACCTCAGGTTCCACTTCTTGGCTTGGAATTTCTACCTCGGGCTCAGTTTCTTTTTCAGCGTTTTCTTCCTCACTTGATTCAATGGAATCTTCAATTTTTGGTGTTTGAGGCATCACCAAATCTGTATTTTCCGATTTGATTCGCTCGCCACTTTCTCTTGCCAATTCCTTGACCCGCTTTACGTAATCATCAAACCTAAATTCCTTCTGCTCTTTCGAGGTTCTCTCTACTTTTTCTATCAAATCAACAGAAAGATTTTTCAGCTCATTGATTGCATTCTGTCTATGATTTTCAATGTCGCGATGATTCTGCTCAATGTTTTTCACAGCCTCTTGCAACTCCTCAATGATCTGTCGCGCTTCTACCTCCGCCTTTTCCATCATGGCCTTGGCCTTTGATTTCGCCTCACTCATTAATGCTTCTGCTCGCATTTGAGTTTCCTTCATATGAAGTTCAGCCGCTTTGTTTGATTGATCGATGAGATTTGCACCTGTATCTTCTGCTGTCTTAAGTGTTTTATAGAGCGAGCTTTCGACTTCTCTTAATTTGCCCACCTCCTTTTCTGCGTGCTTGAGTTTGATGTTTAGTTCCTTGTTTTCATCCAATACACGCTCCCATTCATTTGAGAGAGAAAGCAAGAAAGCATTGACCTCATCTTTGTCATAGCCTCTTAGTTTTTTCTCAAAATCCTTTTGTCTTATTTCAAGCGGTGTGATCTTCATCCTTCCAAATTTATTGCCCAAACAGATATTGTGCGATCATCGCTACAAGATACTAACAAGTCTTGATATTTCATCCAGAGCAGCTTATTAACGCTGTTTCCGTGCCCAGCGTGCCTATGTTTATCTAACACCTTTAATAATTTAAAGTTGTGGGCATTCCATAATTTGATGGCCTTGTCCATGCTACAGGTCACAAAATATTTTCCCTCTGCATCGAAAACCAGATGATTGATGGTATAGAGGTGAGCAGCCATCGATTCTCGGAGCAAATAGTCAACTTCTGTATCCCATACATGCAACTGAGCATCTCGACCTCCCGAAATCAGGTATTTTCCAGATGGATGATACTTGGCTACAAAAACAGAATTATTGTGCGCCTTCAATTCATATGAGAGCTCTAAATTGGATTGATCGAGCACTTTAATTGTGTTATCACTGCAACCAACAACAAGCGAATCATTTAAAAAGTCCAAGCTTCGCGCTCTCTCGGAAACGATCTTTTTTCTATTTAGTACTTCAAGCGAAGTAGTTAATTGAACGATCTCCCCTGATTCTAGTGCTGCCCAAAGATTTCCATTGTTGATTTTCAAATCGAAAATCTGATGATTCCCCAATTGTATGGATCCTACTTCCTTCTGCTGTTTAAGGTCTATTTTGTGAATCCCTTCATTGTTTTCTCCGATAAATAATACTTCCTCCTTGGGATCATAAGCCATTGCGTAAATAGATCCGCCGACCCGTGCTACTATTTCACCTTCATCTGGTGATTTTAAATCCCAACGGACAACCATGCCTTCTGATCCTGCAGAAAAAAATTGATGATCATTCAATGCCTCCAGACTATAAAGGCTGTCATTGTGTCCTAGGAAGGTGTGGAGCTTTTTTACCTCGATGTTGCTCATTTGGGCCACAAAATTATTACAATTGCCTCATGCCTTTGTTATTAGATAAAAAGATTGATGAACATTCTGCGTATGCCGTGTGGAATATCCAGGAAACATTTCTAGAGATTCCCTATTTATCGCCGGAACCTTTCCCTGCCGAGCTTAATCCTGTTCGCCAAGCTGAATGGATCGTAGGCAGAGTTTTGGTAAAAAGTCTTTGTGACACCTTCGGCATTGAGTACAAAGGCATCAGCAAGCAGGACAATGGCAAGCCCTATTTGGTTGACAGCTATGCGCACATTTCCATTTCTCATTCTTTTCCAATAGCAGCGGCTATGATCCATCTCAAAAAACCTTGCGGCATTGATATGGAAAGGCCGAGAGAAAAACACAGAACTGTTCAGGATAAGTTTCTTCACAAAACAGAGGAAAAGTATCGAGACGATTTGGAAAAACTCTGCACTATCTGGGGAGCTAAGGAAGTCGTTTATAAGATTTTTGGAAGGCGCTTCTTAAGTTTAAAAGATGAAATAAAAACTGAGTTCAAATCAGAAGACCTGATTCTGGGAGAAATTATGAAGCCCGGCTATGAAGATAAGTTTGAGATTCATTATGAATGGGTGAAGGAGTATTTACTCGCCTTTGGCACCTAGTAGCCACTATTCCTTATTGACTATTTTATCGTATTGATTTCTACTTAGAATTTCATTCATTTCCTTGATCACACTATCCATCACCTCAGAAGATGTTTTCAGCATTTTCAATACTTCATTAGAAATTTTTTCATCTTCTTCAGATTCAAGTATCGTTGATAATCCCAAAATATTAGCCAAAGGAGCTCTCAATTTATGAGAGGTGAGGAAAGCATACTCCTTTAAATCCTCAAGCATCTTAGAATTTGAGTTTTCTGCCTCCTTTTGTTTAGAGATATCTATTTGTGTGACATGAAGTCCTTTTAGCTGATCACCTTCAATGCTCGGAACCAGCCAATTGAGAAACCAAATCCTCTCTCCGTCAATTTTTGTTTCCTCCGTCTCAATAAAGAAAGTCCAATCCTTATCAATCGCACGTTGGATTGCCGCATCGAAAAGTTCATCGTTTTTATGGATGGAATAATAGGGCTTACCTACCACCTCACTTGAAGACGAGTAACCGTAATACTTCGCATATCGGTCATTGCATTCTTTTAAAATTGCGTCGTTTTTCGTCCACTCGATTTGTTCCTTCTTAGGTAATGAAAGTGGCATGGGATTCTTGAATTCCCAAAATGAAATGCCCGCCAAATCGTTTTTCACATAGATCTGATCTTGTCGTTTTTTTATTTGAATGTCACGATAGTCCAGCGCCTCTTGAAGATAAAAAGTGAGAAAATTAAACAACAACCAATAGAGAATTCCATCCAACTTGTAATACTTAGAACCCAGAAAAGGAATGTTTGACTCTGTTGCATTCTTATCATTTGAGATCAGAAATTCCGAGAAATAAAGCATCAAAAGAAGATTCGCTAATAAAAAAATGTAAAACAAAATGGGGTGCGTTCTTCGACTGAAAAAGGTTTGAATCAGTACGGCATGGAAGATCAAACCAATTGGAAATGCGATATAATAATCCGACGGGGTGTTTTGAAAAACTATAGGAATTATATGTAGGGCTAGTGGCCATGCGATCAAAAAAAGTATCCGGCTTTGAAGCGTAAAATGCTTAGCATTTAAGAAAAGAAACAGGAGGCATAAAACAATAAAAATCGGCACGATCAACTGATCCCATGCCAATCCACCTGAATTAAAGTAAGCCATGATATCTAACATCATGAAAATGATGTAGACCACCGGAAGGGACAAATAAGCTACATTAGAAACTGAAATGCATCTATTTTCAATTTCACTATAACTTGGTTTCGTACCAAGCAACAGCAATCTCATAATGAACTTATACATCAGAATGGCTTAACGGTGGTATTATCAAAGATAACGATTTCGTTATTCAATTGGAATCACATAGTGTTGTTTGCCGGACATATCCAAGTCTAGAACAATAGATCGCAAATGTTTAGCATCAACACAAACTAAAGGTAGAGTTCCGTTGATAACAAGATATTTCCATCTTTTCATGTAACTTGAAACGCCGGACTAAGACTTGCTTCTTCACTTCCTTGACATGCCAATGCAAAGGATTCATTTGAAACTTATATTGAGCGTTTTTTTTATAAGCTATGCAATCTTCAGCTTTAGTCAATCCAAACTTCTTCGAAACAGGTCTGACAGCCTTATCAATCTTATAAACACTTCTAGCGGAACAGAGAAGGTAGAGCATTTGATTGCAATGGCTACTTTCCAACTGGAATATAGCTATGACAGAAGCCAAGAATATGCATTAAAAGCTTTGAACCTGGCACAGGAGCTGGACTTAAAAAACAGTGTCGCCAGGGCCTTCCGAATCAAGGGAACAAGTCATTGGGCATCAGCGGAATATGATGAAGCCGCTGCTGATTTAGGAAAGGCAATTAAACTGTATGATGAAGTAGATAACAAGGCAGGGTTGGCAGAAAGTCTAAATACGTACGGGCTACTATTTTACTATCAATCTAGCTATGAGCTGGCCATTGATAAACTGAGAAAATCACTTGATATTTTTCTTACGCTCAACGACAGTTCATCTATCAGCAGACTTTCAAACAATCTTGGATTGGTTCATCAATCAAAAGGAGATTTTGAACGGGCTAATCAACTCTTAGTCCAAGGGTTCAGATATAAGCTTAGGTATTCGTCAATCCGTGATCAGCAAAACTCCTTAAGAAAAGATCGCAATCTTTTTCAAAACAGCGTGCTAGTAGACAGCCTTATGTCGGAGAAAAATCACTTGCTAAAAAGCAAAGAAATCTACGACCTTGCCAGGTGGTATTCTGAAAGAGGTAATCTATTCCAGATTGGAGAACAACACGATAGCGCTATCTGGTATTTTGAAAAAGCCGAGATGACTTTTGATTCCTTAGGAGAGAGGAAGAAGGCCTGTCTGGAAAGAGCTGACGTTGCTTATTCATATTTGGCCAAAGGAGAAACATCGATTGCTGAAACAATTCTTGAAGAAGTGATAGCGTGCTACAAGGAAGAAAGAATGATTGCCCCACTTGGCACGGTATTAACCAATCTTGGAAAGATTGCTATGCAGGAAAATAATCCTAGGAAGGCAGTAGAACGCTATAAATCCGGATTGGTACTTTCCCAAAGAGTACACCACAATGCTCAGATTGCGCTGCACCTTCTTTCATTATCCAAGGCCTATATTTTGTTGGATAGTGCTGAATTGGCCTTTTCTACGGCACATAGATCCTACGAATTGGCAGATAGTCTGGGTTCATTCGTAATCCTCAAGAATGCAGCAAAAAACTTGTCAGAACTATATGAAAAAACCGAAGATTACGCTAATGCATTGAAATACGAAAAAGTGTATTACGAACTTGATCGAAAACAAGAAAATTCAAGAACCGAGAAAACAAGTCTTGAATTTCAGGCACAACTTGACCTTTTTCAAAAAGCAGCCGAAATCGAACGGCTTAACAATGAATCACTGGAGTCAAAAGAATTACTAGAAGCAAGAACAAGATTGCTTTTAGTAGCAATACCTTCTGTTTTTCTCATCGCCATCCTCTCTATTGTTCTTTATAATCGATTTAGGAAAACATCAAGATTGATGGAGGAAGTTTCAAATCAAAACTCACTACTTTCCCAGAAAAATGCTGAAAAAGAGGTTCTGCTAAAAGAAATCCATCATCGCGTAAAGAACAACCTTCAGATGGTTTCAAGTTTGATCAGCATGCAAAAAAGGAGATCATTCGGAAATGGAAACACGGACGGAGCGCTTGATCTCACACAAAATAGAGTTAAAGTCATCGCGCTTATTCATGAGCAGCTGTACAAGTCCGAGGATGTTTCAAGAATCAATCTTAAAACGTATGTCCCGCAACTCGTCGACCTAATAAAAGAGACTGGCAATATTGATAACGGTCCGGCAATTATTATTGATATCGACCAGGGTATGGCAGATCTTGATACGTCTGTATCAGTGGGCATGATCATTCACGAGTTGGTGACCAACAGCTTGAAACATGCCTTTAACGGCAATAATGGCCCTGAAATTCACATTCGTGTGTACGTTTCAAATGGTCAAATGAATATCGAAATAAAGGATAATGGTAAAGGTTCAGATAGTTTCCAGGCAGGATTTGGCTTTAGCTTGATTAATTCAATCATATCAAGCCATAATGGTAAAATGAAAATTGAATCGGAAAATGGCTTTTGTGTGCAAATAACCTTAGCTGATTTCCATTTTAATGGCAATGGAAATTTCACTTAGCAAAGGAGAATTTTCACTCTAGCAGTCTGTTTTAACATTTGGGGCATAATACTTCCTCATGTAACTTAGGACAAACAACCAAGTCCAGTCACCATGCTAAAATCTCACATGCTGTTTGCAGCAGTATTCTCTTTGTGTTTCATTGCAAAGTCTCAAGAAAAGAAAGACCCTTCCTTCGAAGAAGTCATTTCAATTGAAGGAATAAGTAATCCGCTACTATCCCCAGATGGAAAAACCATTTTGTTTCAAAAGGGTACTACCGATTGGGAGAATAATCGATTTGATACGGAAATATGGATATCAAGAAATGGTGGAACTCCATTTCAATTGACAAATAATCTTAAAAAGAGCAGCACAAGTCCCAGATGGTCTCCAGATGGAAAGTGGATTGCGTACTTGTCAGATCGAGGAAACAAAACTCAAATCCAGATTATGCGAACCGAAGGCGGTGAACCATTTGAATTCACCAGCACAAAAAATGGAATAAATAGTTTTCGTTGGTCTCCCGACGGGAAAAAGATTGCATTCACGCAAAGTGAGGATCGCTCAAAGGAGACGAAATCAAGGGAAGAAAAATACGGAGCTTTTAGCGTTGAAGACAATGAATACAGTCTTCGACAGCTTTGGTTAATTGATTTCAATCCTGATTTGTTAGGAAAAAATTGGACACCCCAAGAAAAAGAGGATTCTACCCTGATGGCCTCAATGAAGCCAAAACTGTTAATGGATAGCGCCAATTTCTCAGTCAGCAATTTTGAATGGAGTCCAAATGGAAAAATGATTGCTTTTGGGCATCAACCCGATCCAATTCTTATTTCATTCATGAAAAGCGATATCTCCATTTACGATCTTGAAAAAGAAGAGTACCAACCTTTGGTAACGAATAAAAGTGTGGATGGACTTGAAGCCTGGTCTCCTGACAGTAAATCAATTTTGTATTCTACCAATCTTGATGATTCTGTTTCCAATTTTTACAAAAACGACAAGCTCTATCGAATCAATGTCAATGGTAAAGGCAACACACAATTAGCTTCTGATTTTGATGAAAACATTGGTTCGCTCACATGGAATGAAAATGGAATTTTTGGAATTGCATGGCAAAAAACCGTACGACCTTTGGTAAAAATTGATCCAAAAAATGGTGAAGTTGAAATCTTATCTACCAGTCCAGCACGTGTTTACAATTATAGCTTTTCCAAAGATGGTTCAAAAGTTGTCTTAAGAGGTGCTGGCGATGAAACCTTAAGCGAGTTGTTTGCTACTGACTATCCGCTTTCTTCAATGAATCAAATAACGAACAGCACGGAGCAAATCGGTTCATGGAAAACAGCCAAGAGTGAAGTAATCACATGGCCAAGTGAGGATGGAGCAATGATAGAAGGTATTTTACATAAACCACAGGATTATGATCCGAATAAAAAATACCCACTTTTAGTTGTTATTCATGGCGGGCCGACCGGTATATCTACGCCAGCTCCTACACCTGCTTATGTCTATCCAATGATTCAGTGGCTTAATAAGGGTACACTCGTTCTGCGTCCCAATTATCGTGGATCGGCAGGTTATGGCGAAGCATTCCGGTCGCTGAATGTCGAAAACCTTGGTGTTGGTGATGCATGGGACGTTTTATCTGGAGTTAAATATTTGGAAGAACAAGGCATCATTGATGGAGACAAGGTCGGATCGATGGGCTGGAGCCAGGGTGGTTATATTTCTGCTTTTTTGACGACCAATTCGGATAAGTTCAAAGCCATTTCTGTAGGTGCAGGCATTTCCAATTGGATGACTTATTATGTGAACACAGATATTCATCCATTTACACGTCAATACTTAAAAGCTACTCCTTGGTCTGACAAAGAGATTTACGAAAAGACTTCTCCAATGACTAATATCAATAATGCCACAACTCCGACACTTATTCAGCATGGAGAATTTGACCGAAGGGTTCCAACTCCTAATGGCTATGAGTTGTTTCAGGGATTGCAAGATGTTGGGGTCGAAACCAAACTGATTATTTACAAGGGCTTTGGGCACGGCATCACAAAACCCCGAGAACGTCTTGCGGCCATGTGGCACAACTGGCAGTGGTTTGCGAAGTATTTATGGGAAGAGGAAGTAGAGATCCCAGAGTAGTGAATTTTGAATGAGTGAATGATTGAGTTGGATTCATTCACTCATTCAAAATTTAATCATTCATCTTTAAGAGAGTCCGTTGGATTAACAGTTGCCGCATGATAGGATTTAGCACTCACCGTGAGTACTCCTACCAAGAATGTCAATATCCCTGCAATTATGAAAACAGAAGGATCGAGAGTAGTTCTGAATTCAAAATCGTTCAACCATTGCTGTGTGAAGTAGTATCCGAACGGAATGGCGACAACAAACGCAATCAACATTAGTATTGAGTAATCCTTCGTCAGCAAGACAAGAATCTGATTTACACTCGCACCATGAACCTTCCGTACACCAATTTCTCGAGAGCGTTGCTCGGCAGTGTAAGTGGACAAGCCGAGCAAACCTAGACATGAAATCAAAATAGCTATACCGGAAAAAATGTTGGCCTGAATACTCACGGTCTTTTCATTTTGATAACTCTCAGCATATGCCTGATCCATAAACTCATATTCAAAATCAAACACCGGATTCATTTCCTTGGTAATTCTCTCTATTTCAACTAAAGCATTGTTCATGTCTCCTTTCACTCTAAAAAGTGCAACTGGATAACCGCCTCTAATAGGAAAACTTGTAATGATCAAAGGCGCAATAGGTTCATACATGTCCCTCATATGGAAATTCTTAACCACTCCGACTATTTTCCCATCGATTCCCCAAAAAGAAAGGTCTTTTCCTATTGGCTCATCAAAGCCCATGATGTCAGCCGCGACCTCATTTATGATAAAATTTGTTGAATCCGCAAAGCCTTGTTGAAAAGCACGACCTTGGACCATTTCCATTCCCATTGCAGTTATAAAATCATTATCTGCCAGGAGAATATTAATCTCATGCTCTGCCTCGCCTTTTCCTTCCCAGGTCGCTGAACTAGTAGACCTTCCGTAAGAAATTGGATTGCCTGAAGCTGCTGTCGCTGCAATCACTTCTGGAATATTGAGAACTTCATTTTTGTAAGTTTCAGACCTTGCTCCTAGATCTCCATCCATCCTGACAAGCACCAAATTATCCTTCTCAAGCCCTAAGTCTTTGTTCATCACATAACTCAACTGCTTGTGTATTACAACAGTACCGATGATCAATAATGTGGAGATTCCAAATTGGAATACGACAAGGCCTTTTCTGAAAAAGGTAGAGGTTCTTGACTGTTTGACCGCTCCCTTCAAGGACAAGATTATATTGAAGGTTGGTAGCAATAAAGCCGGATAGCTTCCTGATAATAGTCCAACTGTCAATGATACACCCAACAAGAAATACCATGTCTGCAACAAGCTAAAATCCAGTATCAGTGTCTTGCCCACCAACATGTTGAAGTATGGAAGAACTAGCAAAACAATTATGACCGAAAACAAGACAGAGATGAATGAATAAAGTATGGCCTCCAGAAAAAACTGGCCACTTATAGCGCTTCTTTGAGCTCCCATTACTTTTCGAATTCCTATTTCTTTAGATCTTCTGCCAGATCTAGCAGTGGCAAGATTCATGAAGTTCACACTAGCAACGACCAAAATGAGAATGGCCACAACTAACATAATTCGAACGTAATCAATTCGTCCTCCGGATATTACGCCATTATCAAAATTGCCGTACAGGTAATAATCTGCGAATTTTTGAACAAAGAGCGTTTCATGGCCTGCCATATCATTGTCCTTGGTATTATCAAGAATGACATTTTTTATTCTTTCTCCAACAGTTTTTGCATCTTCTTCAGAGTCTACCGTGAAATACACCCCGAAGCTTCCATTTCCCCAGTTATTCACCCAATCATTTGCGCTAATAAACAACTCAGCTGGACCTAGCCATTGAAACTTAAGGCTTGAATTGCTTCCAGGTTCTTCAATCACTGCAGAAACAATCAGATCATATTCTCCATCAATTCTAATGTTTTGACCAATTACCGAATCTCTCCAATCAGTCCCGAATAACTTTTCTGCCAAAGTATTTGTGATTACTACTCCATTCATCTCTGTTAGAGCAGTATTCTTGTCTCCTAGCAAAACTTCAAAACTGAACATGTTAAGGAAATCCTGATTGGCAATTCTCCCCTCTTCTTTTGTTGCATTATCTCCTATTTCCATCAACACCTCCATTTCCCAACTCAAGAGAGCAAGGTCGTTCACTTCCGGATACTCTTCTACCATTAGATCAGCAGCCGGTTTCGGAATTGCGCGATTCGTGCTGATCATTCCATTTCCTTGATGAACATTTCTAAATAGCTGATAGATATTGTCACCTTGTTCGTGAAACTTATCCATTTTCACTTCATCGTTGACCCATAGTAGAATCAACATACTTGATGCGATTCCCACAATTAGTCCTAGCAAATTCAATACTGTAAATCCCTTGTATCTGAGGGCGTTTCTTAGTGTTATTTTGAGATAATTTTTGATCATGGCGAAATTGATTAGTTTGTTAATTGGCTCGAATTCCCTGATCATTCCTGGACGAAAAAGCAGTAGTACATCCAAGGTGAAAAAGAGCTTAGCCTTTAGTTTATTTTGTTTTGACCTTTTAGAAAATAATTCTGAAATATCCCCCTCCACATCCTCAACCATATCAGGATTGCAAAACCACTTAAGAAATTTCAGTGGCAGTTTGGGAGGCGATATTTTGACTGAACCTGTCATGCAAATTTGAAATCAAAGGCAATGGATGGAATAGCGTCCCAAAGCTGCTTCCTTGTTTCCATTACTTTGTCAAGCGCGTCTTTACCCAAAGGGGTTACTTTGAAAAAACGTTTTCGTTTCCCACCTCTCACAGCGGTGGCTTCTCCAAATTCAGAATTTAAAAACCCCTTTTTTTCAAGTCGATTAAGTGCTGTTCGCATAGCTCCTACACTGACTTTGCGTTTCAGCCGGTTTTCGATTTCTTCTTTTATGGAGATACCGTACGCATTTTCGTAGAGTATGGCAACTGTAAGAAGAACCACTTCTTCGAATTCTCCAATTGAATATTTACCCATAAGATTTGAATTAAAGTCCTAAAAGTAACAAAAATATTAAAGTCCTAAACGCAATCTTTATAAAATGGTTATGCTAGTGATTGGGATTTGATAGAAATAGTTGCATCAGAGGCTGAAATATTGATCATCCATTTTTTGAAGGATCAATTTTATTTCGTCTGATTTGTGGTAATCGCCAAGCTTTTCAAATGAGACAATTAGGTTTCTCAGGGCACGCAAAATGATATCAAGATTGGAGCAAGGTTCGTAGAAAATATCCTGCTGGCTGAGCTGAAGATTTTCCAAGTAATTGTCAATGTCAGTCCTGGTAAATATTAAACCTCGATTGAAAACATTGATGTAAAAAGATTCTTCTCCTAGTTTGTAGGTAAGAATAAAGAGGTTTGGAAGGTTAACCCCATAAATGGGTAGTTCCATTTTTTGAGCGAGGAGGAGATAAATAGCACACAAAGAAATTGGATTTCCTTTTTTCGATTCAAGAACGGCATTGATCATTGAATTGGCCGGAGAATGAAAATTCTTAGTGTTGGCTCTGAATTTGAATTGATTGAAAAAGACTTCATTAAACGTTTTAATCTGGTCATAGGGAGTCATTTCATCCTGGAACTGGCGCCAAAGTTCATGGTACAACTGCTCGATCTCTTTGATCAATTCGTCAATTTCCAGATCTGGGTATTGATAAGTCGCGACAATCCACAATCCTTCCAATAAATTTTCTGCCCCTGCTTCTTTCCAATCCAAAAAACGTTCTTGTAGCAACTCAAATTGCAACTCATGTACCAAATCCTCAATTCGTGCCTGAATGGTTGGGTTGAATATACTCTCCCACTCCTCTTCAAGAAAAGGTATGATTTCAGTTCCTAATGACCGGATTTTTTCTTCCACATGACCAATGACCTCCTGATCTTCGTCATCAAGTAACTGTACAAGGGCTTTTATTTCTTTTGATTTAATCAATGACCTAATTCATTCATTCTAAATTGAATCATTCAATCATTGGCAACTAGGTTTGAATAACTCCAACGTTCATTCGCTCTTCAATCGGTGCATGGTTAGCCATTTCAATACCCTTTGAAATCACATTTCTTGTTTCAATCGGATCTATTATTCCATCTACCCATAACCGAGAAGCAGCATAGAAAGGACTAAGTTTCTCATTGTAAGAATCTTCAATCTTTTTCAATTGAGCTTCCTTTTGCTTTTCAGTCAGTTCTTTGCCTTTGGCCTTCGCAGAAGCGATTTCAATTTGAAGCAAAGTCTTAGCTGCTGAACCTCCACTCATTACAGCAATTTCTGCAGTCGGCCAGGCATAGATCAATCTTGGATCATAAGCCTTACCGCACATCGCATAGTTCCCTGCACCATACGAACTTCCCATCACGATACTGAATTTTGGAACAACGGAATTTGAAACCACATTGACCATTTTGGCGCCATCCTTAATGATTCCTCCATGTTCCGATCTTGACCCAACCATAAATCCGTTCACATCATGTAGAAAAACCAATGGAATTTTGCGTTGATTACAGTTCATAATGAATCGAGCAGCTTTATCAGCCGAATCTGAGTAAATCACGCCACCCATTTGCATTTCACCTTTCTTGGTCTTTACAGTCTTTCGTTGGTTAGCAACTATTCCGACACTCCAACCATCAATTCGTGCATATCCGCATAAAATGGATTTTCCATACAGTTCCTTGTACTGATCGAATTCCGAGTCATCTACCAGGCATTCAATCACTTCCTTCATATCGTACTGAGTATTCCTGCTTGCAGGGAATTTACCGTAGACATCTTCTAACTTTTCTTTTGGTTGGGCTGGCTTAGCTCGATTAAATCCAGCGTTATCAGCATCTCCCATTTTATCGAAAATCTTCTTTATGGAATCAAGACATGCCTTGTCATCTTCACATTTGTTATCCGTGACTCCTGAAATCTCGCAATGTGTAGTAGCGCCACCGAGAGTTTCGTTATCTATATCTTCTCCAACTGCTGATTTCACCAAATAGCTACCTGCGAGAAAAACAGAACCAGTTCCATCCACGATCAATGCTTCATCAGCCATAATTGGTAAATAGGCTCCTCCTGCAACACAACTTCCCATTATCGCAGCAATTTGAACGATCCCTTTTGAAGACATGATTGCATTGTTTCGAAATTGTCTCCCGAAATGTTCTTTGTCTGGGAAAATTTCATCTTGCATGGGAAGAAATACTCCTGCGCTATCAACTAAATAAATGATCGGAAGTCTATTTTCAATGGAAATTTCTTGAGCTCTCAGATTTTTCTTGGCGGTCATTGGAAACCAAGCGCCAGCCTTTACAGTGGCGTCATTTGCCACAATCATGCATTGTCTTCCTGAAACCTTTCCTATACCAGTCACAACACCAGCAGATGGACAGCCGCCGACCTCCTCATACATACCTTCTGCAGCGAAAGCTCCAACTTCTAAGAAATCATTAGGATCGTCCAGAAGATATTCAATTCTCTCCCGTGCTGTCAATTTGCCTTTTTTGTGGTGGGATTCAATTTTCTTTTCCCCTCCACCCAGCTTTATTTTTTTTAAACGCTCATTAAGCTTGAAGACCAGTTGTTTGTTGCTGTCTTCATTTTTGTTGAATTGAATATCCATTAATTTGAAGTGCTAGTTCCCCTCTTGACTAACCCCTTTTAGTTTTTTGTTTTTTCTGCCCAGAGGTTTCATGAAATCCCTCGGGTAGTTGTTGAAATGAATGGCAAGTTCATCCAAATCCACTAACAATTTATTGAGATTGTTATAAATCGAGTCATTGGTCATCAGCTTGCCAATTGTGCCCTGATCAGATTTTAGGTTAGCCATCAAATCGTTGATGCCTTCAATCGTGGTGTTTAAGTTTTGAACTAAGGTGTTGTATTCAATTGATTTTAATGAGTCCATTAGCACGTTAGAACTTCTTAACAAAGTATCTAGTTGCTTAGATCGATCATTGAAGCTTTCGGTAACATCTTCTAGGTTGGCCATTAATGGTTGAACATCAATTCGATTTATTTTCCTAGTGATTGAGCCTATCGAATATTTCAATGTATCTACTACTCCTTTTAGATCTGTTTCATTCAGTTGATCCAGGAGGGTATTGATTTTGGTAATCGTTGAATTGAGGTTATCTGCTACCGGCTCAAATTGTTCGAAAAGGTCTCCGGCTATTTCTGAATTGAGCGTGTCTCCTGGGAGTAAGCGTGTTTGTGACTCACCTACATCTAATAAGATGGCTTTCCCGCCTAGTAACCCATCATTCGCTAACGTCGCTGTGGCATCTTCTCCAACAAAAACTTCTTCATCAATATCGAGAGAAACCACGATTCTTGCCTTTTCTTGCTCCAGCTTAAACCCGCTTACCCTGCCGACTGGGAGCCCGCTGAAATAAACAGGATTGGAAACATTGAGGCCAGTCACATTAGGATAGGTTATGTAATAGGTATTTGTTGGAGAAAATAAGTTTGTACCTCGCAAAAAGTTGAACCCATAGTAGAGCAATGCTCCGGCCACTATTGTTAGTAATCCAATCTTAAATTCTTTTGACACTAGCTATTCAGTTTTGTGAATCAAACGACTCTTTATATTCTTTTACTGCACGGTAGATTCCAGAAGCAATATACGATTGAACGTCCGGATCATTTAATTCTTCTTCTTCCGCCGGGTTGGAAAGGTAGCCAATTTCTACCAACACACTTGGCATTGCGGTACTCCACAGCACATATAAACTTGATTGTTTCACGCCATAGCTTCTCCTACCAGCTCTTTTCGTTAGTTGATTGTCAATTAAGCTCGCCAATAACAAGCTATTGTCCTGGTAAGATGATTGAGTAAGTGAGTAAAGAATGTAGGATTCTTCCGATTGAGGATCAAAATCGTAATTCTTTTCATAGTCTTCTTCAAGAAGGATTACCGAGTTTTCTCGCTTAGCAACTTCTAATGCTCTCGCTGTGTTTTGAGCGCCCATTACATACACTTCTGCACCCTTGATTCTATTTTTTCTTTCAGCTGATGTAGTTTCTGGTAAGGAATTTGCGTGGATCGACACAAATAAATCAGCGTCATGTTTATTGGCAATATCAGGTCTGTTTCTCGCGTGAATAAAAGTATCGTCCTTTCGGGTATAAATCACCTCTACATCTGGAATGTTCTCCTCGATGTATTTTCCCACTTGAAGGGCGACTTTCAGACAAACATCTTTTTCCTTGGTATAAGATCCAAGCGTACCCGGATCCTTCCCGCCATGACCAGGGTCGATCACTATTTTAGAAATCTTAAATCCCTCATTTTTTTTGGGGCCAACCGAGTTAAATGAGACCAGAATAAAAAAAATGAAAAGAAATAAGGGAACTAAAATTTTTCTCATATCACTTCGAATTGGATATTCCAATTTGGGATACTTTTACACAAAAATTAAAAAACATCGCTGGTTTGACAATAGTCTGAATGTAAATTCAGCAAAAAATTTGCCATTTAATTCTATTTCAAAACTCTCATTGTTTCTCAACAACTTTTAATCGATAAAGAGTCCAGATTTTGCGAGTAATTTTTGTCCTTACATTTTTTGCCATTTCAACGATTTTGTTAGGTCAAGACATCACTCAAAATGATTCTACTGCCGTTCCACAAACTCCAGACTTAAGTGTTGCAGATTCTTTATTGACCAGTCAGCCTCGTGATACCGTCAAAAACACTCCTAGAGGAGACATAGAAACCACCATTAACTATGATTCTCAAGATTCAATGTATTTCGATGTGGTTAATAAAAAGTTGTTCATGTACGGAGAAACGCATATTGATTATGGAGAAATTACGCTTGAGGCAGACAGAACGAATGTAGACTGGAACACAAAAACGATTGAATCAGATTATTCGCTGGACACTGCTGGAAATAAAATTGGTCGCCCGATATACTCTGATGGGCCTGATGTTTATCAAACCGATGATATTGTTTATAATTTTGACACAAAACGGGCATTAATTAAGGGAGTAGTGACCGAACAAGATGGCGCATTTATGCATGGAGATGATGTGAAGAAAAATGCAGAAAATGAGATGTTTATTGTTGGAGCACGGTATACTACCTGTAACCTGGCTCATCCTCATTTCTTCATTGAATCAAGAAAGCTCAAAGTGATCCCCAATAAAAAGGTAGTATCAGGGCCTTTTAATTTGAAATTCAGAGACTTACCAACGCCACTTTTTTTCCCATTCGGAATGTTTCCCCAACCGAAGGAAAAGGCTTCAGGAATCATTGTTCCTACCTATGGTGAGGAGCAACGACGTGGATTTTTCTTAAGAGATGGCGGCTACTATTTTGCAATCAGCGACTATATGGATCTTCGAGTTACCGGAGACATTTATTCGAAAGGAGGAAATGGATTAAACGTCACTTCAAATTATTTAAAACGGTATGGTTATCGCGGTACGTTCAATTTTTCCTACAATAAGTCCGTCTCTGACGATATTGAAAACCCATTGGAAACTAATGACTACTGGATCCGATGGAATCACCGACCGGAAAGTCGTGGAAATTCTTCGTTTTCTGCTTCAGTTTCAGCCGGTACTTCAACATACACCACCAACAACAATATTGTAAATCAGGATTTCAACAGGAGTATCAATGCACAGTTCGCTTCAAATGTTAGCTACACAAAGAAGTTTCAGGGCACTCCATTTAATATTTCTACCAATCTAAGACATAACCAAAACATTCAAACTGGGATTGTAAACTTGACACTACCGGATTTCACCCTTAATACAAACCGCCAATATCCTTTCCAGAACCTTGTAAAATCCTCTAAGTCACCAATTGCGAAGTTGAATTTCAGCCACAATTTTGTAGCGAAAAACGAGCTGACGAACCGTGCAAGGTCTTCTTTTCCTTTTAATGTAGCAAATGAAGATCCCAGAGGTGATGAAGTTCTGAGCTTCAACAGTGAAAATCTTGGTGCCATTTTGGACCGATCACAACTGGGTGGTAAACACACCATTCCTATTTCCACCTCAATGGCATTGTTCAAATACTTTACATTGAGCCCAACCTTTAACTACACGGAGCTTTGGTATACAAAAGAATTGCAATACACCTATCTGGAAGCTGAAAATGCAGTCCGTGTAGACACATTGGACGGTTTTAGTCGTGCGGGAAGTTGGTCCGCTGGTGCCTCTTTGAATACTCGTATTTATGGAACAAAATTCTTTAAAGGAAAAATTCAGGCGATCAGGCATGTAATGACACCAAGTATCTCCTTTGCTTTTAGGCCGGATTTTACGAATCCTAGATATGGAGTTTACAGCGACATTCAGACGGATAGTTTAGGTAACACACGAACGGTAAGCAAGTATCAAGGATTTGCTTTTGGCTCACCACCTGGAGGTGAAAGTAAAACCATAGGGTTTTCATTGACCAATAACATTGAAATGAAAGTTGCCAGCAAAAAGGATACAGTTCAAGGCTTTAAAAAAATCAAGATTTTCGATAACCTGGGACTTAGTACAGGCTACAACATAGCAGCCGATTCGTTCAATCTGAGCAATATTTCACTGAGTGCTCGAACCACTTTCTTAAACAACTTGATCTCAGTAAACTTTACCGGTTCTATTGATCCCTACATTAGGGATGAGGTAACGAATGAGCGAATCAACAAATTCGCCTGGAATAGTGGCAAAGGGATAGGTCAACTCACCACGATGACTACTGCCATTGGAATGAACCTTACTCCAAATGGGCTTAAGGGCCGTGGCAATAACAATTCGTCACAGAATGCTAATCAAAATCAAAATCCTCTTGGGGCATTGGGCGACCCATTTGGTGAGAGTGAAGAGGGCTTAACTTTTGAAGAGCAACAGCAATTGCAACAGATCAGAGATAATCCTGACCTCTATGTGGATTTTACAGTCCCGTGGACTTTAAGGGCGAATTACTCCATCAATCGGACTAAACAAGGATTTGCAGAAGCAAGCATTCGACAAAGCTTAAACTTTAGCGGAACGCTTGGTTTAACAGACAAAACTCAAATCACCTTTAATTCTGGTTACGATTTTGAAGAAAAAGACTTCACCACCACACGTGTGGGTTTAACACGTGATTTACATTGCTGGACGATGAGTCTTAACTGGGTTCCTTTTGGAACATTTCAATCTTATTTTATCTCAATTAGGGTAAAATCGACCCTTCTGCAGGACTTGAAAGTTGAGAAGAGAAGAAGTTTCCTTGATCTATTCAATTAGAATTTTAATTGTAGAAATATTTTCTTGTCCTTAAATTGTACAATCCAATATTACTCTAATCCATAAACCTATGATAAAGCACATTGATTTTACACCTAAGGTTACTCAAAAAGGGGGTTTATTTAAGTCAGCACAAATCGAAAAATTTCAAGATGTTGTTGACCAAATGAATGAGTGGAGAAATGCTAATGGTTCAAATAACATTGTAAGCATTGAAACTGTCGTTTTACCAAACATTCACGACGCAGATGAAGAAGGCAGTGAAGATACCATGTTAGGAACAGGACGAGAGAGTTCATCGCATTGGTATCAGTTAATTAGAGTTTGGTACACAGAATAACTCTAAGCTTTAATAAGCTGAATGAAATAAAAAAAGGCTGCCAAATGACAGCCTTTTTTTATGGATTCTTCTTGGAACTTCAGGCGATGTAGGTTGAAGCAAAAAATTTCTTTGGACTAACATCCAAAAAGTACCTGAAGTCCTTAATTAAATGCGATTGATCATAGTATCCGCACTTATAAGTCAGTTCAGTAAGATTTTGATCTTCATCCTCTCTATACAAATTAATAAAGTAGTTGATCTTTTCGATTTTACAGAACTCCTTCGGCGTTAGTCCAATCTTCTTATTGAAATGTTGTTCCAATTTGGATTTACTAACATTTAACGAATGATAGATATCTCTCACCTTTATGATTCCACTTGTATGTTTGATTCTTTCAATTGATGATACTACAGTAGTATTGAGTGTGGTAGTAACAGAATCCGTAATAACAGATTCACTTCTCAGGATATTTTCGACTACCCTCCCACCTTCTTTTTTGAGTTTTTTGAGTTTTCTCAGAGAATCCTTACTTAAATCCATTGAATGAATACTATGCGAGACTTCACACAAATCCCTGCAGATGTCTCCAGCATAGATTGGATTAATCTTCACAATAAGAAATCGAGCATTCGATTTACATGTAATCGCCATTCCTCGTCGACGGGGTTTTAGGAAATAGCATCTGTCCACATCAAGTTTAGTGAGCTTGGGATGACCAATTAATTTTAGTGTAATCTGGTCTGTAAGCGGAACGATTAGTTCGCCCATATTGTCAGGAACCAGTAATAGTTCATTGGGTTCCTCCCCCATATTGTACAGGATTGAACTCTTGACGACCTCAAGTTCTCCTGAATTAGTGGCCTCTTCAATTCGCATTTTGTGACTCTTTACACTTAAAATGCTTATATATACGGGAGTCCCTTATCCGCTTTTACGCGTGTTTGTAAAGAATTACGATTCTTCCGTTAAGAATTAGAATCTTAACCAAATAGTCAAAACCAATATTAGAATATTACGTTTGAGGGTGTTTTAGCGATCTAAACTGCTTAGGAGACATCCCCGTGTCGCTTTTGAAAGCATTGTAGAACGAAACCTTGTTCGCAAATCCACATTCTTCAGCAATCGCTTCTATTGTATAATGATTTAACCGGCCACTTTGAAGCAACTCCTTTGAATATTGGACTCTAAAGGAGTTGATAAATGTGTTGAAATTCCCATTACTGTACATATTAATGGAACGAGAGATGGTTTTTTCGTTTTGATTCAATCTGGAGGCCAAATCAGCCACTTTTATGCTCTTGCTTAAGAATACCTGCTCTTCTTCCTGGAGCTGAATCAATTGGGTGTATATGGATTGAAGCAATTGTTCATCATATTCACTTTGCTTTTTCTTCGATTTTTTATTCTTAAAGAAAGGGAGTTTGGAACGAACCCATATAAGCAAAATTCCTGATAGCGTGAATGCCACGGCTGGTATAGTCCAATCCACTTTGATCATAGTTAGAAAACAGTATTAAAACTGATATCCCTCACAGCACCTTAAAATCTTCTTTTTTACAGTTTTTGAGTTTAAATCTTTTTTACAATTATGCAAGACCATTGGTTAGATAGAATTGCGTTCCTCTTCATACTTAATGAGGGACATGATTGTATTCAATCGGTCCCTCTTTTTTTTGACTTTATGAGAATTCCTTTGATAAATTGAAATATTTCAAGTCAGCTATTTCATAATCCATTTTTTTTCTCATAGAGTAGTGTACGTTATAAGATTATTTCAAGTTTTGATGTACATTTATATTAGTTATCCAGCTAATTAGTACTATGAGAAAGCAAGACAATTGGGAGAATATTAAAAATATTGTCCATTATGCCTTAGACGACCTTGTAACGGGAATGTGGAAGTTTTTACTAAGGAGGCAAAATAGATTCAGGCATCACCATTCAGAGAATCAAGATTAACAAAACATATATCAAGTCGGTCTAAAGCCGACTTTTTTATTTTTAAAGAAATTTAAGAGCAGCACGCAACCAATGCGACCTCAATTGCATCAAGTCTATGAAGGTCAAAACCATGCTACGTATCAACAAGTCAATAACAGAAGAGGAACTGATCGCCGACTGCCGCAAAGGCAAGGCATCTGCTCAGCGTAGCATATATGATCGACTGGCTCCTAAAATGTTAGGAGTATGTCTCAGATACATTAAAGACCGTGAAGAGGCGGAACATGTGATGATCGGAGGCATTGTAAAAGTTTTTGAAAAATTGGATCAGTTTAAAGGCGAAGGAAGCTTTGAAGGCTGGGTACGACGAATCGTGGTAAACGATTGCCTGATGTACATCAGAAAGAATCGAAACATGTCATTAGAAACAGACATTGATTCTGTTGTCGAGTCTCCAAATTTTGGAACCATCGACGACTTTCTTCAAGCGGAAGACCTGATGAAACTGATCGAGGAACTACCGATCGGATACAGAACAGTATTTAACCTGTATGCGATAGAAGGTTATAATCATGCAGAAATTGCCAAAATGCTTGAGATTAATGAGAACACCTCAAAATCTCAGTTGAGTAGAGCAAGAAAATGGCTGCAGAATAGATTGGCGGAAATTGAAAGTGAACTAGAAAAAAAGATGACCAATGGATCAGCAAAAAATTGATCAATTATTTAGGGAAAAACTGGATAGTCATGAGGTAACTCCTTCTGACCAAGCATGGTTGGAAGTTGAGAAAAGAATTGGCCCCAGTAAAAGTTCGACTAAATTTTATTGGATAGCAGCTGCAGTCTCCGCAATCCTTATTACATGGGTCGTGTGGCCTGAGCAGCGAATGGAAAACTTCACTCCTATCGCTTCCGAAGTAAACCATCCTGAGCTTAATACGGATTTTATCTTTGAATGGGCAATACCTGATATTAAGAAAGAGCGCATTAAAGATGTTGAACCAAAAATTGAAAAACCAGGAGCGGTTCAGTTGGTAGCAGAAGAACCAACCAAAAATCCGATCAAAGATGTGGTGGATGAGACCATCCTGGAGGAAGCTCCAGTTTTCAAAATCGATACTGAAACAGCGGTTGCAGATACAGATACTCAACAAGAGGAACAAGAAGCGGAAAATGTGCTTCCTGAGGCTGCAGAAATCGTCGAAGAAGTAGCGGAAGCATCGACAGACAACAAAATAAAAATTGATTTATCCAAAGTGAAAATCACCTATATAGCTAATACAGCAGAGAAGGAACAAGAAAAAGATAGTGTTGGCGCATTCAAGAAAATCATGGCTTTTGCCGGTAAACTTTCCCCTGGAGAAGTACTAGCCGATCTTAAGACAAAGAAGGACGATTTATTCAATGGAGGATTTAAATCCAAGGAGAAAGACAGTACCAGTCTATAAAATCAAAGGACTAATAATAAACTCAAATAGAAGAAGATGAAAACGATCATATACATAGCAACTCTTATACTAACGATACCATTGCTGGCTTTTACTGAAAAAGAGCATAAGAATGATACCGTAATCATCGAATTGAATGGCAGTAAGATTGTAATCATAACAAATAGCAAAGCTGATCTCGCGGCAATTCAAAACTATGACATCAATCAAATGATCAAGGATCTCAATGCACAACTGCAAGACAGTGTTACTTATTTGGAAATTGACGGAAGTGAACGTGGGGTAGAATACGTTAGTGACAATGAGGACTCTCGTCGAGATCGAGATCGAGTTTCGGTAGATCTAGGAGGGCTTGCCGTAGATGTTGATCCCGATACTATAGATGATTTCGATGAAGACGACTGGCGCAGAAGAAGGAGAACTACTTACGATGTAAAGCGAACAGATCGTACTACGCACCATTTCAACTTCGATCTTGGCCTAAACAACTGGCTTGAAGATGGAAGTTTTCCTGACGCCAATAATTCACCTTATTCCATAAAACCGTTCGGTTCCTGGTATGTAGCACTTAATAGTACCAATAGAACCTGGGTGGGAGGTCCGTTATTTATTGAATGGGGAATTGGAGTAAGCTGGTACAACTGGAAATTGGAAGATTCTGATTTTAGAATTGTAGAGGCAGACGATAATATCGATTTTGTAAGTGATCCCAACATAAGCGGAATAAAAAGTAAACTCACAGCTTCTTATTTGAATGCTCAGCTTGTCCCGATGTTTGACTTTTCTCGTGGCACTAGAAGGATCAGAAGCGTAGATGCAGGCAGTATAAGGATCAGAAGATATTCAAGAAGAGGGCTCCGATTTGGTTTGGGTGGATACGTAGGATACCGGCTTGGAAGCCACACCAAATACATCTTCAAAGATGGTGGTAGCCGAGAAAAAGACAAAGAACACGATAATTTCTTCCTGGAAAACTTCAGATATGGACTCAGAGGTCAAATCGGATGGAAAGGAGTTGAGTTCTTCGGAACATACGATCTCAACAATGTATTTTCCTCAGGAAATGGTCCGGAGCTCAATGCTATTACCTTCGGGATGACTTTCTAAGAAATTGAAAATCCTTAATACCAATGTCAAAGCGTCATTCGATTCGGATGGCGTTTTTTTATAGCTCGTCAGCTCTTAGCTTCTCTCGATCAGCTTTATCAAGTTGAAGATCTCTGATAACCTTATCCTGAGAAGGTCTCAAAAGAGAGAATTGTACCAAAACCAGCAAATAAGCCACAGCAAAAACATAATTAGTTGTCAGCCAAAGCCCTACCAAGCTAACAATTGCGCCAAGCTCTAGCTGCATGTATCGCTTGATCTGAATATTGAAATACGGAACCAAACGTTTCTTGATGTCCAGATTTGAGTCAATTGCTGCATACTGAACTTTCACATTCTTCCAAACTCGATAGCAGCTGGTCGCCACAGTCACTAATAAAATAATGATAACAATAATTTCAGTCTGACCTTCCAATTGAGAAACCGCATCCTCACTTGAATCTATATCCAGAAAAACAAGTGCAAAAGGAATCAATGAGACAGCAATAATGCCATGATAAACAAGGTTTATGCGATGATGAAAATCACGCCAGGATTTGAGTTTGCTTTTCATTTAATACAAAGAAATCATAAAAATCATAACCAAATAAAAAATTGTGACGTATATTAATATGATATTATTTTGATATCACTTTTCAAATAACCATTGAAAACAAAACATAACGGATATGAAAACACAAGAATCATCAAAATCTCCAATGTCTGGATATGTAATGTTAATGTTTAGCATACTCCTCCTGGTTGGAGCGGTAGTAGGATTAGCATTATTGAAGTCACCCTTGTTTCTCATACTAGTCGTTCTTTTTTTATTCACATTACCAGGCTTCTTTTTTGTCAATCCAAATGGATCTCGAGTGCTTGTTCTTTTTGGAGAATACATTGGCACAGTCAAGAAAAATGGGTTCTTCTGGGTAAATCCTTTTTATATGAAGCAAAAAATTTCCCTGAGAGCTAGAAACTTTGACAGTGAAAGAATCAAGGTAAATGACAAGCTTGGGAACCCGATATTGATTTCTGTAATTCTTGTCTGGCGTGTCAAAGACACATTTGCGGCAGCTTTTGAAGTCAACGACTATGAGAATTTTGTCCGTGTACAAACAGACGCTGCGGTTCGGAAGTTAGCCGGCTCTTACCCGTATGATAACTTTGATGATGAGCAGGCCGAAATAACACTTAGGTCAGGAATCAAACAAGTCAATGAAGATTTAGAAAAAGAGTTGGATGATCGTTTGAACATTGCAGGAATCGAAATCCTGGAGGCACGAATTGGATACTTGGCTTACGCCCAGGAAATCGCTAGTGCGATGCTAAGAAGACAGCAAGCAACAGCTATTGTTTCGGCTAGACACAAAATCGTAGAAGGTGCTGTAGGAATGGTGGAAATGGCCCTTGACCAACTTCATGAAAAAGATGTAGTAGAATTGGATGAGGAAAGAAAAGCTGCGATGGTAAGCAATTTAATGGTTGTTTTATGTGCTGATAAGGACGTTGCTCCGGTTGTAAATTCTGGTACATTAAATCACTAAATCTTATGGGTAGATATATGTTTCTAGAAAAGAAAACCCTGGAAAAGATGGATACTTTCGAGAAAAGGGTAAATGAGACTGCAAGTGCAGGGTGGAGAATAGTCAATTTTACTGAGACCCATAGAGGTATTACCGTGTTGTTCGAAAGAGAACGATGATTAATAAATGAAAGAGCGGATCATTTTTGAAGAGAAACAAAGCTTCATCGGAACATGGAGCTGGTACCTGGTTATTGGAATCTCCGCCGCTATTTTAATTGGTAGATTAGTACCAGCAACATTGGCTGAAAATCCATCAGATGAAGCCTATATTGCAACCTTAATCTCCATAGTTATCTTAGGTAGTGTTATTGCTTTTCTATCGACAATACGACTTTATGTTTCTATTGGTGAAAGTCAAATCTACTACCGTTTTCCTCCGTTCATAAGTAAGCAAAAAAGCTTGGGTAAAAATGAAATCCAGGAAATGGAAGTCAGAAAATACCGGCCTATTTGGGAATACGGCGGATATGGCTACAGGTATCGGTTCCGATCAGGAAGAGCATTAAATGTGACGGGTAATATGGGACTTCAATTAATTCTGAAGAATGGAAAAAAAGTTCTATTTGGTACGCAAAAACCAGAATCCATGCGAACTGCTATCAAACGATTGAAAGATAATTGGGAAATGAATGGCTAAGAAAAAACCATTTGCATTACGACTCAATGAGGATACCATGAAAGCCCTCGAAAAGTGGGCAGCAGATGAATTTCGTAGCACCAATGGTCAGATCGAATGGATTATCCACAAGGCCTTAAAAGAACAAGGAAGGCTTAAGAAAGAAGATTAGCTGAGTGATGTTACTCTGCAGAATTGTGGAACGGGTTATTTAATTCCCCGTTCCATCAATTTACCAAATCTGTTTTATTGTCCCACTAGAAATAGTGCATTGACAAATAGAAGCTTTCCATTTTGCCAAAAGGATCTGAACAACGGATCATCCACAATATGAACAATCTGTCCTCTGCCCTTATTTTCTACACCAAAAACCAGTGACTTGCCCATATCTTCTTTCACATAAGCTCCCGCAAATCCACTGAGTATATCGCTCTTGTTTTCGATAATCCCCACATTATTTCCTTCTAAGTAGGCCACTCGATTAGAACGTATTTTTAGCGTGTAGTAAGTATCAGAATAACCAAAAGCTAGTGGATTACTGTTGTCGACTTTTACCCTATAGATTGCGCCTGGAGCATTGTACTTGATGCTTTCCCTTTGTCGATCTTCGTACCGCGTGAGTTTGGCTTGTTCATCTCGCTCTTTATCTTTCTTTTCGCTCGCTTTTTTCTCATCGTCTGAATTGTATTCGCTCAGATCAGAATAATCACTGTCTTTCAGTTTATTAAGTGCTCCTTGCACCGCTACCAACTTACCACCTGATGAAACCCATTCCATCAACTTTTTCATTTCAGATTCTCTAAGTGTGCTATACCAGCCATCAGGCATCACAAGTACATCGTACTCAGAAAGATTGACTTGTCTGAAATAGTCCGTACCGATAACGGTTAGCGGATAGCCAAGTTCCTGGTCCATGAAATGCCAAGTCGCTCCAAAAGAAAGCGACGAAACTCCATCACCGGATAAAGCAGCAATCTTTGGTTTTTTCAAATACCTGACATCATAGCTCCCAGTGTCTGGGCCGGAATCCATGAATCCGGAACCGATGGCAGCAACCGTTCGATTATTTTGATTTGCAATATCTGTGATAGTTTTTTCGAAATCGCTTCCAAGTGCTTTGTTATCACGTTTTGCAATAATCAGTGTCCCTCGATCAAAGGTTTGACCTTTGTAATTGAGTACTCGCTCTGAGAATCTCACTTTGATATCCTGATTCAGCAAGTCAGCCAGGAATCTTGCATCATCCATGCTATTCCACTTCGCATAAAAGGCGTATGTCTTATTTGGTGCCGATTGCGCTTCGAATTCTTCATTTTGAATATCATTGACTGTGACTGCTTGAGAAGTAGCAAAAGCTTGAATCCCATAAGCAAATGGAACTCCCCAGGCGGTAATATCATAGGTAACAGAATCGACAACTGTTGTCTTAGGTTCAAACAAGATGTGCGCGAGAGTAGCCTTTGGTTGATTGGTACTAACTACCAAATCATTTGGTCCGATACTAAAACTGGATGATGCTCCTGTATTGTAATTGTAGCCTCTTAGCCCTCTTACATTAGATGCAGTTCCGTATTCAATTCCAACATCCCCTAACCACGATTTTAAGGCGTCAAACTTGTCTTTGTTCCCATCATATTTAAGTACGAAGGTTTTGTATCTTAAAGAAGCATTGTCTCCAAAAAAATTACCGAACTCGCTGAGCAATCGATCCGAGTTATTTGCGGAAATTTCCACTGTTGAAATACCTGCGGTATAATGGTGCGCAATTCTGTCTTTTAAAGTCAAAGTATCACCTTCTTGCTTGATTATTCCCAAACCGGCGGACCCACCACCTGCTTGCTCGTAGGTCATACCAATTGATCCATTATAAGTTGGATACGTATCACCATAGCTTGGATAGAGCAGGTCAAATACTTGTTTGGTGAAGTAAAACCAATTGTTTTCATCAAAATACTTTGCATGATTTCTACCAATCTCATCTTGGAAATCTCGCTGAAACTTGGTGATTAATTCATGATAAGGTTGAGCAGCCGGAGCAAAATAGTAAGGTGAATTGTAGCCTTGTTCATGAAAATCAACATGGACTTGCGGGAGCCACGAGTTGTAAACTTTCATCCTGCTTTTGCTTTCTAGCTGTGTTTGCCACGCCCAATCCCTGTTCAAATCAAATAAGTAATGATTAGCTCTCCCTCCTGGCCAAGGTTCTCTATGCTCTTTTGAATTGGGATCTGGATTGTACTGTTGATTTCCGTATTGCCAGTAAAAATTTGCGTAACGGTCTCTACCATCCGGATTGATGCATGGATCAATAATGATGATAATGTTTTCAAGCCAGTCACTTCGATTATCCTGAATGAGCTCGTAAATAGTAGCCAAAGAAGCCTCGGTTGTGGATGACTCATTTCCATGAACATTGTAACTCATCCAAACAATAGAGACGTTGGTGTTTGGTGTTCCATCCAAGATTCCAGCCCTCTTTAAATTATCTTCTCTAATTTGTTCGAGCTTGCCTAGATTCTCAGTTGAAGAAATGAAGGCCAATAGAAGTGGTCGATCCTCATAAGATTTTCCATATTGTGTGAGTTGGACATTTTCCGAGTTATCCGCTACGTGATTGAAGTAATCTACCATGAGGTGATGACGAGTAAACTTTTCACCAAGCGCATATCCTAAAAACTCTTCAGGGCTTTTTACCTGGGCTTGAAGAATAATCGGAAATAAAAGGAGGACTATTAATCTGGCTTTCATTGCTTTTGAACTTTAAATTTTGCAGCAAAATACTGAATGTATCTAGAAATACAATTACCGTCCTTATAAAGCCTTGAAACCTATTTGGTATATTTGAAAGTCCGGCTAAAACACCTCATGAGGCAGTTACTCCTCTTCATTACCTTTTTTTTCGCAAGTGGCGCATCTCTATGTCAATCCAAAGCAATTGACAGTTTGAATCGTGCTTTATCTCTTGCAAAAGAGGATACCTCAAGAGCAAAGATTCTCATTGAGCTGACTGGCGAATATGACTTGTGGGACAGTACAGGATTAACGATCGCACAAAAGGCATACAGAATTTCCCTTGAAACAAATTCTGAAGAGTCTTTAGCTGCAAGTGAAGTCGCATTGGGACTATACCACTTTGCAGCGGGCTCTGATTCGGGAAAGCTGCTCCTTAATGGAGCAATTCGACGATTCGAAAAAGAAGAGTTAAACAGGGAAATAGCTGATACCTATTGGAGCATGTCATCAATTTTCGAACGTCAAAATGAATTTGATTCGGCTATTCATTATTTGGAGAAATCCCTCAATTTATCAAAAGCGGTCGATTACTACAGCGGTATTGCAGAGGCAAGCTTCTCGCTTAGTACGCTCCACAACATTAGGGGGAATAACTCCCTGGCATTGAAGTATAGCATTGAAGGCAAAGAAAATTATGAAGAAGTTGATGATCAGGGAAGTGTTTCTGAATCACTGAATCAAATGGGAATAATCTATGATCATATGGGTTTGTATGCAGAGGCCATTGATCATCTTTTACAAGCGAGAGAAATTGCACAAGAAGTTAATGATGTTCAGATTGAAATATTGATCATCAACAACCTGGGAGTTGTCTATGATAATATGGATAATCCTATGGCAGCACTTGAATACTACGAAGAAGCCTTGGAGAAATCAGGGATTTTTAAGTACAAAGAGGATGAAGCCACGTTACTCAACAACATTTCCTACGTCTATCTAAAAAAAGGTGACACACTGCAAGCCAAAGAAGCACTTTGGAAAACAATGAAGATTGTCGAAAAAAATGGTCTCCCTTGTTTTGATCTCTACCCGCAAGAAGGAATTGGCTCTATATATGTAGGCTCGAATCAATTGGATTCTGCGAACTACTATTTAAATAAAGCACTGGAAGGTGGACAAGAATGTGAAGACGTTGGTATACTCACTGCTGTTTACAAGAGCCTTGGTGAAATGTATGAAAAGCAAGGCGAGTATAATAAGGCACTTCAAGCACTGAATCAATCTCTTGAGATAGCAACAAAGGCTGAGCTGAACACCGATGCAAAAATTACTTTGCTTTCACTTTACAATTTTCATAAACGCCGAGGAAATACCTCGAGGGCTTTGTTTCACCTGGAAAATTACCGTACACTGACTGATTCCTTAGAAAAGACTAAAAACATCGAAAAGGCCAATCAATTAGCTGCTGAGTATGAATTCAGAAAGCAAATGGAATCTATCAGGGCTGAGCAGCTGGCCAATGAAATGGCATTTGGACAAAGAATGGCAGCACAAAACAGAGAGAAGATGTTTATTTTCCTGGCCTTAATTCTGGTATTTCTGCTGCTGCTTACACTTGGCCGGTCTTACGTGTTGATACAAAGACAAAACAAAAAGCTAAAATGGTTGAATGAAGAAAAAAATACTTTGATGGGTGTTGTTGCGCATGACCTGCGAAACCCCTTAAATATGATTAAAGGACTAATGCAATTGGTCGTTGGTGTGAAAACAGTGACAGAAGAGGATGATTCAGAAAAATACCTTCACCTGATCAAAATGTCGACCCAGAAAATGACCGATATGATTGACAAAGTACTGGATATAAGCGCAATTGAAAACATGAAGGTCAATTTGAATATGTCGAAAGAAGATCTCACAAAATTGCTATCACGTTCGGCTGAGAATTTTGAGTATTTGGCCGCTAAGAAAGACATCAAAATTGAGCAAGTATTTAACGCTGATGATACGCACTATTCAGCAATTGATTCCAATTACTTCGAACAGATCATGGATAATTTGATTTCTAATGGAATTAAATTTTCAGACACTGGTAAAAAGATAACCATTGACATAAAAAGTGAAGGCGGCTTTCAAGTGGTTTCAGTAAAAGATGAAGGGCCAGGAATAAGTAAAGAGGAACAAAAGAATCTCTTTAACCGATTCCAAACACTAGCTGCCAAGCCCACGAGCAATGAGCAGTCAATAGGGCTTGGTCTTTCAATTGTCAAAAAATTTGTGACAGCTATGGAAGGAGAAATTTACTGTGAGAGTGAACTAGGAAGTGGAACGACTTTCTTTTTGAAATTCAAAGAAGCCTAATTATCCAATTTCAACTTTAACTTGATCGGTAAGTGGTTTTCCAACACATGTAAGGACATAACCTTCATCTAATTCTTCCTGAGAAAGTCCTTCTGCTTCGTCGGTGCTTATTTCCCCTTCCAGGCATTTTCCACGACAAGCGGTGCAAAGTCCACTTTGACACGAGTAAGGCATGTCCAAATCAGCCTCGAGTGCAGTATCAAGAATTGAGGCGCTTTTCTTAACCGTAACTAAATGTTCTTCACCATCTAGTAGAATGGTGACTTCACTTTTTCCGCCATCACCAGTTGCAATAATCTCCTTTGGAGAAGTTTTACCTGCTTCAAAGCTTTCCATTCTTATCTGGCTCTTTGAAAAACCTTTTTCCTCCAATCCAAAAAAAGCAATATCCATCATAGGCTGTGGGCCACAAATGTAAAATTCCGTTTGATCGTCGCAACCGGCAGAGTCACAAATCAACGAGATCATTTCATTAGTAAGTCTTCCTGAATAATCAGCATCTCCATCTTCCAAGACATGAATGGCACTGAACCGGCCACTATGAGTTTCCTGAAGTTGATTAATGAGTTCTTTGAAAATGATGTATTCTGGACTTCTATTCGCGTATACTAAGGTTGCCTTACTATCTGGCTCTTTCAACAAAACAGACCGAATAATTGATATTAATGGCGTGATTCCGCTTCCTCCTCCAAAAAAGACTGCATTTCTGGTATTTGTGGAATCATAGTTCGTGGTAAAGAGTCCCATTGGTTCCATTACCTCAACTTCATCACCAGCTTTTATATGATCATTCAAATAGTTGGACATGGCGCCTTCTGGCACTCGTTTGACGGTTACAGCTGGATGCTCATCTTCAAATGGTGTAGAACAAAGAGAATAAGCTCTTCTTATCTTTTTACCGGCTACCTCTGAAATTACAGTGATGAACTGTCCCGGCTGATAATCAAAATTCGATGGCTTTTCGAATACAAGATTTACTGCATCTTTTGCAATATGAACAACCTCCCTCACTTTAAGGTCCCGATATCTCTCGTCTGCTTGTGGTTTTTTCTTCTTAAATAATCCGAATGCCATTTTTTGATTTTTTGCGGCGCAAAGGTAATTCTCCACTGACCGACAGACAAGTAAACAGGATAACGTAATTTTGCGTTCTCATTTTTAACAAAAAATATGAATTTCAATCCTCTGGAAGGTATTTCTCCAATCGATGGTAGGTATCGAAGCAAGGTCCAGTCACTTTCAAATTTCTTTGCAGAAAAGGCGCTTATCCAGTACAGAGTAAAAGTTGAGATTCTATATTTCATCGCATTAGCTGAATCGGGAATTCCACAATTATCTGGTTACGATCAAGCAAATAATTCCAATCTGAAAAAAATCTATGAGAACTTCTCTCTTCAGGATGCAGAAGCAATCAAGGAAATTGAGCAGACCACCAACCATGATGTAAAAGCCGTCGAATATTTCATCAAGGAGAAATTCGATTCATTGGGCCTAGGTGACTTCAAAGAGTTTATTCATTTTGGTCTCACTTCTCAGGACATCAACAACACAGCCATTCCGCTTTCACTGAAAGATGGAATGAGCGAGGTTTTCACTCCAAAATTGAATCAGCTAATTGAGAAATTAGATCAGCTTTCAAAAAAATGGGAAAACATTCCAATGCTAGCCAAAACCCACGGTCAGCCAGCCTCCCCTACTCGACTTGGAAAGGAATTCGGTGTATTTGTTTCACGACTTAAAGGGCAAGCGAACGCACTGGAAAATATTCCTTACGCAGCAAAATTTGGTGGTGCGACTGGAAATTTCAATGCGCATTTTGTTACCTATCCTGATCAGGATTGGCATGCATTCGGTGATTCGTTTGTAGAAAAGTTCTTAGGCCTAAAAAGAAGCTATCCAACCACTCAGATCGAGCACTATGACCACCTGGCGGCACTTTTTGACTGCATCAAGCGAATCAATACGATTCTCATCGATTTAAGCAGGGATGTTTGGCAATACATTTCAATGAACTATTTCAAGCAAACCATTTCCAAAAATGAAGTGGGTTCTTCTGCCATGCCGCATAAAGTCAACCCGATCGATTTTGAAAATGCGGAGGGAAATTTTGGTATAGCAAATGCTTTGTTTGAGCACTTAAGTGGCAAACTACCTGTTTCCAGATTACAACGAGATCTTACCGATTCAACGGTACTCCGAAACATAGGCGTCCCGGTTGCACACTCGTTTTTAGCATTACTTTCTTTGGAAAAAGGCTTGGATAAAATTACTGTCAATGAAGAAGCAATCAAGGCTGACTTGGAGGATAATTGGGCGGTTGTTGCAGAGGCGATCCAAACGATATTGAGACGTGAAGGATATCCTAAACCTTACGAGGCATTGAAGGAACTTACCCGAACGAATGAAGTAATCAATGAAGAAGCCATAAAGTCCTTCATCCAAGGGTTGAATATTTCAGATGAAGTGAAAGAGGAGTTAAACCAGATTACTCCTTTTAACTATGTTGGCAATTAATCAGGATTTATTCCTGCCAGCAAATAAAGAACTGCCATTCGAATGGCAACTCCATTTTCAACCTGATCAAGTATGATGGAATGTTCTGAATCTGCAACATCACTGGTGATCTCAATCCCACGGTTGATTGGGCCTGGATGCATGATAGTGATCTCTTTATCAAGGGAATCCAACAATTGCTTATTCACACCAAAATATTGTGCATATTCTCTGAGTGAAGGAAAGTAACTCATCTGCTGCCGTTCTAACTGGATCCGAAGAATGTTGGCAACATCGCACCATTCGAGTGCTTTTCGAATGTCCGTTTCAACTTCAACCCCCAGCTCCTTGATGTGTTTTGGCAATAAAGTGGCTGGACCACAAACCATGACTTTCGCACCTAAAATTTGCAGCGCAAAAATGTTTGATAACGCAACTCGAGAATGAAGAATATCGCCTACAATCACTACTTTCTTGCCTTCTACTTTTCCAGTTCTCTCGAGAATTGAAAAGGTATCCAGTAAAGCTTGTGTCGGGTGTTCATGTGTTCCATCTCCGGCGTTGATAATATTGGCGTCAATGTGCTTGGAAAGGAAATGTGGAGCTCCCGGGCTTGCATGGCGCATCACCACCATATCCACTTTCATGGCCAGGATATTGTTAATCGTATCCAGCAGTGTTTCACCTTTCTTGACTGAGCTTCCTGAAGCAGAAAAATTCAGTACATCAGCAGAAAGTCGTTTTTCAGCTAACTCGAATGAAAGCTTTGTTCGGGTAGAATTTTCAAAAAAGATATTGGCAATTGTTACGTCGCGAAGTGAAGGTACTTTCTTGATCGGACGGTTAATGACTTCTTTAAAATTGGATGCGGTTCGGAAAATGAGTTCTATATCTTCTCTGTCGAGATTCTTAATACCAAGGAGATGTTTCGTTTTCAGTTGGCTCATTCTTCCTTATTGATTAACCATATATTATCCTTCTTTCCTTGTTCCTTCAGTTCCACCAGCACCTTTTGTGATTGGATCGTATTCACTTTCCTTCCTGTGTAGTTTGCTTGGATCGGGATATGCCTGCTATAAAGTCGATCAATCAGGACCAGCAATTCGACTTTTGACGGTCGTCCAAAAGCATTGATTGCATCCAGGGCTGCTCGAACTGTCCTTCCTGTGAAAAGTACATCATCAACCAAAATCACATTTTGATTTTCGATAGGAAACGAAATTTTGGTCTGACTTGCTGCTATCAATTCATCTCTTCTTCTGAAGTCATCCCGGTGAAATGTAGTGTCTAGTAATCCCAATTTGACATTAGATATTTTGAGATTCTCAAGCTCAGTTTTGATACGCTCAGCAAGGAAAATGCCGCGGGGTTGCATTCCGATAATCACGGACTGGGAAAAATCTTCATGAACTTCAATGAGCTGTTGGCACAATCGACTGATAGTGACCTTGAGTAGCTGACTATCGAAAAGCAGGCGCTTTTGCATGATAAAACTTCACGCAAAAATAAGTGTTATGATCTAATTGAGTTCTTTATCAACATTAAATTGGATCTTGTTGAGATAGAAAACTTTCCGGTTGACTCTTCCAGCTACTCCATTTTCATTTCTAATGCTCTGAACACCGTAAGCAAATAAGTTATTTCCATACCATCGCTCTACGCCTTCTATACGTGGATCCTTTGTCTTCAACTCGTCTGATTCGAAAGATAACTTGACAGGATTAAATGTTCGTCCTTCAACAATATCATTGTTATAAACGACCTTGGATCGAATCTCATTTTCTTCCAAATATGTAAGCACAATCTTATCTCCAGCTCCAGTCACCATTACATTTTCTTCCAGCTCAAAACTTTGCTTATCCTCGATTTTGAATGTGTGGTCCCAAATGATATTGCAATTCGAATCAAATCCAACAACTACCGCATGTGTGTATTTGTAACCCAGGAAGTCTGGATTGTAAGGTTGAAATCCACGATAGCTGTTGTTCCTAAATCCACCTATGTCATTATATGGTCCAAAAGCTCCACTATTCCCATAGCTATATCGAGGATAATAGGCCTCCGCAATCATGATATAATGATCATCCCGTTGCAAAATTTTATGAACCAAAAGCCGATAATTGAATTTTTTGATCTTGCCTTTTTCCTTCTTCCTTTCTATCCTGTTTTTGATTCTACTTTCTCTCTTAGGTTTAAGATGGCTAAAGAAGTTATTTAGATCAGCAAACGCATAATACTTATTGAACTGTTGTGCGCCATTGATGAATTTACTCAAGTAGAACCCTTGGCTGTACATCGGTGATTTCTTCGAATGCGTTCCAGCCAGATACTGAAGCCCATTAGCAAATGTTGTACTTGCGCCATCTATCAAACTTTTCTTTTCTCCAGGATTTAGAAGGTTGTCCTGGATCAAATCTCCTTTTTCTGTAAATGTTTTTACACGAACAGTAAATCGCTTATTTCTCATCCGCTCCGATAGGATCACAGTGAAAAATTTTGATTCTTTATCAACCACTATATCCAGCATGTTATTCTTATTGTCATAGAATCCCGGTACAACCTTCGGCTTTTTATCATTGATGTTATAGGTAATTACCACTGGACGAAAGTTGGCATATCCGCCAATAAGTAGTGTCTCACCTACCGATTCAAAGTGAGAAATACTAACCGGGAAAACAGTGCTGATTTCATAAATCGCATTTTCCTCGCTATCGGCATCCAATTCCAATACAACCAATTCCTCACTCCTGTATCTGCTTTTGCTATAAAGAAGATAGAACTTGCCACCGAAATAATCATACCCCAGAAGATTTCCATTTGAAGGTACTACTTCCTCTCTGGTCCAGATCAAGTTAAATGCCGTATCAACCAAATGAAGTTTCCAGCTTCCTGCGCCATTTAATGTTGCCCCAGCGATTTCCTCAATAACTAAAATGCCATCAGTTTCTCCTTGAACTACAAAAAAGTCCGACCGGTCTCTTTCTACTTGAAATTCAATTCGGTCTGATTGACTAATAATAGCACTTGTGTCCTTTTGATTTTTTCTTTTTTGGGCAAAAAGGAGCACTGGAAAAGCTAATAATAAGAGTAGTAGTATTCTCATAGTATATGATAAACAACGATAAATTTGATCTCCCTATCGCTCACTGAGTTCAAGGATGATCCCATATTCTTCTTCTGTTACTGGTTGAACAGATAGCCGTGAATGTGTGACTAACTTCATTTGATCTAAACGTCCGTCTGCCTTCACTTCCGCAAGTGTAACAGGTCTTTTCAACTTTCTTAGCGGCACCACATCCATTACATACCAACGATGATCATCTGTAGTCGGATCAGGGTAATATTCTTTTACAACCTCTGCCAAACCAACCACTGCTTTTTCTGTCACTGAATGATAAAAAAGACAGATATCACCCACTTTCATTGCCTTGATGTTGTTGCGAGCCTTGAAATTTCTGACGCCATCCCAATGATCTCTTCCAAGTTTCACAAAGTCATCCCAGGAGTAAGTTCCCGGTTCGCTCTTAATCAACCAGTAGTTCATACTTAATTTCAAATAGCTGATAAATCTAACAAAAAGCCAGTTGTTTCTATTTTTACTATGTACGAAATAGTAACAGTAATTTATCCAACGAATGAAGATCCTGGTTGTTCAATTTTCTTCACTTAGCGACATCTTGTTGGCCAGTCCAGTAATTAGAATTTTAAAAAGCGATCTTCAGCATACTATTCATTTTGCAACTAAAAAGGAATTCACAAGCAGCATTGCTGCTAATCCTTACTTGGACAAGATTCATGAACTAGAGACTTCCTCCTCTCTGTTAAAAAAAGAGAATTTTGATCTTGTCATAGATCTTGACAACAATTTCAAAACCTGGTGGCTTAGAAAGAAAATCGGTGTAAAAAGCCTGGTTTTCCAAAAAAATCGCTTTCCGATCTGGTTGATGGTCAACTTCAAGATAGATCGCCTACCCAATGTTCATCTTACAGATCGTTATGTTCAGCTCATTGAACCACTAGGAGGAAAAATGGATAGTCTAGGGCTAGACTATTTTATTCCTGAAAAAGATGAAGTGGAAGAAAGCTGGTTGCCACCAACTCATCAGAATGGGTATGCCGTTTTTTCTATCAGTGCTGATTATGCTACAAGAAAACTCCCTGTCAAGAGAATGATTGAATTATGCGATCGCATCAATAAACCGATTGTTCTTGTTGGCAATCAAGAAGATGTTGAAGTGGCGAATGAAATTGAGCAATTTTTTAGACCCGGAACTGATGAGCAAGAACAAGAAATCGAAACATTGAATAAGAAAAGTGTCATATTTAATGCCTGTGGTAAATTCTCTATGAACCAATCCGCTTCGATTATCTCGAAGGCAAACTGGGTGTTTACCCATGAATCACCTATAATGCATATCGCAGCAGCTTTCAAAAAGCAGATTTACTCCATTTGGGGAAATACGCTTCCGACTTTTGGTAAATATCCTTACCGAACTCAGTTCACCATTTTTGAAAAAAAGGACCTTACGTGCCGACCTTGCTCAAGCACCGGATTCAAAAAGTGTCCAAAAGGACATTTCAAGTGTATGAATGAATTAGTCTTTGATTTCTATCTACCGGATTGAACTATTACAAGAAATTGAAGTCAATATCTTTAAAGTAAAATCATTATGAAAACACTTTACCTGGTTCGTCATGCTAAATCGTCCTGGTCCTTCAATCTGCCAGATCATGATCGCCCGCTTGGAAAGAGAGGCCGAAGAGACGTGTTGAAAATGGGAAAACACCTTGCTAACAATATTGAGCCTCCAGAAATATTGATTTCCAGTACCGCCAGTCGTGCCTTTTACACCGCGCTGCATATTTGTGATCAATTTCATATGGATGAAAAAAACATTCTGCTTGAGAAGCAGCTATTTCATGCAGGCTCGAATCAGATTCTCGAGGTAATTCAAAAGGCTCCAAACTGTGATCAACTAGCCATCTTCGGACATAATCCTGGCTTCACAGATTGCGCAAATCGTCTGGCCAATCTTTACATTGATAATGTTCCAACATGTGGAGTAGTGGGAATTTCATTCGATATCGAGAAATGGTCAGACGTTGAGTTCGGAAAAGGCAAACAGGAGTTTTTCTTTTTCCCAAAAGGAATCTGACTTATTTCCCGGAAACCACAAACATCCGACCTGATCGTGTACCATTAATAGCACTGTAGGCAGAAGTCAATAACAAATCAACCACACCATCACCGTCCACATCGCCAATTCCAGTTGTATCAAAACCGAGGGTTTCACCAACGACTTTTCCGGTCAGTGTTCTCATCAATGATCCGTCTTTACCTGAATACACATAGACTTTTCCTCCGGATGGAGCTGCGGAAGCATGTTGCCATGCACCAATCACCAGGTCATCGTGACCGTCTTTGTTAACGTCTCCTGCATCAGCAATGCCAATTCCAAATCCGTCTCCTTGAGTCTCGCCAGTCAGATTATGCAGTTGTCTTCCGTTAGCCCCAGAGTGCACATAGATTCTCCCAGTGGAAGGTCCTTCAGCGGAATTGGCCCAATCAGAAGCGTAAACGTCTTGTACTCCATCTCCGTCAACATCTCCTACAACAGACATGAACATTCCGCCAAGTCTTCCTCCTGTAGCATCTGCATTCATGGTGAAAAAAGGCGATTCATTCATTCCTTTAAAGATTTTTACCTGACCTCCATTATTTTCACCAGCGCTGGGTGCACCAACCATTAGAAGTGTAGTTCCGTCAGTAGTCTTACCTGCTACAGCAGTGCCAAAGCCATCACCGACGCTATTTCCAGTCCATTTTTGAAGGATCTTTCCGTCTTTTCCCGAATACAAATACGTATTTCCAGCTGATTCAATTTGTTGGCTATTTAATGGAGCTCCCCATATTTGGAAAGGTTCTCCAATCAAAACATCGCTATAGCCGTCACCATTCACATCGCCAACAATTTTAACACCTCTACCAAAGGCTCCTTTTTCATCTTCTCCAACCCATTCATGGATTATTTTTCCATCCTTCCCGGAAAAAACTAAAGTCTTATTTGCATACGCAGCACCCGCTACCACATCAGGAATTCCGTCTCCATTTACATCCCCACCTGCTTCAACACTTATACCTAATTGACCATTGGCATCTTTTCCAGCATATTCCCAAAGTAAGTCACCGGTTTTTCCTGAATACACATAAATCTTACCTGCATTATTGCCCCCTTCATCATTAGATGGTGCGCAAGTTGTGATATCCAGAACACCATCATCGTTTACATCCCCGACTGCCCTTGCGATCCATCCAAAGTTGTCATTGACATTTTCTCCGCCCCAATCATGAATCAGTTTACCTCCTTCTGTAAAAGGATCAGCATATTCTTTGGGGGATGGGAAAAGCTTTTTATACCTGGGATCGCTACTTAATTGGGAAGTCGCAGGGCTTAACCCAATGTTGGTAATGTTGAAGGCATTGGTTTCTTTAACTTTCATCAAGGCTTCAAACGCCTTATCATTGTTTCCATCTAGTGCATAGGACAAGCCGAGGTTATATCTGACTTGGTTAGAACTAGGAGATTCCGTCTTCAGTGCCTTTTCAAATGCTTCTATTGATTTTTTATGATTTTGAAGGTTTCGATAGGCAAGTCCAAGAACTCCTAGGGCTCTTGGATTGTCCGGATCTGTCTTGAGAAGCTCGTTGATTTCTTCTATCGCCTCCTCAGATTTTCCCTGGTTTACTTTTTGAAAAGCCGATTGAATGATTTGACCTGCGTTGTTTTGACCTGTAGCAGAAAACACCAGGATAATCAATGAGTAAAGGAAAAGATTGCGCATATTAGTTCAGTTTATTTTGAACCAATATCTTGAGAAACGAATCCTAGAGAGTCAAATCCGATAAAATTTTCCCCATTCTTCAAGGCACACGAATGGTCCTCAGGTGTTGATCCGACAAACGCTGATTTATAAGATGTACCTGCTCAAATCTTTGTCCTGAACAAGGCCTTCGAGCTTCTCCTGAACTAGCTTTTTGTCAATCACAATCTTGGCATTTGGACCAATGGTATCTGGAATGTCAAAAAGAATTTCATTTAGCAGCCGACTCATCACTGTGTGCAACCTTCGAGCACCAATGTTCTCTACTTCTTCATTTATTTGGAAAGCCATTTCAGCAATCTCCTCAAGCGCGTCATCTTGAAATGATAAGTCGACATCTTCTGAAGCCACTAATGCAGTGTATTGTTTAGTCAGCGCATTTTTTGGTTCAGTTAGGATCTTCAAAAAATCTGCCTTCGTCAAATTGTCCAATTCCACTCGAATTGGGAATCGACCTTGAAGTTCTGGTATTAAGTCTGAAGGTTTGCTATAGTGAAATGCTCCTGCGGAAATGAATAAAATGTGGTCCGTGTTGATCACTCCATATTTGGTATTTACTGCACTCCCTTCAACAATTGGAAGTAAGTCACGCTGAACACCTTCACGACTCACATCTGGTCCTTTCCCACTTCCCGATCCTCCACTAGCAATTTTGTCAATCTCGTCAATAAAGATGATTCCCGTGTTTTCAGCTTTGCTGATTGCCTCTTCTTTCACCTCATCCATATCGATCATTTTCGAAGCTTCTTCTTCGAGCAAAATTTTGCGTGCTTCAGCAATGGTCACTTTTCGTTTCTTCTTTTTCTTCGGCATCATATTGCCGATCATTTCCTGGAGATTGATCATGGATGCTTCATCCATTCCAGCTCCGCCAATCATTCCCAAGTTACCAGTAGCATTTTGAGAAACATCGATCTCTACCTTGCGATCGTCCATCTCACCATTCTGAATTTTTTCTCTGAATCGAGCTCTGGTTTGTTCGTTCAACTCTACTTCATCTTCCGGTTCGTCACTGCCTAATTTTACAGCATAGGGATGCGGACTTCCTTTTAAAGGTGGAATTAGCGCATCCAAAATGATATTCTCAACCGCTTCGGCAGCTTTCTCTTTCACTGCCTCTTTTTTGGCTATTTTGACCATACTTACCGACTGCTCTACTAAGTCTCTAACCATGCTTTCCACATCTCTTCCTACATAGCCAACTTCGGTGAATTTAGATGCTTCCACTTTAGTGAAAGGTGCATCTGCAGTCTTGGCCAATCGTCGAGCAATCTCCGTTTTACCAACTCCCGTAGCACCAATCAAGAGAATGTTATTGGGAACTATTTCTCCTTGAATTTCTTCCTTCACATTCATCCTCCTCCATCTATTCCTCAACGCGATCGCAACATTCCGCTTGGCATCATTCTGACCTATGATGTACTTATCAAGCTCAGCTACGATCTCTTTTGGTGTCAAATTATCATTCATTTTTTCGCTAGTGTCTTTTAAATGCGCCTTGTTTTTTATTTCAATAGAGCTATAAGATACTCCTAAAGTCGTTAAGGTTGGTTTGAATACTGATAAAACTCGAGCCGCCAGCGGCATGTAAAGTCGCCCTGGAATATCTCATTTGAATCCTTTTTATCTTTAGCATTAGCCCAAAAGAAAGTCCAGCCCCTCCATTTAAATCATCCAACTTCAGCTCTTGTTTTCTTTTGTGACTGTAACCCATCAGTAATTGGAAGTTTTCACTTAAAACAAGTTCAGTTCCAATATTTATTCGCCTCAATATTTTTTCAATCTGCTCATTCGATCGACCTTCTGAAGTGTTATTCTCAACCTCATTTTCATCCACCAGATTACTACTTGTAAGCGTAAATCTCAAAGGCATATACTCTGGCTTAAATGTGGTTCCGATTTTTACATCCAAAGGAATTGGGGCAGTGGATAGTTCATTAAAGTTCGAAATTCGTCCACCAATGTTTGAGAAAACCATTCCGACGGTCCAATTGTTCGTCACTCGGAAAATCCCTCCAATATCCCCTACCAACGCAGTTGAGCCATAAGAATCAATGGATGAGTGCAAGAGTTTTAGATTGGCGCCAATCGTGATTGGCCCCAATTGATGCGCTTTCCCAATGGTCACGGCATAATCCTGAGCCGAAAATTCCCCCTGCTTGTTTCCTGATGCATCTGTTCGATCAAACGATCCATAATCCAGGTAGTGAAGACCAACCGCAATGTTTCCTATTTTATTCATGTCAAATGCATACGCCCCACTAAAGACGATTGCGTCAGTGAAATATGGATTGATATTGAAGAAAATATCTTTTGACCTTACTGAATCCAATGTGGCTGGATTTTCAAAAAATTGAGAAATGTCTCCATCAGCAATGGAAACGGTTGTGCCGGCAAGTGCCGCCGAACGCGGATTAGAACTCAGATCCAATATTCCGTAACCGTTTTCTCCTCCAATTTGAGCAAATGAGAGAATAGGAATGAGAACAATTATTTGAAAGAAAAATTTCAAGCTTTGCTTTCTTCAGGTAGAACGAATTCTATTGGATCGGATACTTTTTGCTTGGTTAACGCAATTTCCAACACTTCTGGTACATATTCAACAAAATGGATCTTCAAGCCTCTCAGGTACTTTTCGTTGATCTCTTCCAGGTCTTTCTGATTCTTGTTACACATGATAATCTCCTTGATCCCCGCTCGTCTTGCAGCCAAAATCTTTTCCTTTATTCCTCCAACTGGCAAGACTTTTCCTCTTAGTGTGATCTCCCCTGTCATTGCGATTTGCTTTTTCACTTTCCTTTGAGTGAAAACTGAGGCAAGAGATGTCAGCATCGTAATTCCGGCCGAAGGCCCATCTTTTGGAATTGCTCCTGCCGGAACATGAACATGCAGATCATAGTTATCAAAAATTCGATGATCAATTTCTAACGTTTCAGCATGAGACCTCAAATAAGAAAGGGCAGCGACAGCAGACTCTTTCATTACATCGCCTAATTGACCTGAAAGTGTGAGTTTTCCTTTCCCTCGACTCAATGATGATTCTATAAATAAAATATCGCCACCAGAAGGAGTCCATGCAAGACCAGTGACTACTCCAGGAACAGAATTGTCTTCATAGTTTTCCCGATCGAAAATCTCCGGACCTAGGATTTCTCGAACTCTAGAACCATTGATCTTCTTATCGTATTCTTCCTCCATTGCCACAGATTTTGCAACGTTTCGAATCACGGAAGCTATTTTTCTTTCAAGTGTTCTTACACCGGATTCTCTAGTGTAAGATTTCACCAATTTCTCCATCGCTGATTTATCAAAGCTGATGTCTGAAGCCTTTAATCCATGTTCTTTCCTTTGTTTGGGAATAAGGTGCTTTTTGGCTATTTCGAGTTTTTCTTCAATGGTGTACCCACTAATATCAATGATCTCCATTCGATCTCTCAGTGCCGGTTGAATCGTTTCCAATGAGTTTGCTGTAGCAATAAACAGCACCTTTGAAAGATCATAATCTACTTCCAGGTAATTGTCTTTGAAGGTCGCGTTTTGTTCCGGATCTAAAACCTCAAGAAGTGCCGAAGATGGATCGCCTCGAAAATCTGAATTCACCTTATCGATTTCATCCAAAATGAAAACCGGGTTGGAGGATTTAGCCCGATTGATGTTTTGAATCACCTTTCCAGGCATTGCACCAATGTACGTTTTTCTATGCCCACGAATCTCTGCTTCGTCATGCACACCACCTAAAGACATTCTTACATACTTTCGGTTCAACGCATCCGCAATTGATTTCCCTAATGAAGTTTTACCCACTCCAGGAGGCCCGTACAGACAAAGAATGGGTCCTTTTAGGTCTTTCTTTAATTTTCTAACGGCCAAATATTCAATGATTCGATCCTTCACTTTTTCAAGACCAAAGTGATCTCTATCCAGAATTTTCTTGGCATTCGCAAGATCAAAGTTGTCTTCCGTCACTTCATTCCATGGAAGATCCACCAACAACTCCGAGTAACTCATAGCCACGGGAAATTCCGCAGCAGCTGGATTCATCCGGGAAATTTTGTCCAGTTCTTTTTGAAAATGCTCCGCCACTTCTTCCGGCCAATCCTTTTCCAATCCTTTTGCACGCAGGGCTTCAACTTCCTGGTCTGGTCCATCCTGGCCTAATTCATCCTGAAGAATCCTTATCTGGTTTCTTAGAAAATAATCGCGTTGTTGCTGATCAATATCCGTGTGAACTTTTTCCTGGATCTCGTTTTTCAGCTCTAACATCTGGAGATCCTTCAACATGAACTGAAGCAACAATTCTGCTCGTTCTTGCGGGTCATTTGCCTCCAGTAGACGTTGTTTGTCAGACACCTCAGCATTTACATTGGACGAAAGGAAATGGGTGAGGAATTGAAAATTTTCGATATTATCTATAGCTACCTGAGCTTCTCTTGGAATCTCAGGACTCAGGTTCATGATCTTAGCAGCCGTGTCCTTCAAGGATTGAACAATTGCTTTTTGCTCTTTCGCATTTATCTTGACCGGACCATCTTTAATCAGACTGAAGTTAACCTGATGGTGTGGCTCCTCCTGGATTTGTTTCTCAACTTTAAATCGACTCTGACCTTGGATAATAATTGTCGTGTTTCCATCAGGCAAGACAATCATTTTGAGGATTCGGGCAATAGTCCCGACCTCAAACATGTCTTTGAATTTTGGATCTTCAATTTGGTTATTCTTCTGTGCTAGAACCCCAAGAATGCGATCTCCACGATAAGCTTTTTTTACCAAACGAATAGATTTCGTTCTCCCAACAGTGATGGGTAAAACCACTCCCGGAAAGAGAACGGTATTCTTTATCGGCAGTACTGGCAAGTTTTTAGGCAACTTATCTTCAGAGAGTTCCTGGCTATCTTCCGGTGCGATTATTTGTATGAGTTCCTCCGAATCCCCTGATGCAAGATCTGAGATTAGAAAAGAATGAGCATCTTTTTTGAACATATAGGTGCCAAAATGGCAGATTATCTTAAAAAAACCCTATTTAAAGGGATTGAGTACTTAATGGTCAATCGGTATGCCAAAGTGATTTGCATACCAAATAGTATTAACTTTAATTCGTTAAAGGAACATTACTGACGAAACGACAGTATGCATCGAAAATTTTCCGCCTTTTTGTGTTGCGTAATGCTTTTCTCTTGTTTGTGTCTTGAGGCCCAAAATAGGAGAAAAGAAGTCCAGATACTCACTGATTCCATTCCTGAGGATGTCGTTTTCAATGTTTACGACTTTGAGGGTGTTAACAAATACGCCAGATACTACGATAAGCAAAAACTGGAACGAATCATTAAGCTCGATCAGGACCAGGAGTGGGAAAAGCTTTTTGATGCGTTAAGAGATTATGTAAAAAGGTTCGGAATCCAAAATTTTTACAAGGACACGAAACTTATCTGGCGCCTGGCCAAAATGACAGAATTGTTTGGAGATCCTGATGAGGCAAAAACGCTTTATCGAACAGTGCTCAGGCACCATTACCAAGGAATTAGCATTAAGGAAATTGAGCTTTATTATGATTCGCTCAACAAACAAGCTGCTGAACAATTTGTGCCAATTGATTACTACTATGAATTGGTCGAGCACAGGAAATTGATTGATACACTTCGACCTCCTCGCGGTGTTCTGTTGAATATGGGAATGCTGGTCAATAGTTCAAGCGCTGATTATGGTCCGGCTCTCAACATCACCAATGATCTGTTAGTATTTACATCTAAACGGAAAAAAATCGATGAGACGATTCGATTTCGTGAAGACGAAGATCTATTCTTTAGCCGGAAAGACCCTTATGGAACCTGGTCAAAAGCTGAGCCCATTGAAAAAATAAATTCCCACTATATGGAAGGTTCACCTTGCATTAGTAGAGACGGGAAGACACTAATTTTTTCAAGATGTTTTGCTCCCGAAGGACTCGGACATTGTGACCTCTATACGGCTACTTTGGATGAAGATAGTATCTGGGGTAAGCCTGTTAACTTGGGAACCAACATCAATAGTGTTAGTTGGGATTCGCATCCTTCGTTATCACACAGTGGCGACACGTTGTATTTTGCTTCCGACCGATTAGGAGGATTTGGGTTATCAGATATCTATTATGCGGTAAGAGATGAACGTGGTGTCTGGCAACCTGCACAAAACATTGGTCCCGTAATCAACACCAGGCATAGTGATTTCAGTCCGTTTTTCCACCCCATCTTCGATGTTCTGTACTTCAGCTCTAATGGTCAGCTTTACAATTTCGGAGAATTTGACATTTACAAATCCTATAATTTGGATGGATATTGGGCAGAACCACAAAACATTGGTCCTCTGGTAAATGGTAGGGGAAGTGAGACTTATTTTACCATTGATTCCGACTCTGAATTGCTGTTCTATGCACGTTCATCCACCAACGATCTAAGCAAGCAAGATATTTATTCGTTCCCGTTACCAATGTCGGCTCAACCATTGGCGACCACTACAGTAACGGGAACCTTGACTGACTCTTTGACTGGAGTACCTTTTCAAGGTATTGTATCAATTATTGATTTAGATGAAGGGCTTGAAGTAGCTCCTAAATATTTAAAACCTGATGGATCATTTGAATTCGAATTGATCGATCAAAGAAACTATTTATTGATTTTGCAGGGAGATGATTTTTTCAGAATTGAAGAGGTCTTTTACCTTGACGGTCCAATCGAGCTAAACAAAGTGACAGAGCCATTGGCCAGTCGTGTGAAATTTGAATCCATTGAATTTGATGTCGGAAAGGCGGATTTAAAGACAGAAATGTATGCGGATCTCAACAAGATTGTGAATTTCCTATACGACAATATTGACTTCAAGCTTCGTATCTCCGGCCATACAGATTCGCTTGGCGACCCACAACGAAACCTTGAGCTTTCTAAAGAAAGGGCAAACAACATCAGAGATTACATCGTCGTGTTTGCGGGAATCTTTGAAGACAGAGTGATCGCCGAAGGATTCGGTAGTGCGCAACCAATTATTGAAGAAGAATTGACCGCCGAAGATCGATCGCTAAATAGACGTGTGGAGTTCGAAATCTATAGAGAAGCTCCTACTATTTCGGAGGGAAGTTCTAATTAGCTCGAGTTCAGCGCAAGGAAATCAAAACTATAAATTTGATAAGCTTAAAAACTGATTTCCGTTCAAATTCCTCCCTTGAGGGAGGTTTGGAGGGTGTTTTTGGCTTTTCTAAACACCCCTATAATCCCCTCAAGGGGATATTTTTCCAGTATCAACTCAGCTAGTTAATTCAGAAAAGACTTATGGTATCGTTGATGATGACAAAGGCCATCAAACTCAGAAGCACAACCATTCCCACTTTTTGAGCTCCTTCAAGGAATTTATCTGAAGGTTTTCTTCCTGAGACTATTTCCCATGTTAAGAATACTACATGACCGCCATCCAAAGCAGGAATCGGAAGGAAATTCATAAACGCCAGAACCATCGATAGCAGACCAACCAGGTACCAAAAACGACTCCAGTCCCAGGTTCCACCAAACATTGTGGCAATTCGAATAGGCCCTGCCATCGATTTTCGAGCAGAAACTTCTCCTTTGACCATTTTGTTTATTCCTTGAATATTCAGCCAAACCACCGAGAACGCACGAACTGTGCCCACTCCTACGGCTTCACCAAAACTAAATTCTCTGGTCACGAAGTTATTTTCAACGACTGGCCTGAATCCAATCATTCCCTCCTCACTAACAGCTATTGGAAGATTGATTTCATCGCCATTTCTAGCAACAGTGGCATCTATGGTTTTTAGTTTCAATGTATCAAGTGCTGACCTGAGTTGATCAAAATATCTAACCTCGCTTCCATTGATTGCAGTGATTTTATCGCCTGCCAGAAGCCCGGCTTTTTGAGCATTGCTGCCGTCCAAAATTTCTCCAACAGAGAAGACATTTCTCGGTGCAATGACAGGTGGAGCATTTTTCTCTGACAGCCTTTCAACAAAATCGTTAGGCATTTCAATTCGTACTTCTTCCCCAAATCGATCCACGGTGAAGTAAACATTGGATCCCATCAAAACTTCAGCTCCTATAATATCTGAGAACTTTTCATATTCACGACCATTAACATTGATGATCTTATCGCCTGTTTCAAAACCTAGCTGTTCACCAAGGTCATAGGCTACAATTCCGTGTTTGTTTAGTTCATTTTTGGGAAGATATGTTTCACCGTCTGCAAAGGCAATAAAAATGAAAATGATGATTCCGGTAATCACGTTAACGATAATCCCACCTAACATCACGATCAATCGTTGCCAAGCCGGTTTTGCTCGGAATTCATAAGGTTTTGGCTCTTCACTTAGAGATTTCGTATCTAGGGATTCGTCAATCATCCCAGTGATTTTAACAAAACCACCCAATGGAATCGCTCCAATGGAATATTCCGTTTCTCCCATCTGCTTCGCCCAAATTTTCGGAGGAAACCCAATGGAAAATTTCTCGACACGCATTCCGAAACTTTTGGCTGCAACCATGTGTCCCCATTCGTGAAGTCCTACCAAAATCGACAGCCCTAAAAGAAGCTGCCCAACCATTATTAATACTTCCATCTTAAATTAATTCCAGAGCCAAAGCTCTCGTTTCTTTATCTGATTCAACAAAATCCTCCAAATCCGGTGTGCGAATATAGCTTACTCGTTTCAAGCAATTTTCGATTACATCCGAAATTTCGAGGAAACCTATTCTCTCTTCCAGGAATCCTTGAACAGCAATTTCGTTCGCTGCGTTCAAAATGCATGGCTGATTTCCTCCATTGGAAGCAACTTCAAAAGCCAAGCCAAGGTTCCTAAACGTTTCAATGTCTGGCTTTTCAAAGGTCAGCTGAGGATATTCTGAAAAATCAAACCGCGGATAATCCGTTTTTAATCGCTCAGGATAACCAAATGCAAATTGAATAGGCAAACGCATATCTGGTAGTCCAAGTTGCGCTTTCATAGACCCATCCTCAAATTGGACCATGGAATGTATAATCGACTGAGGATGAACGATAACTTCTATCTGATCTAAGGAAACTCCGAACAACCACTTAGCCTCAATCACTTCCAACCCCTTATTCATCATGGTAGCAGAGTCGATTGTAATCTTAGCTCCCATATCCCAATTTGGATGTTTCAAAGCTTGTGCTTTGGTGACGTCCAAAAGTTGGTTTTTGGTTTTTCCTCTAAATGGCCCACCAGATGCAGTCAGAACTATTTTCTCAATTGGGTTTTGAAATTCTCCAACAATGCATTGAAAAATCGCTGAATGCTCAGAATCAACCGGAAGAATATTGACTCCTTTTTCTTGTGCCAATTTCGTAATCAATTCTCCAGCCACGACCAACGTTTCTTTGTTAGCAAGTGCAATGGTTTTACCCGATTCGATAGCTTTCAATGTAGGGAGCAATCCAGAATAACCGACAAGTGCAGTCAGCACGATATCAATGGAATCCATTTCCATAACTGAAGTCAACGATTTCTCTCCGCTGTACACTTTTATCTGTAGTGAATCGAGTGCGTCAAAAACCTTTTGGTAATGGTCCTCATTGACAATAACAACACAATTAGGACTGTATTTCTTAGCCTGCTCAATGAGAAGATCGGCATTGTTTTGCGCAGTTAAAACCTCAATTTCAAATTTATCATAATGCTTGTCGATAACCTCTAAGGCCTGCGTGCCGATGGATCCTGTCGACCCCAGAATTGCTATTTTTCTTGCCATTTTCTAAAACCTGCAATTGGTAATTCCTTTACCTCAACAAACTGGAGGCTACAAGGTTTAGTATTTCTTTTCTACTTAGAAATAGCTAATTGCAGAATCTGCAAATTTAGTTTGAATATTGACAATTGTCAGAAATCAACAATTAGCATTTTTTAACTTTTAAATGGAATCAATTCTTATTGATTTGCGGTTTTAGAAGGAAAATTTAACACTATTCATATGGGACGTTTATTCACGCTACTCTTGGCGGCCATTATCGGTGGAGTAACTGGCGCATTGACAACTCAATACTTGAATCAAAAGGAAGGAAACAGTAACCCCGCACTGCAAACTGTTTCACTAGCTGAAAGTAAACCCATTACTGCAAAAATTAGGTCGGTTTCAAGAGAGGTACCAATTCCAAATGAAAATTTCGTGACTGCTTCTGAAAAGAGTACTTCAAGCGTGGTGTTTATTCAAACGTTAAGTGAGTACGAGTACAGATCCGGTGGATGGATGGATTGGTTTTTCGAGCCGAGATCTTCTCAACAGGTTGGCAGTGGGTCTGGTGTTGTTTTCTCTTCTGATGGCTACATTGTCACCAACAATCATGTGATCGATGATGCCGATGAAATTACGGTAATCGCCGGAAAGAAAAGTTATCAAGCAACACTGGTTGGCCGTGACCCAAGTAGTGATCTGGCGGTTATCAAAATTGATTCAGACGACCTTCCGGCCATTGAAATTGGTGATTCTCAAGAGGTGAATGTAGGGGAATGGGTTTTGGCCGTGGGCAATCCTTTCAATTTGACTTCTACAGTTACCGCTGGAATTGTCAGCGCTAAAGGGAGAAACATAAACATTCTCCGAGATAAATTTCCAATTGAAAGTTTTATCCAAACGGATGCTGCCATCAATCCAGGAAATAGTGGTGGAGCCCTAGTAAATTCTGAAGGTGAGTTAATTGGCATCAACACAGCAATTCTATCCAGAACCGGTTCTTACGCTGGATATGGGTTTGCAATTCCTGTAAACATTGTCAAAAAAGTTTTCAATGATATTGTGAAGCATGGTGAGGTTCAAAAAGCCTTTGTTGGAGCAGAATTTATAGATATTGATAGTGATCTTGCGGATCGTCTCGACATTGAAGATCTTGATGGAGTGATCGTTTCTGATGTTACTCGATCGGGAGCCGCAGACAAAGCTGGTCTGGAAAAGGGAGACGTGATTCGGAAGGTCAATCAAATACAGGTAGGAAGTAAGGCAACGCTCGAAGAATATATTGCCAATAGCTATCCGGGGGATCAGTTGGATGTTTTAGTTGAAAGAAATGGGAAACTAAATTCCAAGAAACTAATCCTAACAAACAGAGAAGGCACAACTGGTGTATTGAAGCGAAATACCTACACTTCAGATAAACTTGAAGTCACCTTCGAAAGTGTCTCCAAAGTGGAACGGGATCTTTTGGGAATAAGAAGCGGAGTGAAAGTTGTTGATTACAAGAAGAGTGGATTTTTCTCCGAATTGGACATCCCCGAAGGATTCATCATTACTCAGATAAACAGCAGACTTATTAATGAGCCCGAGGAATTGGCTAATATTTTAGAATCAATAAGAGGTCGCTTCGACATTATCGGGATTGACAAAAGGGGAAGAAAAGTCTATTATCCTTTCCGGCGTTAAGCTGTTCTCATTTTGAGCTTTTTCTTAAGCTCATCAACGGAGTATCTGAATTTTGCGTCGGTATCAATCATATTATCAACAGACTGCAGTGCATGAATGACTGTGCTGTGGTCTCTTCCACCAAAGTGATAACCGATTGACTTCAAGGAGTGATTGGTATAGTCCTTTGAGAAATACATGGCCACCTGACGTGCAATGACAATTTCCTTTTTTCTGGTTTTCGCTTTTAGATCGTCTTGCTCCACATGGAAATAGTCAGAGACAGTTTTCTGTATGTAGTCAATTCCTACCTCCGAATCGATTTCACGAACAATGTTTTTCAACACTTTTTTAGCCAATTCAAGATCTACATCCACCTTGGTCAATGAGGCATGTGCAATCAATGATACAATCACACCTTCAAGCTCACGGATATTGGTGTCAACTGTATAAGCAATGTACTCCAAAACCTGATCAGGAATTTTGATGTCATCCTCTTGAATTTTCTTTTGAATGATTGCCATTCGCATTTCAAAAGATGGCTGCTGGAGGTCAGCTGTAAGCCCCCATTTGAATCTTGAAACCAAACGTTCTTGTAAGCCTTTCAAATCTCTTGGTGCGCAATCGCTCGTCATGACGATTTGCTTACCAGCCTGATGCAAATGATTGAAGATGTGAAAAAATATCTCTTGCGTTTTTTCCTTGTCTTTCAAAAACTGAACATCATCGAGAATTAAAATGTCAACTTCTCTATAATAAGAAATGAAGCTCTGAACACTGTTGTTCTTTAGTGAATCAATGAATTGATTGGTGAATTTTTCGGAGGCAACATAGATGATCTTTTTTGAAGGATCTTTTGCCTTGATCTCGTTTCCTATTGCTTGAACTAAATGCGTTTTTCCCAATCCAACTCCACCATAAATCATTAAAGGGTTAAAGGAAGTAACACCAGGCTTTTGTGCCACAGCAAAACCTGCAGAGCGTGCTAGTCGGTTGCAATCTCCTTCGATATAGTTATCAAAGAGGTAAGTGGCATTTAAGGTGCCATCTGCCTTCAATTCATTAACATAAGCAGGATCGAAGGACTTCTTTACCGTTTCATCTGATGCTTTATTGTTGGTGAATTGTGGTATGGTCGGTGTTGTACCCTCTTCATTAGCCTCTTTTACTACAACAGAATATTCCAATCTTGCTTCCGGCCCTAATTCACTCGCAATTGCCTGTTTTATGACATGAACATAGTTCTCTTCGATCCATTCATAGAAAAACTGACTTGGTACTTGAATGGTAAGTACGTTACTCTCTGTCTTTAAGGGCTTTATAGGCTCAAACCACGTTTTAAAACTTTGTGTAGGAATGCGTTCTGAAATATAATCAAGGCAGTTTTTCCATACTAAATCGTGCATTCTGAGCGTTTTTTTTGTGGTTTATAATTAGGCTAGCTAGGTTGTCCCTTGCTAAGAAGGGGGATCAAATATGAACCAAAAAAAATTCTTAAAAAAATGGATTTCACTCTTGACTTTTTGAAAACCTTCAATGCGCTAAACCAAGAGTGATTTTAATTTAAAGTTCTTTGAAAAATACAATTTTTCTTAACACTGTTTTTCTATCTAATTTCGTAGCTGACTAAAATAGCTTATTGAACTTTGAAAGAAATTGGTCTCGATATTTTTCCAAATGTCTCAAAAGATGATTGGATTGGATTAGCAAAAAAACAGCTAAAAGGAGACGATCCATTACAAGCACTTAGCTGGGTTTCTGAATCCCAAATTCAACTGAATTCTTATTACGATCAGTCTGATATTGAAGGTCTTAGCAGTCAAGTAGAATTTTTCAGATCATTAAAACCGTTTAGTTGGAAACTGTACGAAAATGTAATCGTAACTGATGAAGCGTCAGCTAATAAAGAAGCAATTGAATCTCTTACAGGTGGGTGCGATGGGATCGTTTTTGATGTGAATGAAGAAATAGCTTTTCAGATTTTACTTGAGAATGTTCTTATAGACATATGCGATGTTTCGATTCGGTCTTCGTCTGAACTAACAAAAATTCCGGATGATTTGAATGGATTCATTCTCTCTAGCAACAACTCAAATGCCATTTCCTCTAAACAAGAGAACCAGGTAACAGCTATTGCGGAAATGCTCGATTCAATTTCGGATGAGCAACACATATTAAGAAATGCTTCAACAGATTTTTTCTTAGAAATTGCTTCGATTCGGGCATTAAGATTTTTACTACATGAAAGGTTCGGAGAAGTTTCGAATCAAATTCAGATACACACTTCAATTTACCCTCATGAGAATGAAAATCAGCAATGGTTTGTAAATTCCACCGCAGGTCTGGCAAGTATTCTCGGAGGCACAAATTCAATAAGTTTTCATACCTCAAAAGGGAGTTCACGAATCAGTAGAAACGTAGGGAACATCATAAGAGAAGAATGTGGGATTTCACAATACCAAGATCAGTGCGGAGGCTCATTTTATGTGGAGGTATTGACCAATAAGATAATCCTAGAATGCAAAAAGAATTTAACTAGTTAAGATGGCAGAGGATTTCATTCAATCCGGATTTTCAGCTGGGACTCCTCCTTTCCTTCGAGGGCCTTATGCTACCATGTACGCCTCTCGCCCATGGACAATAAGACAGTATGCGGGGTTTAGTACGGCAGAAGAATCCAACGCATTCTACAGAAGAAACTTGGCTGCCGGCCAAAAAGGATTATCGGTCGCATTTGATCTTGCAACTCATCGAGGATATGACAGTGATAATCACCGAGTGAGAGGAGACGTTGGAAAAGCAGGAGTAGCTATCGATTCAGTAGAAGACATGAAGATCCTTTTTGATCAAATTCCGCTGGATCAAATGTCTGTGTCCATGACAATGAATGGAGCTGTTATTCCAATCCTGGCATTTTACATTGTGGCTGCCGAAGAGCAAGGAGTATCTCCAGAACAACTGACAGGCACCATCCAAAATGACATTCTGAAGGAATTCATGGTGCGAAACACCTACATCTACCCACCAGCACCTTCCATGCGAATCATCGCAGATATTTTCAGTTACACCTCCAGGAAAATGCCAAAGTTCAATTCTATCAGTATCAGTGGCTATCACATGCATGAGGCCGGGGCTACTGCTGAACTGGAGCTGGCATTTACCCTTGCTGATGGGCTGGAATATGTGAAAACAGGAATTGAGGCAGGAATTGACATTGATCTTTTTGCACCAAGACTTTCTTTCTTCTGGGGAATTGGCATGAACTTCTTGACAGAAATTGCCAAGCTTAGAGCAGCCAGAGTCATTTGGGCACGCTTGATAAAAGAATTCAATCCCAAAAATGAAAAGTCGCTAGCACTACGAACTCATAGCCAAACTTCCGGATATAGCTTAACAGCACAAGACCCGTTCAATAATGTTTCGCGAACAACAATAGAAGCATTGGCCGCAGTTCTAGGTCATACGCAATCTCTGCATACTAACGCTTTAGATGAAGCGATTGCATTACCAACCGATTTTTCAGCTGAAATCGCAAGAAATACGCAAATCTATCTCCAAAAAGAAACGAATGTTACCAAAGTTGTAGACCCACTTGGTGGATCATTTCATGTAGAGAAATTGACTGAAGATTTGATACTTAAGAGTTGGGAAATCATTCAGGAGATTGAGAAAATGGGTGGAATGGCTAAAGCAATCGAAGAAGGATATCCGAAAATGAAAATCGAAGAGGCATCCGCTCAAAAACAAGCGAGAATCGATTCTGGAGAAGAGGCTATTATTGGTGTAAACAAATTCATTGCTGAAAATGATACCGATATTGATATTCTGGAAGTTGACAATGATGCTGTCCGAACTAACCAAGAAAATCGAATCAATCACATTAAAACCAAGAGGGATCAAAGTGAAGTAGATCTTTCTCTTAAAGCACTTGAAAATGCTGCATCGACGAATGAGAACCTTCTAGAATTTGCCATTGATGCAGCAAGGAAAAGAGCTACACTAGGAGAGATTTCCATGGCAATGGAAAATGTTTTTGGTAGATTTCAAGCCACAAATAGATTAATATCTGGCGTGTACTCATCAGCAATCAAGGATAACGAGGAATTCAAAAAAGCCTTAGCGCTTTCCGATCGATTTGAGGAATTCGATGGAAGAAGGCCAAGAATAATGATTGCCAAGATGGGCCAGGATGGGCATGATCGTGGAGCAAAAATCATTGCCACTTCGTTTGCAGACATTGGTTTTGATGTCGATATCGGTCCACTATTTCAAACTCCGGAAGAGGTAGCGAGACAAGCTGCCGAAAATGATGTCCATATTGTTGGAGCATCATCGCTTGCAGGCGGGCACCGAACACTTGTTCCAGAACTTATCTCTGAACTCAAAAAAATCGGTCGTCCGGATATCTTGGTAGTTGCCGGTGGAATTATTCCAGAACCTGATCATCAAGCGCTCTATGACGCTGGTGTCTCAGAAATTTTCGGACCTGGTACTGTAATAGCTGTTGCCGCTCAAAAAATTCTTAACACTTTGATGACGCAAGAGTCGTAGCAATTCAATAAATTTATTGTCCTCAAAATCCAATATTTGATGAAAAACTTACAATTTATCACCTTTATTATATGCCTTTTTATAGCGACATCCACCAATGCGCAATACGAAAAATCGATAGATAAAGCCGAGGCTAAATACGAAGTGGGAGACTACTCCGGAGCTTCCAAAGAAATTGCCAAAATGCTTAAAAAGGCCACCAAGAAGTTAGGCGGAAATAATCCATTCAATGCAATCGGATTGATCAAGGAAGCCAAGATTAATGTCGGGCTTGGTCAAATGACCGATGTACTCGATCCACTCGAAAGAGGAATTGCCATGAGTACGGAAGTTAATGGAGTAGAATCGGCCGAACATGGATTCATCCTGGTAGAAGCCGCAGATGTTTTGATTGATTACGGACATTTCCGACTAGCTGGAGAATATCTTGAACAAGCCGAGAAAGCTTTCGAAAGTTCCGGCTCCATGATTGAGGATATCAAAGCAAGTATTGAAGTTCAAAAAGCACAGGTATTAGCAGGCAAAGGATTTTACAGTGATGCGATCAAGCTTGTTGATAACCAAGCTGATTATTATCTACAGCGTGCCATGGCAGCAGAAGGAAGCAAGAAAAAGCGTGAAGGTAGAACTTCCGAATTTGCCAAACTCATCATTGTTAAAGCGAATGCGCTTAGAAAAATGGGCGACTATTTAAGAGCGGATTCAGCTTTTGTCTTTAACGATCGATGGATTGACGACAACATGAAAAAAAGCCACCTGCTTTGGGCTCAAAATGCTTTTCTTAATGCCAAACTTCTAGAAGAGAGTGGGTTAGCTGTAGAAGCTCAGGTTAAGCTTTTCGAAGATGCTTATATCTGGGCAATCAGGAAGTACGAGTTCTCGCACAATACGGTCATGACGATGCAAGCCAATCTCATGCGTGCATACTTTCGAACAGGTAAGAGAGGTAAGCTTAAAATAACCACAGCAGATTTCAAAAAAGCCCTGCGTGAATTCAAAAGAAATAGTATTCACAACCTCGCAGAAGACAAAATGTCTTTAGACTTTGACCTTGCCAATCAAAATGTGACGCGACTTGAAGACAAAGTCAATAAGTTACTTGCGGACCCTTCTGTTCCTAAGATCCACAACGAACGTGTTGAATTACTTGAATTTGCAAAGAAGGTTGCATTGCTTGCCGGTAGACACAAAAACACCGAAGGGTATGACACGCAGATTCTAACAATTAAAGAAGAACTGCTCGGAACGGAAGCGCCGGACTATCACCTCACCAAAGTGAAGCTTGCCAACTATTACGTGGATTACACAGATAAAATAGAAGAAGCTGAAAAAATCTATCAAGAGAGTTTTAGGGAAATTGTCGAAAAGGAAATTACAGATGGACATGTGGATTACCTAGACATTCTTAACCACCTCGCTACTTTCTATGAGGAATCAGATAAGTATGAAGAAGCATCTGAGATTCTTGATCAAGCACTTTTGGCAGCAAGGAAAAAGTATGACAACCGTGACATTGAATATGGTAAGGAGTTAGATAAGATCGCCAATCTTCAAATAAACATTGGAGAGTATGATAAAGCGACTGACAATTTGGATGAATCTATTGATATAATGAAAGATTCCAAAGTTGATGAAGCGGGCGCCTATTTGGCCGGAGCTCTAATTACACAGGCAAAACTTCTCTCCATTAAGGGTCAATTTGATGAAGCAGAAGACAACATCTATCAATCTGATAGACTTCAAAATCGAAGTGTACTAACGCTAGAAACTTCAGGACTTGATTATATAGATGACTTGGGTGGGTTGTATCTAAATATTGGTAGGTATTCAGATGCAGATAAGGCTTTGTCAGAATCTTTGAAGGAAAAAACGGCACAGTTTGGACCAACAAGTAGACATTTGAATTCTCCACTAATCCTAAATGCCAAGTTGAACTTGATCAAGGGCGATTACACTGAGGCAGAACAACTTTCAAGAAGGGCGAATACAATTACAATCGGAGCATTTGGTGAAGAATCCTCAAAAGTGGTTCCATCCATTCTTCAGTTAGCTGATGTATATGTCACGATCGGGGATTTCGAAAAAGCGGAAACACTACTGAAGAATGCGATCCGGATCCAAAAAAACAAATTTGGAGAGGAGCATATCGACGTTGCAAAATCAACTTCCAGATTAGCGCTGGTATATTTCTTCCAGGAAAAACCACTGACGGAAGTTCAGTCTTTGTTTCAAGAAGCAGAACGAATCATTGGTAAAAAACTTGGATCGGAAAACCCGACATATGCTGGAATCCTAAAGAATATGGCGATTGCCAATATTGCGTCTGGTAATTATTCTCTGGCATTTAGCTACCTGAGCCAGGCTGAGAGCATATGGTCAAAAAGAATTGGCAAGAGGAACAATATCAATGCAGCAAGTGCAGCAGTATTGAAAGGAGATATTTACTACAAACAAAGGAATTATACTGAGGCGGAAAAGTTCTATGAAAATGCTCGAAGACAATATGAAAGAGTCTTTAATAAAACACACCCTGAGTTTGTAAAAGTTCAATCAAAACTTAGCAAGACCTACTTCATGCAAGCGAGGTACAAAGACTCACAAGATGAGATGGAAGAAGTACTTGCGAACTACAAAAACTTTATCAGTGAATATTTCCCTGCACTCAGTGAGAGAGAGAAGGCGAAGTTCTGGAACACCATTAAAGGTGATTACGAATTTTATAACACGCTTATTATAAGCAGAAACCGAAGCGCCAAGTACATTGGGGAATTGTATAACAATGCGTTGCTTACAAAAGCACTTTTGCTGAACTCTTCCATTAAGGTTCGTCAGAGAATTATGAATAGCGGTGACGAAGAATTGGTTTCCATGTACAGCAAATGGATCGAGGAGAAAGAGCTCCTAACCGCTGCATTGTCAATGAGTACGCAAGACCTTGCGACAAATGGCATTGATCCAGCTGCTCTGTCCAACAGCGTAGAATTGTTGGAGAAAAACATGAGTTTGAAGTCAGAAATTTTCGCTGAGTCAGCTGATAATAACCCGGTCGTTTGGGAAAACATTAAGGAATCTCTAGGACCAAATGAAGTAGCGATTGAAATGGTTCGATTCCGTCTTTTCGATCACGCATTCACGGATTCCGTGATGTATGCGCTCATTTACGTGAAAGGTGATAAACGATCAGAGCCAAAGATGATATTGTTAGAAGATGGCGAAGAATTGGAACAACGCTTCCTAAAAACGTATCGAAACAGTATCAAATTCAAAATTTCAGATCGATTCTCCTATGAGAAATTCTGGGCACCAATCGAGAACGAAATCGGAATTGTCTCTACCCTTTATCTATCTCCTGATGGTGTTTACAACCAGATCAATCTTGAGGCAATACCAACACCGGACGGAAGATATGTTCTGGATAATTCCAATATCGTATTGGTTAGTAACACGAAAGATCTCTTTATCAGCAAGCAGAAATCAAAACCTGTAGCTGAGAAGGAAATCGCAATGATGTTTGGAAATCCTCAATTCTATGTAGATACCCAACCGGGAAGTCCACTGCCAAGTTCTGGCCTCAGCCGAACAACAGCTGAAGTGGTAAGTCCGCTTCCGGGAACTAAGAAAGAAATTCAGGAGCTGAATGAACTATTGGATAGAAAAGGATGGGAAACTGAGCTTTATACTGAAGTCGAAGCTACCGAGGGTTCCATTAAAGAAGTTTCCAACCCAAGAATTTTCCATGTGGCTACTCACGGTTTCTTCAAGGACGAGAAAAAAGCCTCCAATCTTGATCAAGAATTCAATGAGAGTGCTGCTTACGATAATCCGTTGCTGAAAACTGGACTCCTACTTACGGGAGCTGGTGATATTTTGAACCAAACTCAATTCAATTACAACGTCAACAATGGAATCCTTACCGCATATGAAGCAATGAACCTAAACCTAGACCAAACAGACTTGGTTGTGCTCTCTGCATGTGAAACAGGTCTTGGAGAACTGCAAGCAGGTGAAGGTGTTTATGGACTTCAGCGTGCATTCCTTGTGGCAGGAGCAAGAACGATTATTATGAGTTTGTTCAAAGTAAGTGATGAAGCTACTCAGCAGTTGATGATCAAGTTCTACAGGAAATGGATTGAAACGGGCAATAAACGTCAAGCATTCATTGACGCCAAAAAGGAGATCCGAAATGAGTACCGCGATCCGATCTATTGGGGTCCATTCGTTATGATTGGATTGGATTAGTAGGATTCATTTATAAAGACAAAAAAGGCTATGATTTCTCATAGCCTTTTTTGTTGCCTTGATGCATTACTCTAAAACGAGAGTTTGGAAAGAGGTACATTTAGTCCAACACGAGTGGCCTAAAAGGCATGAAACATGAATTAAGTATAAGTAAGTGCCGCCTACCTAAAGAATATCATAAGAAAGTCCACCCCCGTTCGTCATACTGAATTTGTTTCAGCATCTTCCATCAAACTTTCTTGAACTCTGAATTCAATCAGCACCATTCTATTTCCTGTTTCATGGAACTCATTTAGATTGTTAGACATAAAAAACCCGATTGCTTTCGCAATCGGGTCTCATTCATACACTCAATATCTTATTCCTGATTTCTCTCTTCGAAAATCTTGATTCCGTTTCTCTCTAGAATATCTCTTCTAAGCTCCTCGAAATCCTGAACTTCAGGGCTAAGCTCAATTGCTTCATGCATCTTAGTTAATGCATCTAGAATTAAACCATTCTCTTCATAGAAAGAAGCATAAATCACTTTTCCAAGGGGTCCTTCTTCAGAAACCTCAGACTGTAAAGCTGTCAGTCCTTCACTGTATTCTGAAGCTTCATTTCCTTTAAGCTTCTTAATTCCTATAGTACCTGAAGTAACTTCAAGGTTCTCTTTTGCTTTCACTGTCAAGATGTACAAGCCTTCATCGTTTTTCAACTCAGGCTTTGTGAAATCCAGATTTACAGCATTTCCAGCAACTTCTTCCTTATAGATCTCTTCGTCAAAAATGTTTTTAACAGAAACTACATACTCATTTTGCTCAATTCCTTCTGGACTGTCCCAAGAAATAATGGCGTTATCACCAATTACTTTTACTTCATTAGGCAAAAGGACTTTGATACTTGCATCACCAGCTAAAGCTCTGGAAACTGCTCCAGTAGCATTCAGACGTGATCGGTAGTTTGTATTTTCCTTCTCATTCATCTTATTGGCAAGGAACGTCGCGTAACGGCTAGAAACACTAGCAGTTTTTGTATTAACCTTTTTCTCAAGGTCAGCTACTTTTTGACTTCCGGCCGTTCTAACTTCCAGCGTTTTCCCAGATTTGTGCATAAGGCCAATATATGCGCCTTGGGAAGCAATTAATTCATCGCCGGCATTCAATGTTGCACCAGTCTTGAGAGCAACAGCGGTGGCGGAACCGGCTCGTTTAACAGTGTTTTGACCTTTGTTGGCAAGAACTCTAAACACATAGCCCTGACCAAAGACCATTTCGACAGAAAAAACGAGCATTAGGGTGAGTGTGATCGAAACAACTTTTCTCATGATAATTCCAATTTGATTGGTTTTTTACAATTTATAAACGTGATACTTTAAACAATTCTCTTCGCCCTTCCCTAGAAAGAGCATTTTTTACAACTCCATAATACACTTCCAACCCATCTCCTGATACTGCAATTGCAAACAAGAGAATGGATAATTCCAACTTTAGATTATATAAGTCAAGCGCATATATCATTACATAAATAATTCCTAGCATTTCAACTAGCTGAATCAACTTAGTGGCACCATCGTACCACTTTGGTAATTTTTTATAGATCCAAGAGAAGATCATGATATTCAGAAATAAAATAAATATTGTTAACATCCATTTCTGTATCTCCGAGAGATAAAAGACGTAATCTTCATTCAATATCATAGAAACAATATTGGCATGAACAACTCCACCATACATGTCCGGAAATGCGCGACCAATATAGGTTTCATTCAAAGGAGTGAAGTACTTATCCTCCAAGGATTCTCGATCCCCAAGATAGTTACCCAGGTAGCAGAAAATGATCACCTTGCCCTCAATCATTTCGGGAACGTAATTTCCCAGAAAAACGTCAGGTACGTCCAATGCTGCGAACTTTGTTCCGAACTTGGTTGCACCATAATCAAGTACATTCCCTCTATAATTAACCACTTCCTCTACTTTAGCTGTCTCAAGAAACTTATCAACTTTCTCAGGTGCCATGTAGGAAGCAAGTTTGACTGCAAATGCTTGTTGTTCTGTTCCATCTTCCAATGTCAGTACAGGTGTAAACAATCTACACATTTTCAAGTCCTCCTGCACTGCAGCATCTGTAACTAGATTAGCATGCGCCGAGTCAGAATTCCAAGTAAACATGGGCCAGGAAGTGACCAAAGAATCGAATTCATCTGTTTCAATGTTGTACAGCACTTTTGTCACCATTACCAAATTTTCTACTCTACCTAATGCCTCCATCAACATCAAATCACCCAGCGTATCATCCTTTGGAAAATGAAAGAATGTGTCTACACCAACTACTGCGGGATTGTATTGACTTATTGAGTCAATCATCATCGCAATACTGCTTCTGGGCTCTTGTCCGATATTTACCAGTACTACATCTTGGTCAGCAACTGGATCATCCAAGAGCTGTGACCAATACACATCTGTAAACTCCATATCAGAGAAGGCATCTCCTATTGGATCCATTATGTCAAAGACCTTGAAGGCTGTGAGGCTACTAAATAGTCCCATTAAGCCAAAAATAAAAACCGTTCCTAGGATTACGTCAAGCCAAAATCTTCTAAACATTGCTTTAACTTTTAAGAGGTGAATTAGATTTATGCGATCATTATGCAAGTAATCATTTCTCCCTCATGTGACCAAATCCTAAATTAGAAGATTTAAATTTTTTCTTGAAATTAAACAATTTTAACATTAAATGAATGCCTAACAAAACAACTTTTCGGCGAATACCTAAAATTCATCTACAAGACACCCTAAAAGACCTATTGAGTGGAAATAAAATTTCGCTTGGAAAAGCCATCACCATTGTGGAAAGTAAGCATCCAGAAGAAAAAAAAATTGCCTCGGAGCTTATCGACCAGGTCCTTCCACACACCGGAAAAAGTTTTAAAATCGGGATCACCGGAGTTCCTGGTGTTGGTAAAAGCACATTTATTGAAGCATTTGGAAAGTTTCTTACTTCAAATGGAAAAAGAGTTGCGGTTCTTTCCATAGATCCCTCAAGCAATAAAACCAGAGGAAGCATTCTTGGAGATAAAACACGAATGCCAGAGTTATCGAATGATCCTAATGCATTTATTCGACCCACTGCAGCAGGTAAAAGCCTCGGAGGAGTTGCTTCAAATACCAGAGAAGCGATTATGCTGTGTGAAGCAGCAGGATTCGACATTATTCTGATCGAAACAGTCGGAGTGGGACAAAGTGAAACCATGGTTAAAGACATGGTTGATTATTTTCTATTGTTGATGCTGGCTGGAAGTGGGGACGAATTGCAAGGAATAAAGCGAGGAATCATGGAATTGGCTGATCACGTGTTGATTAACAAAGCAGATGGGAAAACGCTCGATTTGGCAAAAAGAGCAAAAGAAGAGTTTAAGAGTGCGCTTCACCTTTTTCCATCAAATTCTTCCGGTTGGGTGGTTCCGGTCGGATTATGTTCCGCTATCGAAAAGACGGGAATTGAAGAGGCCTGGAAAACTATTGAGCAATTTCAAAAACAAATGAAGGCAAATGGATGGATGGAATCGAATAGAAAAGACCAAGCTGTCAGATGGTTTCGAGAACGAATCAACCATCAACTGATCGATGATTTTTATTCAAATCCCGGGATTTTAAATGAAATAAAAGAAAAGGAGGAGATGATCTCCTCCCAAAAAATTTCTGTTCGTAAAGCTTTAGAAGAACTGTTTAGTTAAAACCAAAACCATTTGGACCTCTGCCAACCTGGAAAGAATCTAAGAACGTTCCATTCGCGTCGTATCTAAACACTTCTCCATCTTCAAGAAAAGATTTTGAATCACCCACATAAATAACTCCTGTTTCAGGGTCTACTCCAATTCCATAAACTGAGGTCGCATCCGATACCTCAAATAGTGGTTCAGTTGAAAGAGAGGTATTGTCTACATCATGAGCGTACACGGATTTTCCGATGAAATAGTACACTTTATCAAGTGTAGGATCAATAGCAATTTTAGCTGTGTAATTAACATCGAAAGAGAAGGTGCTTTCTATTTCATCAGTCTGAGTGTTGATCTTGTATAGTGCTCCATTGTTTGCTGGACTAAAATCAGCATTGAAACCACCACGGCAAGTCACCCATATATCTCCATTTTTATCAACCACCATCTCGCCAGGACCAGAAGTCAATGTCAATTTGGTAGCTGAATTATCGTTGGCCATGTCCACAATGGACATTGTTCCTTCAAAGTTGTTGGTCACATAGATCTTGTTTCCAACTACTTCAACATCCTCGGCTCCAGAACCAACAGAGATTTGACTTTCTATATCACCTGTAGTCAGATTAACTACCGAAACTCTTCCGACATCAGAAAAACTAACCCATTCCGTCAGGTATCCTTTATCCCCAGATACGGTCATATATCTCGGTAGCAGAACATCACTAATTGTAAGTTCACTTTCAAAAGTGTAAGAATTGACAACCTCCACTTTGTTGCTATTATTGACAACTAAATAGGTAAGTCCGTCATTGACATACATTGATTGAACAACGTCCCCCAAAGAGGCATCATTGACACCACTAAAGATGGTTTGATCTATAGTACCTGTAGTTCTTCCATAGTATGTGATAGATCCATCACCTTCTAGAAAATTTCCTTCATTTACCACAAATACTCCATTTTCATATTCACCTAAAGGCACACTATCATCATCCCCACATGACACAAAGACGATGGAAAGTAGTAAAAGTGATTTCAGTAAAAATTGCTTCATTTTTTTAGTGTTTAATTGTTAGTTCTATTAAATAATTTCTCCCCGGCATTGCTGTGTTTATGAGATTTTCATAATAAGTGTCGAATAGATTATTGATGGAAAATCCAACATCAAATGATGCCAGGGTGGTTTTAAAATGTTTTGATAACAGAAGGTCTACCAGCACAAAATCATCGATCGTGCCTTGTTCAGAATTGCTGAGCGTCGTGAATCGTTCTCCAGTGTAGTTAGATCTTATCCTAGCTTCTCCTGCTCTATTTGTTACAGAAATCGAGTTATAAAGTGAATGCTTCGGAACATAAGGCAATTGATTATCGCCATCAAAACTCTCATCGGATGATAAAGTGAATTCATATGCTCCTGACCAGGAAAAATCTAATTCTGAGATCTTAAACTGAAAATTGCTGGATGCCTCAAGACCTTTTGATTCTACTTTTCTCAAATTAAAGGGGCTCCAAACTCCATCAACCGGAACCCATTGGATCCATTCGTCAACGTCGGACTGAAAAAGTGTGATAGAAAGAGAACCGTTCCTTTGTTTTAGAAAACCTAAGTCAAAACCCAATTCATAACTCTTACTTGTTTCCGCATTTAAGTCTGGATTTCCTCCTGGCTGCCAAAACCGATCATTGAATGTTGGAACACGATATCCTTTGCTGACCTGACCTTTTAACTTCAATTCTGCGGATGTATCAAGAATTGACCATTCACCACCAAAGGACGGAACAAATACCGTATTTTCTTCATGAAATGCTTCTCTAAGATTCAGCGTGAGCTTTAGCCGATTGCTTGGTTGAATAGTCCATGATGAAAACAAATGGAATTCATTTTGAGTCTGTCTACCACGATAATTTCCAGATTTACTTCTCGCTAGAAGTGAATTAATCCCAGATTTTGATTTGATATATTTCCCCACAGAGAAATGATAAAATACTGAACCAGCAAACTGTGTGGATTCCGTTCGCGAAGAACGATTGTAAAGCGTCGACTCATTTATCATACCGATTGAGGTGTAGAGTGAGCTATTATTAAAGAAAACTTCATTTGACAAGACCGCTCTCAAATTTTCTGTAAGCAGTTGATCTCTGGAGGAACTTGTAACAGTAGGCTGTATCTGACGATTGTTTCTCGCAAAAGCTACCTCAGAAAACAGATAGTGTTTCTCAGACCTTAAGCCGAATTTTTGAGAGACACCCAATCGCTCAACTCTAGCATTGGGTTGCCGAATTGTCTCTCTTCTTAACTCATAAGGAAAATCATTTTCAATAGCCCCGTGGAATATTCTCGTCTCTGAAATCAGGTTTGGGGTTATGTTGACTTGAAATTTACCACCATAGTTTTGCTGTCCAAAGCTTCCAATTGAGGAATAAAGTGTTGCCAACGAATCCTTCCGGATCAAGGAATTTTCAATAATTACATTGCCTCCTATCGATCCACTCCCAAAAAGAGAGCTTGTACTCCCCTTCTGAACAATAAGTTTATCCGTCAAAAAGGCTGGCCATATGGAGAAATCTGTCTGACCTAGTGTTGGTGAATTGGTTGGCATGCCATTCCAAATGACATTGGTATGGCTTGACGAAGTACCTCGTAACGTAAGTGTGGAAAGTTGTCCATTTCCATATAGTCGAAAATAACTAGCTGTCTCATTTCCGATTCCATCAACAGACGCAGAAGGTCCAAGCTGTATGGAACTAATGGAAGTTCCAGCAGAATATTCCGTAAGAGGAGACCCCAAAATTTCCACCTCCTCCAAATAAATGGTAGAATCCTGCTGTGCACTCAACCAAAATGCACACAAATACATAACCATGAAATTCATGGTTTTCATAGGCAAGGGCACATCTTTAGGATATGCTTTTCGATTTCACATCTTCAACATCTTCTCCCGAGATGCAGATCAAAATTTTGCTGGCAGGTCTCCTGGCTCGTTCCGTTTTGGTTTCCTTCCCATTCCGTCTCGATAACTATCGACATCCGGAACAGTGGAATTAGATTTGACCAAAACACATAATAGAACTTACAGTTGCGGGGACAGCTTCCGTCTTTCACGAAATTCCCATTTTAATTCTCATCACCTGATGGTGAATCAAAACCAACTCACGCAAAAATAATCAAGAAAAAATTTCACAAGCTACTTTTGAGGTATGCTAAGGAAATCACTTTGGATGGTCATCATCCTTTTCGGTTGTGTAGGTAAGTCAGTTGAAGAAGACGGAGCTGTTGCTACCAACCAAATCAAATATGCCACTACTTTCCATTTTGAAAAAAGTGGATCGAAGGACTATTTGGTTATTTCTGAACCTTGGCCGAAAGCGACGATTGAAAAAAAATATGAGCTTGGAAAACCGCTGACGAAAGTGGTGTGTACCTCGACTTCACATTTGCCATTTTTCGAAATGCTGGGAATGGAAGAAGTGGTGGTTGGATTTCCAAATCTTGATTATATCACCTCTGACGCTTTTTTAAAAAGAGCTGCGGAAGGGTATTTGACTGATCTAGGCCCGGACGGCAATTTGAACATGGAACTTCTCCTAAGTCTTGATCCAGATGCCGTGATTGCTTTTGATATGGGTGGTGAATCCAACTCACTGGACAAAATTGAGGAATCAGGAATCCCGGTCATTTACAATTCTGATTTTTTGGAGCAAAATCCGCTTGGACGAGCGGAGTGGATCAAATTCTTCGGGGCTCTACTCAACAAACAAGATTTAGCAGACTCGCTTTTTAGTACTATTGAAAATAATTATTTGAAGTTGAAAAATGTTGGTGAAACTGTGCCAACCAAGCCGACCGTATTAAGTGGAGTTGTTTATGGTGATACCTGGTTTTTACCTGGAGGACAAAATTGGGCGGCTACTTTTTTTACTAATGCTGGTGGAGCATATTTATGGGAGGAAGACACTACTTCAGGTTGGTTGGAATTGAGCTTCGAAGCAGTTTATGAAGCCGGATACGATGCTGATTTTTGGATTGGAACTTCTACCATAAATACAAGAAACGAAATGCTAGGTCAAGATGGTAGGTACGGTTCTTTCAGTGCTTTTGAGAACGACAAGGTTTTCAGCTACAACAAGCGAATCGGTATAAATGGCGGATACGATTTTTTCGAGTCAGGATATTCCAGGCCAGACCTTGTTCTAGCAGATTTAATCAAAATTTTGCATCCGGAAGTTTTGCCGGAATACGAGACCGTTTATTTTCAAAAGTTAGAATGATCGAGTCCACTATAGATGAGTCCAAAAAAAAGTGGGAAAGTGTGTTTATCATACTTATCGTGGTGCTTATTCTCTGTTTTTTGCTAAACATCACACTGGGTTCCGTCAAAATTCCATTCCCATTTGTCATTAATTATTTCACCGGACAGGCCAACAACAACGTTTGGGTCAACATTCTTGAGAATTTTAGAATACCAAAAGCAATAACCGCCATGCTTGCTGGAAGTGCGCTAGCCATCAGCGGCTTACAGATGCAGACACTTTTTCGCAATCCATTGGCTGGTCCATTTATACTAGGAATAAGTTCTGGTGCTAGTCTTGGAGTGGCACTGGTTATTTTTCTTGGCATTTGGATTGGAAGCCTGTTCGAGCTTTCCGGAATAGGAAGAAGTTGGCTGCTTGTTGGCGCATCAGCAATTGGTTCATTTTTGGTTTTATCGATTGTGCTACTTGCTTCATTCAGAATTAGAAGTGGTGTTTCGCTTCTAATCATTGGGCTCATGTTCGGATCAGCCACTTCAGCTATTGTTAGTATTCTTCAGTATTTCAGCCAGGCCGAAAACATTCAATCTTTTGTCATTTGGTCCTTTGGCAGCTTGGGAAGTCTTTCCTGGACAGAGCTTTCTGTTTTTACTCCAATCTTAATCGTGACACTTTTGCTCTCCTTGCTTTTGAGCAAAAACCTGAATGCGCTTTTACTCGGTGAAGATTATGCGGAATCGATGGGATTGAAGCTCAAAAAAGCCCGAATGCTCATCATTGCTTGCACAAGTATTCTTGCCGGCACAGTCACAGCTTTTTGTGGACCGATTGCATTTATCGGGCTTGCAATTCCACACATAGCCCGGATGCTTTTTAACACAGGAAATCACTTAAAACTGACACCCATTGTCATCCTAATAGGTGGGATCGCTTTATTGATTTTTGATATTATCGCCCAATTGCCTGGCTATCAAGAAACCTTGCCGATCAATGCAATAACCTCACTGTTTGGTGCTCCGTTTGTGATCTGGCTCATTCTCAGAAAATCAAACCTTAAGTATTCTTTTTGATTATGAGCGGGCTTCAAATCCATAATTTATCTATAGGATACTCGCCTGATAAGGCTCTTATCAGAGATATCGATATTGAATTGAATCCGGGTGATTTTGTAGCCTTGGTTGGACAAAATGGAGTTGGTAAATCCACGTTGATTCGAACGATATGTGGTTTGCATTCGCCATTGGAAGGAGAAATCAAACTGGATGGCCGATCTGTTTCGGAACATTCGGCAAATGAATTGGCCAAAAAAGTTGGGATTGTCTTAACCGGAAGACCTGAATCTCTTAATCTGTCCGTAGTTGAGTTGATCGCTTTGGGTAGACATCCACATACCGGTTGGCTAGGGGTTTTGAATGAAAACGATAAAAAAATAATCGAGGGAGCGCTCTCTCAAATGGAAATCAATTACATCGCCACGAAAAAATTATTTGAGCTAAGTGATGGTCAGCTTCAGAAAGTGATGATCGCTCGTGCTTTGGCACAAGATACTGACTTGATCATTCTAGATGAACCTACCTCCCACCTGGATCTGAAAAATAAAATTGAAGTGCTGGATCTGTTAAAAAAGATTTCCAAATCAGGAAAAGGGATTCTTATTTCCACACATGAAATTCAACTGGCAGCCCGTGTGTGTAATCAATGCTGGTGTGTCGATTTTGAAAAGCCATTGTTAAAAGGTAATCCCATAGAAATGATCGAGTCTGGTATCATTCATGATTATTTGCACTTGCCTGAGGGAATTGAAATTGGATAGCCATAAAATTCAAAAAGGGGCCCATGGAGAGCCCCTTTTTTGGATGGGATTGATCGTAACCTAACCTAACCGAAGACGACTAAGATGTCGTCTACCCACCCGTTTCACCTAATCACCAAATATGTGGTATCGTATTATACAGATATTCTGTACTTTTTGTTCCACATTTTTTATGTCAATGATTTGACATATCGATAATTAATACTCTTCATACGGAAAAGTATTATTCTTAAGAGTCCTTTATTGAATAAAGAGTTGGAATTTCTCCCTCATGATTGGTGTTTGCTAGCGGGAAAAATACGGGATTCATTTATTGTCAATCGTTTGACATTACTCCAATTCTCTACGTAACTTCAATGATGACTCCCGTATACTTGAACCGTATTTAAAAATTATGCAACATACCGTCATAATCGGAAATGGAATCGCTGGTATTACCGCAGCTCGACATATCCGAAAACTTTCAGACAACAAGATCACTGTTATTTCCGGGGAAACCGATCATTTCTTCTCCAGAACGGCTCTTATGTATATCTACATGGGACACATGAAATTTGAACATACTAAGCCATATGAGGACTGGTTTTGGTCAAAAAATAAGATCGACCTGATGAAGGAGTGGGTATCATCCATTGATTTTGATGGAAAATCCATCGCTTTCAAGAATGGCTCCTCGCTGACATATGATCAACTAATTCTTGCCACTGGCAGTCAGTCCAACTTCTTTGGCTGGCCTGGTCAGGACCTGGAAGGTGTACAAGGCCTTTACAGCTACCAGGATCTGGAATTGATGGAAGCCAACACCAAGGATGTTAAGAATGCAGTAATTCTAGGTGGCGGATTGATCGGAGTTGAAATGGCCGAGATGTTGCACTCGAGAGGAATTCATGTCACTTACCTGATTAGAGAAGCTCATTTCTGGGGAAATATGCTTCCCAAAGAAGAAGGCACTTTAATAGACAATCATTTAGCTGAGCACGGAATTGACCTTAGAGCGGAGACTGAGCTTGATGAGATTTTGGATGATGGCAATGGACGAGTAAAAGGTATCAAAACCAAAGATGGGAAAATCATCGATTGTCAATTTGTGGGTCTCACAGTCGGTGTTCATCCAAACATTGATTTGGTTAAAGATTCAAAGGTTGAGACTGACAGAGGAATTCTGGTTGATGAAAATCTTCAAACGAATGTTCCTGATGTTTACGCCATCGGTGATTGTGCGCAATTGAAAAATCCACCTCCAACTCGAAGGCCGATTGAAGCAGTCTGGTATGTAGGAAGAATGATGGGAGAAACGGTTGCTCATTCCATTACAGGAAATAAAACGAAGTATCAACCTGGTGTTTGGTTCAACTCTGCCAAGTTCTTTGATATCGAATATCACAACTACGGAACGGTGTTGCCAGAATGTCCGGAAGGTTGTTCTGAATTTTATTGGGAATGCCACGACAAAAAGAAATGTATTAAGGTCATCTATGAGACGAATAGCTTGAAGGTGAAAGGTGTTAACCTCTTCGGAATTAGAAATCGACACGAGGTTTGGGATCAATGGTTATCACAAGGAAAGGAGTTGGATTACATTATTGAAAACTTGCCAGAGGCAAATTTTGATCCTGAATTCTTCACCCATTGGGAAGGAGAAATTCAAGAAAAGTTCAACAATGAATTTCCAGACCGAAGTGTCTCAGTTAGAAAAAAAGGATTCCTAGAAAAAATATTTGCCTAATGACCATAATGGTCTTTTAGTCATTGAGCTAATTAAAAAAGAAATATGAAAAAGAGTCTCAAATGACTCATTTCAACAAATTCTAAAGTATGAAAACAATTCAACTAACTGGTCTTGCTTTATTCATTGCTGGCTTTACACTTTTTATCGTCAGTTTCTTCATACCATCTTACAAGGTAACTGAGGGTGTAGTCGGGAGTCTAGTAGAGGAATCCAAGCAATCAAGTTTGCTTGAGTCTGCTGGTGACATCATCAATAAAGACTATGCCTCAAACATTTCACTAATCGGAGATCTTAATCGCCTTTTTGAAGAAATAAACAAAACCCAACTAGCTAAATACTCCATCAGTGATGAAGAGAAAGCTGAAATCCAAAAAGTGAATTTTTCCACCGGGAAATTTTCGCTATCCAGTTTGGATCAGATTTTTTCTGGAGAAAATCAAATTGAGGCATTCAAGAAAAAAGCCTTCAATGACTATGGTGGTTGGATGGATGATCGTGAGTACGAGTCAGAGCAGGAATTGATGAATCACATCAATAATGTAACCGACAACATTCAGAAGTATGGAATTATCAGTCAGTTTGGATTTGATAAGTACCAATCCAAATACCTGAAATACGCCATTGTTAAAGAGGCCAGTCAAGGTTCAATCAATAACAATTCGATCCTTTGGATTCTGCTGACCTATGGACTTTGTATCGTTGGTGGAATTGCTTATCTGCTTCCCAATAAGACACTGGATGGCCCAGCTGGTATCAAGAACAATGGAATTTTCAAAAATGCCATGTCCAATAGAGGCTGGCTAGGTATTCTTACCGGAACATTCCTGATTGTCTTTTACATCTTACTTTATTTCTACCCCGAATACATGACGGCCTGGATCATTACCGTTGATCCAATCAGTCAGTTTTTGAAAGGCTCCGATGCTGGACGGTTCTTCCTATATGGATTCATGTACACATTGGCGATACTGGTAATGGGTGTACGAATGCTCATCAAATACAGGCATAGCAAATACCAGGTAGCGAGAACTTTCAGCGTAATGTTCTTTCAAACAGCCTTTGCCTTTCTCATTCCAGAAATTCTGCTGAGGCTTAATCAACCGTACTTTGATTTCAAAAACATCTGGCCATTGGATTATGATTTTTTCTTTGAAAATGAGTTAAACACACTTGTTCAAAGTGGTGGACTTGGAATCTTTATGCTTGGATGGGGCCTTGGTCTTATTGCACTTGGTGTTCCGATTTTTGTCTATTTCTTCGGGAAACGCTGGTATTGTAGTTGGGTCTGTGGCTGTGGTGGACTCGCTGAAACTTTGGGTGATCCTTACAGACAACTTTCAGACAAATCATTGAAAGCATGGAAAATTGAACGTTGGTCGATCCATGGGGTGTTGGTTTTTGCAGTTGTTATGACGATTGGTGTTTTGTATACGTATTGGACCGGTTCTAGCCAACTATTCGGCGTGGTTGACACCTATCAAATGAGGTCTGTTTATGGTGCATGGATTGGAGCTGGCTTTGCTGGTGTAGTCGGAACGGGTTTTTATCCTTTCATGGGAAATCGAGTTTGGTGTCGATTTGGTTGTCCATTGGCCGCATACCTTGGAATTGTTCAGAAATTCAAATCCAGATTTAGAATCACCACCAATGGAGGTCAGTGTATCTCTTGTGGAAATTGCTCTACCTATTGTGAAATGGGAATTGACGTGCGATGGTATGCACAAAGAGGTCAAAATATCATTCGTTCATCATGCGTAGGTTGTGGAGTTTGTTCATCGGTTTGTCCGCGCGGTGTCCTTAACCTCGAAAATCGGGACGAAGATGGACGATTCAACCAACCAATTTTGTTAGGTAACGATAGTTTTAAAGTTTCAAACTAGAGAAATGAAAAAATTAAAATTTATCCTACCTCTTCTACTTATTGGGTGTGTTGGAGAAGATATCGAATTCGATGAAGTAGATCCAGTCATTCAAATTGTAAATCCAATTTCCACGCTGGAAGTCAATACCTTTTACCAGTTTGAATATATGTTCTTGGATAATGTCGGTAGTCCGGTCGACCCTGCAACTATCACCTGGACAAGCTCAGATGCTTCGCTATTGACAGTTGATGACAATGGATTGGCAAGGGGAATAGACAATGGGACCGTGACAGTTTCAGTTAGCGCCATGTTAAATGAGTTCGCAGCTGATACAAGCATCACCTTTGATATCACAGGTGATCCAACAGCGATGATGACTGAACGATCAGGGACAATTGCAACGACTACTTCTTATGTTCTTCAAGGGGCGTTTGAGTTGGAACAAACTGGTTCTGATCTAACATTAGAATTTGAATCCAACTACATTGCTGACGATGGACTTCCCGGTTTATACATTTACCTAACAAACAATCCGAATTCAATAGCTGGAGCGCTCGAGATTGGCAAAGTAAGTGTCTTTACCGGAGCACATAGCTACACGATACCTAATACCGGTCTATTCGACTACAATTACGTTTTTTACTATTGCAAACCGTTCAATGTGAAAGTTGGAGACGGATTAATACAATAACAATGAAATGAGCATTATGCTCAACTTAATCGTTGAGTCATGTTTACCGGATATGATCAAAAATGTACCAAATCACTTGTCTCGCAAATTTTAAATACATGAAAAGAATCACCTTATTATCTCTCCTCATCTTACCTTTTCTGACGATAGCTGGCGGAGGCTGGACCAAAAAGAAAGGGACTGGCTATTACAAATTCACTCAATGGTGGGTTGTGTCTGATAAACACTATACTTCCACAGGCGGAACAGATCCTAACGTAACAACTGGAACTTTCAACACTTCACTCTACGCTGAATATGGTATTAATGATAGACTAACCGCAATGGTCTATTTTCCTTTTTTTAGCCGAACATTCCAAAATGACATTGTCTCTGCAACCACCGGTCAGGTTACTTCTGAAGGAGAAGCAATCAATTCGATTGGAGACACTGATATAGGGGTTAAATATGGAATCAGCAAACCAGGTAGCAAATTTGTTTTTGCTGGAAGTGCCTTCCTTGGTATTCCTCTTGGAAATGATGCTGGCGGATCAGACGGGGCTCTTCAAACTGGAGATGGCGAGTTCAATCAAATGATTCGTTTTGACTTGAGTCGATCCGCTTCTTTTGGTAAAATCAATGCATACGCAAACGTCTATGCCGGCTTTAACAATCGGACGAAGAATTTTTCAGATGAGTTCAGATTCGGTGGAGAAATCGGAGCGGGTCTTCTGAACAATAAATTATGGTTGATCTATAGAGTCGATATAGTTGAATCACTAATGAATGGACTCTCTTCTGCAGAAGGAAGTCAGGGAGTAACGCTTTTCGCCAATAATACAGAGTTTGCAGCTTATGGCTATGAAGCTGCATTTTATGTCACGGAAAAATTCGGAGTCTCGGCCTCTTACACTTCAGCATTTAGCGGAAGGCTCATTTTTGCAAGTCCTTCCTATTCGGTTGGTGTATTCCTGGATCTAAAATAAAAACTCCGACAAACAACTATCAAACCTCTTATTAGAAGGATTTTGGTATTCGTCAATGCCGTCAATGATCCCCAGTTGGGGCGTGATTTAGTGCACCGAACAAACCCAATTTTGGATACATTCTCAGATTTATATAGTATTCCTGCCGGAGCAAGGCGAATTTATAGAATTAAAATGATTGATTCTATACCTTCTTGTTTAAGTGTTCCTCCAACTTATCAAGAGAAGAATTCCAGAATTTTTCATAAAATGAAACCCAACTATTAATCAACTTCAGGGGTTCAGTTTCGGCTTTGCAGTAACGTTCACGTCCTCTGACATTAATTTGAATAAGACCGGCTTCTTCAAGGGTTTTGATGTGCTTGGTCACTCCTTGGCGACTAATATCAAACTGTTCAGTAATCTTATTAATTGGCATAGCAGCACTAGCCACTACAAGAGCGTGAAAGATTTCACGTCTTGTAGGGTCAGCTATTGCCTTAAAAATCTTGTCAATGTACGGGTTGTTTGATTTCATTTCTGAAAAATTGCTCTAGTCCTAATATACATGCATCCCAACCTTTATCGAAATGAGCCATTGATTCTGACGCTGCATCTCCAAATTTCGAAATTCCAGAATGTTCCAATTTAAGCTTAGTAGTGCCGCTATCCTCTTCCAAGGTCCAGACTACCAAAGTTTCTATACCAGAATCCCCAACCATCCAAGTGTACTTAAGTGTATAGGGACTAGCCTCCAAGACACGACCTTTGATCACCGTCCCGCCATGTTCTTCAGAGGCTGTAAACGTATAATTATAACCAACCTCTGCTTTAAAGTCAGCTTGAATAAACCAAGACGAAATTTCATCTGCCTCTGAGATAGCTCGCCAAACTTCGTCTATGGACTTATCAAATACTTTTTCTTTTAAAATTGAATCTTTCATTTCATTCTATTTTTTAATGCAACTAATTGGTTGCTAATTTAGATATAAAAACTTTTAAGGCAACTATCTGGTTGCTTTATTTAAATATGAAAATGGATTAGAATTGGAATACTGAGTTATGAACTGGAACTTATCCTTTCTTGGTCAATTCCAGTAGTTCCTTTTGAAGCTTTAGGATTTCTTCACGAAGCGCGTCGTTTTGGTCAAGTACTTTCATAAACGCACTCAAGGCATCATCAATCATGCGATCACGTTGTATTTTATCTTCCGTTTGTTTTGATTTTAACAGTAGATCAACTGCGTTTGTGCGCTTTCCGTAATCCTCTTTCGGTTCCTGAACTGTCGTTAATTGGTCGTCGTTTGTAGTAAAAAACGACTCATAATTATTCTCATTCATCTCCAATGTGAGGAATTTTCCCACATCAAGATGAAAATGTTGAGCTAATTTTTGATGGAAATCAGGCTTGGATTGTGTTTCATAGAAGTATCCGGCTACTTTTCCTCTCTTTTCTCCGAGTATATCTGCAAATTTTTGTTGGCTTAACCCCATTTGTTTGATTAAGAAGCGTATGTTGTAGTTAAATATACTCAATTGTAGATATTTGACAGTTTTTATTTGTTATTGTAGTAATTATCTACAATATTTGTCTTAGAAACTTAGACAAATATGCCAAAAACCCCTGTAAATGTCCACGACTTGGTAGAGTCCGACTTCAGAGAGATACAAAAACTGATTTTGAAAAAGTTTGGAGTTGAATATACCGTGGGTTACATCAGGAAAGTGTGTAAGGGTCTAAGACGCAACACTAAGATCATAGCCATGTCAAAGGATTATCTCGAAATAAGGCGAGAGATGAAATCAAAAATTGACAAGCTATCAAATTAGTGTAAATAATGACAGATAAAATCAACCAGTTTGAGGGTGAGCAGAAGATGCTAACCGAATTAAAAGATCTTTTCCAATTTGTTCCACCGAAAGTCCTAAGAAGGAATCTTGAAGATTTGTATTTTTTATACATGTCTTCAACCGATGAACCGAATCTTCCAAGTCAGAAGGAATTTGTGACCAACTTCTATTACCTCATTAATTTTCTCAATGAGATGGAGAAGCTCATAAAGAAGTAACCGGCAAGAATTACTGTGGATAACTAAGTCCTCTTGAATTCAAAAGGCTTTTTCTTCTTGGACTGCTTTCCAATACGTGGTGCATCCGTTCGATCTGATCGTTGGTGAAAATATTCATGACAATGTCATCACTATAATTCATGTAATTACCAATCATTATTGGTTCATCTTGACACCCAATGAATTCTCGACTACCAAAAACAAAAACATCCACTGCTGGGGTGTCGTCACAATAATCATTTAGATCACAATCTTTTACTCCCCAAGTGTGAAGCAATCCAAGATAATGCCCCATTTCATGTGTGAGTGTTCTTCCATACTTCGCATGACAATCAACATCAGATTCTCCGAAGTGAGCCCAGTTGATTAAAATACCATCAATGTCATTGTGTTGAGGTATTTCCAAATGCTCAGCCCCCGGAAGATCCGTCTCAGGACCTGTGGATTGCCCAAGAACAATGCAGCTAGCCTGTGGCGGCAATGGCACTACCCATATGTTGATGTAGCTTTCAGCATCCCAATAACTAAATCTGGAAAAGAAATTCTGGCTATAGCTAAATTCTTTATTGAGATTGAATTGTGAGGTATCCACCCTTACTATTCCATCAGTTGGATTTCCAAATGGATCCTGACGAGCCAGTACAAATTCGATCTTTGAATCTCCCCCATCCGGATGTTCGTTGTAACCACGTGTTCCAACTTTTCTCCTAAAGTCTTCATTCAAAATTCTGATTTGACCTTCAATCCGTTCTTTGGATAAATTCGGACCTTCTCCTATTTCCTGACCGTTGTGGAGTACATGAACAACCAAGGGAATTGTGTAGATCTCCGTTTCATCTGGATTTTCTCCATCTAAAAAATCTGGCTCCTTATCACCGTCACAGGACAATAGGCAAAATCCAAATACTATTGCCGCTAAAAAATTTTTCATTTGATTCTATTTCAAATCATTCAAACGATTAATTATGACTCTAAGTGAGGTTAAGCAGGTAGACATGAGGTGGACAATTAGAAAAATACTGAACCTCCATTCTTCTGTTGAACATCAAAATAAAAACTCGATAATAAGCTTGGAATAATTACTAAATATTTTAGTAATTTAGATTCGCCACTACTACAGCTCAATTCAAAAAAACTAGTCATGGAACAACTAACTCAAAATGATAAGTTAGCTGCTTTGGTATTGAATATTTTCTATCGGTTTGATGAATCCATTGGTGTGAAATTGGTTCACAAGCTTTGCAAAAAGCAAATGCATTGTCACCTCAACACAATTATCCTGATATGTGAAGAACTCTGTTCACATAGCGCATTAGAGCCTATGGATCATGCGGGATACTATCATATTCGAAAAGAAGGAATTCGAATTGTTTCGTTTGGAGGATGGGAAAAATTCGCACATGATTTTTTACAGAAAAAACAAGAAAAATTAGTCCAGAATCTTGCAGCGGAATTAGTAGATCACGCGTTGTTAAGTATCCGAATGACGTCCTATGCTGCCCGGAGTGCCTTGATATTGGCAATTGTGGCTCTGGTTTGGAATTTGATCTGGATGTTTACTAACAATTGACAGTTAATCTCGCCAAAAAATCTGTTTAGATTAAGATTCCAAGTCCTCTTTCTTAGGTGGTTCCTCTCCAGGAGGATGTTCAAGAATATTACCGAATTCATCTACATAGGCCATCATATCTGAAAGATCTCCGCCCTTCAAGTTGTTCTCTTGACGTTCCTTTTTCTTCTCTTCTTTTTCCTTTCTCTTCTGTAGTCGTTTCTTCTCTTTCTGACTTTTTATAAAGCTATTCTGCGATCTGCCCATATTCGGTAACGTTTAAAGTTGACAATCAAGCGAAGTTTAAAGAATCATTCCTTTATGTCCTTATTTTTAGGAACTCGCTTTCCAACCTCTAAAGATAAACTTTTTAGATTTTATCGTTTTCTTCTTTTGGATCGACGATGATCTTTTTTCGAAAATTTCCTATCCGGACGTGTCTTTTTCTTCGATTTTAATTCTCGGTCCGATCGATCCTCCCTATTCATTCGAATGCTCCTTCCATCCAAATGAACATTTCGAAATCGAGATGAAATGTCATTATCGTATCGTTTGTCAATTTCAAAATAAGAACAGTTTTTCTTCAAAATCAGCTCACCAAAGAACTTTCCATCTACTCGCGTAATCTCGGAAACGAAATCAATCAATTCTTTTTTACTCATCCCGTCGATGCTTCCAACGTTAATAAAATAACGATTGAACCGACCTTTATCTCGCTTTTCGGGAGATCCTCCCACTTTTTCATTCAAGTTGGATTCTTCTCCTCCCTGCACAAGGTTTTCAATCTGAGAAGCAATCAGCTTTTTTAAAATATCTGATTTTGAAAGGTGGCTAAATTCGGTTTCTATGGAATCAAAAATTTCTTCAGCTTTTTTATTGGACTCTGTTTTTATGATCGTTTCTACCCAATTCTTTACTCGCTGAGCGGTTATAGATTCAACTCCGGGAACCTCAATGTGCTCAAACTTTACCTTGATTTTTCTTTCTAGCTCTGTGATCTTTCTTCCTTCTCTAGGGTTGATGAAAGCGAGAGAAATACCTTTTTTCCCTGCACGCCCAGTCCGACCGCTTCTGTGGGTATAAGATTCAAGTTGATCTGGCAAGGTATGGTGTAGTACGTGAGTCAGATCATCAACATCTATTCCTCGAGCGGCAACATCCGTGGCAACAAGGAGCTGAATTGATTTTGATTTGAACCGTTTCATCACATTGTCTCTTTGCTGCTGAGACAACTCTCCATGCAAGGCTTCTGCATTGTATCCTTTGCCGCTTAGCTCTTCAGCAATCTGTTGCGTCTCTCTTCGGGTCCGACAAAACATGACACCTCGCATTTCCGGTTGTAGATCCAAAAACCGACGCAGGGCTGGTAATTTGTTAGCCGTTTTGGTCATCACATATTTGTGGGAAATGTCCCTGTTACTCCGCTCTTCTCTGTTGATTGTAACCTCTTTCGGTTCAGACATGTATTTTTTTACAATCTTCCGAATTTCAGGAGGCATTGTTGCAGAAAAGAGCCATGTAGCCTTAACATCCGGAGTATGTGATAGTATCTCATCAATGGCATCTTTGAAACCCATATTGAGCATTTCGTCAGCTTCATCCAATACAATATATCTGACGTTCTCAAGTTTTACCGCTTTCCTTTTTATCAAATCCAACAATCGACCTGGGGTTGCGACCACAATTTGAGTTGGTCTTCTCAGCGCTTTGATTTGGTTTAAAATAGCAGCACCTCCGTACACAACTTCAACATTCAAATTTTTATGATTTAATGAGAAGTCTTCAAGCTGCTTTCCCGTTTGCTGTCCTAACTCACGAGTAGGCGACATTATCAATGCTTGCGTGTGTGGTTGATCGCTGTTGATAAGATCCAATAGTGGCAAGCCAAATGCTGCAGTCTTACCGGTGCCTGTCTGTGCTAATCCGATAAAATCACAAGGATCATTTTCTAGCAATAACGGAATTGCTTGTTCTTGAACCTGGGTTGGCTGCTCGAAACCTAGTTGGTCAAGCACATCAATGGTGTTAGGTGAAAGACCCAACTTAGAAAAATTACTCAATGGGATGCTTTTAAATGAGGCGCGAAGGTAGACTTATTTAGTCAGACGATATCTGAAAATCAGTTATTTATAGATGTTTGAGGAAATTGAAACGAACATATTTCTTGATCAGAAATTCTCTACGTTTTGAGATCTTTACACTTTGAATGAATCAAAGGACGTGAAACAACGATGGCTCATCGCATACCAATTTCCAGGATTAAGTCAGAAATTCAAATAACCACAGCTAGAAGCAGTGGACCAGGCGGTCAGCATGTGAATAAGACCGAAACAAAAGTCATCCTACGTTTTAATGTAGAAAAATCCTTATCGCTATCCGAAACAGAGAAGAAGCTTATTCTTGAGAAATTAAGAAATCAGTTAACCAGCGAAGGAGAGTTGATCATTACTTCAGAAAGCCATCGATCACAACTGAAAAACAAAGAGATGGCTTTTAAAAAGTTAGATCGAATGTTAAGCAAGGCCTTCATTGTACCCAAACCAAGAAAAAAGACAAACCCTTCGAAATCATCTATTGAAAAGCGACTCAAAACTAAGAAGCAACAAAGTGAGAAGAAGAAGTGGAGACAAAAGCCGTAAGCCTTTTTGGAATAACAATTGACAAAGTCTATCCCTGAAACCCTTTTGATTTATGGTACGTTTAGTATATTTGTGAGTGATTACTCACATTGATGACGGAAAAGCAAGAAAAAATAGTGAACGCTGCATTAGAACTTTTTGCAAAAGAAGGATACAAGGCCACTTCAACGAGCCGAATCGCAAAGGAGGCAAAAGTTTCTGAAGGGTTGATTTTCCGACATTATGAAAATAAAGAGGGATTGCTTCAGGCAATCATTCAGCAGGGAGAAGATCGGATTAAGGTCCTTTTCGCCGACATTGTTTTAGAATCTGACCCAAAGGAAGTCATCCGAAAAACGATAGATACCTTCAATAAAGTCAATAAAAAGCCTGAGGAAGCAAGTTTTTGGAAACTTCAGTACAAGATAAAATGGGAAACGGAAGTGTATGGTGAACACAAAATTGAACCACTACAAAAAGCTCTTGAAAAAGCTTTTGAGGAATTGGAATACGATCAGCCTGCCCTTGAGGCTCAATTGTTGCTTTCCACGATGGATGGACTTGCGACACGTTTTTATTTACAACACGAAGGATTTGATATTGAACAACACATTGAATTGTTGAAAAAGAAATACAATGTTTAAAAAATTTTAATCAAAAGAAAGTAAGTACTCACACATTAATAAAATGAAAAACACAACATTAATAACAGGCGCATCAAGCGGAATCGGCAAGGAGCTTGCGAAGATTCACGCCAAGACTAAAGGAGATTTGATTCTTGTAGCGCGAAGCAAAGACAAGTTAGAACAGCTTAAATCTGACCTTGAAAACGAATTTGGGGTAGAAGTAAAAGTAATTGCAAAAGATCTATCTTCTCAAGATGCTCCAAACGAAATATTTGAAGAAGTGTCCGAGTGGGGAGTTGAAGTTGATTATTTAATTAATAATGCCGGTTTTGGAGGCAGAGGAAAATTTCATGAACGAGAATGGACTCAAGACCAAGCCATGATTAACCTTAATGTAATGGCCTTAACTGCATTGACGAGATTATTCCTCCCTGGAATGGTGAATAGAAACAAGGGAAAGATCTTAAATGTATCTTCAACAGCCAGCTTCATGCCAGGACCTTTACAGGCCGTTTATTTTGCAACGAAAGCTTACGTCACCTTTTTCAGTAATGCTATCGCTGAAGAACTGCGCGATACCAATGTGACTGTCACTAACCTAATGCCCGGAGCTACCGAAACAGAATTCGCAAAAGTATCTGGCATGGATAAGACTTCTCTTTTTAATAAAACGGTTAGCGCTTATTCAGTAGCTAAAGATGGATATGAAGGAATGTTGGCGGGTAAGTTGGATGTTATCTCGGGATTGACTTTCAGTCAAAAAATGATGATGTCATTTATTCCATTTACGCCAAAAAAAGTCATGTTAAGCCAAGTCAGGAAAATGCAGGAGGCTTAACCCATTACTTCTCAAGAATTAAACACGCTAAAAACTTATAATCACAATGAACAAAACAATTTTAATTACAGGCTCGAGCACAGGAATTGGCCGAGCTACTGTGACCAAGTTCCAGCAAAAAGGATGGAACGTAATAGCCTCCATGCGGACTCCTGAAAAAGAAGAGGAGTTGAATAAACTCAATAACGTTTTAGTCACGAGACTGGACGTTACAGACATGGATTCAATCGAGCAAGCAATCAATGATGGAACTGAAAAATTCGGAAACATTGATGTATTGTTGAACAACGCCGGATATGGAGCGTACGGTCCTCTCGAGGCTATGCCTAGAGAAAATATCGTTCGTCAATTCAACACAAATGTTATCGGGCTACTCGATGTAACGAAGGGCATTCTCCCCCATTTCAGAAGAAATAAAAGTGGAGTAATTATCAATATTTCATCAATCGGTGGCAAGATGACGTTCCCATTAGGAACCTTGTATCATGGGACCAAATTTGCTGTTGAAGGTATTTCTGAAGCATTAAGCTTTGAATTGAGTCGGATAGGAATTAAGGTCAAAATTGTAGAACCCGGTGCAATTGCAACTGATTTTGGTGGTAGGTCTTTTGATTTCCAAAATGACGAAAGCTTGGAAGAATATCAACCGACTGTTGAGGCGTTATTTGCTGGATGGGGAAAAGCAGTAGAAAATGCTTCTCCAGCATCACTGGTGGCCGATGTAATCTATAACGCAGCAACTGATGACACAGAAACGCTTCGTTATCGAGCGGGAGCTGATGCAGAGCAACTACTTGACGCGAGAGCAAGCATGAATGATTCTGACTTCATAGGAATGATCAAGAACCAGTTTGGATAAGTGAGTAATGTTGGTCTTCAGGATAACTGAAGGCCAACAATTTTTTAACTTGAGATCATAAATATGAAAGTCATTATCACAGGAGCAACCGGAATGGTTGGCAAAGGCGTATTACTCGAATGCCTTGATCAAGAAAAGGTGGAACAGGTATTAGCCATTGGGAGATCGAAACTGGAAATGGAGCATCCCAAACTGAAGCAAATCATTCATAAAGATTTCGCTGATTATTCATCCATCGAGTCGGAACTCATGGGCTATGATGCCTGCTACCTTTGCATGGGTGTAAGTGCCGCAGGATTGAGTGAAGAGAAGTATACAAAGATCACTCATTCTTATACGATGACCTTAGCCAAAACTTTGCTGGACAAGAACCCTGAGATCACTTGCACCTATGTCTCAGGCGAAGGGACAGATTCTTCTGAAAAAGGCAGAGCTATGTGGGCTCGTGTCAAAGGGAAAACCGAGAATGATTTGCTAGCACTTGGGTTCAAACAAGCTTACATGTTTCGGCCTGGAGCCATTATTCCGCTTAGAGGAATAAAACCCAGTAGCAAACTTTACCGGGTGCTGATAACTTACCTAAAGTGGTTGATTTATTTGGTGAAATTTCTGGCGCCAAATTCGGTGGTTAACACCACTCAAATAGGCTTAGCTATGCTAAACCTTACTCCCAATGGCTATGAAAAATCTGTACTAAAACCCAAGGATATCCTCATTCTTTCAAATCTTGATCAAGGTTAACTAAATTGACATTCTATGTATGTCAATAAAAATTTCAACCTAAAAGGCATCCTCCGATTCTCCGGAGGCCACATGATCTGGCTAACTGTCTGGGCAGTGATTATGACTTCCATTTATGAGTTTACGCCTTTCGAATGGTCGATACCTTGGTTGCCACTTTCGGTCATTGGTACTGCGGTGGCATTTTATGTGGGTTTTAAAAACAACAGCGCCTATGATAGATTATGGGAAGCTAGAAAAATTTGGGGTGGAATTGTCAACAATAGCAGAACATGGGGAGCTACCGTTCGATCTTACATTTCCTCTGTTTTTACAGAAGCTTCTGATTTGGAAAAAGGCGTTTGGAAAAAACGCTTGATATTCAGACATATCGCTTGGCTATACACCTTAAGAAATCAGCTACTAATTCCAACTCAATGGGAACATGTTAGTATTGGCAACCATGTAGGCAGGGTAGCCAAAAAAAGAATGAAGAGATGGGGTGTGGGCTTACATGAAGATGGAGGATTCACAGAAGAAGAGCTCAAGAAGTTTTTAGATCCAGAAGAATACGAACGACTCATCAATTATCAAAATACGGCAACTCAGATCATTGATCAACAAAGTCAGGATCTATTGAAACTTCGTGAAAAGAAATTGATCGATGATTTCCGACACATGGAACTCCAAAAGGTATTGAATGACTTTTACACTTTTCAAGGACAGTGCGAACGGATCAAGAAGTTTCCTCTTCCACGTCAATATGGAAGCATGAGCTTCATTTTTATTGCCATCTTTATTTTTCTACTCCCATTCGGCATGGTTTCAGAGTTTGCAAAACTGGGAGATTTTGGCGCGTGGCTATCTGTACCATTTACTGTTCTGGTTGGCTGGGTTTACTTGATGATGGAGTTGGTCGGCGATTATTCTGAGAATCCGTTTGAGGGATTAGGAAACGATATTCCGATGCTTTCTCTCTGTAGAACCATAGAAATTGATCTATTGGAGATGCTTGGAGAAAAAGACCTTCCTCAACCGATCGAAGTAAAGAATGGTGTATTGATGTAATTCCAGCCTATGGACTTTTCTTATCTGTCAATTAATTTCCGTTTTCTGTGATAGTTGATTAAAAGTCAATAATTTAAATCAACGTAGGCCACTCACACTAATGGAAGATAATACTCGCTATCCGTTTGAAGGAAATATCCTCAAAGTTGTTGCCGTTTTTGGATTGGTTCGATCTTTTATTGCCCTCGCCAGAGACAATCCCAATATTGCAGGTTTTGCAGATTTCTACATTGATCTAGCCAATACTATTGTCTTCCTCTTGGCTATAATCATGCTCCAGCTAAAAGTCGGACTTAAGTATTTAATCGTTGCGTTCTACTTGCCGATCATTTTGCTCTTTTGCGTCGGTATGGTAACACATCGAGGACTTGCCAGCTCATTTGAGATCAATGCTTTTGGCTATGTAGTGCTATTTTGTCTTTCGCTCCGCCATCGGCTTCCTTTGATTTTTTCTACAATTCTCATCATTGGTGTATCCATTTCCATCATCATTATTGAGCAAGAACACCAATTCTTGGTTGACTTTTCTGACTACTCAACCAATCAGTTCAGTTTCATTTTCGTTGCTTTAGCTATTATCATTATCACATTATATTCCAAAAACATTTTTGACGAAAAGAAATTGGAGTTGAAGGAAACCAGTATCTCTCTTATTCAAAAAGGTGAAGAGCTAAAACTCAGAAACAAAGAACTGGAACAACAGAAGATTGAACTCGAAAAGTTAAGAGCTGGGCTTGAAGAAAAAGTAACTGACCGCACAAGGAAATTGGAAAATCAACACGATTCAATGGACAAATATTTAAAGTTGACACTTATCGAGTTAATCGATCCTTATCATAAAACTTTGAATGCGATAAATAAACTGGATAATTCTAGTGATGGTAAACTCAATCAAATGATTGTGGAATCGGGTGAACAACTTAAGGACGAAATTGAAAAATTAACTTCAAAAATTCATGGCGAAAGCAGTTAAGCAAGTTTTCCTTGAACAAAATCTGGAGGGGAGGTTGTTCACAGCATCCTTGTTATTAACTACTCCTTACTTCATCATCAATATGATCTCCGATTTTTTTAGTGAGATAACAATTGCTGAGATCGTGGTTAATGTTTCAATAATCATCATTAGTATTCTAATGTTGTATTTCGTCTGGAAACGCAAGTTCCTTCCGGAAATGATCAACATATTTAGTTTCATCCTAATTGCTACTTTCATTTATCTAATGACTATTAGCGTTGGGCCAGTAGGTGGAGCAAGCTATGCTTTTCCTACCATTACGATTTTGATCATGCTCATTACAACCGGTAGGAAAAAGATACTTTTTTCAGTTATACTACTCATCATTCTCGTCGTTTTCACAAGTAATCTCATCGACTTCAATAGAGCGCCATTATACAAGAGTCTAGTTCTTGACTATTTTCTAAATCTAATCATCACGACTATTCTCTTAGTCTTTTTCAAAATGCACTTTGATAAAGAAAGAAAGCAATTGACAGAACGTAATGACCAATTGAAAATCATCAACCAAGAGCTTAACAAACAATCAGAAGAATTAAGAACGAACAATGAGGAAATCCAGTCAATAAGAAATAACCTTGAAGAAATCATAGAGGAAAGAACCAAACAACTTGAAAGGGAAAACAACCGAATGGTAGAATACTCATTCATAAATGCACACCTGGTCAGAGCACCAATTGCTAATATCATGGGCCTCACAAACTATATTTTAGAAGAAGAACAACGCTCTGATAGAAATTTAGAAGAACTCAACAAAAGTGTTAACGAACTAGATGAAGTCATTAAAAAAATAAGTGGCGTCTTAAGACAGTGATTAAATCTTTATTGGTGGGGGAAAAATAAAATTGATTGTAGTAGGTCTAATTAATTAAATTATGAGACACTACTACACGCTAATCATTTTTGTATCGATCGCATTTATTAGGTGTGATGATGATCTTCCCTCCTCCTTTATTCAGGTAAACAGCAACTCTGGGATAAACCTCAGAAACCCACAACCTGGAGATCAGTCAAAATATTTGATGTATGAGAGTTCTTGCTCTGAAAATTTCCAATTTACCGGAGATACACTTTTAGTCGAGGTTGTGAGTAAAGACGATACATTATATCTCAAGGAGAGCTACACTTCCGGAAGTTCAAGAGAAAGAACTACAGAACATGCAATTTTCCCGGAAAATGGCTATGTCCTGGTTCCACAGAGGTTCAATTCCGAGTTTCTTTTCTTTTATGGGAATGACACCATATTTCTCGACAGACCTGCTGATGTTCAGCTTATCCAAAGCGGATGTCAATTATTGGAAAATAGTGACCCCTTTATTGGTGAATCAATCGGATCAATTGATGAATTTCAATTTGGGCTCTACAGGGTTAATGATAAAAAAAGCATCTCCTGTGTACCTGGCTTTTTTGACATTGACGCGTACATATTTTATGCGGATCACATGAATGCGATTCATATCATTCGCACAGGCTTGGAAGAGAACAACATTGTTGGATTTGTAGCGATCGAATGATTTTCTAATCTGGATCAAAATAGGATCAGTCTCTTTTTTATTCGAGTATTCGGAGCATTGCTATATTTTTAGCGAATTGTCACGATGGAATATTCGATAGAGAATCACATGAGTAGGTTTGTGGATCTTGATGAAGAAGCGAGAGCAGCTTTAAACAAGATCGTAAAAACACGAAAAATCCGGCGCAGGCAATTCATCGTGCAGCCAGGATTCACCTGTACTCACCAATCACATGTCATTCAAGGAGCGCTACGTGTCTACTTCATAAGTTCAGAAGGCACAGATCATACCATTCAGTTTGCGATTGAAGATTGGTGGATCAGTGATTTCTACAGCTACGTTCATCAGAGGCCAGCATCTCTTTATGTTGAGGCCTTGGAAGACAGCACAATTCAGCAGATTGGTTTTGAAGATACCGAAAAGCTCTGCGCCGACTTTCCGGTTTTCGAACGGTTCTTTCGATTAGTTGCTCAAAAAGCTTTTGCTTTTTCTCAACGACGTGTTTTGTCCAATTTGGAAAAAACGGCAGAAGAACGCTACCTGGAATTCGCAGAATTGTATCCTTCCATTGTTCAGCGAGTTCCACAATACATGCTAGCCTCTTATTTAGGGATGACCCCAGAGTTCTTAAGTAAGATTCGGAAAAAACTAGCCTCAAATTCTTAAACTAGTTCAAGGAAATTTCCTATTCCAGTTCATTTTTCAGTCTTCGGCATGTTTTCACTTTTGTCCCTAAAAAAATGAAAACACAAAACATCACTTTTCTTATTGCAAAGCTTTTGCTTGGAGTACCTCTAATCTTTTTTGGATTGAACAAGTTTTTTGGGTTTGTAGGAGTCACTCCTCCTAACGATCCGACTGCCCAAGCTTTCTTGGGTGCTATGTTTACGTCTTACCTGTTCAAGTTTGTCGCCGCTTCTGAGGTTGTGGGAGGCGTTTTACTTCTTATTCCGAGAACTGCATTTTTGGGAGCTCTAATCTTAACCCCTGTCGTGGCAAATATTGCTATTTTCCATTTGGCTCACGATCTTCCAGGAAATGGGATTTGGCTGCTTCCAACGATCACACTAATTATCGTTTTACAATTTTTCAAAACAAACATCAGAACACTTATCTCATGAAAGTAACATTTATAGGTTTAGGAATTATGGGCAGTCGGATGGCTGCCAATTTGCTAAAGTCAGGAACAGAACTTACCGTATTTAATCGCTCTGAAGAACCAATGAAATCTTTAGAGAAAAATGGAGCCAAAGTAGCTCCTAACTTGGAAAAAGCAGTTTCAGATGCTGATGTAGTTTTTACCATGCTTTCAAATCCAAATGTGGTTTCAAAAGTCATGACGGATGAAATCCTTCAGAAAATGAAACCAGGTTCGCTCTGGATAGATTGTTCTACAGTCAATCCTTCATTTTCCAATGAAACCTCAAAAAGAGCTATCAATGCTGGAATTCGATTTATGGATGGCCCAGTGGCCGGTTCTAAGGGTCAGGCTGAAAATGCAGAATTGGTTTTCTTGATCGGCGGTGCTAAAAAAGACCTTGAGCAAGTAGAGTCACTTTTGCTTTCAATGGGAAGCAAAGCTCTCCATATCGGTGAGACAGGTAAAGGGTCATCTTTTAAAATGGTTGTGAACATGCTTCTGGCTCATAACATGGTTGCGTTTTCGGAGGCCGTTTTATTTGGGCAAAGCATGGGGATCGAGAAAAACTTCTTGTTGGACGTTGTTCCAAATCTTCCTGTTTCAGCTCCGTTTACCAAGTTCAAAGCTGAAAACATTAGAAATGATGATTGGGAAGAGCAATTCCCGCTGGAGTTGATGCATAAAGATCTTCACTTGGCTTCAATCACGGGATATGAGAAGCATCAGCCACTGCCGATGACAAATTTGACTAAAGAATTGTATGGAATGGCCAAAAAACAAGGAATGGGACGACTGGATATGGCAGCAATATTCAGTTTCTTAGAACAAAACGCTTAACGCTATTTTGCGTCCTGCTGAGAACTCATTTGGAATCCGATCTTGTTGCCTGCGCCAAGCACTTCCGTCTTAGCTATTTTTTGCTGAAGTGTAAGTCCTCTGATTTTTTGAAATGGAGGAGCAACGAGATCGTTTTCAACCGCTTGGGTTATGATCAGTTGAATCAGGATGTTCAAGTCGGTCGTTTCAAGGGGTTTAGAAGAAACGCTTTCAAACATGAAATTGATCTGGCCATCTCCTTCGACAATGAACCGATTTTCAAAATTTACCATGAGTCTTGAAAGAAGATAACCAGGATCATTGACTCGGTTATACTTCAGGGAATCAGACATAAAGTTGTAAACATTGATTTGTCCCAGGTATTTTCTTAGTGGATTCTCCTGAACGTAATCACTTTTATTGTATGAATAGTCATCACTCAATATGATGATATTTGTATGGAGGAAAAACACCAGGAGATCCCCTGCTACTTTCAAGTGAAATTCCTGGTCACTGATTTCCTCAACCGACAATATGATGTCTTCATCCTTACCGACTGTCTTAGCATTGATCTCCTTTATCACCTTCTTAGCCTCTTTTTTGAGTGCTTTGAAGGTTTTGCAAATGTTCCGATAGGTGATCTGCTTAACTCCCGATTTGGAAGTAAGTAGTTCTGCAATATGTACGGATGGATCTTGTGCCATGACTTCAGTTAAATGGAATCTATAATCTCGTTCAGCGTGCTACTTGGTCTCATAGCATTGGAAACCTTTTCCTTATTGGGTTGATAATATCCACCAATGTCCACAGGGCTTCCTTGAGCAGCAATCAACTCTTCATTGATCTGAGCTTCTTTTTCTTTGAGTTGTTTCGCAACAGAATCAAACTTCGCTTTTAGTTCTTGATCACTATCTTGATTTGCCAATGCCTTTGACCAATATATGGCTAAATAATAATGACTACCTCTATTATCAATTTCATTGACCTTCCTGGATGGTGACTTGTTTTCTTCCAACAATCTTGATGTGGCCTCATCCAATGCTTCGCCCAACACTTTCGCTCTAGGGTTATCGATATTGTCGCTAAGATGTTCAAGGGATTCAGCCAATGCTAAAAATTCACCAAGCGAATCCCATCGCAAGTGACCTTCTTCTACAAATTGCTGGACATGCTTTGGCGCTGATCCACCGGCTCCTGTTTCAAACAATCCTCCTCCATTCATCAACGGTACAATCGATAGCATTTTGGCACTCGTTCCTAATTCTAAGATTGGAAAAAGATCTGTGAGGTAATCTCTCAGTACATTTCCAGTGACAGAAATTGTGTCCTTTCCTTCAATGATTCGATCAAGTGAGAATCGTGTAGCCTCCACTGGAGAAAGAATGCTAATATCCAAATCACTAGTATCATGATCTTTTAAATAAACATTCACCTTCTCAATCAACTCCCGATCATGCGCGCGGTTTCCATCAAGCCAAAAAACAGCAGGAGCACCAGTGGCCTTTGCTCTATTCACAGCAAGTTTGACCCAATCACGTATTGGCGCATCTTTTACTTGACACATTCTCCAGATATCTCCCTCTTCAACTTCATGCTCCATTAACACATCGCCAGAAGCATTAATCACTTGAATTTTTCCATTTGCAGCAGCTTGGAATGTTTTGTCATGAGAGCCATATTCCTCTGCCTTTTGAGCCATCAAACCAACGTTTGGAACACTACCCATGGTTGTCGGATCAAATGCGCCATGTTTTTTACAAAAATCAATGGTCTCTCTATACACTCCAGAATAAGAGCGATCAGGGATCACGAATTTGGTATCTTTTTGATTTCCATCTGGCCCCCACATTTGCCCGGAAGTTCGAATAGCCGCAGGCATGGATGCATCAATAATTACATCACTTGGAACGTGTAAGTTGGTAATTCCTTTGTCTGAATTTACCATTGCCATATCTGGCCGGTTGGCATAACATTCCTTCAAATCAGCCTCAATCTCCGCTTTCTGATCTGATGACAAATTTTCAATTTTTGCATATAAATCACCAATCCCATTGTTCGGATTGAAGCCCAGTTCATCCAATATCGTTTGATGTTTTTCAATTACCGGCTTAAAAAAAGCAGAAACGGCAGCTCCAAATATGATTGGATCAGAGACCTTCATCATCGTGGCTTTCATATGAACCGAAAACAACACATTTTCTTGTTTAGCCGCTTCTATCTCTTTTTCGAAAAACGAAATGAGATTACTTCTGCTCATCATAGAACCGTCGATGATCTCACCAGCTTGTAGCGCTATGTTTTCTTTAAGAATAGATTGGGTTCCATCCGATCCGACGAATTCAATCTTTACCGGTCCTGCCTCCGAAACCGTGACTGATTGCTCACTTCCATAAAAGTCTCCATCACTTAAACTTGATACATGGGATTTGGAATCGGAGTTCCAAGCCCCCATTGAATGTGGATGTCTTCTTGCGTATTCTTTTACAGCTTTCGGAGCTCTTCGATCAGAGTTTCCTTCTCTCAAAACCGGATTTACAGCGCTCCCTTTTACCCTATCATATTTCTCTTTAATCTCCTTCTCTTCTTCTGATCCTGGCTCGTCTGGATAGTTCGGTAAATTGTACCCCTGAGATTGCAACTCTGCAATTGCCGCTTTTAATTGAGGAATCGATGCACTGATATTGGGAAGCTTAATGATGTTTGCTTCTGGTTTCTTAGTCAAATCTCCCAATTCAGCCAATGCATCACCAATTTTTTGATCTTCATTGAGATGATCTGAGAAATTTGCTAAAACTCTACCAGCTAACGAGATATCTCTCGTTTCAACATTCACATCAGCAGAAGCTGTGAATGCATTTACAATGGGCAGAAAAGACTGGGTTGCTAAAGCTGGAGCTTCATCCGTATGGGTATAGATTATTTTAGCCATTGAATTCCAATTCGTACTTAGTTAGATTAATAGCTTTCCTTTTCATTCGGAAAGTCTTTGGATTTAATATCAGAAACGTAGTTCTTCACAGCGTCAGACATCACTTGGTTCAAGTCAGCGTATTGCCTTAGAAATCTTGGCTTGAAATCTTGCGTAATGCCGAGCATATCATGCACGACCAAAACCTGACCATCAACTTCTGGACCTGCTCCAATTCCAATCATTGGAATAGAGACTGATTCTGCAGCTTGTTTCGCCAGCTTGGAAGGTATCTTTTCCAAAACGACTCCAAAACAGCCAAGATCTTCAAGAAGCTTAACGTCTTCCAATAGTTTTTTGGCTTCAGCTTCCTCTTTTGCTCGGACCGTGTAGGTACCAAATTTGTAAATAGATTGAGGCGTCAATCCAAGATGGCCCATGACTGGGATTCCAGCTGAAAGAACCCGCTCAATGCTCTCCTTAATCTCAACTCCACCTTCCATTTTCACTGCATGTGCACCTGATTCTTTCATGATTCTAATACAGGATCGCAACGCTTCGGAAGAACTGCCTTGGTAGCTGCCAAATGGAACATCGACGATTACCAAAGCTCTTTTTACTGCCTTGACCACCGATGTAGCATGCCAGATCATGTGGTCCAATGTGATTGGTAAGGTGGTTTCATTTCCTGCCATCACATTTGAAGCACTGTCACCAACCAGAATCGCATCGACTCCTGATTGATCAATGATTTTAGCCATCGAATAATCGTAGGCTGTAAGCATCGTAATCTTTTCACCATTTGACTTCATTTCCTGAAGTTGATGAGTGGTGACTACTTTAATGTTTTTCTGTACGCTCATTTCTGTAAATGGAAGCGCAATTTACACAATGAAGAAAGGAGTTTGAAATGGACTTTCGTTATTAATGGATCAAAAAGTCGTCTACATTATTTCCATTTGATATTACAACCCATACTTGCTAGCTGATCTTCCACCACAGGTTCTCCTTCAATTAGTGCATCAATAGCATTACTTAGATCCTCTCCTGTGACTGGTTCATTGTTTCCAGGTGTACTCGCATCAAATCGCCCACGGTAAACACATTTTAAATCTGAATCGAAGAGATAAAAATCAGGCGTACATGCAGCATCATAAGCTTTGGCCACTTTCTGAGTTTCATCATATAGGTATGGGAAATCAAAGCCATGTTTTTGAGCTTGAAGTTTAAGTTGTTCAGGGCTGTCTTCTGGATAATTTTCAACGTCATTTGATGAAATGGCAACAAATCCAACTCCTAAATGTTGATAATGCCTGGCAACAATCGCAAGCTCTTCTTCAATGTTTTTGACATATGGACAATGGGCACAGATAAACATCACCACTAACCCATTTTCTTTCTTCACATCAGAAAGAGAAGTGGCTTTGTTGTCCATTACATTGGTAAGATTGAAATCAGGTGCCTCTGTTCCAAGTGGCATCATGGTAGAAGGGGTGAGAGCCATGGCTTTGGGATTAGTTTGTTTATTTTTAAATAGCTTAGAAGTACACAATATTACACCAACCCATGAAAAAGTCTGCGAGCACATTTTTATTTCTAACTATTGCCTTCACACTTTTTTCTCAAATAACACCTGCACCAACAAGGACGGAAGGTGAAGGACCTTTTGATCAGCTAATTATTCGCGGAGCAACGCTGATCAATGGAAATGGAGCCCCTCCTATTGGACCAATAGATATTGTAATTGAGAAAAATGTGATCACCGAAGTGCGAGTGGTTGGATATCCTGGAGTAGAAATCAACGAAGAAAGTAGACCTCAGTTTAATGGAAATGGGTTAGAAATAGATGCTGAGGGGATGTATGTGCTTCCGGGATTTGTGGACATGCATGGACATATAGGTGGCAGAAGCCAGGGAACTCCAGCAGAATATGTATTTAAATTATGGTTGGCGCATGGAATCACGACGGTTCGAGATCCTTCGGCCGGGAATGGACTTGATTGGGTCCTTAGACACAGACAAAGAAGCGCACGAAATGAAATCACTGCTCCAAGAATATTAGCGTACACATCATTTGGTCAAAACCTGGAGGATGTAAACATTGTCAGAAACATCCCTGGAGAAAGAAGCACTGGTTCTGAAGTTTTGAAATTCCCAATAACGAATGCCGATGAAGCTATTTCCTGGGTTAGGGCCAATTACCGACGTGGTGCGGATGGAGTTAAATTTTTCGGAGCTCAGCCTGATGTGATGGATGCGGCTTTAAGAGAAAACAAAAAGCTTGGACTCAGATCAGCTTGTCATCACGCGCAATTAAGTGTGGTGCGTTGGAATGCACTCAATTCTGCTGAATCTGGATTAACCTCCATGGAGCATTGGTATGGGTTGCCAGAGGCACTTTTTATCGATCGTACAGTTCAGGATTATCCACTAGACTATAATTACAATAACGAACAGCATCGGTTTGGAGAGGCTGGTCGATTGTGGAAGCAAGCAGCTCCACCCTATTCCGATAAGTGGAATCAGGTGATGAATCGATTAATCGAGCTTGACTTCACCATGGACCCAACATTCAATATTTATGAGGCTAGTCGTGACCTTATGAGAGCGCGGAATGCTGATTGGCACAGGGCTTATACACTTCCATCACTCTGGTCATTTTATCGGCCAAGCAAAATTTCCCACGGTTCTTACTGGCATTTCTGGGGAACTGAAGAGGAAGTGGCCTGGAAAGAAAATTACAAGCTCTGGATGACTTTCATCAATGAATACAAAAACCGAGGTGGTCGTGTGACTGCCGGATCTGATTCAGGATTTATTTACCAACTATATGGTTTTGCTTACATCAGAGAACTGGAACTATTGCGAGAAGCTGGATTTCACCCGCTGGAAGTCATTAAATCTGCCACTTTGAACGGAGCTGAAGCATTAGGCATGGACAAAGAAATTGGAACCATTGAGGTTGGTAAGCTGGCTGATTTGGTACTGATTGATGAAAACCCCTTGCAGAACCTAAAAGTCCTTTACGGAACAGGTGCCATTAAACTTACGGAAGACAATGAAGTTACTCGCGTTGGAGGAGTAAAATACACCATTAAGGACGGTGTAGTTTTTGATGCCAAGGAATTGCTAAAAGATGTAAGAGAGATAGTAACTATTGCAAAAGACGGAAAAGATATTGAGCAGCCTGGATATCCGAATTGGGAGGATAAGAATTAGAAATTGAGACTTAAGAATTATTAAGTAGGGGAACCATAATCTTCAACGTCATTGCGAGCGTAGTGATGCAATCTTGTTATTACTCCAACGTACTAAGCTCGTTCCTTAGATCAATGGCGATATTCGGAAAGTCGGTAATGATCCCATCAACACCCGCATTGAGCATTTTTATCATTTCATCCCGTGTATTAACCGGATAAGCATGTACTTCAAATCCCTGTGCGTGCATTTGAAAAACTCTGCGTGGAGAGAGTGTTTCCCAGTGCGGATTGATTGCTCGCATTCGGTTTCCTTCCTTGGCCCTACCCATGTGCATTCTTGTTTCGATGTAGAACGCAACTAAAGGAGCAGAATCCTCACCTATGATCAGAGCTTTTGTCTCAATTAATGAATCCAACTCATGAACTTCATCCAAATATTTGGGCTCATACGATTGAAGAATGATCCAGTCTTCGCCATTTTCTTCTCCCATCACTACCTCCACTAGTTTTTCAGCAAAGTCATGGTAGTGCGGATGATCCATGTGTTTGATTTCTATCAAAACCTTACACCGCCCATTGATAGAATCAAGTGCTTCCTTTAGAGTAGGAATTCGCTGATCTGAAAATCTTGAATCGAAATGTGAGCCTACATCGAACTGTTTGACCTCCTCCAAGGTGTAATCGTGAATGTCACCTGTGACCTGATTCCCTAACGTGTCTCGTGCGATTCGATCTAATGTTTGGTCGTGAAAAACTACAATCTCTTCATCCAATGTGTGTCTCACGTCTATTTCAATCTGATCTACCCCAAGTTCCAAAGCCTTGGCAATAGACGCCATCGTATTTTCTGGAGCAAGACCAGAAGCTCCTTTGTGAGCAATAATTTGAAATTCTTTACCTCCAAGCCGATCTACAGAAGTACTGGAAAAAATTTTCCGGTAAAACCATGGCTCGAACAATGAAAGGGCACCAAACAAAAAGAAGAATGGTGCGGAATAAAGTAAGAATTTTTTGGTCATGGGTGATTATTTACCACAAAAATTACACAAAAAGAACAAAAATCTAAGATTTGTTATTCTGATTTAGCTCAATACCAAGCTCAGCCAATTGCTCAGATGAAATTTTGGAAGGAGAATCAATCATCATGTCCCTTCCCGAATTATTCTTTGGAAATGCGATAAAATCCCGAATACTCTCTTCTCCGGCCATCATGGCACACATTCTGTCAAATCCAAAAGCAATACCTCCGTGCGGTGGCGCTCCGTACTCAAAAGCACCCATCAGGAAACCAAATTGATCTTCAGCCTCTTCTTTAGAAAAACCAAGGGTTTCGAACATTTTAGCCTGAAGTTCTCGATCATGAATCCGAATCGATCCTCCTCCTGCTTCCACTCCATTGATTACTAAATCATATGCGTTGGCCCGTACATTTCCACGATCAGCGTCAAGCTTTTCAATGTCTTCTGGCTTTGGTGAGGTAAATGGATGGTGCATTGCATGGTATCGTTGAGAATCTTGATCCCACTCCAACAATGGAAAATCAAGCACCCACAAAGGAACAACAGCGTTTTTGTCTCTCAATCCCAATCGCTCTCCCATTTCTAGCCTTAGTTCATTCAACGCATTTCTTGTCTGCCCTTTTTCTCCGGCCAAAATAAGCAGCAAATCTCCAGGCTTAGCACTCATTTTTTCTGCCCAAACTTTGAGTGCTTCTTGATCAAAAAACTTGTCCACCGAAGACTTAAAACTTCCATCTTCATTGTATTTAACATAAACAAGTCCCTTAGCTCCAATTTGCGGTTTCTTCACAAAATTCGTTAGCGCATCCAATTGCTTTCTTGAATATTCTGCACAACCAGAGGCATTGATTCCAACAACTAAATCCGCACTGTCAAAAACAACAAACCCCTTGCCTTGAGCCAAATCATTCAGCTCGGTAAATTCCATTCCAAATCGTAGGTCAGGCTTGTCGCTACCATATTTTTCAATTGCCTCCTGATATGAAATTCGTTGAAAATCACCCAACTCAATATCTCTGATCTCCTTGTAGAGGAATTTTGTCATCCCTTCAAAGGTGTTGAGCACATCTTCCTGCTCGACAAAGGCCATCTCGCAATCAATCTGAGTGAATTCTGGTTGTCGATCTGCTCTTAGATCCTCATCTCTGAAGCACTTCACTATTTGATAATAGCGGTCAAGGCCTGCCACCATCAGAAGCTGCTTAAATGTCTGTGGCGATTGTGGTAAGGCATAAAATTCACCTTCGTTCATTCTTGAAGGCACCACAAAATCTCGTGCCCCCTCAGGTGTAGATTTTATTAAGTAAGGAGTTTCGACTTCAATAAATTGCTCACCAGTCAGATACTCACGCACCTTGGCCATCATTAAGTGCCTCAACTCGAGTTTTTCTCTAACAGCCGCTCTCCTGATGTCCAGGTAGCGGTATTGCATCCGTAAGTCTTCACCTCCATCGGTTTCCTCCTCGATTGTAAAAGGAGGAGTTTTGGAAACGTTTAAGATTTCCAGTTCTGAAACGCGGATTTCAATGTCTCCCGTGGGTATTTTATCATTCTTGGAATAGCGCTCTACGACTTCTCCTTTTACGCTCAGTACGAACTCCCGACCAATCGTTTTAGCTTTCTCGATTAACTTAGATTCCGTTACTCCCTCCTCAAATATGAGCTGAGTTATTCCATATCGATCTCTGAGGTCAATGTAAACGATTCCACCCTTGTCTCGTTGTTTTTGAACCCAACCAGATAATGTGACTTCTTGACCCTTGTGATCAATTCTTAATTCACCGCACGTGTGCGTTCTAAGCATTTCTTTCCTTGTTATTTAAATGAAAGCGCAAAGATAGATTTTTGGATTGATTCAATTGAGGATTGAAGATCTTAGATTTTGGATTAAAGATTTGTTCAATTTGCAGATTTCAGATTATCGAATTAATCGTCAAATCTTTTAATCTGTTAATCAGTCCCAGTAGTTTTGAGCATGCGATTTTCAATTGTACTGGTTCTATTACTAACAGGACTCAACACCTTTTCACAAAAACTTTTTCCAGTTGAAGTGACCGAGGAAATTTCAATGAAAATTTCTTCTGAATTTGTCAACATGTCCAACAAGGATCGGATGGAAAAAATAGCTTCATCAAAAATCCCTTTGGCTACCTTCTCAACAGAATCACAAGAAGTTACTTTGAGTATCAACGATAACCCCATGCAATGGACCAGTAAGGATACGGAAGTAGTTTATGGTTTTTACAAAGCCAGTGTAAACGCCCTTTTTGATGAAATCAAATTCATCCAAGATGGTGTGAAAGAGATCAACGGAAGGGAATTCATTGTATTTGAATTTGTCTCTACAGTCCGAGACGATAATGTTTTTTCTTCAGGAAGGGGTGAGAGAAACTATACCTACATCCAGTATACTTCTTACAATGATAAGGTCCTGCTTTTCAATTTTGGATGTCCTGCCAGATTGCAATTCGAATGGGAAGATGCGGTGGAGGAAATGATGCAAAGCGTTCGAGTTAAATGACGGAATTAAGTGTTTTCAGCGACGAGCATTTCATGAAACAAGCACTCATTGAGGCTCAAGTAGGCTTTGATGAGGGAGAGATTCCCGTTGGAGCCATTGTCGTTTGTGAAAATAGAATCATAGCAAAAGATCATAATCGAGTAGAGCGGCTGAATGATGCAACGGCCCATGCCGAAATGCTTGCTGTCACTGCAGCTCAAAACAACCTTGGGTCTAAGTACTTGAATGAATGCACGCTCTATGTTACATTGGAACCATGCAGTATGTGTGCCGGAGCGCTTTTCTGGACCCAGATAGGGAAACTCGTAATTGGGGCAAAAGATACTGAACGTGGGTTCAGGGTATTTAATGAGAAAATCATCCACCCCAAGACGAAGCTAAAAGAAGGAGTGTTGGCTGATGAAAGTGAAGCACTCGTTAAAGATTTCTTTAAGAAACTAAGAAAGTAGTTAAACAGTTGATTGGTTAATTAGTGTTTCAATTGTGAAATGAAACTAAATACTAATTAACTAGTTAACCATTTAACTAATTAACCAATAAAAACTCCAAACTAATCCTCTGCAGTTTTTGTTACCTTCACAATCACAAATTTTACAACCTATTAAAAACTAGAAATAATTATGGCTTTTGAATTACCCGATTTACCATATGCATACGATGCGCTTGCGCCTCATATTGATGCACAGACCATGGAAATACATCATGGGAAACATCACAATGCATATGTTACAAACCTGAACAACGCCGCTGGCGGTCCTATTGCTGAAAAAAGTATTGATGACGTTTGCCGACATCATTCAGACATCCCAGCGATTCGAAATAATGGTGGTGGACACTACAATCACTCTTTATTCTGGACAATCATGAGCCCAGATGGTGGTGGTGAGCCTTCAGGTGCTTTGGCGGATGCCATTAACTCTTCATTCGGTTCGTTCGACAAATTCAAAGAAGCATTTAGCAAAGCTGCTGCGACAAGATTTGGAAGTGGCTGGGCTTGGCTATGTAAAAAAGCGGATGGAACACTGGATGTATGTTCTTCTGCTAACCAAGACAATCCATTGATGCCTGGTGTAGGATCTGGTGGAACACCAATTCTGGCACTTGATGTTTGGGAACACGCTTACTACCTGAACTATCAGAACAGACGTCCGGATTACATTAATGCATTCTTTAATGTGATCAATTGGGACGAGGTGGCTCGAAGATTCGATGCTTAGTTTGAAATTAAAAATTGCATACTATCTTCGCATTGAAATAAAATGAAAACAAAAAGACTACATCATCACTTACATCATTACAACTTCTCTCTAGAAGAGGTAGGAAGATGATGCTGTAGTTAAGAATATAACTGAAAGGCCCGTCGGATTACCGTCGGGCTTTTTTGTTGCCATTCACAGCAAATTGTTGAGAAAATGATAAGGACTAAAATGATTACGTACCAAACGAAAAAAGAACTGTTCCAATGACGGATCAAATACTAAAAATAGCCATTCAAAAATCCGGGAGACTTAATGAGAAAAGTCTCGAACTTCTAAAGGAATGCGGAATAAAGATTAACAACGGTGGAAAACTGATGTCTTCTGCATCTAACTTTCCACTTGAAGTTTTCTACCTCCGTGACGATGATATTCCACAATATGTGGCTGAAGGAGTTGCCGACATTGGGATTCTTGGAGAAAACGAAGTGCTGGAGAAAGATCAGGAAGTTGAAATCCTAAATCGATTGGGTTTCTCAAAATGCCGACTATCTCTTGCGATTAGAAGGGAGGAAAACTATTCTGATGTGAATTGGTTCTCAGGTAAGAAAATCGCAACCTCTTATCCTACTATTCTAAAAGATTTCCTGGAAGAAAATTCAATTGAAGCAGAAATTGAGACCATTAGTGGAAGCGTTGAGATTGCACCAGGAATTGGTTTGGCAGACGGAATTTTTGACATAGTGAGCACCGGGAGCACTTTATTGGCTAATGGGCTGAAGGAAGTAGAGGTGGTTATGAAAAGTGAAGCCGTGTTGATTAACAATCCAAAACTCACTCTTGAGAAAAAGGACCTGTTGGGCAAACTGCTTTTCCGAATTCAGGCCGCCAAAAGTGCCAAGCAGAACAAATACATCCTTTTGAATGCACCAAATGAAAACCTAGATGCCATCATTGACCTACTTCCAGGGATGAGGAGTCCAACAGTTTTGCCACTCGCAGAACAAGGATGGTCTAGTCTTCACAGTGTAATTAGTGAGGACGATTTCTGGGAAGTAATTGATCAGTTGAAAGAAAAAGGCGCTGAAGGAATTCTCGTGTGTCCAATAGAGAAAATGATTGTTTAGAGCAAAAGAAATTAAGAATTACAGATGAAAAACATTCAATACCCGGACAATTTGAAATGGGAAGAATTGTGCAAAAGGCCCACCATTGATTCTAAGAAATTGGAGGAGAATGTTGCTCAAATTATGACTGAAGTGAAAAGTAAAGGCGATGAAGCACTTCTCAGGTTCAATCAAGAATTCGATGGAGTCAGCATCGAAACAATAAAAGTGGATCTTCAAGACCAAGAGTTCGATATTGATCCTGAGCTTGCAGAAGCCATTAAAACAGCAGAAGCCAACATATCTACTTTTCATCGCTCTCAACAAACTGAAATAAAAAAAGTCGAAACAAGTCCCGGCGTAAGCTGTTGGCGAAAGAGTGTCCCGATTGAAAAAGTTGGACTTTACATTCCCGGAGGAACTGCCCCACTCTTCTCCACTCTCTTAATGCTGGCTATTCCTGCAAAACTTGCAAGTTCCAATGAAATTGTGGTGTGTACGCCTCCTCAAAAAACGGGTGCACTCAACAGCATCATTGGCTGGACATGCAAGCTGCTGGGCATCAATGAAGTTTTCCTAACTGGAGGCGCTCAAGCGATTGCAGCGATGACTTATGGTACAGAGTCCGTTCCAAAAGTTGATAAGATATTTGGTCCGGGCAACCAATTCGTGACAGAAGCGAAACAACAGGCCCAAAAAGCTGGTGTTGCCATTGATATGCCGGCCGGACCGAGTGAAGTTTTGATCATCGCTGACGATCAAGCAAATCCAGAATTTGTTGCAGCAGATCTTCTAAGCCAGGCAGAACACGGCCAAGACAGTCAGGTAGTACTGGTTTCAGATTCTCAAGAAATAATTTCGGCAACAGAAAAGGAATTAGAAAAACAACTTGAAAGACTTCCTAGAAAAGAAATTGCATCCCTATCACTTGAAAACAGTAAATCAATTCTGACCAGAAATTTAGAAGAAGCGGTTTCCTTCAGCAACAATTATGCTCCCGAACATTTGATTATTGCAACTGCAAATAGCGAAAAGCTTTCAGAAATCGTCACCAACGCTGGAAGTGTTTTTCTTGGTAATTGGAGCTGTGAAAGTGCCGGAGATTATGCCAGCGGCACCAATCACACACTACCTACAAACGGCTATGCCAGGTCGTATAGTGGCGTTTCTCTTGATAGTTTCATAAAGAATATCACCTTTCAAAAATTAACAGAGGCTGGGGTAAAAGCACTTGGTCCGGCTATTGAAAAAATGGCAGAAGCCGAAGGCTTAGAAGCGCACAAGAATGCAGTTTCTGTTAGACTTAAAAATTTGAGCAATGTTTGACTTAGAAAAACTAATCCGCCCAAACATCAAGGGGCTCAAACCTTATCAGAGTGCAAGAGATGAATTTAGTGGTCTCGCTGAGGTCTCATTGGATGCGAATGAAAACCCTTTTGGTTTTGGTTTGAACCGTTATCCGGATGCTAATTTAACTGACCTAAAAAAGGAATTCGCAGCTTTCAGGAATGTTGATTCAAATCGTTTGATTTTCGGAAATGGAAGTGATGAATTAATTGATTTATTGATTCGGGCATTCTGTGAGCCAGGTCAGGATCGTATTCTGATTTTTCCTCCGACTTTTGGCATGTATGAAGTTTGTGGAAATATCAACAACGTTGAAGTTCAGAAACAAAATCTCAATGAAGATTTTCAAATAGATATTGAATCTGTTAAACCAAAGTTGAATGATTCCAATCTGAAACTTATCTTCGTTTGCTCCCCAAATAATCCCACAGGTAACAGTATCCATAGAGAGACAATTCTAGAAATCACTAAAAACTTTGACGGAATTGTAGTTGTCGATGAGGCCTATTCCGATTTTACTGATAGCAGTTTGGTAAGTGAACAAATACCCAACCTCATTGTAATTCAAACATTTAGTAAGGCAATCGGATTAGCTGGAATACGCCTTGGGGTTGGGATTGGAAACACTGAAGTTATCGACGTTTTAAACAAGGTTAAACCACCTTATAACGTCAATGCTTTAACTCAGCAAAAAGCCATTGAAGCACTCAAAAGACCAGACGAAATAAAAAAGCAGGTTAGTATTCTAGTCGAAGAACGCAAAAGAATGTCGCAAACTCTTCCCACGATTGAAGGAATTAGAAGAGTTTACTCATCAGATACCAATTTCTTACTCGTCGAGTTTGATGATGCCCAAGAAGTTTATAACACACTTGCTGAAAATGGAATTGTAGTCCGAGATCGATCTAAGCAAGTAGCAAACACATTGAGAATAACAGTAGGAACTCCGGAAGAAAATGACCGATTGCTGTCCGTTTTAAGAGAAGAAAACTATTCAACATCTGGAAGAACCGGAGAATGTTTGCGAAGCACATCTGAAACACAAATTCTAGTGAAAATTAATCTTGATGATCCGTCAAATAGTCATTCAAATACAGGCATTCCGTTCTTTGATCACATGTTGGATCAAATAGCCAGGCATGGTGCAATTGGCTTAAACATTCAAACAAAAGGTGATCTTCAAATTGATCCACACCACTCTATTGAAGACACAGCATTGGCCTTGGGGACTGCATTTGATAATGCATTAGGAGAAAGAAAGGGAATTGAACGATATGGCTTTCTTCTCCCGATGGATGATAGTCTAACTCAGGTCGCGATAGATTTTGGTGGAAGACCTTGGTTGGAATGGGAGGCAGATTTTAAGGCAACTCATGTTGGAGACATGCCAACAGAAATGGTTTCTCATTTCTTTAAATCATTTTCAGATACTGCCAGATGCAACTTGAATATTAAGGCTGAAGGTGATAACGATCACCACAAAATTGAATCAATTTTCAAAGCGTTTGCCAGGGCATTGAAAATGGCCGTTCGAAAAGACGAAAGTGGTGTTTTACCATCAACAAAGGGAGTTTTATGATTTTGATTTTAAGATTATTTCGAGTGAAGATTGTTTCGAATAGATTCTATAGATCGAATAAATCAACAAATCAAACAATCGAATTAATTGGGCAATGGTAGCAGTCGTAAAATACAATGCAGGAAACATTCGGTCAGTGGTAAATGCACTTGATCGATTAGGTGTTGAATCTACATTAACCGATAACCCAACTGAACTGAAGTCCGCTGACAAGGTCATATTTCCAGGTGTCGGAGAAGCGAGTTCAGCTATGAAATACTTGGAAGAAAGAGGTCTCGATGAAGTTCTTAAATCGTTGACTCAGCCTTTTCTTGGGATTTGCCTAGGCATGCAGCTCATGTGTGAATATTCGTCAGAGAACGACACCAAATGCCTGGGAATTTTTGATGAGACGGTACGTCGATTTCCTAAAGAAGGGATTGTGCCGCACATGGGATGGAACAATTTTATTTCTCACAGCGGAGTGTTGTTTGAAGGAATCTCAGCTCTTGACAGCATGTACTTTGTGCACAGCTTTTTCGTAGAAGTTGGACCTGACTCAATCGCCACCACTGATTATATTTTGCCTTTCTCCTCTGGTTTGCAGAAGGAAAACTACTACGGAGTTCAGTTTCACCCTGAGAAATCGGCGGATGTTGGGCAACAACTATTAAAGAATTTTTTGGATTTGTAAACAGTAAATAGGAAGATCCTGAAACAAGTTCAGGATGACTAGGAGATAAAAATGAGAATAATACCAGCCATAGATATTATTGAAGGAAAATGTGTACGTCTATCGCAAGGCGATTACGAAACCAAAAAAATATATAATGAAGACCCTCTTGAAGTTGCAAAATCCTTTGAAGGTGCTGGACTTAGTTATTTACATCTCGTTGATCTGGATGGAGCAAAGGCAAGTCATATAGTCAATTGGAAAGTGCTGGAAAAAATCGCAACAAGAACAGAATTAACTATAGATTTTGGTGGTGGCTTAAAGACCAATGAAGACTTGCGGATTGCTTTTGAAAGTGGAGCCAATCAAATCACAGGAGGCAGTATTGCAGTAAAAGATCCAGATACTTTTACTCAATGGATTAAGGCGTACGGTTCTGATAAAATAATTCTTGGTGCCGATGCAAAGAATGAAAAAATAGCTGTATCAGGGTGGCAAGAAGGAACTGAGCAAGAAGTGCTTGAATTCATTAGTGAATATGTCAACAAGGAAATCAAGTACGTAATTTCAACAGACATTGATAAAGATGGAATGTTAGAAGGACCGTCTTTTGATTTGTATAAGAAGGTTTTGAAAGAATTGCCAGACATTAAACTTATTGCCAGCGGAGGAATTTCCTCGATTGACGATTTGATTCAACTAAAGGAGTTGGGACTTGAAGGAACAATCGTAGGAAAAGCGATTTATGAAGGATTGATTCGATTGGAAGATTTAAGGGATTTGTTCGATTGAGGGATTGTTTCGATTAAGAGATTAAAATGGATTGATGGATTTTAGATTTATGAATAATTACGATAGTTTTCCAAATAGGTCAGTACTGATTAGCTCGATTCACTCAAAATCGAAAAAATCTACAATCTACAATCCTAAAATCTCAACCATGAATGCTGACCAATTAAAAGATAGAACAAAAAGCTTTGCGGTTAGTGTAGCAAGGTTCTGTCAGCAAATACATGCAAATCCATTATTAAAACCATACGCTAATCAATTAATAAGAGCATCGAGTTCTGTTGGCGCAAATTATCGAGCAGCATGTAGAGCAAAATCAAGTGCAGATTTTATTTATAAGCTGAAAATTGTCGAAGAAGAATGTGATGAATGCATGTTCTTCCTCGAGCTAATTCAAGAGTTGAAACCTGAAAGTCAGAGTGTGATTGAATCTTCTTGGAAAGAGGCGAACGAAATACTCTCAATAATTGTGGCTTCAATAGGAACTGCAAGAAGAAATCAAAAAATCCCAAAATCCCAAATCAAAAAATCGGGTAATGCTTAAGAAACGTATCATACCATGTCTTGATATTAAAGACGGACAAACAGTAAAAGGAGTCAACTTTGTTGACATACGTTCCGCTGGCGATCCAATTGAATTGGCTAAAAGATATGTCCAAGAGGGAGCAGATGAATTGGTTTTTCTAGACATAACCGCAACCATTGAAGGAAGAAAAACATTTGCTGAGCTAGTGAAAAAAATCTCCAAAGAGATCAATATTCCATTTACCGTCGGCGGAGGGATAAGTTCTGTGGAGGACGCCAGAAAATTGCTCGAGGCTGGTGCCGACAAAATCAGTGTTAACTCGGCTGCAGTAAAGAATCCGACACTTGTTGAAGAATTGTCAACCGAATTTGGCAATCAATTTCTTGTTGTTGCGATGGATGCCGGATTAATTGACGATGAATGGAAAGTATTTGTCAAAGGTGGAAGAGAAGCTACAGAATTGGATGTTCTTAAATGGGCTAAGAAAGTGGAGGATTTGGGAGCAGGCGAAATTTTATTGACCTCTATGCAACACGATGGAACTAAAGGTGGGTTTGCAATTGAACTTACCAATCAACTGACGGACCTGTTGACTATTCCAGTGATAGCATCTGGTGGCGCTGGTTCAAAAGAACATTTCTCAGATGTATTTCAGCAAACCAAAGCGACTGGTGCATTAGCAGCCAGTGTTTTTCATTTTGGAGAAATTCCTATTCCTGAATTGAAAGAGTATTTGAGAAGTAAAAATTTAGATATTAGACTATAAGAAAGTTGAAGATTAATCGATTGTAAGAATTATTCGAATAAATCCAATAATCAAATGAATCCAAAATCAGACCTAATTCCAGCTGTAATCCAACACTCATTGACCAGCCAAGTTTTGATGCTCGGTTATATGAATGAAGAATCTTTGGCTAAAACAAAAGAAGAAGGTAAAGTCACTTTTTACAGCAGATCAAAGCAACGACTTTGGACAAAGGGAGAAACTTCAGGAAATTTCCTAAATGTTGTTTCCATTCAAGAAGATTGTGATCAAGATACCTATTTAATAAAAGTTCTTCCTGAAGGAGAAACTTGTCATACAGGCGCATACACTTGTTTCGGAGAAAAAGAACCTCAAGGCTTTTTGTATGAGCTACAGCAGATTATACAAGAACGAAAGAACAATCCAACCGCAAATTCATACACCTCAGAACTTTTTCAGAAAGGCACCAAAAAGATCGCTCAAAAAGTAGGTGAAGAAGCTACCGAGGTAATCCTGGAAGCCATGGACAATAACAAAGAACTACTAACTGAAGAAGCATCTGATCTGATGTATCATTTATTGGTTCTGCTTGCCGATCTGGGATTGGAATTACAAGATGTAGACAGAAAGTTGATGGAGCGTCATAAATAAAGTTCATTCTTTTTTTGGGATTCGAAAGGTGGCATTGAAAAAGTCGTCTAACTTTTGACTATGAAAAAATTGTTTTTCCTCCTAATCCCAAATTTGCTATTTGCTCAATTCACTAACGAACTTTCGATTCCCCCCACTTTAGACGGAACCACATTTAACCTAACCATTGATGAATCTACTCGTCAATTTTTTGCAGGGCAAACAACACAGACAATCGGATTTAATGGAGATTTTCTAGGCCCAACGTTAATATTCAAACAAGGAGATGCAATAGATATAACGGTTAACAATGCTTTAGATGAGCCAACCACGGTTCACTGGCATGGCATGCACGTTTCTCCTGAAGATGATGGAGGCCCTCACACAATTATCGCAGCGGGTGCAGCATGGAATCCTGATTTTACCGTACTAGATCGCGCTACCACTTTCTGGTATCACCCTCACCTTCATGAAAAAACAAATGAGCATGTAACGAAAGGGGCCGCAGGCCTCATCATTATTCAGTCAACGGCCGAAGAGGCATTAACACTGCCACGAACTTATGGTGAAGACGATATTCCATTGATTATTCAATGCAAGAGTTTTAATAATCAAAATCAACTGGATGAAAGAGGGAACGACACACATTTCATGGTAAACGGAACACTTGATCCTTACTTGGAAGTCCCGTCTCAAATGGTTCGATTTAGGGTTATCAATGGTTCAAATGAGCGGGTGTTGAATCTCGGTTTTGAAGATGACCGAACATTTTATCAAATCGGTTCAGATGGTGGCTTGCTAACAGCTCCAGTAGAACTGAATAGAGTGCGATTAGCTTCCGGAGAACGTGCAGAACTTGTAGTCAATTTTTCTGGGGAAAGTGGAAGCACTTTAGGTATGATTACCTATGCCTCAGAGTTTGGACCAGGAATACCAGGTGGTGGCGGAGGTGGTGCTCAGGGTTTTGACGGTCTGGATACAGAATTTATGGAAATCCGTGTTGGAGATCAAACGGCTAGTCCAGTGACTAGCATTTCAATGGCACTAGCGACACATACGCCTTGGAATGAAAGTGAAGCAGATTATGAACGAGAAATTACCATGGATGGCGGTGGACCAGGGAATCCATTTAGCCTGGACAATGCCCTTTTTGATATTGATCTTATCAACGAACAAGTTACGCTGGATGATATCGAAATATGGACAATTACTAATAACACAGGCTTGGCCCATCCTTTTCATATTCATGATGTCCAATTCTATATTTTAGATAAAAATGGAGTTGCTCCGCCTGCCAATGAGCAAGGATTGAAAGACGTAGTTCTGGTTGAAGCAAATCAATCCGTACGTTTTATTACCAAATTCGAAGATTTTGCTGATCCTCAAGTACCCTACATGTATCACTGTCATATTTTACCCCATGAAGATGGAGGAATGATGGGTCAGTTCGTGGTTGTCGAAGAGGAAGTAGCCTTAAATTTTGAAGAGATCAGAAAGCAATTTAGGATTTATCCGAACCCAGTCACGGATAGAATTATTCGTGTATTGATGCCAGATCAATTGGACCCGCAATCCACCGTCGGCTTCACCATTTTTGACTTGGCCGGAAAAGAAATCTCCCATTTTCCATCAACCGTTTGTGGTCCTACAAACCTTAAAGTTTTATATCTGGAAGAATATAATCCAGGAATTTATACGCTTTCTGTATTGGTAGATGGCCAGTATGAATCCAGTATGCGGATGATCATCAAGTAACTAGATTTTAGATTGTTAGATTTTATGATTTAGGGATTTTTTTCGATTGAGGATTCTAAATCGAATCAATCTAAATCTTTAAATCGTGCTAATCTACTGGGTACGGTACAAAAACGAAATTGGTGAATTGTTCATCGATTACGAACAGGCAACAAAACTCATCAGCATCTTTATAGTTTGATTTAAAGATCTCTTCATTTTCTACCACGCCTCGCTGAATGAATTCTTCGAGAAATGAAGCGTAATAGTGCCAATCATTTTCGGCTTGAAACTTTTCAAGCAAAATCTGTCCAATTGGTTGGTTTACCTGACACATCGGAAAAACTGGAAAATCTGAAAAGCCCTGCTTTCGGATCGCATATGAAGCTTCTTTCAATGATTCTGCCACTTTCACAAAATCAGAAGAAATTGTACCAAGGTATTTTGGATCTAATTCTGGATCGTTTTGCATAGTGCAATGTTAGAATTTTTCTAGCTAGGATGTATGATTCAATTTGGTAAACGACTCAGAAGGGTAGAGTTAAAACCTCAATGCTTTCAACAGTTTTTTACTGGTCAAATACTCAAAGTATCGATTTTTAACCACAAATGTTTCGTCTAGAATAACCATCGTAGGCGGAGCGAATTGTCCTTCACGTAACGCGAGCAGTTGTGCTATTTGATGAACTGGATTTCGAGTTTTTCCAACCTGATCATTTATAAATTGCTGACCTTCAAAAGAGATGGTATCTAAAGATTCTGCATCCATACGAACGGCGTAATAAGAATCATTTAATTGCTCAATAACTTCTGAGTTAGTGAATACTACTTTATCCATTTTCCGGCAATAGGTGCACCAATCTGTGTAAAAATCAACAAATACTTTCTTTGGCCGATTTGCTAGTGAATCGTCCAACTGATCAAAGGATAACCACCTGATACTCTTTTCTTGCGCATTTCCAAAAAAAAACGAAAGCAAAAAAAACATTATTAGGTAGCCTTTTTTCATAGTTGGCGCACATCAATACTAAAGCAGGTTCCCGATTTTTAGAGAAATAAACACAGAGCGTGGAGCTGCTGGCCCATAGATGTAATCTGAATCCCTGGTGGGTCCGATATCAAAATCATCCTGATAGCTGTTGAATGCATTTTTAACTCCGCCACTCAATTCCATATGGAATTCATCTTGAACTTCAAAGTGATAAGTAGCCTTAATATTTAAATCAAAAAAAGCTTCTGATTCATTCAAAGCAATGAACCCTGATTCACTCACAACTCTTGGCACGATCATACTTCCGGTATATGTTCCGGTTAAGTCAATTCCAAAATTTTCAGACAAAGTCCAATTTGAGTTGAAGTATCCATATACGTTAGGTGTCCTGACAAATTCATCTGTAGCCACGAGTGACTCGCTACCAGGCGCGGAACTTTCAGGCTCAAATAAAACCTGGGTTTCGTCGAAAGTGGAAGTCTGAGCTGTGCCACCTAGCTGGAAGGAAAATTTTCTTGATGGTGAATAACCTAATTCAAAGTTGGAGCCAGAAACGACAGCTCCAGAACCATTCCTTACTTCTTCTAGTATGGATCCATTTGGAAGTGTAACACCTGTGCTCACCTGAACAAAAGGATTATTTAATTGAGTGTAAAAACCTTCAACCAAAAAGTTGGTCTGTGCAGTACCAAAATCTCTAGTGAAATTCAATGAGGCTGTGTACGCATTGGATGTTTCCTTCTCCAAATCATTCGAGAGAATTACAAATTGAGGTTCACCCCCTACCGAAGATATATGAAGATCTTCATTGAACGCTTGTGGTGCACGGAATCCCCTGGAGTAGCCACCACGTAATTGCACATTCTCATTGAGCTTGTATAAAAGGGTAAGCCTGGGGCTAAAGACTCCAAAATCTTCGTCTGAAGTACGCACCACATTTCCTACCTGATAAAAACCATCGACATTTGTAAGATCATAACGAGCACCAATTAGCGTAGTTAATCGACTGTTTGGCTTCCATTCGTACTGTCCGAAAAAACCCAAAGCATTTACCTCTTGGTCAACCACGCGGTTATAACCTGCAATTTCATCTTCTGTCTTGTATCGTTGATTTTCTACTCCAAATGTGAAAGTATCGGAGTTACCCATGTCACGGATGTATTGAGTACCAGCAACCAGAGCGATATCGTCTGTGTTGCCATAGGCATTGATAGCCAACAAACTGTCTTCCGCTGTTCTACCTCCCCCAAGACCACCATAATAACTTCCGCGATCGGTCATTTGAGAGGACACGTACACTGAAAATCTATCGCGTTGTTTAGATGTCCAGAAATCGTAAGTTAACCCTGTAAATACGGTATTGTGCTCCAATTCCTCTGTGATATCAGTAAAATGAGGAGCAAGATCTAGCCTGTTGCCACCACGTCTATATTCCTCAATAGCACTAAAATCTACGGATATTTTACTTGATTCATTAGGCTTCATAAAAGCCTTAGCGCCCAAAATATTGTTTTTAATTTCAACTAGTTCGGTGAACCCATCACCATTTGCATCAAAGCTTTCCCGATCACGAAACATTCCATAGAATGTCACACCGCTATTAAGATCCTCACTTACAATCGATCCATTTAAATTGACCACTTGATCCATCGCTTCTCCATCTATGAGGGAAAAATAAGAGCCAGCTTCCCAAGTGTTGACCACAGGCTCTTTAGTAATGATATTGATTGTACCTGCAATGGCGTTGCTGCCATAAAGCGCAGATCCCCCACCACGGACTACTTCAATTTGTTCTACAATATTGGTCGGAATCTGATCGAGTCCATAAACACTATTTAAAGCGCTAAATACAGCGCGACTGTTAATTAAAATTTGGGAATAGCTACCATCCAAACCATTAAGTCTCACTTGAGTAAATCCACAGTTCTGACAGTTGGTTTCTACGCGAACTCCTGGTTGGTAGCTAAGACCTTCAGAAATAGCAATCGATTGAGTGGCCTTTAACATCTTTGAGTTAAGCACATTTACAACGACAGGAGCTTCCCTTTTGTCCAACTCATACCGTGTCCCACTCACAACCACTTCTTCTAAGCCGAGCAAGTCTTCCACAATATCTATTTCAATAGTTGTAGTTTGACCAGCAATCACATTTAAAGTTTGAACCCCTGATCGATAACCGACCGAGCTGATCAAAAGCGTAACTTCTCCAGCAGGAACGTTCTCTATAGCAAAATTCCCCGATGCATCAGCAATTGTGCCGATTGATTCATTTTCTAGCTGCACTGTGGCAAACGAAACGGCTCTATTATTTGAGATAATTTTTCCACTAATTCCTCCAGTTTGTGCGTTGACATTATACGCTAATACCGCTAAAAGTAAATACGCTGAAGCTGTGAAACATTTTATATTCATTTACCCGTGTTAAAGTTTCAATTAGCCCAATTAAACCACAAAGTTAGAGGAAGAGTTTCACCATTCATCCATAGATCAGGTACCACTGATGTAATTTATCGGGAAGTATGACCAAAGTCATATCAGTTTAGAAACAATCGATCGAACATTGCCCAACTATGAGACGGTTCATAGCCATCATATTGTTGGGCGGAATTTTAACCCATCTATTCTACAGTTCAGGGTTATTGATTGACTATTATGCCAATTTGGAAATGTATAAAGAGTTGTGTGAAAATAAAGAGATGCCACAACTCAAGTGTGATGGTAAATGTATTCTAGCTGAGAAAATTGCAGCGGCAAACAAAGAGAGAAGCCAAAACAATTCCACCGTCCCGCCCATTCCACTAATCAACCTGCAGTATCTAACCAGCACATTTCAAATAAATTTTAATACCACAGCATCTTTAATTGTTCACCAGAGAATGTGGCTGGATCCCTTTTCAAAAAAAGTAGTTTTCGACATATTCAAACCGCCGATATAGTTTTTGATATACTAAAAATGGGTTCATGATAACCCATTGAAATTCTTTTTCTAATATCAAAAACTACACTAATGAAAGCTATTAAATCAATATTCATATTGCTGGCAATAGTATTTGTCAGCGCCTGTTCAGATAGTGATGATCCACAACTAGGATTTGAAACGGATCTCACAGAAATTAACTCAATCACCGAAAATGGGTTGAAGGTCACACTTTTTGCTTCGGAAGATTTCTTTGTTGGATACAATAACATCACCGCAAAGATTGAAGACGAAAATGGTAATCTGTTGAGTGGCGACATTGTAGTGACTCCAATGATGGACATGATGACCATGTCACACTCAAGTCCGATAGAGTTTCCCGATGGAACAACATTTCAAGATGGTTCCTTCAATTTCAGCCCTGTATTTGTCATGCCTTCAGGAGAGATGGGGAGTTGGAGTATTAAGTTCTCTATCAACGAAACTGAAGTGACCGTACCAGTAGAAGTTTCAGCTCCAGAAAAAGCACGACTTGTTTCCTTTATGAGTATGATGGACGAAACTACCAAGTATTTTGTCGCATACATTGATCCGAAAGATCCTCAAGTTGGTCAAAACGATCTGGAAATTGCTGTTTTCAAAAAGCAAAGTATGATGGAATGGCCAGCAGTGACAGGAATGGAGTTTGAACTTGAGCCTTGGATGGTGAGCATGGATCATGGATCACCTAACAATGTTGCGCCAGCACACACAGAAAATGGTCATTATAAAGGAACTGTCAATTTTACTATGACTGGTGACTGGCAGATTCGTCTGACCATGAAGGACAATGGTAATACCTGCGGTACACCCTACTTCGACATTTATTTCCAATAGGCCTTTGACTCCAGTTCAATGAGAGTTTTAGGGTTTATAGGAATTTTGACATGGAGTTTACAGCCATGCTTCGGGCAATCTGAAAAAGAACGCTATGAAGCATGGTTGGATTCCATGAAAAATGATAAGTACATCGGAATAATCAAACATTTGGACGATGTAATCATCACGGACTATGCATATCAGGCAAGGGATCCCAAAATGCAGATGAACATGCGATCTACGGATCAACTGATGCATTGTCTTCCTGGTGTAAATATGATCAGAAGGGGAAGTTTTGCTAATGAACCTATGCTTCGAGGATTAACCTCTGACCGATATGTTTTGAGCATCGATGGCATGCGAATTTATGGGGCGTGTACGGATAAAATGGACCCCGCTTCTTCGTATATCGAACCAATCAACTTACAAAGCCTTGATATTGCATTTGGTAGTCAAAGCAACATGATGGGTAGCGGAACTGGAGGGAGTGTCAATTTTGGGCTTAAAAAACCAGTTTTCACTCAGGATGATCCTTTTCGGTTTTCATTACGATCAAATTATTCTACGGTTTCCGATGAATTTGGCCAGGCGATGGACGTCAATTACGCAAAAGATAAATGGGCGATCAGAGCATCCGGTGTTCATAGGAAATCACAAAACTATTTTGACGGAAATGGGAATGAAGTGAGATATAGTCAGTTCGAGAAGTACAACTACGCCACTTCCATTAACTACCGAATAAACACCCAAAGTATTCTTGCCTTCGACTTTGTTGGGGACGATGCTAAGGATGTAGGCTATCCTGCTTTACCAATGGATGTTTCATTCGCCAGAGCCAAGATGTTTGGTCTTTCTTATATAACTGATAAAATAGGGTTGATCAGTGAACCGGAAATCAAAATCTATCACAATTTCATTAACCATGAAATGGATGATACAAATAGAGATTCAGTTGCTATGCACATGGATATGCCAGGCAATACCAGGACTACCGGAGGATTTATTCGAGGTTTTTTGAGGCAATCCAGCAAGTCAGTCATTGAAGTCAAAGCCGATTATCATAAAGCTTTTTGGCATGCAGAAATGACGATGTACCCGAACGAAGTTGACCAATTACCAATGTTCATGCTTACTTGGCCAGACGCGCATAGATCCATTCTTGGTGTTGAGCTATCGCATACTTATCAGGTAAAGCCAAATCAGAAATTGATCTACAGTGGTCGCCTAGAGCAAGTATCTTCATTCATTGATAGTGATTTTGGGGAAAGACAGCTTTCGGTATTCAACAAAAGTGGATTGGAACATAGAAAAAACAACCTGATCAATCTTTCAACCCAGTACCTGTGGGATGTCACTTCATCTATGACTGCAAACGCAATGATTTCATATGGTGAACGAGTCCCGACAATTTCAGAGCAGTATGGGTTTTACCTATTTAATCAGCAAGATGGCTATGACTATCTGGGAGATCCGGATTTAAAGGAAGAACGAAACATCCATTTGGAAATCGGACAGAAAACTCAGAAAGCCGATCTTCGATTCGAAACTTCGCTTTTTGCTTATCTCTTCGACAACTACATCATGGGAATTTATGATCCTTCACTTAGCAACATGACTATCGGTGCTTTGGGAGTGAAATGGTATGAGAATACTGGAAGAGCGAAGATGTTCGGTGGAGAAATGATGTTGAGCAATCTGCTTTTACCTAGCCTTACTAGCAAGCTTGATCTAAAGTACGTGTACGGAGAAGATTTTGAAGGAAAGCCACTTCCTCAAATGCCACCACTTAAGGTGAGTTATTCTCTCAACCAAAATGTTAAAGGTTGGAATATCCAGCCTGAAATCGAGTGGTCATCAGCTCAAAATAGGATAAGTGAGAAATTCAATGAACTGACCACTAAATCATTCACATTGCTTAATCTTAGGGTCAACAAGATGTTTGAAAGTGATCGAATGAAGTATTCCTTGGGAGTTGGAGTGGAGAATTTAACTGACGAAGCTTATCGAGAACACTTTGATATCGGTCAAATCTTAAGACCGGGCAGAAATGGTTATGTGCAAATTCAAGTCATGTTTTGATAATAACTAAACTTCGAAATGAAAGACAGGGGCGAATCGTTCCGATTCGCCCTTAAATGTGATTTCAAGCAATTATTTTCTAGAAGCTTCATAAGCCTCATACTTAGCGATAAGTGCCTGGTGTTCTTCTTTGATTTCCACTCGTTCGGCTTTACCTACCGGAACTACAATAAATCCATGAGGACCTGTTGGATTCACAAAAGGTAAATACCCATCCATGGTAAATCTGGATTGAATGGATTTGTTAGTTGCATATGGTGCGTAAATCATAAAATGCGGATGATATAGAAATTTCTTTCCGCTATTTCCTCTTGGTAAAATGTTCAATGGGCTGAGCATGTAGGATATACCGCCTATTGCGGGAGGCATGTAAGTACCATTTTGAAAACCTTTATCAATAACAGCCTGAGCTTCGTTATACGTTTTTCCTTCCTGGATCATTTTGGCTTTTTCGAATCTTGGAGGAAGCATAACACGCGTTCCTTCAGCATCAAAAGCAATTGGTGCCATCGTTCCTTCGAGAGCTGGTCTTTCAACATAACAGGTGTACCCATTACTTCCTTCCACTGCTTTAACATAACCCGTTCCGTTCTTCAAAACATATACAGTCGCGTTATCTCGGAGGTTGGCTGGCAGTGCGCTCTTTGCAATTGCTATTTCTAGGTCTTCAGGCATTGCTTTTGGCATTCGTTGACCAATGATTGAAAAACTTAAAAGAAAGAAAGCCAGGAAAGAAAGTTTTCTAGCGGATAATTGTTCCATGGTTTGCATAATCAGTTTCATAATTTTTTGAGATTCATGCACCAACGACCGTCATACTTATCAGTTTTCAAAAGACATCTTTATCGATTTGAATGAGCCATTTTTTAAGTCCGAATGGCCACTTACTAAATATCCAAATAGTAAGTATCAACTAGATCTGATTATCGCTCATTCAGTGATATATTTGATTAGCTTGTTGCCAAGTGATTTTTGGATCAATCATTTGCACTGGAAACTTGTTTATAGAATGTACCAATCGCTATAGCTGTGAAGAAAATACTCGTATTATTTGCTCATCCTCGTTATGAACAATCTCGCACCAACCGGACATTGATTGAAGGAATCAAGGGAATGGATGGAGTGACGATTCATGATCTCTATGAAAGATACCCGGATTTCAATATTGATATTTTCATAGAAAAAGACCTTTTGAAACATAACGATGTAATTGTGTGGCATCATCCATTTTACTGGTATAGTTGCCCCCCATTATTGAAGCAATGGATTGATATCGTACTCGAATTTGGCTGGGCCTATGGACCTGATGGAGATGCACTTGTTGGAAAACAGGCACTTAATGTGTTGACAGCCGGAGGAACAAGGGAAGTTTATTGTTCAGAGGGCAGGAATAATTATACCATTCGAGAATTTCTGCGTCCCTTTGAGCAGACGGCCAGACTGTGCGGTATGGACTATCTTCCCCCGTTTGCGGTGATGGGCACGCACAAATTATCTAGAGAAGAGCTCACTACTCACATTGATCAATATCAAGAGCTACTTCGATCCTTGCAAGGAGATTCAATAGATATCCCGGAAGGAGATTCTTGTCAGTTTCTGAATGACTTATCATTTCTACAAAACACCCAAGCGAAATGACTGGAAACTTCTTATTTCAGGCAGTTATCTATTTAAGTGCGGCAATTGTTTGCGTACCTATCGCTAAACGTTTTGGGCTAAGTTCTGTCTTAGGATACTTGCTGGCGGGAATAATCATTGGTCCATACTTGCTGGGGTTCATTGGCGAGGAAGGAGAAGACATACTTCATTTCGCAGAATTTGGAGTTGTCATGATGCTTTTTCTCATCGGACTTGAAATTGAACCAAAGGCTTTTTGGAGGATGAAAAAGACCATCCTCGGAATGGGCGGATCACAGGTCTTATTTACAGTTATCCTATGTTTTTTGATACTCTCATTGTTAGGTTACTCTTGGCAATCAAGCGTTAGCATAGCTATGGCACTGGCACTTTCTTCCACTGCAATTGTGCTGCAAACGCTCAAGGAAAAAAACCTGATGGATACGGTTTATGGAGCTTCTTCATTCTCCATTTTGCTTTTCCAAGATATTATCGTTATTCCGATGTTGGCAATTGTCCCATTGCTAGGTACTGCCAGCGGTTCTACCAGCGACGGACATGACTCAGGACACTCATCTCTACTTGACAATTTACCCATCGGATTGCAAACGGTTTTTGTTCTTTTATCTGTTGTGATTGTGGTGCTAGCTGGACGATACTTAATTGTTCCCCTCCTTCGAGTGGTAGCTGGAACTCGTTTGCGAGAGCTTTTTTCAGCCTCCACATTATTAATAGTTATTGCCATTGCATACTTAATGGAGCTTGTTGGCCTCAGCCCGGCATTAGGTGCTTTTCTTGGCGGTGTAGTATTGGCCACAAGTGAGTTCAAGCATGAACTTGAAAGCAATCTCGAACCTTTCAAAGGATTGTTGCTAGGGCTCTTTTTCATCGCAGTAGGAGCCTCCATCAATTTTGGAATGATCATCGATAGTCCAGTCGAGATTTCGTTGATGGTGCTTGGTGTGATTGCGCTAAAGGGAGTTGTGCTATACATTGTCGCTTCCATCTTTCGAATCAAGATGGATCAAAAACTGCTTATTGCAGTAGGGCTTGCACAAGTGGGGGAATTTGCTTTCGTGCTTCTTTCATTTACCAATCAACTAGGTATTTTATCCCGAGAGCAGCTCGACCTTTTCTTAGTCATCACCGCGATATCTATGACTTTAGCACCGTTATTGGCTATATTCAACGAACGTGTCATTCTGCCAAGAATCGGAACCAAGGAATCAGAGGAAAAACCAATGGATACCATCGACAAGAAAAATAAAATCATCTTAGTAGGATTTGGTCATTTTGGTAGCACAGTGGGTAGGTTTTTAAGAGCCAATGGAGTAGAATTAACAATTCTTGACCATGATTCCTCACGCGTCGATTTGCTAAGAAAACTCGGATTTGAGGTTTATTACGGTGACGCTACTCGTGAAGACCTATTAGAATCTGCGGGTGCCGGTGAAGCAGATATTTTAATCTCGGCAATTGATGATCCGGAGGCTACTATGGAAATGGTGGAGGTTTTGAAACGCAATTACCCCAACCTCAAATTGATGGTTCGAGCAAAGAGCAGAGTGGATGCTTATGAATTGCTGAACGCAGGAGTAACTAATATCTACAGAGAATCGCTGGATACTTCCGTGCGTGTAGCGGAAGATGCGTTACACTTTCTTGGTCATAGAAAATACACGACCCACCGCCAGGCGCAAAACTTTAAGAAATACGATGAAGAAAGCCTACGCCGATTAGCGAACAAAGTGCTCAATAGCGATGAATACATTTTTAGGGCGAGAGAAGAAATCGCACAACAAGAGACCCTACTGAAGGAGGATCTAAAGAGAGGAAATCTTTATGATGATGATACCTCATGGGATAGCGAGTCGATGCGAACACGGATCAATAAAAAAGAGTAATTAGTATTTTATAGCGCTTTTTAAAGTGGGATAATCCGCCGGAACGCTACCATTCACTCACGGTATCTTGTTCAAAATGAAAACCCCTCTATAAGGACTGTTTCAAATTAGAAGAAGACCCAAAAAGCTGATTTAGAAGTAGTATGGGTCAATATCAAAACCCGTCAAAGCAATTTTTACAATTGTGTAAGTTATAGTATTTTTACAATTGTGTAAGTAATCGTGTAGATGAAAAAGAGATATTATCTGGGTGAGTTTGAAGAACTCGTATTACTCGTAGTGGCTGGACTTCAGAGTAAGGCCTATGGACTTTCCGTTACTCAAGTAATAGAAAAAGACTTGAAACGATCGATCAACATGAGTGCCGTGCATACGTGCCTATACAGGCTTGAAGAAAAAGGTTATTTGACCTCAAAATTGGATGGCGCTACCAACAAAAGAGGGGGTCGTAGAAAGCGTCTCTTTTTGATTACCACAGAAGGTCAATTTGCGCTTAAGGAGGTGCGTGATCAGCGGCAATTTCTTTGGTCAAAGATACCGTCCTTTCAAGCATGAAATCAAAAGAAAAATCATTCCCTCCCTGGCTAGCCAGGAAAGTTCTTCACTGGTACTGTTCAGAAGAGCTGTTAGAGGAAATCGAGGGTGATTTGGAAGAACGCTTTCAGGATCATCTTGAACAATTCAGTAGTAAAAAAGCAAAAAGGCTCTACTGGCTTAACGTCATCAAATTTTTTTCATGGCGCACTGTAAAACCTAGGAAATCCTACACCAACCAATCAATTAGAGGAAAATTAAACTACTCGGTAATTATGTTTAAAAACTACTTCAAAATTGCAATCAGGAATGCCAAAAAGCACAAAGTATATACTGCCATAAACCTATTAGGTCTAACACTTGGACTTACAAGCTCGATACTAATAATGCTCTACGTGAATCATCAGCTGAGCTATGATCAATTTCACGAAAAGAAGGATAAGATCTACCGAGTATCATTATACGATTATGCTATTACCCCAAATATCGTAGGTCCAACATTGAAACGCACCTATTCGGAGGATATTCAACATTCCATGAGAATGGCATTTTTTGGCAAGCAGATTTTCAACTACAACGAAGAGGCTTTCTCAAGTGAGATGATATATGCTGACCCTGACTTTTTCGAAGTTTTCTCATTTAACTTCTTGGCTGGTGATAAGCAGAATGCACTGACTAGCCCGAATAGTCTGGTGGTTACCAAAAAGGCTGCGCTCAGTTACTTTGGCAGCACCGATGTAGTAAATTCTACGATTCAAGTTGCCGGTGAAAATTTCCAGATCACTGGTATAATCGAGGACATTCCATCCAATTCAACGATTCAATTCGATTTTTTAGGTTCATTGGTTGAAAAAAGATGGGTAAAAAAGGAACAGTGGAGCAATGCAATGTTTCATACGTTCTTATTACTACCCAATGGGCTAACCCCCGCTATTGAATCCAAGGTCGAAACGCATTTCAATAAACTTTTAGAAATCCCTGATGATAGTGAAGATGCGGTAGTTGTCAATTGGCTAAGCATCAATGACTTGTACTTGAAATCCAATCTAGAGTATGAAATGGGTAATACAAGCTCTCTGTCTGGTGTTTACATTTTTTCCTCCATTGCGCTACTGATATTGGTGATGGCTTGTATAAACTATGTGAACCTGGCAACCTCACGTTCAATAGAAAGAGCCAAAGAAGTGGGAATGAGAAAGGTAATGGGAGCTCAAAAAAGACAGCTTTACTATCAATTCTTAGGCGAATCAATCATTTATGTTTTTAGCTCCTTAATCTTCTCATTTGTAATCATACTCTACTTGCTTCCTTCATTTAATCAATTGGCCGGTGTGACTATAGAGATAGGCAAATTGTGGAGTCTGAATTTTTGGGTTGGGATACTCTCATTAGGATTGATTATTAGTTTTCTTTCTGGATTTTATCCAGCGATTGTATTGTCGGCATACAGGCCTGTCAATATATTGAAAGGAAGTACCTCTGTTAAGGGGGAAAAAAGTTTCCTGAAAAAGGGACTTGTCGTATTCCAATTTTCAATTTCCACATTTTTACTGGTTTCTACTTTGGTTATCGGAGAACAGTTGTCATTCATTCGAAGTAAAGACTTGGGTTACGAAAAAGAACAAGTCATTTACTTTAGAATAAATGAAGACTTGCGGAAAAATATTGAGACATTCAAAAACCAACTAAGGAGCAACCCTCAAATTCAGGCTGTAAGCTTCTCAAACTCAACTCCGCTTAACGTTGGTTCAAAAGGCGGAACAAAACGTCTGGATCATTCAAAGGACCAGTTTTTTACTACGGCATATCTAAAAGCAGACGAAAGCTTTATCGAGCTGATGCAAATGAAATTGCTTGCGGGACGAAATTTCCTTCGAAACGATGGAAACTTTGATGATTTAGAGCAAGGAAAAGTGCCAGCTGTTGTCATCAACGAAACCATGGCGAGACAATTGGGCTGGGCCACAGAGGAAACCATTAATAAAAAAATAAATTATGGTAAACATGAAGTACTGATTGTTGGTGTAATTGCTGATTTTCATTCATCCAGCCTGAAAGATATTATTGAGCCTTTTATGATAATATATGCTCCAGTTAAACCCTATTATGCGTTTGTCAAGCTAGGAACCGATCAAATAAATGAAACACTGGGCTTTATTGAGGATCAAACCCTAGCCAATGCTCCAGGATTGCCATTTGATTTCAGATTTCTTGACGACCAATTTAACCGTATGTACAGAGTGGAATCTCGGTTGAATAGGATCTTCTTTATTTTTTCAACTATTGCCATAAGCATTGCGGCGTTGGGAATTCTAGGACTTGTCTCTTATATGGCCTTAAACAGAGAAAAAGAAATAAGCATCAGAAAAGTGCTTGGCGCATCGGTCCAAAATATTTTGACTTTAATTTCTTCTGATTTCCTAAAACTAGTTGGATTTGCACTTATCATAGCTCTCCCAAGCTCCTATTTCATCATGAACAATTGGCTTTCAAATTATGCATACCGGATAACTATTAGTACTGAAACATTAATTTATGCAGCGACAGCATCTATTGCTATCACACTATTTACCATTAGTTATCAAGCGATTAAAACGGCATTTACCAATCCAGCAAATGTTCTGAGAAGTGAGTGAATCCCTTTTAAATGTCTTAAATCAACTGAGATAGTGGAACTTAAGAATAGTTAAATAACTTCAAAAGGATTGTTTTCAAACTTGAAAGGTTTGCATAGAGACCAATGTGGTCGATTACTGTTGATAGATTCTACTCTATCGAGCAGGCCGGAATACTTTCATTTCCTCTTCATTCGTCTCAAGGTAAGGACCTTCAATTAGGTCGATACAATACGGAATCGCAGGAAAAACTGCCTCAAGGCATTCACGAATAGATTTTGGTTTCCCAGGCAGGTTGACAATCAAAGAACTTCCTCTTATTCCAGCTGTCTGCCTGGAAAGGATCGCCGTTGGTACATATTGTAGACTCACTTGCCTCATTTGCTCACCAAAGCCCGGAAGTACTTTTTCAGATACAGCAATAGTAGCTTCAGGTGTTACATCACGTTTTGCAGGACCTGTCCCACCAGTGGTGACAATGAGGCAGCAAGACTGCTCGTCGGCCATTCTGATCATTTCTTTTTCTAGTAACTCCTGCTCATCTGGAATTACAGCATACTCCGTTTCCCATGAATTAGTTAACCACAAATCCAAAAGTCGTTTGACTTCTTTCCCAGGTAAATCTTCATATTCTCCTCGACTTGCTCGGTCGGATACATTGATAATTCCAATCTTTACTTTTTCCATTTATTCTATTCGCAACTTAATTATTGATTGTCGTTGAGGGCTTCACCTGGTTGGGGAGTTGGTATTTGAACCTTAACATGTTCTTGGTAAACTTCCCATTCAGATAGTAATTCAGCATATTTTTCAGGATAGTCACCTTTCACATCTGTTTGTTCGCCCAAATCTTTTGAGAGATCGAAAAGTTCAAAATTGACTTCATTGAATGGCAATTTCATATTTACCAACTTCCAATCTCCTTTGCGAACGAGGACATGACCTCTATGTTCCAGAATAAAACTATAGTCCCGCTCATGTATTGCCTCAGATTTCCCCTCCAATAATGACTTCATCGACTTACCTTCAAGTGGATAGATTGATTGATTGCTTTCTGGGTATCGTGCTCCTACGAATTCATACAGCGTGGGAGCAATGTCCTTTATCGAAGCAAAAGCATGAGTTACCTCATTGATCTTTAGTCCTGGACCAGAAATAATAAATGGTGTATTTATCCCTCCTTGAGTAGTGTATGATTTGTAATATTTAAATACCGATGTACCTGCCTCAGCCCATTGTGGGCCATACGAAACAAAAGATTTTGCCGTACCCATGGTATCATAATGAGTTGTATAGTGTTGTCTCAAGAAATCTCCAAAATATTCATGATTATAGAAGTCCTCAGCAGCCGCACCATTATCGGAGAAAAAAATTACAAGTGTATTGGCTAGTTGGTCCGTTTTTCTTAGGTATGAAATAAGCTTTCCGATATTGTAATCAAGGTTATCAACCATCCCCGCATAGATTTCCATTGCTCTGGATTGCCATTTTTGATCTTCTTTAGAAAGCGAATCCCACGGAGTAACAGATGGGTTAACTTTTGGAAGCTGAGCATTTTCAGGGATAAACCCCAATTTCTTTTGTTTTTCAAATCTGCGTAATCTCAATGCTTCATATCCATCATCATACATTCCCTCGTATTTTTCGCTAAACTTAGGATCGACTTGAAGCGGCCAATGAGGACTTGTATAGGCTGCAAATGCAAAAAAAGGAGAGTCGTCCTCTTTGTAACTGTCTATATAGGAAATGAGCTTATCTGTGTAAAAATCTGTTGAATATGCCCCCTCTGGCCAAGAAGTCGAAACTCCATTTTCGGTATAAGGAGAAATAGGTTCTTCTGGAAATACTCCAACATGGTTATAGTGATTTCCGGCACCTTCCAACAGAGCAAAAGCATTTTCAAACCCTTTTTTCGTGGGGTCTTGATCCGGAGTTTTTCCCAGGTGCCATTTCCCAGTCATCATAGTATGATACCCGGACTCTTTAAGTAATTGTGGAATGGGAATCACTCGATCACTTAAATGTCCTTCATACCCAAAAACATCTGTTACCAAATCTTGAGATCCCATCCCAGCGATGTGATTGTCTGTTCCGGAAAGTAGCATTGCTCGAGTGACAGCACAGTATGGCGAAGTATGAAAGCGACTAAAAACCACTCCTTGCTTGGCTAAAGAATCAAGATTTGGAGTTTTAATATCTCCTCCAAACACACCTAAATCGGTATAACCAAGATCATCTGCCACTATGAGTAGAATATTCGGCCTTATTTCTTTCTTGTTCTGAGGAGAGCAGGCCACCAGGCAAAAGACGATTGCGTAAGAGAAGTACTTCATCAATAAAGAAAATTTACATCTAGGTGAGTCTTAACTTTTCTCAAATATATCGATAGTATTCACCTGACTGGAAATTACTTCACTAATGCCTGTTAATGATTAGTTTGAAATTACGACAAAAAAATACAATTAAGAATTCATTAGCCTTGATTTTGTGATGAAGCGAACACCAAGTGGAATTTCCAACGAGAAGCTTGCACCTCTTCCTTCTACAACATCAATAGTTAAGTGTGTATGTTTCCAGTATTCGTACTGATCCTGGTTCATGTAAAAAGGACATCCTGCAATTTCACCGAGAAATACATCTGAATCATCAATGTAAAATTCACCTTTCGCATAGCACATGGGTGCTGAACCATCACAACATCCACCACTTTGGTGAAAGATAAGTTCACCATGTTCTTGCTTTAGTCGATTGATAAGCGCCACTGCTGATGCAGTGGTGCTTACTCTTTCTTTTTCGGTTTGCATACTAAAAGAATCCTAGAGCATTCTTATCGTATGAGATAAGCATGTTCTTCGTCTGGCGATAGTGCGACAACATCATTTTGTGTGTCTCTCTACCAATACCTGACTTTTTATACCCTCCAAATGGAGCATGTGCCGGATACAAATGGTAGCAATTCACCCAAACTCTCCCTGCTTCAATTGCACGGGATATTTTGTAGGCCTGATGAGAATCTCTGGTCCAAACACCGGCTCCCAATCCATATAGTGTATCGTTCGCAATGGCTATGGCATCTTCCTCATCTTTGAAAGCAGTTACGCAAACAACAGGTCCGAATATTTCTTCCTGGAAGACACGCATCTTATTATTGCCTTTTAGGATAGTTGGTTCGATGTAGAACCCTCCATCGAGCCCTTCGTTGTAAGCAGCTTTTCCACCAGTAAGCACTTCACATCCCTCTTCTTTACCTATATCGATGTAATTAAGGATTTTCTCATATTGATCGTTTGAGGCCTGGGCTCCCATCATCGTGTTTGGATCAAGTGGGTGTCCCAATTTAATTTTCTCGACACGTTCTACGACACGTTCTATAAATTCATCATAGATACTTTCCTGAACCAGCATTCTGGAAGGACACGTACATACTTCGCCTTGATTTAATGCAAACATGGCTGCTCCTTCCAGACACTTATCAAAGAATTCGTCATCCGCTTCCATGATGTTCTCAAAGAAAATATTAGGCGATTTTCCACCAAGTTCAAGTGTAACAGGCACAATATTTTTAGAAGCATATTGCATGATAAGCTGGCCGGTAGTCGTTTCACCAGTGAAAGCTACTTTTTTCACTTTAGGGCTACTGGCAAGTGGTTTACCAGCTTCAGCACCAAAGCCATTTACCACATTTAAAACTCCAGCTGGGAGCACTTCTTCCAGGAGTTCAATTAAAACGAGGATTCCGACAGGGGTTTGTTCTGCTGGTTTTAGTACGACGCAATTACCTGCTGCGAGAGCAGGTGCTACTTTCCAAGTGGCCATCAGGATAGGGAAGTTCCACGGGATGATTTGTGCAACCACTCCAAGCGGTTCCTGAATGTTCATGGTCAAGGTATTTTCGTCAAGTTCACTTGCAGTACCTTCTTCAGCTCTAATTACACCAGCGAAATACCTGAAATGATCGATGGCTAATGGAAGATCAGCCGCTGTAGTTTCTCTAATGGCTTTTCCGTTATCCCATGTTTCAGCTCGAGCTAACACGTCAAGATTTTCTTCCATGATATCGGCAATCTTTAGAAGGATATTGCTTCTTTCTGTCACAGAAGCTTTCTTCCAGGTCTTGAAAGCTTCCCACCCAGCATCGATGGCCAGGTCAATATCTTCTTGTGTTGATCTTGGGATCTTGGTAAAGCTATTACCATCTACTGGGGAGATATTTTCGAAGTACTCGCCTTTGACAGGAGATACCCATTTTCCTCCAATGTAGTTTTCATACTGATCCTTAAACTTCGGTTTTTGGATCGATTCCTGGGTAGTAGTTAATGAATCGCTCATAACGTTTATGATTTAAGTTTTCAATAATTTTTAACAAATGGCTCAATGAATATGATTTTTATAATTGAGCTGCGTTTTCAAAACTATGAATTAGAAAATCCTAATTACATGAACTATTCTATCAGTCATTTGCACTATTCTCTCAAATAGGCTTTTGGATTGAAAAATGACAAATCTTTGGTTAAATTGTAGGAGGCTATTTTGATTTGAAAGTTGTCTCGTAATGGAAATCCCTCAGCATTTTTACACGCATAGAAAGCTAGAAAACCTCGTCGAAAACCGAACAACGTACACGGTTGAGAGCGCAGAGCTCAATGTATACGAAACGCACCACTATGCAGAAGAAGTGATCCTTCAATTTCATCAACCAGTCTTTGCCAGCATGATAGAAGGTAAGAAAATCATGCACTTAAGAGATCAGGATCCTTTTGACTTTCTTCCAGGGCAATCTGTTATGATGCCATCCAATGAGGTAATGAAAATTGACTTTCCTGAGGCTACTGAGAATAATCCAACAAGATGTCTTGCAATGACGGTCGCCCCGGAAAAAATCAAAAGAATCATAGAGGAACTGAATTACGCTTATCCTAAATCTGATGAAGAGTGGAGACCTTCAAGTATCAACTATACGTTTTCTAACGATGAAGCAATCCGTCAGATCATCAATAGATTGATGTTTCTGTTTATTGAAAACCATGAATCGAAAGATCTATTTGTGGATATGATGCTGAGAGAACTGGTAGTGAGAATATTGCAATCGGAAAATCGATTTCAATTAGAAGCTAGAAGTGATACATTATCAGGTTCGAATCGATTGGCAACCACGCTACGTTATATAAAAAATAATCTTGACAAACCTATATCTGTCACGGAGCTTAGTGAAAAAGTATGTACCAGTGAGTCAAATTTTTATAAGATTTTTAGAAATGAATTAGGAGTTACTCCTGTTGAATATATTAACTCAGAGCGTATCAAGAAAGCCACTCAAATGCTGAGCAACCCTGAAGTCAAAATAAAGGAAGTATATATGGCCTGTGGGTTCAATAACATTTCCTATTTCGTTCGGGCGTTTAAAAAGTTTACCCAAAAGACACCATCTCAATTTCAGAACGAAAGCAAAACCTTGTATTAGATACCCAAATTTCTGATTTGCTTCGGCTAGATAGAAACTCTTGATAATTCTATCCTAGAATCAACTGCTTTAATTTTGGTGAACGTTTAAGCAAAACACAATTGCAAGTCATTTTAATTATAGGTGCTGCCCAGGCGCTTTTCTTTTCCATATTGCTTATCAATAAAAAGAAAGGAAAGTTGCATGACAAGATATTGGCAGTATGGCTTGCGGTCCTGGCGTTGCATCTTTCGTTTGCCTACTGGCTTTTTCTCCAACAGCCGACTTACCTGAACTATGCGGGGTACGACGCTGGCATTATTGTACTGTACTATTCCCTGATGTACATCTATGCGAAATCCATTATTTCAGGACATGAGCGGTTAGAGTGGAAGTGGCTAATTCATCTGTTGCCTTGCCTACTGGTTTATGCCACATCGCTTCCTTTCATCCGGTTGAGTGAGCTGGAAAAATCCAATGTCTTAAGCCAGCCTCTATCTCCTCTTCTCCTGGCAAGCCTCTTTTTGGCCATCGTATTTTCCATTGCCTACCTGATTGTCGTTTTTCGTCTCATCGGCAAACATGATGTGAACATCAAAAAGGCCTACTCCTACGATGACACGATCAATCTGATATGGCTTAAGAAGCTAGCCATTGTATTGACAGGAATTTCGTTCTTCTTTTTGATTGCAGTAGGTTACGTCTACTACCTAAGATTTACCTCATCAGAAAGCTCCATCCAATTGTATTCTAACCTTGATTTTATAGGGTACACCTTATTTACGCTTTTTATTTATCTATTAGGGTATTTCGGCTACCGACAGGGTAACATATTTACTCATCAACCAAGAACGGTGGATGGTTTCTTGGGTGAATCGATCAGTGAAACCATTCCCAAAAGATCAAACAACAAGCAAGAGGAGGAAAAGAATGAAAGTCAGGACAAGCAGTTTGTCAAGCTCCTGGATGAATACATGAAAAATGAGCAGCCGTATCTGAACAGTACGTTATCCCTTTATCAATTGGCTAAACAGATGGAGGTGTCTTCTCATTATCTATCTCACATTCTCAACAACAGGATACGCAAGAATTTCTATGAGTTTGTCAATCAATACCGCATTGATGAGGTGAAAAGAAGAATAGTCTCCGACCAAAATTCAAAATATACCATTCTCGCCATCGCCCTGGATTGCGGTTTCAATTCAAAAGCCACCTTCAATCGTACGTTTAAAAACTACACCGGGTACACACCTTCCCAATTCCAACAAGAGTTTACAGGGTCTGAGTAAGAAGTGATTCAATTTTTCAGAGCTATTGATATCCCCCACTGGCGGGGGTTAGGGGGTGGATTGTTTATCGTTATGAATTTCGGCTCTTCCGTGATTTAGGAAGAGGAATATCATTTTGCTGGATTATTTCTTTTACTTCACTTTCTATGCTTTGACGTACACTATTTATATGATTCAATACGGACTAATCAGAAAAACGAAGCAATTTGAAACCGGCCTCCTCCAAGTGTTTCTGCCTTATCCCGTCTTTTTTAGTAAAAGATTCATAGCTATGAGTTATACCATCTACTTCAATGATGAGCATTAACTCTTTACACATGAAGTCAGCAATGTAGCTTAAAACAGGCCTTTGTCGACGAAAAGTAAAACCCATCATACTGCCTGCCCTCAGAACATACTTCCAAAGACATGCCTCAGCCTTTGTCATCTCTTTTCTTAGCTTGTTGGCATTTGCCTTTAAATCTTTGTTGTATCCGTAATTATTTCGTTTGGATGGTTTCACAATCGACAAATTAAGAAAAATCTATTTCACTAAGGTCCACCCCCTACCCCCCGCGAGCGGGGGAAAGCTAACTTGCCAACTAGGTATTCACATCTCAACCTGACAGTATTGGTCTATAGTAAGTGGTTCAAAGTCTTTACAACCCACTGACCACCATCACTAATAGGTCTCATCAAATAATCCATAAAGACCTGATAAAAAGAATGTTATGACTTACTGAGACGTTCCGTGGGTCTCATCGGTTCGATTGAGACGATTTCATTTGCTCCCCTCCCTTTCTTCGTGTCAAATACTTACGAAAAATGAAATCAAAACTTCTTGCATGGTTTGCCCATGTCTCTGTGAAATACAATAAAGCTGTTCTGATCATAGGATTAGGCTTCACGATAGCATGTGGTGTCATTTCAGAACAGTTGGTCATTAAGGCCAACATGAAAGACTTGATGCCTCAAAGCCACCCAACAGTAAAAGGGTATAATGAGATGACCGAAAACTTTGAGGCGGCTTCCAATGTCATCATCACTGCACTCGGTAAAACCGAAGATCTAAAAAAATTCGCCGATGAAGTCGCACCTAAAATTGAAAAGCTTGACCAATACGTTTATCGGGTCAGTTACAAGGTCAATCGTGACTTCTTAAGAAAGCACGCGTTAATGCTGATCAAAACCAAGAACCTAAAAACAGCTGTCTCTTCCTATGAACACCTGGGACTAAAGGAATACATCAATGGCATCAATGACAACTTTGAAGAAACTTACATTGTCGATGATGAGGGGATCTCGAGTTCAGAAAGAGAGAACAATGCCATCACTTCACTTGATGGGATCAAAGTGTGGTTGAAAACCATGCATGACTTCCTGACCGCTAGAGACACCACAGAAGAAAATGCGAGAATAGCCGTGGACAACATGCTGTTGGGAGAGGAATACCTGATGTCTCCCAAAAAAGACATGGTGCTTATTACTGCATTTCCAAAATTCACAACAGATGACATTGATCGATCCACACTATTGATCAATGAGATCAATGAGATCATCTACGCTACCGCCGATAAATATGATGGCATTGAGAAAGTAGGGATCGCTGGGTCTATGGCATTGATCGTGGAAGAAAACAAAGCGCTGAGCGAGGATTCCAATTTCACTTCTCTTCTGGCTTTCATTCTGATCATCGTCACATTCATCATTTCCTTTCGAATGTGGAGTTCCCCATTATTGGCAGGCATCAGTTTGATCGTGGGCATCATTTGGACGACTGGTTTTGCTACGCTGTTAGTAGGACATCTCAACATCATGACCTCCATTTTTGGTGTGATCCTGATCGGTCTCGGAATCGACTTTAACATTCATGTCATCTCCGGATACTTAGAAAATCGATCGGCTGGTATGAATAATACGGACGCATTGAAAACCACTTTTGCGAAAGCAGGTGGTGGAATCCTGGTAGGTGCATTTACCACCTCCCTGGCCTTCTTCTCGTTAATGGTCACGCAAAATGCCGGAATGAAAGAATTCGGTCTGATCAGTGGGGCCGGCGTGTTGTTCACCATGCTTGCTTCTTTCACTGTCCTTCCGGCCATGTTGGCCTTCCAGGACATTTCCCGCAGAAGGAAGATTCTCAAACTAAAAAAGAAGCTTGCCACGCTACCTTATCAAAACCCAGAGTTTGAAAAGCTGAAGGTGAGATTAGAAAAGAAAACCCGTAAACAGGAAAAGTTGAAGACCCCTTCCTTCCAATTATTGGGAGTCCTTTCTGAAAAAATAAAGAAGCAGCCGGTCCTATATCTATCCCTGGCACTGGCTCTGACGGTGTTGACCATTCTAAGAGGCAAAGAGATCGAGTTCAACTACGATTTCATGAGTCTTGAACCTCCCGGGTTAACAAGTGTGGCAATGCAGGATTCTTTGATTGAAAAGTTCAACACGTCACCTGATATTGTTTTTGTTTCTGCCAATACGATGGAGCAAAGCAGGGTGATCGCTGAAGAGGCCAAAGATGTACCCAGGATAGGCCTCACCAGCTCCATTTCGGATTTTGTTCCTTCAGAAAAACAGCATAAAGAACGCGTTCCGTACTTATCGCAAATCCGCAAATACTTGGACGAAAACAAAGCAGATACGCTGACTGAAAACGAGGTGGATGAACTCATCGAGCAACTTTACCGATTGGAGGATAACGTGATAGAATTGGCGCAAATGGCTTTTACCGGCGGCCAGGACAGACTGGATGAAAAAGCAGAAGAGATCATTGGCGATCCTGATGTGCCTGCAAATGAAAGAATGCGAATGGTTGAAGAACTCACCCAATTAATCCAGGATGATCCCCAGCGTGCAGTCAAAGCTTTCAACCTGTTTCAACGCCATTATGAGCCACACTTAAGAGCTACGGCGATCTCAATGAGCGCTACTGGTAGGATCACCCTTGATTCCATTCCGGAAGACATCTTATCTCAATATATCAGTAAAGATGGTTCCCAGTTTTTGGTCACTATGTTTCCCAAAGAGCAGATTTGGAACCTGAACTTCCTGGAGAGCTTCTCGGCTCAAATGCAACAAATCGATCAGCAAATCACGGGAACTCCCATCATTTACTACATCCTGATCATGCTCATCGGAAAAGACGGCTCCATTGCGGCAATACTGACTCTGATCGTCGTGCTGTTGCTCCTCACACTGGACTTCAAGAGCCTGAAGGCCTCCATGCTGACGATGATCCCGCTCATTCTTGGAACTATCTGGATGGTGGGAATCATGAAAATGGTCGGGATCAAACTGAACCTCCTAAATGTGATGGGGTTGCCGCTGATCATTGGGATCGCTATCGACTATGGAGTACACATTATGCACCGATTTAAGATCGAAGGAATCGGCAGGTTGAAATCCATTTTTAACAGTACGGGAAAGGCTGTGGTGCTGACCTCCATTACTACCTTCCTGGCATTCGGGGCACTTGGATTTTCCTCTCACCGAGGACTTGCAAGTCTTGGCATGACGCTGGCCATTGGTATTGTGACGATACTTCTTGCTACCCTGGTCGTACTTCCCGCGCTCCTTTCGATTACCAATAAGAAATCAAACAATCAAATATGAAAATCACAAAATTCATTCTGGGTAGTCTGACAGTAGCAATCACCTCATTATTTATTCTACGGGTGCTACTCTCGATAGCCAATCGCAAGTCTGAAATCAAAAACCAAAATACAGTATTATGAAAACATTAAAAGCTATTTTGTTGATGACCCTGATCTACTCATCACAAGCACAAAATCTTTCGCTCAATGAGATCATGGACCGGGTAGAGAAAAACGAAAAAATACCTTCGTCCATCACGCAGGTTGATCAAACCATCGTTACGTCAAAAGGAAAATCTAGGGTGCTATCCATTGAAGGTTATTCCAAGAATTCAGGCGATGATCAGCTCTCACTTTACACTGGACCAGCCAGGGTAAAAGGAGATAAGATCTTAATGCTGAATGGTGGGGATGACATTTGGTTTTATACACCACGCACAGACCGTGTGCGCCATCTAGCCAGTAATGCCAGGAAACAAAAAGTACAAGGGAGTGACTTCTCCTACCAGGACTTGGAACAGCGGGATTACCAGGAGGATTTCGAAATGGATCTACTCGGATCAGAGGAGATCTCAGGTGTAAATCATTACACCGTATTGGCAATTCCCACCGCTTCAGGGCCGGATTATGCAAAGCTGATCTTTTGGGTAAACCAGGAAAACTTCGTCGTATCCAAAGTGGAATACTATGAAGATGCCTTACTATCCAAAACGCTCTACGCTTCCAACGTGAAGAAAATTGACGACTACTGGATCGCTATGAAGTTGGAGATGCGCAACAATGAATCCGGGAGTAAAACCTTGCTTGAGACCAGGGAGATAGAAGTCAATGTTGACCTGGACGACAGCCGGTTCTCTACCAACTTTTTAAAGAGGAACTAAACACCAGATAAGTGAGAAATCGAACCCTCCGGATTTTCGCATTGGCTGTTTTGACCATTGTTTCAAAACTCGGTTTTGCGCAAGGCGATTCGACGGTGCTGAATAAGCTACAGATATCAGGATTCTTTGAAAATCAGCTTCTTGGACAGGTACAGCATTCGGAGTATTCCATGACGAATTACAATTTGCTCAGGCTTAACCTAAATGCTAAAGTGGATGACAAAGTGAGCTTCTTTGGCAATATCAATTACCGGACTTTTCATGGAAGAACACAGCAAAATGTTCTCAATTTTTTGCCCAGACGAGTCGTCTCTGATTACATCAATGAATTGGGTCAACCGTATGAGGAGGTTGAGAATAGATTCGCTAATCCATTGAACGATGGTTTTCTATTTGATAACGCCTACGTTACAATTTATGCTAACAAGGTGAACGTGAGAATTGGCAAGCAGCAGCTTCCGTGGGGTACCGGTTACATATGGAATCCAACGAACGTTTTTCAAGCCAGAAACATGTTGGATCCAACCTACGAACTTGTTGGGGTGAATGCGGTGAAAGTTGAGTATTTATTGTCCAACCAAGCTACACTCACGGGTGTGATGAATGTTTCCGACCAGTTTGAAAACTCGAATTACGCCATCAAGCTCAAAAATCATATTAACGGTTTTGATGTCTCACTGTCACACGTGTACTTCCAGTATTCCACTACCGATTTCTACACATTCACCGAGTTTAAGGAACAGAAACATCAGATCGGGGCGGACTTTTCCGGATCTATTGGGGGATTTGGGGTCTATGGAGAGGGCGCTTATCGCATGGACGCTTCCAAATCCAATACGACCGATGCGAACTTTTTAAACGCCCTGGTGGGCCTCAATTACTACTTCGCAAACGGTCTATACATGTTTGGAGAATATTACTTCAATCAAAATGGGAAATCGAACTACCGGGAGTACAACATCAACGACTGGATGAATTACCTGGGGCCCTATGCGGAAGGTTTAGGTAAACAGTATATGTTCTATGGCGCCAATACACCCGTTGGTTCGTATTGGAATGTTTCTGCATTCGTGCTTTGGAACATGTCAGATGGGAGCTACATGCTCTATCCGAGAGTGGAATACTCTATAGGCAACAATACAGAACTGATCAGCCAGCTTTTTCTTCCGAACGGAAAGGCGAATACCACAGAATTTGGCTCAGGAGGAATCGGCGGGATGGTTCGCGTACGAGTCTATTTTTAGCAGGTTAATACACAAACATAAGTGCTGCAAATGATAATTATGGTGGTTAGGTGGTTCCTGTTCAGCAATGAACAGGAGAGTATGCGATCCCGTTCCAGGGATCGCTTTTTTCACCTAATAATCTTCACTTCTAAAAACCATTACAATGATTCCAATGAACAACATTCACCTTTTAAATGAAGCCTGGCATATTCATTATTGGAGATAACCATCTCTCAAGTCTTGAGTTGGAGATTGATCTTGAGAAAAAGGGATACAAAGTAATAGCAAGGACCTCCAGAAGTAAAAGTGTCTTAAAGGGGATTCAAATGTATCAACCTGGTATAATCATCATGGATGTTGAGCTTGATGATGTAGTGGAGAGTTGGGAAACTGGACTAGAGCTTCGTCAAAACAAGCTTGAGATCCCAATTCTGTTTTTAATTGATAAATCCTATGAGGGCTCTTTTGAAGTGAGTAATTCCGCGCTCCTGTCAAAACCAGTTAGTGCCGCTTCTATTGTTGAGTGCATTGATAAACTCCATCGTTATCGCTATTGAACCCATTGAGTCAGAACCAATCCAAAACAGATGACCCCATTCATTGTGAAGGATCTCAAGTTTTGAACGCTCAATCATTTCGTGCGCATGTTGGGCATGATCCAACGGGACAGAACTGTCACTTTCGCTATGGATGATCAGCGTGGGGCATTTCACCTTTTTGAGAGTAGCCTCCTCTATGACCTGGTCAATGTCATTTAAAAACCCAGTTCCAGAATTGTAGTGCTTCATCGAAGCGATCAATTCCTGTACGTCTTCCTTTTTTAATGGGTGAGCGGGAAGCATCGAAAACTGGGGATAAAAACTTTTGGCGATCATTCCCGGCATGAGTCTCGAAAAGAAGCGAACCATACCCCAGGTCACTTTTTCCATTTTCGGGTTGAAAATCCTTTGCGCCACTTTGTAGGTCTTCTCATTTTCATCCAGCCACTTTTTCGAAATGGCAGAGGCCAGGATGAGTCCGCTTACTTTTTCCGGATAATTGGCGGCTAATTCTATAGCCGTTGGTCCACCAGCCGAAATGCCATAGACGATGAGCTGGTCCAGTGACAAATGTGTGACCAGCTCTATCACCAAGTCGGCAGCTTGTTTAGGTGTTTGATGGTCATTCAAAGGTGTTTGTCCATACCCTGGACGAGAAGGCGTGATTAATTGAAACCGCTCCAGGTCGAATCCTTTATGGGCAAGTGTTTCATAGCAATTGGAATGACCTCCATGAAGAAACAGCAATGGTATCCCCTTCCCTACCGAAGCATATTCGATGGCTCCTAATTCTGTATTGAGCAGTTTACAAAGCATATTTTTCTTCTTAACTAACGATTAGGTATTTTGAAAACTCTCCCAGAGAACAAGCTTACTATTTTAGAGTGTTTTCTATTTCTTAACCTATCTCCTTTTGCGGGGATAAATACGCCTTATAGGTTAAGAATACACCCAAAGTAATCAGGATTACTTCCACAATAAGGGCCGAGTTATCATTCTCGAAATTCGAAGTATACATCTGTGGGTAAAACATTCTCAAAGCTCCTAATAATAAACCGAACCAGCCCAGGACTGTAACTACGGACGGCCAACCCCAAATCCAAATATTATGCCTGTGAACGATACTTAGTCCCGCGATGAACATCAATACTCCAGATAGATATACTAGGGGGATTATCTGCGCATCATACAAGGTTGGATTCCATATTTTTAGTTCTGAACTGACCATGACGATTAATGTTGGTCCAACCACTCTTGCAATTGATTTTGATGTATTCATATTAGCGGCAAATAAACCGCATACCTCGCATGATGATCTTATTTCAGGACAAACAGGTGTTGTGAATACAGTATTCAGGACAACTTCTCAGCTTCGAGATGTTTACGAAACTCTCCGGGTGTACTACCAAGTTTGTTTTTAAATGCAGCATAAAGCGCCGATCTGGATTTAAATCCGGATTCCATTCCAATTCCTTCTATTGAGTACCTGTTTTCTGAATCGCTTTCCATAAGCTCTTTTGCCTTTTTGACTCTAAAGTCGTTCACCCATTCATTAAAATTCTTTTTGAAATCCTGATTAATGATAGAAGATATTTTCCTGGGAGAAATTCCAATTGAATTGGCAAAAACGCTTATTGTTAAATCATGATCCAGGTAATGTTCATCTTCTGACATAAGTCTCTCAATCATCTGACCATTTTCTTCATCGTCTGTCACCCTTGAGGTAGTGGCATTACTTTCTTTTCTTCCTTTTTTCAAAATACTTTCCGGAAGTCTTTCGAATAGGTTGGGATGAAGGTAGGCCTGGTAGCTTAGGTAAAAGAGAAATACAGCAATGAGGCCGAAAATTGGCAAGTCAAGCTCTGTAGAAAAGCCGGTCACCAATAGCGTACGAAATAGTGCCACTCCCCAAAGAATGACTACAGGAAGTAGAACGTAAATCAAATTGATAAGCCAATTGATATGAAGTAGGTTATAATCTGAAAATTCGTTTTGAACCAACATCTTGTATTGCGTGACTTCTCTCCAGGAAGTAAAAAATACGAACACACAGATAAGAAATGAATATGAGCTAATACTAATGTGAAACCAAAAAACAGATGAGAATTCAAAGGTTTCTACGATAGAAGATGATTCAAAAACAAAAAGGTATAGGTTCAATACGGTGATAAGGCCAATTGAACTTGCTATGAAATAATTTACTCTCAAGAAAAAGGTATACTTATGAGCGTTCCCAAGTTTTTCAAGCACAAAATGAAAAAAGAGCACGGGAGCAAAGAGTAATACATGGGGTATTGCAAAATATTCTGTGAAGTTGTATTGACCTATGTTTTTGTAAGGAGAGATGGAGGAAAATGCCATTATCAATATGGAAAGAAGGAAAAGACCTAGCAGCGTATTGGCGGTACTTCTGCGTTTTTTCGAGAATATATAGATCAGCGATAGAATAAACCCCTGAAGCAAGGCGGCCCAAACGATGAAGTATACAATATCCATGTCTCTTGGATGAAACAACTAAGATAGGAATGGAATCCATACGAGTGTTTACTTCGTACGGTTTATCACCAATCTGACTCATGATACACCAAGTCCCCAACTTCAAATTGAGGAAGACTCCATGTTCTCTATTCTACAAAACATGTCCTGAATCATGTTCAATTATTCATTTCTTGTCCTGAATACAGTATTCTGAACATAGCCGTTTTGGACGGCCTGTTGGCTTGATTTCAATTTGTCCGAAACCGATATGGATCGGATAGTTAAAAACTCAAAATCAAGTCCATGAAAAGCGAAATATCAATAAGTGTAAGAAAGCTGAAAAATGAAGAACTGTCAGATTTCATTGATCTGATCAGATTATTTGAAGATGTATTTGAAATGAAAGACTTCAAAATTCCCGATTCAGCACATCTCCAAAGACTGCTTAAACTCAACAACTTCCACGTTTTTGTCGCAACGTCCAAAGGCTCGATTGTAGGTGGTTTGACTACTTATGTACTGGAACAGTGTTATTCCGAAAAAACAATTGCCTACATTCTTGATTTGGCAGTAGACACTAAGTTGCAGCGACGTGGTATTGGCAGAAAACTTATCGCTGCTACAAATAGCTATTTCGAAAACAAGGGGTTTGAAGAAGTATTTGTGCAGGCCGATCGCATAGACGATTACGCCATTGATTTTTATCAAAAAACTAATCCATCGAAAGAAGAGGATGTCATCCACTTCTCTTATCAACTGAAATAATTTTTTTCACTCCCGATCAGCTGACCAACTATGAAAGGTCCGATACAAACGCTATGGCTTCCGCAAAAAAAGCAAAGACCCTCTTATCCTACTCGTTACGTCCTATGGATATTTATCCTTTCTTCTCCTTTCTATTTAGTCGGTGAGCTAGGTCCAGGTGTTTTACCAGTAGAGTTGCCAATCAGTGCACTGATGGTCGTGTGTCCTGCACTAGCCATTTGGGTACATCAATCCCACTCAAGGCTTAAAGAATTAAGTCAGGATTCATTCAAATTAAAGTTAGCACACATTAAGGGGTACATGATGGCAATTCTGATCATGCCATGTGTAATGATTCTAAAATATTTTGTAATGGACTATTCCATTACACAACTATCCCTACCACCAATCTCTACGATAGACCTCTCTGTAATAGATATTGGGTCGTTGGCCTTGCTCTTTTTTGCTGGCTCAGTAGCGGAAGAAATCGGCTGGACAGGGTATTTAACCAATTCATTACTTAGGAAGCATGGTGTATTAGCGACAGGTTTGATCATTGGTTTTGTCTGGGCGATATGGCATATCATCCCCTATGTGCAAATGGGTAAAGACGTGGATTGGATCATTTGGCAATGCATAGCCTCCATTCCAAAGAGGATTGTGATGGTATGGCTTTTCCTGAAATTTGATCGGAGTGTTTTCGTCACCATATTGTTCCATACCTTCATCAATCTGTCAGTGTTTGTCTTTCCAATCATGGGATCATACTATGATCCTTTCTACTTCAACCTGGTATTCGTAGGATTCATTGGTATTGGATATTTAGTAATACAATCGCCCTCCCTACTTCAAAAAGCTAACCCCTGATCATTCAAAGACTTGTTAAACTCAATGACCCTAATGAAAACTATTGTTACAATACTCTTGCTGGTACCATTTGGTACACATTTATGGGCACAAGATTCGGCCGCTTTGAAAAGTTATGACCTTCTTCCTGTCATTACTTATTCACCTGCCACTGCGCTAAACCTTGGGATCATGGGATTCCGGTATTTTGATTTCAGCAAGGAAGAAAAACCTGTTCAAAATTCATTCATCAATGCTGCGGCAATCTACACCACACGAAATCAGCTCTTTATTGAATCAGGGTACCAGTTCTTTTTTCCCAACCAGGATCGAATGACAGGATGGACCTACTTTTTTGATGCTCCTGACAGAAACTACGGCCTGGGCAATAACGCTGACCTCTTGATCGTCGAAGGTCCGGAACAAGATACCGTCAATTATCTCAATGTGGACGTGACCCGCATTGGATTCATTGGCAATTACCAAAAAGAGTTCAGACCCAATTACTTCTTGGGACCGATGGTCCAAATGGAAAACGTGATTAGTTATGATACTGTACCGGGCTCATTCCAGATCATCAATGGAGAAACGCAATTGCATCAACTCCAAAATAGATTAGAAGGATGGAGAGTGGCTTTAGGTCTGTCGTTTACAATTGATACGCGAGATAGGGTGATCAATCCAAGGAGGGGCCACCTTATCAATCTCTCACAATTGATCTACTCGCAAGCTTTTGGTAGTGATTATGAATACAGCGCTACGAGAATGGAAGTAATAGGCTACATAAATCCAACAAGTAATCACACGATCGCATTCCGAATCATCCAGGATTGGAAACATACATTGGGAGATAAAGAGGCTATTCCCCTGTATGGCCTTTCCCGCCCTGACAGCAGGGGGTACATCCGTGGAACTTTTCAGGATCACCATGCACAACAAATAGATCTTGAATATCGGTTGCCCTTTTGGCGCGATCACGCTTTAGATGATCCCAACTTTCGTTTTTGGAAAGGTTTAGGAATGGTGTTTTTTGTGAGCGGCCAGCAGGCATATGGAGAAACTGATTCTTATCAGCTTTCCAATACCAACCTCGCTGTAGGTAGTGGGTTGAGGATCCTCCTCAACAAAAAGAACCAACTGAACCTTAGGATTGATTACGCTATCGGCTTGCTTGAAAATAGCAATGGAGTTGACGGTCGACAAGCCTCATTCACATTTAACCTGTCAGAAGCATTTTAACACATGAATAAAATGATTGAAATATTTAAAACAAGCATAAATGAGGAAGCCATGGCCTACTACATCCAATGGAGATTGCTTCAATCACAACACATTAATAGAGTATCCTTTGACTTGGAAGACTGTGATAGAATCATGAAAGTTGAAGCTGAGAAAGACTGTTCTGATGACATTGTCAATCTATTAAACCAACTGGGATTTAGTTGCAATGTGCTATGAATCAAGTAAAAACAAAAGACTCATAAGAATCAAATAAATACTAAAAATGGATAGAAGAGATTTTATAAAACAATCTTGTATTGGATCTATTGTTGCATGTGTTTCTGTTTCCGGATTCAGTAGTTGCCGAATACTATCAGGAATAGCCAGAACACCCGAAATCCCACCAGAGGCAATCGTGTTTAGCAACAACGAAGTAACGATACTGTTAAATAAAGTGCCTGAACTTAAAAAGGTAGGTATAGCCTATAAACTTGCGACAAAATCAGAAAAGAAACTGATTATTGTTCATAGCGATGATAAACAGGCTCCATATAAGGTATTCGAAAACAGTTGTTCTCATGGAGGTAGTGAGCTAGAGCTATCCAGGAATATGCTTAGATGTCCAAGTTTTGGGCATTCTAAATTTGACTTAAAAGGTGAAGTATTAAAAGGACCTGCACAGGAAAAAATCAGATCATTTCCAGTAAATCTCAATGGCGACAAAATAACGGTAGATCTGACTTGACATTTTTTTTATTGTTATGTGATGAATAGACCAAGGCAAAGGATTTGTACATCTAGATAGCCATATGGACTCCCTAATTGCTTATCAATCAATGTGAATCCTCAACCGAAATTACCTTTCAACTAGCAATTGGAAGATAGTTTCTCTACTTCAAAGTCAGTTTTACATTGAATCTTTCGTCAGAAAATTGGCAACATATTCATGAAAGAGCTCCATAGAAATACTGTCGTTTCTGTGATGTCCCACGATCCTTCTGACCACCAACTTTTCGTCAATGATGAAATCATAAAACTGTAATGTGGCCTCTGGCAGGTAGTTAGGAAGAGAGTTATCCGCCGGTATTTCTAAAAAGTCACCTTGATAGATGATTCCACTTTTTTTGAAATAAACAAAACTTTGAGTCAGACTGTGGCTATTATCAACTTGGTAGAATCGAAAATCATTCAGTTCCATTTTTTGATTTATAGATTGAAAAATAAATGAATCAACATTCTCCTTAAATCTGGGATATGATCTAATCGCTTCCATTGTGTATTCGTCTGCCAGCACAGTAACTCCAAGATCTGAATAAGCTTTAAGACCACCAATATGATCGCTATGAAAGTGCGTTACGTAAACATATTTGATTGAACTTTCAGGGAAATGCTCTTTGATAAGCTCTATTACCAGCTTTGAAATTTGATCAGATATGGGAGCTCCGAATACAGTTACTACCGACTTATCTATTGAGAACATTACGTTCCTGTCTCCAGGTAAAGATTTCAGCACAAAGAGACCATTTTCAACCTTTTGAATGGTAGGTTTGGTAGGAGGGCTTTCGTACAAGGTTACTCTTTCTGGTAGTTCAAATTTTGAAGTATCAATTGACTCAATAGCCCTTATGCTTTGAACCAAATAATCTCTCTTGTGCTGACCATCAACAAAGAACTTGATTTTTGTAGAATGGTTGAAATCTCCAAGCCTATGGTCACTAAATATCCACTTTTCGTTAGACTTGAAATGCTCCGCGATTTTTAGTTGTACAGGCGCTATTTGAAAAGTCAATCTTACACTATCATCTCCTTTTTTACCAATTATTGCAATGGTGTTTGCTTTTCGATCAAAGGTGGAAATGGCAAACGAATCATAGTTAGAAAATAAACCCTGTGAGTGTCTAAAATCCAACACACCATCTACTTCCTCTTGAATGCTTTCTAGTCTGGAAGGCTGTTTGATTGCTCGGTTTCCATAAAGCACTCCGTTAACATCATAGAAAATGCTAGTGGAATCTTTTTGAAATTCATTGAGCTCGAATTCAAATCCACCTGGAAATGTAGCCTTCCTTTCGCTATAAAAAGAATCGTCCAGGAGTTGTATAGAGTTATATGTGAAGAGGCTATCGGGATTTCTATAGTCAAAGCTTTGATAGGGGTTATAACTTACACGTGTATACTCAAGTTCAATACCAGCTAAATCGATAGCCAGAAAATGAGTCTTAATTTTTTCCATGATTTCCCATTGGTCAGGTTCCTCCGAACATGAGATAAGGGTGAGAATACCAATCAATTGAATGAATGTACTTTTCATACTTCGAGTTTTATTTTTTTCTTGTTCATTTTGCGACCAAAATCCAGATATTGGGAATGAGTTTGGTTCGGATTCAGAAAACAGAACTGCATCATAGGGATGACCAATTGGTGATTGTCCTACTTTAGAGTAATGATTGAGATATTTTGGATTAAGAGTTTGTTTAGTTTCTCGATAGTATTGCTTTCCGGCTTATTGGGGGTTTTCTTCTATCAAAAAGGCCGTGGAGATTTTCGTCTACCTATTGTTCTCTTCTTTTCTTTTTTGGCTGTCAATCAAGCTATAGAACTTATTTACAGCATTGTTTGGATTCGGGAAGAGCTTTCTTTTTCTCGAGAACTTTTACATTTCTCATTTGGACTCAATGCTGTCTTAGGTCCCTTATTACTTATGCATGTTAGACAGGATTCACTCACCAAAAAGAGTATTCTGCATTTTGTTCCAGCCGTAATGATAGGAATGACTTCACCATTTGCTGGTGAGTATAGCAAATCGATTTATTTTAACTTCTACCTATTCGCACAGTTTCATTTTGTAGTCTACACTACAATGGCATTTGCCGAATTATTAAGATTTGGTACCAAACAGTCCTATTTGTTGATTGGATTCATAATTTCTCGTCTTTTGAGAATAGTTGAATTCATTCTTTGGCAGAGGTTTGAATCGATCACAGAGCATACGGCATGGGTACTGTACATTTTTTCAGACTCCATATTTATTGTGGTATTGATTGCTTTTCTCTTCAGAGTGTTATCAGCAAAACCAATTTTAAGCAAGGCCAAAGCCGATGAGCTCCCATTTGATGTTTTAAGAATCCTTGAGCGGGAGCTTATTGAGTATTTATCCAGACCTGAAGTGTATCGTGATCCTTTAATCTCAGTAAAGAAAGTTGCAGATCATTTTAAAGTAGGACCCCACTATATTTCTAAGTACATCAACCGTCAGTTGCAGCAGTCTTTTTTGGAGGTAATAAATACTCATCGTATAAAGTCCTGTATCGAAAAATTGCAAAACCCTGCATATAAGGATTTATCTATACAAGATGTATTCTATGATGCCGGTTTCAATTCCAAATCAGTATTTAATACCACATTTAAAAAAAAGACCGGCTTAACTCCATCGGAGTTTAGAAGGAAAATTGATGGTTGACTTACCTTCCCCTTAAGTCTTCAACTTGTTGTCTGCATCCTGGTATGCTTATAACTTATGTCACAATTTCCTGGTTTTGGCTCCAAGCTCCTATTTCAGTTCCATCAACACCACATTCTCCACATGCTGCGTTTGTGGGAACATATCAACAGGCTGAATTTTCTTCACTTCATAAGATTCTCCTAGTATCTGCAAGTCTCTTGCTTGAGTAGCTGGATTGCAGCTCACATAGACAATTTTCTTCACTTTCAAATCAGCCAACAACTGAGTCACCCGTGGGTGCATTCCAGCTCGTGGTGGATCGGTAATAATAACATCCGGCTTTCCATGTTCATTGATGAACTCATTCGCTAGCAAATCTTTCATATCACCGGCAAAGAATTCCGTATTTGTAATTCCATTTAACTCCGAATTGACTTTGGCGTCTTCAATTGCTTCTTCCACCGATTCAATTCCTACTACCTTCTTGGCTTTTCTGGCGATGAAGTTTGCAATGGTTCCAGTACCCGTGTAAAGGTCATAAACCAATTCGTCTCCTTTTAAATCCGCAAAATTCGCAGCTATTTTATAGAGTTCATGAGCCTGTTCAGAGTTGGTTTGGTAAAAAGATTTTGGGCCAATCTTGAAATGCAAGTCATCCATCTTTTCCATGATGTGGTCTTTGCCGGCAAACAACTTCACATCCAAATCATAAAAAGAATCATTCCCTTTTTCATTCACTACATACATCAATGATGAAATGGATGGAAAATTCTCATGGAGAAAACTCATGACAAGATCGATTTTGTCCTTGTCATTTTTGAAAACCTGGACAATTACCATTAAGTCTCCAGTTGTAGAAGTTCTGATAATCAGATTCCGCAGCAGACCCGTCTTCTTTTTTAGGTCAAAGAATTCAATTCCATTTTCGTCTGCAAATTGCTTTAATGCAAGTCTGATTTCGTTGGAACTATCGGATTGGAGGTAGCATTTTTTCAGGTCAAGGATTTTATCGAACCGTCCAGGGATGTGAAACCCGAGACCAGTTCTGGACTGTTCTTGGTTGGAATCAATTTCCTCTTTTGTCAACCAACGGAAATTTGAAAAAGTATACTCGAGTTTATTTCTGTAGTAAGTCTGATTTTTCGAGCCTAGAATTGGCATGAGATCCGGCAATTCAAGACCACTGAGTTTCTTCAAATTTTCGGAGACATGATCTTGTTTGAATTTCAATTGAGATTCATAACTCATGTGCTGCCATTTGCACCCACCACATAATCCAAAATGCTCACAAAATGGTGCTGCTCTGCTCTCTGATTGAGTAGTAAATTTTTCCGGCACTCCTTGCAATACTTTTTTCTTTCTGCCGGTAATCCTGGCATCAATTACATCTCCTGGAACGGTATCTTTGATAAAAACTACTTGTCCATCAACTCTACCGACTCCTTTCCCATCTGATGAGATACTTGTGATCTCAACGTTTTCTATAACAGTACCTCTTTTCATTTAACTCTCAGATGTATATTTATTGATGGCGCAAAAATAAACCAGTTGTTAGCTCTGTTAGGAGGGTTTTTTGTAGTTTCATTGTTTAATAAAGACATGAAGAAGATACTCCTGGCCTTCCTTTTGGGATTTTTTCTGATCCCATTGAAAGCTAACCATATTGTCGGTGGTGAAATTGAGTTTCTTTATGTAAGTGACGGAGTTTATCGGATCAACCTGATCCAATATTTTGACGAAGCGCAATTCATAAATCCCGGACCAGAAGGAGCTATTAATGTGGTCATTTTTAGAAACAGCGATGATGCTGAAATGTCCGTTCATACACTGTTCCTATCGACTCAGGAATTAGTGCAATACACCAACGTTGAATGTTCTATCGATGAACTCATAACCTCTCGTGTGGTTTGGTCAGCTGAGGTCAATCTTGAACCCAACGCATATGACGATCCTGAAGGATATTACATTGTTTGGGAGAGATGTTGTCGAAATCAAAACATAAAAAATATCGTCAATCCGATAACAGCTGGAATGACTTACGTGCTGGATATCCCGCCTCTAATGGTTGATGGGAAAATATTTGTGAATTCATCTCCCGTTCTATTCAAACCGCTCAGTGATTACGCATGTGTTGATCAACTGTATTACATAGAATTCACTGGAGTGGATCCGGATGGAGATTCATTGGTTTATTCCCTTACCACTCCGTACAATAGTTCAGCGGCTGTTGCGGTACCAAATCCAAGTCCAAAGCCCTATGGAAATGTCGCATTCAACCCAGGTTTCTCGGAAACAAATATGATTCCCGGCTCACGCCCACTTGGCATTAGTAACAAAGGATTACTAACTGTCACTCCTGAAGAAACTGGTCTCTATGTTTTTTCTGTATTGGTCGAAGAGTATCGAGATAAGATAAAGATTGGACAGACCAGAAGAGATTTTCAAATGCTGGTAATAGATGGATGCGAACCTCCGGACCCTCCGGTTGTGGATGTGGAAATACCAGATAACCCAGGATTTAACCCGGAGACGGACATCTTAAACTACACCATCGTAGATGCTAAGTGCTTTAATTTTTTAATAGAGAACGTTACGGAAGGTGAAACAATTACACTACGTGCTGAAGGTGTAAACTTTGATGAAAACCTGGATGAGATTTTTAATCTAAATCAAATCCCGGTAATAGGATCTGAAAGTGAACTGATTGTACAGGTCTGTATTCCGGATTGTCCACCAGTAAGAGATGAACCATTCATCTTGGATTTGATTGCTGGTGATGATGCTTGCCCACTACCACAACTAGATACTACGAGGTTGGTAATAAACGTTCAACCACCTCTCAATCTATTTCCCGCTCCAACCACTACTCCTACTCCACTTGCGGTCCCGGAGGACACAGAAGACTCAAGGATCATTTCAGCAGTTGATGGTGATAACCATGAAATGACCATGGCACTTTTTATTGAAGGCGTTGAAGATCCAATAACAAAAGGCTTTAGTCTTGTCGATACAGTGAGTACAGCTGGAAACATTTCAGCTACAATTAAATGGGATACCAATTGTGAAGTGTTCGACTTTTCTGATAATCAGGATTTCAAACTAGGAGTACTCATTGAAGATTTAGATGAATGTGATGTTGCCAATCCAGATACGCTTTTCTTAGATGCGCGCGTAATCCTTCCTCAAAATACTGATCCTGTAGTTTCTTCCAGCATTGCGATACCCAACGAGGTAGAGTTAGGAACTTTGTTGAGTTTTGATGTATCCGTATTCGATTCAGACAACGATGATGTGACGCTCAATCTCGTTGGAGGAAACTTCGATCCCGATTTCTTTGGCATCTCCTTTGACCCAGCATCGGGAAATACCTCAGCTACTTCAGCTTTTACGTGGGACCTTGAATGTAGTGCCACACTTTTTGAAGATGGTCAGCAGTTCGAACTACTTTTTGTGGGTGATGACGCGGATAGATGCAAGGTGAAAAATTTTGATACATTGAGAACAGTTATTCAGGTAAACTATCCGGAAAACACTCAACCTGACTTTGAAAACATCTCAAGGAATCAAGTCCTTCGAGTTAATGAAAGCGTACAAATTGAAATTGAAGCTTTCGATCTAGATGCAGATGAAATTACGCTTGAATTTGCCACCGGTATTCGCCAACCAGCATCTGAAAGTTTAGTCTTTGAGCCTGTGACAGGAACCGGCAGAGTGACTGGAGTTTTGGAATGGCAACCGGAGTGTACGCTTTTTAGATTTAACCAAACCAGTACATTTCAAGATGTAATCCTGCAAGTAACAGACAATGCCTGTCCAACCAATAAATCGGACACTTTGAAAATCACTTTCGAGATTATTGATGATGCCGAACGACAAAATGAATTTCTACCTCCGAATGTTTTCACTCCAAACGGGGATGGAGTCAATGATGTATTTGCATTAAGTGGAAACCCACAAAGAAGTCAGAACCTGCCGGCGGATAATTGTGACAATACTTTCGAATTCATTGTGATCAATAACAGAGCAGGGAATACCGTTTTTCGAAGTGACAATCGCGATTTCGTTTGGTCAGGAGGTCAGTTTCCTGAGGGTGTTTATTATTATTTAGTTAAATACACCAACACCGAATTCAAAGGGTTTGTGCATTTGCTTAGATGATTAGAAACCCACTCCTAATCTAAAGCCATTCGACTCAGGAGTTCCGTCTCTAAAGGACCAGAAATAATCCACACGCATGAACTTGAAAATGTGCTCAATACCAGCACCAAGCTCCACGTAATTTCCAATGGCTTTTGTATTCAAATAATTGACGGAGGCTACCGCCTGGAAATTCAGTTTTTTAACGAACGGTATTTTATTGAAAATGAATTCGTTGAAATGGTGTTCGAAATGAGCTTCGATGTACGTATCCTGCGTACTGAAAGTATAGAATGGAAGTAACTCAAATTTGTATTGCCTATTTACTTGACTGAGGATGGTTTGATTCCCCGTGAAATGTTTGAAATCAGCAAAGATCATCGAATTTGAGCTCAAGAAGCTTCCAACTTCAATCATGTAAGAACTACTACCCGTTAGGCCTAAATTCAAATTATCGGTAGCTCTGACACTGATAAAATCATAATCCACATCTCCGAATCCTTTTCTTAAGTTCACATAAAGTTGAGGATACTTTGAAGCGTAAGTGATTTTGAAATCTGGTCGAGTAGCATATCGTTGCTTGAATCGAATCCTAAAAGTAACGCTTGCCGTCAACGCTCTCGATGTTGCAAAGCCAGTGCCTATAGCTCCATCCACTCCTCCGTTCAATTCCTCGTTATAAGGCTGATTGGAAGTGAAATCCACTTTGTCATCTTTCGCCCAGGTGAAATCTGTTGTGTTTGTAAGTGTATCTCTTACGGCGTATTCCAATCGAGAATACATTCGTATTCCATTGACTAATTCTCGTTGAAACCTTACGAACCCAAACGACTTCTCGTATAGTTTCATGAAGTTTTTCCCATTCACCAGAGTCATATAAGTATTGATGAAAGGAGAAATTGGTTCTTGATCGTCGAATTGGGAAACGTACTTTCCACCTCCAGCATAAATTCGAGTGAATTTATCATCTAAAAATCGGTAGCTAGCCTCAACTTTTGAATAGAATTTTTCACTGGAAAAACCGTACCTCAAATAAGGATGAATCCAATATCGAGTTCGCTCCTCCTCCTGGAACAGGAAAGCTGGTTGAATGTCTGTTACCAACCCTTCGACCGTGTTAAACTGTAAGGTGCTTTGTATAGAAGGGACCGTCCAATATTTTTCCGTTCTTCTGTTATAGTGGGTATAGCCAGTCAGAAGAACATTTCCAACACTGAGCTTATTTCTCACGTTATCAACTGAATCCCGATATGGAGCGCTCTCTTTTACTACACGGATACTGTCCTTGACACGATAGTCCTCCACTTCAACTGCTGTCAGAGGAATGGGTCGAATTTTCTCCCAATACATGGAGTCTCTCTTGTTGGACTCTTCTTCGACAAACAATACTTCAGGGGTGAAGTCTTTTTCAGAAAATAAATCTCGCTCTTCCTCTGATTCAAAGGTTTCTTCATAAAGATCGTTTTCCTTGTACAGATCATAGTTGGGCTCCACCTCATAATCGGAGTAGACTCCCAAATAATAGCCCTCTCCTTTAAATCCAAATGCACCAAACTGGAATTCAAACTTTTGTGAGATTGGCATCCAGATGTCATTTTGAGTAGGCGCAAAAACTTGATGAATTCTTAGTGAATCAGTAAATTCAATTCCTCTGGCTTTGGTGGCCAGCAAATCCAAGGTATGAAACCTCCATTCGTCCTCAACGATGTAAATGACTCCTTCGAAGGCCGGATCGGTCGATCGTTTAGGTAAAAGTCTGATTTTGTTGATCAGTTTTCCATTTTCCTCAAATATTCCCAGCCACTCAAAATCGTACATAATGAACGCTTGATTGGAAATGGGAGAAACAAATACTCGTTCACCGAGGATACCATGGGAATAATTTCTATCATAGACATTGATATTAAAATCCGATGCTTGATTGAAACTAAACCCCTGTTCATTTCCACTCACCTTCGAAGAAATCATGCGTTCACTGATTTTATCAGGATGTTCGAATGCAAACTCTGAAACCGATTCGGACAAATAGACTATGCCGGTATCGACTGTGATCTTCTGACCAAGAATTTTGTCGGGCCGCTCATTTAGCCTGAATAGTCCTTTAATGTAGGCATCATTCTTAAAGGCCCTGACCTCATTTTTATAGAACTTCCTTTTCTTGATGGCCTCCCGAATTACTCTATAAGCAGGATTTTCATCTCCAGCGGTGATGGTCACCGTCTTCAATTGTAAGGCTTGTTCTTGGAGGGTAAAATCTATTTGAGTGGTTTGTCCTTCCGCTACACTTACTTCCTTTTCCAAAATGGAATATCCAACATATTGAACGACAATCGTGTGTCTTCCAGCAGGTGTTCTTAGAAAGTAATTTCCCTGTTCATTGGCTGTTGTACCATTGGTCGTTCCTTTTATGTAAATGGTAGAAAATGGAAGTTCTTCACCAGTGGAGCTTTTAATTGAACCTTTAATACCAGTTTGTGCAAATACTAATAAAGAAGTGAGGCAGAAAAAGGTAAGAAGACACAGTCTCATATAGGATAGGTTTTATTTTGATGTAGTTGACGAGGTTATAATGCATCTAACGTCCATAAGGTTGCATCGCTTACAAAAGTTTAACAATTGTTTCTTGTTGAACTATCTTGGCAAAACTTATACCAGGATAGCAGATTAGTATGCAAAGAGTAGCGATTATTACGGGTGGATCGTCAGGGATTGGAAAAGCCCTGGTTCAAAAATATGCTGAAGAAGGATACGCTGTTGTGTTTACTGGCAGAAATGCTGAACGAATGCAAGAAACCGAAAAAGTGCTTAAAAAAGGAGGACATACCTACCTGTCACTTGCACTTGATGCTGCTTCTGAAGAGGATAATCAAAAATTGATTGATGAAACAGTCCAAAAGTTTGGACGAATCGATGTTTTGATTTGCAATGCAGGCATAGGCATGCGAGCATTGTTTGAAGACCTGGATCTCGACGTTTTCAAAAAATCAATGGACATTAATTTCTATGGAGCAGTGTATGCTGTGAAATTTGCACTCCCACATCTTCTGGAATCCAAAGGATCTGTTATTGCGATTTCTTCCATCAACGGATGGAGATCTACTCCGGCACGATCTGCTTATTCAGCTTCTAAATTTGCCATGCAAGGTTTTTTCGAATCGCTTCGGACTGAAGTAATGTCAAGAGGAGTTCACGTTTTGGTCGTTTGTCCAGGGTTTACAGAATCAAACATAAGAAACGCTGCATTAAATGCTGAGGGCCAGTCTCAGGGAGAATCTCCAAGAAACGAAAAAAAGATGATGACATCTGAGGAAGTTGCGGCAAGAACATTCAAAGCTCATCAAAAAAAGAAGCGAGATCTAATCTTGACATTCCAGGGAAAAATGGCCGTGCTGCTAAACAAGTTTATCCCGTCGAGGCTGGATAAAATGGTTTACAACATGATGAAAAAGGAAGCGGACTCTCCGCTTAAATGATCTTGATCTTTCCGTTTCTTAGGTAAACCTCTTCGCCTTGCCAATTAATCTTTGTCCAGACATCTGATCGTGTAATCACTGTCACTTTGTGCCCTTTGTCTATCATTTCCACTGGTTCCGCACCGGCAGAAGGACCATTTCTTAGCAGTGTACTGTTTTGACTGATAATTCCATAAGTGGTATCGTAACTATTGTTCGTGATTAGCAATAACCCCGAAAGAGTCAATAGTTGAAAAACGGAAGCTGTAATTGGTTTTTCGTTCAGTTGTCTTTTCTTGAAAATGTACACCGTCAGAAAAATAGCAATGGCAACAAGCAGCAATTGTAGTTGTCCACGATATTTATTTAGTAAGGCCATGAAAAAATGAGAATCGTTGTAGCTATATCCTGCAAGATTTTTCTCGCTACTTATTTCTTCAATTTTTCCGACTACAGATTTATCAGCTGAGTTCTTGTAATACAGATCTAGGTAGTAGAGCGCATCAACATAATTACCTAATCCATCCTTGATAAAAGCCATTTTTAAAAGCATCGACTCACTGTAATTTCCCTGAAGAAAAATGCCTTCATAGACCTGAAAAGCCTCTGTGTACTTTTGCTGAGCAAAGAGGGAATCAGCTTGTGATTTCATTTCATCACTTGCTAGCGAGGAAAGGAAAGAACCAAATAAAATGAGCACAACTATTAATCGTGAGATCATATGGTATTTTGATTTAAGCTGTCTATTTTTGCATCCGCAATTTAGAGAACGCCTTCTAAATTGCATTTATTTTTATTACAAAAGGATGATTCGTTAGCTCAGCTGGTAGAGCATCTCCCTTTTAAGGAGAGGGTCCTGGGTTCGAGCCCCAGACGAATCACTAAATTAGATCCCGCGCTAAAGCGGGATTTTTTGTCTATGGAGTCGTCAAGGTGAGAAGCCTGCCCCGAACTTGCTTCGGGGAGCCCCAGACGAATCACGAAAATAGAAAACCCGTTACATCGTGACTGGTTTTTTTGGTTAAAGTCTGTTAATGGACGAAGTACGTCAAGAAACATATCCGTGATAATATTGTAACTCACCAAGTAATAGTAAGCGATGAAAGTCAACTATGTCCTCATACTTTTTGCATTTTCAATTCTTACCAATTGTAATCAAAGATCAAAAGCGCCAGATGAATCGATTGAAGTTATTTGCAATCCAAGTACGGATCATTTCGTTCAATCCATTCCATCAGGAGCGTTTACCGCTCATTTGGCATCTACACATATTGTTATTGATGGTTGTATCAATGATAGCACATGGGCAAATGCTGATTGGTATGGCTTGAATTATGCCTGGATGGGCGTAAGTCCTGACACCACAGACTATTCAGGAAGATTCAAGGTTTTATGGGATGCAAACTTCTTATACCTCTTCGTTGAAGTTGTTGACGACTCTTTGCAGGCCACACTTACGGATGGAATCGAAAACTACTGGAAAGGGGACTATGTAGAAGTATTCTTAGACGAGGATCAATCCGGTGGAGACCATAAATTCAATCACCAGGCTTTTGCCTATCACGTATCTACAGAAGGACACGCCATAGACAAAAACACAAAAGAAGAAACCGAGTTCTTTGATGATCATGTAAATGTTGTGCGCACCCGGGAGGGAAACAAACACTTCTGGGAAATAGCCATAAAGATTTTTGATAGTCAATTTGACGAGAACAATCCGAACAATACACCAGTGACTTTAACCAGCCTAAAGAAAATTGGCTTTTCACTTGCATATGGCGATAATGACGGAAATCAAAGTAGAGAGAATTTCATGGGTTCCAAACAAACACATGGCGTTAATAACGACGAGGGTTATGTAAATGCGGATGTGTTTGGTTCCATTTTATTGGTGGAATAAATCCTTCAACAACTCATTCTAATTTCTGTCGTATATTACAACATTGTAATCCAATGCATTGATATGCCATGTATTCATCACAATTATTAAAGGGGACATTTCAAACCATCATTCTCAAAGTTCTTTCTGAGAAAGAGAAAATGTACGGGTACGAAATCACACAAAAGGTGAAAGAACTTTCTAACGATGAAATTGTAGTCACCGAAGGTTCACTCTATCCCATTTTACATAAACTGGAGGAGTTAGGTTGGGTAACTGCCGAACGAGTGACCATTGGAAATAGAACAAGAAGATATTATTCCCTTACAAAATCCGGATCGGAAAATATGCGAGTGAAGATTGATGAGTTTGAACGATTTATTCAAACCATGAAAAGCATATTTAATCCAAAACTTACCTAATGCAATTAAAGAAAAATCAGATTCGGTTTATTGAGGTCGACTTGGGAAAAAGAGGCGTTCACTACCCGCCTTTGAAAGAAGATCTGGTTGATCACATCTGCACCGAGGTAGAAAATCGAATGGAAAATGGAGTTCGGTTCAAAGATGCTTACAATGAAGCACTGGACCTGTTCTTGCCAGCAGAGCTAAGCCAGATTCAAAATAAGACTGTAAAAACATTGACCAACATGACACTAGTAAAAAGCTATACTCAAACGGCTTATCGAAGTATTCTAAATAACAAAGGTCATACCCTTATAAATGTCTTTGGCCTAACGGCTAGTTTAGCAATCTGCATACTGATTTTCCTATTTATTCGATACGAATTGAGTTATGATCAACAGCACCCTAATTCGAACATTCATCGACTTACGACCAAAATCAAGAGATCTGACGGCCAAATTTCAAATACAGCTTTTACAGGAGCTCCGTGGGGTCCCGCATTAGTTAATGATTTCCCCGAAATATTGGATGCTGCACGGATAATGAAATATCGACTGGATGTCTTAGTATCAAAGAAGGATGAAAATATTGCTTTCTACGAGTCTGACCTGATTTGGGGTGATCAGCAACTGCTTGATTTTTTCGCCATTGAAATGATTAATGGAGACAAGAAAAATGCACTCACAGAACCTAATTCGGTGGTCCTCAGTGAAAAAACAGCAAAGAAATATTTTGGAGATACTGAGCCCATAGGCAAGGTCTTAACCTACAATAATGAAGTTGATCTCACTGTTACTGGAGTGATTCAGAATATGCCCGAAAACATGCATTTCAAAGGAGACCTTATCTGTTCATTCAATACACTGAGGAGCTTTTGGCGTATCATTGATAACTGGTCAATTCTTTACTACTACACCTATTTACAAATTCAAGAGGGTGTTGATGTTGAATCCATTGAAGATAAATTTCCGGATTTTTTTGAAAGAAGAATTGGAGGCGATTGGAATTTGAGTCGGTCGGCACATTTGCAAGATGTTAGAGAGGTCCATTTTGCTTCTGATGTAAACGATGAACTAAAGGCTGGCACAAACCTTCAGTACTTATTCATTTTAGGCGGAATTGCAACCATTATTTTACTTCTTGCTTGTTCGAATTTTGTCAACTTAAACCTGGCTAGATCTCTGAAGAGAACTAAGGAGCTTGGAATCAGAAAAGTGATGGGTGGCCAAAGAATTGATCTCATTTTGCAATACATCTTGGAAAGTGGGCTGCTAACTATTTTTTCGCTTTTGCTCGCGCTATTACTTGCCCAATTATTACTTCCATTTTTTAATGATTTACTTGGCAAAGAGCTGTCTATCTTCGGAAAACCTGACTTACTATTAATTGGCTACATAGCTATAATCATTGTGCTCATTAGTGTCACTGCAGGCGGATACCCAGCTCTTAGATTAGCAAATCTCAAAACTATACCCGCACTCAAGGGGAAAGGAATAATAAAAATTGGAAACAGTTCTTTTGGCGATGGTCTGATGCTCTTTCAATTTGCTATATGTACCACGCTGATTGTTGCAATAGCAATCATCAAACTGCAACAAAATTTTATTGCAAATAAAAACCTTGGGTTTAGTTCAGAGCAAATGCTCGTGATTTCCACGAACGACGTTGAAACAAATGAACTTTCATTGGTAAAGCAAGAACTCCTTAGTATCCCTGAAATTCAAAACGTATCAATTACTTCTCATAAACTCGTTGGGGATCAACCTTATTTCGGCAGCTACATTTTCTCTGGATTAGATCGTGCGCCAGATACACTTGGGCTTGGAAGATTGCATATTGATGAAAGCTTCATCGAGACCTATAGTTTGAATCTAGTCGCTGGCAGAGACTACAACTCAAAAATTCGCTCGGATACCGCTTCTTTTTTGGTGAATGAAAAAACTGCTTCGCTATTGGGCGTCTCTCCTGATCAGGCCATCGGGCTAACCATTAATTACATAACACAAGGCGAGAATAGAAGGTATCCAAGGACTGGAAAAATCATAGGAGTAGTTGAAGATTTTCATTTTCAATCACTACATCAAGAAATCGGTGGAATGGTCATGGATATTCAGCATCCTAGAGCTCACTTTATTGCTTGCAAGTTGGCTAAAGGAGTGCCGCCAACGGTAACCTCAAAAATCGAGGCTTCAATCAAGCCTTTCGCTCCAAATACTCCATTGGATTATTTTTTCATGGATGATCAATTTGAAAATTTGTATAAAAAAGAGAAGATGTTAGACATCCTTATAACCATAGCGTCTTTCGTTGCAATCGCAATCGCATTTTTGGGATTACTTGGTTTGGTGTCTCAACTTACCATCTACAAGAAAAGAGAAATCGGAATAAGGAAAGTACTTGGCGCTGACACTAAAGGGATTACATTACTTCTCTCCAATAAGTATTTGAAAATCATTCTATCGAGTTTTGTTCTTGCCTTTCCAGTCAGTTATTTCTGGATGAACGAATGGCTTCAAAACTACCCCTATCGAGTAGACTTTCCTTTTGCACTGATTCCTATCGCTGGTCTACTCATTGTTTTCAGCGCTCTTTTAACGATTGGAGTGATTACAAAAAAAGCAGCTAACGCAAACCCGATTGCGATCTTGAAAGAGGATTAGGCTCGTACGATCAATTCAACCATTCATCTGAATCTACTAGCTAATTCATAGCGGAGACTGGATTTTTCTACTACTTTCACTCTCAATTAGAAATCCCCATGGAATGATTACCAATGACAAGGGTAGAAAAATTTGAGTTTGAAAATGTCCATTACTTCAGGTTTGGACACAGCCCTATCGGCAAGCCAATCTTATACACCTATATCTATTTCGTTGATGGTTTACTCATCGATACGGGACAATCTCACGCTAAAAAAGAAATCCTAAGAACAGTTGCTGAACTGAACGTGGGGCAATTATTTATTACTCATCATCATGAAGATCACTCTGGAAACATAGAAGCTATCAAAGCAAAGTTTGGATGTTCAGTATCTGCTTCAGCGTTGTGTTGTGAAATAATGAAAGATCCACCTCCAATAAGCTTCGCTCAAAAACTGGTTTGGGGTTCCAGACCGTCCAACTGTGATCTCGTTCCAATTGTAAGTGATTATCTCGAAACTCCAAATCATCGTTTCACCATTATTCCAATTCCAGGTCATGCAAGTGATATGGTTGCCTTGTATGAACCGGAAGAGAAATGGCTATTCTCAGCAGATCTTTACATCAATTCCTACATTGGATACTTCCTCGATAATGAAAGTATTGTCCAACAGATTGAGTCCATCAAGAAAGTATTAAAACTTGATTTCAGAGTGATGTTTTGCAGTCATAGCCCTCAACTTGAAAATGGTAGGAAAAAGCTGGAAGAAAAGTTACAATTTCTTGAAGGCTTTAATCATAGTGTGGTTGATCTTTATGAAAAGGGCTTTAACGAAAAAGAGATTTTCAAAGCGCTAAAACTGAAAGAAAATCAATTTGTTTACCTCCTCTCAGGAAAACATCTTTCAAAACGAAACATGGTAAGGTCTGCAATCAGAGACTTTGCAGGGAAATCCTAGTCCTTGCTAAACGTCAATTGTCGGACCTCTGTTCCATCCACATTCATTGAGAATACCCCTCTTTTTCCAGTTTTACCCGAAGTGAAGAACACCTTTTCCCCGTCAGGTGAATAAACTGGTCCATGATCTCGGTAGCAATTAGAAGTTAGCTGCTTACGGTTCTTTCCATCCACACCGACTTCATATATTTCTGCGCCATCCCAAGATGAGCCAGCTACAACAACAGAAGAGGGCTCTCTGCTATACCAGATTACTTTGCGACCATCAGGAGACCAGCTTGGCACTCTATCTGACCTGGGATCATTGGTAAGTCTTTTTACCTCGGTTCCATCTATATTCATCGTATAGATTTCATTGTTTCCATCTCTGTTTGACACAAAAACTATTTTTTCTCCATCGGGCGAAATTGAAGGGGTTTGATCTGATACTTCATTATTCGTGATGCGCTTCGAATTTTCTCCGTTAGCATCCATCAGGTATATTTCATTATTGCCATCCTCGTCTGAATAGTAAATAATCTTTTCACCATCAGGCGACCAGTGTGGATCCGCATATTCGTGATCCCCTTCCATCAGGATTCTAAAGTCTGATCCATCTAGGTCTATGGTACATATGATCGTTTTTTCATCTTTGAGTACCATGAAGAGTATTTTATTTCCATCTGGTGATAAAAAGGGATAATAGCAACTCATTTCCAGTTTTGTTACTTGAGTCTGATTTGAACCATCGGGAGCCATTACAAAAACTTGATTAATAGACCCAACCATTGAAGTATAAACTACTTTTTCTCCATTTGATGAAAGAGATGGATCTCTCGATTGGGCCAATAACTGAACAGAAATGCACCAAAGTGCTAAAGCAAACAGTTGTGTTTTCATGAAAAATAATGATTTCTAGAGTCCAATACTACACGAACTGAATTGCAATCTGATTGACGATAATGTACAAATACTTCCAGATGGACAATTAATGGCTAAAGTGCTGCCCAACCAAAATGTTCGTCGGCTATGGTGATTTTATTCTCCTCCATGAAGTTGATCAACTCCTCATGCGCAGGAGTTAGTTTTTTCCCCTTGTTGTAAACCAGATTCCAGTTGGTTGTTATTGGTAAACCTCTGATGGGAAATATTTTCATTGTGTTGTTTGCAAGTTCATTTCTTAACCCGATTAATGGAACAATCGAGAGTCCGATACCCGCATTTATTGCTTGCTTTACAGCCTCATTCGAGACGAGCTCCATAGTCTTTCCAACTGCCACATTATGCCTGCTAAGAAATCTCTCCATTGCATTTCTAGTAGCAGAGCCTTCTTCCCTGAAAATGAGTGTTGCTTTTTTCAAGTCAGACAAGCGTTTAATTGTATGAGGATAAGTACTACTTCCGACTAAGTACAGACGATTTTCCATAAGCTCAATCGAGTTGATTGATACTTCCTTGGGAATGACAGAAACCAATGAAAAATCACTATCATTTTTAATCAGCCCTTCAACCACTCGGTTCTTATTCGAAACGTCAATTGAAATTTCAACCCCCGGATACTTATCCATAAATGGTTTAAGAAAATAGGGTATCACATACTTGCCAGTGGAGACTACTGAAATCTTTATTTTTCCAGAAAGCAGACCCTTGTATTGTTCGATTGTGTATCGAATAGCGTCGGCTTCTTCCAGGATTTTTCGGCTTGTCTCCGCAATCTTTTGACCAAAATCGGTAATGTATAATTGTCTTCCGACCACTTCGGTGAGAGGTAATTCAAATTGATCTTGTAATTTTTTTAACTGAATTGATACGGCTGGCTGTGTCAAATAGAGCTCTTCTGAAGCCTTCGTAATACTCTGACAATCAACTACTTTAAGGAAAATCTTTAACTGGTGTAATGTATAATTCATATATCAAAATATATGCAATATATAAAATATTTAAATAATTATTTATGAATCATTAAGTTCATATTTGCGTCATACTAACCAAATGAAATGAAGATATGACGTTACTAATCAACACTCCGGTTTCTGCTACCACAGATGAAGATTTGAATCTGGATCAGGAACCAAAGTCATCAGGTAAATCTCAAGATGAATTGACAATTATTCAAAAATCAAAGTATACGCATCCAAGCGCTATGCCCGATCATTTGAAAGAGAATCTGCAAAAGGAAAATTCTCAAATGCCTCAGCAGTTCATCGAGATGATGCGAAAGAAAGGAGTAGATGATAGTGAAAACATGAAATGGCAAAATGACCATGTTGTAGAAGTCAATAGTTTAACGCAAAAAGACTTACATGACTTCATTTTGCATGCTGAAACGCTAGGTAAAAAGATTACATATTCGAAACAAACAATTATCAGTATATCGAATTAAGGATACTGTTTGGGTAGTTTCTAACTCTCACTACCCAAACAAACACCTCAAAGATTTCAATTTATAATAGTTAAGTTTTACTACATAATTGAGTTGGTTAGTCAGCCTCTCCTCGTTTGATCGAGGGAGGCTATTTTTTTAACTAGCGACTTCTTAATTATTTCTTGGCTTGAAATCTGCAGCTACCCATAGTGGATCACTTTCGTAGTAGTTTCCATTGGTGACAACCGCTGAAACTGTTCTTAGATTCTCAATATTCTCCAGGGGATTTTTGTTCAAAATTGCTATATCAGCCTCCTTCCCAATTTCCAATGTTCCGGTATCCATATCCAATCCCATCGCTTTTGCTGGAATGATGGTGGCAGTTTTGATTGCTTCAAGTGGGGTAAGACCACCCAACTTATGATAGGTTTCTATCTCTAGATAAAGACTGTAAACAGGCACCACATTATCCGTTCCAGCAACAATCGGTACGCCTGCTCGATAAAAATCTCCGATCACTTTCATCGTTCTTTTGTTCCCATTCTCTGCCAGCTCTGCACGCCTTGGACTGACGCCACTACGGAATCTCTTTCCTTCCCAGAGCTCATATGCAATTCTTCCTGCATCAGGTTCTACAACTTCAATTGGAGTACCTCGCGGAACATTTCTTATCACATTCAAAGCAATCGTTGGATCAAGAACAGTTTCATATTTAAGAAAGAATTCAGTTGCTCGTTCGATTTGGTTCTTGGTTAGTGCTCTTTCATTAAGGAAGTTTCTACCCAATTCTAATGTCGTTTTCTCCGGAAACAAGACCGTCAAAAAAAGCCCACTGTGGCTCAATTGGTTCATACCTCTTTCCACTGCTTCAACGGCATTACCAACAGCATTCGGTACATGACCAGTCGTAGTGATTCCAAGTTTATGTGCTTCTTCCGAAAGCACACTCACCACTTCAGGTTCTACGGAGGTATAGATTTTTATCTGGTTATATCCTTTTTCGTAATACATAGCCACTACTTGCCGAGCTTCCTCCGGAGTAGTGGCTCGGATTATTCCGTTTCCTCTAATTCCGGCACCATCTGTCATTCCGGCAAGGAGAATATCCGGGCCTATGGCACCTTCTTTAGCAATCGCATCTCTAAATGCCGTGGCAAATTCAATTTCATTTCCATTGTCTCTGATGGTGGTAATACCTCCGGCAAGATAAGCGGGCGCCCATTGTACCTGATTGGAATGAGCATGCATGTCCCATAGCCCGGGTATCAATGTTTTTCCAGCTACGTCAATGACTGTGGCACCTTCCGGAACTTCAACATCAGAACTCTTTCCAATAGCCTTAATTCGACCATTTTCAATCAGCATTGTCATGTCGAGTTTTGTTTCATCGCTCAATCCATCAACTAAATCCCCACCAATCAAAGCAGTGATCGAACCTTGTTCCTTTTTTAGGTCTCTCGTGTACTTTGAAAGTGCATTCATTTGCTCGATTACATTGCCAGCGATGAAGGTTGGCAAAGCTTCTTCGTATCCTTTCTTGATTAGTTCTCTGATCTGAGTATTAGCCTTAACTAATGCCACCAAATTTTTGGATTGATCAAGCCACACTGTTCTTCCGCCCCAGTTGATACCCTCTACCACATAGCGATCCAGGAGCTCTTTTTCTCCATTAATAACTACTTCGTCCTGTCCAGTTTTCGTAATTGTAACCTCACCTCTTGGGAACGTTGGAACTGAAGATTCTCCATTTCTGAAATAGTAGTGATACAACATCATTTCCATAGCCGCAGGGATATTGCTGTGCAATGGAAAAAATGAAGATGGACGAGCAGTAGCTACCACTTCAAATCTTTTTTCCCAAACAGAAATGCTATCTGAGTTAACCTCGACTCTTAAAATATTGGTCGTATCGCCATTGGCAATTCGTCGATTTACATAGAAAGAGGGAACCAAGTTTTTGTCAAGTCGAAGCTCGGCCTGAACTCCGGTAATTCGTCCACGCTCATTTTCTCCTTGAAGAGATTGAACGATGATAGATTCTTGATCTGAGGTTATTGAATAAGATTCTTCTCCAATCAACGATTGTCTTCTATACACCAAAAATTCTCCCTCCTCATTGAAATCACTTCGAAAGGACGATGAAGTGCATCCTGTAAATTGAAGTAGTATTATCGAGCTAATCAGACACCATTTAATAAATCGGATAGGCTGTGAGTAGATGCGGAATTTCATACTTGGTTAGGCTTAGGTATATGAAAGCTACTGAAATTCCGCTCGAATTAGAATGAAATGAAGCTAACTCCAGGTTCTCTTTAAATAACCTATCACATTCTCGTGAGCAATTTTAGATACTTGATCTGGAGTTAATCGCTTGGAAAGTTCATCAATGATTGATGGATACCGATCCGCACTTTCATGTTCTTTATGAAAAAAGGGAATTCTAGATGGATCAGGATGGCTTCCGGGGTGAAAAAAATCTGCGCCAAAACAAAGCGAATTTTCGGCACCGAGAGAAAGCCCATGTTCAACATGATCATAAAGCACATTTGGATCTTCATTGTTCACAAATGCACGAACGAAATTCATCCCAATTAATCCCTCTCGATTAATAATTTCTTTCGCAATGGTGTCTGTCAAATTCCTGGGATGATCAAAGATTTCTCTGAAATTCGAATGGCTAGCAATCACTGGGACGTTCAAACCCCTTTTCGTGATGTGGTCAAGAATTCCATCAGCTAATGTATCACTCGTGTGTGAAAAATCAATGGCAATTTTTCTACCATCCAAATAGTCGAGCAAAGCTTTCCCATCTTCCTTCAAGCCGGCATCACTGTAATTGCCGCCCCCAAACCTGTTCTCCATGTGATGCGTCATTGTGATGTACAACACCTTTGTGGTGTTCTGGATGATTTCTTCCAATTTTTTAAATCCATCATCCAATGATTCATCTTCTTCACAAAATCCAGATGCATTTTCAATCGCAGCTACAATTCCAATTGAAGTAGTGTCTTTGATCTCAACTTCGTCCGGTTTTGTAATCGAACTGAAATCATCACCATGCTTGGAAAGAAGTTCTTTAAATATCAAACTCTGATTAAGAGCCAACTCGGTACTTCCCTTCTCTGTGGCTGTATAAATAGCTAAAATCTGTAGTCCTACATTCCCGGCTTTCAAAGACGGGATTGAACATCCGATTTCATCAGTAGCAAAAGGATGGGCATTCGGAACTTCTTCTAAATAGCTCAAAAGATCACAATGGAGGTCTATAACAGGTGGATACATCTTCTAAAATTATTTAAATTGAAAATGAAGAGTGCAATATGAGAATTATTACCATACATATCTGTCTGATTCTTGCTATTAATTTAAATGCGCAGGCCGTCAGAGTTGAAATGCAAACCGAAATTGGAAATATTGTTGCGGAACTCTATCCTGACAAAGCACCAATTACGGTAGCCAACTTTGTCAAGTACATTGAGAATGATCAGTATACGGGAGCTCATTTCTATCGAGTAGTGCGAATGGACAATCAGCCAAACAATGAAGTGAAAATTGAAGTCATTCAGGGTGGACTGGGGTTTGGTAGCGAACGCCCTTATCCACCAATTGAACATGAAACAACTGATCAAACAGGGTTAATGCATATGGACGGGACGCTTTCAATGGCCAGATCCAAACCAGGGTCAGCAAGCTCTGAAATCTTCATTTGTATTGGAGATCAGCCAGAGTTGGATTTTGGCGGAAAAAGAAATCCTGATGGACAAGGATTCGCGGCATTTGGACAAGTGGTTGAAGGGATGGATGTTGTGAGAAAAATTCAAAATATGAAATCGGATGGTCAAAGACTTACTGAGACAGTAGCAATTACTTCGATAACTATTATGTAACAGGATATTATTTTTTTTATCCACGGAAATTTATTTACTTGAACAGACTTAAAAACAATTTCTAATATGAAAGCAAAAATTTCAATCCTAGCACTTTTTGTGCTCTTATCTTTTGGGGCAGCTGCTTCGGACACCAACAATACCACACCTACTGAAACCACTAGTCAACGAGCTACCGAGCTTTTAGAGCGAGTGAATGAAATTAAGGAGATGGACTTTAAGGAGATGGACCGATCAGAAAAGAAAGCCATCAAGAAAGAACTTAAGGGTATCAAAAAAGAATTGAAGGCTGAGGGCTTAGATGATAAGGTGAGTATCTCCATTGGAGCGATCATCATTATTATCCTGGTACTTATCCTTATCTAAAAATATTGGCTAGATCCAAGGCTCAAAGCGGGCCTGGGTCTACTGCCATATTTCATACATTCTCATCGCTCGTTTAGCCCACCAACGAAACTTTCCAGTTTTTCAAAAAATAACTCAGCCTCATCGCTGAATATGTTGTGTCCTGAATTTTCAAACAACATGAACTGTGCATTGGGGTGATTTTCACTAATTAGATCTTTTTTTCTTTCGCTCCAGGTAAGGTCCCAAAGTCCTTCACAAATCAACGTTGGAACTTCAAAATCATCGAATTTTCCAGATAGATCATATTGTTGATAGCTCCTGGACATGACTTGATTAAACCCTTCATCATGGATCCATTCATATAAAGATGAGCGAATGAATTCTTCCTCTGTTGGTTTCAAATAGTTCTGTCGTTTCCAATCTCCGTTTATTCCTTTGTTGTACATGAATTGGAATTGAGAGATCTCCCCTGATCTGTAAAGATGATATATTTCTCTGATCTTCTCACTCTCCTCCGAACTTATGTAATCGTATTGTCTGGTTGGCCATAGTAAATCATTTTCGAACATGGGGGAAGCATTGATTAAAACCATTCCCAGCACATTTTCCTTAAACTTTGATGAGTAGTATTGGGCTAAAGCTCCACCATAGGAATAACCGACTAGAATAATTTTCTCTATTCCAAGACTTTTTCGCAGTTCTTCCAGGTCGTTGACTGCTTGCTCAAATGAATAGCCATTTTCCCCTTTCACATAGCCAGATTGTCCACAGCCTCGCTGATCGTAATACACCACTTTTGAAAACTTAGCGGCTTTACTAAACCAGGGATGAAAATAATGTTGAGTGCCGCCCGGTCCACCGTGCAAGAGAATCATGGGCAATCCTTTGCCTTCAACTTCCACATACAAATCAACATCTCCGATATTGACCAGTTTCTTCTCACCCGAAAAACTTGAGAGTCTCGGCAGACTATCTATTTCAAGATGTATTGATTCTTCAACATGAGGAATATTATCAATGGCTTTTTCTCTGGGTTTCTCTGCTTCATTTTTATCTGACTGAGAAGAACAGCCAAATGAAATCAACACTATGAAAGATGATAAAATGAACTTCCTTTGTTTTGAATGTGATTTCAGGCTTATCGTGGTAGGCATCAAAAAAGTTCTATTTAGAAGTTCAGGTTAACGAGTTCCTGATAAGGATGTTGTCAACTGCTTTTTGAAGGAGATCAATCTAAATCTACAGGATCATTGATATCTGATTTCGGAATCCAGATTCTAAATGTTGATCCTTTTCCAACTTCGCTTTCCAACGCCACAATACATCCATTTTTTTCAAGCAATCCAAGGCTTAAACTTAACCCCAGACCAGTACCGACCTCCCCGCTTGTGCCAACAGATGATTTTTGAATTTCCTTGTTTAAAATAGAATCGACAACCTCCTGACTCATCCCAGCACCAGAATCTGTGATTTCTATAAGCACTGAATCGTCATCTTGAGAAGTTTCAGCTAAAACCTCGCCACCTGTATCGGTATATTTTAAAGCATTGTGTAGCAAATTTCTGATCGCAACTTGAAGGTGATTTTCGTCCATCCATCCATCTATTTCACAAAAGAGTTTCATTTTAAAATTGATCCCCTTTCCTTCGATCAATGTTTTATACAGGTTAGCATTTTCCTTAATCACCTCGTTAGCATCTACTTCACTTGGATAAGCGTTGATACCACCCATTTGCATCCGTGCCCAATCCAACAATTCATCCAGCCGCTCTCGAAGTGAAGCCAGACGATCTTTTAACTCTCCTTGGTAGCTGATAAATTGATCTTTCGAGATGGCTTTATCATCACTGATATTTAAAAGGCTTTGGAAGAGGTTCAATGGACTCCTGATGTCATGTGCTATGATTGAAAATAGTTTATCCTTAGTCTCGCTTGTTCTCCTAAGTGATTCCTGAGCCTCAACTAATTCGGAAACATCGGCCACATAAATACTTATAGCATCTACTTTCCCATTTGAATTTTTTATTGGCACGTAGGTTCCCCTGGAATAAATAGTTTCCCCGGAGGGCAAGGTATCTCTTTCCAGAAATGAAACCGGTTCACCCTGCAATGCTTTTTCGAAGTTCATCTGATGTGTATCCAGAATGTTATCTGGCAGAATCTTCGTTCGCTTTTTGCCGATAATCTCATCCTTTTCTAAACCAAAAAGGTCAGAGTAATGATGATTAGCTATTCTGTAATTCCCATTTCTATCCACCAGAGCCATATAAGCTGGCACATTATCCAGCAAAGAATAGAGTGTCTTTTCATGCTCATTGGTTTTTTCAACAGCCCGAAGCAGCACTCTTTTAAAAAAATTAAGAAACAGGAAAAGAAGCCATGCAGCGAAAAGTAAATTCAGGACGATAATCAAAAATCCGATACCATATTCATCTCCCAAATACTCAACTCTGGCAACTTTGACGCCAAGCAAAATGAGGAATGTAATCCAGTAGCTATAATTTTTGATTTTTCCCTCTAGTAGTAATAACGGAACAGCCATCAACGGAAAATAGATGTATTCAATGTTGGTATCCTGTTGTGTGAAAATTGAAACAGTGGAGAGAACTAGCAACATTATGTTCGATAACACAATGAAATAAACTCCACCTGCTCGGTAATACCTATTGTGGTTCAAGTAGAAGACAAGCAGGAAAAAGAGGGATCCGATTAGACATGTTATTGCTATCGCGTAGAGCTTGAAAAAAATGGTCACCAAACCCATGAATAATGCTCCACATATACAGAAAAAAGTAAGATAATTCGTGATCAGGATCTGCCGATACTGTAAAATGGGAACAGTAGTTTGAAGACCTATCTTTAGAATACGACTGATCAGACTTGAAGCCATATGTTAACTAATCGATCTGCGAATGTTAAACCGCATTAATGCACTCGTAGATGGCATTAACCAATTGATCGGCACTTCTGAGCGGTTTTTGTATGAACTCAACATACTCTATATCGTAATTCTCCATCACTTCTTCTCCGTGGCTGGTAATTACAATGGTTCTAGGTTTATGATCAGTCATTTCTAGAATCTCTGGACCTTCCAAGCCAGAAATATTGACATCTAGCAATAGAATATCCGGTTTATCCAACTCTAACCTCTTTGCCGCGTCCACGGTATTATCGCATATTCCTATTACATCTATTTCAGGAACTTTCACGGCGATGCTTTCCAAAATATCAGCGAAAGCTTTATCGTCTTCAATAATTAGACAGGTGAATTTGCTCATACTAAACTGGCTTCAAACCTAAGTTAATAAGATTTTTATGGAGTCCACATTTCTACCAAATAAGTTTTTTCACCGATGAAAAAAGTACCTTTTACTTATTTACGTTCTTTTTGGTAAAAGTGGATTTCTGTAGTAGAAATTAGGACTAAATAGTCTTCTTAAAGAGCTAAAGAAGCGTGATTTCTTTTGAGCCTTTTTTAGCCACTGCTTCAATTTCAATGCCACATCCAAAGTGCAATTCTGGCACTGGGACAACGACACGAGCAGGTCTGTGATCTTTAAAGAAACTGGCATATATCGAATTTACCTCGTCCCATTTCTCAACCCCTACAATATAGATTCTCATCTGAATCACATCTTTTTTCGAGCATTCATTTGCTTCAAGAATTTTTTCCAATTTTCCCAGCACGCATTTTACCTCATCAGAAAAGGTAGATGGAACCACACCGTTCTCAATTGGCAGCTGTCCTGAAACAAACATCAGATCTCCAAAAACAGCAGCGTGACTATAATGGCCATTCGGTGGTGGCAAATTTGCGCCTTGATCACTCATTTTTTAATATGGTTAATTGGTACGAATCATTTATCCATCAAAGTGACATCCTCCGGTAGGCTTTGAAGATGCTTTTGGGCCTTATCCAGTAGCATTCGCTTGTAGGTTAGGTAATTGTCTCTGGTCACGGGAATATATTCGTCAACCATGGATGGATTGCCTTCGGCTATTTGTCCATTGGGTCGAATCGTATGACCAATATCCCACATAAAGCTGGTGACTGGTTTATCCGTGCCAGGAAATTTCAAAACTTCCATCCATTCCCAGGTATTGCTGTAGCCACCGTCTTGCATTCCAATGGTATGCCCCAAATCATTGTCATTGATCATGGCGGCAAATTGCGTAAGATGAGAACCTCCTCTTGGACCAAACATCACCACCATTTTTCCAGTGAAATGTTTCTCCGCCGGCTGCATAATCCAGTCGGAATAGTATGGAAGGTGCGCACATTTGAAAGGTGTGTTATTGCTGTATTCTTGTCCAGCCGCCAATCCTTTTAAGACTGGTCCGTTCAGCCATTCGATCGCATAAGATCCATCATCTTCTGTTTCCCGACTGTCGTGATCCATCTGTGCTTGTCGTTTGACATAACGATCCGTATAAGCAGAAATAAACTGATAAGTAATATCACTCAGCTTGAGATTTCCCCCAGTTGTTTTAAATGGTTTTGGGCTCAGACGAGCCAACGCATACGCACCCTGACTCCCGCCACGTGCATCGATGGCATCAATGATTAAGTCATAACTCAAAGCATTATTTTGCTCAGCCCATTCTACTAAAGCATCAGATGCTTCCGGAAGGTCTCTTCTGAATCCATACCACCAAAGGACTAGTGTTTTGTTTGAAGGATCAGCTGGTTTGTAAAGCTCAAAGCTCTCAAACTCAAATGAAGTCACTTTTTCATACCCTGGATAATCCCGGATAAAAACTCCGTATTTCCAATCAACCTCTTCTAAATATGGAAGTGTTACTGAATACTCTCTTCCTTTCCGGGGCTTTAGTGTCAACGTCACTTCGTCTTTGAAAAAAGATGGTGGGAGATCTCTGTTCTTTATTGTCAATCGTTGAGCCATGTTCTTTATGAAATTCTCATTCGTGGAATGACGGATATACACTTTAGCTCTGTTGAGATATGATTCGATTTCTTCATCATTGATTTTGATTAATTGATCTCCAATGGCTGGAATTTTAGTCGAGTGAGACTTGATGTCTTTATCTAAATCTGCAACAAACAAGAAAGGGTTGGTTGTATCACTGAAATCTACATCGAATCTGACTGGAGCTGTACCTTGATTAATCACGGGCAAGTCCAATCCACCCTTTACTTTGCCAACTGAAAGATGACGGTCACGTCGAGCCGCACTGAGTTTCGTTAAGGCGTAAAACAGTTTTTCATCGGTATCCGCATTGATCACTTCATCCTTCAAAGCCATCATTTCTTGCATGGGATTATACCCTAATCTTTCTTCCTTTATCGGCGACCATGCCTCTCTGATTTTAGTTTTTTCGATGATGTAATCAAATAAGGCTTCTCTATCTTGTTTGGTGCCTGCATTTTGAGCACTGGTTTCGAACAAGAGAAAAAAGAGTAGAAATAGCGTGGTTATCTTTTTCATGATTCGTTGTTTTCAGTTTCGTAATTGGGAACCCATTGTTTTTCAAGTTTTGAAACTACTGTCGTTGCGACCATATCGCCCATGCAATTCACTGTTGTATTTCCCATGTCGATCAATCGGTAAATTCCTCCAAGAACTGCCACAATTTCCAGCGGAAGATTAAATGCCTGAGCAAAGAGCATAGCAGCAACTAAACCTCCACCTGGAGTCCCTGCAGAGCCTTCGGAAATGAGTAACCCGACAACCACAATCTGTACCATTTGTGGGAATGTGAAAGTGATCCCAATCGCTTGGGCAGTGAAAATTAATATGGCTGCCAACATGATTGATGTTCCATCCTTATTGAACTGAGCGCCAAGTGGAAGTGTGAATGAGAATATTTTTTTGGGAAGTTGGAGTTTTTTTTCAGCAATCTCCAATGAGACTGCCAAACTCGCGAGACTGCTGCATGTGGCTGCCGTAGTTGCATATAAAGGTGCTGTTTGTTTAAGAAACCAGTGTGGTCTGATTCTGCCAACAACACTTACCACAGTCATGTAAAAGAGAACCATGATGAAAAGCCCCAAATAGACGCTTCCGATGAATCCTGCCAACGAACCAACAATTCTGGTTCCGTACTCACCAAATGTAGCGGCCATCAATGCGCCCAATCCCAGAGGAGATGCTTTCAAAATAAGTTCTACTAACCTTCGCATGAGTTCTGATATTTTTTCAAATCCAGTTTGAAACCATTCCTTCTTTTCTTCAGGCAAGTACAGGACAACCATCCCAAGTAGCACAGCAAAAACGACTATTTGAATCAGGTTGCCTTCCGCGAAAGATTTGAAAATATTGGTGGGAACCATTTGCATCAAAATGACTCCCAGCTCCGGCATTTCTCCAATATTCGTGGGCGTTTCGCCTTTCAGTGCCATCCCAACTCCAGATTTCGTGAAGCTCATGATCACAATACCCACGATGATTGCCAATGAAGTCGATATCAGGTAATAGACAAAGACTTTCACTCCAACTTTTCCAAAAGCACCAACACTTCCAATGGAGGAAATTCCGGAAACCAGATTGAAAAAGACCAACGGAATGGCGGACATGATGAGTAATTGTAGGAAAATCTCTCCGATTGGTTTTAGGAAAAGTACCTCTTTACCAAAAGCAAGGCCAACTAAACTACCAACCAGCATCCAGATCAAAACTCGAGTGGCAAATGATATTTTAAAGTAGTGTTTCAACATAAAAGGACTTTCAAATTACAAATCCTTGACAAATTCTCGGATTCCTTTTAATCCAGCGTTTATCTCATCCCAGGATTTGACGCATGTAACACGGACATAATTCTCTCCCTGCTTTCCAAATGAGCTTCCAGGAATTAAGGCTACCTGCTTTTCTTCAAGCAGTCTTTCACAAAATTGTTCGGAGCTAATTCCTAACTTGGAAATATCCATCCAACCGTAAAAGCCGCCTTCAGGTGTATAGCATTTTAGTCCTTCGATTTTGTCCAATGAAGTGGTGAAGTGAGCCACTTTTTCTTCCCACTGTTTCCAATAATCCAATACCTCATCTTTTGGTGGCTCGCCAAAGGCGGTAATTGCTCCAGCCTGAACGAATGAACTTGCACAAGTAATCAAGTGCTGCTGTAGCTTGGTCATTTGCTCAATTTTCCTTGGACTCGCATGTGCAAAGCCAATCCGCCACCCTCCCATCGAGAAGCTTTTTGTCAAACTCATCAAAGTGATGGTTCGCTCTGCCATTCCAGGCAATGTAGCTAGATTGACGTGACGCCTTGCATCCCATGTCATGCGTTCGTACGGTTCATCCGTGATGACGGTGAGATTATGTTTGATTGCAACTTTGGCTATCTCTTCAAGATCTTCTTTTGTGTGAACAACTCCTGTTGGATTCTGTGGAGTACATAGGATGACCGCACGAGTTTTATCAGTAATCACCGATTCTAACTGCTTACCTTTCCATCGGAAATCATTGCTCTCTAGCAGTGGGACAGCAACATAATTTCCTCCGAGATAATCAATCGTTTGTTTGTAGCTAACAAAGCACGGATCTTCAACGATCACCTCATCTCCAGGATTTAAAAGTGTCAACAAAGAGATGACTAGACCTTGCTTGCAGCCCATTGTGGCGACAATCTCGGATTCAGGATCTGCGTCAATTCCATTTTCCCTGGCCAATTTTCTGGCACAAGCCTTTCGATAATCTAACGTCCCCTGCCCCATCGTCTGATGCGTATCACCGGCTTCCATGGCCTTTGTAGCAGCATCAATTACATAGCGCGGAGTATGTTCAAATGCTCTTCCGGCTGAAAAATCATAAACCTCATGACCAGCTTCTCTGAGTCGTTTCACTTTGTCAGCAATGCCAACAGTTGTGGAAGGTGCTGACTGAACAACCCGATCAGATAATATCGTTTCAATCATGGTATTCCTAAGGTACTATATACCTGGGTGAATCCATGAATGGACTCATCTTGAATCACTTCTTCACGAGCCCGAATCTAAACTTGTACCATGCTCTTTCATGTAAATAGTAAAATATCATTTTAAGTGCTGATTCTGCTACCGCAATTCCAGTCGCATTTTCCAAGGCCTGTGGATGGTCTTGAAAAAATATTAGAGCCAGCAAAAAAGTAGTGCCTGAAGCAATTACTCTCCATGTGATCGCTTTGGCTATATGTCTTAGTCGACTTTGATCTTTCATTTTAGTTTAAGTCAAGTGTGAAAAAATAAATGGCGGATTAAGTATGTAATCCGCACTCAGTTTTGGCACTATTGAGCCATCTTCCCTCTCGTCCTTCTCCTTTGGCAGTACAATGCGCACATCCAATCGAACCGTAACCCTGGTAAATCAATGGGTTGAAGGGTAATTCATAAATCGTAGCATATGTTTCCACTTCTTCGGAAGTCATGTCTATGATTGGATGAAACTTCAGTAGGTCTTCTTTCGGCTCAAAAATTCTTAATTGCTCTCGGTTTGCATTTTGATACTTCATCAAACCAGACAACCAGACATCTTTACCTTCTCGTAATTTTTCAGTTGGACTTACTTTGTTAATAAAGCAACACAAATCAGGGTTATACTTCCATGATTGATTTTGTCTGGTAAAAGCATGATGATTTTTTGGACTCGAGGCGTCAATGACATTCAAATTCAATTGATTGGCCATTTGCTCCTTGTACCTAAGTGTTTCTTGAAACAAGTAACCTGTGTTCACAAAGTAAATTGGATGGTCTGGTGCAACTCGACTTACCATGTGCAGCAAGATTGCCGAAGTAGCCCCGAAGGATGAAGTGACCAGGATTTTATCATGATCAAATTCATTGAATACTCGTTCTACACGCTCAATCCCAGTGAGGCTCTCGTGCTCTATATTCAGATCATCTAATGTTATGTTTTGTACTAACTCCATTGCTTAGTCCACTAATGTTTTGGTTAATTCATTTAAGGTTTTGACTTTCTCTGAAAAATCGCCATCCAATCGGTCTCTGAATTTTTTGAGAATATCCAATAGTTCTTCTGTTTCTTCCGGAACGGCCTCCTCCAGCAACTCTCGAAATCTTTTGGCGAAAGTTGGAGATTTTCCATTGGTACTTATGCCAATCTTAAGATCTCCCCGTTTGACGGTTGAGCCCAAATAGAAATCACATAAATCTGGAGTATCAGCAACATTCAGTAAAACACCTAACGCCGAAGCATGTACACGAATATCACGATGAAGTAAGTGATCATCCGTGGCAAGAATGGCAATGTCTGACCATGAAAGGTCCTCCATTCTGTATTTTCTTCGAACTAATTCAATTGTCACTGAATTGGCAGCTAGGACCTCTATATCAGTAGAAATCTCAGGTGCCACGATTCTAACCTTAGCATCCGGATCGTTTTTCAACAACGCTTCGAGTTTCTCCAAACCTACGTTTCCACCACCAACTATTAACACTCGCAGTTGTTGCAGTTTTAGAAAAATTGGAAACAAAACATTGCCGTTACTCATGCGATTTCTTGTAGTTCTAGTTTTGGATAAAGTGTTTTGGAATTGGCCTCAGATGCTCCTTCACCAAAAATTAATAGTGCTGGCGCAGCTGGTTTTTCTTGTTCGGCTTTTTCTAAAATATCATCGACAGTGCCACTGACTACTTTTCCATTCTCAAGGGATCCATTGCTCACGATTGCCACTGGAAGGTCGCCTCTTCCAGCTGCTTGATATGCATCAACCACACGATCTAGTTTTCCCAACCCCATAAAAATGATTGCGGTCGGAGCATACTTGGCCGCATGGATTACTTCATCGCTTAAAACTCCATCCGAAGTGGTGGCCGTCAGAACAGTGAAACTTTGATTCACACCCCGACAGGTCAAAGGAATTCCGTAGTAACCCGGAAGCATAACGCTGCTAATGCCGATCACCACATCGGTTTCCAATCCGAAACTTTGTGCATAATTCAACTCCTCGAATCCTCTTGCAAAAACGAATGGATCTCCTCCTTTTAGTCGAACCACATGCCCATGACGTTTAGCTTTTTCAACAATCAACCGGTTGATGGTTGTTTGAGAAACACTTGCTCTTCCCGCTCTTTTTCCTACAGGAATGTGAATGGCTTGTGGTGCATATTGAAGCAACTCTGGATCAACCAATGCATCGTAAAGAACAACATCGGCTCGTTGCAAAGCCTTAACTCCTTTGATCGTGATCAATTCTGGATCTCCTGGACCAGCACCAACTAACGTCAATTTTGGATTTATTCTCATGACATCAAGCTTTATAATGACTACTTACCACCACTTTTTCATCATCGAGCACCAGCTGTCTAGATTTTCTGAACTCGACGATTTTTCTCAAAAAATCACTTGCTTGATCCACATAGGAAAAAGCAAAAGCTTCAGCCGGTTCATGCTTGTTGATTTGCAAAACCAACTCATCATATCGCTGATCCAATTGGATATGTCCCTCGTCTTGAATCTTTTCCTGGAAGTCTTTGATGATTCCTTTATGCGTATTGCATCTGATATCTTCTCCAAGGAGAATCGCCTTAGCTCCGATAACTAAGGAGTTGTAGGCAAAGTAGATAGCATTGGCCCAGTTGCTTTCAACAAGTGCCTGTTTTGATTTATCCAAATGTTCTTCTGAATCCTGTAGAATGGTTCCGACCAAATCGAGCATCACGCCGGCACATTCTCCAACTCCAATTTCTGGAAGGAAATCAACTTGTTTTCCCCAATCCTGAAAGTCCTCATTTTCAAAAGTGTTTGTGTCACTTAAGTGTTTTAAAAGGTCATAGAAATAGACTTTGCCTTTTCGTTGAAAAAAGTCATTGAAATATTCTCCATCCTCAGAATTGGATTCGTACTCTTCCAATAAAACCCGTACAACTTGTGGGATTCGTTTCGTTGGAACTTTTATCACCTTTTCGGCAATAAATCCATTTCCAGCAGGATCTACTCCCCCACCGAGCACGACTTGCATTGCTGGAGCAACTTTGCCATCTGATTTAATGCTACTTCCATGAAATCCAATATTGGCAATCATATGTTGACCGCAAGAGTTCATGCATCCACTGATCTTAATCTTGATGTTTGACTCAGCGATTAGATGTGGAAATTCCTTTCTAATCAGATCTTCAAGCTCAAGAGAAATGTGTGTACTGTTGGTGACAGCTAAATTGCATGTGTCTGTTCCTGGGCAAGCTGTCACATCAGCTAGTGTGTCAAATCCTGGCTTGTGCAACCCCAACAAGTGCAATTCGCTATAGATCAGTTTGAGATTCTCTCTGGGGACGAATCGGAACAAAATGCCCTGATTTACGGTAATCCGAACATCGTCTGATGCGTAGTTCTCAGCAATAGTCGCCAAAGATCTTGCAACCGCTGAGGAAATGTTACCGAGTGGGATTCTAACCGTTACACCATAATAGCCATCCTGCTTTTGCTTGAATGTATTTGTCTCATGCCATTGTTCAAATGCTTCTTCATTCGATAGTTTGATCGTTGAGACATTGTAATGAACTGGCGAATTAATGGTTTGATCTTTCACTTCAATTTCAAAAGTCGGATTTGGAAGTGATGTTTTTTCCTCTTCCACCAATCGTAGAAATTCCTCCAACCCAATTCCTTTCTTCGGCTCAATTAAGTATTTGAGTCTTGCCTTTTGTCTTTTTTCTCGCTCGCCATAGCGATCAAAGACTCTCAAACCTGCCTCGATGAATGGAACGATTTGGTTTGACGGTAGAAAATCATAAGCGGTCTCAGCGACGAAAGGCTGAGCGCCCAATCCGCCACCAACTACCACTTTGAAACCGAGTACTCCATTTTCAATTCGTGGAATAAATCCAAAATCGTGGATATAGGCAAAAGCAGCATCTTTTTCACTAGAAGAAAATGCCATCTTGATTTTCCGACCCATGTCCTGGCAAACCGGATTTCTGAGAAAATATTCAAAGACTGCTTGGACATATGGCGAGACATCAAATGGTTCTTCTGGATCAATGCCTGCAAATGGAGAAGCAGTAATGTTACGGACCGTGTTTCCACAAGATTCCCGTGCAGTCAACCCAGCACTTTCCAGAGCTTCCCATATCTCAGGCGTGTCACCGAGCTTTATGTAGTGGAGCTGGATGTTTTGCCGTGTTGTGAAATGAAGCTTTCCATTGGTATAAGTATCCGATATTTCGGCGACCGTTCTCAACTGATTTGGAGAAATTTTTCCATAGGGAAGCTTCAATCTAAACATCTGCACATCAGGCTGACGTTGACCATAAACTCCTCTGGTAAGTCGATACGCTTTGAATCGCTCTTCTGGAATTTCTCCTCGATTGAATCGATCAATCTTGTCTCTTAATTCGAGAACATCAGCTTTCGATTCTTTGGTTAATAATTCTGACATTTCGTTTTCTTGGTTTATTTGGGATAAAAAAACCTCGGCAGATTTCCACCGAGGTTGTTATTTCATATTTATTTTGTAAATAACGTTATTCTGGTGGATGTGTGCTTATTTTGATACAGCACTTACAACAACACATCTTACACATGGCTTTAAATTCTCTCATAGCTTATTGATCTGTTAAATGACTGATTCGTGCATTGGGCTTCTTATTCTTACTGGCTTGTAATGCCTGTTCGATATCCGCCAAAATGTCGTTGACGTTTTCTAAACCAACAGAAATCCGGACAAGCGCCGGTGCTATACCTACTTTAGCGCGCTCATCTTCTGTCAGTTTTCTGTGTGTGGTACTTGCCGGATGTGTCACCGTACTTCGTGTATCTCCAAGATTGGCAGTTAAGCTCAACATCTTGAGATTATCGAGAAATGCTTTTGCCCGATCAAGTCCGCCTTTTACCACGAACGTGACAATTCCTCCACCAAGTCGCATTTGTTTCTTGGCTAAATCATATTGTGGGTGACTCTCCAAAAATGGATACTTCACCTGCTCCAATTCATCATGGTTTTCCAAGTAGCGCGCAATCTTAAGTGCATTCTGGCAATGTTTTTCCATTCTAATAGAAAGCGTCTCAAGGCTTTTGCTCAAGAGCCACGCGTTGAACGGTGACAATGCCGGACCTGAATTTCTTGCAAAAGCACGAACCTCTTCGATCAATTCCTTCTTCCCAAGAATTGCGCCACCCAATGTGCGCCCCTGACCGTCGATGTATTTGGTCGCGGAATGGGTAACCAGATGTGCTCCGTATTCAATCGGATTCTGCAAATAAGGAGTTGCAAAGCAGTTGTCAACATTCAGAATGAGATTGTGTTTATCCGCTAACTGTCCAATGACTTCCAGATCAACAATGTCCAATCCAGGATTCGACGGTGTTTCTATAAAAATCATCTTGGTGTTTGGCTTAATTAGTGACTCCCACTTTTCCGGCCGGTGCAAATTGAAATAGTCGTGTTCAATTCCCCATTTTGGAAAAAACTTCGTAAGCAATTGATGTGTGGAACCAAACAATGCTCTTGAGGCCAATATGTGATCACCAGCTGACAACAATCCGGCCATACTTGTAAACATTGCTGACATTCCAGAGGCAGTTGCAATTCCATCCTCCGCTCCTTCCAATCGGCAAAGCTTTGTTACAAATTCGTCTGTATTTGGATTGGAATAGCGAGAATAAATGCTCCCTTGAATCTCTTCATTGAACATGGCCCGTGCTTCTTCGGCATCAGCAAATGTGAAAGAACTGGTCAGAAAAAGCGGAACGGAGTGCTCTCGATGGAGGGCATTGTCCAGTTGGGTTCGAATGGCTTCTGTTTCAAAATTCATGGTTCGTTCTATTTCTTTTCTTTTAAATCAATTTAATTGGCTAGCTCGTCCAACACGTATGATATCCGAGTAAACCCCTCGAGCTGTTACCTTCCCTCCTGCTCCAGCGCCCTGAATCACCAAAGGCTGTTCGCCGTAATCTTCTGTGTACACTTCGAAAATGGAGTCTGAGCCTTTTACATTTCCAAGCGGCGAATCATTATAGACCTCTATGAGCGAGACATTTAGCTCCTTGCTTTTCACATTCAGTTCTCCGACATAGCGAAGTACTTTTCCTTTACTCAATCGGTCATACTTATTTTGGAAATGCTTATCCAAAAGGTCTCGTTTTTCAAGAAATGCCTCAAAATCTTCAGCTTGCGACAAGGTTTCTGGGATTAGGTTTTCCACTTCGACATCTTCTAAATCCACCTTGAGTCCCACTTCTCTCGAAAGAATGATGAGTTTCCTTGCTACGTCCAATCCGCTGAGATCTTCTCTCGGATCAGCTTCCGTCAGCCCTTTTTCTTTTGCTTCTAGGAGGATCTCAGAAAAAGGTCGATTGGCATTTGAAAAAGTATTGAACAGGTAGCTCAACGAGCCGCTAAAAATTCCTCTTATGCGTGTGATTGATTCTGCTGCATCGGTTAGCTGCTTGAGTGTATCAATCACGGGCAAGCCTGCACCCACATTTGTCTCATAGTAGAAACTTTTTGATTGCTGCTCAAGAAGTTTGCGTACTTCTTCGTACTTCAGATATTCTCCAGAATTCAGCTTCTTATTGGAGGCGACAATATCAAAACCAGCGTTTAAAAAAGCAGGATAGAAATCAGTCACATCTTGTGAGGCAGTGTTATCTGCAATCACAATATTTTCCAAATCCAACTCCTGAATTCGATCTACGATCTCATCGAGGTTGTTCTTGTTTTTCCCAAAAGCAAGTTCCGACCTCCAGGTCGAACTTACGCCCTCTTTGTTGAGGATGTAAAACTTTGAGTCTGCTACTCCAATCACTTTCACAACTAATCTTCGTCTGCTTTCGATCTCATTTTGTGTTTCCAAAATTTGGTTGACGAGATTGGACCCAACCGGACCTTTGCCAAGGCAAAAGACATGCATGGTTTTGAGCTTATAGGGTTCTATGACTTCTGATTTCAAAGCTTCCATCAATATTTCGTTATGGATTGATCTACTTTATCCGCCCAAGCCAATATGCCACCTTCAAGATTGTACAGGTTTTCTTGTCCGGTTCTTTCTTGAATGGCCTGAATGGCATTGGCACTTCTTTTCCCGCTTCGGCAATACACGACAACTTTGTTAGCTTCTTTATCAAACTTTTGAAGATTCTCAACGACTTCTCCAAGTGGAACCAGCTCACCTCCAATCGTTGCGATTTCCGTTTCGTGAGGCTCTCGTACATCAATCAATTGAAAATCAGCCTTGTCCGTGATCAATTGGTTTAGTTCTTCTACTGTTATTTCTTTAACCATTTTGTGTAAAGTCTAAAATGTTAGCTGCGATTTGTTTCGTTTCGATCAAAAAGCCATCATGGCCGTAATCGGATTGGACCTCCACGTATTTCCCTCGGGGCAATCCATTGGCTATTTCTTTTTGTAAATAGGTTGGCAACAGTTGATCGGAATCGATTCCAAGAATTAAGCTTGGAATGTTGATTTCGGATAATGCTTGATCCACACCGCCTCGATCTCTGCCAAGATTGTGCGTATCCAGGCAATTGATCAGGTAGTAGTAAGCAATCGCATTGAAACGATTCACCAATTTTTCAGCCTGATAGTCGATGTAAGATGCTGCACGATGATCCGTAAGTTTATCTTCTTCATCCGTCTGAGTGGCCACAAAAGCATCCCCTGTTCGATAGCTGAGTAAACCGATTGCCCTGGCTGCCCCAAGGCCTTTTGCTCCGCCATTTTCAGATCCAAAAGTCGGATCGGCCTGAAGTGCTAAACGTTGAGCTTGGTGAATGGCAATGCCCCAGGCTGATTCTCGTGCTGCACAAGCGATCAACGCCATTTGTTGAATTTGACCTTGAAAAGCATAGGCAAATTCAAGTGCCTGACTTCCTCCAAAAGAGCCTCCCATCAACAAGTGGACCTGATTGATCTGTAAATGTTTAGCTAAAAGCAATTGTGCATTTACAACATCTCGAACGGTGAAAAAAGGAAAATCAAGGTTTTGAGGAGCAGTACTTCCATAAGGAGATCCGATGGTATTTACACAAATAATGAAATGCTTTTCCGGATTAAAGAGATTTCCTTCTCCAAAAAGTCCGGTCCACCAATCATAGACATTGGAATTGGCTGTCAGTGCATGAAAGACCCAAATGACATTGTCTTGGGCTTCATTAAGTTCTCCAATGGTATGATAGGTCAATTCAAGGTTTTGGATTGACTCACCAGATTCCAAAAGAAAATCTCCTTCTTTTTGCCAGCTTTCTTTTTTCGCTATGATTTCTTGCTCTATTACCATTTTTTCAATTCACAATTAAAATTTGTTTGATTTATCTGCTCCTGAGACTATTTGCAGTTGACTTGATCAGTTTTATGAGATTATTTTCTGATCTGATGGTATGAGAATGATTGGTATTACAACACCAGAGATGATTCTGGAACAATCAAACCGATACCTGAAAAACTAATAGTGGGAATCAGATATTGTTTGTTGTTAGCAACAACAGCAACAACAATGAGAAATCTGACAATAGAAGTGGGCAATTCTCTTCCTGATGGAAAATAAAGATTGGGTCTTTACCTGGAAACAAATGTTAAGTGTTTGCATGATCCTTTAATTTATATTTCCCCGATTGTTTACGGGTGTCAGGAATTGGCACCTTGCCATTTTGGTAGGTTGCCAGAGGGTCGTAGAGCCTGTCTCTCACCTCGTTCTTTATAAATCAAATCTGCTTTCGGAGAATTGATCGTGGCAAATATAGACGAAAGATTTAAAATACAAGTTTTACGAATTTGTAATTTTTTTTGAGACGATGTTGAAAGTGTCGGTGAGGTGTCAAATGACTTACCACTTTCTTGGAAATCAAAAAAAGCCCCTGAAATAAATCAGAAGGCTTTTTCTTAGACTACTCGATTAGAGTCAATTCAAATTGGATTTACTTTTTGTTCTCTGTCAAATCACTTCCCACTGAAGATCTCCGATGTACTTGTAAGCGACCTTGCCTTCCTGGTTAATGGCAAATAGGAAAATCCATTGATTGTCACAAAGATCTCTGATGGACTCATGTTTTTCTAGGATCTTGCTCATCTCATCAACCGGAGCCTCTATGATTACATTGAGTCGTTGCGGCTCGTGCTGGAATTTTTCACCATCATGAACTGATTGCCATGGAAGTCCGACTCGCAAGTCACCGGCAAATCCTTCAAGCACACCTAGTCCACCCACCACGTTATGAAGTGTTTTATTCCCAGAGCCAAACAATTTGTTATCCACTGTTGAAGCATAGTATTGAAGGTTGATCCAACTGGTCACAACCATTGGTGCCGTCATGATAAGCTCCAGGACACCAAAGTCTTTATCCTTTTGCCAAGAGTAGTTGTGCATGAACGTTTTCCCTTCCAAATTCAGTTGAGAAGTTCGTTCACGAGGTGCTACAACAAAAGAAGAACATCCTGCCAGCCCCCATTCAGGTCTAACCTGTGACCAATCTCTGCTTCGTTCGATTACTTTCTTTTGAACATCTTCACTAGCTACGTTCATTCGTTCTCCTCGCTCTGCTCTTGTTTTCTCTCCTGCTAGCTGGAGTATGTATTTCAGGTCATTGATGTACCCACTGTGGTAAGTTTCTTTGTCATCCAGGAAGGCATCAAATAGTTTAACCTCATCAGTTGTGGTGTCATGAAGCGCTGGCATGAATAGGGTGTCTTCAGGAATTTCAATACCCTCATTTTTTACCAGTTCTCGTACTTCCGGATCGTTAAGTATAGCAGCTGCTACTTTAGCATTTGCTTCACCAGAATTACCTCCACAGGCACCACAATCCAAACCAGATCCATGCGGATTATTAGTGGTCGTAGAACCGTGACCAACTATCAGTACAACTGGGGCAAAATTTTCTGTCAATGACATGGCTGTCAAAGCCGACTTAGCCATTTTAACTCGATCTTCAAGAGGGATTCCAACAGCTTCGGTTTGCGCTAACTCCACACTCTTTTTCTCTACCTCTTGCTTGTGAAGACCAAAGTTATTTGGTAATGGAAGTGGTCGCGTACGTCCAAATGAATCCGATAGAAGTTTTGGAAGAAAGAAAATTCCTAATGGACTCACAAAACCAAAACAACTAATCGCGCCTTGTTTGAATGATTTCCAGGCTTTTAGCATCTGTTTTTTTAAGGTCCTCTTTTGAATAATCGCCTTTTCATCTGCAGGCCCTAATACACTTTCTTTTACCGTATGCGAAGTATTCAGTAGTACGGGGCATTGATTGTCTCCGTGTTCGTGACCAAGCGGCACATATTCCACCGGAAAACCGAAGAAACCTGCGAAACCTATCGTTTCAACATCTTCTGTGATTGATTCCATGTTTCTGCGATAAACCTCGGAACGAACATCAATGCAAAAAACTGCTTGATACTTTGTATCTAATTTTTTCTTTAAATCGACGGATTTCTGACTGTTGATCTTTTGGATGATCTTACGTTGATTCGCCAGATCAAATGCTTCCTGCAAAATAAGCCGTTGAGCCAGTTCTTCATCTACATTGTTTGAAGCTATGATGCTTAGAACCTCATTCTTGCAACGATCCCAACTCGACTCCAAATTGGAATACTTCAGCAGCTTCTTTAGCGACATCTCCCAAACAACCATGATGGCTAACATTTCATGCAATGCATGGCTTTCTTCTCCTGCAAGTCTTGCATCCCAATCAATTCTCGCTGCAAACCCAGCCCAGCCGTTAATCTTCATGAGCAAGCTGTTGAGGTAATGATCCATCATTTCCTCCGGAATTTCCAGCTCATTTAATGCAATGGCAACAGCGTCAAGGTAGTTGTCGGGGAGAATAGATACCAAGTTTCTAAAACCCTTCAATCCCATCACTTCCGTACCTAAATCTACTTCTGCCTCTCGCTTCCAGGCTTTAAAAATGGAACGATCATTCTTAGCCGTATCCCATGTCGCTTGCTTGTTATCAAAATAAGCTGAAGCCCAGAAAGAAACACGATCAATCATGAACCTGCTCCATTTCTTCTTCTTTCCATTGATCTCGCTTGCTACATCAGCCAGTGTTCGAATTTTCCAAGTTTGTGCGCTCGAATCTTCCCTAAGATTGAAAAGAAAATCATCTTCATCGCTTACAATTCCCAATTTATTCGTATCCAAAGCTTGGGCTATATCATCTTTGGTTAATCCGCCCTTTCTCAAAGCTTCGAGATAGAATGAAGTAGAAAGTGTCCCCTCAGTACCTGCACTTTTGTTTAGAAAATTCATGGCTTCATGAAATGGCGTATCAGCCAGCCCCATGTAAGCATTTACTGCGACGAAATTTTCTAGTGGCCAAAGAGGTGCGATAAATCGCGATCCACTTGTCAGATATTCGTTAACTCTTGATCTGGTTGTAGGGGTTTGAGTAACTATCATCAATATTTCTTTATTAATTATTGACAAGCATTTCTGCTTTCTTAATAAGAGATTTTTGGCTTGACTTCTGTTCTTCCACAGATTCTTCTTCCACGGTCAGATTCGCCCATTTGAATTTTTCATGCTTCAAAGAGCCGATTACACGGTCAAATAAGACATTGGCATATAGCCCGTTTCTTAAGTGAACACCTAGGCGATAACCCAAACCGGTTGAGCTCAACCTAGGCGCCGTTAACTGTATGAACATTACACCAACGAAACAGATGAAAAGTGTCAGTGCAACTCCTTTAATAATCTGGTTCGGCTCGTAAGTGATCGGTATTTCAGATTGTAGCAGGATTCTTGCGCCTGTTTCCAGAATTAAGAATGAGAAAACTACAACCAGAGCTAATGTTACCGATTGAAAAATGACTTGGAAACTTCCTTTGGCTGAATCAAATGTTTGAACCAAAAGTTGGCTTATTCCCATCACGATAATTGATCCGATAAAGATTAAATTAAAATCGTTGAGTAAATGAACACCCCAGACATACGAACAGACTAGGAAGATCGTGAAAGCCGAAATAATGCTCAACAAAATCAAGCCTTTGTGTCCTCTTCTTCCAGGGTGTTTAATGTTTTGAGATTTTACAGAATCAATAACACTTCCCGAAGAGAGAAATGAGTGTGCCTTGTAAAAAGAATGAGCAACGATGTGTAAGATCGCCGCTGAGTATAATCCGACTCCACAGATAAGTAATGAGAAACCCATGTGGGCAACACTTGAATAGCCCAGTGAAACTTTTATCGTAGGTTGTGTGAGATAGATCACAGAAGAAATCAGCGCTGTAAAACCACCTATAAGGATCAGCATTACCGAAGCTGGTGTTGATTCCACCAAAAGCATGCTTAATCGTACCATCAAAAATGGACCAGCGTTCAACAAACCTGCGTGTAGAAGAGCCGAAACTGGTGTGGGCGTTTCAACCACCTCTATCAACCAACCGTGGGTTGGAAATTGAGCTGATTTTAGCACTGCTGTGAAAACCAGCAAAACTGAAGCTGCAATCAGAGATCCATTTAATGTTTCTATGTTCTGAATTGCATTGAAAATCGAGTGTAAATCTCCTGTCCCAAAATTGGAATAGAGAAGCATTACTGCACTCAAAAGACTTAAATCACCAAAACGAGCGACAAAAAACTTCTTTCTTGCTGCAGCAACTGCTTGTGGTCGATGACGATAGAAAACAAGCAGGTAGTGTAAACAAACACTTGTGAGAATCCAGAATACAAGTATTTGAAATAGGTTTCCTGAGAGCACTAACAATTCAACAGCAGCAATTGTGGCTGCCAAACGACCGAAGAATACTCCTTTTCGATGATCACCATCCAGATAATTAGTACTGAATTTGAGGATAACAAATCCCAAAATTGTGATCATCGAGAAAATGGTCACACTTAGTGCGTCCATCCTTATCGAGAACCCTAATCCCTCCCATCCAAGCAATGTGGAATTCACAACTGAATGCTCAGCGATGATCAAGAAGCTGATGATTGACGTTATGATTCCAACTATGCCAGCGAATTCGCCTCGAAAAATAAAAGACTTCCTATCGCTAAATCTCCCTGTCAATACCAATGAAGCATAGATTAACAGGGAGATTGGGGCAATTAGTGGTACTAGTGACAAAATATTGTGTAGCATTTACAGCTCTTTTTCTTAATGAATTAAGTTGCAGAACTAACTACTGATTTCTTTGAGGTATTTCTCATAACAGATCCAGAAGAAGCAATTGCTATTGAGGCTACAATGGTACCAGCGACTACCAACCCTGTAAGAGAGCCATAAATGAATCCCGATTCGATCCACTTATGACTAGAATCGAGGTTCCAATACGTAGCTAGGTAGCCTCCTAGCTTGGCTCCAAAACCGCCACCAAGAACTACTCCAATAAGTAAATACCTTAAATTTTTCATCAGTAAATGTTATTTATAATTAATCAGATATTTTCACCTTCAAAGACTTTGTGTAAGTAATGTTCTTACCAAACTCTTCTGCTTTCAGGATGAAACTGTGAAGGGTCATATTCGAGAGACCTTCTACTTCAAATTCGCTTGTTGAATTTCTACTCATTTTTAGCGAATCAGCTTCTCCTTTTTCTTCTACCACCTGATGAAATAGTTCTTCAAGTGATGAAAGTTCATTTCTCTTTTCTGTTTTTAGCTCCTCGCTCATAGGGCTAGGATGCTCGTTGACAGTTTCCATAACTAGAGTTATCTCATCGCTCTTAGTTTCTGGATTTTTGTATTCCAAGACATCAGATTGTCCATTGCTTTCTGTGTCGGAGATTAATTTTGTTAAAAGTGACATAATCGAGTTTGTTTAATAATCTAATGATGCGAAAGTACAGCTAGTGATTCATTAATTATTATTCAATTTTATTATCAAATACATAAACTTTTATATATGTATTTGGATTTGAATAAAAATTCATTCACTTATATATGTCTGATTTTCAATATTTTATAAAAATTTTTCATTGATTCACTTTCATCAAGTCAGTCCACCCGATTTCTATATAAAAAAATTGAAGTGAGCATTTTAATACTTAGGGACTTCTTCGATTAGCATTATGGCTATCAAAAATTCATTAATCATAATATATGTATTTCATAATTTATTTAAATAAAATTTTATGAATTATTAGCTCCATCTTTACGTCGAGATCTAATCGTAGACACTCATTCAATAAGTCTCAATTTGAAAAAAAATAAAAATGGAAATATTTAAAGATTCACTCTTAGGTAAAGTTCACATGCTAGAGCATACCAATGCCTACCTTGACGATCATGTAAGTATATGGATTGCAATACCTATCATCAGCAATTACAAAAACAGGATGCACGAGTTTACATTGTCCATCAAGAGTCATTTGAGTGAGGAAGAAAAATCTTCAGACGGTTATTCAGGACAGACAGTGCTTCAATTGAAGCAACAGATTTCTGACAAAATGGATATTTTGGATGATACCTTGGAAGCCTACGCGGAAGACATTGGCGATACGGAACTCAGAGATCTGGCAGCAAATTACTACTCCGACTATTACGCACTTTCTTATGAAAAATTCGAGAATAAGGTAACTGAAATGATTTCTTTACTCGAAACTCATGTCGATAAAATGACAGATTATGGACTAGTCCAGGATCAGATCGATGACGTAAAACTCAATCTAGATGAATATCAAATCGGTCTGGACAGACCTATTACTTATGATTTAGGAACTGAACTCAGTTCGAAAAGCCTGGAAAGTTTAGTTCAGGAGGCTACTAAGTATGCTGAAAAACTCGATCATGTAATGAAGCGATTCAAACGCTCTAACGTGACTTTTTACAGGGGATACATGACCGCACGAACGGTTCATGAACTAGCACCGGCATACGCCTAAACTTTAATTCTGAAATTGAATTTTCAAATATTGTTTTGGATTGAGCTTTCATTTTGCTTACCTAATTCATTAATAAAAGATAATGTTTTACATAAGGTATTTAAATAATGATTTATGAACAAAATAGCATCGGAATCTGTCTTATAGAAAAGCGATCAATCGCTAATCCCGAGGTGATATTCAAAACTATTTCTACGGGGCATGTTTAACACTAAAGAAACAGATGCTATGAAAATCATTCACTTTACAACGATTGTGCTCTCAGCAGCTTCTGGGATGATCCTGGGAATTTTTATCAGCCCTGCAGCAAACACAGATGCTTTAATCCTGGAAGCACTTCTGTTGGGCGCAAGTGTCGGGGTTACAGTTGGATCTATCATTTGGTTTCCAAATCTTGAATTCATTCGAAACGGATTACGGAAAATAGTTATAAAGAAAAGTTCAGGAAGGAGCGAGTCATTGGACTCCTTGTATTTAAATAGAAATTCTAAATCAATTGCGAATGCTAGCTAAGGCTAAACGAGCAAATTGAAATAAGATCCCTTCATACTTTGACTAGTAATTTTTAGTTACGTGAGTTAGTCAGACCCCTCCAAATGGAGGGGTTTTTTATTAGGGCAGAAACCTTAGAAAAAGAAAAAGCCTCTGATAATTCAGAGGCTGTGAGTACCAAAGGAGGGAGTCGAACCCTCACTCCCGAAGGAACACGAGTTTGAGTCGTGCGCGTCTACCAATTCCGCCACTTTGGCTTGTTAGCAATCCTAAATTGTTTCATGATTGCAAAACGGTGGGCAAAAGTATTTAATCAGCCACTAGATTGCAATAGGAGCTTTTATATTTGATCAAACAATTTAATTGTGGGAAAAGAAATCAGATACGCCGGTTTTTCTCAACGACTTCTGGCACACAATGTGGACCTACTTCCCATATTGTTACTTCTTTACGGCTCGACCTTTCTTTTTCCAAAGATTGGATTTGACTGGCTTATTTTCCTGCTTATTTACATTGGTTACAACATTGGATTTGAGCTTAGCAATTGGCAAGCAACTCCTGGAAAAAAATGGGCAAAAATTCACGTAGAAGTTGAAGCTAAAAACAATTATGCCATTCGGATTGTATCAAGAAATTTTCTCAAAATTCTATCCTTGCTGATTTTCTTTTTAGGGTTCGTGTTTATCATCTTCAACCGACAACAAAAAGGACTGCATGATTATCTAGCAGGCACCGTGGTACTATTTGATGATTAGCTTATTTTTGCGAATTCCTGAACTGGGATATGAAAAGTTCCTATATTTCAGGTCTGATTGAAAACTGACTTAAACGAGTATGAGCGACCAACTATCACCAATCAAACGGTTTGAGAATTTTTTTGAAGGATTTATGTTCTGGAGTAGATGGGTACAAGCCCCTCTTTACACCGGATTAATCATATCTTCCTTCTTCTATTTATATAAATTTTTCCAGGAACTTCTCCACATCATAAACCACACGGCCTCTTTTCATGAGACAGAAATGATGCTCGGTATTTTGAGCCTTGTAGATATTTCGATGGTAATGAACCTTGTTGTGATGGTTACTATCGGGGGTTATTCGATCTTTACCAGCCGAATCGATGTGGACATGCACGATGATAAACCTCTTTGGTTGGAAAATCTTGATGCGGGCCAGTTGAAAATTAAACTAGCAACCTCATTGGCATCTATCTCAGGGGTTCAATTATTGAAGACATTTATCGATTACCGAGAGGCTGTTGAAAAAGCAAGTTCTGCTGGTATTGTAATGGAAATTGTAATTCACATGGTGTTCATTACTTCAGCATTGCTTCTTGCTCAGACAGAAAAAATCACTCACAGCTATGGCCACCATGGTGTCATTTTGGATCATGATGATCATAAGGAAGAGGAAAAAGAAAATTAACTAACCATTATTCTAAGATTGAAAAAGGCTTCCGAATGGAGGCCTTTTTTAATTTCCTGTTGAGATCAATAATTCAAGTCGAACTGCTATTTTTGTGGGCCCTCAGCGCACGTGGCGGAATTGGTAGACGCGCCAGGTTGAGGGCCTGGTGACCGCTTTAGGTCGTGGAGGTTCGACTCCTCTCGTGCGCACTATTCTTTACTCCAAACTACATCTGAAAACCACTTCATCTCATCTTGAAAAGAGGTAATGATATTAAAGCCTGATTCTCCTGCCAGTTTTTTCAACTGAACTTCATCATACTTTTTTGAGATTTCCATAAAAATGGCTTCCCAGGCTCTGAAATGAATGAGCTCATCGGAAACTTTCACCTCTTGTTCGACCGTACTGATCAAGTAACTTCTGCACTCTCCGGTTTGTGGATTGTAATACGGATAATGCATGAAATTTTCCCTTTTAAAATCAGCTGAAAGCTCGGCATTTATTCGGTCTAGTAAATTGAGATTGAATTCCTTCGTTATCCCTCTTGAATCATTGTAAGCAGATAGAATAGCGGCAGGATCTTTTTTCATATCTACACCCATAAAAAGTAAGTCTCCTGGCTTAAGGTATTCCTGCAACGAAGAAAGGAAACCGACTGCCTCCTCCTTTGAGAAGTTTCCGATGTTGGAGCCAAGGAAAAATACAATATCTCTTTCAGGGCTTTCAGATATCTCTTCCAATGCTTCGAAGTAGTCACCTTCAAAAGATTGGATGTTAAGTTCAGGAATTTCTTCTAACAAATTTTCCTCCAATATTTCTAAGACATTCCTTGAAATATCAACCGGGCGGTAGGTGAACTTCGCCCCCTGATCCATGAAATACTTCAGCAAAATTTTTGTTTTCAACCCATCGCCGGCACCTAATTCAATAATTCGAAAAGGTTCACCATCTGATATTGTATCCAGGATTCCTTGCTTATGACGATTGAATATTTCAAGCTCTTTGTTTGTGAGATAATATTCATCTAAATGCATGATTTGCTGGAAGAGTTCGTCCCCACGTTCATCATAAAAGTATTTGGAGGGCAAAGATTTCTTTGTTGACAAAAGACCGCTAATGATGTCTTCTTCAAATGTGGATATAGAATCGATCAATGATTCTCCGTTATTAGTTCCCATTTATTGTGTATGCTTCGCTAACCTGATCCCACTGAATAGCCATCTCAGATGCGGATGAAAAAAGTTTCTGTATGTAGGACGAATGTGATTTGCTGGAGTTCCATAAGACCCTCCTCTAAGTACCATTTGATTCACCATGAATTTCCCATTGTATTCTCCCAAAGCTCCTTCTGCAATCTCAAAAAACGGATAAGCAACATAAGGACTTGATGTCCATTCCCATAGGTTACCTAAAAATCCATAATCTTCAGATTGGATTGGTTTAAAGAACTTAGATTCGACAAAGTTGGATGTGTTACATATTTCAGGGTTAAATTTTTTACAAGCCACCTCCCACTCCTGCTCCGTTGGGAGTCTACATTTTTTCCATCTGGCAAAAGCATCAGCCTCATAATAGGAAATATGTGCTACTGGATCACTTGGATTTACTTTTTCATATCCTCCCAAAGTGTAGTTCCACCACTCGCCTTCTTCTTTTGCCCAGTACCTCGGATGCTTTACGTTTTCGGTATTGACCCAATCCCAGGCTTCATGCAGCCAATACTGAAAAGAATCATATCCACCTGCATCCATGAACTCCATAAATTCTCCATTGGTAACAAGACCAGACGCAATTTGATAGGAATGCAAGAACACCTGGTGTCGGCCTTTTTCATTGTCGAAATGAAAGCCGTCACCTTCATGTCCAATGGAATACAACCCCTCATCTACAGACAGCCATTCTTTGTTGGAAGAACTATTAGCCATTTTTTCTGAAGGACGGAACATCGGGTTGAGTGGATTATCTCCAAGAATTCTCTTTATATCGTAGAGAAATAATTCCTGATGCTGTTGCTCATGGTTGATTCCAAGCTCGATAATCTTAAGCAGCTCCGGCGAGATTTGTTTTTTTTCCATGAAGGAAATCATGTATTCCTCCACGTATTCTCTATATCGAAAAATTTCTTTTACGGTAGGTCTGGTGAGTTGTCCCCTATTGGCTCTTGTCCATCTTTCACCGGCAGTGACGTAGTAGCTATTGAATAGGTAATTGAATTTTGGATGGAAAGGTTTGTAGTCCTTAAGGTTTGGAACAAGAACAAAATTTTCAAAAAACCAGGTGGTGTGACCCAAATGCCATTTGATTGGACTGACATCAACAATCGGCTGGACTACAAAATCTTCCGTCTCTAATGTTTCACAAAGGAATTCAGTTTGAGCTCTCGTTTGCTTAAAAGCTTTTAGAACATCGTTACTAGTAATGACTACAGATTCCAAACGCCAGATTCTTTTTTCTTCAAGTTATACATCTTGACGAATCTATCGGCTTGTTTAGGACCTAAAGTTCAAAAAAAATCCCGCCCCCGATGAATGGGGGCGGGATACCAACTAACCAAAACTCAAACTACCACTATCTATAACCTTACGACTTGATAGTGGCAACATCCTTGCCAGGATTCGTTAAAGGATGTTAAAATTGAATTTTGGTAGCTGAATTAATAGTTCCAGCCTAAGCCATCAGTTTCTTGTACTTGATACGCTTAGGTTCTTCATCTCCCAATCGCTTCTTACGGTTCTCTTCATAATCTGAGAAATTACCTTCAAACCAATAGACTTGTGAGTCGCCCTCAAAGGCCAAAATATGTGTTGCAATACGATCAAGAAACCAGCGGTCGTGAGAAATGACAACCGCACATCCGCCAAAATTTTCCAAGGCTTCTTCTAAAGCGCGAAGCGTATTGACATCCAAATCGTTTGTGGGTTCATCTAAGAGAATCAGGTTGGCACCTCTCTTCAATGTAAGTGCCAGATGAACTCGATTTCGTTCTCCTCCAGAAAGTTTGTCGACTGTTTTCCCTTGATCCGGACCTGTGAAATTGAACTTGCTCACATAAGCTCGAGCATTCATTTCTTTTCCACCAAGGTCAATGATTTCATTCCCTTCAGAAATTGTCTCATAAACTGTTTTGCTTGGATCCAGCGTATCATGCTCCTGATCTACATAGCTCATCAATACAGTTTCCCCAACTTCGAAGCTTCCTTTGTCAGGTTTTTCTTTATCGGTGATCAATTTAAAAAGTGTGGACTTCCCAGCACCATTCGGACCTATAACTCCTACAATTCCACCTTGTGGCAAATTGAATGTCAGATCTTCGAATAAGAGTTTATCACCAAAGGCTTTAGATACGCCATTCACTTCGATCACTTTAGCGCCCAATCTTGGTCCCGGTGGAATGTAAAGCTCCAAATCCTTTTCTCTTTCTTTAGCCTCCTGACCCAGAAGTTTATCATAGGCACTAATCCTTGCCTTCGCTTTGGCTTGCCTTCCTTTTGGTGTCATACGCACCCATTCCAATTCACGCTCCAATGTTTTTTGTCGTTTGGACTCTTGCTTTTCCTCTTGAGCTAATCGTTTTTGTTTTTGGTCCAACCAGCTTGAATAATTTCCCTTCCAAGGAATTCCCTCTCCTCGGTCCAGCTCCAATATCCAGCCTGCCACATTATCAAGAAAATAGCGGTCGTGCGTTACCGCGATAACCGTTCCTTCGTACTGTTTGAGATGTTGTTCTAACCACAACACAGACTCTGCATCCAAGTGGTTCGTAGGCTCATCCAAGAGAAGTACATCCGGTTGCTCAAGAAGTAATCGACATAAGGCAACTCGTCTTTTTTCTCCTCCTGATAAGTTTTTGATAATTGCATCTTCAGGTGGAGTCCGCAGTGCATCCATCGCACGTTGGAGCTTGTGGTCAATTTCCCATGCTCCGGTTGCATCTAGTTTCTCCTGCAATTCTCCTTGCCTCTCAATCAACTTGTTCATTTTGTCAGGATCTTCTAAGACTTCTGGGTCACTGAATTTTGCATTTACTTCATCATATTCCTGGAGAAGAGAATTAACTTCCTTCACTCCTTCACGGACCGTCTCGATAACTGTTTTTTCCGGATCCAACTCTGGCTCCTGCTCCAACATGCCAACAGTAAATCCAGGTGAAAAAACCACCTCACCTTGGAATTCTTTATCTATTCCTGCAATTATTCGAAGCAATGAGGATTTCCCTGCTCCATTTAGTCCCAGAACGCCTATTTTCGCTCCATAAAAAAAAGAGAGATAGATATTCTTAAGTACTTGTTTCTGCGGCGGGTAAATCTTGTTTACCCCCGACATTGAGAAGATGATCTTTTCGTCTGACATGCTTAAGTTTGATTAGTAATCGAATATAGCACCCATTTAGAAATTACACTCACCTTGAAAGAATCCGAAGTTCCTTTTGGCTATGAAAAAGATGGAAAGCTTTATCTATCGGCATGGGCTGATTTCCCTGATCGTGAAATAGGTGAAGTAAGGGATAATGATATTGCAACTTCAGCTTCATTTTTTACTGAAAGATTTGGAGACTTGAAAAAGAAAGTTGACGAAGTTGTCGCGAAAATTGATGCAACGGAAAACAAGGGTTCTTACTTAATGAAGCTTCTTCACTTAAAAGAGCAACTACCGAAACATGACGGTCTCGGAGACTACTTAACGCTGTTGGAATTAATTTCTAAGTATGAGTCTCTTGTTACTGACATCATCAAGAAGAATAGGCAACGAAATTCTGAGATTAAGTCCGCTTTAATAGAAGAAGCGAAAGTTGCTGTAGAAGCCATCAATTGGAAAGAAGGGACAGAAAAAGTCAATGACCTAAAAGCGCGATGGATAAAAACCGGGAATGCTGAAGAAGATAAAAATGAAAATCTGGAAACTGAATTTTGGGAAATTATCAAGAGCTTTTTTGACCGAAAGAAAAGTTTCTATGAAGACAAGCAAAAACTAATTGAACTCAGACAAAAGCAGTATGAAGAGTTAGTAGACGAAGCGGAAAAGACGAAGGAACTTTACGGGAAACTTCGATTTGAAAAAGTCAAGGAATTAAGAGAACAATGGAAAAATGTTGGTGGAGTTCCAAATGAAATTTTCACACCCCTAATTGAAAAATTCAATGCTCACCTAAAGCCAAAATCCCGAGAATCTACCGTCGATTATTCTAAAGTCTTAGAATCATTAGAGTCTATAAAATCAAAAAAATCTTCTTTCAATAAGAAGGATCTTGATCTGATCAAGAAAAATGTCTTTCGAGACAAAGGAAGAAATCCAGATAAGAGCAAAGTTCTGGAACTCATCCAACTTTTGGTCGAAAGAGAATTCGTCAATAAACTCGCGAATAAGAGATTCCCAAACTTTGAAAGTGTTGAGGGAAGCAAGAAAAAAAATATCCGTACAGGTATAATTAAAGATCTCATTTCCAGGGATAAAGAGGAACTCAAAGTATTCGAAGAAAACTCTTCTAATTTTTCCACGTCTGATGGAAAGATGAACAAGATCGTTGAAGGAAAATTGAAATCACAACAAAGGAAGATTACAGTCAAAGAGAAGCTTCTCGAATGGGTTGAAGCTGACCACTTTTAACTTTTTTGGAAACTTTTCTTTTTAGAATAGTGTATGAGTTTTATCTTTCTTAATGCAGATAAATAATTATGAATTTGATTTTTGCATAATAAAATTATATTTGCGCGCATTATAGAAAAGGACATTAAAATAGAGGGTAGATTATGTACTGGACATTAGAACTTGCATCTTATTTAGAAGACGCTCCTTGGCCTGCCTCCAAGGATGAGTTGATTGATTTTTCTATTAGATCAGGAGCTCCACTCGAGGTTGTTGAAAACCTTCAAGAACTAGAGGATGATGGACAACCTTTTGAGAACATCGAGGAAATTTGGCCAGATTATCCCACCAAAGAAGACTTCTTCTTTAATGAAGACGAGTATTAGTTTTTTCAGCTCTAACAGAAAAACTTAAAGACTTCTTCAAGGCCAAACTCAAATCTCTTAATACTCAATCAGCACTTTCAAGATTCCTTTGACTTACCGTCAAGCCTAATAATCTTCATTCTAGCTGACTAATTTTTTCATATTATCTTTCGATAATTATTAACTAATTAACCAGTAAGTATGAAGAGAGTTTACCTATGTGGCCTGGTATTGCTATGTCTACAGGTCACTGCACAAAAATTACCATTTCAAGGACGATTGTTGGACAATGGAATTCCATTTAATGGGACAGCCACTTTTGAATTTAGCATTTCGGACCCAGCTTGGTCTGAAACTATAAGTGATGTTTCAGTTTCGGATGGATTCTATTCTGTAGTATTAGGTGAGAGCACAGCACTTCCGAAAAATATATTCACAGACGGAGAAGCTGCACTGAATATTACAGTCAACAACACAACACTAAGTTCTGTTAATATATACGCCAACCAAATATCCGACAGTACCTACACTAATCACATTGCCGCTATCGGAGTAAATGATGAAGAGAAAACGGTGGTTAGCACAACCAACGATGGATACGACGGATATCTATTATTGAAAGACTCACTCAATCGCGTAGGAGGTTTTATGCTGACACGAAAGACAGGAGGCTATATTCAACTGAATCAAAGAGACTTGGAAACCGATGCCTTAAAAGCAGCAGTTGTAACGGGAACCTTTGGCGATCAGAATAGTTTCTTCGATCTCTATGGTGGCAATTCATCAAATGACGGGCTCAGAAATATGGTGAATATGTATGCGTCGAATTTAGATGAGAATGGAAATACAAGATCTGATGGGTATCGACGTGGAGGAATAGATCTCTACAATTATGATGGAGATATTACTTCCTTTTATACTTCAGAACCAGACGGTGGTATATTTGGACTTCATAACACAAATAGCGGGGACGTAACAGTATTCCTGGATGGAGCTACCGGTCAAATTGATGGAACCTCGGCAAACATAGAAAATGTAAATGCTACTACCGTGAACCAATCTTCCGATGGAAGGTTGAAGAAAGATATTCGATCTCTTGAACATTCCCTTTCAAAAGTCAAAAGACTAAGAGGGGTATCGTACACCTGGAAAGATTCGAACAAACCTCAAGGGAAACAAATTGGAGTCATCGCTCAAGAACTAGAAGAGATTTATCCCGAATTTGTAACAACCAGAGAAAATGGCTTCAAGGCGGTCAACTATTCACAAATGACAGCAATCCTTATTGAGGCAGTCAAGGAGTTGAACGAAAAAGTAGAAGTCCTCGAGAAAGAAAAAGAGAACCTAGAAGGCAGGCTAGCTTCAATTGATCAAATTCAAAGTGATCTGGAATTGCTAAAGTCAATGCTTGGTCAAAGTAAAGCTTCTTCCAAATGAAAGCGCTAGCTAATCAACTAGTGATAATAACGTTGCTGACTTCTGCTATTGCAGCAAACGGTCAATTATCACTAGAATCATATACTACGAGTCAAGGAGGTGGGAGTATTTCTGGCGGCAACCTATCAGGTGAAGTAGTTATCGGGAGTTTATCAGGAACTCCTAGCAGTACTACTTTCAGCAGCTACGTTGGGTTACTGGCAGCTAACTTAGAAACTGCAGCTATTACCATCCGTTCAGAAGATGGATCGGAAAATCTAATAGCTGATGAAGTGAATGGATATCTCTTAAAGATTACTCCAACAGGAAGTTATGATACGTTGGAATCGAAGCTGAGTGTTTCAAGTGAATTTTCATTTTCAACCGTATTCACAGGAACATACTTGGTTAATGTTTCTGGTGATCCGGAGAGTTACATTCCCACCTATAACGGAAATGTTATCCTTTGGGAAGAAGCTGAGCAAATTATTCTAAAAAATGATTCCACTATTTCCATTAATATAGAAGGTGTGCCCGAAGAATTAGCTCCAACTGAAAATGGAGGAGTGATATCAGGTACAATAGAGACGGAAGTTGTGACTCCTGGTGGTCGTGTATTGCAGACAAGCCCTGATGCGGGAAGAAGTTGTGGTTTACGCACAGACCAAAATGGGACATTAGAATTAGTTGCACTTACTGAAACAGATGCAAACGGATTTTTTGAATTCACAAACCTCCCCTCGGCAACATATGAGTTTTTCATAGACGTGCCTGGAGTGCCGTTTGAGCAAGCTGCTAGTACAACAATCAACTTAGAAGCAGAAGTTGGTGTTAGCAGTGAATATCAGGTCGAGGCTGTAATTACAGAAACGGGAATTCAGGTAGAGATTGAACAAGTCTTAGGCTTTTTGGATGCTGAGGAAATTGGACTGAAAGTGTATCCGAATCCAGCAAGCAGTCTACTCACATTGAGTTTTTCAAAACTGCAGAAAGAAAATCATGAAATTGAAATGAGAGATGTTATGGGAAGGTTGATTTTCTATAGCCAACTCAATGCAAATGAGATGAGTAAACAAATTCCAGTTTCTCATTTGATGAGAGGTTCCTATTTCATTAAAATCAGTAATGCATCGAGCAAAGATCGAATTACTTATAAAGTGATACTTAAGTAACTCGGCTTAAAAGAGGATGTCTCACAAATCCAACGTCATAGCGAACAAAGTGAAGCTATCTTAGGGATTTTAAATGCACTTTTCAAGCATAAGATCGCTTCGATACCTCGCGATGACGATTATTGAGACATTCTCTTTTTATTTTAAATCATCAGGAGTCGTGATCTTTATGTTTGAATACTCACCTTGAATTAATCGAACTTTGTTTCCTGCCATTTCAAAAACGGTCGCATCGTCGGAAAATGACCCTTCGATTTTGGCATAAGCCTCTTTGAGTTTCGAAACTTGAAATGTTTGCGGAGTTTGCACCACCACATATTCTTCACGATCTCTGAATTCTGAATGTTCCTCTCCTTGTTTTTTTCTCAAGGAATCTTTCAAAGGGACAGCCGCAATACCACTTCCATATTCTTCGGCAGAGTTGAAGCTTTCTTCAATTAGCGTTGGGCTAACGAATGGCCGAACTGCATCATGAACAGCAACCAACCCAGTACCATCTATTAAGTTCAATCCGGCGCGAACTGATTCTGATCGAGTATCGCCTCCAACGGTAGCTTCAATTTTGCTGTCTGGAAAGTAGTTCGATTCGATTTCCTTCCATGATTCAAGAAACTCTTCGGGAAGCACAAGGATGATCCTAACATTCAATAGGTTCTGAAATCTTTTGACTGTATGAACCAAAATCGGGTCCCCTTCAATCTCCAAAAATTGCTTGGGTTTTTCATTATTCATTCGCAAGCCCTTACCGCCCGCTACTATGATGGCATATTTATTCATTATAGTTGTTAATAATCAGGAAATATTCGAAACATCTTCAAAATGGCTCATTTAGGCACAATTTTATTCTTTAAAAAACATAAAAACATACGAATAATGCTGATTCTTAACATTATTACATAGTGCATTGTGTATATGTGGTTGAAATAATACTATTTTCGTCCTTGATTATTAACCAAAAAAAGTAGTTATGAAGAAAACTTTACTTTTATCTTATGTTTTAACGTTCATGTTTGCGTTAAGTGCAATTGCACAGCAAACTGTAACTGGAAGAGTCACCGACGACACGGGCGAGGGGCTTCCAGGTGTGAACGTTGTGATTAAGGGCACCACTGATGGTGCAACGACAGACATTGACGGAAATTTCCGATTGTCTGTACCTGGGGCTGATGCCATTTTGGTCTTTTCATTTATCGGAATGGACGCGCAAGAGATTACAGTAGGATCAAGAACTGTGATCGATGTGCAAATGGCCTCAAGTGCTACTGAGTTAGCAGAACTTGTAGTTGTTGGGTACGGTACCCAATCTAAAAGGTTCGTTACAGACAATGTAGCAAAGCTAAGTTCTGAAGACATTGAGGGTGTGCCGATTCCAAGTTTCCAGAATGCACTTTCTGGTAAAGCTGCTGGTGTTCGAGTAACACAGCAAAATGGAAAAGTTGAATCAGGTATCACTGTTGCAATTAGAGGACAGTCTAGTGTAACGGCTGCTAGCGGGCCTTTGTTCGTTTTAGATGGTATTCCATTGATTAACGAAAATGAGTCGCAAAACGGTGCAGCTGTAAACCCACTTCTTACAATTCCAACAAGCGACATTGAAAGTATCGACATTTTGAAAGATGCATCTTCAGCAGCTATCTACGGTGCAAGGGGTGCAAATGGTGTTGTTATCATCACAACTAAAAAAGGAAAAGAAGGAAAAGCAACATTCTCTCTTAACGTTTCTTCTGGTATTAGTAGAAAAACAAATGGTAGAGACTGGTTGAATTCTGAGCAATATGCGGAGCTTTTCCTAGAAGCTGGAGACAATGCGAGCTGGACTGACAGAAGCTTCGTTGAAGGTCGTTTAGATCGATACTCAAACAACACTTGGGGAACACCTAATCAAGTTGATACTGATTGGGAAGAAATCGCTCTTAATGACGGTCACGTTAGAGACGTTGATTTCTCAGTTTCTGGTGGAAACAATGGTTCTACCTATTTCATCGGTGCTGCTTACAATGACACGGATGGAATCGTTAGAAGTAACGAGTTGGAGCGATTCAGTGGACGAGCTAACATTTCTCAAAAGATATCTGACAAGCTCACTATTGGGATGAATTTCAACTATTCTAGAACTACGATAGATCGAGTTTCAAATGACAATGCTTTCGTAACTCCATTGCAAGCGATTGCACAGTCTCCACTTTCTCCAGCCTTCTTTGGTCCTGATGACCTGGCAAATGGAGAGACTGGGCCGTTCACAAGAACAGTTTATGCAAACTTCTTGCTACAAGATGAATTTGGTTTTTACGAAACCACAATGAACAGAACAATTGGTAAACTATATGCTCAATATGAGATTACGGATTGGCTTAAATTCAATACTGATTTTGCATATGACATCTTTGGTCAAACAGAGTTGGATTGGGATGGAAGTCGAGTTCCTTTCCAGTCTACTCAAGGACAGAAGCGTACAGCTAACGTAAACACTACCAACTACATCTGGTCAAATTATGCTACGGTCGACAAAGTTTTCGATGAGCATACAGTTAATGTAGTATTAGGTTATGAGTACCAACAAAGTGACAGAAGATTCAACTCTGTAACAGGTCAGCAATTCCCTTCGGATGCCTTGACTTTGATTAACAGTGCGGCTACAATTTCAGCCGGATTAGAGCAGACATCTGGATACCGATTTGTAGGACTATTTGCAAGAGCTTCATATACATTCCAAGATAAGTACATATTCAAAGCGAGTGTAAGAAGAGACGGTTCATCGCGATTTGGACGTTCAACTCAATATGGTACGTTCCCAGCAGTTTCAGTAGGCTGGATTCTTTCTGAAGAGAGTTTCCTTAGTGGAGTAAGTGCTATTTCATTCTTGAAATTCAGAGCTAGCTACGGTGAGCTCGGAAATTCTGAAATAGGAAACTTTGCTGCTCTTGGACTGTTTAGAGGAGAATCTTACAACCAAAGACCAGGATTGGCACCATTTCAACCGCCAAACCAGGTTCTTAGCTGGGAAACTTCCAAGCAAACAGATATAGGAATTGAGTTTGGATTGTTTGATGGACGAGTTTCTGGGGAAATTGATTATTACGTCAAGAATTCAGAAGACCTGTTGTTCAATGTTCCATTGGTTCCTTCATCTGGACAGAACACCATTGCAAGTAATATTGGAGAAATGCAAAACAAAGGTTTTGAAGTATTGCTTAACGGAGATATCGTTAGAACCGGAGACTTAAATGTGAATCTCGGATTAAATGTTGCGAGAAATGAAAATGAAGCTGTAAGTATCCCCGATGGATCTGATATTGTGACTGGACGTAACATTATTCGTCAAGGTGAAGTTCTTAACTCTCTTTATATGATTGAGTATGCAGGTGTTGACCCGGCAAACGGAGATGCGCTTTATTACTTGAACACTGAGAACGCAGATGGATCCATTGACAGAGGAACTACTAATGATCCTAATGCAGCGACAAGAATCATTGCTGGTTCTCCTGTTCCTGTATGGATCGGAGGTCTAACAGGTTCTGTTAGATACAAGAATTTCGATTTCTCATTTACATTCCAAGGAGAATGGGGAGCGAGCATCTACAACGCTGGGGGTCGATTCCAATCAGCCAATGCTGACTGGTTTGATAACCAATCTGCAGATCAAATGAACAGATGGCAAAACCCCGGTGACATCACTGATGTACCACAAGCTAGACTAGGAGAAGGAAACGGATCAAGCCACTCTACAAGATGGTTAGAAGAAGCTGATTTCGTAAGACTTAGAAATGTAACGTTGGCTTACAATCTTCCAAACAGCTTGATAGACGGAACTGGACTTTCATCCGTAAGAGTTTATGCAACAGCAATCAATGCATTGACTTTCACAAACTATAGCGGATATGATCCAGAAGCTCGTTCAGATGCTGCAACAAGAACTACTTTGCCTGGAGCTGGTATAGATTTCTATTCTGCTCCTGCAGCAAAAACGTTCACACTTGGTGTAAATCTTAAATTTTAATGAGAGGAATAATGAAAAAGTATATTTATATATTATCAGTTTGCCTTCTAGCGGTTTGGAGCTGTGATGATAAGCTAGATCTCGAACCAGAAGAATTTATTTCTTTTGATGCGGCTTTCGCAAATGAAGAAAGTGTTGAAGGTATATTATTAGGCGTATATGATGAAGCGGGACAAGGTCCTTCTTATGGTGGTCAATTACAGGTTATTTCCGATTTACTTGGAGCAACTAACCAGTTGACTTGGCAAGGAACTTTCATTCAACCACGAGAGTACTTCCAAAAGTCCATGCTAGTAGATAACACTTGGGCTGAAAACGCATGGAGAAATGGATATGAGACAATCAACCAAGCAAACTTGGTAATCGACAATGTCTCCATTTTTCAGGATGCTACCAGAGCTCAAAGAGTTGAAGGAGAAGCTCGCTTCCTAAGAGCCTTAATTTACTTTGATTTGGTACGCCACTTTGGTGAAACATGGGTAGCCGGAGGTGCTAACAATACTGCTGAAAGAGGTGTTCCTCTTCATTTGGCAGGTATTGTAGATTATGGTGCTGACCTTAGTATCGCAAGAGCAACAGTTGCTGAAGTATATGCACAAGTTATTACTGACTTGCAAACTGCAATGACACTTCTTCCTGCGACAAATGGTGAGTTTGCAGACCAGTATTCAGCCGAAGCATTGTTAGCAAGAGTTTACTTGCAGCAAGGAAACTTTGCTGGTGCGAGAGATGCTGCTAACAGCGTAATTACTAATAGTGGTCACACATTAGCTCCAACATATGCTGATGCATTTAATAATGACTCTGATGGTGTGGAAGATGTATTCATGTTCCAAGTGACTAATCAAAGTTTGTTTGATCGTCAGCAATTGATCACATTCTATGCTGATCAACCAACTGGTGGTCGACAAGGAGATATCGCTGTTGCTCCTGCTTATGCAACGCTATTTGACGATCCGGTTAATGATGTTCGTGCATCATTCACTTACGTGAGTGTTGATAACGGATTGAACTTGACTAGAAAGTATTCAAATCAGTTTGCAAACATTCAATTGATCAGATTAGCAGAGATGCATTTAATCAGAGCTGAGGCTAACTTGGAAGCAGGTACCACTACTGGTGCTACTCCAGTGGCTGATGTTAATGCTGTACGTACAAGATCTGGAGCTCCTGCTCTTGCTGCGGTTACAGTAGCTGATGTCTTGAATGAGCGTCAATTAGAGCTTGCGTTTGAAGGTTTTCTTATTCACGATCTTAAGAGAACTCAAACAGACGTAGGAACTACTGCTTGGAATTCTGGGACTTTAATCTCTCCAATTCCTCAAGACGAAATGGATACTAATCCATTGATGCAACAAAATGATGCTTACTAATAAGAATCATAAATCATAGAAAAGGGGTTGCGATTGCAACCCCTTTTTTTGTTCTTGTCGTTGTGAGTTTTAGTAGGCCGTAACCAAGTCTTCTTATACTATTAGCATCGCATCTCCATAGCTGAAGAACCGATACTTCTCTTTAATCGCAACTTGGTAAGCTTCATTGATCAATTCATAGCCTCCAAAGGCAGAAGCCATCATTAATAGTGTAGATTCTGGTAAATGAAAGTTTGTGATCAATGCATCACAGATTTTAAAATCATAGGGTGGGAAAATGAATTTATCTGTCCAGCCTGAATTTTCTTTCAGTAGGCCTGTTGCTGAAACAGATGACTCTAATGTTTTCATCGCTGTAGTACCAACAGCACAGATTTTTGTTTTCTCATCAAGGGCTCTGTTCACTCGATCAGCAGTCGCTTTTTCTACCCAGTAATTTTCTGAGTCCATCTTGTGTTTAGTAAGATCCTCAACATCAACTGGTCTAAAAGTTCCGAGCCCAACATGTAATGTGATGTTTGCGATATCTACTCCCACCAATTCTAATTTCTTCATCAATTGCGGAGTAAAGTGGAGTCCTGCGGTTGGTGCAGCTACAGCACCAATTTTATCCGCATAAATGGTCTGAAATCGTTCTCTATCTTCAGGCTCAGCAGCACGCTTAATTTCTTTAGGAAGTGGAGTTTCTCCCAAAGCATCAATCATATTGTAGAATTGATCGCGATCTCCATCAAATAGAAATCGGATCGTTCTTCCTCTGCTCGTCGTGTTGTCCACTACTTCCGCTACCAATTCACCATCTCCAAAATAGAGTTTGTTTCCAACTCGAATCTTTCGTGCAGGATCTACCAATACATCCCATAGTTTCATTTCCTGGTTCAATTCACGAAGCAAAAAAACTTCGATTTTCGCACCTGTCTTCTCCTTATTCCCGTATAATCTAGCCGGAAACACCTTGGTGTCATTGATGACAAAAACGTCACCTTCACCAAAGTAATCCACGACATCTTTGAAAACTTTGTGCTCTATTTCTCCGCTATCCTTATGGACAACCATGAGACGCGATTCGTCTCTATTTTCATTTGGATGTAAGGCGATGTGACTGGATGGAAGATCAAACTTGAATTCCGATAATTTCATTCCCATAGAGAAAGCAGGTATTTATTGATAAGGAGCGCAAAATTAGCAAATATGTTTGATTAAATTTGATAATAATTAGCTCATTATACAGTGTTAATACTCAAGTTGATATTGGAAAGTTTTCGGTTTGCCTGGAACGCACTTCGAATGAACCTCTTGCGAACCACTTTATCGCTTCTTGGCGTGACAATCGGGATCTTTGCGATTATCGCTGTTTTCACTTTGGTGGACTCTCTTGAAAAAAATATCAAAGAAAGCTTGAGTTTTCTTGACGCTAGCAATCTTGATATACGAAGATTCCCATACGAGTTTGGCCCAAACATCCCCTGGTGGGAATACTTGAAGCGGCCGTACACCAATTACGAAGAATATGAATTCTTAAAAGAAAATCTAAAGAACGATTTAGGCATTACCATATTCGCTGTAACTGGCGGTCAAACTGTAAAGAAGGAAAGCAACAGTTACAATGATGCGGTATTGCTTGGTGTCTCATACACACATCAAGATGTCTATGACATGGCATCCGATATTAAATTCGGAAGATATTTTACTCAGCAGGAAGCCTTAAATGGAAAAAATGTAGCACTTGTGGGTTATAAAATTGCTGAGAAGCTTTCCCCAAGAGGCTCTTTATTAGGCAAGACAATCAAAATCAAAGGTCTAAAATTTACAGTAATTGGAGTTTTGGAAGAGGAAGGTGAAACCATATTCGGGGATTCAGGGAATGATGAACAAATCTTTCTCCCCTACCATGCATTTAAGAAAATGTTTTATTCAGGTCGCACAAGGGGAATAGAAACATTAGTTAGTGTAAAAGGAAAACCAGACGATATTGGGCTTGTTGAACTTGAAGCAGAAATCACAGGACTTCTCAGAACCGTGCGAGGCTTAAGACCAAAACAAAAAAATAACTTCTCGGTCAATCGTCAAGATGCAATCATGAATATCATAGGCTCCACATTTGACGTGATCGGAGTTGCCGGTTGGGCTATCGGTGGATTTTCCATTTTGGTTGGTGGATTTGGGATTGCAAACATCATGTTCGTTTCTGTTCGAGAAAGAACCAATATCATTGGAATCCAAAAATCACTAGGAGCTAAAAACTATTTTATACTATTTCAATTCCTTTTTGAAGCAATTTTCTTGAGTATGATTGGAGGTGGTGTTGGAATCGGAATGGTCTATTTACTGTCCCTGGTGAGTCTCGGCAACCTCGATCTGGTGTTGACCTTTGGCAACACCGTACTAGGCTTTGGAGTTGCGGGAATCATTGGAGTAGTCTCAGGAATTGTTCCAGCACTTATGGCCGCTCGGCTCGATCCAGTAATCGCGATTAGAACTCAGTAGAAGATTTACGATTTTAGATTTTGGGATTGGTGATTTCTACTCCCACTCAATCGAGTTAATCTTTAAGTCAATGAATCGAATCAATCGTTTCCACTAAGTTTATCCTTAATCGCTTTCTCAAGTTCTTCCATCAATTCCGGATTGTCTTCAATCAGCTGTTTCACTGCATCACGGCCCTGCCCTAATTTATTTCCATTGTAAGAGAACCATGAGCCGGATTTTTGAACGACATCTAATTCAACACCTATATCTACAATTTCCCCACTCTTACTAATACCTCGCCCGTACATGATATCGAACTCAACAACTTTGAATGGTGGAGCTACTTTGTTCTTGACCACTTTCACCCGGGTTCTGTTTCCCATCACATTATCAGCAGATTCTTTTATTTGACCTATTCTTCGAATGTCTAATCGGATAGAAGCATAAAATTTCAAGGCATTCCCACCAGTCGTTGTTTCAGGATTCCCAAACATCACCCCTATTTTCTCTCTCAGCTGATTGATGAAAATGCAAGAGCACCCGGTTTTACTAATTGTACCTGTTAATTTCCTCAGAGCTTGTGACATCAAACGAGCTTGCAATCCCATTTTGCTATCACCCATCTCACCTTCTAATTCACCGCGTGGAACCAAGGCTGCAACTGAATCAACGACGATAATGTCAATCGCACCTGATCGTATTAAGTGTTCGGTTATTTCCAGTGCTTGCTCGCCATTGTCCGGTTGAGAGATCAAAAGATTTTCTGTATCAATCCCCAATTTCTCTGCATAGGATTTATCAAATGCATGCTCGGCATCTATAAATGCAGCCAATCCTCCTTGTTTCTGGGCCTCAGCAATGCAATGCATAGATAGAGTTGTTTTTCCCGAAGATTCCGGACCATAAACTTCAATGACTCTTCCACGTGGAATTCCCCCAACTCCCAATGCCATGTCCAGACTCAAAGAACCAGTTGATATCACCGGGACATCCGCCACGGTCGTATCATTCAATTTCATAATGGTTCCTTTTCCGTAGGTTTTCTCCAGCTTATCAATCGTGATCTGGAGGGCTTTCATTTTTTCATCTGAGTCTGACATACTATTGGTATCAAGATTTTAAAACTTGACAAAAATAGTAGTTGTATTCAGATTTAGCTAAAAATATTAGTAAAAATTTTTAGGCTCCGTTTACCTGATTTTCTTTCTTGGTATGCAATGCATAAATCATGTAGGCGCCTAGTGCTGTCCCGATTGGGAATTCGAACAAAAGAAGAACAGCAGGAATTATTGCGAATTTTTTACCCCACTCTTTTTCCCCAGCCAAGCCAGTTCCGGCAGTAATAAATAGTGCAGCTAGGATTCCATAAAATATCGGGAAGAAATATAAGATCCGGTGTGGATGGCGGATATGAACAAAAAAGATCTCTATACGATCAAAATCCAACCAAAAGTCCGACTCCTCAAACGCTTACAGGAAGAAAAATGAGAAAATGCAGAAAGGGACCAGGATCAAACCCAGAGCCAACATGATTTTCCCAATGATTTTCAGATTTTGATCGTGATCTTTTAAATCCATGACTTAAAGGTAATGTAAGTTACTATGCAATACAAGGTAACTTACGATAAACAATAAATAAAGTTGTGGCATGCTTAGGAAAAGCCTTTACCTCTTATTAGTCATATTCATTGGACTCACAATTATCTATTGGGACCTTTTAGCCTATGGAATTGGGCAAGCGAAAGGACAAATCAGAGTCATTCAGCAGGCTCGTGATATTGAAGAAGTTCTAGTCGATCCGGATTTTCCGGATTCGTTAAAACAAAAAATCCATATCATTCAAGAGGTAAGAAAATTTGCCATCGACTCGATAGGACTAATAGATTCTGAAAATTACACGACGATTTTTGATCAAAAAGGAAAAACAATCTTATGGAATCTTTCTGCTTGCGAACCGTATAGTTTTACTCCCAAAACCTGGTTATTCCCCTTGCTTGGTTCTTTTCCATACAAAGGATTTTTTGATTTGGAAAAAGCTAAAAAAGAGAGAGATGCACTGAAACTTGAAAATTATGATACGCGCATTCGTACGGTTGGAGGTTGGTCAACACTGGGTTGGTTTTCAGATCCGATTCTCTCCAACATGCTAACCCGTTCGGAAGGAAAACTGGCAGATCTCATTTTCCATGAGCTTACTCATTCTACCCTTTTTGTGAAAGACGATATTGTATTCAATGAGAACCTTGCTTCTTTTATTGGGAAGCGAGCAGCAGTCCAATTTTTAAAATCAAAATATGGAAAAGGTTCATTCGAGCTAGAGGAATATTTAATTGAAGAAGAAGACACCAAAAACTTCATAAATCAAATGCTTATTTCTGCTCAATTGCTTGATAGTCTCTATCAGACCTTTACCGAATCAGTTATAGAAACTGAGAGAGAAAAGCAAAAAAGTGCCTTAATTAAAAGTATTGTTAATGCGGTTGATACGATTCATTTCCACAACAACCGCTACTACCAGATTTTTGAGACCGCCTCGCCCAATAACGCTTATTTCATGTCATTTTTGAGATATCATTCCGCCGAAGATTCGTTGGCCACACTACTCGAATCCAAGTACGATGGAGATCTCAACTTGTTTGTGAAAGGCATGGTCGAGTATCACAACGATTAACCTCCACTTTAACAAATTGTTACGTTTTTAACATAGCGTTGATTTCTCCCTAATTTTAAATAATCTTGAATTTAATCCAGTTAGGCAAACACTGGTGAGTAAATTTGTATTAATGCTGGCCAAATCTCCGCCAAAAAATGGCTAAAACCGACCAAAAAATACTACTAATTGACGATGAGGAAGACATCCTCGAGCTGCTCAAATACAACTTATCTAAAGAAGGTTACGACGTAAAAACTGCCAGTGATGGAATGAAAGGAGTTGAATTGGCCAAGTCGTTCGTCCCAGATCTTATTTTGCTTGATATCATGATGCCTAAGCAAGATGGAGTAGAGACTTGCCGCCAAATTCGAGAAGTACCTGACCTGGCTAATTGCTACGTGATCTTTCTGACCGCCAGATCCGAGGAATATTCAGAGGTTGCTGCTTTTGATATGGGTGCTGACGATTACATCACTAAACCTATCAAGCCAAGAGCGCTGATGAGTAGAATAAATGCGCTTTTCAGAAGAGAGAAAAAACAAAAAAAGGAATCCAATCAAATCACATTTGGTGACTTAATTGTAGACCGAACGAGCTACACTGTTACAATTGATGACAATAAGATCAATCTTCCAAAAAAGGAGTTTGAATTACTCTATTTCCTCGCTGAAAATCCTGGGAAAGTATTCAACCGAGATGAGCTGCTAAGAAACATCTGGGGCACAGACGTATATGTCTTAGCCAGAACGGTCGATGTTCACATTAGAAAAGTAAGAGAAAAAATCGGAGACGGTTATATATCTACTGTTAAAGGGGTTGGATATAAATTTGAGACAAATTAAGTGTCTCTCACATGCAGTTCAATCCTAAAGCAATTGCTTTGCTGTTATCGGCTTGCGTCGCTGTTATTACAACTGCGTTTGTTTCACTTGTTCCCGATGTTCCCAGAAATGGCTTATTAATCGCATCATTACTTTCATTCCTATCTTCCTACATTCTTGTTCGTATTTTTCTTGAATTCTTTTTCTTCAAGCAGATTAATGAAATAAGAAATAATCTCAAGCAAATCAAGGATGGTAAATTTCACCTTAGAAAATCTGCTCAAAATCCTTTAAAGAACATTAACAGTGAAATTTCAGATTACGTCAAAAGCAAGCAAGATGAAATTGATCGACTAAAAGAGCTGGAAAATTTCAGACGTGAATTCATCGCCGATGTGTCTCATGAACTCAAGACTCCAATTTTTGCCGCCCAAGGTTTCGTTCATACATTGATAGATGGAGCGATTCATGACAAAGAAGTAAGAAAGAAATTTTTGAAAAAAGCAGCGAGAAGTTTGGACGGACTTGACTTGCTCGTTCAAGACTTGCTTACAATCTCACAAATAGAATCAGGCGACATCAAGATGCACTTTGAGAATTTCGATATGCTAGCGCTCTGTCAAGAAATTCTTGATCAGTTAGAATCTCGTGCTGACAAAAATGAAATTGACCTCAAGATCACAAGAAGGTACTCAGACCCAATTATCGTTAGAGGTGATTACCGAAGGATTTACCAGGTAATGATGAATCTCGTTTCCAACGCGATTAAGTACACAAGAAGCACTGGAAAAGTCAGAATCAAATTCAAAGAAGTGAATGGAAAGATCAGAACCATTGTGCAAGACAATGGCAGAGGAATCCCAAAAGAACATGTGAATCGAATCTTCGAAAGGTTCTACCGAGTGGAAAAAAGTAGATCAAGAGAAAAAGGTGGAACAGGATTGGGGCTTTCAATTGTAAAACACATTTTGGACGGGCACAACTCTGAAATATTTGTTGAAAGTAAGTTCAAAGTTGGTTCCAAGTTTTACTTCGATCTGGAAAAAGCCACCTTCATCGAACACGTAGCAGAGCCTGTAGATGAAGAGGAATACGCATAAGTTTCTGAAGAATGTCAACTTTGATGATCTTGTTCTATATAAGGACAAAGATTTCACCATTGTAAACAAACCTCCTCACCTTTCAAGTCTCGAAGATCGAAACGACTCGATCAATTTGTTAAAGCTTGCAAGAGAGGTAAATCCCGAAGCTCAGGTATGCCATCGCTTGGACAAAGAAACCTCCGGGTTGCTCGTTATTGCCAATCATGGAGATGCATATAAATATTTCGCAGGATTACTCGAAAACCGAGAAGTGAAAAAAGTCTACCACGCAATCCTGACCGGACTTCATAAATTCAAGTCTTTCGAGGCAGATGAACCATTGTACAGCACTATCAATAAATCACGCGTCGATTTCAAAGGTGGAAAGCCCTCACTGACATTGGTTGAAACGCTTGAATTATTCAAAAAACACACCTTGATCAAATGCTTTCCTGTCACGGGAAGAATGCATCAGATTAGAGCACATCTGGCACATCATCAAGCTACCATTGTGCATGATAAGGATTATGGTGGAGTACCAGCTCATTTATCAGAAATCAAGCGCAATTTCAACCAGAAGAAATGGGAAGAAGAAAAGCCAATAATTGAACGAGTGGCTCTTCATTCCTTTGCCATCGCTTTCAAACAAATGGATGGCTCGATCTTGGAATTGGAAGCGCCTTACCCTAAGGATTTTGCTGTGCTTTTAAAGCAACTAAGGAAATTTAATTAGGAGTTCGCTATTTGATTTCTGAAATGAAAATTATACTTTTGTGTCCCTTTTCGAAAGAGGAGGATTTTGATACAAAAAAATCAATAGAAAATTGGATACTAACAGCTTTAAAACTGTATCACTAAATAAGGCAACTGCCGAAAAGAATTGGCTCATCGTAGACGCTGATTCTCAGGTACTTGGAAGAATGGCAAGCGAGGTTGCGAAGTTGATCAGAGGCAAACACAAACCTGGATACACTCCACATATGGATTGCGGTGATAATGTAATCGTAATCAATGCGGATAAAGTGAGATTGACAGGAAACAAGTGGACGGATAAACAATATGTTCGTCACACAGGATATCCTGGAGGACAAAGAACCGAAACACCTAACCAGGTGAAAGCCAAATCTTCTACCATTTTAGTAGAAAAAGCGGTTAGAGGAATGCTTCCAATCAATCGACTGGGAAGACAGCTTTTCAAAAATTTACATGTGTATGAAGGAGCTGAGCATCCTCATGAAGCACAAAAACCAAAAGAAGTAAAATTTTAGATCTGAATGGATAGAATTAATACGTTAGGAAGAAGAAAGACTTCAGTAGCCCGAATCTACTTGTCGAGCGGAAAAGGTGAGATCAAAGTAAACAACAGAGAACTTACAGAATATTTTCCGTCTGAGATTCTTCAAACCATCGTGAAACAACCGCTTGCCAAAGTAGAGCAAGATGGAAATTTCGACATCAAAGTAAACGTAATGGGAGGTGGTCCTTCAGGTCAGGCTGAAGCTGTGAGGCTTGCGATTGCGAGAGCTTTAACAGAAGTAGATGCTGAATTCAGAGGCCCACTTAAATCAGAAGGATTCTTGACAAGAGATTCCAGAATGGTAGAGCGTAAGAAATATGGTCGAAGAAAAGCGAGAAGAAGATTCCAATTCAGTAAACGATAAGATCGAGCAAAGTCAGAATGAAAAATTTAGAACATAAAGATTTATTGGATGCAGGTGTACACTTTGGGCACCTAACAAGAAAATGGAACCCGGCAATGGCGCCATTCATTTTCATGGAAAAAAATGGTATTCACATCATTGACCTGCACAAAACTTTGACTTGTCTTGATGATGCGGTTCAATCGCTTCAGGCTATTGTACGATCAGGAAGAAAAGTAATGTTCGTTGCTACTAAAAAGCAAGCGAAGGAAGTTGTAGAGACGGAAGCTCAAAAGCTTAAAATGCCATACGTAACTGAAAGATGGTTAGGTGGTATGCTTACTAATTTTTCGACCATCAGAAAATCATTGAAGAAAATGACTTCAATGGAAAAGATGATGAAAGAAGAGTCTTACGCGAATCTTGCAAAAAGAGAGCGTTTGATGATGACTAGGGAAAAAGACAAGCTTAGAAAAGTATTAGGTGGAATCGCTGACCTGAACAGGTTGCCAGCAGCTCTTTTCGTGATTGATATCAAAAGAGAGCACATTGCAATTGCTGAAGCTCAGAAATTGAACATTCCTGTTTTTGGAATCGTTGACACAAACTCTGATCCAACTAAGATCGATTATCCAATTCCTGGAAATGATGATGCGTTCAAGTCAATCCAGTTGATCACTCAACACATCGGCGCTGCTTTGGAAGAAGCTTTAGCTGAAAGAAAGAAAGACAAAGAAGAGCAAGCTGCTGCTGAGGAACAAGCTGCGAAAAAAGCAGCCGACGAAAAGCAGGAAGTAGCAGAATAAAACACGATAAGAATCTCAAATATGAAGATTGAATCCCGATAGCTATCAGGATTCAATTTTTATTTAAAAGCATTTAGAAAAACTAAAACATTCATAAAAATGGCTATCACAGCACAAGACGTAAACAAACTTCGACAAATGACCGGTGCCGGAATGATGGATTGCAAAAAGGCACTCACAGAAGCAGATGGAGATTTCGATAAAGCAATTGAGTTGCTAAGAAAAAAAGGTCAAAAGGTGTCAGCTTCCCGAGCTGATCGAGAAACTTCCGAAGGAGTAGTTTTCGCTAAAACAAATGAATCAGGAACTGAAGGAGCATTGGTTGCCTTCACTTGTGAAACTGACTTTGTGGCTAAAAATGATGAGTTCGTTGAACTTGGAAATCAAATCGCTGAGTTGGCATTCGATCAAAAGCCAGCAAATGCTGAAGCATTGAATTCAATGAGCCTTGGCGACCTCACTGTTGGAGAGAAGATTGTTGAGCTTACTGGAAAAATCGGTGAAAAACTAGAAGTTCAAGCATTTGAACTGCTCTCTGGTGAAGCTGTTGTTCCCTACATCCACTCTAATTCTAAACTTGGAGTGTTGGTTGCGTTGAAAAACGTGAACGGAACTAACGTGACTGATGCTGGTAAAGATGTTGCCATGCAAATTGCTGCAATGAACCCTGTAGCTGTTGATAAGGATGGCGTAGATTCTTCTATTGTAGAAAAAGAAGTAGAGATCGGAAAAGATCAAGCAAGACAGGAAGGAAAGCCAGAAGAATTGGTTGAAAAAATTGCTCTTGGAAAGCTGAACAAATTTTTCAAAGAAAATACCTTACTAAGCCAGGCTTTTGTGAAAGACAATTCACAATCCATTTCGCAATACCTGGACGGAATTAACAAAGGTCTTACTGTTTCGGAATTCAAAAGAGTTACGATCGGGTAAGTATCTGAATCATTAAGAACGAGAAAGCCAGGATTAACCCTGGCTTTTTTTGTTTCAGCTTAAATCTTTGAATTTCCCGCGTTTCTTCGCTTGAACAATTTCCTCCACAGGCTTATTGTGAATTTTACTTTCTAGCCAGGAAATAATATCCAGGTACAACGTTGGTCGTCGCTCATATGGATCTTTCAAAATTTCCAACAGCTCTTCTCTCAAAGCCTCAAAATTTGGAATCAGTCGCTTCCTGTCCATGTAAACAGATTTTTTCAAGAATCCGAAGATGGCCGATTGCACTTTCTGATAATCTTCCAGCTTAAGCAAAAACCGATAAGTAGATTTAATCTGGAAGTCAATCAAATCATCATTACCCAATTCATAATGTGAGATCAGGTTTAATATTCTAGCAAAGCACTGAATATCCTCCTTCAAGGCAAGATTTGGATGATTGATAATAAAATTTAAATGTCGAACTGCCCCTTTGAAGTCTGCACTTCCGAATTTCATGCTGGCCATTTTATAGTGAAACACCATCACTCGATGAATGTCCAGCTTGCCTTCGTTCTCCTTAATCTTCTGTTCGAATTCCTTGCAGTAAATAGCTCCTTCACTAAACTTCCCTTCAAGGAAAAAACGATTGAGTTTGGCTGTTTCAGAATAAATAAAAGCAAGTGTCAACTGATTCTCATTAAACCGATCCTTGTTTTGAAAAATGAATTCTTCCAAAATTTCCTGCTCTTTCTTAAATCGCTCAAGATCATCACAATAAAACAGTGTAGAAAGGGCATTATGCAGCCCTCGCATATACATCTCAGGCTCATTATTCAGCAAGATTTCATTGGCTTCATAAAAGCCGCACCATTTTCTGGTGTATTTGTAACATTGAGCAAAATCCTGGGTGATGTAATAGAACCAGACATAGCATTGATATGCATGGATAATTTCTGATTCATTTTCCTCAGGGATATTTTCTCTGAAAAAAGACTGAATCTGATCGTGCTCTTCTTGATTCTTTGTGTGTCCAAACTTCAGGTAATAATCATACAAGCTAAGCGCCAAATCAGACCACTTCCCCTGGAAATAAAACTTATGCCTCAACTGCTTCGATTCGTCTATCAATTCCTCCGCACGTTTCGAATGACTCCTTGTCACATATCTGGACTCAATCTGTTTTTCTAATTCGATGATCTCCAATCTCAGGATATCAACTTGATGTTCCTCCGCAAGTTGCTTCGCCTTATGTAACTGACCCAGACTCTGACGATACAATCCCTTTATGTGAAGCACATCCGCATAACTGATCAATTCCTTGATTCTGATTTTCGGATCATTATGATGGAGCAATCTTAAACTTCCCAATAAAAGCTCGTACAAATGTGATTTCTGATTGGAAAGCGTATTCGGTTTCAACTTTGGAAACGCCTTGTTAATTTTTTTCTCGTCATACTCTTTTTGGCGGTCAAAAACATCAAAAAGTTGAATAGTCAGCGGTTCTTTTTCAGAAATATTTCTATTCGCATATAGCTTAAAATGCCTTTTTTCTGCCTTAGTGAGGCGCTTTATAAGGTTAAATAACTGATATGATAACTGCTTGGACAAGTGTTTCTATTTCTTATTAATTAATTGGCTATCTGATAGTTACATCTCCAAACTTCAATTTGAAATGATGTAAGTCCAGGCTTTTTGTTTTCAGTCCGGGTCTGCTCATATCCATTTTTGTAAAAGGCTGTAAAAATACACCGATCCGGATATGAACAAACTTTATGTATTTGATACCACTCTTAGAGACGGTGAACAGGTTCCTGGTTGCCAATTAAAAAGCGAAGAAAAGCTGGAGCTTGCTTATCAGCTTGAAAGTCTGGGTGTCGATATTATTGAAGCAGGATTTCCGGTTTCCAGCCCTGAAGATTTTAAATCAGTTTCCCTACTCGCAGCAGAAATCAAAGAATCTACCATTTGTGGTTTGACAAGGGCAGTGAAAGAAGATATTGATGTTGCAGCAGATGCCTTGAAACATGCGGTCAATCCTAGAATTCACACTGGAATTGGTACTTCAGAATCACACATCAAGTACAAACTGAATTCAACTCAAGAAGAAATAATTGAACGAGCAGTTCAAGCCGTTCGATATGCCAAAGACAAGGTTGCAGAAGTTGAATTCTATGCGGAAGATGCTGGTAGAACAGACAATGAGTTCCTTGCTCGTGTGGTCGAAGCAGTAATAAGTGTTGGCGCAGATGTAATCAATATTCCAGACACAACCGGCTATTGCCTACCGGATCAATTCGGAGCAAAAATTGCTTACCTGGTAAATAATGTTTCCAACATCGACAAGGCAATTCTTTCGACACATTGCCACAACGATCTTGGACTTGCAACTGCTAACACAGTCTCTGGAGTAATGAATGGAGCTCGTCAGGTAGAATGCACGATCAATGGAATTGGAGAACGTGCAGGAAATACTTCACTTGAAGAAGTGGTTATGATCATTAATCAGCACAATCACATTGGTGTGCAACATAGAATTGATACCAGGCAGATTACTTCAGTGAGCAAAAGTGTCTCAAAAATGATGAACATGCCCGTTCAGCCAAACAAAGCGATCGTCGGATCAAACGCCTTCGCACATTCATCCGGAATTCATCAAGATGGAGTTATCAAGAAAAGAGAAACTTATGAAATCATCAACCCGGAAGAAGTTGGAGCAGCTGGCTCTGAAATCATTCTGACGGCCAGAAGTGGACGTGCTGCTTTGAACTATCATGCCAAAAAGCTTGGCTATGAGTTAGAGACCGAAGCACTCAAGGCAGCTTATAAAGAGTTTTTGCAAGTCGCAGATAAGGTGAAAAATGTAGAGGAATCTCACCTACATCAGATTTTTCAAAACATAAAGACGTACGCCTGATGTCAAACACACTTTTCGATAATATCTGGGACCGACATGTCGTCAAAAGTATTTCCGAAGGCTTGGATGTCATCTACATCGATCAGCACTTTATCCATGAAGTGACAAGCCCACAAGCATTTGATGGCGTGCGAAAAAGAGGTGTAGGTGTATTTCGCCCTGATAAATGTCTGGCCACTGCCGATCACAATGTCCCAACAATAAATCAATCAGAACCGATCAAAGATCCTGAATCCGCTAAGCAAGTAGCCTCTTTAGAAAAAAATTGCGAGGAGTACGGTATCGAACTCTACAGCATGGGCCATGAAAATCAGGGAATCGTCCACATCATTGGACCAGACCTTGGCATCACCCAGCCAGGAATGACCATTGTTTGCGGTGACAGTCACACTTCCACGCATGGTGCGTTCGGAACTATCGCTTTTGGCATTGGCACTTCCCAGGTCGAACAAGTTTTGGCTTCTCAGTGTCTGGTTTTGAATCGTCCAAAGACCCTAAAAATTGAGGTGAATGGTTCATTGAAGCAAGGAGTAACTGCTAAGGACGTAATTCTTTACATCATTTCTCAATTAGGTACCGAAGGAGCAACAGGCTATTTCGTAGAGTACGCAGGAGAAGTTTTCAGAAACTTTTCAATGGATGAACGAATGACCGTTTGCAATATGAGCATCGAAATGGGTGCTCGTGGTGGAATGGTTGGAATCGATCAAACCACGATTGATTATGTGACAGAAAGAACTTCCATTTCCGATGAAAAAATCAATGATTGGCTCTCACTGAACTCAACAGCAGATTCCAAATTTGACAAAGTGATTTCCCTAGAAGGAGAAAACATCTCTCCAATGGTGACGTGTGGAACTGCTCCTGATACCGGAATCAATTTGAATGCTACCATCGGATCTTCGAAACACCTTTCCAGTAAGGCGCTCGACTACATGAAGTTCGACGGTGCTGACCTTATTTCAGACCAAAAAATAGATTACGTTTTCATCGGAAGCTGTACCAATGGAAGAATTGAAGATCTTCGGTCAGTTGCAAGAATTGTAGAAGGAAAAACCAAAGCAGATCATGTGAACGTGTGGGTAGTTCCTGGTTCAATGAAGGTACGTGCACAAGCCATCGAAGAAGGCCTTGATAAGATATTTACAGCAGCCGGTTTTGAGTTTAGAGAACCTGGATGTTCCGCATGCCTTGCCATGAATGATGATAAAATTCCAGCAGGTTCCTTATGTGTTTCCACCTCCAATCGAAACTTCGAAGGAAGACAGGGTCCTGGTGCCAGAACAATATTAGCATCACCATTAACAGCAGCTGCCTCCGCACTTACTGGAAAGGTGACTGATCCAACAACAATCATGGAATTAGCATGAAAATAAATTCAATAGCCATACCGCTCCCGATTGATAACATTGATACTGATCAGATCATACCTGCTCGTTTTTTGAAGCAAGTCGATAAGAAAGGCTATGGTAAAAATCTTTTTTACAACTGGCGATTCAACGAAGATGGAGATGCTAAGGAAAGCTTTGAACTGAACAAACCGGAACGAGCTGGAGCTGAAATCCTGGTAGCCGGAAACAATTTTGGATGCGGATCTAGTCGAGAGCATGCGGCCTGGGCAGTTGCTGACTATGGGATAAAAGTAGTTGTGTCTACTCAGTTTGCCGACATTTTCAAAGGCAACGCTTATAACAATGGCATTCTACCGGTAGAGGTGAGCCCCGAAGCGCTTGAAAAAATAGTAGGCATCACAACAGAAAAACCGGAAACCCAAATAGCTGTCAATTTAGAAAAGCAAGAAATAGCTATCTCTGATATTAACCTAAAAGAAATTTTTGAGATTTCTCCCTTCAAAAAAGAATGCTTACTCAATGGGGTAGATGAAACAGAATACCTGATCAATTTGAGAGATGAGATCGAAGCATACGAGAAAAAAGTAGCGACTGCATGAAGAAGAACATTACAATATTGCCCGGAGACGGAATTGGACCAGAGGTAATGGACCAGGCAATCAAAGTGATTGAAGCTGTCAACAGTACTTTCAATCACGATTTCAAATTGCATAAAGCGTTGATGGGCGCTGTAAGCATCGATGCAACTGGTGAAGCAATCACTGATAAGACATTGGAGAAATGTGAAAACAGCGATGCGGTTTTACTAGGTGCCATTGGCGACCCAAAGTATGACAACAATCCGGAACTAAAGGTCCGGCCTGAACAAGGGCTTTTAAAACTGAGAAAAACATTAGAACTCTTCTCGAACATCCGTCCGATCACCACTTACGATATTCTGAAAGATGTTTCCCCGTTAAAGAATCAACTACTTGAGAATGTTGATCTTGTTATTTACCGCGAACTGACTGGTGGAATTTATTTTGGAGAAAAGAAGAAATCCGAAGATGGAACAAGCGCGTCTGACTTGTGCAGTTATTCTTCTCATGAAATTTCAAGGATTGCCTACCAAGCATTTGAAGCAGCCTCCAACAGGAGAAAAAAACTAACACTTGTAGACAAGGCAAACGTTCTCGAGACGTCCAGACTTTGGAGAAAAGTGATTCAGGATATTAGCAAAGAATATCCGCAAGTAGAAGTTGATTACATGTTTGTCGACAATGCAGCGATGCAAGTCATGCTAGCACCGTCCAGTTTTGATGTGATCTTGACTGAAAACATGTTCGGAGATATCATTTCCGACCTTGCAAGTGTAATCACAGGTTCACTTGGTATGCTTGCTTCAGCATCAGTCGGAAATAAAACGGCATTGTTCGAACCGATTCATGGTTCCTATCCGCAAGCAAAAGGTCTTGACATTGCAAACCCGATGGCGACCATTCTTTCAGTTGCTATGATGTACGACCATTTCAAACTTTTCGAGGAAGCAGACTTGATAAGAAAAGGAGTGAATTGGGCCATAGAAAATAACATCGTGACGCAGGACATAGCAGGCGAAGCAGAAGCTCAGCCATGCTCTAAAGTAGGAGATTTGATTGCCTGTTTTCTTGAAGAACAAGGAAACGTGGAAATGAAAAATGATTCAATCAACATGTCATTAAACACCATTATATAGACAACAAAAAAACCCAAAATACAACTCGAAGTGATTTCTCATAACGACTGAGTTGCGTTAAACAATGTGGTCCCTTCTCTCTCGCAGAGAAGGGATTTTTTAGAAACCAGAAAAATTTTGACAAATAATTTAAAAATGATATAGCTTTGGAAAACCTTAAAACAAATCGAAGGCTACAACCAAGAAATGAAAAATATACTTTCAAATATCCTTGTGATCATTAACGTCATTATCATCTACGATATGAGTTGAGAAGGATATTTGATAAAAATATTAGAACCCTTCTCAACTCGAGAAGGGTTTTTTTATGCTCAAAATTCAAATGGAAGAATTAAACAAATACAGCAAAGCAGTCACTCAGGACCCAACGCAACCTGCGGCGCAGGCAATGCTCCACGCCATTGGACTAACCGATGATGATTTCAAGAAACCATTGGTTGGCGTTGCTAGCACAGGTTATGAAGGGAATCCCTGCAACATGCACCTGAATGGGCTCGCTGAGCATGTAAAGAAAGGAATCAATGATTCAGAAGGTGTAGGTCTGATCTTCAATACAATTGGCGTCAGTGACGGGATATCCATGGGAACCCCAGGAATGAGATACTCGCTTCCATCTCGTGACATCATTGCCGATTCAATGGAGACAGTCGTTCAGGGAATGAGTTATGATGGAATGGTTACTGTTGTTGGCTGTGATAAAAATATGCCTGGCGCATTAATGGCGATGCTTCGTCTCGATCGACCTTCTGTAATGGTTTATGGTGGAACGATTGCGTCTGGTTGCTTGAACGACAAGAAATTGGATGTCGTATCCGCGTTTGAAGCCTGGGGTGAAAAAGTAGCAGGTAAGATAGATGAAGCTCAATTCAAAAAGGTGATCCAAAATGCTTGTCCAGGAGCTGGTGCGTGCGGTGGAATGTACACCGCAAATACTATGGCATCCGCGATTGAAGCGATGGGAATGGCACTCCCCTACAATTCTTCCAATCCAGCCGTAAGCCAGGAAAAAGTTGATGAATGCGAAGAAGCTGGAAAAGCAACCATGAACTTATTGCGTCTTGGACTTAAACCTTCAGATATCGTTTCCAAAAAATCATTGGAGAACGCCATTACGATGGTAACTGTATTAGGCGGTTCAACCAACGCAGTTCTTCATTTTCTCGCCATTGCAGATGCCGCGGGAATAGAATTCACATTAAAAGATTTTCAACGAATAAGTGATAATACGCCATTTCTTGCAGACCTAAAACCAAGTGGCAAGTTCCTAATGGAAGACGTCCATGAAATTGGAGGAGTGCCAGCGGTAATGAAATTCCTATTGGAAAAAGGAATGCTTCATGGCGACTGCCTAACGGTCACAGGCAAAACCGTCGCAGGGAATCTATCAACCGTTCCTTCAATGACTGAAGGACAAAAGGTAGTTAGAGATCTTTCAGACCCAATAAAACCAACAGGCCATATCACCATTTTGCATGGGAATCTTGCAACAGAAGGTGCAGTCGCAAAAATCACTGGAAAAGAAGGCCTTCAATTCAAAGGAAAAGCCAAAGTCTTTGATGGAGAGTTTGCAGCAAATGAAGGAATCAAAAACGGGGAAATCGAAAAAGGTGATGTAGTTGTTATCCGATATGAAGGTCCAAAAGGAGGTCCAGGAATGCCAGAGATGTTGAAGCCCACAGCGGCCATTATGGGAGCTGGATTAGGAAATGATGTAGCGCTAATTACAGACGGACGGTTTTCTGGAGGCACACATGGATTTGTCGTAGGACACATAACTCCAGAAGCGCAAAATGGCGGCAACATCGCCCTAGTAAAAGATGGAGATGCCATCACAATCGATGCGTCAAAAAAGACCATTGAAGTAGAGCTAACCGAAGAAGAACTGAATCACCGAAGAAATCAGTGGGAGCAGCCACAATTAAAGGTTAAGGGTGGCTCACTTTATAAATACGCAAAACTAGTATCATCAGCGTCCAAAGGATGTGTAACAGATAAATAGAATGGAAGCAGCAGTAGAAATAAAAGAAAAGAAGGAAACCGTACTCGGCTCGGAGGCATTGTTAAAATGTCTTCTAAAGGAAAACGTCGACACCATTTTCGGATATCCTGGTGGAGCGATTATGCCAGTCTATGACTCTTTGTTTAAATACGAAAATAAGCTTAAACACGTCTTAACCCGGCATGAGCAAGGAGCTGTTCATGCCGCGCAAGGTTACGCAAGATCCTCTGGGAAAGTGGGTGTTTGTTTTGCCACTTCCGGTCCGGGAGCTACCAACTTAATAACCGGAATTGCAGATGCTCAGATTGACTCTACGCCATTGGTCTGCATCACCGGACAAGTTGCAAGTCATTTGCTCGGAAGCGATGCTTTTCAGGAAACAGACATCATCGGTATTTCCATGCCGGTGACTAAGTGGAACTTCCAGGTGAGTTCGGCAGATGAGATCCCTTACGCCATTTCACGCGCATTTTACATCGCAGCTTCAGGAAGACCCGGGCCCGTCTTGATAGATATCACAAAGAATGCGCAGCAGGAATTGATGGAGTTTAAGTACAAATCCTGCGAGAAGATCAGAAGCTACCAACCGTATCCAGATGTTGATGAAGACAAGATTCTTGAAGCTTCAAAATTGATCAATGAAGCCGAAAAACCACTAGTGCTAGTGGGTCAGGGAGTTACGTTATCTGGAGCTGAAAAAGAATTCAAGCAATTCATTGAAAAAGCTGGATTGCCAGTGGCTTCTACGCTACTTGGGCTCTCAGCACTTTCAACTAAACATCCGCTATATGTAGGCTACACTGGAATGCATGGGAATTATGGTCCCAATCTAAAAACCAATGAATGCGACCTTCTCATCGCAGTTGGGATGCGGTTTGATGATCGCGTCACCGGTGATGTGAACAAGTTTGCTAAGCAAGCCAAAGTGATTCACATTGAATTGGACCCTGCCGAAATTGACAAGAATGTAAAAACCGATGTAGCTATCAATGCAGATGCTAAACAAGCGCTTAAGCTGTTAACTCCAGAGGTACAAGAAAAAAGCTATGAATCTTGGTTAAAGGAATTCAAAAACTGTGATGACAAAGAGCATGAAAAAGTAAAATCTCAAGCACTTTTCCCAGAAGATGGTGAACTTAAAATGGCGGAAGTAATCCATCAAATCTCACAAATCACGGAAGGAAAATCAATCGTCGTAACAGATGTCGGTCAGCACCAAATGGTCGCCAGCAGATACTATCAATTCGATCAGAAGAAAAGCAATATCACTTCCGGAGGTCTGGGCACGATGGGATTTTGTCTGCCAGCAGCGCTTGGGGCAAAACTGGGAACTCCCAAACGTCAGGTGATTGCAATAATCGGAGATGGTGGATTTCAAATGACTGTCCAGGAGTTGGGAACCATTATGCAATACAACATTGATGTGAAAATCCTGATCCTCAACAACAATTTCTTAGGAATGGTCCGGCAATGGCAAGAGCTGTTTTTTGAGCGTCGATATTCCTTTACAGAAATGACAAATCCTGATTTTGTTGCCCTGGCCAACAGCTACAATATATCAGCTCAAAGAGTATCAGAAAGAGCGGAATTGGATGATCGTATCAACGAATGGCTTTCGACTGAAGGTCCGTCTCTTCTGGAAGTGATGGTTGAAAAGGAAGAAAATGTTTTTCCAATGGTCCCAACCGGCAGCAGTGTGTCAGATGTAAGGTTAGAATGAAGATGGAACAAGAAGCGAAAGAATATACACTATCTGTACTCACTGAAGACAAACCTGGTTTGCTCAACCGGCTCACAATCATTTTCAGTCGACGGAAAATAAACATCAGTAGTTTGAATGTGTCCAGCTCAGAAGTGGCAGGAGTTTCTAGATACACTTTGGTCGTAACAGAAACAAAAGAACATTTAGAGAAAGTGGTAAAGCAGATACGAAAGTTGGTGGATGTTTTAGGAGCGTTTGTGTACGATGAAGATCAAATCTTCTACCAGGAAATAGCTCTATACAAAGTAGCTGCCAGTGCATTCGAGCAAAATGGAATGATAGAGAAATTGGTACGAAACAACGGAGCTCGAATCATCGCATTAGATAAGGATCACATCATCATCGAAAAAACTGGAACCAAGCACGAAACACATGAATTGTACTTGGCCCTTGAGCCTTTCGGGATTTTGGAATTTGTTCGATCAGGCCGTGTGGCCATTTCCAAATCAAAAAGAAAAACAGAAGCATTTATAAAAGAGCTGGAGAGCTCTCGATCAAATAAACTCAGTATAAAAGACTTTTAGAAAACAGAAATAACAAAAAAATGGCAAAGATAGATTTTGGCGGAACGCTGGAAGAAGTAGTAACACGAGAAGAATTCCCTCTTTCAAAAGCACAGGAAACATTAAAAGATGAAACTGTAGCAGTTATCGGTTATGGAGTTCAAGGTCCAGGACAAGCATTGAACCTACGAGATAATGGAATCAACGTGATCGTCGGACAGAGAAAGGGTGGTAAATCCTGGGACAAAGCCGTAAACGATGGATTCGTTGAAGGCAAGAACCTTTTCGAGATCGAAGAAGCATGTGAAAAAGGAACCATCATCCAGTACCTGCTGTCGGATGCTGGTCAAATTGAGCAATGGCCAGTAATCAAAAAATATTTGACTCCAGGGAAGGCGCTTTACTTCTCGCACGGATTTGGAATTACCTATAATGAGCAGACTGGAATTGTCCCGCCAAGTGATGTGGACGTAATCCTCGTTGCACCTAAAGGGTCAGGAACTTCCCTTAGAAGGCTTTTTGTAGCAGGCAAAGGGCTGAACTCCTCGTTTGCAGTCCATCAAGATTCAACCGGAAAAGCGCGTGATCGTGTGATTGCACTTGGTATCGGAGTTGGCTCAGGCTACTTGTTCGAAACTGATTTTAAGAGAGAGGTCTACAGTGATCTTACAGGTGAAAGAGGCAGTTTGATGGGCGCCATTCAAGGGCTTTTTGCTGCCCAATATGACCTTTTGAGGAAAAAAGGACACTCCCCTTCCGAAGCTTTCAATGAAACAGTGGAAGAAGCAACCCAGTCGCTATATCCACTTGTTTCAGAAAATGGAATGGATTGGATGTATGCTAACTGCTCAACCACCGCACAACGTGGTGCGCTTGATTGGTGGAAAAAATTCAGAGATGCGGTATCTCCCGTTTTCGAAGACCTATATAATAGCGTTTCGACTGGAAATGAGGCAAGAATCACCATTGAGGCAAATGAAAAATCTGATTACAGAGAAGGCCTGGAAAAAGAACTTAGTGAACTAAAAGAATCTGAAATGTGGCGAGCCGGAGCTGCCGTAAGAAAGCTAAGACCTGAAAACAAATAGTTGGAAACAGAAGAACTATACTATCCTGGCATTGAGGACATAAATCAGGCAGCATCTACTATTAAAGAAGCTGCCGCTTTAACTCCTCTTTTGCCCAATCTTCATTTCTCAGACCAGTTCAATTCGAACATTCTGATGAAGCGAGAAGACCTTCAGTTGGTACGTTCTTACAAGATTAGGGGTGCGTTCAACAAGATGTCTTCTCTGTCAAAAGATGAATTGGATAAAGGTGTGGTATGTGCAAGTGCTGGCAATCATGCCCAGGGAGTTGCATTTTCATGCAACCAAATGCAAGTGAAGGGCACGATTTTCATGCCTGCTCCAACTCCCAAGCAGAAAATCGAGCAGGTAAAGATGTTCGGAAAATCCTACATCGATGTTCGCTTGGAAGGTGACAGCTTCGATGATGCCTATCACAATGCCAAAACATTTAGCCATGACTCGGGCGCATCATTTATTCACCCTTTTAATGATCAAAAAGTGATTGAAGGCCAGGCCACGGTAGGGTTAGAAATATTGGAGCAATCCACAGAACCAATCGACATCCTCTTCATTCCTGTCGGTGGTGGTGGCTTAGCCGCTGGAGTTGGCCCGGTCTTCAAAACACTTTCTCCGAATACAAAAATCATTGGTGTAGAACCAGAAGGAGCACCAGCGATGTATACCTCCTTAAAAAATGGAGAAAATACCACACTTGATAGCATAGAAAAATTTGTGGATGGAGCAGCCGTCAAGAGAGTAGGCGATCTCAACTTTGAAATTTGTAAGGAAGTCTTAGATGATGTCGTCACAGTTCATGAAGGAAAAGTCTGCGAAACCATTCTCAAGCTTTACAACAAAGATGCAATCGTTGCTGAACCTGCTGGTGCACTCACATTAGCCGCATTGGACGATTTTTCAGAAGAAATTGAAGGAAAAAACGTCGTTTGCATCGTGAGTGGTGGAAACAACGATATTACGAGAACGGAGGAAATCAAAGAACGAGCACTTCTTTATAAAGGTCTTAAGCACTATTTCATCGTCAACTTTCCCCAAAGAGCTGGAGCGCTCAAAGAATTCGTTACGGAGATCCTTGGTCCAACCGATGATATCACACACTTTGAATACACCAAAAAGAACTCCAGAGAAACCGGATCTGCCGTCGTTGGTATAGAATTGAAGAAATCGGAGGATTTAGAAGATTTGGTAAAAAAGATGAAAATGGAGAATTTTTTTGGTGAGTACCTAAATCATCGAAATGATCTACTACAAATACTCATTTAACTTACTTAAAGTATTACTTCAATAGGTTTAATACCTAGATGGATTTAAGGATTCTGTGAACTCAGAAAATACTTATGTTTTAGTCTTTTTAAAGCATGGAATTTCAACTATTGTCGAAATATGCTGTGCTTTTGAGATGGGGATCATTGATACTCGGTATCATCGCTCTGTTCATAATGGCCGGCTAAGACTGCCACATACTTATTACCGCCCAATTAGAAATCTCACTTGAAACCAATCAAGTGATTTATCTATTGCTGTTCTATTACCGATTCGTGATTCCTCAACTTTACCTTCACATTTTCAGTATAGACAGAATCCGTGGTATTAACAGTTTCTCTAATAAGCTGTGTTAGATCCGGCTGTCCGGCTTTCACCCAACAACTCATCCAAAAGTCCCCTACCATCTTGATTGACGCTCTCATTCTTCGTTCCACCATCCCATTCAATTTTCGATGATAGTCTTCAGAAAAGTTGTATGAGTAAGTTTTGACTGTGACGTTTCCACGTTCCTCATAACTATACTTCTTAGAATCTGGATATTTCTTGGTGAGCTGTTTCTCAAACAATAAAACGGAATCCAGTGCCTGATGAGCATTTATTACTGCCTCCCAGGCATATAATTGCAAATTCTCAACGTATTCCGCTTTTCCAGTCAAAAGCTCATAATCATCAAAGAACAGTTCCGGTAATCTGGATTCCCAAAAACCATGAATTCCATATTGGCCAGTCAATTGGCCATTGTAGTTTTCTGTCGTATGCAATGGGACATTAGCATCCCCAATGTAATGACCAATATCTGAGGAAAGTCTTAAGATCTGTTCAGCGTCTCTTTTTTTGAATGCCTCAATCAACCAGAAACTCATTCGGCCAATGTGATAGGGAACAATTCCATAAGCCAGAAGCGTGTCCTCGGTATATTTTTCAACAGCCTCTTTCCAATACCTGGGCATCTTATAAGCCGCAGAATCACCATACACATCCAAATCGATATAATGCCTCGGAGCTTCATTCTTGACAGCATATCTTCGTTTATCCGGATTAATGGCTTTTTCAGTCAAAAATTGAATGTGATACTTGTAAAACCCGATCATTTCCGGAGGAAGCGTAAATACCGCAAGTCGATTGATCTTCTGATGAGCAAAAAACCCCCAGCCTTCACTTAAAATGGGAAAAAATAGAATCAGAAAGGTGAAAATCACACGCATGAATCCAAAATAGCAGATCCATTTTTGACCCTCGGACTACATGTAGTCTACACCAAAATAAAGTCACTCATTTTTTCATTTTTGACTAAAACATCTATCTTTGCCGTCCGAAATTTTCAGAACAGAAAAAAGCATTATGGCAAACCATAAATCTGCATTAAAAAGAATTAGAAGCAACGAGGCAAAAAGGCTGAGAAATAAGTATCAGCACAAAACTGCCAGAACGTTCATAAAGAGGTTGAGAGAGACTACCAACAAAAGCAAAGGCGAAGAACTTTTGGTGCAAGTTGTTGGTATGATTGACAAGCTTGCCAAGAAAAACATCATCCACAAAAACAAGGCAGGTCACTTAAAGTCTCAATTGACTAAGCACGTAGCTAGTCTATAAGAAATTAAGAACTACAGTTAGTATACCCCTTGCACTCAGTGCTTGGGGTTTTTTCATTTTAGGGCAAAATCATTTTAAAATTCCATGATGACAAAAAATAAAATTCATGGAAGATTTCCGAATGACCATTAAAAAATGGGCTGAACAAGATCGCCCCCGAGAGAAACTATTACAGAAAGGGAAATCTGCACTAACCGAAGCTGAACTTATTGCAATATTAATTGGGTCAGGAAACAAAGATCAAACGGCAGTAGAACTCGCTCAGCAACTACTTAACCATTGTGGGAATAATCTTAACACACTTGCCAAGCTATCAATCAAGGATCTTCAGAAATTCAAAGGAATTGGTGAAGCCAAAGCAATATCAATCGTAAGCGCCCTTGAGATTGGACGAAGAAGAAAAAACTCAGATCCTGACCAAAAGATCAAAATTCATTCTTCTAAAGACACATTCGACATAATTAATGGTGATTTGATAGACCTTGAGCATGAAGAGTTTTGGATCATACTGCTCAAAAGAAACAACGAAGTAATCCTCAAGCAGCAAGTGAGTCGTGGAGGTGTTTCAGGAACGGTAGTTGATCCGAAAATCATTTTTAAAAAAGCCATAGAAGAAACCGCTAGCGGTCTGATCTTGGTTCATAATCATCCAAGTGGAAACCAACAACCGAGCAAAGAGGACGCCCTACTAACTAAGAAGATTAAGGAAGGTGGAAAATCTTTGGAAATCACTCTTCTCGATCATATGATTATTGCTAACAATTCTTTCTACAGTTTTGCAGATGAAAACATGTTGTAGCATTTTATCGTCTCACAAAGACCAAAATGAAAAAAGTCATTCTCATCCTCGTTCCAATTGCCCTTCTGGTTTTTGTCCTCACTCAATCGGGAGGTTCTTCAGATGAATACATTAACGAAATAGAAGAATTCAGAGAAGATATGCATGACTTTTTCAAAAATGCTGAAGCGAGCCCATTTGTTCAAAAAGGCATCGAATATGAGCCCGTCACCTTCTTCCCCCCCAACCCGGATTTCAAAGTGAGAGCCAAACTCGATCGCCTCACCACAAGAGAAACTGTTTCAATAACTAACAGCGATGGAACCCAAGCGAAGTATCTCAAATTCGCAAGAGCCAATTTTTCTCTGCAAGGTTCAGAATATTCATTACTTATTCTAAAACAACTGGGGTTTGGTAATTTTTATCTGACCGCATTTTTGGATGAAACAAGTGCCATTTCCACCTACGGAGGTGGACGTTACATTGACGTGGAAATTGGCAAATCAGATCAAATTGAAATTGATTTCAACAAAGCCTATAACCCCTATTGTGCATACATAGAAGATTTCTTATGCCCATTACCACCGAGAGAGAACTACCTCGAAGTAGCAATTGAAGCAGGAGAAAAAGACTATAAGACTGAATAGTCATTCTCGGTCTCATTATTTTTGCCGACCGTACAACTCGCATAAATGAAGATCTCATATAATTGGCTCAAAGAATACATCGATTTCGATCAAAACCCTAGGGAACTTGGCGAAATATTGACTCAAACTGGACTTGAAGTTGAGGGAATTGAGCGTGTTGAAAAAATCCCCGGCGGATTGGCTGGAATCGTTGTTGGAGAAGTCAAATCATGTGAACAGCACCCCAACGCCGATAAGCTGAAAGTTACAAAGGTAGATATTGGTGCTGATCAACTTTCGGATATCGTTTGTGGTGCTCCAAATGTAGCAGCTGGTCAAAAAGTATTAGTAGCAACCGTCAATTCTACCATTTATCCAACCAAAGGCGAGCCATTCAAAATTAAAAAGGCAAAGATTAGAGGAGAAGTCTCAGAAGGAATGATCTGTGCAGAGGATGAAATTGGCTTAGGAACAGAGCATGACGGAATCATGGTGTTGGACACGGATCTCGCAAACGGAACTCCTGCCATTCAACTTTTCGAGACTGGAGAAGATCACATTTTAGAGATCGGGCTGACCCCAAATCGAGGAGACGCCACTTCTCATATGGGTACTGCAAGAGATTTAAAAGCATTCTTTAAAAGAGAAATAACACTTCCCACAGTCAACGATTTTGAGACTAAGAAAGAAAATCCAATCAAAGTCACTGTGGAAGACCATGAGGCTTGTCCAAGATTTTCTGGTATTTACATTAAAGGAATTGAAGTAAAACCCTCACCAGACTGGCTACAATGGAAGTTAAGATCCATAGGACTTGAACCCATCAATAACATTGTAGACATTTCAAATTATGTCTTGCATTCAATAGGGCAACCAAACCATATGTATGATGCCGATGAAATCGCTGGTGACGAGATCATTGTAAAATACCTTCCAAAGAAGACCAAGTTTGTCACACTCGATGAGAAGGAACGTGAATTGAGCGACAAGGACTTAATGGTTTGCAATGGTAAGAGTGAAGGAATGTGTATTGCCGGAGTTTTTGGTGGGTTAAAATCTGGAGTCAAAGATGCTACTAAGAACATTTTTTTGGAAAGTGCCTATTGGCATCCCGACGGAATCCGATCCACGGCTCAGTACCATACGCTTTCAACCGATGCGTCCTTCCGATATGAACGTGGAACCGATCCGGAAATGACTATTCCAGCGGTAAAACTGGCCACTTCGCTAATTCTTGAATTGGCTGGAGGCGAAGTTGCTTCAGACATTGTCGATATTTATCCTAAAAAGATTGAGCCCAAGGAAATTGACATCACCTTTCAAAATTTCCATTGGTTGATTGGAAAGGAGCTTCCAAATGAAAGGATTATAGAAATCCTCAATTGGCTGGATATCAAAACGGAGAACGTAACCGAGACTGGTTTCAAAGCTGTTGTTCCACCATATCGAAGTGATGTAACTCGTCCAGCAGATTTAGTTGAAGAAGTCCTGCGGATCTATGGATTCAATGAAATAGAATTAGAAACTGAAATCGCTACTGACTATTTAGCAGAATTCCATGAGCATGAACCTTACAGAATTCAGGAAGACTTGTCTAAATTCTTAGCAGGAAAAGGTTATTCTGAAATCCTTACAAATTCACTAACGAGCCCGGATTTCTACAAGAAATTTCCACTAGGAAGTGAGCCAGTGCCGATGCTTAATCCTTCCAGTGAGGATTTGGCGGTATTGAAGACTTCTCCTGTTTATACGGCTCTGCAATCCATCGCCTATAACATCAACAGGAAAAGCTCCAATCTGAAGTTCTTCGAATTCGGACGCACCTATGAAAAACCAGGAGAGGATTATCTGGAAACAGAATGGCTAACGATCTATCTGACTGGTAAAACCACGGATAATAACTGGCAAGATGAAAATCGCGATGTGAGCTTTCACGATCTCAGTAATGATGTGCAGTCAATGTTCAAATATGCTGGTATTAGAAGATTTAACTCAATTCCCGAGGAAAACCCTCAATTTTCCTATGAACTTACTTTCAAGAAAAATGGGCAATCGCTTGGTACCGTTGGAAGGCTGAACGACCAACTACTAAGAATAGTTGGAATCAAACAAGAGGTTTTCTGCGCTCAGCTAAATTGGGAAGTGCTGAAGAAACTGTACAAATCCGATATTGAATTTGAGCCAATCCCGAAATACCCGGAAGTGAAGCGTGACTTGTCCTTAGTTATCGATAAAAAGGTTTCTTATGCTCAAATCGAGGACTTGGCATTCAAACAGGAGAAAAAATTATTGAACAGAATCAACCTCTTCAGTGTCTACGAGGGGGAAAAGATAGAAAAAGGTAAAAAAGCTTACGCAATTAGTTTTTTTCTTCAAGATAAATTCAAAACTTTAACGGATAAACAAATTGATCGGACCATGAATGGCCTGATGAGTTTGTACGAAAGAGAATTAGGAGCTGTGATAAGAAAATAATGCCAAACGAGCAATTATACAGAGAGATCCAAACCCTAGAAAGGAAGATTCAGCTGATACTAGCTGACAACCAAAAATTAAGGGAGGAATTATCACAGAGTCAAAATGAAAATCAGGTTTTGCAAGGTAAGGTTGAAAGTCAGATGACCAATATCAGCCACTTTCAAAATCAGATGAAAATGAGTAAACTTGTTAATAACATGGTAGTCGGAGGAGGAGATTCAGAAGAGCTGAAAGTGAAGTTGGACGGCTATATTAAGGAGATAGATAAATGTATTGCCCATTTGGCAGAATAAGATGAACCCGAATGGCTGAATTATCAATAAAAATCAGAATTGGGAACCGAGAGTATCCCATGAAAGTGAAAGCAGAAGACGAAGAACGAATTAGAAGGGCGGGAAAATTGTTGAATGAAAAAATAAAAAACTACCAAAATCAATTTGGTATAGACGATACACAAGATTTGGTTGCAATGGTAGCCTTCGACTGTCTCGTTGAAAAAATAAAAAGTGAAGAAGCATCAGAATCATCCGATGATTTTGCACTTAGAGAAATAACCAAACTCAATCAACTAATTACCGACTCACTTTAATCCTTACATAGCTCCATTCTACCTGTTATTTGTCAACCAAATAACGAAAAGATGGATTCAAATACGCTACTTATTATTGCCTCTCTTGCTTCCCTTGTTATAGGATTGGTTATTGGTCGTGTACTTAAAGGAAAAAGTGCTGGCAAAAAAGTCAAGGAAGCCGAAGAACAGAGCAAGCTTCTTCTCAAGGAAGCTGAAGTCAAAGCAGAGAATTTAAAGAATGAAAAAATTCTCGAAGGCAAAGAAAACATCCTCAAAATGAAAACCGAGTTTGAGGAAGAAGCCAACCGCAAGAAAAACATCATCATCACCAATGAGCAAAAGCTCAAGCAAAAAGAAGCCAATCTCAATAAGCAGATTGAGCAAACCAAGCGCACTGAAAAAGATTTGGATAACTTGAAAGAGACGTTGGCAAACCAAATGGAAATTGCCCGTCAGCGAAAAGACGAGTTCGAAAAGCTCAAAAATCAGCAAGTAGCAATCCTTGAAAAAGCTGCGAACTTATCTGCGGAAGAAGCCAAAAGTCAGATCATCGAAACACTAAAAGATGAAGCTCGAACGGATGCTTCCGCACACATCAAAGAAATCGTAGAAGAAGCTAAAATGACTGCCACTAAAGAAGCTAAAAAAGTGGTCATCGAAGCAATCCAACGAACTGCGACTGAGCATGCCATTGAAAACACGGTCTCTATTTTCAATATCGAAAGTGATGATATCAAAGGGAAAATTATTGGCCGTGAAGGAAGAAACATCCGAACCTTGGAAGCAGCCACAGGAGTTGAAATTATAGTAGACGATACGCCGGAAGCCATCATCATTTCTGGATTTGATCCGGTTAGAAGAGAAATAGCGCGATTATCCTTGCATCGCCTGGTTCAAGATGGTCGAATTCACCCAGCTCGGATTGAAGAAATCGTAGCAAAAACAACCAAAAACATCAATGAAGAAATAATCGAGATTGGTGAGCGAACTGTGATTGACCTAGGAATTCACGGTTTGCACCCCGAACTAATCAAAATGGTTGGCCGAATGAAATTCCGATCGTCTTATGGACAAAACCTTCTTCAACATTCGAGAGAGGTTGCCAATTTAAGTGCGACACTATCATCCGAACTTGGTCTCAATCCAAAAAAAGCCAAAAGAGCAGGTCTACTACATGATATTGGAAAAGTTTGGCCCGAAGAGCCTGAAAAACCACACGCCATCTTGGGAATGGAGCTCGCTCAGAAATACAAAGAACATCCAGACGTTTGCAATGCAATTGGAGCACACCACGACGAAATTGAAATGACAGCAATGATTTCTCCAATCGTTCAAGCTTGTGATGCCATTTCAGGAAGTAGACCTGGAGCGCGTCGTGAAATTATGGAGCAATACTTGAAAAGGCTTAAAGATTTGGAAAGTGTTGCACACAGCTTTGATGGAGTCAACAAATGCTACGCTATTCAAGCAGGTCGCGAACTTCGCGTGCTAGTCGACGCAGAAAATGTAGATGATAAACAAGCAAGTGATCTGTCGTTCAATATTTCCCAGAAAATTGAAAAAGACATGCAGTATCCTGGCCAAATTAAAGTGACTGTAATAAGGGAAACAAGAGCGGTGGCTTTTGCTAAATAAGGACACAAATAACCGAGCTATGAAAAACTTTGTTCTATTCTTATCAATCATTTCTGTTGGCCTTATTTCCTCATGTGGGAATGATGACGATACAGAAGACATCATCAACGAGATAATATTTGACGGAACCACTTTGGTGGGTGAGAATGGAATTGCTGTCGATATTGGAGATTCTGAAACTCATTACGAGTTTAACTTCGCCATTTCTGATGGAGATATAAACTATGTTGCTAGTTCAGAAAGCTTTCAGTTTTCGACTAGTGCCAGTTTCTACTTCCTCTTTGGTGCAGCTTCTTTGGGTACAGATCAATTTAAGACCGGTACTTTTCAATTCAAATCTGTAATCGATGCGGTTCCGGATGACAATTTCTTCTTCAGTACAACCTTCAAAGAAGGTGGCAACTCTCCAACTCTTAGTGTGACCGATGGAACAATCACAATCTCTGGCTCTAGTCCAAATTATACGATCCAGTTCGACCTAACCTTAACTGGTGGTAGAAGCCTTACTGGTGCATTCGTTGGAACATTTGAGGTGAAATAAACTTATACTCCCCCCTATTTCTAAAATCCATCCAAAGGCTATACTTTTGAGCGATTTTTAAAAATGAGAATCAAGCAAACAACAAAGAGTAAGAAACAAACCTGGCCTTAACTGCCTCAGGAAAGAATAATAATGAATTCAAGCCGAGGCGATTGCCACGGCTTTTTTATTTTGTAAATGCAAAGAACAAAAATGAACAACTCAATAATAGCTAGCGCTGTAGAAGAATTTGGATCACCACTTTATATCTATGATTCTTCAAAAATCAAGGAAAACTACAAGCAGTTTACGGATGCATTTAAGGTCGAAAAAATGAAGGTTCATTACGCTTGCAAAGCATTGAACAACCTGACAATACTCAAGCTATTTAAATCAATGGGTTCGGGATTGGATTGTGTTTCCATCCATGAAGTTCAGTTGGGCCTAAAAGCTGGGTTCTTGCCAGAAGACATTCTTTTTACTCCAAATAATGTATCGATTGAAGAGTACGAGGAAGCCATTGAATTGGGAATAGAAATCAATGTTGATAACCTTACCACATTAGAATATTTTGGGATGAATCACTCGAATGTTCCCATTTACATTCGAATTAACCCGCATTTAATGGCTGGTGGTAATCAAAAAATATCGGTCGGACATATTGATTCAAAGTTTGGGATTTCGATCCATCAAGTCCCTCATATCGAAAGAATAGCCAAGAAGTTTGACATCAATATCAAAGGAGTTCATGTTCACACCGGTTCAGATATTCTCGATCCTGAAATTTTTGTAAAGGCGGCAGAATTGGTATTCGGTGTAGTAGAGAAATTCGATTCCGTCACACATATAGACTTTGGAAGCGGATTCAAAGTAGCATATAAAGAAGGCGATTTGCATACGGATATTGAAGCTCTGGGAAGTAAGTTCAGTCAATCTTTCAATGAGTTTTGTGAGCGGCAAGGAAAAACGTATACGCTTGAATTTGAGCCAGGAAAATACATGGTCAGCGACGCAGGTTTCTTCGTAGCAAAAACAAATGTAGTGAAGCAAACTACCTCTTGTACTTTCATTGGATTGGATACTGGTTTCAACCATCTCATTCGTCCGATGTTTTACAATTCCCATCATGAAATCGAGAACATCTCGAATCCGAACGGTGACAAAAAAGTCTATAATGTGGTTGGCTACATCTGTGAAACTGACACTTTTGCGATGGATCGAATCATTTCAGAAGTCAGAAAAGGGGACTTGCTAATGTTCAAAAATGCCGGAGCTTACTGCGCGACGATGGCTTCCAACTACAATTCCCGACCCAGACCTGCGGAAGTTTTGATCCATGAAGGAAAGACACATCTGATCCGAAGGAGAGAAACACTTGAGGATATTCTCGCTACTCAAGTAGAAGCAGAGATTGAATTGTAGAATCTATAAAACCGGGAGTCACCCTGAACTTGTTTCAGGGTCTTCCTAGAAAACTTCAACATTCGAAGATCCTTCGCTTCGCTCAGGATGACATTCAACATCTAAATCTGTACTGTCATGCTGACGCAGGAAGCATCTTACTGATTCTCAAATTCATGCTTCAAAAGCCATTGCTTTCTGTGAACACCTCCTCCATAACCGACCGCACTTCCGTCAGACCCGATGATTCGATGGCATGGGATAATAATTGAAATTCGATTTTCTCCGTTGGCTCTTGCCACAGCTCTTACCGCTTTAATGTTTCCAACGACATTCGATTGTTGCTTGTAGGAACGAGTCACACCATACGGAATTTCAATAAGAGCTTTCCAGGCCTTAAGTTGAAAGTCGGAACCCGGAACAACCAACGGAAGATCAAATTCTTTTCTACTTCCTTCAAAATACTCTTTGAGCTGTTGCTCAACTTTTTCAATCATTGGGTGTTTCCCAGTAACCATTTCAGCATTCAGTCGCTTTTTTAAGGTGGCAATCTGTGTCTCCAACATCTTTCTATCAGTGAACTCCAAAAGACATAGTCCGTCATTAGTAACACCCACCATCACGGGTCCAAGTGGAGTTGGAATTCTATTTACGGTAATAAGATCACCTTTTGTTCCCGGAGAAAAACCTGTCATATTCTTATATGTTTCTGAAAAACCACTCAGTGAATCGTACCCATTTGAAAATGCTGCAGAAGTAACACTTTCGCCTTCTTTGATTTTCAAAAATGCTTGATTTATTCTGTTCATCCTTAAGTAAGCTTGAAAAGTGATTCCATGGTGTTTTTTAAAATAGCGTCTGACTCTTGAGGGGTTAAATCCCATATTACCTAATTCAGCATCTTTCCATTTCTTTTCTGGTTGTATTTCTACTTGCTTTAACAATGGAACTAGCCAATCAGGGGTTTCGCCAAAAGCCTTTGTGGGTCTGCAAACCTTACATGCTCGATAACCGTTTTTCAATGCTTCTTCCACATTTTTAAAAAACTCTACATTTTGTCTTTTAGGTTTTCGTGCAGAGCAAGTGGGGCGACAAAAGATGCCAGTAGTTTTTACACCAACCACAAAAATTCCCTCATAGTGAGAATCTTTGGTCACTAAAGCCCGATACATTTCGTTATCTGTTGGGAAAGAGATCATTGATCAAATTGTACTAATGACAAACATTTTTCAAAAATATTGTGTTTTAGTTCGGAATATCAACCGAAAAATGAACACCTATTTTTTATTTGTAAGCTCAGATTGAAATATGAGAATTCTAGCAGTCCTTTCATTAGCATTTTTAATAGCCTGCGGCAGTGAAGAAGAGCCGATACCTCCGGGACCGATTACACTAGCTTCCGCAGATATTCATTTTGTAAGTTCTGATGACGGTGACAATTTCATCAAAGGTGAACAAATGGGGAATGTGAGTCTCGAGTACCAGGATGGAGTTACCACCATGGTGATCACAGTAACTAAAATGACTCCCAACACCAAACATGCGATGCATTTGCATTTAGGATCACTTGAAGTCCCTGGCAGGCACTGGAATCAAAATGCGTTCACGGCCTTTTGCAACGTTGAAAGTATGGGGAATCTATGGGCTAAACCGTTTGCTGGAGATGTAGGCAATATTGAAATAGATGAAAACGGCATTGGAACGTTCACGATTCAGACTGACTTATGGTCACTTGGCACGGAAGAGGATTCGGATATACAAAACACCGTGCTGTTCATACATGAAAATGAAGAAGATTTTCTATATGAGTGTGACCCGAATCATTCTCATATACATGGGCATATGAATCCAAAAATTGCGGGTGGAACGATCGAACTAGGAGAGCAAATACTTCCGTAAATAAAAAAGCCCGTCGTTCCAGACAGGCTATCGGTCCCTACTATCAGCGGTAATTATATCTCTGCATACACCAGCGATATCTTAAACTTCGTTAAGATGATTCAAACCTAAAGTGAATTATCTTCACTGTCAAAATGATTCGATGGACACGGAGATTGTTAGGATCAACACCCAAAAAATTAAGAGGACTGCTTCTGAACTTGGGTTCAATTTCTGTGGAATTGCCAAGGCGGAACATCTAGCTGAGGAAGAATCAAAACTTGAGGAATGGCTAAAAAGAGGATACCAGGGGAAAATGAGTTACCTGGAAAATCATTTTGACAAAAGGCTGGACCCGACCAAACTTGTTCCTGGAGCGAAATCTGTAGTTTCTCTAGCTTATAACTATTTCCCCAAAAAATCACTAGAAACTGAGTTCCCTAAGATTGCAAAATATGCCTATGGCCAGGACTATCATTTTGTTATCAAGGACAAGCTGAAAGATTTCATGAAAAGAATCGAAGAAGAGATCGGAAAAGTGGAAGGTCGTGTGTTTGTCGACTCGGCTCCTGTTCATGAAAGAGCATGGGCAGCAAAAAGTGGAATCGGATGGATTGGGAAAAATTCACTTCTTCTCAATCGTGAGATGGGGAGCTTTTTCTTTCTGGCAGAAATTATTTCTGACCTTGAACTAACTCCCGATGGTCCTATGAAAGATTATTGCGGTACTTGCACCGCATGCCAAGATGCTTGTCCAACAAACGCAATTCCGGAACCATATGTCGTTGATGGCAGTAAGTGTATCTCCTACCTCACCATTGAGCTTAAAGATGAAATCCCTGTAGAATTCAAAAACAAAATGGACGGATGGGCTTTCGGGTGTGATATCTGTCAGGATGTGTGTCCCTGGAACCGCTTTTCAAAGCCCCATAATGAATCAAAATTTGCGCCACAGGGTTGGGAAGAATTTTCGAAACAGGAGTGGCAGGAAATGACTCAAGAAGTCTTTCAAAAAGTTTTCAAAAAATCTGCTTTGAAACGGACCAAATTTGAAGGATTGAAAAGGAATTTGAAGTTTATAGAAAACGACTAGTCCGCTTCTAAAAACATGTGCTTGATTTTCTGAAGGCGTTCTCGAGACATCACAAATTCTGACTTTTTCTCGTCATTCATCCTTAGCACGTATTTGTCATTTTCCCAAAACGAGTAATTCTGCACAAACTCGAGGTTCACCAACGTTCCTCGATTTATTCTCACAAATTTGTTAGGATCAAGTTTATCTTCTAATTCAGTAATATTTTCCTTCAGTCGATATTTCTCTGAATCAGTTTTAGCGATGCTTTTTCTATCCGTTCGTTCGATCCAAAAGATTTTGTCCACGTCGAGAAACATTTCTCCCCACTCATCTGAAGCCCAAAGTCTGTTTTTTAGTTTAGGTTTTTTCGCTTCTCTAAGGTCAATCTGAGTTTTTCCTAACTGCCGATTATACAACACGATCAAATTGGCATTTACGATCCCAAACCCATAGAGAAAAACGGGAAGTAAATACACAATGTAAAGTGACGAGCTATAGAAATAGCTCTCCAAGTAGATGTTCCAATCAAGGTTGGGGAAATGGTTATAGAGAAATCTTGTCGTAAGCGTAAATGGAGCAAAAAAGAAAAACGACACAAGTATTACCGGCAAAAATTTCAGTTGGTAGATCAGTAACGATTTAGGTGCTAATCTTAGCTGAAAAAGTTTTAATCGCTCTGCATAAATTCTAATCAATTGAAATACGACAAAGGCCGTAATCAACTCCACAAGTATTTGATCAATGATCAAAAATCTTAATGTATTGGACCAGGTGAAATGACCACTACTCATCCAATCCATATTTGCCGGGTGGAGGTACGCAATGAAATTGTAGGTCAAAACCACAACGATGGTTGTGATCAAAATTGCTTTCCAATTTCTTAACAATTTATAATCCAGTTCCAGCCACATCTTGCTCAGATTTCAGACATCAATTTAGGCATTTCAGACAAGTGGTAGATAAGCCAAACCAGCAGAAAACCAAGATTTCAGTCTTGGAAATCCTGATTTGAGACATTTTGAGAAAATGAAAATTCATTGAATCGTGTGATTTGAGAAAAACAAAATCATATGAAAACGATTATTTGTATTTGCTCATTGATCATTACTTTCTTGTGCCAGGCACAGAAAATAGAAATATTGATTCTGGGAACGGTTCATCATTTTAAGAATGAATTCAAATCCCTTCAGAATTTTAAAAAAGTACAAGACGATCTTGTTTCCTACAATCCAGACATTATCTGTATCGAGGCTACTCCAACGAGTGACACGTTGAGCCTCAAAGAGATCTGGCCTAAAAACATGAAGCGAGCAGACAGCTTAAAGGAAGATCTTGCAAGTGGAAAATTCGACAGTATTGCTTCAGACATTCAGCTTCAAGGAGCCATGTATTACTCCAATTATGATTTCTGGAATGCGTACTTTCTGTGGGATTCCTCAGAAGATTCAATCAATCCTTTTTCCAATTACCACAGAAATCAGAGCAATTCGGAGTATGGGAATATTGTTTTTCCAGCGGCCAGAAAATTGGGAATTGAAAAATTTCAAAACATCGATTATCGATACGGCGAAAATGCTTTTTTGACTAGCAACAATAAAGTCATGAAGAAACTGATTTTCAATCTAAAGCTGAAGCCCATTCGGACGTACTTAAAGATTCAAAAAAAGTACAAGAAAGAACACGAGAATGGACGGCTCATGGAATTCGTGAATGAACCGGAATTTCAAAATTCATTTACCCACCTCATCGATGAATTGCCCAATAAACTTCCCAGATCAGAGGAAGCCAAATCTGTAAAAGACGCATGGCATCTCAGAAACAGAATCATGGCAGAGAGAATCTACAATTCTGCTCAGACCAATCAGGCTTCCAAAGTACTTGTAACTGTTGGTGCAGCTCATGTAACTCATATCAAAAACTATCTCGAACAGTTAGGATGTGATGTCACTACATATGGAGAATTCCTAAGTCAGAAATCCAAAACACATTAATCATGGAAGAAATCATGCAATCCAATACTTTTTTCATGGTTCCACTTACGATAGCGTACGCGTCTATGTGTGGACTATGGTTTTTGGTAAATAAGCAAAAAAATTTGTGGGCGTTAGATTCCATTAAACCATCTAGAAAACCCTGGTTAGACTTTTTCTTAGGATTGATTACGGCAATTGCAATAATTGGAATTGGTCAACTTTATTCTGCGGGATTCTTAATTCCTGATTCAGAAAACATTACCATCAATCAATTCGTCTGGATGGCGAATAACTTCATCATTTTTTCGCCTATTGCAGTTACACTGTTTTTAAGGAGGCAAAGTCTTTTGACTGTATTCATTTCTCAAAATCAATTAATAGCCAAATTGATCTTTGGAGTAGCAGCATCCATAATAGGGATTATTTTATTCTTGACTTTAAGAGGTGAGCTTTCACGATTGCCAGAAATCCTTTCAGAAGCGGTTCAATTCAAATCCATCTCCTATTTCCCCGCTGTTTTCTTTGAAAATGTATCGCTTGCTTTTTTGTTTGTCCGACTCAAATGGGCCGTAGGTATAAAATGGGCTATCATCATTCCTTCAATTCTTTTCGCGCTCGCACATGTCCCCGGATCTTTGGCTGAAGGAGATCCCTGGAGTCATATTGTCACCTTCTTTTTTCTTACGGGGAGCCTGACAACATTTATCCTTTACACTGCCTATCGATCAAGAGACATTATCTGGTTAGGAGTGGTTCACTATATGATGGATATCGTAATCAAAGCTTTTTGATTTTAAAAAAGAGAATAGTCACTACTTTCGCTGCGTGACTATTCTCTATTACATTGATATTGTTGGAACGATGGTATTCGCCATCAGCGGTGCGCTTACAGCGGTCGATAAAAAACTGGACTTCTTCGGCGTTTCTGCTGTAGCATTTATTACTGCGCTTGGAGGTGGAACTCTTCGTGATGTTTTGATTGGAAGCACGCCTGTCGGCTGGATGAACGATCTAACTTATCTTTTAATGATTGTAATCGGCATCACGATTTCTGTGATTTTCAGAAAGATTGTTCAAAAATTAAGAAGAACTTTTTTTCTTTTTGATACGGTTGGAATTGCTGCCTTCACGGTTCTTGGACTTCAAAAAGCGCTATTAATAGGAATTCATCCAATCATTGCTGTGATGATGGGAATGGTCTCAGCCGTTTTTGGTGGAGTTATAAGAGATATAGTCTGTAATGAAATTCCACTGATCTTTAGAAAAGAACTCTATGCACTGATCTGTCTGGCAGGCGGTATACTATATGTAATCATGGAGTCTTATTCAATAGCCCCTATGGTCGTTATTCTTACAACTTTCACCTTCATTGCAATCATTCGAGTATTAGCCGTTCGATTTCATTGGAAACTACCGGATATCAAATAAATCGTTTGATTCCCTCAAAAAATCTAACTTTATTCAATGAAGAAATCTGTACTACTTTTCTTAACACTCGCACTTGCAACCTCTATTCTGGCGCAAGATCAAACCACGTTTATTCTTGTTCGTCATGCAGAAAAGGCTGACGATGGAACTAGAAACCCTCCATTAAATGAAGTCGGAAAACAGCGAGCATTAGATCTTGCTGCTCTTTTGGAAAACCAAGAAATCACAGCACTCTACTCTACTCCCTACAAACGAACAAGAGAGACCGTGCAACCTTTAGCTGAAAAAAAGGGATTGGAAACAAAAGAATACGAGCCGCGACCTGGTGAAGATTGGCTGGCAAAGCTTTACAAGGATCACACTAGCGGAACAGTTGTAATTGTTGGTCATTCCAATACGATCCCTTTTATTGCCAACAAATTGCTTGGTGAAGATGTCTTTAGTCAATTTGATGATAAAGAATATTCCAATTTGATAGTAGTATTAGGCACAGAAGTTGGGAAAGGTAAATTGGTAAGGCTAAGCTTTTAGCTACTTGCTTCCATCATAAAGTTCATAATGGCAATAATCACACTCCAAAGGGCCATTGAATAACGTATGCCTTGAAGAGTAATTCAACCCAATCTTTTTCATTGCTGCTTTATTCGAACTAATTATCCACGCATCAAAACCAGCAAAATTTTGTTTGAAGGCATCCCCCATTGAGGTGTAGAATGCATTAATATCATCCTCTCCAATTCGTTCACCGTAAGGAGGATTTGTAATAATTGTACCTTCTTCTGATAGGGGCTTGAAATCCCTGAAATCCATTTCTCTAATCTTCACTTCTCTTCTAAGACCAATTTTGCTAAGTGATTTTCTGGCCAATCCAACAGCATTTGAATCAATGTCTAATCCCGTAAAATCCAATGAAGGTTTTCGCATCTTTGACTGCTCCTCATTTTTTACTCGACTCCAAAGCACAGGACTGAATTCCGGCCAAGTTCTAAACCCGAAATCCTTCCGATTGATGTTAGGAGCCATATTCATCGCAATCATTGCTGCTTCCACCAAAATAGTTCCGCTACCACACATTGGGTCCACCAATGCCTTGCCTTTATCCCAGTTAGATAATTTGATCATTCCCGCAGCAAGCACCTCGTTCATCGGTGCTCGGTGCCCATCTTCTCGATATCCTCTTTGATTCAAGGGAGCTCCAGAACTATCCATTGAAATGGTGAATTGATCATTGGCGCAATGAAGGTTGAATAGAACGTCCGGATTATCCGTATTGATGGAAGGTCTTCTTCTGTATTTATTGCGATACTGATCAACAATTGCATCCTTTGCTTTAAGTGCAACAAATTTGGAGTGTTTAAAGAGTTCAGAGAAAACAACATTATCAATCGCAAACGTTTGATCGACATCTAAAAAGATGGACCAATCAAAATCCATCATTCGATCATAGAGCTCCTTCTCATTTTTCGCTTTGAACGTATGAATCGGAACCAGAATTTTTAAGGCAGTCCGCAATGACAAGTTTGCACGATATAGAAATTCAGGATTCCCTTCACACTTTATGCCTCTTGTGATTTTCTGAATCTTTTCTCCGCCCAGTTCCTTAATTTCATCAGCGAGAATACCCTCAAACCCATAAAGCGTCTTGATTGTCAATTTCATTGCTACAAATCTACATGAAGTCTCCTCCAGTGAAATAAGAAAATAATTATTGGTTTTTAGCCACATCATTGGTTGTTAAGCATAATCCCAGCGTTTCTGTAAATCTCCACTCAAATACAATTCAAATGGATATATTAGTAGCTGATCAATGCAAACCAGCTATATCTATATTACCCGGAAGATTTTTTCAGCTTTACTGGTACTTTTTTGTGTCTCAACTCAGGCCCAATCCATAGAAAATGGACAGGTTGATCTATCAAATTATGACTTCAATAGCTCTTCAACGTTTTCTTTGAATGGAGACTGGAAGTTTTATTCTTCAAAATTTATCTCTCCAGACCTTTCAGAAATACCACAAGAATTCAAACTGATTGATGTTCCAAATCGCTGGGATCAATCGGGATTACCAGCTTTTGGTTATGGATCGTATCAACTCACAATAATCCAGAATTCCAATGTCCCACTTGCGCTACGAATTCCGGATCAATTCAGTGCTTACAACTTATTTGTGAATGGTCAATTGCTAGCCAACATGGGAGAACCAGGAACTGAAGCTGAGTCAGAAGAACCAGGTCGTCTATTCAAAATGGTCTCATTGGCTCATATCGATTCTGACACACTCAATGTTGTAATACACGTATCAAATTTTGTACACAGCAAAGGCGGCATTGGTGCTCCAATTCAGATCGGATCTCTAGATCACTTGATGCACATCAAATTCATCAATGACGTTTATGATGTATTCATGGCTGGATGCTTGATAATGGGGGCGTTCATTTTCCTCGGCATGTACTTCTATGGAAGGCAAAAAAGGATGGCATTTTATTTTGCCCTCTTTTGCTTGGTTTATGCCTATCGAATCATAGGTTGGGGAAATTATATCCTTCATGACCTTATTGATATGCCTTATTACTTAGGTATGGTCATTGAATATTCTACTCTCTATTTAACCGTTTTCTTTTTCGCAGCTTATTTAAAAAATCTATTTCCAGAGGATACGCCAAAGCTGCTAGCCAAAATATTCATGTACTTGTCGCTCCTTTGGGCAGCTCTCACACTCTTACCTGTTCGAATATTCACAGCAATCAATGATCCATTCCTGATCATTCTGCTATTTGGAATGTTCTTCATCAGTTTTGTTTATGTAAAAGCACTTGTTAGAGGTCGAGGAGGAGCCAGATTTTCTATTTACAGTACTATCGGCATCATTGTGGTTTTTGTTATGAAAACCACGGCATATCTCAATATCACAGAGGAAATTTTATGGATTTCGATGGTCGGTCAGCTCATTTTTTTCCTATTCCAATCACTCATTTTATCAAAGCATTTCACTTCATCATGGCGCCAAGCGAAGGAAGAAGCCGAAAGTGCAATGAAGGTTCGATCAGATTTCTTGTCGGTTATGAGTCATGAAATACGCACGCCATTGAATACCGTTATTGGTACCGCTTATCATCTGTTGGATGAGAATCCCAGAAAAGAACAGGTTCAGGAATTGAAAAATCTCAAGAATGCATCCGAGAACCTCCTCTCTTTGATCAATAATGTACTTGATTATAGTAAAATTGATGCTGGAAAACTGGAATTTGATGAATCGAATACTCAACTAAAACGCTACTGTGAGGATGTCGTTAATGTTTTCAAGCCAGTTGCTAATCAAAAAGAAATTGACTTGGAACTTGTTTATGATGAGTCACTTCCTGAAGTAGTTAAATTGGATAAGGCCAGAGTTAATCAGATTTTGACAAATCTGATTGGCAATGCGATAAAATTCACAGAAAAAGGACAAGTAACCGTTTCCGTTTCACTGACTGAACGAATAGAAAAAACAGTCAAAGTTTTGTTTGAAGTTAAAGACACAGGAATAGGTGTGAGCAGTGACCTCAAGGATCGAATATTTAAATCTTTCCAACAAGCAAACACCTCCATTACTAGAAAATATGGAGGAACGGGATTAGGTCTATCAATTACCAAGCAATTAGTTGAAATGATGGGTTCCGAGATTCACCTCAATAGTGAAAAGGGTCAGGGCTCCATTTTCTACTTCACATTATCTCTAAAAATTGGCAATAAGGTTCTCGAAAAACTCCAAGAAACAGAGGCGTTTGACCTATCCGGATATCGAGTTCTGTTAGTAGAGGATAATCAAATGAACGTGCTGATTGCCAAGCGACTTTTAGAAAAATGGAACATGGTCGTGGATCTTGCCGAAAATGGATTGATCGCTATAGAAAAAGTTGAAAACAACCAATACGATATTGTATTGATGGACCTGCAGATGCCTGAAATGGATGGTTATGAAGCTACAAGAATACTGCGCAAAAAAGGATTCGAATTACCGATCCTTGCACTAACTGCCTCAGCGATGTATGACAAATCTTCCAAACTTGGATCCACTGGATTGGATGGACTGGTCACTAAACCTTTTAACCCTAAAGACCTGTACAAGGCAATTTCTGATAGACTGGAGAAGAAACCCTTCCTTCCGGATATAGAAAACGAGCCAGAATAAAAAACCCTCCGATGTAAATCAGAGGGTTTATAGCTAGCCCTTAATAAGTCGGTTTTCCCTTTTAAACCAAGTACTTCAAAAGTAGAATTGAAGAAATACTTAGAAACTATTTATGCATATACATAAGGTTAACAGTGATTTCATTTTTAGCTTAAAGCACAGATTCAGAATTGAAATGTCATTCTGAGCACAGCGAAGAATCTAAAATTTATGTTTGTTGATATTGGTCCTCCAAAAGAAAGAAATAAAAAACCCTCCGAACGAGATTAAGGAGGGTCATCTACATCAAAGGAAGTCGAAGGTAGTATGAGTCACCAGCTAATAAACCAATCTGAATTCCTTGTCTGTAATCTAAGAGTATAACTCACACGAAGTATTACTAACCGTGCTTATGATTCAAAAGTAGGAAGAGATGTTAAGGTGTGAATGAAACTGATATATACAAAAGGTTAACAGCGGATGATGAGTATGAGAATCTGATCATTACAAAACAAAAAACCCCTCGCATGAGGGGTTTCATTATATATTTCAGAGAAATCCCGAATGCCATCGGGACAGAAAAGAATTACTTCTTATCTTCTTCTACTTCTTCAAATTCAACATCGGAAACATCGTCTCCTCCAGCTGAAGCATCCTCACTAGCTCCAGCGTCAGCTCCTGGCGCTCCACCTTGTGCTTCTTGCTGTGCAGCATAGATTTCCTGAGAAGCTGCTTGCCAAGCATTGTTCAAAGCTTCCATTGCCGTATCAATTTCAGCTAAATCTTGCTTGCCATGTGCTTCTTTCAGCTTGGTTAATGCACCTTCAATCGCAGACTTGTTTCCATCGGAAAGCTTGTCACCAAACTCGCTCATTTGCTTCTCTGTTTGGAAAATCAATGAATCTGCTTGGTTGATTTTTTCAACCTTATCCTTCGCTTCTTTGTCCGCTTCTGCATTAGCTTCTGCTTCCTGCTTCATCTTTTCGATTTCCTCATCAGTTAAACCTGAAGAAGCCTCGATTCGAATTTTCTGCTCTTTACCAGTTCCCTTGTCTTTTGCTGAAACATTCAAAATACCATTGGCGTCAATGTCGAATGTTACTTCTACCTGAGGTACTCCTCTTGGTGCTGGCGGAATTCCATCTAAGTGGAACTTACCAATTGACTTATTGTCTTTCGCCATTGGTCGCTCACCTTGAAGCACATGAATTTCTACGGATGGCTGATTATCTGCTGCAGTTGAGAATGTCTCTGATTTCTTAGTCGGAATTGTTGTATTAGATTCAATCAACTTCGTGAATACTCCTCCCAATGTCTCAATTCCCAATGAAAGCGGAGTAACATCAAGAAGCAATACATCTTTTACTTCTCCTGTCAACACACCACCTTGGATTGAAGCTCCGATCGCAACAACTTCATCCGGGTTTACACCTTTCGAAGGTTTTTTCCCGAAGAATTTCTCTACTTCTTCCTGAATTTTAGGGATTCGTGTAGATCCTCCAACAAGAATCACTTCGTCGATATCACTTGTAGAAAGTCCTGCATCTTTCAATGCTACTTCAACTGGCTTCATTGAACGCTTCACCAATGAATCTGCTAGTTGTTCGAACTTAGCTCTGCTCAATGATCTTACTAGGTGCTTCGGCACACCATCCACTGGCATGATGTACGGAAGATTTATCTCAGCGTTTGACGAACTTGACAATTCGATCTTCGCTTTTTCAGCCGCTTCTTTCAATCGCTGAAGTGCCATTGGATCTTTTCTCAAATCGATTCCTTCATCAGACTTGAACTCTTCTGCCAACCAATCGATGATCACTCCGTCAAAATCATCTCCACCTAGGTGAACATCACCGTTAGTAGATTTTACTTCGAATACGCCATCTCCTAATTCAAGAATGGAAATATCGAATGTACCACCACCAAGGTCGTACACCGCGATTTTCATGTCTTGATTTTTCTTATCTAAGCCATAAGCCAATGCTGCTGCAGTAGGTTCATTGATGATTCGTTTAACATCCAATCCTGCAATTTGCCCAGCTTCTTTAGTTGCTTGTCTTTCAGCGTCGTTGAAATATGCTGGTACAGTGACCACCGCTTCTTTCACCTCCTGACCAAGAAAATCTTCAGCCGTAGACTTCATTTTCTGAAGAATCATTGCCGACAATTCCTGAGGCGTGTACGTTCTGTCACCAATTTTTACCCGAACTGTGTCATTGCTCCCCGATTCCACTTCGTAAGAAATGTTCTTCATCTCTGCCTTCACTTCCGAGAACTTCTTACCCATAAATCTCTTCACTGAGCTGATCGTGTTTTGCGGGTTGGTTATGGCCTGACGCTTGGCAGGATCACCCACTTTTCGTTCGCCCTTTCCACCATCGAGAAAAGCCACAATCGAAGGAGTTGTTCTCCTTCCTTCACTATTCTGGATTACTACCGGCTCATTTCCTTCCATCACAGCCACGCATGAGTTTGTAGTTCCTAAATCGATACCTATGATTTTACCCATTTCTTTGATCTATTTATTCTGATTTTAATTCTTTGTTTCTTTCCATTTATCAATGGATGTGCCAAACGGTAAAATGTGACAGATTGTCAGATCAGGCTTTGATATATGATAGAACTAGAAACAAATGACATTTTTTAATGCCAAAAAAACACCTCTTGAAAAGATCTTACTTATCGTAGCGTTGCTTGATCAGTCGAACAATAACCAACAAAACGAATACGACAATGATTGCTCCAAGTAGCCAGTTTCTCGCATCTTGATGGGTAAAACTTGTTTCACCTGAATCAATAATCTGATAGATCAAAAAGCCGATTATAAAATACAATGCATATCTGACTGATCTTTTCATATCACCAATGTGTGGTAAGGATTGTCATGGTCCAAAGTTATTCTAATTTTGCACATCAAATTTTAAGACATGACCCTGGAGCAGGAAATAGAACGACGGAGAACTTTTGGAATCATAGCTCACCCGGATGCTGGTAAAACGACTTTGACAGAGAAACTACTTCTTTTTGGTGGAGCTATTCAGACCGCCGGAGCAGTGAAGTCCAATAAAATTGATATGGGGACTCGCTCTGACTGGATGGAAATCGAAAAGCAACGTGGTATTTCGGTTGCAACCTCGGTCATGGGTTTTGAATACAAGGATCTCAAAATCAACATCCTGGACACGCCTGGTCACGAAGATTTTGCTGAAGATACTTATAGAACATTGACTGCTGTGGATAGTGTGATCATGGTCATCGACTGTGTAAAGGGCGTTGAGAAGCAGACGGAGAAACTCATGGAGGTTTGCCGAATGCGAAATACTCCCGTTATCTGCTTTATCAACAAACTGGATCGTGAAGGACGAGATGCATTTGAATTGCTGGATGAAATTGAGGATAAGCTAGCCATCAAAGTTCGCCCAATGAGTTGGCCAATCGGTATGGGGAAAACATTACGTGGGGTTTTCAATATTTATGAAAATAACCTAAATCTCTACGAGCCTAACAAGCAAAAAAAGGTCGATGAGGTGGTTAAAATTGATGGGGTTGATGATCCTAATTTATCCAACTACTTACCTGACTCTGCCATCAATGAATTACAGGAGGAGATTGAATTAGTGAGCGGTGTTTATGATGAGTTTGATTCTTCAGCTTATCTCAATGGAGAAATGGCACCTGTGTTTTTTGGAAGTGCAGTCAACAACTTCGGCATCCGAGAGCTTTTGGATTGTTTTACTGATATCGCTCCACAACCGCACTCTAGAGAAACAGAAGAACGTGAAATCCTTCCTACTGAGAGTAAATTTTCCGGTTTCATTTTCAAGATTCACGCAAACATGGATCCGAAACACAGAAATAGAATAGCCTTTGTACGCGTCTGCTCTGGAATGTTTAAAAGAGGAAGCAACTACTTCAACGTCAGGCAAAACAAGAATTTCCGTTTTTCCAACGCTACAGCTTTTATGGCTCAGCAAAAAGAAACAGTAGAAGAAGCTTTCCCAGGTGATATCGTTGGGCTTTATGATACCGGAAATCTAAAAATCGGCGATACACTCAGCGAAGGAGAAAAAGGAATTTACAAAGGGATTCCATCATTCTCACCAGAGCTTTTTAGAGAAGTCATCAATATGGATGCAATGAAATCCAAACAGCTAGAAAAGGGTTTGATTCAGTTGATGGATGAGGGAGTAGCTCAGCTTTTCACGTTCGAGATGGGAGCCAGAAAAGTCGTTGGAACGGTAGGTGCACTTCAATTTGAGGTACTGCAATACCGTCTGCTGAATGAATATAGTGCCAATGCCAAATTTGAACCAGTCAATATCTATAAGGCTTGTTGGATCAGTGGTGATGATGATAAGTTAGAAGCTTTTGTAAAAGACAAGTACCGTCACATTGCCAAAGACAAAGAAGGAAAATTAGTCTTTATGGCTGAGACCAAGGCCTGGCTACAAATGGTTCAGGATAATTTTCCCGATGTTCAGTTTCACTTTATTAGTGAATTCTAGAATGAATAGTGTTTCTCATAAAAAGCCGCAAGTAGCTTACGAAGACAATCACCTCTTAATTGTCGAAAAGCCAACTGGATGGCTTATTCAAGGAGATGAAACAGGCGATCCTACACTTACGGATTGGGCCACCGAATACATTCGAAAAAAGTACAATAAGCCTGGAAATGTTTTCTGCCAACCTTGCCATCGACTGGACCGACCTGTGGGTGGTTTGATTACGTTCGCACGAACATCAAAGGGTCTTGAACGCATGAATCGACTTTTCAGAGAGAACGAAATCACTAAAACGTATTTGGCAATCGTCGATGGAACTCCTAGAAAAGATGAAGATACACTTGTGCATTGGCTGGAAAAAGATGAGAAACGAAACTTGGCAAAAGCTTATGTCAAGCAAAAAGGAAAATCAAAGCGTGCTGAGCTTTCCTACCAATTAATTGCTTCGCATGGAAAAACATCTCTATTAAAAATTAATCCTAAAACTGGGCGTCCACATCAGATTAGGGTGCAAATGAAAATGTTGGATTGCCCAATAAAAGGTGACTTAAAGTACGGATATAGTAAACCTAATCAGGACAAAAGCATAGATTTGCATGCCTTTAAGTTGGATTTCATACATCCAGTAAAAAAGGAACCGATTTCAGTTATTTCAAAACCTAAATGGCCGGATTTTGAGGCTTTTATAGATGAGTTGGATTAAGAAAATGCAAGACAAATGGGAATTGAAAAGCCTGTGGCAAGTGATCATTGTCATGGTCGTTTTTGCATTGACAGGATTCACTGTCCTATTTATCAAAGAACCAATTCTGTGGCTAATTACGGGTGGTGGCGAAAAAGAATGGTGGATGACGGTGATCTACTTTTTGCTAATTCTTCCGATTTACAATGTCATTTTGCTTTGTTACGGATTCATCTTCGGACAATTCAATTTCTTTTGGAAATATGAGCAAAAAATGCTGAAGCGCTTCAGATTCAAGAAAAATGATCACTCAGCGTGATGCCATTTCTCTTCTGAACGAATTTGGAAAAAACGGCACCCCGTTCTCGTTTTATTGCGATTTTTTAGGCGAAAATTGGGAAATAGCTGCACTTGAAAAAGGAAATACAAGTGATTTCAAATTAAGTATTTCGAGTACAAATGGTGAACAGTCGACAGTTGATAGTCGACAGTTGACTGTCGGGAAAAATCCGGTTTCATTTCCTGATTTCAAGAAAGCATTTGACCAAGTTGTTCATGAGATTAATATCGGCAATTCTTTTCTCACCAATTTGACGTTCCAAACGCCAATTGATATCGATTCAAGTCTTGAAGAAATAATCGAGCTTTCAAGTGCCAGGTACAAACTATATGTGCCGGATCAATTCGTGGTATTTTCTCCAGAGACCTTCATAAAGACTCGAAATGATTGGATCTACTCATATCCGATGAAAGGCACGATTGATGCAACGCTCAAAAACGCTGAAGAGATAATCCTTAATGATCCAAAGGAAACAGCTGAGCATATTACCATCGTCGATTTGATCCGAAATGATTTGAGTCAAGTGGCATCTGAGGTTTCAGTATCAAAATTTAGATACGTGGAGGAGATACGAACGAGGGAGAAAAACTTATTGCAAGTCAGTTCTGAGGTGAAAGGAAAACTTCCCGATCAATGGCAAGAAAAACTAGGAGAGATATTGACTAAGCTTATCCCAGCTGGATCGATTTCAGGAGCACCTAAACCAGAAACCTTGAGTATCATTCAACGAGTAGAAAACTACAACAGAGGTTTCTATACTGGAATTTGTGGTGTTTTTGATGGAGAAAACCTGGATACGGGTGTAATGATTCGATTCATCAAGAAAGAAAACGACCAATTATTCTATTGCAGCGGTGGTGGTATCACTTCTTTTAGTGATCCCGAAAAAGAATACCAGGAGATGATTGATAAGGTTTATTTGCCAGTTTGAGTCTTAATTCAGCATAATAAAAGCTCCCCAGTAATAAGGATCTGGATAGTTTTCCCTCAAAGATCTCTGTGCCGCAAAGAATGCTTCTTCTCTTTGTTTTCCGCCCATCCATTCCTGGTAAAAAGAAGTCATCAATTGTTTTGTAGCATCATCGCTTACTTTCCACAAACTCATAATCACAGATTCTGCTCCTGCCACCTGAAAAGCTCGCTGAAGTCCGTAGACTCCTTCACCAGATTTAATTTCTCCTAAGCCTGTCTCACACGCACTGAGAACAACCAAGTCCGTGTCTTTCAAATCAAGCGTGATCACTTCATAAGAAGTCAATACGCCATTATTTGCTGAACTTGCTTCTACGCCTTGAGTAGCAACCTCCATGGTTTGTTCGGCGTTGGCCAACATCAAACCTGATCTTAGCAGTGGATTATCCTTCGCTTGATTTACTTCCACGCCAAAGACTTTTTCACCAGTTGATTGGCTTTCCTGCAGGAAAAACCCATGTGTTGCGATATGGAGTAAGGAAGGTGATGAAATCTTCTTGAAATTTTCTTCCGATGCTTCTTTTGCTAAATAAGTGCTCGTGGCAAAGCCTTTGGATTTGGAAATATTGCTGATCGCCGCAATTTCATCTCTCGTGCCTGGCAATGCATCCAATAATCCTTTTGGTCCGAAATCAGGATAGCCAAAAAAGTCTGCTTTTTTCGAGGAAGCGGTTGAACTTCCCTTCTTAACCAAATCTCGTGTACTTGAATAGAGGCTGAGTTTTAAAGCATCAGAAACGTAGGTTCCATCTGGTCTCTTCAACGCACCGATATTCACCTGATAGTAAATTCCGTCCAATGATAAGTGAAGGTTTTCAACTCCTGCCAGTTTTTCGTCCACAGGTTTCCAGAACTTGCTATAGGTGATTTGATCGTTGGCTTTTAGCTGGACCATGTTTCGATAAGCCTTGGCATACTTTTGATCCAGGTCCTGGCCTTTTTCAATCACCACCAATTTTGGATGAACAGATACTTTGTCAGCAATTAAGAATGCATAATTCTTTTCGCTAGAAAAGCTCTTGTCGAATACTTGATAGCCTATAATTTCTATCGCTGCATCGCTTGCACCAAGGGCCGTCTTCACATCTGCCAGTGTGGTTGTTGGCAGTTTGTTCGATTGAGCAAATTCTGAGGACATTCGAGTCAATTTCTTTTCAAGTTCGTTGGCCTGACTTTCAATCAAGTCCAGATCAATTTTTTGTTTACTCAATTCCTCTTTGGAATAGGTGTAGTATAGAATCAAAGACTCTTTGGTCTCAACCCATTCTGCATAGGTGGCTTTCAATTCTTCATCATCGCTGTTTAAAATTTGCTCTCTCACTTTTGTGGATGCACTCAACAATATCCCTTTTGTTTTCAAATGAATGTTGTACATCTCCGTGAGCAACTCAGGTTCGCTAGTTCCCCTGTCTATGGCGTAGGCGTAGAATTTCAAAATGGACGGTCGAATCTTTGCCCAATATTGAGTTTTCTCGTATTCACTCATCGCTCCGAAATACTTCTCAACTAAATCAAGATTAGTGGAAATGACTTGCTTGAACTGCTGTGTTGCGGTTGAATACAAATCTTGTTTCCATGAAACTACCGCCTGGTCTTCCAAAGAAGCCAAGTAATCGGGATGATTTTCTCCAAAAAAATCAAGATAGGATTGGCTAACTTCTTGCAGGATGGATGCAGCCCTCACGAAATCACCTGAGTAGATTTTGAATTTACCCAGGTTGTGCTTGGTCTTGATGTAAGCAGGGTGCGAGGTTCCGTACTTTTTCTCAAAAATGCGAAGAGCGTCTGTCAGGTACTCAACAACTTGATCAGTCTTCCCGGATTCCATGAGCACTGCGGCTAGATAATTTTCTACGTTAGCATAATCCGTTTGATTTCTTGCCATTCGCTTCCTTTTCAACTCCAGAACCTCTAAGAAAATCTGCTCAGAACGCTCATAATTTCCACTGCTATATTCTATCAAGCCTTCGTTGATCTTAAAACTGATATTGTCTCTCCCTTTTTCACGAATAGAACCGGATGCAATTTCGGATGCCTTTTTTATTGCCGAAAGGGCTTCTTCAAATTGGCCGATTTCATTGTAAAGAAGCGCTCTATTGCTTGTGATTATTGCATGGGATAATGAACCATTCTTGTTGTTTGCACCAATAATCTGCTCTGATCGATTGAAGTATTCTTCAGCTTCTAGGTACTTACCCTGTGATTGAGCAATTACCGCGTGATTATTATACAATGACGCCAATGCGATGGATTGTTCACCAATATTTTCCTTGAAGTATTTTGTTGTTTCACCAATAAAATCCTGAGAAAGTTGGATTCTTCCCTGGCTGTTGATGACAATGCCCATATTGGCAATGGTTTTACCTAAAGCATATTTTTCAGGTGTGCTTAAAGTATCCATATTAACCATGTCTGTTATGGCAAAAGCTGAGTCTAAATCGAAAGCATTGACGTAACTATTCTCACCTGTCATCAGTGATAGTGCTTCGATAAAGTTCAAGGTGGCTGCCCACGGATTTATATAAATGGAAAACTCTCCAGTTCTGTTTAAATCAAAAACCTCTTCGTAAGTCTCCAACTTCACAGCTTCCGTTTGCTCGTCTTCATAATTTTTGGAAACGGTTAAGAGCAAACTTTCCTTTCCTTCTCTGTTGGCAAAAAAAGAAGCCCTGTTTCCCTGTGAGAAGATGTAATTATAGTTGGAGGTGTCTTTGACCAATTGATCCATTCTTGCCTTCATCATCCTGTCGTCTTTCAGATCGTCTTTGTTTTCATCAAGTTGTTCCTCAACGGCTTTCTTTATTTTTTTTAGGAATCCTTGTCCCTGAGATGAAAAGCTGACAACAAGGGACAATAAAAGAATACTGATTATGCGCATGGTTATAAATACTTGAATTAAAGTTAACCTGATTTTGACATAGTAAAATTGGAATTATTCATTTGATAAATGTGAAGATTAATTTTCCGTTAGAATTCTTCCCTTGAGGGAGGTTAGGAGGGTGTTTTTCTAATTAAATCTATCTTGAACACTTCAAAACACCCCTATAATCCCCTCAAGGGGATATTTTGTATTTGCTTACATTGAACTCACATTCAAGTTAAGATTTTCTTCAACACAATGGAGTATGATTGATTGTTCGTTTAACTTTAATCGGACCTAACCAATCACCGTTGATTTGCGATTTATTGAGAGTATTTGTTATCAGGATGGAGAATATCAAAACCTGGATCTGCACCAAGAACGATTAAACAACACTTGCTTCAACTTTTTTGGCGAAGCATTATACGATCTTAGAGAACTCCTTCCTGAAATCGAGGACGAACGAACACACAAAGTCCGTTTCACCTACGACAATTCGACTCATTCATGCGAAGCAATACCTTATGCCAAACTCCCAATTCAAACATTGCAGGTGGTCAATACTAGCTGGTTCGACTACTCTTTCAAATACGCAGATCGATCAATACTTCACGAATTACTTAATTCTTCTTCAGCGGATGAAATCATCATATGCATTGACGAGCTCGTAACGGATTGTTCTTATGCCAACTTGGCTTTTTGGGACGGAAAAGAATGGTTAACGCCCGATTCACCTCTTTTAAAAGGGGTAAGACGTACCCAACTTCTCAATGAGGGAAAAATAAAAGAAGCGGCTATTCGATGTGACGATCTAGCTACTTTTGAAAAAGTCGCGCTCATCAATGCTATGCTTGACCTTGGAGATTTAGAAATTCCGGTAGCTAAGGTGAAAAAGGGTTAATCCATACAGTATTCCAGAAACAAAATCTAAACCCATTTTTGAAACTTTTTTTCTTTAACAAAGTATATAGAAATATTTCTTTAACAAAATGTATAGAAATGAAAGGACTTGTTCTCGGAGAATTTGAAGAATTGGTAATGTTGATGTGCATGATTCTGAAAGATGAAGCCTACGGAATCAATATCGTAGAGGAAATCAGGATCAAAATGAACAGAAAAGTGAACTTAAGTGCTGTTCATGTCACCCTTTATCGTTTAGAGGACAAGGGTCTTGTCACTTCACATATGGGTGGAGTTACGCAAATGAGAGGAGGCAGAAGGAAAAGAATCTTTGAGCTTACGAGTACTGGTATAGAAATGCTGAAAGATTTGCAAGAAAAAAGACAGACTATCCTGTCGCTTATTCCTGAATTCAAACTCTCTTAAAAATGAATTTCGAAAAAAAGTATTCTATACGTTTGCTCAAACTTTTTTGCCCCAAGGAGCTTCAGGAATCAATAATTGGTGACTTAGAAGAACAATATTTGATTTCCCGTAAAACAAAATCCAAGCTGCTAGCCAATCTCCTCCTTGCTTATAACACCATGCGATTTTTCAGATATGGGATCTTCAAAAGACACAGCGTAAATAACCAATCATCCAATGCAACTTTCAATTTGCTTTGGAACTATATGATTGTTTTCGTCCGATCTGCAAAGCGAAACTTTACCTTTTATTCCATCAATCTCACAGGGCTTGTTCTTGGATTAACAGTGGTTCTTTTCGCTCTCCTTTACATAAAGAATGAGACCACCTATGATAGTTTTCACACTGAATCCGATAAGATTTATCGAATAGCAGCGCAAAGGTCTTATGGCCCTTGGTTTCCATCAATAGAATTAGCGGAAGGGAAAAAGCTTCTTACGGAAAATCATACTTGGATGGCAGAGGCCACTTTTTTCTCACGAATGCTGGAGCGGTATGTAACTGTGGATGGTAAGAAATTCGCAGAACCAAATGTTTTATTGGTAGAATCAGGAGATAAGTTTTTTGAGATTTTCGACTTCAAAATAATCGGTGGAAATTCAAAAGAGTTAACCAAAAACACTAATTCAATAGTTATTAGTGAATCCTTAGCACGGAAATATTTTGGGTTCGAAAATCCCGTTGGGAAATCGGTTCACTTTGACAGTATAAATGTTAAAATTTCGGGTGTGTTTGAAGATTTACCTACAAACACCCATGTTTCACTTGATCTCCTCTTAGTTAGTAACACCTATTTTGCTTCAAAAGCCTCCGGACTTTTCTATTTCCGATTAAATGGTAACGACACCAAACTTGTAAGAGATGCAGTATTGGGTTTTTCAGATCCAGAAAAATCTCAACTGGATGTAGATGAAGAAGAGAGTTTGATTGATGTTCAAATTCAGAACATTAAGGACATTCATCTTGGTTCAAATCTTACATTTGAGCTGAAACCAGGTGGTGATAAAACACAGCTTAAAATCTTTGGATTAGTAGCATTCGTGATATTGCTGATCTCATGTTCGAACTTCACCAATCTCTCCAATGCAATATTTTCCAAGCGGAGAAAGGAAATGGCCGTTCGAAAGGTTCTCGGAAGTAAGAAGTCAAGCCTCACCTTACAATTTTTACTTGAGTCGATAATAATGGCAATCATAGGTTTGGTGATTGCTTATATCATCTCATTTTACTTACTCCCCTTTTTCAGTCAATTCACAGGAATTGGGTTTACTATTAAGCACCTTTTCGATCCTTACCTATTAAGTATTTCTATCGTCTTGACGGTCATAACTGGTTTGCTAAGTGGGCTTTACCCATCTTTAATTATGCCTCAAATCAAAATCTTAAGCTTGTTTAAGAATGATTTCAGAACCCAATCAAAAATTAATGTCAGAAAATCACTAGTGACAGTTCAATTTTTCCTGTTAATCGGATTAGGATCGAGTTCATTTATAATCAACCAACAGCTAACCTACCTCACAAGCCTTGATTCTGGCCTTAAGAAAGAGGGAGTTGTGAAATTAAAGAAAGCATGGTCTCTTCAGGGAAGCGAGACAATAAAGTCTTTCAAAAACAAGCTTTTAAGCCAATCCTATATATTGAATGTATCGCAGGGATATGTTCCTGGAGATGAAGATTATACCATGAGCTATCTTCCAGAAGGGTTCGAATACCCTTTAAAAGATGCACTTACAAATACTACCGATTTAAATTATCTAGCGTTGCTTGGAGTTGAAGGAAAGCATGGACCTTTTTTCGACGAGGAGCAACACCCGGATGTCTCCTTGCTAGTGAATGAGACTTTTGTTAAAAATCTAGGTTGGGATGACCCTATCGGGAAAAAAATTAATATTCGCCCTGACGCTCCTGAACCTCGCTATCGTGAAGTTAGAGGCGTTTTTTCAGACTATAATTTTTTCTCATTTCACCAACAAGTAACACCTCAGATGATCTTTATGAGGGAAAACTTGCAATATGTAAACCAAAACATTCTGGTAAAGATCAACATGGCTCACGCTAAGGAGTCATTTGAATGGATTGAAAAAGTTTGGGACGAATACCAGCCAGATATTCCTTTGAATTATGCTTTTATAGAGGATGATATGCAGTATGCATATGAAAAAGATCGTCGGACAGCAAATACCAGCAAAGTACTTGCATTTCTTGCTACATTATTATCTATTCTTGGGCTTGTAGGAATAACTGCATTTTTGACAACACTTAAAACCAAGGAAATTGGTATTAGAAAAATTCTTGGCGCTACGACTGGAAATCTCCTCCTTCAATTCAGCAGGGAATACTTTTCATTGATCGCCATTGCTACTTTAAGTGCCTCGCTGCTGAGTTATACTTTTCTCAATTCATGGCTGGAAAACTTTGCTTACAGAATTAACATTAATCCGGTCATATTTTTATTTGCAGGCTTCCTTTTGGCGATTATCGCTTTCATCACCGTAAGTCTTGAAGGACTTAAAGTGATAAGAGAAAATCCTACAAAGGCGTTAAGACATGAATAAGCTATCTCCTACTTCTTCTTGACCTGATTGAGAATTCCCTGTTTTCTTCAAATGCGGATAAGCGATAGGTAAAGCTTAGCATGTAATAAGTACTTAAAGATGCAATGCGCTCTTCCTCAATAAAGTTGAAATTAGTCGTTCGATTTATTCCTTGATTTTGATTCAAGATATCAAACACGGAGGCCTTCAGTTCTCCTCGATCATTTTTCAGAAATGTCTTCTGAATTGAAGCTTCCCAAAGCTGAATTTCCTGATTGTCAGCAAATGAAGCACTTTCAAAAATCTGATAATCAAAATTGGTTGTTATTGACCATTTCTTGAGGAAAGAAACAGTCACATCCAAATAGTATGTCTGATTCGTGAAGTCCTGGTTTGAAGCTTCTTGCGTTCCTTTAGTTTTTCCGGAAGTGAAATTGGTTCCTAGGTTCCAATCAATAATTCTCTTCCTCAGGTTTTCTAAGCTCACACTGAATGTATTATTGGTATTGGTCGTTTCTGAAGTCACGTCATTAATAATTGTAAATCCTTCATTCATCGCAATTCTATTACTGATTCTGAACCTGGTTTTTGCAAATTTTATTGGTCTGCTAAAGGAAGTGTAGTTGGTGATTGTAAATGAGTTATCAGCATTGACCGGGGTTGAAAACTGGGAAAAGTTGGTATTGTCAACTGTTCTGCTGGTAACGATATTATCCAACGTATACGAAACATCGACAAAACTAAAAAGAGATGTAGATGTGAACTGATCGAAGTACCTGAAATTGAATCGAGCCGAATGAATATACTCTGCATCCAGAGCAGGATTTCCTTCATATACATTTAAAGGGTTGGAGTTGTCAGCAACGGGCTGTAGTTGTGTGATTGTTGGAACATTCAGTCTAGTATTGTAATCAAGGCGAATACCTACACTCGTTGTAATATCATAATTCATCCTGAAAAAGGGCAAAGTCCGATTAAAATCCTTTGAAATGAAGGAGTTTGCTACTTCAGGTTCCTCACCATCTAGGGTGCTGAATTGGTAGTTCGTTCCAGCTGTGATTCTAAAATCATCCGTCGCATAGTTAAAACTGACACCTGTCCGATTATAATTGAATTGACGATCAAAGAAGGAACTAAGCCCATCATTGAAGGTTCTAGAGCCATTATTTATATCATAGAACTCTTTATCATTATCACCATTCGTTACATTTCTTTCGTATCTGAATTCGAGGAATTTATTTTTTCCAACAGGCTCTGTATAGGAGATTTCTGCACCAAACGTTCTGGATCGATTATCCGTGAACTGCTCCTGGTTAGTAGCTATCGCTCCTGGATTAATCAATGTATTCAGCAGGTATTCTGAATCATTTAGCTGATTTGAAAAACGAAACTCCGTGATAAAAGTCCGTCCAATTTTGCTAAAGCGCTTTCGAAACATCAAGCTGCTATTTAGACTAAAGCCCATTCCTTCAGTGGTGTAATCACTTAAACTACTGCTTGACCCAAGATCGGATGAATTGAGCGTATTTGTTAAGTTGAGTACTTCTCCATCTTGAAATCCAATCGTATTTCGCAGTTGAATGTCATGAAACTTGTTGATTTCATGTTTCACGTTTAGAGTTACGTTATGATTTTTCCCAACACTTGACGTATTTGAGCTCTCTTCTGTGTCAAAGGCTTCATCGTTCACAAAGTTGGTTCTATCTGTGAAGCGATTTGTGATATTTTCTATTCTGGAAAATGTATAGCTCGATCTGACCTCAGTTTTGTTAAAATCTCGATTGTAATTCAATCCGCCAGCACTTGTGGTGATGAATCCATCACTTAGACCATTAGAAATTGGAAGGCCGCTGTTTCCTCCAATGGAAATTCTGCCTGAGCCACCACTCATGTTTCCAAGTCCTCCCATGAAACGGATATAATCCGAAATAGAAAAGCCTTGCTCATTGATGTTGTTTTGTTTTCCAATAAAAGAAAACTGGTTGTCTTCTCGAAACTGATTGATATTGGCAGAAAGTTGATTTCTGTCATCCGTTCCATAGCCTCCACCAATTGTTCCAAACGTTCCTTTTTTGTGATCTTCTTTGAGCGTTAGGTTGATCGTCTTGGTTTCATTTCCATCATCAACACCAGAGAACTGGGTAAATTCTGACTTCTGATCAAACACTTGCACTTTGTTGACCGCATCTGCTGGCAGGTTTTTAGTCGCCATTTGAGGGTCATCCCCAAAAAATTCTTTCCCATCAACAAGGACTCGATCAACTGTTTCTCCTTGTGAACGAACGGTTCCGTCTCGGTCCACTTCCACTCCAGGCAATTTTTTAAGCAAATCCTCTACCACATCATTTGGTTGAGTTCCAAAAGCTGCAGCATTGTACTCAATGGTGTCCTTTTTCATAGTAATGGGAATCGCTTCTCCTTCTACCACCACTTCATCAAGAAGTTCTAGTTCTAGATTGATTGTCCCAAGATCAATATCCTGACCATCAACTGTCAATTTCTTATCATAGGTTTTGTAGCCAACAAAATTTACCCTAAGCAGGTAATCACCCTTAGGCACTCTTTTAATTTCAAAAAGCCCATTTGCATCTGTCATCGCGAAAGATGCAAGAACGGAATCTTCAGCCTGTAGCAACATAGCAGTCGCTGAGAACAAAGACGCTCCATCCTCATCATTAACCAACCCTTTGATGGTTTGAGCTTTTCCAACTCCAACTGATACAATAAAAATTAAGACTATGACCTTTTTCATGAATGTAGGTCTAGTTGCGAATAATGAATCTTCCGCCCCTTCCACCATTCATCTCCTGCATTTCTTGTATTTTCTCATCCCGAATTTTTTCAAACTCTTCTCTGGTTACTTTTTTCCCTTTCTTAGGGACCTCAATTACCTCATCATCTGTTAAGTTTCTAAGGTCAACTTCTAACGCTTCTATGGTTCTTCGTCCGTTGTTGGAATCCACGGCCAGCACAACTCCTGGAAGGCCTTTAAATGTGGCGGGGCCTAACGACAGTGGTATTTGAGGTGTAAACCAGGCTGCAATCGGGATGGTATCACGCATGTATGTTGCTTTCATACACTGGTAGCCAGCAATCATTTTTGATTCTCCTGTGATTTTCCAATCAATTTCCTCGTCTCCCTCTATCAGAAAAACTCGTCCCATGAAATCCGTTTTATCTATTGAAGTTCCTTCCTCAAGATTTGTATAAAATTCATTGTCTCCACCACCTGGCGTTCTTAGTTGAATTCTCATACCACCGCCAGAAGCTGTCACTTCTCGATTAGTATCTTCATCTGTCGGCAAAGCCTTATAAATCGACTCCTTTTCATTGAATGTTAATTGATTTTTTGATTTTCGTTCAGGTGGGATTGCTCCCCTCATTTCAGGTGGAAACCGGCTAACGTCAATTCGCATAGTAGATTCATAAGTGATGACTCCCTCTTTGTTTTGAGAAAAACAGAATGTGGCTGTTATACTCAACAAAATGATAAAAACAGATTTCATGTTGCTCGTTGTTTAGTTGGTAATTGGTGGAATCTCCATGATGGGAGATTCATCGATTATTCGAACAAATAAACTGGAATAGCCTGGTGAGGTATGTTAACTGCGGTTAAAGAATGTTAATGAATAGATTTTTTAACATTTGGGCTTTGGCATAAAAAAAGCCATCAGAATTACTTCTCATGGCTTTTCTATTTAAGATTTTTTGGAGTTACTCATCTAAAACTTTTTCAACCAACACATTTACTTTGTTGTGAATCACTTCAACAACGCCTCCTTCTACTAGAATGTCTACCTCTTCTTTTTTCTCCTGTTTGTATTTGATGTCTCCCTTACCAAGAGTTGTCACTAATGGTGCGTGATGATTCAAGATCTGAAATGATCCATCAATTCCAGGAAAAGTAGCGCTTTCTACTTCGCCTTCAAAAATTTTCTCATCAGGAGTAACGATCTCTATAAACATGATTAAGCGTTTGCTTCTGCCATTAACTTCTCACCTTTCTCAATAGCTTCCTCGATCGTTCCCACAAGGTTGAATGCAGCTTCAGGTAAGTGATCAAGTTCACCATCCATGATCATGTTGAACCCTTTGATGGTATCCTTAATATCAACCAATGCACCAGGAAGTCCGGTAAATGCTTCTGCTACGTGGAACGGCTGAGAAAGGAATCTCTGAACCCTTCTTGCTCTGTGTACCACTTCTTTATCTTCATCAGAAAGTTCATCCATACCAAGAATGGCGATGATGTCCTGAAGTTCTTTATATCGTTGAAGGATCTCTTTTACTCTCTGTGCGGTGTTGTAGTGATCGTCACCTAAAATATCAGCACTCAAAATTCTTGATGTTGAATCCAATGGATCCACCGCAGGATAAATTCCTAGCTCGGCAATTTTTCTTGAAAGTACTGTTGTTGCATCCAAGTGAGAGAATGTAGTCGCTGGAGCCGGGTCAGTCAAGTCATCCGCAGGTACATAAACTGCCTGTACGGATGTAATCGATCCTCTTTTGGTTGAGGTAATTCTTTCTTGCATCAATCCCATTTCTGTTGCAAGTGTAGGCTGGTATCCTACCGCTGAAGGCATCCTTCCAAGAAGGGCTGATACCTCAGATCCTGCTTGCGTAAATCGGAAGATATTATCAACGAAGAAAAGTATGTCTTTTCCTTTTCCTTCGCCATCTCCATCTCTGAAGTGCTCTGCAACAGTCAATCCTGAAAGTGCCACTCTCGCACGCGCCCCTGGAGGCTCGTTCATTTGACCGAAGATGAAGGTTGCTTTTGAATCTTCTAGTTTCTTCTTATCCACTTTTGACAGATCCCATCCGCCAGCTTCCATGGATTCTTTAAATTCTTCACCGTAATCGATAATTCCAGCTTCGATCATTTCTCTCAAAAGGTCATTTCCTTCTCGAGTACGTTCACCCACACCGGCAAATACGGAAAGACCTCCGTGTCCTTTCGCAATGTTGTTGATCAATTCCTGGATAAGTACCGTTTTACCTACACCAGCACCCCCAAACAATCCAATCTTACCTCCTTTGGCATAAGGCTCGATCAAGTCGATCACTTTGATACCCGTAAAAAGTACTTCTGTAGAAGTGGATAACTCTTCGAACTTAGGAGCATGTCTGTGGATTGGAAGTCCGTCTTTTTTGTCTATTTGTTCCATTCCGTCAATCGCATCTCCAACCACATTAAAAAGTCGTCCCTTAATGGCTTCACCTGTCGGCATTTTAATCGGAGATCCTAAATCAATCACTTCAGTACCACGCTTCACACCGTCCGTACTGTCCATCGCTACTGTTCTTACTGATTCCTCTCCAAGGTGCTGCTGAACCTCTAATACGATCTCTGTTCCGTCAGGTCGTACAAGCGTTAGCGCATCCATAATGTTAGGAAGTTTGGCATCTTCTGCACCGAAGCTTACGTCTACTACAGGGCCGATTACCTGGGTCACTTTTCCTTTATTCGCCATTATTCTATGATTTTATGAAATGGGGTGTTTGAATTTTGGTGCGAAAATACAGGAAAAATTTGGAGGAAAAAAGACTCTTTGAGCTTATGATTTCAGATAAATTCTAAAAGTTGTTCCCTTGTTCAATTCTGACTCTTTGACAAAGATTTTTCCTGCGTGATATTGCTCAATGATTCGCTTCACAAGCGTTAAACCAAGCCCCCAACCGCGCTTTTTTGTTGTAAACCCAGGACGAAACACGCTTGTCATTTTTGATTTTGAAATTCCCTTACCCGAATCCTTTACATCGATTGCAATCTGACCTTCATTGGCCATCAAAATTTGAATTTTTATTTCGCCGTTTCCGTCCATCGCATCTGCTGCATTTTTACATAGATTTTCAATAACCCAAGCAAACAATGAAGTATTGATCCAGCCGATGATGTTTCTATTTGGAAAGGAAGTTATCGAAATGTTGATTTTGGATGGTAGCCGTTTTTGTAGATAGGATACGATTTCATCCATTGTCTCAGCAATGTTTCTTTCCTCCAACTGCGGTTCACTTCCAATACTTGAAAAACGATCGGTGATGGTTCGTAGGCGATCAACGTCCTTATCAAATTCAAGTAGCGTTTCCTTTTGATCCGGATACAATCCCTTGAAATATTCTGACCAGGCCATCAAGGACGATAACGGTGTTCCTAACTGGTGTGCCGTTTCTTTTGCCAGACCCACCCAAACCATGTTTTGCTCTGACCTCCTCAGGTAGTTCATGATCAAAAAAGTGATGAAACCAAAAACAGCAATCACAGAAAGCTGAACATATGGATAGAAGCGCAGCTGATTCAGAAGAAATGAATTCTTGTAATAGATGTATTTGTACCCATAAATCGTGTTTTCTCCGGCTAGCGTTACAAGTATGGGATCGTGCTGTTCTTTCATTCGTTCAATCTCTTTATTGAGAAATTGAGTTCTTTCTTCACGATCGGTAATTTTATCTGCTTTGCTGATGTTCCGATAATCTTCTGGGACACCATCTTCACTTGTCAAAATCACTGGAATGGTGTGATTCGCTTTTACAATTTCATCCAATACCAAAAGAAAATTATCAGCACTTTCATTAGCGAGAAATTCAAGTGAGCTTGCATAGATGTCTATCTGTCTTCTTTCTCGCTCTCGTATTTGATCAACAAGGTTATTGGTGTAAAGGATTGATGCAATACTGATCAGTATTGCGACTCCTAAAATGATCCACTTTAGGTGTGGCCTTAGGGGATATAAACCAATCGTGGTTACGTCTTTTAGTTTCTTCTTCAACGAACAATCCTTTGGTTAAAAATAACCAGGATTGAAAGAATGTGTCTTGAAAGTCATTCTGAACTTGATTCAGAATCTTCGAAAACTGACCTAAGGGGATACTTCATTTCGTTCAGTATGACAATGATTATACAGTAAGTAACTGTCATGCTGACAAGGGGAGCATCTTTACATTGTTATGGAAGATGCTGAAATAAATTCAGCATGACAGCTGGTCTTGAATTACATTGTACCATCTTAACTGGTTGAACTACTAACACGGACTATTCAACTAATTAACTAATTCACCGGCAATCAATTTTTCATCATAAACCACTTCGCAAGCACTTTGTAATTGACCTTGGTACCGTGCATTAAAATACCAATTCGGTAGATTCTACTTGCCAGCCAAATGGTAAAAATGAATCCGGCGACAAGCAAAACCATTGAAAGTCCAAGCTCCCAAAGTGGAACTCCGAAAGGAACTCGCATCATCATAACTACCGGTGAAGTGAATGGAATCATTGACATCCAAAAAGCAAATGTCCCATGTGGTTCGATCAATACTGCACCTAATGAAGCAATTGCGGCGATGAGCGGTATCGTGATTGGAAACATAAATTGTTGAGCATCGGCATCACTATCCACTGCGGAACCAACTGCGGCAAATAGTGCGCTATACAATAGGTATCCACAAATGAAATAGAACACAAAAGCTCCCAATGTCAATGGAATATTGATGGAGTTAACCGATTTCATAATGTCCTCAACAGGATTCACGGGTTGCGCCTGAATTTCTGCTGATTGTTCAATTGCCTCGGTCATCTGTTGTGAAGCTTCCGCTCTCGCAGCAAACACATTAATACCTACCGAGCCAAGCACGGATGTGAGTACGATCCACATCAACAATTGTGTGAATCCGACCGCTGCTATTCCAATGACTTTTCCCATCATTAGGTGAAAGGGTCGAACTGAAGAAATAATCACCTCGACAATCCGGCTAGTTTTTTCTTCAATAACGCCGCGCATGCATTGTGCTCCATAAATGAAGATGAACATATAGATCATGAAAGCTGCTACATACCCGACTCCAGTCGCAGTACCGGAGCTACTGTCTTTTTCTTCTCCTGATGAGGAGAGATTGATGGAGTGAATGGAGACATTGGACTCCAATCCATCTAAAATTTCCTGGGTTAGTCCAGATCTCAAAAGCTTGATACTTTCAATCTCATTCTCGATTCTTCGTTCAATGGACCGGACGAGACTGATGCTTGGATTGCCTGGCGCATAAAATGAAACTCCTTCCGGATCATCCAAATTAGAAAGCTCAGGGATATAAATAAGTCCGTCGATTATGCCAAATTCCACATGTTTTTTAGCAGAATCCAATGGCATATCAATGTAGATATATGTTTCATCATCGTCCGAAACGAAAAGCTCCGGGAACAATCCACTTTCGTCCAATACCTCAATGTTCTTGCTTTCACCACCCTGGTCAGAGAGCCAAAAGATCAAGGCGAAAATTCCCACGAATAATAATGGAGCCAGGAAAGTCATGATGATGAATGATTTTTTCTTGACTCGAGTCAAATATTCTCGTGCGATTATTAAGCCTATATTATTCATGATTTCCTCCTTTCACTTGAGAGATGAAAATTTCATTGACACTTGGAACTCGCTCAACAAATGAGTGAATTTCTACTTTAGAAATAAGTGATTTCAATAACTCGTTTGGATCCTCGACTGTTGCTTTGATGATTGAGCTGTTAAGTCCTCGCTCGGTGGTTTCACTGGAGATCAATTCAAAAGCTGAGTTACCAGTGAGTGTCCCTGTATATTCTACGTTGAATGTTCCGTCTCTGAATTTTTCTTTGATATCCAGTTTCTTGCCATCCAAGATTTTCTCTGACTGGTTAATGAGCGCGATGTGATCACATAACTCTTCTACAGATTCCATTCTGTGTGTAGAAAAAATGATTGTTGCTCCTTTTTCTCTTAGCTCTAAAATTTCATTCTTAATGATATCAGCATTCACTGGATCGAAACCGGAAAATGGCTCATCCAAAATCAAAAGATCTGGTTCATGCAAGACTGTCGCGATAAACTGAACCTTTTGTGCCATTCCTTTTGAAAGGTCTTCGATTGTCTTATTCCACCACTCAGACAGTTCTAATTTTGCTAACCACGACTTTATCCTTTTTACCGCATCACTTCTGTTTAGTCCTTTTAATCGAGCCAAATAAAGCAGCTGCTCTCCTACTTTCATTTTTTTGTACAATCCACGCTCCTCAGGTAAATATCCGATCCTTCTTACAAGCTCGGTAGTCATTTGTTCTCCTTTAAGAGCCACTTTGCCTTGGTCTTGTTCGATGATCATAGTAATGATTCGGATCAGGGTGGTCTTACCTGCCCCATTTGGTCCCAGAAGTCCGAAAATGCTTTTCTCCGGGATTTCCAGGCTTACACCGTTCAGTGCCTGATGATCACTGTACGATTTGTGAATATTTTCTACTGATAATAAACTCAATGCTTTCCTCCTTTTTAATACAAAATTGATTTGCTAGCTGATTGTTACGAACATTAGTCCACGAAACTATCAATTTATTACAATGCTTCGCTTTTTTTTCTGCTAGCTGGATTTTGAGCCTATTTTAGTGGCCGAATACACCTGCTAACCGGAGTGCTATTATTAAGAAGACTATATTCTACCTGGGTCGTCCTTGTGATGGCAGTGCTTTTTTTCATTCTTATTATCCCATTAATTCTGTGCATTCCAATTAGAAAAGCCCATTTTATTGCTCTGAGATTAAACATCCTCTGGGCCTGGTGTTTTTTTAGAATGGCTTTTATGCCATTGAAAGTTGAATGGAAATTTAAACTCGATAAGAATCAGCAGTACATCCTTTGCTCGAATCATTTTTCTTATTTGGATATTCCCGGCCTTGGTTTGTTTCCAAAACCGTTCAAGTTTGTTGGAAAGAGTCAGTTAGGTAAAATTCCTTTATTCGGGCTTATGTACAACAACCTTCACATCACCGTCAATAGATCGAGTTATAAAAGCCGGGCAGTTAGCTTAAGAAAAGCTCGCACTGCCATTCAAGATGGATTCAATCTCGGCTTTTTTCCTGAAGGTGGTATTCGTCTGAAGGAGTTTCCAAACATGGTAAATTTTCAAGATGGCGCATTCAGACTGGCAGCCGAAAACAACTTACCTGTCGTACCAATCTCTCTGCTTGATAACTACAATATTCTAAGAGATGATGAAGTTTTTAATATGAGGAGGAGAATTTGTCGTGTTGTCTATCACGAGCCCATTTGGGCGAAAGATGCTTCCGAAGAAGAAATAAAAAAACTTAAAACCAGTGTTTACCGTGTGATTCAAGACGAATTGACTTCACGTCACAAAAAAACATCTCCCAAAAAAGAAACACTTGCCTAAAAAATGATAGAAGAGAGAGTAAAAAAAAGCATTCAAATCTTATTTTTTGGCTGCCTCGTGATACTTCTCTGGCTTTACGCTAAGGGCTATCACAATTCAATTGGATGGGAAGTGACTACTTCAGCAGAAGTCTTAAAATATCCAGCCATTGAAATAGAAGGAAATCTTTTGGACTTCAGTATTACTGGAGAAAAATACCTGCTGACTGAAAATTACACGGGCGGTCCAATAGTTAGAAACAGGGTAGTGGACACGTTGCTGGTTTCTGTTGGATGGATTGGAATTTGTTTAGCATTGACAGCTTCTTCTTTTCTGAGGAGATATGGATTTCTATTCGCGCTCGGCCTATTCACCTTATTTATAAACCGATTGAACCTGGGAGAAATTGGGCTTTTCGGGATTCAAAATCGAATGGTGATGCTCATTCCTTTCCTGGGATTCATAGGGCCTCTATTTTATTTTCATGAATACAGACCAACTACAAAATTCCTTTTCAGGTTTACAACACTTCTCCTGGTCAGCATCATTCTGGGATTTTTTGGAATTTCTGAATCTGCGATATTCCTAGATTATTTTGTTAGTCATTCTTTGTTTGCATATTCTATTGCAGGCTTGTTATTCCTGTTCATTCTTGCTGAGGAAAACATTTTTGGGATCTTATTTCTAGTCACACGAGTCAAGGGCGGAAAAAGCAACTTTCAGCATTTCATCATTCTCTCGTTGATTTATTTGGTCAATCTGATTTTGTATTATCTCAATAAATCAGGCATTGTACCAAACTCCTTTTCATTTTTCGACCCGTTTATTCTATTAGCTTTTTCTTGTGTGGTGGCTTACTGGACCTTGAAATTCAAGGCAAATCATTTTCGAGATATTGCAGATCCCGAATATTCAAGGATCTTGTTTTATGGACTTGGAATCGTTCTGTTTTCATTTTTAGGGCTTGCATTTTTTAGAGGCAACGATGCTGTGTATGAAAGCTTTCACTACTTCATTCTGTATTTCCACATCGGGTTTGGGTTCTTTTTCTTTTTGTATTTGATTATCAACTTCATCGACGCTTTTCTTCAAGGGTTTGAAGTGTACAAAATCGCCTATAAGGAGCAGCACTTCCCTTATGTCTCAGCTCGACTTGGAGGGCTGGTGGTCGTTCTTGGATTTTATTTTCTCGCTACTCAAGAGCCTTATAGTTTACTCAAATCCGGATATTACTGCAACCTGGGGAACCTGGAAGAGACGCTTGGCAATCCTGATCTGGCTGATCAATATTACCAGCAAGCAAGTTTCCTTGGATACAACACTCATCATTCGAATTATCAGCTGGCATGGAACTACTCAGATAAGGGGAATGATTACTTGACGCAAACGCATTTCGAAAAGGCAGCTTCCAGATTCCCATCTTCGTTTGCTCTTATCAACTACGCCAATCTTGACAAGGAGATTAATCCGGTGAAAGTTCAAGCAACATTGGAACGGGCGCAACAGCAATTCGGTGACGGAGAAATTGGCAATAACTATGGCCTCTTGAGAATGCAAAATGAAGAATGGGAAAAGGCGCTTGAACATTTTGAAGATGCCGAATCCAGTACCTCATGGAATCAGGCCCCTTTGATAAACAAGTGGGCAGTCTTAAACAAGTTGAAATCTACTGACTCAGCGCAGTTTCTAAAAGATTATGAACAGGGAAATCATGGAGTGAAAGGCAATATCCTGGCAACCGATTTTGACCCTTCGCTTTCACTTGCTTATCAGGATTTCCAGGAAGTCCCGGTTCTTCACCGTCAAGCATATCTACTCAACGCTTCTTCCCTATTTGATGATGACACACTTGCGGCTCTTGCTATTTATGAGATCGAAAATTCAATTGATGGGAATTACAACGACCGATTGAGAAAAGCACTGGCGATTCATTACTACAAAAAAGGAGAAGTGAATAAAGCCTTTCGAATGATGGATTATTTGCAGGCAAATAGTTATCAACATGTCAAAGGCTCTCATTTAAACGACATTGGCAAGTTGGCACTCGACCAAGGTGCGTACAGACTTGCACTCGAGTATTTTGAACGAGCAGCCAACAGTAATTATCAAGCAGCAGAATTAAATCAAGTTGAAGCTTTGGCTGGTTTAAGTCGAGAAATTGAAATACCAGATTCTCTTCTGAAAACGGTTCAAAAAGACCCGGGCCTAACTGCTTTAGCAAATCAAATCTTAGCAAATCTTGAGGCTGGCGAATTCATCAGAAAGGAACCTGAGCAAGGCAATTATGATTTTTCACAAATGGAAGATTCTCTAATTGTTAGAATTGCATCACGAAATGCGTTTGATGAGAAGACGGTGATTGATGCAGTCAAAATTCTTGAAGAAAGAGAAAACAACAACTGCTACCACGTAATGCTGGAAGCCATCGAGATCAATCCCTATTCCGCTAATCTTCTTAGAACCTATGCGATCACTGCGCTAAAGCAAAACTTCACTGCATATGCTGAAGCCGTTTTACCAAGGATTGCTACATTGATTGATAAAAATTCCTTTGTAGAATTCGTTCAAGAATTCAATACCGTCAAAGAAAATCAAGCGGCTGAACCTTGGGATTAGGTCACAAAAAAAGGCCTCCAAAATGAAGGCCTTCCTTGATGTTTCTATAAATCTTAGTTAGAAAACTTAAACAGAATATTTTGAATCATTTTCTGTCTAACTGCTCTACCTCTTTGTTTTCCTGGTTTCCACTTGGGAGATTTTGTTAAGACTCTAACAGCTTCTTCATCACACCCAGCACCAATTCCTTTCACAACTTTAATATCTGTCAAAGATCCATCTCTTTCCACTACAAACTGAACGAACACTCTTCCTTCAATTCCCATTCGCTGTGCCTGTCTTGGATACTTCATTTCTTTCTTCAGGTATCCGTAGAAAGCCTCTAGTCCTCCTGGGAATCCTGCTGGCTCTTCTACAATGGTGAAAATCTCATCAACATTTTCTTCTTCAGGAGCTTCTTCGAAGATAATTTCCTCAACAACAGTTTCTTCCGTTACCTCAACGTCAAGTTCAACTTCGATCTCTTCTTCGATTTCCTCTTCATCAGGAACTTCGATGATTTCTGGAAGTTTGATCTTTGGTGGAGGTGGAGGTGGCTGCTCAGTCGGTGGAATTTCGAGAATATCTTCAAAGTCATCGTCAACGCTTCCAAGGTCCAATAGACCAGCATCGTCATAAGACCTCCACTCGAATGCTACAATTGTGAGCAACAAACTGCCACACAATCCTATGTTGAGAAAGAGGCTTGATTTTTTCGCCAAATCGGCTTTTGGATTTTTCTTAAGCTCCATAATATCCTTCTTTTTTAGAAGTTGAACGTCAAATATATGTTCCTTGCAAAAGAATTGCTAATCAGAACAATCGTATTACTTGATTTTTAACAAAAAACATTCCAAAAATGCTATCCACCAACCTCATTTTTATAGTCATCTGCTGATAGCAAATCATCCGTATCACCGGAAACTTTGATTTTGACCATCCAGCCTTCACCATAGGGGTCAGCGTTAACGCTCTCTGGATTTGATTCAAGACCTTCATTAACCTCAATCACCTCTCCACTTACAGGCATGAATAAATCCGATACTGTCTTAACCGCTTCGACTGTACCAAATACGTCCCCGGAAGATAAACTTTCACCTTCCGTTTCAATTTCCACGTACACAATGTCACCAAGTTCACCTTGTGCAAAATCAGTAATTCCGATCGTAGCAATATCGCCTTCGATCTTCACCCATTCGTGATCTTTTGTGTATTGTAAGTCGCCTGGAATATTCATTCTCGCTTATTTTTTTAATTAGAAGTTGCCAAAAATAATGCGAAGAATTTATCTAATGGTATAGTTATTATTTTTTTCTAACGTCACGATTCGAAGGCGTCACTGTTAGCTTCCAAATCGATCATTTTAATTGGAGAACTTAAATGAAATAAACTGAATCATGCTTTGCCTAACCGGTACCCCTCTTTGCTTTCCAGGCTTCCATTTTGGAGAATTTTGGAGAACTCTCACCGCCTCCTCATCACAACCTGCACCAATTCCCTTGATAACTTCAATGTCGGTAAGTGAACCATCAAGCTCCACAACAAACTTGACAAATACCCTTCCTTCTATATTCATTCTTTGAGCTTGTCTTGGGTAATTGATTTCTTTCTTTAAATAGGTATAAAAAGCTTCTAATCCTCCTGGGAAATTTGCAGGCTCTTCAACAATTTCAAAGATCGTATCTACATTTTCTTCTTCAGGAGCTTCTTCGAAGATAATTTCATCTACTACGGTTTCTTCAGTTACCTCTACATCTAATTCTATTTCGATTTCCTCTTCGATTTCTTCATCATCCTGAACTTCAATGATTTCTGGCTGTTTAATTTTTGGTGGGGGTGGAGGTGGTTGATCTGTTTGAGGAATATCTAAAATTTCTTCAAAATCATCTTCTAATGACCCAAGGTCTATTAAGCCTACATCATCATATGATCTCCATTCAAAAGCAACGATTGTAAGTAGCAAACTACAACATAGACCTATGTTTAAGAAAAGACTCGATTTCTTAGCAAGGTCGGATTTAGGATTCTTTTTAGGTTCCATTGTCTCATGTTTTTGTTTTAAATAAATCCAATTCGAGCTATAGCATTTGAAGTAACAAAGGACTTAGCAGCAAAAAACATTCCAAGAAATTTTATGCTAAGCTTATTGTGAAAGCCCAAACCTCAGCTGAATTCCAAAGGCAGAAGTGGATCGTCTAAATGAACTAAGGACTTTGGGCTCAGTCACATTTCTCTCAAAATACATACTTAAATCCAACTGGTCACTGAGCTTATAAGTGAATGTCGGCCTCATTTGGAAGGTCCTGCTTCCGTTAGTGATTACATCCTCATCATCAATTTTTCGCTGGACTGTCCTTGAATTTCGAACCGACGCAGATATTCGAATGGTGAGGTCATTTTCAAGAGTTACAGTTCGTCCCTGAAAACGCCAAGGAAATTTGAATCCGGTTGCTGTATACCCAAAGTCAATAGTGACGTCATTGTTATTAGTCTCGGTAACTTGGGCATTGGACATATTTAGCGCCAAATTCCGACTTTTCTTAAATTCAATGCGAGTAGAGATATTATTGACGGTCCGCAAGTTGACGCCTATTAAAGGAACAAATTGCTCAGAAATAAGCGCTTGGTTAATAAGGTAAACTGGAACGAGTCTTCCAGTTGAATCTACTTCTGCAAATGGATAATCCAGCAAATCGTTTTGAAGTCCCACTAGTGCGTTATCATAAATCAAGTTGTTAAAACCTGAAACTGAATACGTGGAATTGTACCCATGTGAAATAGTAATGGATGAAAATATCTCTTGCAATGCCGGGATCTTGGATAATCCCGTATAATCTACTCTCCAGTTAGGTAGTGGAATTCTTGGAAATGGGGTTAACTCAATATCTTCAGCACTTTGGCCACTGTAAGCTGAAATAAATGCCGGGATTAGGACATCCTGGGCCAATGAATCATAAACTACGTTACTGTTATTCGCAGAATTTGGATTGCTGGAATCCAAACGAGCTCTTACAATATTTAGATTCTCCTCAAATGTTGCGAACGCCTCAGAAAAATTGTCCTCTGTTTCTTTTTCAAAGGCAGTTCTTATCGATAGAAATGTGGACGAGTAGCTCCCAGTTCGTGTTGGTGATAAAGTTTCAAAATCATCAATTCCTCCATTATATCTATATATTTCCTGGTAGTTATTTGTCAATCCTCTATTCCATGAAAGTTGAATTTTCACATCGTTAAATGGTTCAAAATCCGCACGGATATCTAAGTCTGTTCCGAAGCTTTGCTGAAAAGGAGAGTTCAGATTTTCATTCCGAATCAGCCATCCATTGTCCGCTGCTCTTGTCCGAATCTCTGGGTCCTGACTTCCAAGAATAAAACCCACGCCAGGCGCATTCCATCCGCTATCAAGTCCAAACAAAAAAGGAGTTTGCTTAAAACCAGGAAGCGCTGTAGTCTCTCTTATGTTGTAAGATCCATTGATTGATTTCAACATGGTGACAAATCGAAGGAATCCATCAGCAATTGTTCCTTCTCCCTGGGGTTTTGGTGTGTTGGCATTTTTGAGGAATGTTGCTTTGCTGTACAGCTTTGACATATCAACCCTTGCATTTATGCCCCGATCCCTTTGGTTATTCAAGAAGTTTCCAAAAAATAAAGAATCTGGAACTATGTTTTGACCGTCCGGTTGAGGAATAGAACCGGCGACCCAGCCGTACCCCACAGCATATCTAACGTCTGCCGAAATCCAATCTGTTAAAGGAAATTTGTCGAGCGGCAGTTTATAATTCACCGAAATATCCTGATTGAAATTTTTCATCCTACCCAGGTTGAATATCTGGTCCCAAATAAATTTTCGCTCTGCTTTAGTAGAAATATCTCCTTCAATAAACTCTTCTGGCTCATCAATCACAGCATTGGCTGTCGCATTGTAGGTGAGTCCTAAGCTCTTGGTAAGATCCCAGCGCATGGAATAGTTTCTCACGAAAGTGAAAAGTCGTTCGTAGACTGGATCAACCCCTTCAGTTGTCAGCTCATTGTTGTAGAACTGAGTGGCTCTAAAATCTCTTCTAAGATTTGCCGAAAACGAAAAGTTACTAGGTATTGGAGACAGGTTGACATCCTTAATTAGAGCTAAGTAAGGACTGCTCAATTTTTCATAATTCTTGAACGGCTCAATGCTGAATGCCGATGGAGAGTAGTTGTAATTAACTCCGCCAGATACCGATTTATTAATGAAGCTTTGTGTATTGGAATTACTCCTCACAAGATCACTATATGCATAACTGAAAGCAAAATTCTCAATGTCGTAGATCCTTTTAGGTGATTCGGGATTTACTTTTTGTTTTCTTACGTTGGTAAAATTGATACTTCTTCGAACGGTACGATCTTCCACAATTCTCCTATATGCTTCCCGCTCCGCTTCCGTATCCAATGTTTCCAATGATGCTTCCAATGGTACATCCGGATCCAATGGATCAAACTGTGGCGTCACTGTCGTTTTTTCGTAACTAACAAACATTGGTACAACCAAGCCGGTCTTTTGAGGCAAAAGAAATTTTTCAACATTGATGTTGGCGGAAACATCAAATTGTCTGGTCTCTTCTCGGGTCCGCTCAGAAATTCGCTGTTGGATATTTCCAAAACCGATTGATGTATATCTGGTTGAAGCTGAGATTGTACCTAAATCTGCCAGTTGAGTACTCAACCTGGCATTTGCTGCCCAACCCGCATTACTATCAAAATCAGTAACTCTTAATTCATTGGCCCAGATACAAACAGATTTAGGAAGTCCATCATCGGTAGAAAGATTCTGTGCATTTCGTCCTGGATTTCGAACACCAATCATCAATATTTTGATCGCCGAGATATCCGGATTCCCTTTAATGGCAAATTGATATTTACCATCATTCGATGAGGTTCTAAACGGAACATCTTCCGGTAATCGTGCCCGATTTCTCTCAGACTTGGTACCAATTAACTCATTGATGGAGACATCAATTTCATTTTCCAGCGGCCATACCAGTCTTCTAATGTCAGCATCTGCTACTCCTACACCCTGCGGTGTAATGGTTAGTGGTACTTCTATTTCATAATAGTTTTCATCTTCATCTGTTCCCAGCCGCATAAATCCGGTCAATTCACCGTCCCTTATTTGATCATTCATGTAAGATTCGGCATGTAAGAACATTTTCATTCGACCATAATTGATCAAATCAAAACTCACATTTTTGTAAACGGCTCTTGCATCCTTATCATCCAAATCTTCTACACACAGTTGTAGCGATTGCTCATTCAATCGCACATTGTTGATTGTGGTATTATCAATATCCCTGTCGAGACCTGGTGGAAGTACGTAAGGTGAGCCTCCGTTGGCAGTACTGTTTTCCTCAATGTTTACCACCGAAACTTGAAAATCCGAGGTATTGGTGTTGGGTATTTCGTTCAAGCCTTCTTCACGCAATGATTTCACAGATTTTAACCACTGACTCCCCACCAACTGTAGTTGAGCCATTCGAAGCACTACTGGTTCGCTAAAACCGGTGAGATACATTCTCACATACTTTATATTTTCAAATGAGGGTGTACCAATTGGAGTTCCAACATCCTGAATAGGAATCCGATACAAATACCAGGTGGCTTCTCCGTTTGAAATTTCATCAATGATGTACTCCTCTCCTGCTCTTAATTGCCCAGGAAGTAATGGCAATCGATACTCGAAATATTCTTCTAAGTCCGAGATCGTATTGTCAACATTTATGTCTTCATTATCCGGCAGTGTAGATGATGCAGGAATGAAATCTTGATTGGTACTTGCGGATATTGGTGAATTTCCTTCCATTCCATTCCAGCTCTTATAGCGTTGCACAATTTTAGCATCTGCTTCATCATAGGATTCATCCAGGATGTACACAAAATTATCAGCTGATGGGTCATCAAGGGCTCCATGTGGATTTCCAGGGATTCGATCTTCGTCATCATCACGCAATCCATCCAATCCCACATCCTGATTATCTCGTGCTCCTGGAGTATTGGCAAAAAAATTGGTCAAATATTGTTCAGTCGTAATTTGTCCCCAAGTTGAGATCGCATCATCGGGGATCGGTCCTCCGTCTGTCGGAAGTCCGTTCTCAAATGCGTGACGATCGTCCGGTGCTACATCTTCTGAAACACTCCCGAGGTTAAATACCAATTCTCCACCCCGAGTATTATTAGTGTTAAAAATTCCGTCTTTTACTTCCCCATTTTCACCACCGATAAACGGATCCATCAGCCAAAATTCCAGATACTGAATATTGGTCGCCTCAAAGTTTACTTCATTGGTGATCGCTCTTGTAATCCCAGCCCAATTGTCTTCCGGATTAAACAAAAGTCCTTCTGGGGCATCCGGATTAGAAAAATCCAGTTGAGGATTGTAATTATACTGTCCTCTTTCCGATGGAAAATAAGCGATATCTAAAAGAGGTTCGTTCAATTGAACCTGTTGATTGTCTCTATTTGGAAAAATCTCTTGTGGGAATACCGGCCGTTCATAATGATTTTCCAGATCATTATCCGAAATATTTGATGGTCGTGTGTTACCAAATGTTCGATAGAAAATACTGTTATCAACTGTGTACCAGGCAATTTTTGCTTTTCTGTCATTGAAATCCAGCCCGGAAGATGCACTTTCATCAAATTCTCTTGGAGTTGATGCTAACCGCCAAGACTGCCAGCCGCCGATATTGATTGGTGTGACTGCATTTTCGAAATCATCTATGTAGGAAGTTCCTTCTCCATTCACAATGTTGCTGGTGCCCGGAATCAGTTGAGCAAATTCAGCATTGAAAATCACATTGGATCGTTCTTTGGTACTTACCAGCGGCAATGCATCCACCATCTTGGTTAGGAATCGGGATTCTTGTTGGAAATTGATATCAAATCCATACTTCGTATTTCTTGTCGGCTCACTTCCAACAGCAAATCGGCTAATTCCTCCAGGTCTTTCACTTAAATGAAGAACAGTTCCGCCTACGTTGAAATTTTCATTAAATCGATAATCAAAGCGAGCTCCGGTAAGTGTCCTAGTTTGGAAATTGAATAAGTCAGCTTTTTCATAAGAAATATTGAGTTGTTTTCCAGAATTCAGAATTCCATCATTTAATATCCGAACCACTCCTAAGTTATAGTCGACATTGTAGTCGAGACCTTCGGTGAGCAACGTTCCACCTGCCGTCACGACAACAGAACCTTCGGCAATGTTTATTCCTGGAAGTGCCACTTCACTTGAAGACCCAGCAGTTAGTTTTCCAGCTATAACAAACTTGTTTTTGGTCGCGTCTCGTTCAGCAACAGCTTTTGTGTTGGAATACAATTCATCGTACACAAATTTCTCAATAAGATCTCCTTCTGTATTTGGATTGAACTGAGATTCTAATCGGCTACCAAAAGGTTCCAGGACAGGAAAAATGACGTTTCCATTTCTTGTATCTATAGTGATTCCTTCTATGAAATCGAAATTGGCATCCGGTTGCCGGTCGTTGTTTTGATTGAGCTGATCGAGACCTAAGACTTCAATAAGTGGTCTGTCCTTTAATAACTGACCTTCGTGCAAAGAAGGATTGTCCTGACCTGTTAAGTCATCTCTGTAAATCACTCTTAGCTGAAATCCTTCTCTTGAAACCTGCGCTGAATTAAGGTTATAGATATTTTTCATCATCAGATCCCAAGTCGGCAATTCCGTAGCAATCTGATTAGGTCTCAGCATTTTTAAATAAATGACCTCATCATCACCTCGATTCGCATAGTCAGATTGTATTTCTCCAACCTGGTAAATGGGACCATTGAAAGAATACTGATAAGAAACTGCAAGAACTTCATCACTTTGTAACCTTCGTAGCAATGTGATATATCCAAGCTCCCTGTTAATGGTGTATTCGGTTTCGTCCAGCTTTCTTGCTGTAGTCACTTTCACATAATCGGTTGAGCTTTCGAAACTTGGGAATTTCGAAACAAGATTGGCATCTACAGCATTCACATCAAATTCGTCAACCACTTGACTGAATAGATTATTGGCTCTGTTGTCCGTCGGTCTTCCAGGTTGCTGATTTGTAGAAGGAATTACTTCCGAGTTATAGATTCTTTCTCCTTCTCCCAGGTCCATCAGCGCTACAATGTTCCGTGTAGTTCGTGTTTCATTGTTTCTATTCAAAACATAAACCTCGACCCGGTTGATATTAACTCCGGACGTGATTTGCGGAACAGTGGCCAACCAGCGTTCATAGTTGTCTCTGAAAAATTGGCCAAGGAAGAAATGTCTGTTTTCATCGTATTCTGATCCTTGTATTTCGAATTCTCGACCTTGGAATCCACTTTCTATGGTGAGTGTCTCGTTTCTACCTCGTTGCTGAGACGCGACTGCTGTCACCCAAAGTTTTCCAAATTGCAATTCTGTTTTGACTCCAAACAATGATTGAGCGCCTGAGATTAGCGAGTTGCTGACAGGCATACTTACATTTCCAATTTCTATTTTCTTAATGATGTCTTCTTCATAGCCAGTGTACTCAACTTTCATGTTATTTTGAAAATCGAAAGTATTATTGTTGTCAAAGTTGGCAGTGATGGCAAGCTTCTCGCCCACTTTACCTACCACGTTCATACTAATCTGCTGGTCAAAGTTGAATCCGCCATTTCTCTGCTGCCTTCGTGGAATTGCAGGATTATCCAAACGCTGAAAACGTGCACCAAAGTCAAGGTTGACAAACCCATTCGGCTGGATATCGACATAGCTTCCACCAAAAATTCGATCAAAGACTGGACTTATATATAGGCGTGGAATCAGACTTCTTCCGCTTACTGCACTTTCACCGTCCAATCCAATGGATTTCTCTTTGAAGTATTCCTTATTTAACTGCGAGTTGTTGTAAGCATTAAACTCCTGAAACGTCATAGTGGTAGCTGGGCGAAAGTCCAGATTCCCGATGTTTTCAAAAACTGAGTAGCTGATTCCAGGATTATCGGATAAGGAATCAGGATTGAACTGAACCTGAAGGTCTAATTGTGATGGGTCTCGAAGGAATAGCGGAGATCTCGAAGTTCTGTTTGCAAATGGGTCTCCAAAACGATAACTAGGTTGAAAAGTAGGTTGTCGAGATGGCTCATAAGTCTGCAGTGAGTCAGTTTCTGTAGTGTCTTGAGGTACTTGCTGAAAAAACAGTCCTTCCGCTTCTGCCTGGAAGGCAAAGCCAAAGAGTGAACAAAGGACTAGTATATAGGCGTGAATTTTCAAAAAAATCTCTACTCGATTAGGTTATGCCCGTTTGAGTGCCTGCTTAATCAATTCTTCCAGCTTAATCTCTTCACCATACTCCTTCATAATCGAATTGATCGTTTTATCCGCTACAGACTTGTTTATACCCAAAGTGGTTAAGGCTGATAACGCCTCATTTTTCAAGGTATTATCAAAATTCGGAGCTATTTCCGTTGTTTTGTCCAAAAGACCCTCTTTTTTCATCTTATCCTTCAATTCAAGGACAATTCGTTGCGCCGTTTTGCCACCAATACCCTTTACCCGCTGAATAGTAGCGACATCCTCTTGGGCGATAGCGGCTTGAAGTTCTTTTGCGTCCAAGGAAGATAAGATCATCAGTGCAGTGCTGGGTCCCACTCCGTTGATTGAAAGCAGATCTAAAAATCGCTTTTTTTCAGATTGCTCGTAAAATCCAAACAGGGTATGCGAATCTTCTTTGACGTGTAAATACGTGTTGATTAGAAGGTCTTCCTTGTCTTTGATTTGTGAGTAGGTATTTAAGCTGATTTTCACTTCGTATCCAACTCCACCTACATCTACAATGACGTGCGTGGGATCTTTGTAGGCGAGTTTTCCCTTTAGGTAGGTAATCATGGACCCAAATCTATTTAATTCAGGGGATTTTGCTAATTCAAGCAGCGATTTTGAATCCAAAAGAGAAACTCCGAGATTCGTGACCTCTAGGAAAGGTCAGCACTAATTAATTCATCAATGAGAAACTTGATCGACCGTATTTATGATACCATAAAGGCGAAAAAGAAAATCAAGCCCAAGCAAGAACCAAACATCAATTCAGGCGATGCTGACGTGATAGGAAAAGAGTTTCTGAACTATTTCATCAAGTTGGGAGAATTAAAAAGTACAGATCAAGTTTTGGACGTTGGTTCAGGTTATGGAAGGATGGCTGTTGCTCTAAGCAGTTTTCTGTCTTCAGAAGGCTCCTATGAAGGAATTGAAATCATTCCAAAAGGAGTTGATTGGTGCACTAAAAACATCACACCAAATTTCAAGAATTTCCATTTTCAATTAATCGATGTAAAAAACGATCGGTATAACCCCGCTGGCAAACAAAAAGCTTCTCAATTCAAATTTCCATTTGAGGACGCATCGTTTGATTTCATTTTTCTCACTTCGGTTTTTACTCACATGCTTCCAGCTGATCTTGAAAATTACCTTTCTGAGATTTCAAGGGTTTTAAAAAAGGGTGGAAAAACATTCATTACCTATTTTCTTCTGAATGATAAATCAAAAGAACTCATATCAGAAGGCGAGAGCCTTCATAAGCTGCCTTTTGATTATGAAAATTGTCGGATAGAATATCAAGAAGACCCAGAACACATCATTGCCTACGAAGAAACGGATGTGATAAACTTGTATACCAAATATGGTCTTGATTTCTCCTCCACTCATTACGGAAATTGGTGTGGAAGAGAAGATTTCGTTTCCCATCAAGACATAGTGATTGGCACTAAGTATTAAAATTCGGTCTACAACTTCTCCTTATCTGTCACTCCAGCATCGACCACCGCGATTGTTACCATATTGAAAATTTCACGGACTGAGCTTCCAAGTTGAAGTACTTGTACAGATTTTTTCATTCCCATCAATATCGGACCAATCACTTCAGCTCCACCCATTTCCATCATCGTTTTATAGGCTATGTTTCCAGACTGTAGATCGGGAAAAATAAGTGTGTTGACCTGGTGTCCAGCTAAATCACTAAATGGATAAAGCTCTTCCAACAATTTCTTGTTCAATGCAATATTTGCCTGAATATCTCCATCAATAATTAAGTCCGGCCATCGTTCTTTGGCAAGCTTGACCGCTTTTGAAACCTTCTCAGGAATTGCGCCTCTTGAAGATCCAAAATTGGAATAGGAAAGTGCTGCCATTTTCGGTTCGGTATCAAAAAATTTGACCGATCTGCTGGTTAGGCCAATAATTTCAACCAATTCCTCTGAAGTTGGATTGACATTGACACTGGTGTCTGCAAGGAAGAAATTCCCTTTCGAAGTGTTCACGATGTACATGCCTGCCACTTTGTTGACACCTTCCTCAACGCCAACAATATGGATGGCTGGCAAGACAGTTCGTGGATAGTCATTGGAAAGACCTGAAATCAAAACATCGGCTTCTCCTTTTTCAACCATCATCATTCCAAAGTAGGTGCGGCTGGTCATGGCTTTTCGAGCCATGTGTAAGGTCATACCTTTTCTTTGTCGCATCAAGGCGTAGGTTTCAGCAAACTCATCAACCTTATCCGGGTGTTCATGTGGATCAATGATTTCGCAATCACTAATCGCATCTAAATCATTTTCCTTGATGAGTTTATCTATTACTGCCCGCTTACCCATCAGGATCGGTTCCCCGATACCTGTATCCAGTGTCATTTGTGCAGCTTTCAGAATGTTGACATGGTCAGCTTCCGCAAAAACCACCTTCTTAGGATTTTGCTTAGCTCTGTTCACCAATCGAGAAACCAACCGTTGATCAATGCCAACACGCTCAAGCAGTTCTTCTTCGTATTTCTTCCAATCCGAAATTCCGTCACCAGCTACGCCTGAATCCATTGCGGCTTTGGCAACAGCCGGTGAAATGGTGGTTATCAGACGTGGGTCCATTGGCTTTGGAATCAGGTATTCCTTTCCAAATTTTATGTTTTTAGCCCCGTAGGCCTTGAGAACCATGTCTGGTACCTGTTCTTTGGTAAGGTCTGCAATTGACTTGACTGCCGCCAACTTCATTTCTTCATTGATTTCAGTAGCACGAACATCCAAGGCACCTCGGAAAATGTAAGGGAATCCAAGCACATTGTTTACCTGATTTGGATGATCAGATCTACCTGTTGCCATTACCACATCATCTCTTGTTTTCATGGCCAAATCATAAGCAATCTCCGGATCCGGATTAGCTAAAGCGAAAACAATTGGATTCTTCGCCATGGATTTAAGCATTTCGGGAGTGACAATATTGGCGATGGACAAGCCCAAAAACATGTCAGCTCCTTTGAGTGCCTCGGAAATGGTATCGCACTTAGTATCTACCGCATACCTGGCTTTGATTTCATCCAGTGCTTCCCGATTCTTGTTAAGAATTCCTTTGCTATCGGCCATCAAAATATTTTCCTTCTTCGCTCCGAGGCTGACATACAGGTCTGTACATGCGATTGCTGCTGCCCCTGCTCCACTAACTACAATTTTTATGTCCTCGATTTTCTTTCCTACAATCTCCAAAGCATTAATCAATGCTGCACTTGAGATGATAGCTGTTCCATGTTGATCATCGTGCATGATCGGAATGTTCATCTCTTTCCGAAGGGTTTGCTCGATTTTGAAACTTTCAGGTGCTTTTATATCCTCAAGGTTGATGCCTCCAAACGTTGGCTCCAAGGACTTGACAATTTCTATGAATTTGTCTGGATCTTCTTCGTTGATTTCAATATCAAAAACATCAATTCCAGCGAATTTTTTGAAGAGAACACCCTTACCCTCCATCACCGGTTTGGATGCTTCAGGACCGATATTACCAAGTCCAAGGACTGCCGTTCCATTGGAAATAACTCCGACGAGATTTCCTTTAGCGGTGTATCGGTAAACATCTTCTGGAGTATCGGCAATGGCGAGGCAGGGCTCGGCAACTCCCGGAGAATAAGCTAACGCCAAATCATGCTGACTGCTAACAGACTTAGTGGAGTTGACTTCAATTTTACCTGGCGGCTTGTTTTCGTGGTATTCAAGCGCCTCTTTGCGTCGGATCTTAGAACTCATTGGTTACGGTTGATAATCAACCAAAGGTCATGAACAAATAGAGAATAAAAAACTATGCGTTAGGTTTTTCTTTTTCTATGTCAGATGGAGTCTTGAATGTACCTAATATTGCCTCTATCTCTCTGATAAAATTCTTCTTTTTCGTTCCCGGAGAATAAACATAGCCCTCTATGTAATAGATCATGCCTTGTTTTTCATCTACTATTGTATAGCTCAAGAAAGGTCCTCCTCCGGAGTTGTCACTTACTCGCCAAAGGCTCCTGGCTTCTACTGCAAAATTTCCATTGAAGTTGACTCGCTCAGTGAAGACATTAATGATTTCCTGTCTTGCGATATACAGCGACGGCTTTTCACTGTCTCTTAAGTTGGTCTGGGTTATTCGATCTCTAAATGCTCCAATGTCGTTGAACATATTTCGGTCTCGATACGGCTCATAATAGATGAAAACACTTTGTTCTGTTTGATCACCCAGCTTTCTGAACCATACGAAATTCCTTAGGTCTTTTGCTCGATCCCATCCATATGGAATAGACATTTCGACTCCATGGTTTTCTTTCAACTGTCTTTCGAGCCCGCTTTCTCTTTTGTTGAAAATCTTTTGCTGCACAATTTTTTTCGCTGATCCTTCAAAAAATTCACGGATCTGGGCTCGATTGTACCTGATTTTTTCAGCTAAAAATTCTTCTGATGCACCAAAAAGAAACATCACGTTTTGTCCTTTTGCAAACTCATCTTTCCGGATACGCATGAAGATCGTTGTGTCTCGTTTGATTTGATTCAACGCCTGCGCAGTGAAATACTTTTGGAGTGCTCGGCTATCTTGGGTTCTGCTGTCGAGAGTAGTCACAAATACCATATTAGTGGCAGATTTCAAGGTGGTGTTCAGTCGTCTTGGACTGACTTTACTCACATTAAAAAGTGGCTCGTCCTGGGGCAATCCACGCATCGCAGCGAGGAATGTTCGTTTCACCTCCAACCCAAGCCCGACCGTATCTGCCCATTGGGTTGAGTCCATTACAAGAATGATTTCATCTGGTTCACCGCGTGCATTCTTTTGGTAACTGGACTTTCCATTGCTATCGGTATCTCCACAGGCAAACAGAAATAATGCAAGAAGGGCAAACAAGTATTTTGACATGATGTCTGATTTTAGGCTAAAGTTGCAACAAAAATTATTCCCAGAATTCGTGATTTTGTATTCCCAGGGATTATTTGACTGGAATTACCAGGGATTGGCCTGGTTGTATCGTATTGGAAGCAAGTTTGTTGGCTGTTTTCAGCTTTTCGATGGTCGTGTTGTTTTCCTTGCTGATACTCCACAATGAATCTCCGGAACGTACTTTGTAGATCTGTTGGCCATCTTTTACAACTACCTTATCTTCATTCTTCACCGCCTCAGGAAGATCAACCGTGTAAAGTTTTTTGGTTTGTTCGCTGTAAGTAGGAAGAACCCAAATGTTCAGTCTTTGCCCGATTCGAATCATGCTTCCCCTGATTCCGTTCCAAGCTCTCAAATCTGAAACTCGGACATGATATTTTCTTGCGATTGTTCCTAAGACATCTCCACTTCTTACTCGGTAAGTCAATTTCTTTCGTCCATACGTACTTCCGGGAGTATTTCTCGCCAAGTATTGCAATTCCTTTTTCCCAACCTTTGAAGCCGTGTCGTAGAGGAATTTTCGATTGGCTACAACTTCTGCTTTTATGTCTTCAGGTATCCGAAGTGCGAAATCTCGTGTTCCTTCCGGAAGTGCACCTCGTTTTATTTGAGGATTCAATTTCAAGAGATCATCCAAGCAAGCGTCTACTTGTACTTGATTGCTGAATGTTTCCAAATGGAAATACTGACTTACCATTATCGTGTCCCACCTTGGACTGAACTCTTCTGGTTCTTCCTGGAAGTTATGAAGGTCTAGATGATTGAACAGGTAAGTAATGGCCACAAATTGTGGAACATACGATCTTGTTTCTCTTGGAAGGTATCGATAAACCTCCCAGAATTTTCTTTTATACCCGCTTCTTCGAATGGCTTTTCTAACGTTACCTGGGCCACAGTTGTAAGCTGCCAATGCCAATTCCCAACTGTCAAACATTCGATACAAATCCTTCAAGTGTCGGCAGGCCGCATCCGTCGCTTCATATGGGTCCATTCGCTCATCAACATACCAACCATTTCTCAATCCGTACATTTTCCCGGTTGAGGAAATGAATTGCCATAGTCCAACTGCATTTGCCCTAGAAATGGCATTAGGACGTAATCCCGACTCAACAATTGATAAATATTTCAACTCATCAGGAAGTCCGTGTCTTGCGAGTGCTTCCGAAAAGATTGGAAAAAACAATTCCTTCCTCTTAATAATGTCTCTGGTGTATTCTCTGTTTCTCACGGAGAAATAGTCGACAAAGGCCATCACCCGTTGATTGAAGTTCAAGGGGATTTCTCCTTCAATACACTGGATTCGATCCGCAACTTCTTCGTAGGTGTTGTCTGGAATGAAGTCAACAACTAGTTCCTCGTCTTGTGCCCATAAGCACATGGAAGTGCTGATGAACAACACGTATGTTATTTTCCGTAAAAGATCTGAAGTCATAAATCAGATAGGGTGATTAACGAAATGTATTAAGACTTAGGTTCTTCTTTGACCCCTTCGTCAATTTCGTTCTTTATTTCTTTGGTAGCATCCTTGAACTCCCTGATTCCTTTTCCCATTCCCCGTGCTATTTCAGGAATTTTCTTGGCTCCAAAAAACACTAAAATAAAGAGTGCGATAATCAGCATTTCCCAACCACCGGGCATCCATAATAGTACTGTCTGCATTGCTTTAATATTTAGAAGATCAAAGATAGGCATATAAAAACGGACATTTACTGCCCTTTGTTAACAATTATTTCAGTGCAAGCCATTTTTCAGGGTCCAATTTGGTGCGCTCTTTCCACACCTGGAATTCCAATTCTGATATTCCATCCTTGTTGGTGTAAACTTCTCCGATAATGTCATCGGCGCTTACTCTTTGGCCTTTGGTTACGTTCACAGATTTTAGCCGAGCATAAACGGTGTAGTAATCTCCGTGTCGAACGATCACAATATTATGCATGCTTTCAATCACAGCTATTTGAGTAACCACTCCTTCAAATACGGCTTTTACTTTGGTGTCTTTTTCCGTTTGAATACCTACTCCATCGTTGATAATGGTTATTCTTTTCAGAACAGGATGTTGCTGTTTTCCAAACTTGGACGAAATAAAACCCGAACTGACCGGCCAGGTCATTTTCGTTTTGTTTGATTCAAACAAACGAGATAGTTCTGCCTCACTTGCAGAAACTGCAGTTGAGACATTTTTCGATTTCTCTACTTCTGATTCGACAATACTGGCAATCAATGTATTCAACTTTTCAATCGCCTTCTTCCTGTCATTGACTTCTTTTCTGAGTTGCCGTTCTCGTTTACTTAGCTGAGCAATGAGTGCGGATTGTTTTTGTTTGGAATTCGCCAGTTTCCGACTTTCTCGTACTTGTTGATTGAGCAAGATCTGCTGTTCGGATCGTTTCGCCTGAACCTGACTTCTCTGCACGCTCAACTCTTTGGTTACTTCGTCAATTTGTTGAGCTTGTAAACGTCTAGCTTCGCTGTATTGCTCGAGGTACTTTAGACGCTGCAGCAATTGATTGAAGTTCTTGGCAGAGAAGAGAAACATCAACCTGCTGTTGCCTTTATTGGATTTATAGGAAGCATAAATCTGATCAGCATACTCTTGCTTGAGGTTTTTTAAATCGTTCTGAAGTGCGGATACAACAATACTGAGATCAGAAATTTCACCATCCAAAATCTTTATTTCCGATGCGATGGAATTGATCAAGGATTGTCTTGCCTTGATCTGCTGATTGAGTGCTTGCAACTGGCCAAGCGTAACTTGCTTTTGAGATGCGGTTTCTTCAAGAATTCGTTCAGCTTCAGCAATTCTCCTTAAGTTTTCTTTTTTCTCTTGTTCTAATTCGCTTTTGGATTTTTGAGCGGTGGAGAGAGCAGGAATAAGTAAAAGGAAAACCAGAAATAGACCGAAGATCTTATTTCCTAACATACCGACTTGGAACTTTGAACGGAAACGATAGTGGTATTTGCTCGATAACGAGCTTGTTGTAAGATATGTCGACTTCTGTATTAGGCCTGAGTTCTGATTCATAGTCAATAACCGCGGATATTTCATTCGGAAATACCTCCTGGTCTACCATCACAAAATCACCGTAATTTACGGAAATTGTATTTTTTGTCGAATCGTCGGAAACTTCTACTTTTTCCAGCTTGTGTGATTTGGCACCTATGAAATTGCTGAAATTGAATTGGCCTTTCTTCGTTTGGTATGAGAAATAACCATTGTCTTTTTCCAATTTTTGATTTCTGTAAGGCTCAGATAGATTACCTAAAATCACCGATTGGATCATATCAAAGCTGAAGTCAAATCCATATTTTTCGGAAAGCTCGTTGAAGTTGTACTCATAATATTCTTTATCCAGCTTGTTAATAACAAGAACACGGTTTCTGTCAACAAGAACGCGGGCAGCCTCTAACCCAAGTCCTGGCGTGATCGATATCCAAATGACACTGTCTTTTTGTATTCTGAAGTTTGCCGTTGCAGAAACTTTCTTGTCTTCATGATCAAATTTGAATTTGGCTTTTGAAGTCAAGTACTCAAATTCAGGATCTATAATCTCTAATTTTTCTTTTCCTCCGGATAAAAATGCTTTGTTTCTCTTGCAAGAAGAAAGGATGAGCAAACTTAGAAGAGAGAGAAGCAATAACTTATTCATAGAGCTTTTTATCAGCTATTTTTTTGTCAATATTTTCTGAGGCTCCCCCTAAAGTTCTTGCTTTTTCCCATTGAATAATTGCACCTTCTATATCACCCAATTGAAAAAGAACATCTCCATAGTGCTCAATAATTGTAGCGTCATTATCTAATGAAGCTGCCTTCTCCAAGAATTTCTTAGATTCTTTGTATTGGCCAGCCGTATATAAAACCCAACCGTGGGTATCCAAATAGGTCGGATTTTCCGGGTGTTGTTCTACAAGTTTTGAAGACATTTTCAATGCTTTGTCTAAATCCTTTTTTCGAAGTGAAAGGAAATAACTGTAGTTGTTTAGGACATGGTCATTATTGGCCTTATTTTCCAAGGCCTTTTCATACGACTGGTCTGATTTCTCATGATCCTCTAGTCCATTGTAAGCATCACCGAGTTGACCGTAAAAAACGGTCAATAAATCTGGATCAATCGTATACTTCTTTCCTTGCTCAAGTGTCCTGATTGATTTTTTATAATCGTTGTTAATCAAATGTCCAGTTCCGGCGAAGTAGTATAGCATTGCTTGATTAGGGAAATACTCTAATGCTTCTTCAGCATGGACAACTACACTATCGTATTCATTGAGCTCAGCTTCGACATTTATAATATTCTGCCAGACTGAAAAATTGGATGGGCTTATTCGAATGGCTTTTAGGTAATAGTTAATCGCTCCCCGCTTATCTCCACTTTGATAAAGCAAATCTCCAACAAAAGCCTGAGCCTTATATTCACCAGGATGTCCATCCGCCAGGCTCTTCGAAATTGCTGTGATTCTTTCTTTGTCTTCCGGTCTGGAGGACATGGAAAGATAATTGGTCAGTATTTGGAATTTGGTCTGGAAATCCAATGCACTGGTTTCGAAAGCTTCATTCAATAAATTAAACGCCTTTTCTCGATCTCCAGACATCCAAGCTAACTCGCTCTTAAGAAGAGTTATTCTCGAGGAAGATGGTTTGTCTTTCTCGTAAATTTCAATTTCCCTGCTCGCTTGTTCTGTTCGTTTATTTTGAATCAAAAAATCAATGAGCTCAATCGCGTATGCATTTTCATTAGGGTAAGCATCAATGAGTTTCTTGTATTCTGCAATCACGCCATCGAGATCTTTGTTCTTCATCAGAATTCGCTGACGCTCTCTGACAATTTCGAGCTTGACTCCAAGTTGCTCTTCGATTTTGTCAAAAGTCTTGAACATATCTTCAACACGACCTAAGTTTTGATAGAGCTCTGCTAGCTCATAAAGTGTTGATTCATCAGATGGGTATTTCAGTAAAATCTTTTCGTATGTTCTGGTGGCGTCAACAAAATATCCCACACTTTGATAGAGTCTTGCCAGAGCTAAACGATAGTACTTGTTGTCTGGCGCCAACTCAATTGACTTCAGGCTATATGGAATCGCTTTTTCTCCTTCCTTGCTCTTGGTTAAAACCTCAGCAATCTTATAGTTGACTGCAGCACTTTGAGCATTCATTTCTAATGCCTTCATAAAGCTCTCGAGCGCCTTGGCGTAGTTCTCCAGAATCAGTTGTTTTTCAGCTTCTACTATTACTGCTTCAAACTGTACAGAGTCTTCTTGACTCTGAGGAATAATCGAAATCTCCCTAGACTTTTTCTTCTGAGCAATCGCAGAAATTGAAAGGATTAAAACTGAAAAAAATACTATAAATCGCATCCGAATTACCATTCACTATAATCGCCCAAGCTTACTGATTTGGGCGCACCGGTCAGTTTAACGAAGTTTCCAATCATCGAGTTAGCAAAATTAACGTCTTCTAGCTTAGCGTTATTTTGTATTAATGACTCTGAAATGGATGAATTTGTTACGAGACAATCAGATCCAATGGAAACATTTGGTCCAATTTTAGAATTCTTTATAACGGTATTTTTTCCTATAAACACAGGCTGAAGTATTTCGCTATTTTCAATTTGAACGGATTCATCAATCAAGTCTTCCTTCGATAGAAAACCCAAATACCTTGAATTTGATTCCACGGTAATGTTTTTATTTCCACAATCAAGCCATTCATTTACTGTGCCAATTTTGAAATTGGTCCCTTTTTCCTTCAAATTTTCTAAAGCCATCGTCAATTGAAACTCTCCACCCCCGCGGATATTGTTCTTGATCAGGTGATCAATTTCTGCTCGAAGGTCTTCTCCTTTTTTGAAATAATAAATTCCAATGATTGCCTGATCGGAAACGAATTCTTGTGGTTTCTCAATGAAGTCGGTGATGACACCAGCGTCCGAAGTTTTCACCACGCCAAAGGCACTCGGGTCATCTACTTGTTTCGTCCAAATGATTCCATCGTCTTCCGGATCCAAGCTAAAGTCTGCCCGGAAAAGCGTATCTGCAAAAGCAACCGTGACTTTACCTTCCAAGATATCATTTGCACATGCAATTGCGTGTGCGGTTCCTTCGGCTATTTCCTGGACATGAAAAGAAGCTTCAGCTCCAATTCCTTCTGCGATATCACGTAATTGTTGTTTAACATTTTCGCCAAAATCACCAATCACAAACCCAATTTTTTCAATTTTCTCCGGAACAACCTCAGCAATATCTTCAACCAGTCTTTGAACAATGGGTTTACCGGCAACTGGAATCAAAGGCTTAGGTGTGGTGAGTGTATGCGGCCGCAGACGTTTGCCCATTCCGGCCATAGGTATGATTAAGTTCATGTGATTTTAGCTATCTGCTTGCTCTTAAGGTTCTAAAAGCTTGTCTTTCCAAAAGAAAGCCCAAAATTAGAAAGAATAGAATGATCAACAGAGCTGAAACGAGAGATTCTTGAAGCCAGTAATTCAGGAGTATTCCGAAGCTCGCTAGAGCTAAATAGAATAGAACTTTGCCGACATTGTATGGAACTGGATAATGTTTTCTTCCCCAAAAGAATGAGATAAGCACCATTGAAAAATAGGAAGCAAATGTGGCAAAGGCACTGCCCATGTATCCATAAATGGGAATCAATACCCAATTAAGAACCAGTGTAATCAATGCGCCTGTCACACTAATTACCGCCCCATATCGAGTTTTATCTGTCAACTTGTACCAAAGCGAAAGATTGTAAAAGATTCCGAGAAATAGTCCACCACCCAACAACCATGGTACTGCGTCCAACGCTTGTAAGTAACTCGCTTGTCTTAGGAAAATTGGTGCGAAATACGGAAGCAATACAGTTACTGCCAACCAGCTGAATGAAGTGAAAATTACAAACCAGGTCATCACTTTGCTGAACAGTTCTGGTGAGTCTTTATCTGAAGCTTTGGTGAAAAAAAATGGTTCGAATGCATATCTAAAAGCCTGAACTGCCAACGTCATGAAAATGGACAATTTGTAGCAAGCTCCAAAAATTCCCAGTACTTCCAAATTTGAATAGCCATCATAAAATCCTTCAGGAAGTCTATATTTAAGAATGGCTCGACTAAGCATTTCATTGGTTACACCCGCAAATCCAATGATTAGAATTGGCCAGGCATAATTCATCATTCGCTTCCATTCTATTGGTCGGATCAATAGTCGAGTTTTCGTCCACGTTTTTGAGAAAAAAAGTAGATAACAGCCGTTGGCAATCAAATTCGAAAGGAAAACATATCCAACGCCCAAGTCAGGATCATAAACGGCATTTAGAAAGTGATCAGAATTTCCATCTAAGAACCATGGACAGAAAACCAGGAAAAACAGATTCAGGCCAATGTTTAATGAAATATTCGAGAGCTTGAAAATTGCAAATGTTTTGGCCTTGCCTTCGTGCCGAAGTTGAGCGAACGGAATAGCAACAATTGCATCAATAGCCAGAATCAATGCCATCCATTTGATGAAATTTCCGTGCTCGGGATAATTGAGAAGTCCAGCAATCTCATTGGAGAATAAATAGAGAAGTCCGGAAAAAAGTACTGAAGTAATCAAAATGCTCGTAAAGGCTACATTGTAAGCGTTTTGATCTGATGCTTTTGAGGTGAACCTGAAATAAGCAGTTTCCAGTCCGTAGATGTAAAGAATGTTCAAGAAAGCGACGTACGCATAAAGCTCCGTTACAACACCATATTCGCCTGGGGCAAAGACAGAGGTATAAAGAGGAACAAGAAGATAATTGAGCGTTCTTCCTAGTACACTACTTAACCCATAAATCGCTGTTTGTCCGGCTAGCTTTTTGAGTAACGACAAAGTTTACTCTCCTTTAAAATTCGCTGGGCGCTTGTTCAAAAAGGCATCAACACCTTCTTTGAAATCTTCTGTTGCAAAACATCTGGCAAATGAATTAGCCTCTGTTTGATAACCATTTGATCCATCTTCGAAGTTGGCATTGACTGAATCGACAACTAGTCCGATAGCAACAGGTGCTTTGGTAGCAATTTTATTGAGGATCTCTTTTGCTTTAGCAAGCGCAGAATCAACATCTTCCTCGACATAATTGACCAATCCATACTCCAACGCGCTTTCAGCAGAAAGCATATCAGCACTCATCAAGTATTCGTACGCTCTTCCTTTACCAATTAGTTGAGTTAGTCGCTGAGTCCCACCATAGCCTGGAATCAAGCCAAGGTTAACTTCAGGCTGTCCAAATTTGGCCGATGTTGTAGCCACTCGCATGTGAGCTGACATAGCCAATTCACAACCTCCACCAAGAGCAAATCCATTGACAACTGCAACTACTGGTGTATGACAAGATTCAATGGACTGAAAAATTTCCTGGCCTTCTTCCGCGTATTTTCTTGCGTTTAACTCATTCAAGCCCGTGAACTCACTTATGTCAGCGCCAGCAACAAAGGCTTTTTCTCCCGCTCCTTTTAAGATGACTCCTCGAACGTCTTTAGGATTGTCGTATACATAGTGAAATGCTTCACCAATCTCCCTCATCGTTTCCTGGTTGAGGGCATTCATTTTACTCTCTCGATTGATAGTAATGGTTAGAATCCCTTCTGATAGATCCAGAAGAAGGTTATTATAGCTGTTCATGGTTGGTTAGTTAAATCGGACGGAAAGAAAAGCAAAATTGCCTTAATCGAAAACGATTTCTCGCTTTAAGTGGGTAATCATTGTCTCTACCAATTCAGACAAACCGTAGGCATTTTTCCATCCCCAATCCGCTCTAGCAATACTATCGTCAATCGTTGATGGCCAGCTTTCTGCTATTTCTTGTCGAAAATCAGGAGCATACTTTATAGAAAAATTTGGGTAGAATTTCTGAATTTCTGAAGCGATTTCAGCTGGGGAAAAACTCATGGCAGACACATTGTAACTGCTCCTAACTTTTATGTTTTCTGAAGGCGCTTCCATCAAGTCAATAGTAGCTTTGACCGCATCATCCATATACATCATTGGCAAAGAGGTGTCCTCCTTTAGAAAACACTCGAAGGAGTCACCTGCTATCGCTTTGTGAAAAATATCCACTGCGTAATCTGTCGTTCCTCCACCAGGTAGCGATTTATAACCAATTAGCCCCGGATACCTCAAGCTTCTCACGTCCACTCCATATTTCATGTAGTAATATTCACACCATCTTTCTCCAGCCAGTTTACTAATTCCATAAACTGTGTTCGGATCCATGATCGTATTTTGTGGAGTGTTCTGTTTTGGTGTGCTTTGTCCAAAAACTGCGATAGAACTTGGCCAGTAAATCTTTTTAAGAACATCTTTTCCCGCTTCCAAAACCGTCATCAAACTTTCCATGTTCAATCGCCAGGCAAACTGCGGATCTTGTTCTCCTTTTGCCGAGAGAACTGCGGCTAGATGGTAAACCTCCTTTATCTCATGTTTTTTGATGAGTTCATGAAATTGAGACTTGTCAAGAATATCAAGCTTTTCAAAAGGTCCATCAGCGATGAGATCCACAGGTCCTCGAAGGTCAGTGGCTACTACATTGTCTTTGCCTTTTAACTCTCTCAGCTTAATCGTCAATTCCGTTCCTAGCTGACCACAAGCACCGACAATAAGGATTTTATTCATGGGGTAATGTTGTTGCAAGCAAAATTAAGTAGTCTCAGGAATTCCACTTCAGTTAAATTTGTCGAAATGGACGCTGAGTCAAATTCAGGACAGGATTTCGCTTCTTACTTGCGGTCAAAAAAAATTGATCCGCAAAAGTTTATGACTGCTGAAAAAGAAAAATTCAGTGAATTTGAACAACTGTTCAACCAAGTTCATCCGGATAGCTTCACTCAACAAAAATTGTTTCTCATTAATAAGATTAGGAGAACCTATCACTATGAAGCAATCCCGTCTGAAGAAAAAACTTCAGAAGTAGCAAGTGAAAAAAAGACAGTCTCTAATCCTAAACCCAAAATTCAGACTAAAGCTGCTGTTAAACCTAAAGTCCAAGCTAAGCCGAAAATTAAATCGGATTCAGAAGATGCACCCAAGGTTCAAGCGAAACCTAAAATTCCATTAAAGCCAAAAATTCAGGCTAAGCCCAAGATCCAGGCCAGGCCCAAAATTCAACCCAAACGCAAATCAGAATAACTTATGTATACCTCTTTGAAAGCCAAATTAGAAAAAGAAATTGCCGGCATCCATGAAGCTGGATTGTATAAGAAGGAACGCATTATTGCTTCTCCTCAGGCAGCGGATATCAAACTAGACGATGGTTCTGAGGTCATTAATTTCTGTGCCAATAACTACCTCGGATTATCTTCTCACCCAAAAGTGATTGAAGCTTCCAAGCAAGCGATTGATTCGCACGGATATGGAATGTCATCGGTTCGATTCATCTGCGGAACTCAGGATATACATAAGGAATTGGAGCAAAAAATCTCAGATTTTCTCGGAATGGAGGACACTATTCTATACGCTGCGGCATTTGATGCCAATGGTGGCGTTTTCGAGCCATTGCTTGGTCCGGAAGATGCAATTATTTCTGATGCTTTAAATCACGCTTCAATTATTGATGGTGTTCGTTTATGCAAAGCGCAACGGTACCGATACAATAACAACGACATGGAAGATTTGGAAGCTAAGCTTAAAGAAGCCAGTAATGCCAAATGTAAGATCATTGTGACTGACGGAGTTTTCTCTATGGATGGTAACATTGCTCAGTTGGATAAGATTTGTGATTTAGCTGATAAATATGATGCGGTGGTGATGACTGATGAATGTCATTCCACGGGCTTCATGGGAAAAACAGGCCGAGGTGTTCATGAATATCGTGATTGCATGGATCGGGTTGACATTATTACCGGGACCTTAGGAAAAGCATTAGGTGGAGCATCAGGTGGATTTACGTCTGGCAGAAAAGAGATCATCGACATTCTTCGTCAACGTTCACGACCGTATCTATTTTCCAATACGGTAGCCCCTTCAATTGTTGGAGCTTCGATCGCAGTGATCGATATGTTGAGTGAAACAACGGAGCTAAGAGACAAGCTTGAAAATAATACCAAATATTTTCGTGAGAAAATGACTGAAGCTGGGTTTGACATCAAGCCTGGAGAACACCCGATTGTCCCTATCATGTTGTATGATGCGGTGCTTTCCCAACAAATGGCAGCCAAATTATTGGAAAAAGGTATCTACGTTATCGGCTTTTATTTTCCAGTGGTTCCGAAAGGGCAAGCCAGAATTCGGGTTCAGCTTTCTGCTGTTCATGAACAGCATCATTTAGATAAGGCGATTCAAGCATTTACCGAAGTTGGTAAAGAATTAGGCGTTATTTAACGCAAAAAGGCGACTCCCTTGGAATCGCCTTAACTTTCCCTATCCCGATAGCTATCGGAATGGGAGCTGCCTTAGTTAGCTTTTACAAATCTTGTGTGGAAGGTTTCTGATCCACTCATAATTTCAATTAGGTACATTCCCGATTTTAGCTGAGTTAAATCAATCTTATTTGCAGTATCAGTTTGATTGAAAACTAACTTCCCATTTAATTTGTAGATCTTCACTCCAATTTGCCCATCCATTTGAATCCACAGGTAATCTTGCACTGGGTTGGGATAAATCACAATTGCCTCTTGATCATCCAATCCGAGCGCTGGTTCATCTGTTACTTCAAAACTGATTTGCTCCTCAGCGCTGTTGTAGTTTTCATTTCCGGCTTGAGCAACAGTAACTGTGACAGTTCCGACTGTACCATCCAAAGTGATTGCTTGTCCTGAAATAGAAGCCGGTCCTGTAACTGAATATGTAAGCGGGAGATCGCTATCAACCTCCGCAACAACATCAAATGGGTCTGCGTCCACAGTTTTATCCTCGATTGCAGTGATTGTGATCGTTTGATCGGCTTTGTTTACCGTTAAAATTTGTTCTACATCAGTTGCTGCCAGGTATTCGGAATTGCCAACTTGTGAAGCTGTGATAGTAGTAGATCCAGCCCCTATTATCGTCACTTCACTTCCATCAATTGTTGCAACTGTTTCATCTGAACTTGAATAAACTACTGCGAGTCCTGAAGAGGAAATGGCAGTTAGATCGAATGGCTCGTCTCCAAAGGTTTTTTCATCGAGTTCCGCAAATGTTATTGTCTGCGATGATCTATTTGATACAACTAAAACTCGTTCAATTGATACAGCGGCATTGTAATTTTCATTTCCTTCTTGAGAAGCCGTTATAGTTGTTTCACCTTCTCCAACAATAGTTACTGTGCCAGCTGAAATTGTTGCAACAGAGGCATTAGAGCTGGAATAAGTGATCGCCAAATTGCTAGTCGAAGTAGCATCTAAATTAAAAGGAGCATCGTTTACATTTTTTTCATCGATGCTTTCGAAAGTGATGGCTTGATCGGCTTTATCAACCGTAAGTACCTGAGAAACACTTGATGCCGGTTGAAAATCATCATCGCCATCTTGAATTGCTGTTATTGTTGTTGCGCCAGCTCCCACTATAGTGATCACTTGACCAGAAACTTCAGCAACCGATTCGTCTGAGCTGGTATAACTCACGATCAATCCGGAAGATGCCGAAGCTGATAAATCAAAAGGTTCGTCTCCAAAGGTTTTCGTAGCAATCGGATCAAACGTGATCGTTTGAGTTTGTCGCTGATCCGTAACGGTTAGCTGGAAATCTTCTTCTGCAAAACCTCCTAGTCCATCGTCAGCTCGAAGGACAATCATGTAGACACTCGCATCACTACTTGTAGGAGTTCCACTATAATTTCGAAGTGAACCACTAAAGGATAGCCAATCCGGAAGGCTTGCCCCCCCATCAAGGAACGAAGTATAAGTCAATTCATCTCCATTGGAATCCGAAAATGTGTTCTCTGGGAAAGTGAAAGAATAAGATTCATTTATTTCAATACTTTGATCATCAATTTGATTTTGAACGACAGGCGCATTGTTACCCGATATTACGGTTATGTCAAACACATCACTTACAGATTCAACATCTGGATCCGTCGCAAAAAGTTCTACTGAAATGGTCCCTAAATCACTAATTGTTGGAGTTCCAGAAAACGTAATGGTGGTGGGATCAAAACTTAACCAAGATGGAAGTGGTGATCCATCATCAAGCAGAGCAGAATAAATCAATACATCTCCATCTTCATCATCAAATGTGGCTGCATCTACCTGGAAAGAAAACAGATTGTCAGAACTTGCATTTTGATCTATAATCCCCATAAGCAAAACCGGGGCATCATTAACTGCTTGTACTTCCAATTCAAATTCATCGCTACCTGTAGCACTTGCAGCATCTGTTGCGCTGACTTTAATATTGATTGTACCTACATCACTTTGAAGTGGAGTACCACTAAATTTTCTAAGTGTTGCATCAAACGAAAGCCAGGATGGGAGTGCACTATTATCAGAAAGTGAAGCTGAATACGTAATTGCATCTCCATTAGGATCAGAGAAAGTGTTTTCATCAAAAACAAATTCAAATAATTGATCTTCCAGAGCTACCTGATTTGCAATTGGATTGTCTACGACCGGAGCTTCGTTCGTAAAAACTACTTCAATTTCAAATTCATCATTTGCAGTACCCCCATTTCCGTCATCGGCTATCACCTTAACTGTTAAAGTTCCAACGTCAGTATTGGCTGGAGTCCCATTAAAAGTTCTGGTTGAACCAGTAAATGTCAACCAGGTTGGAAGCGAAGAGCCATCACTCAATTCAGCGGTGTATGTCAATGCGTCTCCATCTTCATCGGAGAATGTGTTTTCATCGAAAGTGAAAGTGAATTCCGTCAAAGCAACAGCCGTCCTATCTGGTATAGCAGCATCCAACATTGGATCATCGTTGGTATCCATCACTTCTAAATCAAATTGATCCGTGGAAGTGCCACCAAGTCCATCATCAGCGGTTAACTTAATGATAATTGTAGCGACATCATCCATTGTTGGAGTACCGCTAAACTCTCTCAAGCCTCCATCAAAGCTCAACCAAGTAGGGAGGGCAGAGTCATCCGATAAAGTCGCTGTGTAAATCAATTCATCTCCATCTGCATCTGAAAACGTATTTGCAGGGAAAGTAAAACTGAACGCTTGATCTTCATTGGCATCTTGATCTGCTATTGGATTATCTAAGGTAGGAGCGTTGTTTGGTCGGTTTTCGAACCAGATCACTTCATCATCTTCAAACGATCCGGATATTATGTCAAGGTCCAAGTCTCCATCAATATCTGCAGCAAAAACATGAAAAACTCTTTCTACATCGCTTGCAATTAGCTTTTCTGTGAAAGACTCACTCCCATCATTTTCATACCAAAAAATAGAATTGCTGTTTTCTGCGGCAGCATACACATCGATATCTCCATCTCCATCCAAATCAGCAGCATGAACAAATTTTGCTCCATCAGCATTCGTTGAGATGTTATGTTGTGAGAATTGTTCACTCCCATCATTTTCATACCAGGCGATTTTGTCATCTTCAGATGAAGAGGTTAAAACGTCCATATCCCCATCTCCATCCAAGTCAATGGCAAATACAGCCGTCTCATTATCCGCATCCGTTGTGATTGTATTTTTTGAAAAATTCTGTAGTCCATCATTTTCGAACCAACCCAATCCTTTCGCAGTGAGAAGATCTATATCTCCATCTGAATCAACATCCGCCGCAAAAACAGATGGTGCCAGACTTGCAGTTCCAACAAAATGAGATGTAAAACTCTCTGATCCGTTGTTTTCGTACCAACGAATCGAAGCATCTGTCGTTGAGGCCGAAGCTATATCGAGATCGCCATCGCCATCAATATCAATCACATAGACATCTGATGCTCCATTGATGTTATCAGCAACCAAATGTTCGGTGAAATTTTCTGATCCATCATTTTCAAACCACGCAATTTCATTATCAAATTTTAAGGAAGCTACGAGATCAAAATCCCCATCTCCATCCAAATCGACTGGATAAACATCAGAAATTCCTGTAGTAGCGCCAGAAAGTGTTGTGGGTGAGAAATTTTCTGATCCGTCATTTTCATACCATACAATTCCACCTCCTTGCAATGCAGAAAGGATATCAACGTCTCCATCTTCATCCAGATCAATAGCATTACTTGCAAGTACTGAACTCGCGCTTGAGGAAACAAGTGGTTGTCTGGCAAAGATCGCTGATCCCGTACCGCTTTCAGTTAAAAAGCTATACGTATTGTTTGTTGCCAAAATGGAACCATCTTCTCCCGTTAAATCATCGGTTAGCGTAACAACTACTAATTCATTGGGTTGAAAATCAGCTGTTGGATTAAATGTGATTGTTGTAGTTCCACCGCCGCTATAAGCCCCGGCTATTACTCCGGATTTATCTCCTTGAATCACAATAATCGAAGATGAAATGGTCCCCGCATCGATTGTTTTGTCAAATACAATATCAATGTTGGTATTGGCAGCAACCCCATTAGAGTTAGTAGCTGGTGTGATTCCAGTAACAACCATCAATGGTGGCTGAGCAATAACAATATCGAATTCATCAGATGCAGATGCACCTGCAGGATCGGTTGCCGTCACTTTCACCGTAATGGTGCCAACATCATCAGGATCTGCGGTACCGGTGAACTGTTGACTCGCGTCATCGAAATTCAGCCACGCAGGAAGAGGTGAGTCATCGGACAGTGTAGCAGTAAAAGTCAAGAACTCATTCCCGTCTGGATCATCGAACGTGTTTTGAGGCACGGTAAAAGAAAACGCGATGTTAGCAATGGCATTTTGGTCAACAATTGCATTAGCTACAGATGGTGAAGTGTTCGGCTTGTTTATGTACCATTCTACCGTGTTTGAATACGTTGAGAAAAGATCCAAATCATCATCTCCATCTATATCAGCTATGAAAACGGAAGTAACGGCATTCACTGATTCCGCGACCAGTCTTTTGGTGAATGACTCAGATCCGTCATTTTCCAGCCACCAAACTTCGTCACCTTGATTTGCTCCAACAGCTATGTCCAGATCGCCATCTCCGTCCAAATCGCCTGCGTAAACAGACCTTGCTCCATTAATATCTGTTGCCACAACCGCTGGGGTGAAATTCTGAGATCCATCGTTTTCAAACCAACGTACTCGATCGTCACCGTATTCAGCTGAAAGGAGGTCCACATCTCCATCATCATCCAGATCAATGGCAATAACAGATTCAGCAGCGTTTGCATCCGTTGAGATTGTAATTGGAGTAAAATTGCCAGCACCATCATTTTCATACCACACAATTTTGTCATCAGACCAAGAGGCAGATAGGATATCTATATCCTGATCGCCATCCACATCAGCAGTGTAGACGGACTTAACCAAGTCAACATTGGTAGCGATCACTTGAGCCGTGAAATTTTCACTACCATCGTTTTTGTACCACGCCACTTTGTCATCATCCTGTGATGCGGATACAACGTCCAGGTCGCCATCCCCATCAAAATCCGCAGCTTTTACACTTCGAACATCAGCGGCATTATCACCTATGACATGCTTTGTGAAACTTTCGGAACCATTGTTCTCCATCCAAACTACCTCTGCTGTGTTTTCAGTACCAGTGATTACATCCAAATCACCATCCTGATCAAGATCAACTGCAGCAACCGCTGTTGGCCGACCTCCGACGTTTGGAATCTGAATTCTTGTGAAAGATTCACTTCCATCATTTTCATACCAATCAAGTCTTAGACTTGAACCGGAAGCGACAATTGCATCCATGTCTCCATCACTATCCAGATCTGCAGCGACAAGTTCTGTTGCACCACTTGCCACCGAACTCAAAGCTTCTTCCTGTACTATCAAAGCTGGTGAAGTTGGAGCTAAAGCACTGAAGGTAGTGAAATGGTAGCTCTTTGAACCTTGCAAAATACTTCCGCCCGTGCTTTCAAGATTAGTAGTCAATGTGACTGAGATGGTTTCGCCAGCCTTAAAATCGTTGGTTGGATTGAAGGTGATTGTCGATGTTCCACCTCCACTCCAGGCTCCTGCAATAATTCCTGTTTGGCTTCCTTGAATGACAACATTTGTCGAATTCAGGGTGCTATTTTCAATAGACTCGCTAAATGTGAACTGAATGTTTGAGTTTTGACTTACATAATTCTCAAATGCTGCAGGGCTCGATGAACTGACTGTCATCAATGTAGGCACCGTGATGGTAATGTCGAAAATATCTGAAACTGTTGCTCCATTGGGATCTTCGACAGTTACCTTAACAGAAGCGGTTCCAGCGTCCCCGGCAGAAGCGGTTCCACCGAATGATAAGGATTCATCGTTGAAAGAAAGCCAAGTTGGCAATGGAGAATCGTCAGACAGTGTAGCCGTATAAGTCAGCAATTCTTCTCCATCAGGATCACTAAATGCATCCGCTGGAATAGCAAATGAAAATGGAACGAAAGCTAGTGCAGCTTGATTTGAGATTGGGTTGTCTAATTGTGGTGATTCATTCAGTTTGTTTTCATACCAGGCTACTGTTTTATCGTCAATTGTGGTTGTAATTAAATCGAGTCTTCCATCCGAGTTAATATCAGCTGTTCGAACACTTGATGGGTTATCTAGTTCTCCAGTAATCAAATTTTCTGTGAAATTTTCATTTCCATCATTTTCGTACCAAAAAAACTCGTCATCTATAGATGTGACGATAATATCCAAATCTGAATCTCCATCCAGGTCTCCACTTGTTACACGAGTCGCATCTCTAATTCCTGTGGCAATAACATGTTGAGTGAATATTTCAGAACCATCATTTTCATACCATGCTATTTCATCATCTTTATCTGAGCTTATCACATCTACGTCCCCGTCCTCATCCAGGTCAACTGCTTCAATCCACACAGGATTATTGGCAAAAGTGGAAACAGTTTGCTTGGTAAAATTTTCCGAGCCATCGTTTTCCAACCAGATTATCTCATCTCCAAATTCCGAACCAGCGAGAACATCAATGTCTCCATCCAGGTCAATATCTATTGCTTGAACGCTCCTAGAAGGATTAGCTGTGAACGTATAAATTTCATTTTCAGTAAAATTCTCTGACCCATCATTTTCAAAATATCTTATTTTTCTATCGTTGGCTGATAAGGAAATGATATCCAACCATCCATCTCCATTTACATCAGCAACGGACAAATCCCTAAATCCATCTGCAGATGTAGTTAACACATGTTGAGTGAAATTTTCTGAGCCATCATTTTCTAACCAGTACACATTGTCAAGAGAAAAATGACCGGCAACAATGTCCATGTCCGAGTCATCATCAATATCAGCTGCGTAAACTGCGTCTCCATTAAATGTCCCAATTTGATGCGCAGTGAAACTTTCTGATCCATTGTTCTCATACCAGTACATTCGGAAGCCGGATATCGAGATCATATCCATATCACCATCGCTATTCACGTCAGCTGCAACTACATTCTGAGGGCTTACTGATGGAGTATGTACTTCTCGTTTGGTAATAGTAGGTGGATCATTGTACGCGGCTGTCGTTATTGTTTGAAATTCAAAGCTTTGATCTGATCCCAGCGCTACTGCGCCGGTGCTTTGGACTCCTGTTGTTACCGTTAGGAAAATTTTCTCTCCAAACAAGAAATCATTGGTCGGGTCAATTGTAATGACGGCTGTCCCAGCCCCACTTGTAGAAAAAGAAAGTAAGCCGGTTTGTTCTCCTCGAAGTATAATATTTCCTGCAAGAGAAGTACCGTCAATGGAAGCATTAAAAGTGAGTTGAATGTTTCCATTTACCGCAAGCGAAGTACTACTTGCATCCGGACTTATTCCGGTTATTGAAATTTGTGAAAAAACTATTTGCGATAGGCATATAGTTAATGCGATTAGCAGTGACTTTTTCATGGCAGCTATAGTTTGATTTGAAATCTTAAATTCCAATAAACTTTTAGCGCTTACTAGCCTTCTCTAGTGAACGACGGAAAAACTAAAGTGAATGACGATTAGAGTATAGAAAGGTCTTTTAGCAAGTTCTCACGATACGACCTTCCAACAGGAATCTTGATCTCCCCGATGAATAAATAGCCTTCAGATATGCTTGAGATTTTTCTGAAATTAACGAGGTATGATTTGTGACTTCTCATAAATCCTCGGCCTTGCAACTTTTCTTCTACACTTTTCAATGTATGGGTAACCACGTATTTTCTATCCTCAGCAAAAATGTTAGAATAATTATTATCACTTTCTGCATAGAGGATATCGCTGGTTTCAATGGCTTTTAATTCTCCTTTATCTCGGACAAAGAACTTCTCTTCTGATGTGGTTGGTTTTGATTTGCTTTTGGAAAGTGCTAAATGAATGTTGGCTACAAGGTCTCCCTCATCGTAAGGCTTCACAATGTAACCCCATGGATGGGTTTCCTCAGCACGACTTAGTGTATCCTTATCATAGTAGGAAGTGAGAAAAATAAACGGCTTTTGAAATTGTTTATTCACTTGATTGGCCAACCAAATCCCATCTCGATCTCCTTCAATGTTTACATCTAGCAACAATAAATCAATAAAGTTACTTTCTAGATGGTCAATGGCGTCAAGTGCATTGTCAACTATATCGCTGATTGAATGGCCATTTTTTTCAAGGATCATAGCGATATCATCAGCGATGATGGGCTCATCTTCAACAATGAGAATAGTGGCAGCCGTATTCACATGTTGAATTTAAGCAACAAGCTTGTAATTCTTGATTTTCATGGAGATTTCTGTGCCTTCTTCATTATTTATTAACACATCAGCTTTCAGCTTTCTCGAAAGGGATTTCACCATTTTCCACCCGTAAGAATTTCCACTTTCCAATTTTTCTTCATCCAAGCCAGGCCCATTGTCTTTTAATTGAAGTTCAAGCGCATCTGAGTTTTTGTGAAGTGTAAGCGAGAGTATTCCTTCGCCGTTGGGAAAGGCATACTTGAGTGAGTTACTTACGAGTTCATTGAGGATCAGGCCGAGTGGAATCAGCGTGTCTATATCTAACTTAAGTTTCTCGACACTAAGCTCCGTTTTGATTCTTTCAGTATCTACACCAAACGAATGAAACAAGGTGTCGGTCAGGTTTTTTACGTAATCGTCCACCTCAATTCCAGACAAATTATCGTTTTGATACAAGTTCTCATGGATAAGGGCCATTGACTTGACACGATTCTGTCCTTCTTTGACTGCATCAATTGCCACCTCATCATCAAGTGATCCGGCTTGTAAATTCAAAAGGCTGGAAATGATCTGTAAGTTGTTTTTGACCCGGTGATGGATTTCTTTCAGAAGTGTTTCTCGTTCAAGAAGTGATTTTCTTTTTTGTCTGAACAGCACAAAAAACAGCACCGCCAGCATTACTACTAAAATTGAAATTGCAATCAATACATTTCGTTCTTGTTGGCTTTTTTCAATGGTCAAAGTATTCAAGTCCTGCTCGGCATTAAGTCTGGCAATCTCAGCCTCTCTCTTCTCCTTTTCATAAAGCTGTTCTAGCTCTGTCGTTTTTTCCAATACCTCGTTATCAAATATACTTTCACGGATATCAAATGCTTTTTGCAAAGCTGTATAAGCATTTGAGTTTTGTCCCGTGGCTTTATAGTATCTGGAAAAAGTTAAATAGTGGTTCATTTGAACATCTAGCTGATCTTCAGCTACAAGGTTCTCTACTAAGTCCAAGTATTTTTTAGCTTTCACAAGTTCTTTCTGGTCGACGTAGAAATTGCTCAGTTGATGAAAAACCTCCGTTTTGAAAATGAACGGACTATCTTCATCCAACATTCCTGCTGCCTCTTCATAAAGTGAAAGTGCTCGTGATTGGTCGTCCGTTGCTATATAAATCTTTCCTAGGTTAATTAACTCAGCGAGGTATGCCCCACTGTTGTTTTGTTCTTTCGCTATACTTAATACTTCATTGGAAGCAACTTTAGCTTGTTCATAATTCTCCAAAAATTGATAGATCGTACTCAAATTGGTCAACGTATTCATGATCCCATTGACATCTCCCCGTTCCCGTTTAATTGTTAAGGATTTCAAGTAAAAGTCTTTGGCTAAATCGTATTTCTTGGTGTTTTTATAGATCAATCCAAGATTATTATACAATACTCCTAAATTTCGTTGATCATCTATTTCAAGGTAGGATTTTTCAGCTTCCAGGTAATTATCAATGGCTTTTTCCATTTGCCCTGAGTAATAATAAACCACCCCAATATTGAAAGTGGAAATAGCTATACCTTTCCTGTATCCAATTTCTTCAGCAAGTTCCTGCGCCTTGGTGTAATAATGAATGGCACTGTCAAATGCATACTGATAATCGTGAGCTAAACCTTGAGCAGAGAAAGCTTGGAAAATCAGAATAGAGTTATCAGATGAAAGAGCAATCTCCGACATCTGATTGGCATGATACATTGCTGAGTCGAAATTGTATGCCGCCCACTGGTAGCATAGCTCGTAATGATACGCTACCCGAATACTATCATTTGTTGCTTGCCGAGCCCCTTGCAACAAAGAATCAAGTACCGTTTGATTCTGACTGTACGAATCAAAGGAAATAGTAACTAGAAGTACTAGGGCTAACAGGCGATGCATAATTGAAGTTAATCAATGCATGCCAGAAAAACATATTAAGAATTTAAGCTAATTCGCCGCTGATTTCTTCGTTCTTTTCAACGGAAACTTCTTGTTGAGATTCTTCTTTCTTCTCGGCTTCCTTCTTTGCCTCTTTTGGCTCGTGTAGATAAGTATTGATTTGTTTCCGTAATTCCTGAGAAGAAATGTTATGAGAAACTGCTCCATTCTGCATACTGGAGATTTGTCCGGTTTCTTCTGAAACAGCTATGATGAACGACTCGGTGTTTTCAGACATTCCGAGACCAGCTCTGTGTCTTAGTCCGTATTGGGCAGGAATATCGTCTCTTTCGGTAACTGGCAAAATACATCTAGCCGCCACAATTCTGTTTTTGTGAATGATCACTGCTCCGTCGTGTAATGGGCTGTACTTGTTGAAGATCGCCATCAGCAAACGTTTCGAAACAATGGAATCCATTGCATCTCCTGACTCGGCATAAAATTTCAAAGGTGAATCCGAAGAAATAACAATAAGCGCTCCGGTGCTGGAACCAGCCAATGATTTTACTGCTTCCGTGATTGGGGTGATATTCGCTCGTTGAGCCCTTCCACTCTGCGACCAGAATTTTACATTTTTCCACCAACTGCCTTCTTCAGAAAATCCAGTTTTTCCAACCAGGAGCAAAAACTTTCTGATTTCTTGTTGGAATAATATAATCGCCGCAAGAACTCCAACACCCATGAATTGTCCCAGAATTGTACTCAACAATTCCATTTGCAGGGCATTGACTACCAAATAGATTAAATAGAGAAAGAGAAAGCCGACAAAGACTTTTATTGCCACGCTTCCCCGCATCAACTTGTAGACCTGAGACAATAGGATAGTTACCAAAAGAATATCAAAGACATCCTTAAGTCCGATATCTAAAAACCCTATTTGAAATCCTAAAATCAAGACAGTTGATTAACAAGTTTCACCACCTCCACAGCCTCCTTAATATCATGTACACGCAAGATGCTTGCACCCTTAAACAAAGCTAAAGTATTTAACGTGGTTGTACCATTTAACGATTCACCAGCGGTAATATTTAGTGATCGGTAAATCATTGATTTTCTGGACAATCCAACCAACAGTGGTTTTTCAAGCTGTTTGAAATATTCCAGATGATTGAGCAAATGAAAATTTTGCTCAATGGTTTTTGCAAATCCAAATCCTGGATCAAGAATCAGGTCATTAATCCCATGTCTTTTGCACGCTTCAATCGTATCTGAAAAATAAGATGCAATCTCTGTGATCAGGTCTCCATAATCCGTGAGTTCTTTCATGGTTTGAGGAGTCCCGCGCATGTGCATAGCAATATATGGAACGTCCAAGCTTCCAACAGTTTCAAGCATTTTTTCGTCAAGATGCCCAGCAGAAATGTCATTGACCATCGTTGCTCCTGCATTTACGGCCTCTCTAGCAACTTTTGCTCTGAACGAATCAATTGAAATAATTGCATTTGGAAATTCTGAGATAATGAGCTCAATGCTTCCGACAACTCTTCGAATTTCTTCTTCCACCGGAATGTCATCTGCTCCAGGTCTTGAGGAATAACCACCAACATCCAGGAAATCTGCTCCATCTTCCAGCATTTTACCCGCCTTACTCAAAAGATCAGCTTCTGATTTTGTTCTGCCCCCCTCGTAAAAAGAATCTGGCGTCACGTTGATGATTCCCATCACTTTTGGCGATGAGAGATCTAGAATTTCTCCCTTGATTTTGATGGTGTGTTTGAAATCCAATGGGTTAGTTTTGTGTTTTAAGTTGATAGTCGACAGTCTATAGTCGACAGTTGGTAGTTATGATCCAAAGGTAACTATCGACCACCAACTATCGACTGTCAACTGTGGACTATGAACTAACGCATGAATACTGAGACCGAGCATCAATATTTAGAAATCATTTCTGATTGCAAGGATATTTTCGCCAAGAAGACCAAAGATTATGGAACAGCCTGGCGGATTCTTCGACTTCCATCTATTACTGATCAGATTTTGATAAAGGCTCAGCGCATTCGATCCATTCAGGAAAAAGGAGAGCAAAAAGTTGGAGAGGATATTGGTAATGAATTCAAGGGAATCATTAACTATTGCATCATCGCACTGATTCAAATGCAAATGAATGGCTCTGAAGAGACTGAAATTCCTTTTTCAGAATTGGAACCAATGTACGACCAGGCTTCCAAGGAGACACTTTCGTTATTAGCCAATAAAAATCACGATTACGATGAGGCATGGCGAGATATGCGCGTTAGTTCTATGACCGACATTATCTTGATGAAACTCATGCGCGTGAAACAAATTGAAGACAATGCCGGTAAAACATTGATCTCAGAAGGAGTTGACGCCAATTACCAAGACATGATCAACTATTCTGTTTTTTGTTTGATAAAATTGAAAGAAGAGCAATGAATATAATCAGGGAATTTGCCCGCTACGCCGTTGGTGGACTTTTCATTTTTTCAGGTCTGATCAAGGTGAATGATCCTGCAGGAACTGCGATCAAGCTGGAAGAATACTTCGAAGTGTTTGCTTACGATATTGCTCCATTCTTTGAGTGGTTCGTTCCTGCAGCGCTCTTTCTAAGCGTATTTCTTAGTGTATTGGAAGTTGTTTTGGGAGTGGCTTTGATCTTGGGCTATCGAGTGAAAATTACTGCCTGGGTATTACTGGGAATAATCGTGTTTTTTACCTTCCTGACCTTTTACTCCGCGTATTTCAATAAAGTCACCGATTGTGGTTGTTTTGGGGATGCAATCAAACTCACTCCGTGGCAATCCTTTTACAAGGACATCATTTTGCTAGTTTTAATCGCTCTAATCTTCTGGAAAAAAGACGAATATACTGGTTGGCTGAAGCCAATGATACGAGAAATAAGTGTAGGAGGAATAACAGTTATAATGACTGGAATCGCCATTTATGCGATTATGCACCTGCCCTTCATTGATTTCAGGGCTTACAAAATCGGTGGACACATCCCAAGCCTAATGGAAGCCTCTGAACCTATCCGAACTGAATATACAGTTGAAAAAGACGGGAAACGATACAAGTTTGAAAAGTATCCTACGGAGCCTGGCTATACATTCATCAAATCACGGACATTGAATCCTTGGGCAGAACCAAAGATCACAGACTTAAGTGTCTGGAATGATGACGGTGAGTTCACCGATGATCTGTTGACCGGGAATAAACTAATCATTGTCATTCACGATGTGGAAAAGACATCAACCAAGAAAATTGATCGACTCAGAAATTTGACATTCAGAAATCCAAGTTTCGAAACCTGGATTTTGACATCTTCCGGATCGGCAGCTTTTGAAGAATTCAGACACAAACATCAGTTAGGGGCTCCTTACTTTTATGCTGATGCAACAGTCCTTAAAACCATAGTTCGATCTAATCCAGGCGTTTGGCTGATCAAAGATGGAATAGTCATAGACAAATGGCACTACAACGATACGCCACTCTCCGATGAGGTAGCAGAACTTCTTTTATGATTCAAAAGATCTTTTTGATTGGTTTACCAGGTGCAGGGAAAACCTTTATTGGAAAAAGGCTTGCAGCAGAAATTGATTTTCCATTCATTGATCTCGATGAAGAAATTGTGAAGTCAGAAGGAAGATCGATTCCTGAAATTTTTGAGAAAAGTGGCGAAAATCATTTTAGGGAACTGGAAAAAAAGCTTCTGAAAAAAGTTATCCAAGAAAAAAACCAATTCATTTTAGCTGCAGGTGGCGGAACTCCATGCTTTTTTGACAACATGGATATCATGAATGACAATGGCGTCACCATTTTTATCAATACTTCAATTGAAGAAATTCAAGAAAGGTTGAAAGGTGATGAAACAAGACCCTTAATGAAAAATAATAGTCTTGAGGAGCTATTGGAAAAAAGGAAACCGTGGTATGAAAGAGCTCATCACACGGTTTCAAGCTACGCTCAAATAAGAAATCTTATTACTTAAAAGGTCAAACCAAAAGTGACAGAAACGGAAGTGTTTCTAATATCCGTTTCAACGATTGGTTGATCATTTGTAATTTCATAAGGAGTATACAGGGCAGCCGTTTCACTATTCACAACTGCAAAATCAAGGAAGTAATCTCTGGTTCTGTATCCAAATCCAAAAGTAAGATTCGTCCGATCCTCAAGATCTGATCCCTTATATGGACTTGGGAACAATGCATATCCTGCTCTCAACCTGAAATTATCTATCCGGTATTCCCCTCCAACCCGAACATTCATCACAGAAGTATAAATGTTATCAATGACGTTGTTATCCGCTGATTCAGAGAAATCATTGGAATTGATTTGTGCGTTGGAATAGTCTACGAACTCCAAATCTCCAGAAAGAAATCCATTGTTCCCAATAAACAGAGCTGTCCCAACAGACAGTCTCGAAGGAGTTCTCAGTCGATATTCCGAAACAAATAGATCACTACGGTAAGGATCAATCGTACTCAAATCAATGGTTGTTTCATCTCCGTTGACATCCGTTTCTGTAAACTCAGTACCCGCTTTCCAATTAGCATCTACATCGAAGAAGCTTTCTTCATCCAATGAAATAAAGGAAGGTGAAGTATAGCTAACCCCAATGGTCATGAATTCAACTGGTCGTATGATTGTACCAAAATTGAAGTCAATTCCTGCTCCACGGACATCCAAGTCATCCACTAGCGAAATGCTGTTGATAAATGGTGCCGGCTCAAACTGATCCTCTAGAAAATTTCTTCTCATTCGATAGTTGAGGATTTGAACACCCATTCCACCTCCAAAATAAAGTTTGTCATCATAGTTGCCACCCCAGGCAATGTTCAACTGGTAGTGTGAACCTGATTCTCGCAATGTTTCGGACTGAACTGGAAATCCGGTAATAAATGAGTCGTAACCAGTAACATTATCATTTGTATCAAATGTCGGGTTTATCAAGTATTGATCATATGCTCCAAGCTCAAATCCACCCAAATCATTAGGATCGATTTGTCCAACATTTCCTAAAAATGAATCAATGACAGAGTTGTAGTCGTTGATTCCCTCGTAATTTCTTACCAATCGAAATCCATTTCTTCTGTTCAATGAAATACCAAGCGAGCCCCCTTTGAACTTATCATTGGTGTAATCACCTTTTGTGAAATTGATGACTGTACCAATATTTGAAAAATTAAAGTTGTTCTTGAAAGACTCTTCCGAAGATCCGAAAAATCCTTGACTAGGAATGGTGAATCTGGAATCTGTCGTATTGAAATCAAGAGAAGGAGTTACGGTAAACACACTTCGGTTAAAAAATCCCAATCCGGCGGGATTCGTCGCTATTGAACTCAAATCGCCACCCAAAGCAGTCGCTGCACCACCAATTCCCTGAATCCTTGCCGTGCTTCCGTTCAGTGTATTTGACTGACTAAAGATCAACGCATCCTGGTAGTAACCGAATGGTCCTTGCTGAGCATTGGATACAACGGAATATGATATTAGAATGACTACTAGTAGCTTTTTCATGAGTCTTGAAATTTATCTGCTTTTAATTGCCTCGTCTGCTTGAACTTCTTGAACTTGATCGGCTACTTGACCTTCCGGAAGATCTGCTTGAAGAGCTTCGAGAAGAAGACCTAACTGAGCCTGAGCTTCTAGAAGGTGAGGAAGACCTATAAGATCCCGAACTACTCCTACTTCTGGAAGAACCAGATCTGTAAGAGCCAGAGCTACTCCTACTTCGAGATGAATTCGAACGGACTGAACCTGAACTGCTTCTACTCCTGCTCGACCCTGACCTTACATTCCCAGAACTACTTCTAGAAGAGTTAGACCCTCGAACGGAACCAGACCTGTTTCTTGAGCTCGATCCATTTGAATTCGGAGTATACGATCTATTTCTAGAATTAGAAGTTCCACTATACCTGCTGGAATTTGATCGGTTGATTCCATCTGAAATCGTCCGATTTCTTGAAGCATTTGTACTACTAACTCTTCCATCGGAATTGGAAATTCTTGAATTCCTTCTGGACTGCTCCAAATATCTAGCTTGAGTTCTACTATAATCTCTCGTGTCAATCGAACTCTCACCTGCGACACCTCTCACATTCCTGGTACGGCCAGAAGATGAAACTGCACCTCCACGAGAATTTCTCGGACCTCTCACCACATTTCTTCCTATCCGCTCACTTCTCAGGTAGGTTCTATGAAATCGATTTCCATAAAATCCTCCATAAAAAGCCCCTGCAAAACGATTACCGTAGAAAGGAGGGCACCAAAACGGATCGTAAAATCCACCCCAGCCAAATCCTGCATTCCATGGATTGTTCCAGCCCCAGCCAAAACCTCCGCCCCAGAATGGGTCCCAGAAAGGATCATAGAATCCTCCACCCCAGCCGAATCCTCCGCCCCAGCCGAACGAATTCCAACCCCAGCCCCAACCAATTGATAAGGAAAGTCCCGGTCTAAAGCCCCAAGGTCTAAATCTATTCCAGTTGTTAAACCTCCAAGGGTCATCGTAATAGTAGTTATTTACGACAACTGGCTCTTGTTGAAAACCATCATCGTAATACTCTTGCTGATAAGTATCTTGAGGATTCGAAAAATTCGCGTTCGATTGAACCGCGTTTGCATTAGGTGCATCCTCTGTATTTCTATATCGATCAATTGCCTCTTGACTAACCTCATCAGTATAATCTTCCGACAATGTGCTGTTTTGAGCTATCTGTCTACTCAAAAAAGAAGACGACTGCTCTTGAGCTGGAGAAGATGATTGCAATGGTGCCAAAGAAGGCGACTGCACTGGTGCTGTGAGAACTTCTTCTTTCTCAACAGGCTTTACTTTTTTTCTGTCCTTTTTCGAGAAATACAAGTCATCGTATTCCTGCGCATTAGATGCAAAAGCAGCTGTGATTAGGACAGTTAGAATAAGGAGTTTGCTGTAAGTTCTCATAATCACCAGATTTTAATTATTAAACCATTCTTAAAGACGATCAGTTTCATACCTGAACTTATATTTGCCGTCTTTTAGATACTATACTGGCATAAATGCAAACACTATACCAAAATCTGAAATTGATCTTTAAATACTAAAATAAGATCAAAAAGTCTGCTCAAAGTGCTGGTATGGACTTTTTGAAGAAAAAAATTAAAAAATGGCTAAAGCAATTCCTACTCGTGACGAGGACTATTCACTTTGGTACAATGAGCTTGTAAAAAAAGCCGGGTTGGCTGAAAATTCACAAGTTCGTGGGTGTATGGTCATCAAGCCGTATGGTTTTGCCATATGGGAAAAAATGCAGCGTCAACTTGATCAGATGTTTAAGGACACTGGACATGAAAATGCTTATTTCCCATTGTTCATCCCCAAATCATTTTTGAGCAGAGAAGCCGATCACGTGGAAGGTTTCGCTAAAGAATGTGCTGTTGTCACTCATTACCGACTGAAAACGGATGAGGACAAAAAAGGAGTAGTCGTTGATCCGGATGCCAAGCTTGAAGAAGAGCTGATTGTGAGACCTACTTCTGAAACGGTCATTTGGGATTCGTACAAAAACTGGATCCAGTCTTATCGAGATCTTCCATTGAAAATAAATCAGTGGGCCAATGTGGTGCGCTGGGAACTACGTACTCGTTTGTTCCTTCGAACGGCCGAATTTCTCTGGCAAGAAGGTCATACCGCTCATGCTACCCAACAAGAAGCGGTTGAAGAAACAGAGCAGATGCTTGGAGTCTACGCAGACTTTGTAGAAAACTTCATGGCGGTCCCAGTTATTAAAGGAGTGAAAACGCCAAGTGAACGTTTTGCCGGTGCGGTTGAGACGTATTGTATTGAAGCGATGATGCAAGACAAAAAAGCGCTTCAGTCTGGAACTTCTCATTTCTTGGGACAAAATTTCGCGAAGGCTTTTAATGTGACTTTTGCATCCAAAGAGGGAAAAGAAGAGTTTGTTTGGGGCACCTCGTGGGGAGTAAGTACCCGACTAATGGGAGCTTTGATCATGGCGCACTCTGACGATGATGGTTTGGTGCTACCTCCAAAGTTGGCTCCAATCCAGGTTGTGATTGTTCCTATTTATAAGACAGATGAGGAACTATCCAAAATCACCGAGGTGGTTGACAAAATATCTTCTGACCTTAAGGCGAACGGAATTTCTGTAAAATTCGATGACAGAGATACGCACAAGCCAGGATGGAAATTTGCGGAGTACGAACTGAAGGGAGTTCCCGCTCGAATTGCTATTGGCCCAAGAGATTTGGAAAATGGAACTCTTGAAATCGCACGAAGGGACACCAAAGAAAAATCAATTGTTGAATTAGAAAATGTGCTGAATTATATCAAGGATTTACTTGATGAAATGCAGAAATCTATCTTCAATAAAGCATTAGATTTCAGAAATGAAAATACCTATGAAGCTAACTCGTATGATGAGTTCAAAGAGTTGGTAGAAAAAGGGTTTGTTTATGCACATTGGGACGGGACGGACGAAACCGAAGAAAAGATAAAAGAAGAGACGAAAGCAACAATAAGATGTATCCCATTGGATCAAAAAAAAGAGGATGGAAAATGCGTTTTTTCAGGAAATCCATCAATAGGCAGGGTACTTTTTGCAAAAGCATACTGAAAAACTTAGATCAAACAGATAGCTTTGGCTATCAAATTTTGAAAACATTTTGGATTGGATCACGGTTATAGGACTCGTTCTCTTCGGCATTATCTTAGTAGTTGCTGAGGTCATCTTTGTGCCCGGGACTACTATAGTAGGGATTCTTGGAGTCTTATTTAGTGGTTATGGAATTTACCTTGGGTATCAAAATTTTGGGGCCACAACTGGGACTATCTTTCTGGTTTCAACGCTCCTGTTAAATACAGTTGCGTTGGTAGTTGCTTTTAAAGGAAAATCCTGGGAACGATTTTCGCTGAAAAGTTCTATGACGGGAAAATTCAATCAAGATCAGAACCTTAGCTTAAAAGCGGGTGATAAAGGCATGTCTATTTCCTCATTAAAGCCCATAGGAAAGGCCTTATTTGATAACGAAGAGGTCGAAGTGAGTTCCAATGGCGGCTATATCAACGAAAATGTTGAAATTGAAATTTTGCGAATCGAATCGAAAAAAATATTTGTACAACCTGTAAATCAGTAATGTCATGGGAAGCAGTATGATGCTTATTCTTTTAGTTTTTGGGGGGATTATTCTCTTTTTTATCTTTCTCTATTTCGTACCAGTCAATCTCTGGATCACAGCCGTTTTCTCAGGCGTGAGAGTGGGGCTTCTAGAGTTGGTATTCATGCGAATCAGAAAAGTTCCTCCGTCGATTATTGTGAACTCCTTGATCAACGCAACCAAAGCGGGACTTTTGACAGTAGAAGAGGAAGGTGGTACTCGGCGACAGTTCAAAACACAAGAATTGGAAGCACATTACCTAGCAGGTGGAAACGTCCCCCAAGTCATTACTGCTTTGATATCAGCAGACAAAGCCAATATTGAATTAACCTTTAAACAAGCAACCGCAATCGATCTAGCAGGTCGTGATGTATTTGAAGCTGTACAGGTATCTGTGAACCCAAAGGTAATCAACACACCCTCTGTTGCAGCTGTAGCGGCTGATGGCATCCAATTGGTAGCCAAAGCAAGGGTTACTATCCGAGCCAACATCAAGCAGCTGGTTGGTGGTGCCGGTGAAGAGACCATCTTAGCAAGAGTTGGGGAAGGTATTGTAACCTCTGTTGGTTCAGCGGCTACACACAAAGAAGTCCTCGAAAATCCTGATAAGATTTCTAAGCTGGTATTACAAAGAGGACTTGATGCGGGAACTGCATTCGAAATCCTTTCCATTGATATTGCAGATGTTGACGTGGGAGCAAACATCGGAGCAAAACTTCAGACCGATCAAGCTTCTGCCGACTTAAAAGTTGCAGAAGCTAAAGCTGAGGAGAGAAGAGCGATGGCGGTTGCTGAAGAGCAAGAGATGTTAGCAAAAGCGCAGGAAGCGAGAGCGAAAGTAATTTTGGCTGAAGCTGAAGTTCCAAAAGCAATTGCAGAAGCATTCAGAGGTGGTAATTTGGGAATTATGGATTACTACAAATTCCAGAACATTGAAGCTGACACGGATATGAGAAGTTCGATCGCTGGTACTGGAAAAAAAGGTGGCAAGAAAAAAGATTGAGTTTTGATGAGAATTAGTTTGAAGCCTTGAGAGATCAAGGCTTTTTTTGTGGCCCAGTAAATAATAAGTCACATGTCATGCTGAACTTGTTTCAGCATCTTCAATAGATAACTGCACTGGAAGACCCTGAAACAAGTTCAGGGTGATGGGGTGGTGATTATTCGGCCTGTGGAAAGGGACGTCAAGATTCCTTCGCTCTTTTATCGCTCGCAATGACGCAAGTAAATATCTAAGTCAATCGTCCCAGGTGAAATCGCCTTCTTTTTCTATGGCTTGCTTAATGTGAGCTAAATGATGATTGGAGTGCCAGGCGTATAAACCAATCAACCAACTCAAGGTCAGACTTCCCTCATATTCTGGATGACGAAATGTTCGATTCCAGTCATCAGAAATGGTATCTCTTAAAAGGATATTCAAACGTTCGTGAACTCCATCTAAAATCATAAGTGAAGTGGAAACTTCAGGATTGTTGGCATCTGGCATTTCCGCCCACAGTTTTTCGTCGAATGGACGAACTGTGGGGTTTTCCTCTGTCATGATCAACTTGAATCGCGAAAAACAATTCATATGGCTATCTGCCAAATGATGAACTACTTGCTTGATCGTCCAACCTTTTGGACGATAGGCCCAATCCAGGCATTCGTACGAAAGATTTTCAACGAGCTTTCTTAGCTTCTTCGGAAGGTTTTCCAATGCATCCATCCACTCGGTGATAATTTCTTGATCAATTACTTCCGGAGTTCGGTATTTCCCCTCCGGATACTTAAGTTGTTCTAATTCCACAAATGGTTTGTTTGCTTCGAAATTACTTCGGTTTTTTGAAGATGGGAACGGTACTACACGGTTCTCCATACATCAGGCTGGAAACTTTTGGTAGCAGTGCGTTGGTAAGTTGAGTGTAGGCATATTCTTTGTTTTCTACCGATCCACATCCTTTGATCACGACCTTGGCATTTTCAAAATCCTGACTCTCCATGCATTTTTCTATCGCCTGATCAATTCGCTTTTTCTCAATCTCCTCTTCATCTCCAAAAACCACCAAATTGGTGTAATCCTTTAATGTGGAAGCCAATAACATATAGGCCCAGATTGGAACGATCGCATCACTAGAGCAAACTAAACCCACATTCTTATTTTCATAAGACGCCCAGTCATTTGTTTTGATAAAATCTCTGAAATCCTTTTCTTTCAAAATCAGCCCTTGGAACAAAACATCTTTTAGATCGAAAATTCTATTCTCCCCATTGTGCAAAAATTCCTCCAGGTCAATGGAAACAAGCGGACTCTTGGCTACTCGATTGACTATCTCTTCCATTTTACAGTAACTGCTTCTTTGGCGTAGTAGTTCGCCATTCTTTCAAATAATTTGGCTCAAAGTAAGCAACATCTTCAAATTTAGATTGCTGATATTTTTCAAAAGCTAGTCCTCCCATAAATTTCGCATCAGGGACTATTTCGTCAATGAAGATTAGATTCTCTTGATTTGAAATGTCTCTGAATTTCGGCATCCCATTTCCAAAAATGTAGGTAGTCTCTTGAATTTCTTTAAATGAAGATTCATCTAAGATCTTAGCTTGAAGTGGCCAAATTTCCTCTAAGTCCTGACTAACGATTTTTGTATAGACTTCCATTCTTCTGGCGTCTAGCATGGGACATAGTAGGTACTCGCCTTTGAATTTTCCAGCAACCGCAGCAGTGAAAATATCAAGCGTATCAACCGAGATCAGCGGAATTTCCATTGAAAAACAGAATCCTTTTACTGTCGTAATTCCTATACGGAGGCCCGTATACGATCCAGGACCAGCAGAAATAGCGACCGCATCTAAATCTTTGAACTTTTTATCTATTTCTTCTAAAATCTCACCAGCAATTCCTGGTAGAAGGGATGAATGAGATTTCTCGATTTGATGGATCTGGCTTGCTAGAAGTTCTCCTGATTCATGTAGGGCGACAGAGCAAACATCTGTAGATGTCTCTATGCTTAGTATGAGTGCCAAGCTATTGCCTGTTCAAAAGTTTAGCGTAGCGTTCCTCGTCTCGAATCACACTGACGGCTTCCAATATATCCGGGTCTTTATTGAAAGTGGACTCAATCAGACCTCTTTGAAGGAAGTATCTACTAGCAATTTCTTGCTCTAATAGCATTGTTATCTCCTCCTTGAAAGTCATCAGGTCTCGATCTTCGTCATGCCGAGAAGCTTTATCTAATTGATCTAACTGGCTCTTGAGCAAGTCATATTTCTTCTCGCTCTTCGCAGTTTCAATCAGGCGATCAACTCCTTTTTCGAAGTTAGTGACATAGTCAAACTCCTTGTCTCCAAGCCATTTCACAAAATCATCGTACTCAGTATCTGAAAGCCTAAGCTTACGTGGATCTTCGTTTTCACGTTCAGGATTTTTATAATAATACTCAGTCGCATAGAAGAAAATATGGTTCTTCTTAAGCAAGCTGTAGGTGATCGGAGCAAAATCAAAATCATCAACTTTGACATCTGGATCAATTCCTCCACCATCATAAACCAATCGTCCGTTCGTTGTTCTGAATTCCGTTTTTAGCGAATCCGGAATTTTTCCCACACTTCCATCCGGATTTCGATGACTATAATCAATGGCCTGAATGCACCTTCCAGTTGGTGTGTAATATTTGGCTGTTGTAATCTTAACTACCGCATCGTACGATAATGGTCGTTCCACCTGAACCAACCCTTTTCCAAAGGTCTTTCTTCCAACCAAAACTCCTCGATCATAATCCTGAACTACTCCAGACACAATTTCAGACGCTGATGCACTTCCATTGTCAGTTAATACTACTAAAGGAATATCGGTATCCACAGGGTCATTCAATGAATTGTACGTCCAATCATTGGCTCTTACTTTTCCTTTTTGGACAACTATCTTTTTGTCTTTTTCAATAAAAACGTTTGAGACATTTACAGCTTCATGCAAGAGACCACCTGGATTTCCTCGGAGATCAAGAATGATTCCTTTGGCACCTTGTTCCAGAAGATCTAACGTTTTTATTCCAACTTGTCTGCCCACATTCTGAGTAAAATTTGTCAACCGTACATAGCCAATATCATCCGTCACCATTCCAGCATATGGAACGCTTTCTACTGCAATTTTTTCTCGTTTCAGGGTCACGTCAAACATTTCTTCTTGACCGTAGCGCTTAATGGTCAACACGATATCTGATCTTGATTGACCTTTTAATAAATAGCTAATCTCTTCTGATGATTTTCCTTCCAGAGAAATTCCACCAATCTTGTGTATCTCATCACCGGCTTTCAAACCTGCTTCATGTGCCGCAAATCCTTCGTAGGGCATGACAACCATTTGGACTCCATTTCTTCGTTCTACAATCGCCCCAATTCCTGAGTATTCTCCGGTGGTCATCATCCGGTAAGTTTCTATGTCATCTGCTGCGATGTAATTTGTATAGGGATCGAGCGATCCTAACATCTCATCGATTCCTTTTTTGATCAAGGTACTTGGATTCACCTCATCGACGTAGTGGGTATTCACCTCTTTAAAAAGTGTGGCGAAAATGTCAAGGTTCTTGAAAATTTCGAAGTACCTGTCAGTATCCGTGAACTTGGCTGCTACACTTACTAACAGAATAAATGAAACTGGAATGATGAGTAATTTCTTGCGCATATCTATTTCTTATTCTCTACAACATTATCCAAACGTTCAAGACACTGAATTAGTTGGTCTTGGATCTCATTAAAATTCAAAATGTTTTTTGAAAGATAAATGAAAGCAATCGAATAGAATTTGTTTCTATCTGGTTTTAGAATGATTTCCTTATTCAATCGGTAAGCTTCACGGATTCTGCGTTTCAAAAGATTTCGATCTACTGCTCGTTTGAAATTTTTCTTTGGAACAGATATCAAAACCTGATGATTGTCTTCTTCTGAAGACGTGTATTTTACCTGAAAGTCTTGCAAATAAAAAGAGGAACCTATTCGGAATAGTCCCTCTATTTTTTTCTTTCGTGTGAGCTTCTCCTTTTTGGAAAAACCGTATTTAGACTGGCCCATAGGCCTAGATTTTAGATTATTTCTTATGCAGATCGTCAGAAACCGTCAGTCTCTTCCGGCCTTTTGCTCTTCTTCGAGCTAGCACACTCTGTCCGTTCGCACTTTCCATTCTTTTTCTGAATCCGTGCTTGTTAGTTTTCTTTCTTACTGAAGGTTGAAATGTCCTTTTCATCGTGTCTTTTCTTTCGTCCTAAAAAACGGAGTGCAAAGATAGAAAAATCCTTTCCCTCTGTCCAAATTTTGTAGAATTATTATTTCTAGTTACTGCCTTGAATGTTTTGATCAATAAATGTCAATAATTAAGTCAATTGATGCATGATCTGTTGAATGTGTTCTTTGCTTAGCCTTGGACCAAACTTGCTAACCACTGTAGAACTCGCCAAACTCGCAAGTCTTCCAGCTTCGGCAAATGAATATCCATGGTTGATTCCATACAGGAAGGCTCCTGCAAACATGTCACCAGCACCTGTTGAATCAACCGCTTTTACTGGAAACGGCTCTATTTCAGAGAATATTTCTCCATCATAAGCAAGCGCACCTTCAGCACTTCGGGTGATCACAAACTGCTTTGCGTACTTTTTCATCTCCTCTTTCACATTTTCTAACCCTTCTATGCCCGTGAATAACTCTGCCTCATGGATGTTACAGAAAAGCAAGTCAACACCATCTCCCACTACTTCTTGCATTTGATCTTTGAAATATTTTACCATAGAAGGATCAGAAAATGTGAGAGCAACTTTTACACCGTTTTCTTGAGCAATTTTCTTTGCCTCCAGCATCGCCTGAAGTCCAGTTTCGGATGAAACCAAAAAACCTTCCATGAACAAATAGTTGGAATCCTTGATAGCTTCAGCACTCAGTTCATTTGGTGAGAAATCGGTTGTTATCCCCAAAAACGTATTCATTGTTCTTTCAGCATCTGGTGTGATCATCACCAAGCATTTTCCAGTGGTTCCTTTCAACAGATCATTTCCATTCAAATTAGAATCAATTCCATACTCATTTAGATCTTTGACAAATAGGTGGCCATCTTCATCATTTGCCACTTTACATGTGTAAAACCCTGAACCTCCAAAATCGCTCACTCCAAAAATGGTATTTGCGGCAGAGCCTCCCCCTTGCTTTTTCCTGATTCCATCTCCTGCTAGTTCCACGAGTTCTTTTTGCTTGTCATTATCGACCAAGGTCATAAGGCCTTTTTCTACGCCATTTTTTTCGAAAAACTCATCTGTCACTTCGATTTCATAATCGATCAAAGCATTGCCAATGGCGCACACATCATATTTCTTGCTCATTTATTTTTCATTTATCAATTTCACAAGCCGATCCGGGTAATCCGTGATAATCCCATCTACTCCCCAATCAATTAAATTCTTCATATCTGAAGTTTCGTTGATGGTCCATGGTATCACGTACATTCCGTTTTGCTGTAATTCTTCAATAATCTCCCGCGAAAGTAATTGATAATAGCATGAATATATTTCTGGCGTGAAACCTAAAGAGTCGATGTTCTCTTGCCAAGGGAGCTCATTCGCTATTAACAAGGCTAATTTGACCTCAGGATAGTTTTCATCAAAGTATTGCAAGGTTCTAAAATCGAATGACTGAATAGTGGTTCTATTCAAAATACCCGCATCCTTGATTTCAGAGAAAACTATTTCAGAAAACACTTCCGGTGTTGGATGATAAATATCGTCAGTTTCAAGCGTTGTTTTGAGTTCAATGTTGTAGTTGATCTCGGGAAGCTCATTGCTTTTCGCAAAGCGTTCCACCGTGTCCAAAACTGTAGTGAGCTTGGGTTTATATACAGAAATTTTTTCTTGACCTGGAAACCTTGGATGCGGAATACTTCCACAGTCATATTGCACAATCTCTGCATATCTCATCTGATAGATATTGGTTTTTCTATCTTTTGAAATTCGTTCACCAGTCGTGTCCTGGCAGAAATCATGTGAGAAATAGGGTTCATGACTAACAACAAGTACAGAATCTTTTGTAACCGAGAGATCCATTTCCAGCGTGTTCACACCAAGCTTAACAGCTTTGATAAAGCCTGGAATGGAATTCTCCGGCATCAATCCACGTGCGCCTCGATGGCCCTGAATATCAATGGGTTTGTTTGGTTCTTGTTTGCAGGAAAATAAAAGAACGTGCGAAACACAAAAGGCTAATAGTAATGTACGATTCATGATGATCTTGAGTGAAAACCACGAAGAAATAAAAAAACCTTTCAATTGAAAGGTCCTTTTGTGTTAAATTTTCAAGTACTTATTACTCTAGTTCTTCAACTACAACCCAGTTATCGTCTGCTTTTTTCTTGTATCCATCCTGGTCGGTATTCCACTCTTCTTTCAGGCTCCCTGTCAATGATGTCATCCAATCGTCATAAAACAGAAGAAGCTTTCCATCCTGAATTTGCCACATGGTTGGATCTGGTTCCATTTTTATTGAACTCTCTGCTACCGCGTAAGCACACCATCCGCCGTAGGCAGGAATGTATTTATCCGTATTTGAATCGAACAACCTTTTGTTATCTATGCTTGAAAATTGATAGGTAACTCCATCCACGATGGTAGCATATTGTGGATTGCCGAGTGTTGCTTCCGACTGCTCAAAATATGCCACAGGATCGTATCCACCAATAGCTGCTCCATTGGCTTCATAAACTTTTCCTTTTGGTCCTTCGGAAGATGAACCGCAAGCGGAAATTAGTAGGATAATGAGTATAAAATATGTTTTCATGATTAAGCTAGATTTCAATCTTGAACCAAAATTGGATAAATAAGTTTTAATCACTCCTATTAACTGAGACTTCAGGTCGTAAGCAGGACAATTTGAAATCTGTCTGAGAAGAGTGCTTATTATTTTGGTTAAAATCCAAACAATCCAACAAAGTGATGGTTTGACTTATTACCACGGATTAAAAAGTCAGGAAAATGCGATTTTTCAAACAGAAAACCAAGATGGAAAAGCTGCAGAGTCGATACGAGAAACTTCTTAAAGAATCGTATGAGCTTTCTAAAGTAAATCGAAGCAAAAGCGATGCAAAATTGGCTGAGGCAGATCAGTTGATTAAAGAGATGGAAGCGCTTGTTTAGCTTCAAATTCATTAGCTATCATTATGGATCTGACTAAGCCCGATGTAGACCGAATCATCGAAATGGCCTGGGAAGATCGAACTCCTTTTGAAGCGATTAAGTATCAATTTGGCCTGAGCGAAAGCGAAGTAATCACTTTGATGCGTCATGAATTGAAACGCTCAACTTTTAACAGATGGCGCAAGCGAGTAAACCAAAAAATCAGTCTCAAACATTTGGCAAAACGGAATCCTGAAATTGATCGGTTCAAAAGCTATCGTCAAAAGTCCATATCACATAACAGAATATCCAAACGGTGATGTTCGAAACCAACTATGAGCTAATCAAGGCTCAATTAGATGCAATCGATCCGATTGATTACGGTCGAACGAGAAACTATCTGGACGGCAGTGTTACCCGATTGTCTCCTTACATTTCCAGAGGAGTAATATCGACGAAAATGGTCATGCAGCATGTGCTTGATCAAGGACACTCCCTTTTCCAAATAGAAAAGTTTCTCCAGGAGCTGGCATGGAGAGATTATTGGCAGCAAATCTGGATTGAAAAAGGAGACTTAATCAATGATGACCTGAAACAGACTCAGCCTGATTATGAACACTTTGAAATGCCCCGTTCGATCATTGATGCCACAACTGGCGTTCAGGCAATTGATCAAGCCATCAATCAGTTTTATATCGACGGCTATCTGCATAATCATGTTCGAATGTACATTGCCGCGATTGCTTGCAACATGGGAAAGAGTCATTGGAAGACTCCCGCGAGGTGGATGTATTATCACTTGTTAGATGGTGATTGGGCCAGCAACGCACTCAGTTGGCAATGGGTAGCCGGATCTAACTCCAACAAAAAATACTGGGCCAACCAAGACAATATCAACAAGTATTGTTACAGTGCACAACGAGGTACTTTTCTGGATGTGGAATACGAAGCATTTGACAAGATGTCGATTCCGATCGAATTATCCTCAACTTCTGATTTTGTACTTAAAACCAAGCTTCAAGCGAAGGAAAAAGTAGTTATCGAAAGCAACAAACCGCTACTCGTATATAACTACTACAACCTCGATCCAAATTGGCACAAAGAACTTGACGCTAATCGAGTTCTCTTACTTGAACCATCGATTTTCAAAAAGTATCCTATATCTCCAAATGCAATCGATTTCATGATGGGGCTTTCTGGCAACATTCCTGGAATACAGATCTATGTTGGAGAATTCCAAGAGTTGAAAAAGGAGATAGAAGCCGAGGAAATTATTTTCAAGGAGCACCCACTTAATTTCAATTACGAGGGAATTGAAGAGCCCAGAGATTGGATGTTTTCAGTGAAAGGATACTATCCGTCTTTTTTCGGTTTCTGGAAAAAATGTAAAAAAGAACTCAAGCAGCTTGACCAGTGATCCTATAAATATCGTTTGGCTGAAGCGTGACATTCGCTCTCAAAACCATGCACCACTAAAGATCGCAGAAAATGAAGGAATCCCTTATCTGGTCATTTACATATTTGATGATGCATTGATCAACCATCCGGAGACATCAACAAGGCATCTCCAGTTTGTCTACCATTCAATCCTTGATTTGAATCAAACATGGACTCATCAGCGTCGAAAAGTGGAGCTATTTTATGGAAGTTCAGCTGAGGTCTTCAATTACTTGCTACAAACTTATGATGTGAAAAAAGTCTTTTCTTATGCGGAGACTGGCGTTAAGCTTAGTTGGAAACGCGACAAAGAAGTCGCAAGAAGACTAAGTGGCAGTGGAGTTCAGTGGCAAGAGTTTCCAAGAGATGGAGTTGTGCGAGGCATCACTAACCGAAAAGGTTGGGACAAGCGCTGGTACGTGACCATGAGTGAACCTTTAATTCAGAATGCCTATTCAGACAATAAGCTGAAACCTTCAAACTATCTGTTCCAATTACCTTCGGAGTTTAAGCAATCCTTAGAAACTTACCCATCTGATTTTCAACCAGCTGGAGAAACGAGTGCCTGGAAATACTTGCATTCATTTGTTGAGGAGCGTGGATTTCGATATCACTCACTGATCTCAAAACCAGCTGAAAGCCGAACTTCTTGTTCGAGGATTTCTCCTTTTTTAGCTTGGGGCAACCTCAGCATCCAGCAAGCCTATCAATACGTAAGGAATCACCCAAATCTTCAAACAAATAAACGGGCATTTCAAGGAATGCTTACAAGCTTGAAATGGCATTGCCACTTCATTCAAAAACTTGAAGTAGAGTGTGAATACGAGACAAAGTGCATCAATCGCGGATACGAGTCGATGGAAAGAAGCAACAATCCAGAACATCTGAAAGCCTGGGAAGAAGGAAAAACGGGATTTCCATTAGTTGATGCATGTATGCGGGCCGTTGTTGGAACTGGCTGGATTAATTTCAGGATGCGAGCCATGTTGGTTTCGTTTCTGTGCCATCATTTAGATCATGATTGGAGAAATGGAGTTTATCATCTTGCCAACCAGTTTCTCGATTATGAGCCTGGAATTCATTATCCCCAATTTCAAATGCAAGCAGGTACTACTGGGATAAACACCGTAAGGATTTACAATCCAGTTAAACAATCAAAGGATCACGATCCGGAAGGAAACTTTATTAAACAATGGGTTCCTGAGTTAAGGAATGTTTCTAAAAACCATATTCACGAACCTTGGAATATGACTGAACTAGAACAACAATTTTGTGGCGTAACTATTGGGAAAGACTATCCCTTTCCAATTGTAGATCTGGCTGAAAGTGGTAGAAAAGCAAGAACGAAAATCTGGGGACATAGAGGTCGTGCTGAAGTTAGAAAAGAAAGTCAACGAATATTAAAAACTCATACACGCAGAGGATAATGTATTTATCAAAATCAGATATAGAGCAAACAGAGCGAATTAAGCGCTTGAATATCATCAACGCCGTAACTGGCATCAAACCAGCAAACCTAATAGGAACTAGATCAGAAGATGGTGAGGCTAATGTGGCGATCTTTAGTAGCGTTGTACACTTGGGAAGTGATCCAGCGTTACTAGGATTTGTGTTGAGGCCTCAGCATGAAAAACCACGAGATACTTACATTAACATCAAATCTTCAGGTGCTTACACGATCAACCACGTTCCGATAAGTCTGATTGAAAATGCGCATTTTACCTCCGCTAAATTTCCAAAAAAGATTTCCGAGTTTGAACGTTGTGGTTTTACAGAAGAATACCTTTTTGACTTTCATGCTCCCTTTGTTAAAGAGAGCTATCTGAAAATTGGCCTGGAGCTGGTTGAAGAGATTCCCATTTCCTCAAATCGAACCATCATGATGATTGGACAAATCGTGCATCTAGAATTTCCAGATGAGGTAATGGGTGAGCACGGACATCTCGATCTCGAGAAACTAGAAACAGCGGGCATATCAGGAGTGGATAGCTACTACCAACTCAGGAAGAAAGATCAGTTTCCTTATGCTCATGTAAAAGACGTTCCGGATTTCAAATGAAAAAGCAGAATATTCCATCCAAAATTTGCGTGGTTTGTGGACGGCCTTTTGATTGGAGAAAGAAATGGGAGCAAGCTTGGGACGAGGTAAAGTATTGCAGTGAGAGGTGTCGCCGAAACAGAAATAAAATGGTGAATTAACAGCATGGAAGTTTCTCTCATTTTTCCGCACCAACTTTTTGAAGATCATCCGTCAATCGGTGATGGACGAATGGTTTATCTAATTGAAGAATTCTTATTTTTCAATCAATACAAATTCCATAAACAAAAGTTGGCTTTTCATCGAGCTTCTATGAAATCCTATGCCCATTATCTCAATACAAAAGGATTTGAGATTAAATACATCGAGTCAACTGATGAAAGATCAGATATCAGGAAGTTGGTTGAAAGTTTAAATGTCGCTAAAGTTCATTTCATAGATCCAGTTGATAACTACCTGGAAAGAAGATTGAAGAATAGTTGCAGGAAGAATGGGATCGACCTGCATGAGTATGAGTCCCCAGCTTTTCTGAATTCCAGAAAGGAGCTTTATACTTTTTTCAAAGCTGATAAAAAGAAATTCTTCCAAACAGACTTTTACAAACAGCAACGAAAGGTCAGAAGTATTCTCCTGGATGATACAGATCAGCCTGTAGGAGGAAAATGGACATTTGACGCAGAGAATAGGAAAAAATATCCCGCCAAAAAGTCTCCGCCAACCATCACTTACCCCAAGGCAAGCAAGTTTTACGAAGAGGCAACAGAATACATAGAACTCCACTTTGCCAAAAACCTCGGAGCTTTATCCGATGAACAATTATATCCGATAGATTTCGATTCAAGCAGGTCATGGCTTCAGCAATTTTTATCCATTCGATTTGCTGAGTTTGGAGACTATGAGGATGCTATTGTTTCAACTGAAAGTATTCTTAATCACAGTGTACTCTCACCTCTCCTCAATGTTGGGCTTCTGACTCCCAATTATGTGGTTAAGGAAATCCTGAATCATGCTGATGAGTACAACATAGCAATCAACAATACGGAAGGTATCATTCGACAAATCATCGGGTGGCGAGAGTTCATCCGCGGCGTTTATGAGGTTAAGGGTTCGTACGAACGAAATCGAAACTATTGGAATTTTAATCGCAAGATTCCGGAATCCTTTTACGATGGAACCACGGGTATCGAACCTGTCGATATGACGATCAAAAAACTATTGAAGACTGGTTACAACCATCACATCGAACGGCTCATGGTTCTGGGCAACTTTATGTTGCTCTGTGAATTTGACCCAAATGAAGTGTACCGATGGTTCATGGAAATGTATATAGATGCCTATGACTGGGTGATGGTTCCGAATGTATACGGAATGAGTCAATTTGCTGACGGTGGTCTTATGTCAACCAAACCTTATATCAGCGGAAGCAATTACCTCCACAAAATGAGTGATTTTAAGAAAGGAAAATGGCAATCTATCTGGGATGGTTTGTTTTGGCGGTTTATGCATGTACACCGTGATTTCTTTTTATCCAATCCCCGCCTTGGAATGCTTATTCGCACATTTGACAAAATGAGTCCAGAAAAAAGAAACGCACACTTGAAAATAGCTGAAGACTACTTATCCGATCTCTAAGAAAGTCTGAGGTTTACTTCCTTGCACTCAGCGCCCACAATAGCAGCAAAGGGTGAATCACGATCAACCGCAACCAGCCCACCCACTCTGGTACACACAGACCTCCATCGACACAGCTTCCTATTTGAATGAAGTAAACATGTGACGGAATAAAAGCTAACAGCATTGCGAAGATTCCGAGAGCAGCGACTTTTCTTGTCTTGGTAATGAACAAACCCACACCAAGCAATATTTCAGCTACGCCTGAGAGATAGTTGATTAGAACAAAATTTCCAATGGCATGGGGTATCAGATCTAGATAGAAATCGGGATCAATAAAGTGATTGACTCCTGCGATCAAGTAAAAGCCGCCTTGGATCCGCGTACTGATCTTTCTTTTCATATGAGTTGAAGATTTCCTGATCGACGAGCTTCCCGAAGAATGAGAATAAATGGTACCCACCAAATGAAATCATTTGTGATCAGTGTATAGAAAAAAGCAAAAGGAACCTTATCGGTTAGGTAGTTCATCAAGAATCCTAGCGGTCCAAATATTTTACCAAGAAATCCTACAGCCACAATTGGCCAGTGTACAACTGGATTTTGAGCTGCCCACCAATAACCAAGTCCGTAGACACCTATCACCATTCCCATTCCCTGCCAGATCATGATTTGAGTGGGGATTTCCATTCCTGTCAACTGGAAAAAATGATTTGGAAAAAGAACGACCCAAGCTCCCCACAATACATTGTAGATGCCGGCGATTCTAAGCGTCAAGGACATGGAATTTCTACTCATCAAAATGATTATTTCTCATCATAACACTTTAAGCCTACAATTGTTAAATGATCAATGAATTCGATCTTAAATTTCAAAACTCATATTTTATCTCAAGACGCTGAGTGGCTTGTTTTCATCCATGGTGCAGGGGGAAGCATCAGCACCTGGAAGCGTCAAGAATTATATTTCTCCCGATACTTCAACATTCTCATGATTGACCTAAGAGATCATGGAAACTCCAAAAATATTTATCCTGAACATGAAAGCTACAAGTTTGAAATCATATCTAGTGACCTAAAGAAGGTTATTGATCACCATCAGATTCAAAGTGCACACTTCGTGACGCTATCTTTTGGTAGTGTCTTGATGCAAGATTTTGCCTCTCGTTATCCTGGTTATATTGAAAAATTGGTTTTTATCGGGGCTGTCTTTAATGGTGATCTCGCATTGAAGGTTTTTGTGCGTTTGGCTAAATTTTTAAATCTCTTTCTGAGCTATCCGACCATGTACAGGCTGTTTTCCTTCATTTTAATGCCAAGAAGAGAAAATCAATTCGCGCGAAGACTATATCGATCTCAAGCTAAAAAAATTGCGCAAGATGAATATATGAAATGGTTAGGCCTGTACCGTGAGTTTTTCAAATTACTAAAACAGTTCAGCGGACAAGTATTAGACGTTCCATCATTAATTATGATGGGAGAAAATGACTATCTATTCCTTCAGAGCGCCAGAGAATTCAACAAAAGCCATAAAACAACGGAATTGGTTGAGGTGGCGGGAGCTGGACACATTGTGAATATCGAGAAGCCTGATGCCTTCAATAGAATAACCCTTGACTTTTTAAGGTCGCATACAGACTAATAAGAAAAACTAAGGACCAAAAAGCGGTTCTATACCAGTTAAGTTTAACTAATGCTTTTGCAGAATCTAACACCTGACTTCCATTAGCAATTTTTCTATGGAGAGGAACTGCAAAGATGAAAGTGTTAACCCATGTCATGCTGATAAGTACTACTGATATTAGGCGCCACCATTCAAAATCGAAATAGATACCAAGGAAATGGAGAAGTCCTTGTCCTAGCATTAATGGCATCACAAAATAGAAGACTGCTGAAGTATATCGACCGTGCCATCTCACAAGATCTTCCTCTCGAAAAAAAGTGAAGCTTGGGTAGACGATTAATTGTGTCATCCAAATGAGGATGACGAGACCAAAATCAACGATCGTTGTTATGAAGATGAGCATATCTGTTAGGCCAACTTATGGATCAGGTCATTGATCACTATTCAAATTATTGAGTAAACTCAATGAAGTCAATTTCCGCTTTAAAGCTTCCCTCTCGTTTGTCATTGGTTATGAATCCGAATCTAATAATTTCAGATAGCTTGCCTTGGTCAATCGATCTGCCAGTAGGCCTGCCAATTCTATACTCCTTAAAATCTTCTAGGGAGTAAGTAACTTCCTCCCATTTCATTTTTGTGTTGGGAAGTATCACTTTGTAATTAGGCAAATACCAGCGTTGATAATGATTCAAGACAAATCCTAAAGATTGCCCTTCACTTCTATAGCGAATTGTCACCGATGACCATTCAGTAAGATTTTTATTGAAGTAGTCGCTTCTCACTGAAGCAAACCCACCATTGTTTTCAAAGGAAATTTCTCCTTCAAGCCGAAGAAGATTTTCTTCATAGTTCACTAAACCTATGGAACGACCCCCCATTACTCCATCATTGACAGAGATCCAGGAATTAGTTTTCCCTTGGCCGAAATCAATTAAAAGCGAGTCAGAGGTCATAAGAAACAAGATTAACCAAAGCATTCATTTAAAATTTGATGAAAAATGCACATTAAACTACGAAGCTGTTTAAAGAGAACTCTATGATTATTTTTTTGTTTTGTTTAACAAATTTAAAAAAAGATTAAACAAAATGAATCTTGTTCGGTTGTATTAGAAACTTAAAAAAACAGAAATGAAAAAGAATGTAATTATCACACTAGGACTTGTAGTAGCAATGTTTGCTGCGAACGTAACTTATGCTCAAAAAAGTGATATTGTGACACTTGCTGTTGGTAACGAAAACTTATCAACGCTTGTAGCTGCAGTAAAAGCAGCCGGACTTGTAGAAACATTGCAGGGAGACGGACCATTTACCGTTTTCGCACCTACTAATGAGGCATTTGCTGCATTGCCGGAAGGAACTTTGGACAATTTGCTAAAGCCAGAGAACAAAGATCAATTGACTGCAATCCTAACTTATCATGTGGTTGGAGCAAAGGTTTTGTCTACAGACTTGAAAAATGGTCAAAAAGCTGAAACAGTTAATGGAGCGTCAATTAATGTGAAATTGGCTGGAGGAAAAGCGATGATTAATGACGCAACCGTAGCAGCTGCAGATGTAATGGCTTCTAATGGAGTTGTGCACGTGATTGACAAAGTGATTTTGCCACCAAGCAAATAAATTTCATCTTACTTTTAATAGAAAAGTCTACTTCAAAAAGTGGACTTTTTTTGTGTCTGAAAAATCCATTTCATGAAAATTCTTAACGCAATCACACTCGTCGCAGTAATAACTGTAAATGCGCTAGCCAACATCCTGCCAATCAATGGTGTGACCACCGGTGGAGTCTCTGCGAGGTACGATAATTATTTTACGTCTGCTGGGTTCACATTCAGCATATGGAGTGTGATTTACCTGGGATTGACTGCTTTTGTCATTTACCAATTTTTTTCGAAATTTTTTAAACCAAGGGACATTGGATACTTTTTTGTCCTTAATGGAATTGCCAACATTAGCTGGATTTTAGCATGGCATTATGGCTATTTGACCATGATCGTTTTCATCATGTTTTTGATCCTTTTAACGCTCATAAAAATTAATTTGAGAATTTCAGGATCAAGCTGGTGGGTGCGATTTCCATTTCAAATCTATTTAGGCTGGATATGTGTAGCTACCATTGCAAACATTGCCGTGTATTTTAAATTCCTTGACGTTGCAGTGTTAGGAATTGAAGAAGTCCACTGGGGAATTATCCTTGCCATTATTGCAGGTGGACTTGGGTTGATTATTCTTTTTAGGAAAGGGTGGACTGTTGCGACACTGGCTATTTCTTGGGGGTTATGGGGAATTTTTAACAAGCAAAATGATTTAGGACAAGAAGAAACCTATCAAGTAGTGTGCTTAGCCATAATAATAGTGCTTGTTCTTTCTACACTTTTCCAAAGAAGTTTAAAGAAGAAATTCCAACTAGCCCTTAATTAAAAAAAGACAGCCACATTGTGACTGTCTTAAGTGGTGGGACCCACTGGATTCGATCGCAGCGGCGAACCGCCCAGTGCCCCTCCCGACTTAATGGTCGGGATGCTCTGAACTCGCTGATCATTCTTTATCGATTAAAGCTTCTATCCTTTTCCGGCTTTTCCATTTATTTACTTCTCTTTCTCTGGCCAAAGCTTCGGTTTTTGAATCAAATTCCTCGTAGTAGACAATCTCCCAATTATTTTTTCCTGTAAAGCCTTTGTGATTTGAATTATGCTTTCTTAAGCGATTATTAAGATCATCGCATGTATAACTAACATAGAAGCGGTCTCTGTCTGGAGAATATAATATGTATGTGTAGCAGGGCATAAAAAAAGACAGCCACGTTGTGGCTGTCTTAAGTGGTGGGACCTACTGGATTCGAACCAGTGACCCCCTGCTTGTAAGGCAGGTGCTCTGAACCAACTGAGCTAAGATCCCTTATTTTTCCTTTTCTTTTATCAGTGACCCTCCCGACTTAGTCGGGATACTCTGAACCAACTGAGCTAAGATCTCTTCTCCCTTTACCAGTGACCCTCCCGATTAAAAATCGGGATACTCTGAGTTAACAGAGCTAAAATCCCAAGTAAAAAAATCACCTTGGCAATGCCCCGGTGATCAAAAGGTTTGCAAATGTAGCACCCTTTTAGATATGCACAAATCCTTAGTGAAAGAATTTTAGCTAATTGCTTCTGCTAAGAATTGATTGAATGGAAAAAGGGTCTTGTACGCATTCACAGTCAGATCAACCATTTTATTTGAAGTAACTTCTTTATCCGAAATGTTGGTCATGAAAACGTAATGCTTCAGTTGAAGCAATTCAAGATCCGGATGGTCTTTCGGGTAGCCTTTTGGTGCAGTTTTTAGTTTATCCCCACTATGTGGTTCAGGATAGATTTTTTTGAAATTTTTGTCATCTATGATCTTATGAATCTTAGGACCATTGTAATCAATTTCTTGTCGTACCTTCTGTAAGGTCTGAGGCTCTGGCTGATACAATCCTCCACCAATGAAATTATTGCCTGGCTGAAGGTGCAGATAATAGCCAGGATTTCCCGATCGTCTGCCACCATCAACAATGGCAGCTCCAAAGTTGGTTTTATACGGGTCTTTGTTTTTACTAAACCGAATATCACGATTGATTCTGAACAATGTTTTCTTGGGTTCAAGTCCAGCCAATGATTTGTCAAAAGCCGAGCTCTTTTCAATGACTTCTGCAACAAGGTCGATCACATACCCTTTCGCTTCATTGTAGCGCTTCTTGTTGTCGTCCATCCATTCTTTCTTGTTGTGCTTAGCCAAGTCGGTGAGGAAATCAAGTGTGAATTGTAAACTCATGGTTGTAGGTATTCTAGGATTGTTTCTAATTCGATCGAACGAGAAGCCTTTAAAAGGACAACCGTATCTGCAAATGTTTGCTCTTTAAGATAACTAGTTAGTTTCTCTTTATCATCAAAATGAGTTCCGGTCAGGTTCGCTGGGCCAATCTTTTTCCCAATAGTTATTATTGAAAGATTGAGATCTTTTGCATATCCGATCAGTTCTTGGTGTGCCCTCTCCGAATTTTCTAATTCATTCATGTCGCCCAGGATGGCCACTTTTTTTCCTTCCATTTTTGAAAGGCTACTTAAAGCCGCCTTCATCGAATCAGGATTTGCATTATAAGCATCAAGTATGATTGTGAGTGTTTCCCTTTTTATCACTTGAGATCGCGCATTTTCGGGAACATAGCGTTCAATGGCAGTCGCGATTTTTTCATCTTCTACCCCAAAATGCCTTCCTACTTTAACAGCAGAAGCTATGTTTCCAAAATTGTATCCACCAATCATATTGGTCTTGACCTCTTTGTCTTTCATAGAAAAGGAAACCAGAGGATTCGAGCTAAGCAATTTCACATCTTCATCAGGGAAGTGTTCCGGGTTATCAAAACGCTTCGACATATTTGAAAGAACAGAATCTTCATTATTTATAAATACTTGTCCGCCATTTTTCCTGAGGTAATCGAACAACTCACTTTTGCCTCTTATCACTCCTTCAATTCCACCAAACGTTTCAGTATGTGCATGCCCGATATTCGTGATCATGCCGTGCGTAGGTGCAGAGATTTCGCTTAGTGCAGCAATTTCCCCAACATGATTAGCCCCCATTTCGATGATGGCAATTTCTACCTGTGGATGAATGTGCAACAGGGTCAAAGGCACTCCAATATGATTATTATAGTTCCCTTTGGTGGCATGGACGATATATTTCTCAGCAAGAACATTCGTAATTAATTCTTTAGTAGTGGTTTTACCGTTAGATCCGGTAATTGCAAAGACTGGTCTTTTAAATCGTGATCGGTGAAATCTAGCTAAATCTTGTAAGGCGGCAAGTGAGTTTTCGGCTAAAAGAATTCGTTCGTCCGTCACACACTCTTCGTTATCTACCACAGCATAAGTGGCTCCTTTTTCTAGCGCTTGAACCGCGAATTGATTGGCATCAAAATTTTCACCACTGATTGCAAAGAAAAGGTTTCCTTCTTCGAGCGTTCGTGTGTCAATGGAAACGCCATTACTCAACAAAAACCTAGAGTACAAAAACTCAATAAAGTCTCCCATATGTGGCAAAAGTAAGATGTCATTTCAAGTCAGCCGTGACATAAATCAGAATAATCTATTTCTTTGTACTCAAGTCATTTTCAACAAAAGGTAAATGAATCCAAAAGCACTTCGTTTTTTCGCTTCGCTGGGAATTCTCCTTACACTTTTTCTAAGCGTTTGGTACTTGATGAAGACGTACCGAGAAGGAAACCCCAGATGGATTTTCTTGATCCTTGCAGTGGGTGTGGCAGTGCTACTTTCTCAAAATTTGGGCAGAAATAGAAGGCGTTAACCTTCCTGGTTAAATAGTGTTCTTTTTGAAATGCTTCTTCCCAGTGTGATTTCATCAGCAAATTCCAATTCGCCTCCTACCGGGATTCCTCTTGCGATCGTAGTTACTTTGATGTCCAGCTCTTTCAAAAGTTTGCTTATGTAGAATGAAGTAGTATCGCCTTCCATCGTTCCACTCAGCGCTAAGATCACCTCCTTTATTTGATCATCATTTTTCAATCGGTTGACCAAGGAATCGATATTGACATTTTCTGGTCCAATTCCATCCATTGGAGAAATCCTTCCTCCCAAGACATGGAAAAGTCCATTGTATTGACCGGTGTTCCGTATGGCCAAAACATCAGGTGTGTCTTCTACTACGCAAACAATGGAGGTATCTCGATACGCATTCTGACAGGTGCATTCTTCTGTGTCAGCGATGATGTGACAGGTTTTGCAGTACTTTATTTTTTCTCTAAGCTCTTCGAGAGAAATCGAAAGTTCTGTTGTGAATGCTTTAGGCTGTTTCAAAAGGTGGAGAACTAACCGAAGTGCGGTTTTCTTTCCAATTCCGGGAAGTTTAGCGATTTCTTCAACTGCTCGCTCTACGAGCTGCGATGGGTATTCCATCAGACAATGGAGGCTTTAATGCCTGCGGAAGAGATTCCTTCCCTCATTGGTTTCAGTTCTTCGTACATCCCCTTTTTCACTGAACATTTTCCTTTGTAATGAATCAAATAAGTACATTGCTCAGCTTGAGTCGTGTCGTGTTTACAAACCTTAATCAAGGTTTGAATGACGTGCTCGAAGGTGTTAAAATCGTCATTGAAAACCATCAAATCCCGAACTCCTTCAATCGTGGTATCTTCTTCTACCTTGATTTCTTCCTCTATATCAAAATCTTCAGCCATCTCATTGGATTTGCTACAAAATTAAACATTGCAATAAAATCAGCCATGAAATGTAATTTGCAATTCGTTTTTAAACCCAAAATTGCATGAACCCCGTCCTGGTAGGCAGCATTATTCTAGGCTATTTTCTTTTATTGATCCTGATCTCATGGATCACAACTCGGAATTCGGCCGATAATGATTTCTATACCGCTAACCGAGAATCGAAGTGGTATTTGGTGGCGTTCGGAATGATTGGTGCCTCTCTTTCAGGCGTGACTTTCATTTCTGTTCCGGGCGAAGTAGCCAATTCCAATTTCTATTATTTCCAAGTAGTGTTGGGTTATTTGGTAGGCTATTTCGTGATCGCTCGCGTGTTGTTGCCTTTATATTACCGACTTAACCTGGTTTCTATCTATACCTACTTGGAAGACCGATTTGGATTCTGGTCATACAAGTCAGGTGCCTTTTTCTTTTTGGTTAGCAGAGTCATTGGAGCATCCTTTAGATTGTTCCTCGTTGCTGGCGTTCTTCAAATTGCCTTTTTTGATGCTTACAATCTTCCCTTTTGGATTTCGGTCATGGCCACCATCCTGCTTATATGGCTTTACACTTTTCGTGGTGGTATAAAAACCATTGTTTGGACGGATACTTTGCAAACCACTTTTATGATTTTGGCGGTGATCATAAGCATTGTTTTCATCAAGGATGAGTTGAGTTTGACTTGGACCGAACTAAATGCAAATCTTTTCTCTGACGGCAGAACCACCATTTTTAATTGGGAGTGGGAAAGCGGAAGGAATTTCTTCAAACAGTTTTTCTCGGGCGCGTTTATTGCCATTGTGATGACGGGATTGGATCAAGATATGATGCAGAAAAATTTGACCTGCAAAAATATTGGTGAAGCGCAAAAAAATGTCTTTTGGTTTTGCATCGTCCTGGTAATTGTGAATTTTCTGTTTCTCAGTCTAGGGGTCTTACTTTATCAATTTGCAGAAGCAAAAGCCATTAGCCTCCCAACTCGAACGGATAATGTATTTCCGTTTTTAGCAGTCAATGAATTTTCGACGATCGCAGCAATTACTTTTTTACTGGGGATAACTGCGGCTGCTTATTCCAGCGCCGACTCAGCTTTGACGGCCTTGACGACTTCTTTCTGTGTGGACTTCCTTGGATTCAAACCGGAGAACTATCATGAGAAAAAGAAATTGAGAATTTCCGTGCACATAGGTTTCTCTGTACTTCTCTTTTTTGTCATACTCATTTTTCAAGCCATCAACGATCAGAGCGTTATTAACTCTATTTTCATTGCGGCTGGTTATACCTATGGGCCTTTGCTTGGCCTTTTTGGTTTCGGAATCTTAACAAAATTTAAAGTGAGTGACACATATGTTCCGTGGGTTTGTGTCGTTTCTCCTGTTATAAGTTATGTTATCAATTTGAATTCAGAGGCTTGGATGGGAGGTTATAAGTTTGGTTTCGAGATTTTGATCTTAAATGGACTTTTGACATTTATTGGCCTCTTTTTAATTCGTAAGAAGTCATTGTAATTTTATTGTCATGAGAAAATCATCACTTTCTATACTATTTCTTCTAGCCACGTTCGTTGGGCTTTCTCAAACGAATCTTCAAGTAACTGACTTGGTTTTCTCCAACAATCTTGAAGTCTCATCCAATATTAATTTTCCCAACTTTTTTACTGAAAATCCGGAAGGTTTTGAACAATTAAAATCTAGTCTGATTACTATTTTGAAGGAAAAGTATGACGTGAATGAATCTTCATTTTATGGCCAAGGCATTTCCTTTATCAATAACGTTGATGGTTCGGGGAAAGCATTTAAGGAAAATCACAAAACACTGACCAAAAAAGGTGGTTTTGATTACTATTTTTTAGCATCTAGTGCCATTTCCCCAGATGATCAAGTTGATCGATATACGTTCAAAACGGAAGTGAAGCTTTCCAATGAAAAAGGGAAGAAGGTTTTTAACAGCTCGGTAGAAATCCCTTTTTCAGCAAGTTTCAGGAACGACGAAGTGGCATCACGCGACCTGATCAGTAGTGAAGATTTTTACACTATTTATAGTATGGCTATTTCAAAGGCCTTGGATGACTCAAAGGGGAAACCAGAATTACAATCCTATTATCGGCCTAAAGATTCGCAATTTGATGAGTTCATAGAAAATTCCAAACGATATTCCTTGAACGACTTTCTTTCGCTTAACCCTGTTTTAACTGGTGGTGACAGTGACGTGCCTATAAAAATCATGAGTAGCAACGTATCAGAAATTGATATCACCAAAGCCAATGAAGGAATGCTCATGCGCGGACAAAGGATTGATAAGCCAATTGTTACCAGTTTTAGAAACCCAATGTCAAGTAATTATTGGGTCACGCTTGTTCAAGGGAAAGAAAACAGTGGATTTGAAGACTTAAACCTCGCACCATCCGCTGATATTTTTCTTTCTTTTAATAGCCAACCTGGAGTAAGTGAAACACCACCGCTTTATTTCCGGCTGATCAATGGGAAGTTTACAGGAAAGATGGATTCGAAAACTTATCTAATTAGCTACGAGCCTGGCGCGAGTCTTCTCCGAATTTTTGTAGATCAAGAGTTGACGCTTTTATCACAGCCTTTAGAAACAGGAAATGGTAAAGATCTCAAAGTTTATTATTCAGGATCCCCTGAAGATTTTGCGAAAAACATCAATCTTCATGAAGTCTATCACCATTCCATCAATTCGATTAAGGCAAAATTAGGAGAGAATTAAAGGCCTAGCTCTGCTACAGGATCCCAATAAATTTCTTTGAAGTTTACCACTTTATCATTTTTCACTTCTACGCCATCTTCTCTTAACAATTCTTCCATTAGAGTTTCTGTAGCAAAATGATGTTTACCTGTCAAGAGTCCATTTCTATTTACAACTCTTTGTGCTGGAACTTCCGGATCGAGATGCGCCTGATTCATCGCCCATCCAACCATTCGAGCTGAACTTTTCAATCCCAGGTAAGCTGCAATTCCGCCATAAGAAGTGACACGGCCTTTGGGAATCAATTTAGCCACTTCGAATACATCCTGAAAAAATGAAGTTTTGTCCATGTCAGGGTCTTGTGATTTTGCTGTTTTTCAAAACAAAGAAAAGCTGGTAAGGATTCTGATCGTTTAATTCCAACTCCCCCTCTACTCTTATTCTCTTTTCGGTGAACGCAAATTCAACATCCGAAAACACCTCAGCAACTGTTTCTGGTCCGGCACCTCCACAAAAAAAACAGGATTGATAAGGGAACCTTGAGAGTACGAAATAATCTTGCGAGACTTCATTTCCAAGAGGAATCATGAATCCATCCAAGACAACTATCTGTCCCTCCAACGCTCTTATCGATGCTGAGAAAATGGGTTTCTCAATCTCTGAGCCAACAAACTCATCATATTCCTTGTTAATCTCAACCGAGGAAAGCAAATCCCATCCGTAATTGGGTGTTTGAAACAGCAGTGACAGATAAATTAAAACCATAAACATGAAACATTTCACTAACCAAAACTATCTAAAAAACGTGTAGTCATTGATCGCAACACTCAAGATGTTTTACCTTAGCCAAACAAAATAAGTTACATGAGCAGTATTATATCCACCTCCGAAATAGCAAAGAAATATGTCATGGGAAGTGAGGTCATCATGGCCTTAAAGTCGATTTCCATAAACATTGATAAAGGTGAATATGTTGCCTTCATGGGACCTTCAGGATCTGGAAAGTCCACGCTAATGAATATCATCGGCTGCTTAGATACTCCGACAAATGGTACTTACATACTTAATGACAATGATGTCAGTGATCTAACGGAAAATGAGTTGGCTGAAATTAGAAATAAAGAGATCGGATTTGTCTTCCAGACATTTAACCTACTTCCTCGGGCCACAGCTCTCGAAAATGTGGCGCTTCCACTTATTTATGCCGGCTTGAACAGCTCAGACCGTGAAGAAAAAGCTTTAGCGGCATTGGCCAATGTTGGTCTGGAAGATCGAGCTCACCACAAACCGAACGAACTTTCTGGTGGTCAAAGACAAAGAGTTGCGATTGCCAGAGCTCTTGTGAACGATCCAAGTATTATTCTCGCGGATGAGCCAACTGGAAACCTGGATTCTAAGACCTCTTATGACATCATGGATCTTTTCCAAGACCTGCATGACAATGGAAATACCATCATCATGGTGACGCACGAAGAAGATATTGCTGAATATTCTCACAGAATCATACGGTTGCGCGATGGATTGATCGAGTCTGATGAAGTCAATAAGAACGTTCGGAAATCTGAAGTGGTGGCATGAGTGCCAAGCTTTACACAAAAACAGGTGACAAAGGCACCACATCCCTTCTGGGTGGAAAGAAAATCCCGAAATCCGATTTGAGAATTGAAGCTTATGGAAATGTGGATGAGCTCAATTCATTTCTTGGGATGCTGAAGGATCAGGATGAGGTTGAAAATCGCTTGAAGCAACAGATTTATTGGATACAGGAACATCTATTCACCATTGGTAGCTTACTGGCAACAGAGCCTGGATTTACTGGATTTGAATTACCAAAAATCACTGATACTGAAGTAACTCAGTTAGAAGTTTGGATCGATAAATTTGATAGCGAACTTCCCCCATTGAAAAATTTCATTTTGCCAGGGGGCCATCAAGCCGTCTCACTCAGTCACGTTTGCAGAAGTGTTTGTCGTAGAGCTGAGCGATCAATCATTGCCTTAGGAAATGGAGAAGACATTGACGAAGTGATAATACGTTTCGTTAACAGGTTGTCGGATTATTTATTCATCTTTGCACGTGTAATTGGGAAGCACCTAAATGTGCCAGAAACACCCTGGTCTCCCAATGAGGAATAAGTAATAATAAACCGCTTTTGAGAATGACTGAGGCCTTAGAAATTAAGATCACAAGAACTGAGGAATCCAAATTACAACATGTAGATTTCGAAAATCTAACTTTTGGACATACTTACTCAGATCACATGTTTATTGCTGATTTTGAGGACGGTGAGTGGAGAAACAATCGAATTATTCCTTATCGAGATCTAAGAATAAGTCCGGCAAATGCTACACTACATTATGCTCAGAGCATTTTCGAAGGATTGAAAGCATTCAAAAACAGTGAAGGTGATATTTTGGCTTTTAGACCGGATGCCAATGCGCAACGCATGATCCGAAGTGCAGAACGGATGTGCATGCCTCCAGTCCCAGAAGAGCTTTTTCTAGGTGCCATTGAAGAATTGGTGAAACTAGATAGAGACTGGGTTCCTGATCATGCTGGAACAGCTTTGTACATCAGACCTTTCCAATTTGCAACAGATCCTTACATCGGGGTTCGTCCATCAGACACGTACTCATTTATCATTATCACAGGACCGGTTGGAAGTTATTACTCCGAACCTGTGAAGGTTAAAATAGAGCAAGAATTTACGCGTGCTGCCAAAGGCGGAGTAGGTGCTGCTAAAACGGCAGGCAACTATGCGGCTTCCATTTATCCAGCCAAGAAGGCTCAAGAGCAAGGTTATCATCAATTGATTTGGACAGATGGTCAAACGCATGAGTTTATTGAAGAAGCCGGGACCATGAACATTATGTTTGTGATCAATGACACACTTTTGACTCCTCCTACAAGCGATTCAATTCTTCCGGGAATTACCAGAGAAAGTGCTTTGACATTAGCACGAGATTGGGGACTTAATGTCGAAGAACGACCTGTCACCGTAAAGGAAGTGGTGGAAAGTCTTGAAAAGGGAACAATGACTGAAGCATTCGGTATTGGAACTGCCACTACCATTTCTCATATCAGTACGATTGGTCACAATGGAGTTGATTATGAGTTGCCCTCAGTCGAAACCAGAGAAATCTCTAATCGACTATTGGATTCGATTAACAAAATCCGTTACGGAGAAATCGAGGATAAATTCGGCTGGATCAGAAGGATAGGATAAAGCTCATAGGCTACGAGTCAAATTCATAACCATTAACCATGACTATTCTTTTTATCAAATGCTAATTATTTTAGCAAAGTGAAAGATTATGTCAATAGCAGGCCATCACATGGAGTGGCGTTCAAGCCGTGGGCTGATAGAATTCTGGAATTACTTAAGGAGCACGAATTGGAGATGCCCAAAAAGCACAACCTTATTGCCTATTATCATGCGGACCTTTCTTATGAGGAAGTTCTTCATAAGGTTCAGTTCGGGAAGACCAAAAATGTCTGGATGGAGTTGAACGTTAAACACGAACAGGGATTATTCAACAAACGATTCAACACTTCGGAGCAGGCCAAAGAATTCTTCAAGAAGTTTCCTGAGATAAGAGTAAAATTGGAGTAAGCGCCAAGCTCGGATTAACAGTAAAGTCTTATAGGCTTTGACTGAAAGTAGAATGGATGTTAGTACCATTAACTAGGACTAACAGTATTTCAAACATGGTTAAAAACGAAAGAGTTAACTCCGTTGATATTCTTAAGGGATTGGTCATGGTACTTATGGCGATTGACCATATCAGAGTTTATTCCGGGATATCTGCAGGAAGCCAGGAATTAGGTGAATTCCTTACCCGATGGATCACTCATTTTTGCGCGCCAGCTTTTGTATTTTTTGCTGGCACCAGTATATACTTTATGGGGCGCAAATTTGCTGATAAGGCCAAGCTATCAAAACAGTTGATCATTCGGGGGTTGCTGTTGGTTTTCATGGAGCTCACAGTACTGCGATTTTTTTGGACATTCAACCTCAACATCACAGAGTTTGTTTTGGCTGGAGTGATTTGGATGTTAGGTTGGTGCATGGTCATCATGGCGTTGCTTATCCGACTTAAGCCTAAGATCGTTGGAGCCATTGGTTTATTTCTGGTGTTTTTCCAGCATCTTTTTTCCAAAGTTCCTCCGTTAATTCCTGATTCAGTAAAAGGTGATCTAGTACCTTTCCTGCGATTCATCTATCCCACAGGATTTGAAAATCCGCGTGAGGATACCGTGGTTGTCCTTTATGTCTTAGTGCCTTGGATTGGAGTAATGGCCTGTGGCTATCTGTTTGGATCCATCTTTCAAATGACCAAAGAAGCCAGGAAAAAGTTGTGCGTTGGAATAGGCTCTGCTATGATAGTATTGTTTTTGGCCATTGGAATTTACGAAACCAATAATGCACCCGAATCTGGTCCTTTTTTACAAGCACTCTTAAGCCAACAAAAGTATCCGGCATCCATTCTGTTTTTAATGATGACCATGGGTCCTCTCATTCTTGCGATTCCATTTCTCGAAAATGTCAGGAACCGATTCACCGATTTCCTTAGCTTGTTCGGAAAAGTCCCCCTGTTCTACTACATCATTCACATCCCATTGATACATGTAAGTGCCCTGGCTGTGCAATTGGTGACAGATGGCAGTTTCAACAATGCATGGTTTGACTATGCACCTTTCACGTTCGTACCTGCGGAATCTACATGGCAATTGAGTACGTTATATCTTGTTTTTGTAGTAGATGTATTGCTGCTCTATTTTGCTTGTAAATGGTATTTGAAGTATAAGCAATCACACCCTCACCTTCACTTGCTTCGATATATCTGATTTGTCCACCTTTTGAGGGTTCGTGTGATTTTTCGGTTGATAGTCATACTATTTCTTAGATCTCTCATATCAGTAAGTGTAAAATACCGTAAAACAGGTATTGATTTTAGATCATATCGGTCATAGATTGAAGTACTAACCAACCTGATCAAGCCATGACACAAGAACAACCTAAAATCAACTATGCATATCGGGCACTTAGAAGAACCATTGGATTCATGGGCATTCTTCTTCCATGGACGTTGATTGCATGGACCAAAAACATTGAGCCCTCGATCAGTCATTATTACTACACGGAAGCTTCAGCCATTTTTACGGGGGTGTTAATGGCCTTTGGATTGATGTTGATCACGTATCCGGGTCACTCAAAGAAAGAAGGAGAAATCATTGGTGACAATTTGATCACAACTTTTGCCGGCATTTTTGCAATCGCTACCGCATTGATCCCTACTGAATGTCATGCAGGGCAATCACATACTTTTTGTCATTACAATGGTGATCAAGGAACCATTCACCTTTTGTTTGCGGGGGCTTTTCTTGCGCTGGTGGGAGCAATGTCATATTTCAAGTTTCCATTAGGCGGGAAACACGTCAAATTTTACAAAGCAATGGGAATCATTGTCTGGGCCTCCATTCTACTGATGGTTCTTTACTTCGCTTTTGGCTGGTCAAAATATTTCGAGGAAGGAGTGTTGGTTGGTGAAATCATCGGTGTAACTGCTTTTGGTTTGGCGTGGCTCATAAAAGGTCGTCCTAAAGAAATGGGTATTAGTAGATGAGTTGCTATATCTAATTGAGATCAAATTAATTTCACAGTTAATTAGGTGTCCTTATCACAAAAGATATGAACCAAGCAACATAACGAAATAACTATGAAAGCTCCTCTTCTCTCAGTATTGATTCTCTATTGTGGACTTGTATTTTCCCAAGAAGCAAAATTCAATCACATCTTAATCACAAACGATGATGGTATAGAGAATGCAAACCGATTGCTTGCACTCGCAAGAAGCGTGAAACAAGTTTCAAAACGGGTATCTATTGTGGTCCCTGCTTTCGACCGTTCTGGGACTTCCAACTACACCACGTATGGAAAATATCAGTCGACCCTTGAACTAATCTGTGAATACATTGATGATAAAAATAACGTCACAATTTACACTATGCCCGGAAATCCAGCGGATTGTGTACTTCTTGGCCTGAATGGTTTATTTTCTGATGACCGACCTGATTTAGTCTTGTCAGGCATCAATGGCGGGACAAACATTGGCCCTGGGTGGTTTGGATCAGGGACTATTGGGGCGGTACGGATGGCAGCCTACCTTGGCGTGCCAGGGATAGCTTTATCGGGGTTTGATGACGATGACGAACGATCCTATTCTGCCTTGCCAAACTGGGTTACGAAGTTGATCTCGACACAACTGGTTGATGAGATTGGAGCTGGAGACTATTGGACAATTGGTTTCCCGGAGGTTCCGCTCGAAGAAGTGAAAGGTGTTGCTGTGGCAGAACGTCGTATAATATTTGAAAAGCCAAAACAGGTGTTGTTCGAAAAAGTGGATGGAGAGAATCCACATTCTGTCGATAGTAAAAGTGTTTGGTCCTTCCGAAACAATTTGACTCCTTCCGAAAATCCCTACAAGTTTGATGACATACAACTCGAAGCAGGCTACATTGTTATTACCCCAATGTCGATCGATGAGAATAAGACATCTTCGTTAAAAGAGTTGGAATCTAAAAAGGAACTGATCCCTAATTTTGAAGTGGAGTGAGGAAATTGGAAGTATTGGCAGGTGAGTTGCTATTCGATTTGAAAACTCTCCCCATTAGCTTCTTGCTTTGAAAGCAAATGAAATAGAAAAGTCGTAGGAAAACCTACGCCCAGTGTCCGATACTATTCGGCTTCAAGGTTCTCAAACCCTTTGAAACATTTGAGTTTCTTTTTGAACTTGATAATTGTGTTCTTATCCTCTTTTGTAAAATTGAAAGCACTACAAGTGCTTAACCAATCCTTCCCAAAACCACTCTTTTGACATTCCTTAACTGTCTTGGCCAGGATGTGCTTCTCAGTCAGGAGTACAATGACCGCATCTTCGTAAGGGTTATTTTCTAACTCTTTTTTGTCTTTCTTATTTACCGGGTAGCCTCCGTTTTTCCGGTATTTCACCTCGAGGAAATATGATTTCTTGTTTGTTTCATCTCGATCAATCATTACAAAATCAGGCATTCTTCGAACCATAAGCGAGACGGGATCTTCCATCTCATCCAATTCACCAAGAATGGCTTGCATGGAATGCTCCATTCCAAAACGGTAAATCTTAGTGAACCCTAATTCCTTGAATAGCTCTCGAACGATTGTCTCTGCCATACCTCCTTTAATTAATCGTTCCGTCCATTTAGGATCATCATTTGTAAGTGACATAGATAGTGGCGATTGGTTCTATTTCTAATTGACGAAGATCTTACATAAATATCAATACCCTAAATGGGGTAATTTATTGCAAACAAAAAAGCCCACCGTAAACGATGGGCTTTTCTATTATTATTAATTCCCCTTCGGATCGATTAAGAAAGGTGCATCACCGTCCGTGATAATGACCCTGGATCCAGGAGACTTAGCTAGTTCTTTAAATGCTTCAATGCTTTGCCACTGAATGATCTGCGGGTTGATTCCCTCTTGCAGAATTTTCTGCGCATCCCGGATTCCTTCTGCCTCCACTTTTCTGCGTTGCGCTTCCATCCGTTCTCGCTGCAGCACAAACTCCATCCGTTGCGCTTCCTGCTCGGCTTCCAATTTGTCTTCCACAGCCAACGCTAATCCATTGGGAAGCTGTATGGTTTTCAGAAGTACTGCTTCAATCTCAAAACCTCGAGATGACAATAAGCTTTGCATTCTGCCCCTGATCTCTTCCTCTATTTCCGCTCGCTTGGACGTATGCATGTCTTTAGCGAAGAACCTGGAGCACACATCCGCAGACGCTGACCTAAAGACACTTCGGATCACCACTCGTTCGTAGTTTGTTCCGATATTCTCAATAATATCAGCAGCACTTTCCTGCTTTATGTGATAAAGAATGGAAATGACGGACTGTACATTCAAGCCTTCTTTCAATGGAAGTTTGCTTTGAATTTCAACGTTAACTGTTCGTATCGGTAGTTTGATGACGGTGGTCGTCAATGGGTTATACATACGAGCACCCGGTTCAATGATGTTGGGGTCTAAAACTCCCAACTTACGTTTCACCCCCACTTCTCCTTGACGGACTACTGCACAAGAGGACATAATTAATACTACTACTAAGCCCATAAGGCTGTATTTTAAATTTTTCATTGGTTATTCAATATTTAGATTAGAAAAAATTGGTCAGGTTGTTTGACGATTTGGCTTCTTTCTAAATGATTGATCGAGGAATGAAATGGTGTAGATATAATTTACATTGAAGTCACTGAAAACTTCCCTTTCTACTAAGGGGATTTCCCGCCATTTGACGGCAGCAGCGCTGTACTTATTATAATTTTTTGGTTGTTTGGAAACAGATCGTTTGGTTGTATTTGAGTAATAACCTCTATGAAGTGCTTCTTCTGATTTTTCAGTTTTCTCCGTTTTTTCAGCACTTTCCTCTATGAAAACGAAGCTGCCGGCATACACCAACGCTATGATCAGAATACCCTGAGCTAATCTGAATAAAATGGACTTGAACAAAAGTTGGTTAGTTTAAAGCCAGTAAGTAGCAATAACCAGGCCGAAAGGGTTTTGAATAGAAAAAGGCGTAGGAAAACCTAACGCCCAATATCTCTGGCGCGGAAGTTACTTCGTGCTTCACACCAACAAAGCAATTATGTTTTTCGGTCACGGATCTCGCCACCCCAAACCCATGCGGGAAGATCCGCGCCAGTGAGGGCATGTAACTCATCATTACTAAGCAGTCAATTCCAATTATTCGTATTTAAGCGTTTCCACAGGATTGCGCAAGGCTGATTTGATGCTATGGTAGCTCACCGTTATCAAAACAAGCACGCAAACAATGATTCCTGCGATTAGAAAAATCATAACATTCAATTCCGTTCGGTAAGCAAAAGATTGTAGCCAGTTTTTCCCCAGAAGATAAGCGAGGGGCCAAGCGATCAAATTGGATATGACCACCAGAATGAACACATTTTTGTTGAGAAGGGTCAAAATTTGGACTATGTTCGCTCCCAACACTTTTCTTATCCCAATTTCTTTCGTTCGTTGATCCATAATCATCAAAACCATCCCAAGTATTCCGATCGAACAAATGATAAGGGCCAATGCGGTGAGCACGTTCAGCACCTGCTTTAGCCGGTCTTCACTTTGATACTGTCTCTCAAAATTCTCCTCGAGAAAAAATGAGTTAAAGGGATGAACCGGATCGATTCCTTCCCATTGTTTTTCAATAAATTCAAGTGCTGATGCTAATCCATTTCGATTTATGCGAACCGCTATATTGTAATTGTTTTGTGAATAAGCAATTACTAAAGGACCAATGGGTTCATGTAAATCCAGAAAGTGAAAATCCTCTACAACACCGACGACTCGGCATTCATTACCTGAAATCCGCATTCTTTTTCCAATGGGATCGTCCCAGCCAAATTCTTTAGCGGCTGTTTCATTAACCAAAATTGCTGAAACGGTATCGCTAGCATTTACACCAAACTCAAACCCGTGACCATTTATCACTGTTAGCCCCAATGTCTCGACAATCTCTTCTTCGCCTGCATACAATGGCAAGAAAACATTTTCACCTAGTGCCATACCTTCTGCCCAGGCATTCTGATTTCCCATCATCGAAGGGTCCCCAGGAGCACCCATTATGGATGAAGTATAGAGCACGGATGGATGTCCTTCAAATCGTTTTCTGTATTCAGTGGATTTTGCCCATAAGGATTGATCATCCATCTGAACAAATAAAAGCGCATCGTCACCATAGCCCAGATACCTATTGTGTAAATAGTCCATTTGGTCTCGCACGAGAAATGTCCCAACGATTAAGATGATCGCAATGCAAAACTGAAAGACCATTAAGAAGTGCATCCCAGATCTTTTGTGATTTACATCATCTGGTTTATCCAGCTGTGAGGAACGAATTGCGGGAAGAATGTTGGTGACAAAAAACACTAATCCTAACAGAACGATCAAATAGAGCACCCACTGATAGCTGAATTCTGACGGTCGCATGTTCAGACCTAATGTATTGTTAGCAATGGGTGCCACAACAACAAAAAACAAGGTGCCAATTAGGATCGAAAGTCCCAATAATATTCCTGATTGAATAAAGTAGCGTTGGAACAATTGCCCTTTACTCGATCCTAGTACTTTTCGAATGGCCGCTTCTTTGGAGACTTTTACAAAAACTGCTGAAGTCAGATTGATGAAATTGATGCAAGCAATGGTCAATATGAGTAGCCCGATTCCGAGTAGCACATAGACGGTCTCTCGATTTCCTTTGGTTCCTAATTGAAACTTTGAAGTGGATTCGAAATGTATATCTCCAATGTTGATGAGATCATATTCTGTGTCGTTGTAAAATACGCCTTCCAACTCAGGAGCTTTTCCATTGATTTCCTCAAGAACCTCTGACACATCTGCTCCTTCTTTTAGCTTAAGGTAAGTAAATAACCATCGGAGATCTGCACTTTCAGGTTCTGAAACAACAACATCAGCGGAAAGGTGCGTGGGCTTAGTAGTTCTGAAAACCCCAGTCACCAGGTAACTGGCAGTATCTACCTCAATCAGCTGTCCTACTGGATCAGTATCATTAAAATACCTTTTAGCATACTCCTGGGAAAGAATTGCTTGATAGGGGCTTCCTAACATTCCTTCAGCACTTCCATTCTGAATTTTTAAATCCGTAAACTCAACAAAAGCTTCATTGCTAATGGCTACTACTTTCTCAAAGAAATCCTGATCCCCTGCTTTAACTCGAGTGACCTGAAACTTCTTTTTGAAAAACATCACTTCTTCTATCTGGGAAGACCTAACCTGAATGTCCTTAACTGTTGCATGATGGCTAATCGCCCACTTTGGAGACTGATCTGATATTTGCTTTAGCTCTAGTCGATAGATCCGATCGGATGCTGAGAATTGATCGTAGGAGAATTCTTTGAAAACGTACATAAGGATGAGTAGCGAGACGGAAAGTCCGAATGCCATTCCTGTGATGCTAATTCCGGAGACGATTCCTTCTCTACGAATATTTCGAAAAGCGCTTATCAAGAAGTTTTTAAACATGGTTCAATCTTTTTTGTGAAAAAAAGATTGGTTGCCATTCTAACAAATGATTTTGTGACCAAGCGTTGGATTCGGGATCGATGGATCAACACTAAAATTCAAGATTCCTTCACCTCCTAGCGTCGGTTCGGAATGACGGAGTGGTTGTGTGGTTCCGAATGTGATCTATAACGCGTCATTGCGAGAGCAGCGAAGCAATCTTATCAACCTTCGCTTGCGCGCGTTTGCAACGCTTCCTTCATTCCATTCTAAACAAAACCAGTTACCACAAATTAATCTCCTGATTTCCACAAACCGGATAACACCATTCCTTCAGACTTGTATCATTACCAACATGATTTGTAACAGGCATTCACTTAGATCCATTCTCATTCTCCTGTTGATTTACGGGTGTAGAACGAATGGTGCTTCTACTAACCATGTAATCATCAATGTTCACATCGTAGATGTGGTAGCAGGTGAGTTACGCAAAGCGGACGATGCTGTCTTGATCAGTGATGGAACGATAACAAAAATTGGTACTACTAGTGAAATCCTGGGGTTAGCGAAATCATTAGAGAATACCAAGGTCATTGACGGGCAAGGAGGATACCTAATTCCAGGTCTTTTTGATTTGCATATCCACAACAGGGCTGACACAGAAGAAGTGATGCAATTGTATTTACTAAACGGGATCACCACGGTCAGAAACATGAATGGCTCAGATGGTGGTAAGGATCACGTTTCCATCTCGCGTCAAATTGCGGCAGGAAGCCTTTTGGGTCCCAGATACTTTTCCTCTTCACCATTTATCATTGAATCCATTGAAAAATCAGAGGTCGATGAATTTGTAAGACGGTGTAAGCTCGATGGATTTCATGGGATAAAAATTCACGGAAACATAGCCAGAGATGCTTACGAAAGGATCATTGAGTTTGCGGATTCAATCGATTTCCCGGTGTATGGACACGCTCAAAGGGATAAGGAATTAGAGCTGAGTCTAAAGATGCGCGAGATTACTCATCTGGAGGAGTTTGTCTATTTGATTGCTGATACATTAAGGACCCCTGAATACTTGAATAACGTTGTTCAAAAGGTAAAGCAAAGTAAGATCTGGATTTGTCCAACCGTGAAAATATACGCTCAGCATATTGATTATTTCAAACATTCCTTTCTCGATTCTTTGTCAAGGATTCCTTTTATTGATTACGTTGATGAATCGCAGTACATAAGATATTCTGGCGCTCGAAATCCCTACCGAAGAAACTTATCTAACCGACAACTTTATGCCTACATAGCCACCCATTATGGAGTCGAACTTAACTCACCGGAAGAGGCAGCTGATTTTGCAACGCAACGAGCAAACAAGAATTTTGACCTAATGAAGTGGTTGTTGATCCGCATGGTCGAAGAAGATATTCCACTCATTACCGGCGCTGATAGTTTTGGGCTTTTACCCAATGGGTTTGGGCTACACCTTGAGTTGGCGTTGTGGCAAGAGATAGGAATAGCTCCAAGCAAGATTTTGAAAGCGGCAACCTATAACTCCTCCCAATTTATGGAGTTGGATGTAGGTGAAATCATAGAAGGTAATGTTGCGGATTTGGTGTTACTAGAAGAGAATCCCCTCACAGACATTACCGCCACACAATCGATACAGGGAATTTTTTATGATGGAAATTATCTCGATGCTTCGTATATCCAATCAGGATTGGAGAAGCTGAAAAAGAGAAATATTGAGATTGGGGGAAATGAATAGGGATGTGCAACTCAAAAACCTTGGTGTAGGTTCAGCTACACCTTCTTACACTGTCAATATCCATGCCCAGTGTCTAGTTTAACAGATAAAGAAAAACACTTCACAAAAAGACCTCTTTTCCAAAATAAGATATACCCCTAGGACACCCAGAAGCAAAGAAGTACCAATAAATCTAACCTTACTTACATAAGATCCTTTGTATCTGATACCAAACCAAAGTAGCCAAATTGCAATTATCAAAACTAAAATACCAATTGGTTTAGTCGCCATTCAATTAGTTTTTCTTTTCTCAATGGTCTAATCTACCACAATTCTATTCTAACCAATTCTGCTCAATATAAAAAACCTGCTCAACCGAACATGCTTTTAATATTTTCGAATTGGCGAGTTACAAACACGTACTAGCCAGAGCTCAAGATTCCTTCACCTCCTAATGTCGGTTCGGAATGACGGAATAGTAATGCGGTCCGAAAGTAATCTATTTACGTCATTGCGAGTGTAGCGAAGCAATCTTAATAAACCTTGGAGTTCGAGATTCCTTCACCTCCTAACGTCGGTTCGGAATGACGGAATAGTAGTGCGGGTTCAGAATGACGGATAATTACGTGATCCGAAAGTGATCTATAATCCACCTCCTTAACCCTTTACTCATTATTCTTGTCTCAAAGCATCCACTGGATTCGCATTCGAAGCTTTTAATGACTTGTAGCTAACCGTAAGCCAGGCAATAGATAGCGATGCTAGTCCAGCTATTGGAATTAGCCAGTAATTGAAATCAACTCGATACGTAAAATTGTCGAGCCATAAGTTCATCAAATAGTAAGCCAGGGGTATTCCCATTATTGCGGCGATTAAAACCGGAACGGTGAATTCTTTGTTAAGTGAAGCAATAATTGCTGATTGACTAGCTCCAAGCACTTTTCTAATACCAATTTCTTTCAGCTTCTGCTGTGCCATGAATGTAGCCAAACCAAAAAGACCTAGCGAGGCTATAAATATTGCCAACACAGAACATGCGGTTAGTATTTTTTGAAGTTGGAAATCACTTGAATGCAATTGATTGAATTCATCTTCCAATATATTGTAATTGATGGCCTGTTCGGGGAACTCACGCTTCCACAGCGTTTCCACGTGCGTTAAGACTTCAGCATGATCTTCCGTATTGTATTTTACAAGAATGTTGTTATGTCTTTGAGGATCAATTGAAAAAACTAGTGGTTTGATTTCATTGTGTAAGGATTCGAAATGAAAGTCCTTTACTACCCCAATGATTCTTCGGCTTGGTCCCATCTCTGTACGGTTCGCGTTGGCGACCGTTAATGTACGTCCGACGGGATCTTCATAACCGAAAAGTTTTGCTGCGCTTTCATTTATGATCAGGGACATGCTGTCGCTAGCTATTGTTTCATTGAAGTTGCGACCAGCTTTCATTTCAAGATCAAATATTTCTATGGCATCCTGATTGGCATATATGGTATGAGTCGAGGGAAGTTCCTGGTCACTCCCACTATACCCTTCCGGGCGATACCTTATTACGATTCCCGCGTTTCCGGGATAGCCGGATGAAACTGCTACTTGTTTGATGCCTGGATTTTGAAGTAATTCATTCTTGAATACCTCTACATCATTGTTTAACTGATCAATGGTCAATCCAAACATGACCATAACGCCTTTTTTATCGAAACCAAGTTCTTTGTCATTTACAAACTGAATTTGGCTGTACATGACTCCCGTTCCAATGAATAGCACGATAGAAATCGAAAACTGCAAAACAATTAGTATTCTTCTAAAGAATACGCCACGTCTGGAAACCATAAATTTCCCCTTAATGATTTTAATTGGTTCGAACTTACTTAAAACCAGCGCCGGGTAAAGTCCTGAAATTATTCCTACCATCACTCCAATTCCCACAAGTTTGATTCCATCGCTTAGAACATCAAACACTATTTCTTTATCGGCCAGGTTGTTAAAAAGTGGCTGAACCAGGTACAGAATAACCAGACAGGCAATGATTGATAAAAGTGAAACTACCATCGATTCCACCAAAAATTGAAGTACCAATTGCTTCCTGAAAGCGCCAAGTACTTTTCTGGCTCCAACCTCTTTTGCTCGTTTGATCGATAATGCCGTGCTGAGGTTGACGTAGTTTACACATCCAATTAACAAAATAAAAAAGCTCATAAACAGGGCTATCCGTACGTAGGTGATGTTACCATTTGGAGCTATTTCACCAAACAGATCTGAATGAAGGTGAATATCAGTAATGGGTTGGAGGCTTGGGTCAAATCGTTCAACAAACTCAGGTCCTGAATGTTTTTCAAAAAATGTTGGGAAGTATTCAATGACTTGCTCATGGGATGTTCCTTCTGAGAGTTTTAGATAGGTAAAGCCATTATGTCTCCACCAGTTATCGGGATCATTACCGTAAATCTCAAAATTGATATTCATATTGAAGAGCATGGTGAATTTCAAATGAGAATTGGAAGGTGGATTTTCTACTACACCTGACACTTGGTAGTTTCTAAATCTTCCGTTCAGGCTAACCCGAATGGTTTTACCCAGTGGGCTTGGATCATCAAAGTATTTAAATGCTAATTCTTCGGTAATTACTACGTCCGACATTTCATCCAGGACTGTTCGCCGATCTCCTGCTAGTAGTTTGAAGTCAAATACATCAAAAAATGTAGAATCTACCAGGAGCATTTCATCTTCAAAAATGATTTCCTCGCCCTTCATAACAGGAACATCAAAAAAGTAAAAGGAGCAACGTGTATATGCCTCTACTTCCGGGTAGTCTTTGACCAACTGTGGCCCCCAGGGGTTGGCAGACATTGCTGTTTGCATTCCGGTGGTTCGAATTTTATTCGTAATTCGATAAATCCTATCTACATCGTTGTGAAATTTATCATAGCTAAATTCATCAGTAGCATAGGTCAATAGCAAATAGAATGCAGAAATAGAGATGGCCAGGCCGCCTAGATTTATCGTTGAATAACTCTTGTATCGAAGTATGTTTCTCCATGCAGCTTTTAGATAACTTTTTAGCATTTTTATTCTAAAAGTGTGTTCAAAAACGTTAACCAACTTACTGATTAATTAAGTCGATTAATGGATTAATTAATTACACTGAAAAGCGTCGCTATAACAGCACCTCTTTGTGAGTGAAGCGAAGTAGTCTAAAAATGAACCTTGGCGTTCGAGATTCCTTCACCTCCTAACGTCGGTTCGGAATGACGGAAAAGCAGTAAGGGTTCGGAATGAGGGAATTAGTTATGTAGGTTTGGAATGAGGGAATAGTTGTGTGGTTCCGAAAGTGATCTAAAGCACGTCATTGCGAGTGTAGCGAAGCAATCTTTAATGAACATTGGCGTTCGAGATTCCTTGGCCTCCTAACGTCGGTTCGGAATGACAATAGAGTTGTGTCGGTTACGGAATGACAGTGATAGTTATGTCGGTTCGGAATGACGTTAATAGTTGTGTGGTCCGAAAGTGATCTAAAGCACGTCATTGCGAGTGTAGCGAAGCAATCTTATCAACCTTAACGTTCAAGATTCCTTCACCTCATAACGTCGGTTTGGAATGACGGAATAGTTGTGTGGTCCGAAAGTGATCTATAGTACGTCATTGCGAGCGTAGCGAAGCAATCTTATCAACCTTAACGTTCAAGATTCTTTTCTCCTGTAGGTGCGAGCTTGCAGCTCATACCTTTGGACTTGCTACATTAGACTGACAGTAAGAAAAGCTCATAAAAGCGAAATTGATTTATAAATGAAAAACCCGAAAGCATCACTTCCGGGTTCTCGTTTTTTGAATGTATCAATCAGTCCAATTCTTCGGTTTCCTCAGGCTCAAGATCTGCCACATTGCTGTTGCTCGGTGGACGGTAGCGATCCCGCATGGCCGGAGAGTCGTAGAAGACAAATTCTGCAGCGTTGTTGTAATCCCTGGTATGCTGATGCAGTTCATTGAGCTTGTTGATCCGTTCTTCCGTATCCACGGTGCGACTGCCTTTTTTCTTCTCCTGTGCATTATTGGCATCCAGCAACGATTGTGCTTGCGGGGCTACACTATCCAGTAGGGTTGTCGGAGCTCCTGCAGCCTCCAGGTCCGTTCGGAATTCTTCTACTGTTTGTCCCAATGCGGAAAGGAACGTGACCATCGCCTCCTGGCTATCGGCCAGCTTGCCAAAGCGACCCACCCCAAACTGGCGTTGCACTGCTTTCCGATTTGGAAACGCCTTGACCACCCAATAGCGCAACTGGTTATACATCACACGTGCATTCTTCATTTCATTCACCACCGTTTCAGTGGTGTCGCCCAGCTGGGAAACGTTGATGTCATCTCCACCTTCGTTGAGAATCCACGTGATCAATTCTGACATGGCATCTCGTTTGGTACTGCCCAGGTCAGGATCAAAGGCAATAAATGCATCAAGATCATCTTCCAGAAAGCTGACTTGATCATTTGCGTATTGGATCAGGGTTTCTTGTGAGTAACTAAAACTTTTTTTCGACATAGCTATAAATGTTTGATTTAATCATTGAAAGTACAGATCAATAATTATTGTAAAAAACGGAATGGATATACTGGTGGTCTACATGGCATAATGTACGAGTAATTACAACTTGTCGGCAACTGTTGTATTCTTGTCGGCAGGAGCTATACTGTTGTCGGGACCTTCTGTATAGTTGTCGGCATCTTCTGTACTCTTGTCGGTAGCAGCTATATAGTTGTAGGGATTAGCTATATAGTTGTGGTTAGGACCTGTACAGTTGTGGGCAGCTATTATATTGTTGATAGGATCTTCTATAAAGTTGTCGGGAACTGCTATATTCTTGTAGGCAGCATTTATATAGTTATTGGCAGCACTTGTACTTTTAACGGCATTTGCTATACAGGCATGGTTGATACTTGTATAGTTAGAGGCTGCCTTCAAGTGCTATTAGTTTTTCTCTTCTAGCTTATCGAAGAACTCAAATACAAAGCGCATATCTTCAATAAAGTGTTCAAAGTCGGGAATGAGTTCCTCATATTCGAGGAGTAGATACTGGAAAAGTACCGTGCGAAGGTTTTTCCTGAATCGACGGATATCGACCAAGCTTAGAAAATCGTCAAATGCCTGAAGCGATTCCCGGGAGACATGTGGGTATTTTTCATCGAGTTTGCACATGTCTTAAACTTAGCCAAAATGCTTTAGTATGTCATATTATAATATGACAAAGTTGTCGTGTTATTCGTTGACTTTTGATTCGTGACGAAGGAGCAGCTAAAAAAGAAGATTGGCGATCGGGTCAAGGCTTTGAGGCAAGAAAAAGGATGGAGTCAATCTGATCTGGCTCGAGCACTTAAGAAAGATCGTCAGGCGGTTGAAAAGCTAGAAAATGGAAAAGTCAACCCTACCGTCTATTCACTATATGAAGTGGCTCAAGTTCTTGACATTCCTTTGTCTGATTTGGTTGGGATTATGTGATCAATTGTAATGAAAAAAGATTGGAGCCAGCCATGCTACCCCCACAAATAAATCAGCAAACAAGCTACCAACATATCCATTGCCTTCGAATAGGCCAATGATCTTCTATTCAGCCGTTTGAGGTGAGTTCGAACATTCAGGTTAAATCTTTCGATCCCATTCGTGCAATGATTCTTTGTTGTGTGAATGTATTCTGGAATAAGCCCTTTGTAAAGGAGTAATCCATCTGTACAGGTTTTCCTCGCCATTCCTGCTAGCAATGTATTAATAACCATGCGAAGGCTTCTTTGCGTTCTGGGTCCGATATAAAAATCAACGACTCGCTTTGATTGTCTTTCCAGGGCCAGGACAATACATAGCTGTCTTTTCTTCTGCCCAACAAATGTGATCATTTCGTCAACTTCGAATGTCTTTCCTATTGGAATTGGGGGCTTTACCACTTGTGAAGCAATTTTTCGAATTCTTCTAATCACCGTATTGGGAGCTATCTCCAGGAGCCTCGACATGCTTCGTATACCCAACCCTTCCTTAACACAACTCACGATGAATGAATCAGAAATTTGATAGGATACGTTGCGATAGGAAGCTAACTGATACTTTCTGCAGGATGTACACCTATATTGCTGAATACCATTTCGCTTTCCTTTTTTTATGCAATGGTTAGCGCAATACCTGCACTTAAAAGTGACACTTTGAGACATGAGGTGCTGAGCTGATGATTTTTAACATACTGGCTAAACTATCTCTTTTGAGTATATCCCTCAGGTCCTCTTGTCAAATGGTAACAAAACCTTCTTTCTGAGGCTTCAAGGTCGAAAGTGACAGATTGAGACATGACCTTTATTCTTGACCGCCTTTCTAATTTTCATCCTTATTCATGATAGAGATGATGTTATCTCTTGCTGAAACTCCACTCGAAACCCCACCGTGATGGGTGGGCTTTTGAAATGCGTATTTGACTATTCATTTACAAATTTTATCTTCAAGACTCTTCAGCTTAGCCATTAGTTCTGTCTTTTCATCATTAAGTTTAAATGCTCTATCCACTGCTTCATTTAAAAGCTTAGTTCGCTCTGCAAGTTTAACATCACATTCAGTAGAATCTTTATCCGTAAATTCAATATTACTTGGCAATCTTGGAATAAAGATTGAAAGTACACTTCCAAGTACCAATGCCAATAAAGAGGTCATTACTATTGTAAAAAATGAGAACCTTCTTTTGATCATTTGATTTCTTCTTTTTTCAACTTTTCCTAAAATTCTAGTTAACATCAAAATGAGCAAGCAAATTGTCCCACCTTTCCGATTCTTCCATTTTTTCCTTGTTTGAACTCCCTATAGACAAACCAGTAGACTTATATAAGAATTCTACTTTTTCGCCATCCACTTTGGCTAAAACGTCACTACGATCCAACTTGAGCATGTCTTTCATTTTGTTCAAAAAATAGAATTTTACCTGCGATCCCTCAATTATAATTTCCTCAAACTCTTTCGCCGCTTTTTTAGCTGCACTCAGTATTGAGATAAGTGAAACCACTGAAATGATTAAATACATTAAAGGCTTATTGATTCCGATATCGGTGTTCCTAAAAATTAAGATGGATAAGACCATTCCAGCAATTATTCCAATAGCATAATTGCTAATCTTCTTGTTCCTTTTTTGCGAGAATCTAAAAGACTCCATTACTCATAATTATTGCTGTCCATTTCCTAAAAGATAAATAAGCCCTCCCAACTTTAGTTTGACGGTATCAAAGTAGAATAAGTATCTACCTCTGGATTTCCATTTATTAGCGAAAGGACGAACCATAATGAAGTATGCAGTGATGGAATCTAATTCAGATACTTTTAACTCAAGGATTTCAATTACTCTTGATTGAATTTCTATATTAGTCTCTGATTTAAAGAGTGGCTCAATTTTCTCTTTCAACGCACCTCTGAACAATCTATAGGCTTCAGCAAAATCATTAGTTTTAACTTTTGAGTTTAGCTTCATTTCATCAGCATTCTCGTAGAGTTCTTTTAGAGTAATTAGCCTATCCTCCATCTCCCTCCAAACCTAACCCGTTACACCCCAAAAACAAAAAAACCAATCTAGGAAGAGAAGGATAAAATATCAGTACTTAATGTACCTTTTGGGCCCGAATACTGTAAGTGAGATTTCCTCAAAC
>JANQSI010000009.1 GCA_028284125.1 Cyclobacteriaceae bacterium
GAGCAATGGAATAGTTATCGGAAATATGACTTCAGATTCATATCAGGGAGCTATTCGATTTAATGGAGGATTATTTGAAGCGAACATAGATGGAACTCCAACAGGATGGAGGGATTTGGTTAATCCAAGTTTCCAAATGGGATTTAACCAAACTGCTCAAGCGGCTGTTTTCGGAGATAATACAAACGTCATTCCATCTCCAGCTGGAAAAATTATTCAAGTCATTGATGATAATAATGGTGGCGGAGCATTCTTAGGTGCCGCAACCTTTAGCACTGACTTGACTACAGATATAACCAGGGTGGCGCTTTTATCTGGTCATGGTACTGCCGGAACTCCAACTGCCATGTTGGATAATGATGTAATTGGAGAGATTGTTTTCAACGGTCATGAAGGTGGATTACCTGGAAATTTTAATACTGGTGCATCAATATCAGTGACTGCAACTGAAAATTGGGCAGATGGTTCTAACAATGGAGCTGAAATGTCTTTTGAAACTTCACCAAATGGAGCTGTAGGTTCAACTGAACGTTTTAGAATTCAACAAGATGGTGAAGTTCATACAACTGGCGGTGATTTTGTTATTGAAGGAGATGGAATCAGTGCGCGTTCAATCATATTTACAGAAGGCAACCCAGCATCTGGAGAAATACTTGGTTTCAAAGCACCGGATGACATTACAAATACGCCGGTGATTTGGACTCTTCCAGATGGAGATGGTGGTGCCGGGCAGGTATTAGCTACGGATGGAATGGCTTCACCGCAGTTGAACTGGGTTAGTGCTGTGACATTACCATTTCAAGATGTAATATCTTCAGATGCACAAGCTCTTTTCGACATTGACAACAGTGGCTTGAATGAGGTTGCAAGATTTAATGTTTCTAATGCGACTAGTTCTGCCAATACTATTTATGCAAACAATGACGGTTTAGGTCACGTGGCTGAATTTGAATCACAAAATGCTTCGGCTACTACTCCAACGGTAGTTATCTCCCAACAAGGTAGCGGATCAAACTTAGAGTTGATTCATGCAGGTGCTTCAGGTGGACAAAGTTCAGCAGGCCTTTCTTCCTTTCAAGCTCCTTCTGAGATTTTCCTATCAAGTGCCAACGGAAACCTAGGAGCAGAAGCCAATTTAGTCCAGGATGACTTCATTGGCGCAATTAATTTTGACGGCTATAATGGGGGTTATGTGCCTGCAGCTTCTATTGCAACGTTTGCTACAGGAGCTTGGGCCGGAGGTCTTGATCAAGGAAGTTACTTGAGTATAATTACTACGCCATCAGGAACTAGCACACCAGCGGAGGTTGCAAGAATCGGAGATTACACAGTTGCAGCAGTTGCCGATGGTGGCCAAGCAATTTTGGAAGCTATTACTTTCAATACTAGTGTTCCATCTCAAGTCAACTTGCTTTCAAGTGGTGGTTCAGAAGCCATTCCATCAGCACTTCAGGATACTGAAATTATTGGTGAAATAAACTTTATTGGTAATGAAGATGGTGTTGGAACTTTTATCAACAGTGCTGGAATATTTGCTCAGGCTACAGAAAACTGGTCAAATACAAATACCGGATCACAGATGTTTTTTATTACTACTCCCAATGCTACAAGTTCGCCTACTGCGCAAATGGTCATTGAAAATGATGGAAATATTAGCATGTTTGGATCAGGTGCCTTGCAGATTCACGCGGGAGGCAATGGGTCTAGACCTGGTATTCCCAATAATGGCATGCTTCGATACAATTCTGCGTCCAATGTTTTTGAAGGATACACAGCTGTTGGTGGTGGTTCATGGAATCCATTAACCTTTAGAAAAGAAACCTTCCAGGATGATCTAAACTTTTTGATTGGTTCTACCTCCGCACCATCTGATATAGAAACAAATGCAAACAACTATCAATTTGTAATTGCGTCAGATAACAACACTGCCAGACTGGGTATCCAGTCAAACACTGGAGCTTCTGAGTATTCTATGTTAAGAAGACAAGGTGGAGGGTTGTCTCCTGGACAAGATATAGGACGAATCTTTTTCAGGGGTCAGAATGGATCAGGAGGAAATAGTACCACAGCCTCGATTGTTACTGAAGCTGTAGAGACATGGGGAACAGTGACAGATTTCGGAGGTGCAATGATCTTTAATGTAGCAACCTCTGGTGGTTCGAGTGCCCTCACTGAACAAATGAGAATCGAGGGAGGTGGAGTAAACATGAGAAATATTACAAGATTTGGTCAAACTGGTGCTTTACCAGGTGTTTTGGAAATTGAGGATGATGGTGGAACAAATGTGGTTGAGATTAGAGGAGCTTCAGCAATTTCACCTTATACAATGGTTCTTCCATCGGCAGTGAGTGGAGTTGCAGGCCATGCATTGGTTGACTTAGATGGATCTGGAACATTAGGATGGGCAAGTACTGGAAGTGGATTTACGACCCCAACTTTTGATAATGCTGATAATACCATTTTTGGTGCTACGGCGGCAGAAATAACCGTTCCGTTTGGTGATGCACAATTGGGTGTTGTTGTTGACGGAGCTATTGGAGGACAGGCTACACTTAGTGCGGTTTCCTTTCAGAGTAGAGCTCAGCTTGCATTAGCGAGAGCAGAGGGTGATTTTGTTGGTGGACCGAGTGCTCTGGCAACAGATCAGGTAATTGGTGATTTAGGGTTCATAGGATACGACGGAACACAATATAGAAATCAAGGTTCGATACGTGGTGTTACTACTCAAGCTTGGACTGGTGCATTGAGAGGTACTGCACTTTCTTTCCAAGCCACTCCTACAGGTATTGCGAATGCAGAAGAAATGATGCGGTTGGAGGACAATGCACTTACTATTAAAGGGGAGGCTACTCAAGCACGTTTAGATGTACTTTCAGCTTCAGTTCCTTCGCAGGTAAACCTTACTCATAGTAACGGAACCATTTCAATTCCTACTGCTATCATTTCAGGTGAAACCATGGGAGAATTACAGTTCATCTCAAATTATGGTGGTACGACCAATTATGCGCCGGGTGCACGTATTACAGCTGAAGCGACTCAAACCTGGGCGATGAATACATATGGGACTCGACTAATATTTAATACTACACTTAATGGCGCAGCTACTCCAGCTCCACGAATGGTTATAGATCACGATGGCGAGGTTGGAATTGGTACTACAACACCTGGATCTCTGCTTGATGTTAATGGGAATGCTAACGTTGCTTCAAATCTTACTGTGGGCGCAAACGCAACGTTTAGTGGAAACATAATAACGCCGGAAGGTGCTCCGATTGCAGCAGTTGCACCGATTGCAGCGGATATAAGATACATTCCAATTACCGCTCCAGGAGCATATACAAATATTACGACAGGGACAAATGGTCAGGAAGTAATACTTGAATCTCGTGTTGATGGAGTGGTAATTCTTGATAGAGATAACGGTGGGTTTAATGTTGAGTTGGTCAATAACAGGGCAAGATTTTTAACGAATGGTCAAACGATTCATCTGATTTATGACGGAACGGATTGGAGAGAAATGTCGACCAACACAAGTGGAGGAGCTCAATATGCCTCTGTTCATACTTTGAGTGGTGGTTTTGGTAATTATGATGTTGGCAGTGCAGGAAGGGATGATCACATCATTTTTGTTGAACCAACTGGAGCAGGAGATATTGATTTACCAGATGCGACAACAACTGATACTATAGGACGTGAGCTCATAATATCAACGGCTAATCCAGGTGCAACAACAAACATTAATCAAACTGGAGGAGCGACAATATTTTATCAAGGAGGTACTCAACCTTCTATAAGTATTCGAGGAATGGGTGGATCGTTTGATTCAACAGTAACATTAGTGCAAGTGGCTACAAATCTTTGGATGGTCACAAGTTCAGTACCAGCAAATTAAGAAAATGAAAAGAATATATATTTCTATAATCATAACCTGTATTTCAATCAGGTTCGTATTTTCACAAACCACTAACCTAGGAGGAAATGCCACCCTTTGGGTGGGCAACCAAGCCAGTTTTTATTTTGGAGGAAATACAACTCTTAATGGTACAGTCACGAACAATGGAGAAATCATTAGTTTCAGTGATCTTGATTTTGTTTTAAATCGAGCTGCAGGCAGCTTACGATTTGTCGGCACAGGAGATCAAAATCTTTCTGGGGATACTTTGGACGTGACAAACATGGTTGTTGATAAGACGGGAAACTCCAATGTGGTCTTACTGACTGACCGAGTGGTTGTTTCAGGAATGTTGGATGTAACCAATGGAGTTGTACAAGCGGAAGATGAATTGGATCTGTTAGTTAGCGGAAGCTCAGACGGTAACGGCCAGGGATTTGTTGAAGGGAAATTAGTAGGACTTTCTACTGGGCAACCGGTAACATTCCCAATGGGAATCAATGGTTCGACCAATTATGTCACGCTTTCAGGAACAACCTCCGGAACTGTTTTCAGAGTGGAAATTGAAGATCCAGATTTTACGGATGTTCGAACGGAAGAAGATATTCAAGCCATTTCAGATGAAGTCCAATGGATCATTACGTCAATCGGAGCTGGCTCGGATGGTCAGTTAACCATTGATTTTTCAGGAGTAGATTTAAACACCGCTAATATTGAAAGTATCAATGCGGATGTGTATCAGCCGGCAATCGTTGCCTTGATGCCAGGTGATTCATTGTATCGAGTGCTGACAAGTGTAAACGATCCAGCGTTGAATTTTACTTCTATCACAGCTCCGCCGACAGCTGGTACGGTACCTGTTGAAGATTTGATCAACGTGAGTGAAGAACCTATTCGCTTGGCACTAGCCTGGATTCCAGTGGTAGATGATATTGAATTCTATATTCCAAATTCATTTGCTCCGAATGGAACTCAGCTTGAGAATCAAACCTTCAGGGCCTTTTTCTCCGGAGATTTAGTAACTAACTATTCCATGACTGTTTTCAATTCATTAAACCAGGAAATATTTACTACTTCTCAATCCGGGTCGAATGTGGATATTTCATTCTTAGGTTGGGATGGTACGCTCAACTCCGGACAGCAAGCGCCAAGCGGTGTCTATTATTATAATGTCGTTTTAACTTCCGCCACATCAACAGAACGATTTACGCAAATCGGCGCTGTACTTTTGGTTAGATAATAGCTATGAAAAACACACTCACCATATTCTGCCTAATTTCTATGAGTTTGTCTTTTGCTCAAGAGGGACAGTTCTCGCAGTACTTTGCCAGTACCTCTGTATTGAATCCCGCTTTTACAGGAACCATCCCAACGATGACTTTCAATACCAACTTCAAAAGGTCTGGCAATAAATCTTCAGAATCTTACTTAGAATTATTACAGGCCACATTTACCTATCCATTGAAACGGACAACTAGTAAAGATTTTCAAATTGGAGGAGCCGGAATCACTTTTTTTAGGGAACGTCGAGGTTTTGAAGGAATTTACAATTCCCAAAAAATACTTCTAAATGGGGCATACGCCATTAAGCTAGCCAAGTTGACTAATCAACAAGTAGTGTTTGGCTTGCAAGGTGGAATTGTCCAATCCCAATTGAATGATGCAGATCTTCGTTGGGGTTCTCAATTCAGTAAATTCATTGGATATGATCAGACCAGAACGACTGAAACCATTAGTTCAGCTCCGGTCAATTATCCAACGTTCAACTTTGGTGTCATTTTCACCTCCTACGATAATGACAATTACTACATCCGTGATAAGAGTATTTTGTTAGGTGTAAGTGTCGATAACTTGAATGAACCGACTGTGAATCAGGACGGCCTTGGAGTCGGACAAATCAATCGAGTGTTTAAGGCGTTTGGTTCAGCCAAATTTGAATTAGCGCCGAGAATCTACATTCACCCCTCGGGCTATGCGCTCTATTCAGATGGAAATAGACAAATAAACGCTGGGATGTATATGTCCACATTGGTAAGTTCACCCCAAGCCAACACAGCTTTGCTTTTACAGGTTGGAACATGGTATCGACTGCAGGATTCAATCATCGTTTTAGCCGGGTTTCAAATCAATGATTTTAGAATCGGAGGAAGCCTGGATCTGAATGCTACTTCATTTGATATCAATCGCGAACTTGGAAATAATCTTCCGTCCTACGAGTTTTCATTAACTTACAATTTCGATTTGTCGAAACCTTTAAGCAACGTATCCAGTCCTATATTCTGAGATGAGAGCATATATTGTATTGATTCTTTTTGCAATTTCTGCGGTTGTTTCAGCACAGTCTGTTCCCAAACTAATTCGAATAGCTGATGAGCTGTATGATGCTCAGCGCTACTTGGATGCGATTGAATTCTATGATAAAATTTCGGGAATCGATAAAAGAAATTACCAGGCAAAATTCAGATTGGGATTTTGCTACAATAAGACCCTGAAGTATGACGAAGCGAAGAACGTATTTCTCGAATTGGGAGCAGTAGGAGATACGGCAAACACCTTTCAAGCAAGAGCGCTTTACCATTATGGAAATCTGTTGAAATTGGAAAGTAGATTCGTTGAAGCAGATTCTATTTATTCGAACCTAATATCCCTTCCAAGTGCTGATCCGGATTTGATTAATTCTTCAAGGAAGCAAAAGGAGGGATGTCTTTTAGCACTTAGACAGCAACAGGCAGACAAAGGGTTTTCTGTGAATTTGATGGATGCCGTGAATTCGAGATTTCATGATTTTGGAGCAGTTATCAATCCTTCAAATAAGCAATTAGTTTTTGCCTCGACAAGAAATTTGCCGGGCGTTCAGTATGAAGGAAGTCAGTTCGACGGTGTATTACCGGATCTAGTTGCATATGAAAGAAATAGAAATGAGCGTTGGCGGATTGCCTCTTCGAACCAGAATTTTATTGATCTAAATACACAGTGGTCAGAAGGTTCGGGATCATTTACAAAAGATGGCAATACGTTCTATTTCTCTACCTGCCGTGGAGAAAATGGATCGGATTGTGGCATTATGGTAAGCTATTTGGTAGATAACCGATGGACGTCCCCAGTGCCCTTAAATGAATATATTAATGAGCCTGGAGCTGAAAATAAACAGCCTACTATTTCTGCAAGTGGTGATACGTTATTCTTCAGTTCAGATCGACCTGGCGGGATTGGCGGAAGCGATATATGGATGAGTTTGAAAGGGTTGGGACAAGAATCCTGGACACCAGCCATAAACATGGGTGATGTAATTAATTCAGCGGATAATGACATAACTCCTTATTTTTCATCGGCTTTTAACTGTCTGCTATTTGCCAGCAATGGGCATGTGGGTTATGGTGGCTATGACATTTATGCTGCAAAAGGCGAATCCTTTTTTGAGCCTGAAGTTTACAATCTAGGACACCCCTTTAACTCAACCCTGGATGATACGTACTTTGCTATTTCAGATACGGTTGGGTTTATTTCTTCCAACAGACAAGATCACAAGAGTCTTAATCTTTATTCATTTTCCTTGAGCAATGAGAAGTTATTTCTTTCACTGTTGATTTCAGGTGAATCCCTCATTGATTCAAGAATTGTTTCCAGATTCCGAGACATCCGATCGCTGGATCTTGTCACATTTAGAGTAGAGGATTACCAGGGCTATGAACTTTTTGATCCAGTAAAAAGAAAGAAACCAAGGCCTAGTATTTTAATTGATGATGCGCAAGCAATTGCTTCAGATAGCACTTTAGTTACTGATGCAAGTGGAGGTTCCGGAATACCAGGTCAAAGTGGACGTATACGAATTCCTTACGAAACACAATATTTCGGATATGGGCATTTCATGTTAAGACCTGAAGCAAGAAAATCATTGGATGATCTTGCCTCACAGCTTTCGGATAAAGAATACTCGCAAGTGAACGTTTTGGCTTACACAGATCATTTGGGCACTGATTCTTTCAACATCGATTTGAGTAAGAACAGGGGAAAAGCGATCATGGCATATCTGGCCTTGCGAGGAATTCCACTAGATAAGATCAACGTGGTAGCTAGAGGAGAGCTAAAGCCAGAAGGAGCGAAGGATCACCTTTATAGAAGAATTTTCAGTAGGAAAGTCGAGATCATTGTTGATGCTGAAACTGAATTAGATCTTAAGACTTCAAATATTTACATAGTTACTAAAGAAGATTCACCTCAAGGACTTGCCAAGAAATTAGGAGTGTCAGCCGACGACTTGATCAAATGGAACGGGATAAGAGGAGAGAAGATTCCCTCCGGAAGTACCATTCGAATTTTTGATCTTGAAACCACACCTTCGTCCAAGGTCATTGTGGATGAAAACACGATTAAGCAGCGGTACCTCGCTGAAGGGAGCGGAGAATAATCATCAGCTTGATTGTCATTCTGAGCGCAGCAAAGAATCTCTCCAAACAGTGAATCGTCTTACAGAACTTTTATAGAGTAAAACTTAGGTAAATCGTAAGTTAACTTTTGGAAACCAGAATGTATGCACCCCAATTGTAGGGGTTGGTGTCCACCTTTTTGAATTCTTGTCGAGCATTGAAGAAAGCACGCTGCGGATCTTCATCTTCCAGCAAGGCTTTGTAAAATAGATTCATAAAATTCCTGGCGGCCTGGTCATTGATTTTCACCAAACTGAGTAGAATATTTTCAGCACCAGCAACTAAAAAGGCACGTTGAAGTCCAAATACACCTTCACCATTTTGTACAGTTCCCAAACCAGTTTCGCAGGCTGCCAGTACTACAAGACTTGTTTGATCTAGTGCCAGGTTCATGGCTTCATAGGCAGATAAAAGTCCATCATTGCTGCTTCCAGTTTTCTTACTTAGAAATATGCCCGAGCTATGCAAAGGATCAGCATGGTTCGGATCATCATCAAAATAACCGTGAGTAGCGAGGTGAATTACTCCAGGATTATCAAGTTGCTTTACCTGCGCTTCTGTTGCGTTGCTGTAGTAATGCGTTTCAGATTTCCACCGTCTTACATCCAATATTTCTGTGATATCTTGTGCTTCTCGCTCAGCGCCTGGAAGTTGACCCAATGTGAAATTTTCCAGGTTTGAAAAATCAGGATTACCAAAAATCTGAGCTTCTTTTATCAATCGTTTTCGTTGATTATAGAGCAAATCTTTACCACTGGTGATGTAGATAATGTCGTATTCGTCAGCTACATATAGATTCTTCCCCGTGTTGAAGAAAACACCCGGATTTAACTTGTGATAGATGCCATCATTTGCAAGGTAGACCTTGTTGACATTCCCTAAATGTTTATCTACCGGTTCCCAAAATACTTTGTAACTCGCACGGTCTTTCACGGCGAACTTTAGTGAATTTCGATATTGTGTGAATCCTCTGTCAAAATCTGTGTCTTTTGGCCATGTTACTGGAATTAATAGACTATCTGGGCCAATGATAAAAGCCGCATAGTTGGACTTGTCTTCAAACCCTTGAGCTATTTGCTCATCCTTGATACTTACCGTGTAGTTACGGTATTGAATAATATCAAGTGTTACTGTGCTATCTGGTAATACATTGCTGATTTCCTGCCAGTTATGATATTCTGAACTTTCCTGATCAGAGAAAACTTTAAACTTGAGTGAAAGCTGTTTTTCAAGTTGGGTTGATTCTTCTTCCAGTGCTTCAATGGAAATTCCTTGTAATCTTCGTTCACTTTCAGTTAGCAAATAGGCCTGGGCCAGTTTGTACTTTTTATCTCGCCATTCGTCGTATGTTCTTATGACCTGTTTATCTCCACTTGACTGAACCAAGCGCCTCATTTTCTCCGAAGCATAAAATAGAATTCCCTTGGTATTAATGAAGTGATTAAGTGCATCCTTGGCATACTGCGTGTTAATGTATTTTTCTGTGAACGCCATAGAGCAGAAGCGTTCGATGTTAGCCCTGGATTGATCAAAATAGAGTTTTCGTTGATTATCTGTAAGGACAGGGAAAATATCCGCCATGTGCTTGATTTCAGCTTTGAGAGCCAAATTGAACTCATCCATTGCTGAAATACTGTCTTTGGCAATGAGATAGTAAATGCCAAGATCATTGAGTGTCTTGATGTAAAGTGGATGAAAATCACCCAACGCTTCACGTCTTATTTCTTTCGCTTGCTGAAGAAGTTTGCCTGCGAGAGATAAATTCCCAAGTTGGAGATATAAAAGAGCCACATTGTTGAGTGAGGTGGCATATCGTTGATTATTCTGGCCGTAGATCACTTTGTCCATATCGAGCACTTTCGTATAGACATTGAGCGCTACTTTCAATTTTCCTTGTTCCTTATAGATTCCTGCTAGATTATTTAGGGCACTGGCATAATCTGGATTCATTGTTCCAAACAATTCCCGAAACCCATCAACTGCTTCTCTGAAGCTTAGCTCAGCATTCTCTATATCGCCCATCTTCATGTAAATCGTACCAAGATTGTTCATCATATATGGACGAATATTCCGAACATCTCCAGTTGATTCCAGAGCTTGACTCATGTACTCGTTAGCCGATTCAAGGTCGTTCAGTTTGTAGTATAAAACACTAAGCCCGTTGAGCGTTTCTAGCTCCAAAAGTGGATCTGAAGCATATTTTTCGCGTTTTCTCTCCAGATTGTAAAGTAGATAGTTTTCAGAATCTGAATATTCGCCTTGTTCGATCTTCAAAGAGGAGAGTCGATCTATTGCAGTCAAATACTGAAGTTCGTTTTTGTTTTTGGATTGCTCAACGGCTTTTAATAACTCTGCCTCACTTTGTTTAAAGTCACCGAAATGCCTGTATGTGGTGCCAATTTCTATTTGGAGCGCAATTCTTGTGGAATCACTACCAAGCTCCTCGTTAATATCTATAGCTTCCTGAAGTGCTTCTAGACTTTCCTGGAAATTACCAACCTCTCGGTGATAAATGCCTTGTCTATGCGCAAACCTTAGCTGAGCCTCTTTGTCATCAGGATAGGAGGCTTCAATGACACGGCCAGAAAGCTCAATATATTTCCCTGCGTCATCAAAAGAGCCAATTTCCTCATAAAGGGTGGAAAGGTTGTAATAAAGTCCTAAAAGATCCTGATGGGTAGAATCCTTTGATTCAAGCTCATGACTCAATCCTTGATGGAAGGCATACAAGCTCCTTTTTTTGTCGTTTGTTTCCCAAAGGATAAGGCCAACGTTGTTGTAGGCACCTGCTAAACCAATTTCTACCACACATTTTCCTGAATCAAGGTCGGAAAGTGCGCTAGAAGCATAGAACTTCGCTTTTTGTTGATTTTGGTACTTGAAATATTCGGCACTGTCCAGTTTCTGAAGGCACGTTTGTGCAAAAACCGGATTTATGATCCATAGTGACAGAATGAAGACGTATTTCCTCATTATAGCTGAGTTGGAGACAATGTAAAAATAGAGTTTAAGAACCAATAGAGCGAACTTTGTCTACCAAAAACACTCTATCTTTAGACGTGAGTTATAAAACAATCGACAGATAAGTATGAAACCATTAATAATCAGCTATTTATTAATCATTTGTGTAGGAATTGGTATAGATGCAAATGCGCAGCAACCCAATGCCAATGGATTGTATCGCGAAGCGATAAAGGCTTTGAACGTTGGCGATTCTAAGGGTGCCATTGAGAAATTTCAAGCTGCGATCAAAGTAAAAAATGACTATCAGGATGCCTGGTACTATTTAGGTATGACCTATATGCGAGAAGAGATGTACAAAGAAGCCATCTTTTCATTCAGAAGTTTGGAGAAAGTAAACCCGAACTACAAAACCTCCTTTTACTACGAAATAGTCAAGGCGTACATTGCAACAGATCAGCTTACAAACGCCGGTTTTTATGCAAAAAAATACATTGCTAAACTGCCAAAAGGACCGAAAGCAACAAAAGCGCAGCATTTAGCCAAAAACCGACTCATCTATTCTTCCGAAAGTGTGAATATTCGAAAACTCCCAAATTCCACGACAGACCCCATGCCGGTTGCTGAGTTGAATAGTATTTCCGGAGATTACATGCCTCAAGTAAATCCTACGGGGACCAGGTTGTATTTCACCAGTGTTCGCAAGGGAGGATTTGATTTCCAAAATGCCAATTCCAAGCCGAACGATTGGGGAGAAGACATCTATTTCGCTGACTTGACGAATGATGTTTGGAGTACACCGGAGCTTTTGCCTGCGCCATTAAATTCAACAGGAAATGATTTTGGGTCTTCATTCACTGGAGATGGACAGTTGATGGTTTATGTGAAATGCAGCGAAACGAAAGGTGTGGGAAGCTGTGATCTCTACATCACAGAGCTGAACGGAACTACTTGGTCTGAACCTGTGAATATGGGAAATGTGGTGAATAGTGAAGATTGGGAATCACAGCCGACAATCAGCTCAGATGGTAATCGTATTATTTTCTCTTCAACAAGAAAAGGGGGGTATGGTGGATCTGATCTTTATATGTCAGAGAAAAATCACTTAGGCGATTGGGGAATTCCTCAAAACCTTGGAAGTACTATTAATACACCATTGAGTGACGGAAGCCCGTATTTAGCGCCAGATGGGAAAACACTTTATTATTCTACAGCTGGACATCCTGGTTTTGGTGGAACAGATATTTTCTACAGCGTCTTTGAAAATGATAAATGGTCCAAGCCAGAAAATCTGGGCGCACCGATTAATTCAAGTGGTGACGATACAAACTTCAGTATTTCGGCCTCAGGGTTTGGGTATATGGCATCTTCCCGAATGGATGAGAACAACTTCGATCTGTATCGAGTCGAGTTACCGGATCATTTGAAGCCAAAGCCAACAGCAGTTGTGCAGGGAGTGGTTTCAGACGGAGAATCTACTGAACCACTTCAAGCGCTTGTACTTGTCGAAGATATAGACACGGGTGAATTGCTAGCAGTGAATAAGAGTAATTCAGAGAGTGGTGAATACCTAGTGGTGTTACCTGCAGGAAGGAATTATAGTGTTTCGGCTAGCAGTGAAGGTTATTTCTTTTATTCCCAAAGCTTTGAATTACCGAAAGACACAACGTATCAGGAAATTGTTAAAGACATAGCGCTTGAGCCAATCAAAAAGGGAGTTAAAGTTGTCTTGAACAACATTTTCTTCGAGACTGGGCGATCTGAACTCAAGCCTATTAGCTATGTAGAATTGAATAAAGCGGTTAAACTGCTAGAAGAAAATCCGACGATGATCATCGAGATTGGTGGGCATACAGACAGTCAAGGATCAGATGCTGCCAATCTTTCTCTATCAACTAAAAGAGCCCAAGCTGTGGTTGATTACATGATTTTAGCTGGTTTAGATCAGTCGCGCTTACAAGCCAAGGGGTATGGCGAGTCGCAACCTATAGAAGATAACGCCACAAAGGAAGGCCGAGCTGCGAACAGAAGAACGGAGTTTCAGATTATTGGATTTTAGTAGTTATCAGTCATTTAGTTATTTGTCATTCTGAACTTGTTTCAGAATCTTCAGTGTATGTTTTTGACGCACATTTTCGAAGACCCTGAAACAAGTTCAGGGTGACTCTCTTACACTTGATTCTCAGAAAGTGATTTAAGTCTATTCAACAACTAATTTCAAATTCCTTCCGTTTACTAGGCAAAGGTGAAACAAATATCTATCTTTTCGAGATGAAAGGGACGTACCTGGGAGAATTTGAAGAATTGGTGTTGTTGACTGTGGGCATTTTACATGATGATGCTTATGGTTTGGCTATCACTGATGAATTAGAATCTCGAACAAAAAGAAATATCACCATCAGTTCTGTTCATAAGGCACTGGTAAGACTTGAAAAGAAAGGATATCTCAAATCACAAATGGGCGGAGCTTCTCAGGAAAGAGGCGGAAGAGCGAAAAAACTCTATTTGTTGACAAATTCTGGAAAGAATACACTCAATGAATCCAAGTCGCTTAGAAACCAAATGTGGAACGACGTTCCAAAGATCGTCTGGGAAGGAGGAGAGATATGAAGAAAACCCCGCCTCAGTGGATGACAAAATTCCTTCGTTGGTACTGCAGTAAAGATCTAGTTGATGGAATTGAAGGTGACTTGTTCGAGCTGTATAAAAGACGGCAAAAAAAGTATGGTCGCCCTAGAGCTAATGCACTTTATCTATTTAATGTTTTACTGTTCTTTCAACCATTTGCTTTTAAAAAGAGAGAATCAAACCGAAGACTAAATACTATGGACATGTTTCGAAACCACCTAAGAATTGGCATAAGAAGCTTGCTGAAAACCAAAGCAATCACTGCGATAAATATTCTTGGCCTAGCGATAGGTATTGCTAGCTTCATCATGATGATTGCGTACGTGATCAGCGAGCTTTCCTATGATAAATTTCACTCTAAAGCTGACAGAATCGTTCGCACATTCTATTCTTATGAAGCGAGAGGAGCTACTCAAAGTATTGCTCGTGTGTCATTTCCGTTGAAATACCGCTTATTGGAAAAATATCCAGAGGTTGAGCAAGTGGTTCGTTTTGGAAAAGACAACAAAGATGCGGCCACATTTGAGTATCAAGATCGTCTTTTTACTGAAGAGAAAATCTATTTCACAGATCCTGAGGTGTTCGAAGTATTTGATTTTCCATTTATCGCTGGCGATCCAAAGTCGGCATTGACTGCCAGGAATAGCATTGTGATGACGGATTTGGCAGCAAAAAAATACTTTGGAGACGAAAACCCGATCGGAAAAACAATCTTGTTCAAGAATGAAGATCAGTTGGTAGTGACTGGAGTCTTAGAAAAGTCCACTCACTCTCACATCGATTTTGATTTCTTGATACCACTGGAGTTGCACCGCCATCGGGAAATGAGAAGGGGTGGTGGTGATATTGAAAAATACTGGAGCTGGTCCGGATCGTGGACTTACGTTTTATTGAAAGATGCATCACTTAAGGATGATTTCAATGATCGATTCCATGAAGACGGAATTGATCTCTTTGGTCGAGTAGAAAATCCAAGGGTTGATTATAACTACGCTTCTCAACCACTGCTGGATATTCATCTTAAGTCGGATATGGTAGCTGAAATGGAGGTCAATGGAAACATCAATCAAGTTTATGGTTTTGCCGTGGTTGCCTTCCTTATTTTGATTATTGCTTGTTTGAATTTTATCAATTTGACAACAGCTCAATCCACGAATAGGGCTAAGGAAATTGGATTGAGAAAAGTAATGGGGGCTTATCGTTCGAATCTGGTTGGACAGTTTATTACGGAAGCGATTCTGGTTACTTTGCTAAGTACTGTGTTCGGTTTGATGTTGTTAGAAATGATGGTCCCCGTTTTCAATTCATTCATGGGTCAAAATATTTCAATTCCTTATTTCCAATTACCAATTCTTATACTATTGTTTTTGATTGGTGCAGTGGTAGTTGGAGTATTAGCTGGATCTTATCCTTCCTTTTATCTGAGCCGTTTGAAGCCGGTGCAGACGTTAAAAGGAAACTATCAAGGTGACAGAAGCAACAGTGGAATGCGTAAGCTTTTTGTGGTTGGACAATTCATTGTTTCTAATGTTTTGATCATTGGGATTATTGTGGTCCAGATGCAAATGAGTTTAATCAAGGGGAAGAATCTTGGATTTGATAAAGAACAAATGATCGTATTGGAGCATGGTTCGAAAATCAATGAAGAATTCGAGGTATTTAGGTCCAGACTTTCATTAATTCCTGGGGTAAATGATGTCAATCTAGGTTATGTGGCAGGGACACCTGGATGGGTTCAATCCTATAATGTGGAAGACTCGGTTGCTGAAGAGGGAAAGAGCATGGGATTGAAACGTGTCAGTTTTGAGTTTTTAGATTTCTATGATCTTGAAATGGCATCAGGAAGATATTTTTCAACCTCATTCGCTACGGACACAATGCAAGCAATAGTCATCAACGAAGCAGCTGCTCAATCTTTTGGTTGGACGAATGAAGAAGCCTTGGGAAAAAAGTTCTCCTGGTATGGAATATCACGGCTTATAGAAACAAAAGTGATAGGAGTGATGAGAGATGCAAATTTTGAATCGCTTTATAAACCAGTCAAGCCAAGTGTATTCAGATTAGCTTTTTCCGGGGATGTGACTGTAAAATTTGATGTGGAAAATCAAGATCAATTATTATCTACGATAAGTGCTGTTGAAGATGCTTGGGTTGAGTTGTTTCCACAATGGCCATTTGAATTCAATTTTTTAGATCAGCAAATTCAGGATCAATATTTAAAAGAAGAGCGACTTGGTCAGATGATTCAATTCTTCGCTTTGTTGGCAATCTTCATCGCATGCATGGGATTATTTGGGTTAGCAGCTTTCACCGTGAAAAAGAGAACGAAAGAGATTGGTGTTAGGAAAGTTTTAGGCGCGGGCATTTGGAGTATTGTAGGTGTTATCATGAAAGGGTTTCTCGTTCTTGTACTGATTAGTTTCATCATTTCTGCTCCTGCAGGATATTACATTTCCGAAAATTGGTTGCAAGACTTTGCTTATCGCGTTAAACTAAGCCCATTTATATTCCTATTCTCTGGTCTCATTTCAACATTGGTGGCTGGGCTAGCAATCCTTTATCAAAGCTTGAATGCGGCTCGTTTAGATCCAGTAAATACACTCAAACATGAGTAGAATAACCGTTTGAAGTCGATTTACTGTAAATTGGTGAGTTCCGAAATGCGTCCTCATGTCGAAAAAGAAGATTCGAATAACTCATCAACCATCAGGCGAACTTATAGCAGAAGGTGAAAAAGGGTGGGGGTTGTTTCCTTTTGAAGGTAACTTCTACATTTCAAGGAAAAACCTTAAAACGGATGGGTTTCGGTTTTCTGGAATTCCAGGGTTGTGTCCGTACAAATTCCTTTATTTCTGGTATCATTTTAAACCTCGAAATGGAGAGAAGTCAAGTATGATTGCATGGAAGTACTGGCTTCCAAATCCCATTTTTCCATTCATTGCTTTTCGAATTGCTGTACCAGCCCGTCATCCACATTTGGTGGTAGTGGAATATTAATAGCAGGTTTTTAAGCTGAAAATCATCTAATGATTATCTTGGGATTTGAACCCTGGTCTTATGTCAATCAATTACCGAAAAATATTTTGGCTCTCCATTTTATTGCCAATGGCGTTCTTGGTGGAGGCTCAAAATCCACATGAAACAGAAGAATGGTTAACGTTCTTCGAAGAGAAGTCTTATTTAAAAAAGGCAGCCGAAATCACGGATGAGAATTTCTGGGAGATTGATGCATCCTACACGTACTATGATAACTATACGCTTTTGGTCATTTTCGTAAACGGAAAAAGCGAAGAATTCAATTGGCAATACGATGGGTTGAACAATCTACTTAACAAGAAGAAGGCACTATTGGACGCTGATTTTGAGCGACTAGAAAAAGAAAACATTGCTTATATCGTTTTTGATGGCTATTTACTAAGGAATCCCAATATGGGAAATTCAATCACAGGAGATTTTACGTTTGTACTTTGTGAAGGGCCGCTATCTGTGTATCGGGAATATTATTCATCTCCGATCACAAAAGATAATACTGCTTCCGGTTTGATGTTTACCATGAATGGAAAGGAAGTCAATGATTTTTACCTAGGAAAATTTGAGAAAAAAGCAGCCAAACTTGTTTCTGACTACCCGGAGTTATCCGACAAGATCCGGAGTAGAAAGGCTGGATATTTCAATACATTAGAAGACATTCTCCGCATTGCCAATGAGTACAATCAATGGGTGATGGAAACGAACGTTTACCGCTACGATGATTGGGCTGGATTACAGTTTGATCGCTAGAATATAAAGACTCCATGCCAGCTTTTCTGGCATGGAGCTTAAATTCTATTCGTTTCGTAATACTTCAGCTGGATTGATTTTTATTGCTTTTCGAACCTGACCTGTCACGGTTATTATCATAGTGATAAGAATCAACGCTATTGAAATAATGAACGGACCAGCTGAAAGTCCCTTCTGATTTTCGGAAAAGATACTGTCTATGAGCTGCTGCATCGACAATACACCCAGAGGAGCTCCAAGAATAAAGGATATTAGGATAATAATCGAATACTGCTTGCTTGCAACTTTAGCCAACGTTTTAGGTGTCGCTCCAAGTACTTTGCGAACACTGAATTCTTTCAATTTTCCCTGGACATTGAACGATAAGAGCCCGTATAAGCCGAGACAAGCCAGTAAAATGGCGATTCCGGTGATCACCATCATGATTGTTATGTTTGTTGAGTTGTCTGCATAGAAATTATCAAAGGCATCCTCCTGGAAAACTCGATCGAAAGGGTCATTGGGAGCAACTTTTTGCCATGCTGTTTTTGCATCTTGTTCCAATTCGAAAACATCCTCGCCGTTTGTTCGCATTGAAAAATACCTCACTCTTGATTCGCCAAGCCCATGGATGATAAGAGGATCAATATCAGAGTAGAAATCGTAGTAGTGGAAATCATGAATAACTCCAACGACAGTTCTTCTAACACTGTCATAAACAAAAGTTTTATTGATCGGATCTTCTTCCCAGCCCATTTCTCGTACAAATTTTTCGTTGACAACCACTCCAGATTGCTGATCCAATGCTTGATCAGTTAGGAATCTGCCATCCTTAAGTCTAAGCTGGAAGGTTTCGAAATAATCTTCTGAAACTCCAATCAGTCGAACCCGAATTTGTCGATTATCATATTCCAAAGACCTTAAAGGAATGCCACGCCCGATTAGGTAGTTGGAAGCGGCATATGTTTGAACCATTGGATTGGAGATCATTTCATTCCGCATTTGTTCATTTTGTTCTTGTCCATTCACATAGACAGAAAAAGAACCTGTCGGATCGTAACCCCAATCTTTATCAGAGAGGTACATAAATTGGTCAGAGATGATGAACGAACCAACAATAGTGATCACTGCCAGGAAAAACTGTAGACCCAACATGATCTTGGAAAAGAGATTTTTTGATCCGAATTTCTGATTCCCTCTAAAGATGGCGATTGGTTCAAATCTGGAAATGTAAAACGCCGGGTAGGCTCCTGAGATCAATCCAACTCCTAGCAAAAGAGCGACAAAAAAGATGACCATCGATTCCGGTTCACTTGACCTCATTTCCAATTCCATCTGAGGAACTAAATAATCAAATCCGGGGATAAGAAGGAAGTAGGCCACTAACGTCCCAAAGACAAGAGCAAACAGGCATTGAAGTGTATTCTCAATCAGAAATTGATTAACAATCTGTTTTTTAATGCCACCCATGACTTTTCTCAAAGCAATCTCTTTCAAGCGTTTGGTTGCACTCACTACCGAGATATTCATGAAGTTGAAACAGGCCATTCCAAGCAAGAATGCTGAAATTACCATAAGCGCAATTCGACCTCCTGGATGCCCGCCACCGCTAACAGAACCAACCATTTCCCAACTTCTAAGAGATAGCTCATACAATGGCATTGGATCGAAGCTCTTGATATTCCATTCTGGGTTGCTCCCATGTTGTAGCTCGATATATTCCGGATAAGAATCAGCGATGGATGTAATGCTTTCTCCTTCTTTCATCAATATGAACGTGGCATCCGTCAAGTAGGACCAGTCATAGTTTTGCTCGTCGGTTACGTCAAAGAAATTCTCAATTGGTATACAGAGGCTTTCTCTTAGACCTGCATTGTAAGGAAATTCGTCAAGGACAGCACCAACAGTAAAACGCTTGATCGTACCATTTGAAAACTTGATCGAGAGCTCCTTTCCAATGGGGTCATCATTTCTAAAATATTTGATGGCCATCTCCTTGCTAAGAACCATTTTGTTCTTGTCATACAGCACTTGTTGATTTCCATAAATCATTGGGTAGTCAAACATTTCCAGAAAAGTTGGATCAACGAAGGTCACGAGCTCGTCGAAGACATCTGCACCTGCTTTTACATTGGCGCTGGTGTATTCGATTCGGGCGAATGACTCCACCGTAGGATGATCGGCAGCTATTTTCGGACCTAGTAGGAGTGGAGAATCGCCCCAGCGTCTATCCTCACCATCCTGGTCCATAAAATTCGTGATTTGATAAATCCGATCACCTTTTGAATGGAACTTGTCCATGTTCAATTGCATGTCCACAAAAATGAAAGTGGTAATTGCAAATGCGATGGCTATGGCCAATCCGAAAATATTGATAGAAGATGTAACCAGGTTCTTCCTAATGTTTCGGATGCCCAGCTTTAAGTAGTTTTTAAAAAGTAATGTCCCTTTCATAGTTGAGTATTTTGAGTTTGATTTTTTGATGTTAGACCATCTGAAAAAGCGCAAGACGTCCCAGATGAATTTGATTTTTGCTGTTCTTTGCCCTTTTGATTCAACTCTTCGATCGAACAGCTCGTAGATATCTCCTTCAATCTCCTCCAAAAACTTAGGATTACAGTACCACCTTAAAAAGCGGTCGGCCCAGTATGGAGGGTCCGGATGTTTCATATAGAAAAGTTGAAAGTGAGATCAGGAATGCTGTTGTAAAGTGAAGTCCTAATGGCTATTGTTTGATCAAGAACCTCCTTTCCAGCCTTTGTTAGTGTAAATAAACGCTTACGTCTACCACCACGTGAGTTGGTTGAGCCACCCATTCTTGAACTTAACAGTCCTTTTTCCTCCAGCCTTCGCAAAACTGCGTGTACTGCACTTATATTTAGATTTCTTCCAGTTTTTTCCAGAAGTTCATCCATTACGGCCACCCCATAGGCTTCATCGAAAAGCGACCCAACAGTAAGCATAATTAATTCCTCTAATTCACCAAGATTAGTTCCTTTCATATCAATTTGATTTGTTGTAGAAAACGTGAAAATAATAAATTAGTTGTAGTTATCATGAAAGAAATAGCTACAGCTCTCTATTGAATGGTTTTCAATAAACGATAGATGGGATAATTATGGCTTTTGAATTGTGCGTTATACGCGCTTCGACCCTGAAGCCGGCACTAGAAATCAAGAAGATAATCTTATGTCATCACCTTTTTCATTCCTTGGTTGAATAGCTGAACTTCTTCAATTGTGCCTAAGCTAATACGACACCAATCTGTGAATGGAGGAAATGGCCTTCCGACTCGAATACCCTGTTCCAGCATTTGCTTTTGAAAGGTCTTGATATCACGACCCGTCTTGAAGAAAATAAAATTGGTATTAGAGCGTATGTACTCCAAGCTAAGATCATCCATGGCAGAATACATAAGATCTCTTCCTTCTTTCACCTTTTTGAGACTGAACTGGTAAAACTCCTGATCTTTCATCGCTTCTTCAGCAGCTTTTACAGCTATGATATTGGTATATGCAACTCTATTTTTTCTAATTTCTGATGCTATTTCAGGTTTCGCTATCAGATATCCGATTCTCAATCCTGCTAAGCCATATACTTTCGAGAACGTTCTGGAAACGATCACATTTTCACCTTCTTTAACTAAGGAAACCATTGAAGGGTAGTTTTTCTCCTCAATGAAATCGTAGTACGCTTCATCACTGAACACCATTGTGTTCTTAGCAGCAGTAGAGCAGAAATCAACAAGTTTTTCTTTTGGCAACAGGGTAGAGGTTGGATTGTTTGGGTTACATAGGAATATCAGTTTGGTTTTGGAGGAAATCCTTTTTTCCATTTCATCTACATCGTGCATCAAGTTCTTATCCACAGGCACCCAGTTAATACTTGCTCCCCATTGTTTTGCATAACTCATCATGGCAAGGAAGGTGGGTTTTGCAGCAATAATTTCCCCACCATTATTTGCGTAGGTAAGTCCTGTGATTTTCAATCCTTCTGTAGAACCACCAACTACCACAATATGATCGGTTGTGACACCTTCTTTTTCTGCTATCATTTGGTGGAGTTCCCTTGCAAAGCTTCCAGGGTATCGGCATCCTAGGTCAAAACCTTTCGTCATGGCCTTTCGGACCTTTGCAGACGGACCAAATGGATTCTCATTAGAGCTTAGTCGGATGGGATCAGCTAGCGGACGTGGGTTGAACTGAGCTATTTCGTATTCGGATAGGGAAGAAGCGACCGCTTTGCTTCCAAGAAGTGTTAAAGCACTTAGCGCACTTCCTCTTCGGATCCATTCTCGTCTATTCACAATGGTATTCGTTTGGTTACTAAAGAAAGTTAACCAATTTCAACAGAAAGACCTATTTGAAGATATGTTAAAGGTTAGTTTGAAACTCCGAACAGCAAGATATCATCACCTCGAAATCCACATAAGTAGATATCGTTCAGGCCGTCCTGATTAAAGTCTGCCACTTGGTAATCAAATGTGTAGATGTTCATTGTGGGAAAGAAGTCAGTTGTTTGATCAGAAAAAGAGCCGGTTCCATCATTGATCAAAATGAGTTGAGACATTCCATTCCATCGATTACCAGTTAAAAGGTCAAGGAATCCATCATCGTTGATATCTGCAAAATCAATGTCAACCGATCTGATGTTGCTTGTTGGTAGATTACTTTCAGTTATATCAGTGAAGATCCCAGTGCCATCGTTCCTAAGTAGTCTGTTTTGTGGGTCTGCAGAACCCCCAAAGTCAACGTTGGCGAAAATGATATCCAGATCTCCGTCATTGTCAATATCTCCCAGGTCTACTTCTCTGGTTTCGTCGTTAACACTTGGCAACCTGCTAGATGTTTCATCAGAAAAGACTCCTGAACCATTGTTTATCAAAATTCTATTGAATGTTTCATTTCCCTCAACTATATCAAGATCTCCATCTTGATCAACGTCTGCTAAATCTATGTCTTGAGTTGTGTACGTATTGGTGGGTAGTCTCGAAGATGTTTCATTCACAAATGATCCAGATCCGTTGTTGATTAGGATGACATTTTGGCCAGCATTTCCCAAGATCAAATCTTGGAAGCCATCATTGTTGAGGTCAATTTTTTCCACAGCATTCGTAGTTCCACTCACTGGAATCCTAGCTCCTTCGCTTGTAAATTTCCCATTTCCATTGTTTAGATAGAATTCATTTGTTTGGTCATCTTCACTCACGAATACAATGTCTAAATCTCCGTCTCCATCAAAATCTGCTACAGCTATGTCTTCTGAATCATGACGATTTTCTGGAAATCGAGTATCACTTTGATCCACAAGTTTGCCACTTCCATCATTGATGAGGATAGCGTTTTTTCCAAATTCGATGGCGAGAATAACATCTAAGTCTCCGTCTTCATCTATGTCAACTACTTCAGCGTCCATTGAATTGTTTCCGTTTTTGGTTGGAACAAGGTGAGTTTTTGTGACATCTTTAAATGGCTTTTTTTCATCTGCTAAATCTGGGCCATTTGGATTTGAAGAATCAGTTTCTTGCGCGCATCCTAAGAGGCAGAGAATGAATACAGCGGAAATACTCAATGCTATCTTCTGTTTGGTCATTTTCAATTTCATTATTGCTGAATTAAGTAATGGATTTACAGACATATCATTTCAGTTTTTGTTGCAGATGGTAAAAAATGTTCCGGGATTCCTAAACCTATATATCATCAAACCAACAGCAACAAATTTTTCCTGTGGCGGCATAAATTTGGCAGCAAAATTTCACCTCCCGTTTTCATCAACCATAACTAAAAAATGAAATCTGATGAAACGATTACAACTATTTGCGCTTGTTTTTATAACAACCGGAATAACCCAGGCCCTTGCGTTGCAGGGATCAGATAAAAAGGCTGAAAAAATTGTTCAAAAAATGATCGATGCACATGGAGGAATGGATAAGTGGAAGAATGCACCTACCATTAGTTACACCCATGACATGGTTGATCCTGGAAAACCTGATGATCACTGGCTCTCTGAAGAAATTCACGAGCAAGGAAGAAGACGGTGCTACCAGAACTGGACGAGTGACAAAGCAACCCTGGTAAATAATGGTGATGAAATTTGGACTGTAGATTGGAAGCGGGCTAATCCACCGAATATGATGGCAGGAGTAAGTTACTTTTTTGTCAACATGATTTGGATCACTCAAGACGAAATAGCTAATCTAGAGCTGAGAGAAAAAACAGCGGTAGATGCCATTGAGGCGGGAAAAGAGTTTCATACTGTGCGTTTGACTTTTGAAGGAGCTTCACCTTACGAGTACTTTGATATGTACATAGATCCTGATTCTTATCAACTTAGAGGGGTCAACTATACGGTTGTTCACAAAGATCTCTTTAAGGTATTTGGGTTGCCGGCAGATACTAAATTCAGAGGCCCTTTACTCAAGATCTATAAGGAATTTGTAGATGTAGATGGCCTTAAAATGGTTGGCAGATACGACACGATTTTACCAAACGGTAGAAACTATGGAGTACACACTGTTAGTAATTATGATTTTACGAAAGACTTTGATGAGTCTATGTTGAAGAAACCCGCTAACGCTGTAGTTTTTAAGGGCGTGGAATAGCCTTGAGTTTAGTGAAGTTTGAAAAATGAGAAAGGTGTCTTTAGGACACCTTTTTTTGTGTCTGGTTTTTTCTTAATCTATTCACAGAGGCAGTAATGTTTGTATCTTTCCTGAAATGAAGAAAACGTTCGAATTTTTAACTGCCTTGGATAAAAACAATAACCGGGAGTGGTTTCAGTCAAACAAGGATCAGTATACGGCATCCCATGAGGAGATGATTGAGTTTGCTGAAAAACTGATGGGAGAGATGAACAAACATGATGTGCTTCAACCTGTTTCTGGTAAGAAGAGTTTGTTTCGAATTTATCGGGATGTTCGTTTTGGGAAAGATAAGACTCCCTATAAAACCAATTGGGGTGGATTCATGAAAAGAGCAACTACCGAGCGAAGGGGAGGCTACTATTACCAGGTCGATCCGAAAGGCTCATTTATTATGGGCGGTTTTTTCGGACCAAATTCACAGGATTTACTTCATATTCGAAAGCAACTGGAACAGGAATCGGAACCGCTCAGGGAAATTATTCGGTCCAAGAAGTTCAAATCGTTTTTTGGTGAACTCCTAGGTGATCAAGTGAAAACGGCACCAAAGGGATTTGACAAAGAGCATCCAAACATTGATCTGATCAGATACAAGCAATTCATGGTTCGTGATGATTTTACCAGAGAGGAAGTTCTTGATCCTATGTTTCATATCACCGTTTCGAAAGCCTTCACTAATATGAGACCATTCCTTGATTATATGTCTGAGATTTTAACTACTAACCTCAACGGTGAATCTATTATTTAGCTCAATGATCAGGAAAGAGCGATCCAGTCCTAGGCAAATTTTGATGAGCCAGATGTTTCAAATAAAGCTGTGCGCATGCATGTGCATCACTTAAGGCATCATGATGGTTAAGTGGAATCCTGTACTTTTTGCTTAGGTATTTTAATCCTCTACGAAAAATCATTCGGGTGCACCTTTCCTCAAAGCGTGGTTGAATCTCATCATAGTATGCCAATGTGTGCCGAAGACAACCTACATCAAACTGAACATTGTGAGCAACCACCACTTCATCAACGATATGCATCTTCATTTCTTCATGCCACACCACATCAAATGTCGGCGAATTTTCCGTATCTTCAGGTTTTATACCGTGCACTTCAATGTTTTTGTCGAAGTAGTAATTATTGGGCGGTTGCACTAAACGGTCAACCATTTTTACAATTTCTCCATTCTCAACTCGGACCAATCCAACCTGGCAAATACTATTTGGATTGCTCTGAGCGGTTTCGAAATCGATGGCAGTGAAAGATTCGATGTGCATTAATTAAATCTATACATAATTATAATGAGTGGTAAATTTCGATTAGACATTTTGAATGTAACTGTTGTTTCCACAAATTACAGGATCAACCGCTACTTTGAATGAGGAGATTCTTTCTTTTTCCACTGCTATTTTTGATCGTATCCTATCTTCATGCTGGCGACAATTGGAAAGATGTAATTACCAATAAGAGAGGTAAGGTTGTTTTTTATTGGTATCCAAACAATGTGACTATTTCTGACTCAAAGGATATCATAGATGGAATTGAGCATGATCTGGCCTTTGCTTTCGTGGAATTCATTAATGAACGATATGATGTTGCACTTGAAATTGAGTGGATTAAAACAGACAGTTTTCAAGAAGTTATGGATTTGGTTAGGACAGGCTCCGGTGGGGTTTTTGGTGCTTCTTCTATTTCTATAACTCCTGAACGACAAACCTATTTAAATTTCACACCTCCTTACCTTGCGGATGTCGCAGTATTGGTATCAAATTCAAGAGTTCCCATCGCTCGAACTCCTGAAGAGTTCAAAAGAGTTTTTCAAGGTCTAACGGCGGTTTCCATTCCAAATACAACTCTTTATGAGGCAATCTCTGACCTTGAGTCCCGACAAGACCTGAAGTTTAATATGCTTCAGGTTCAAAACAGTGGACAGATTATAGAATACATTGCCAATACTGAGAACTCATTCGGGTACATCGATTTGCCAAATTTTTTGGTCGCGATTGATGATAATTCTAACATTCGCAGGCAGTTTTTTCACCCGATAAAACTCAAGGGATTGGGAATGATATTTCCAAAAGACAGTGATTGGGAAGAACCTGTTAATGACTACTTCAATAGTTCCCAATTCCAACTCGATAAAAATGAGATTATCATAAAGTATTTGGGGGAGGATGTTTCCGGAATTATTGACCGAATTTCTAAATCTGCTGAGATCGGTCCATTTGAAGAGATAGTGATATCCAATCGTGAAAAAGAGCTTCAATATGAGGAATTGTTAGCGGCTACACTTCGAGATCAAGAAAGAAGAAGGACTAACAACATACTCATATTAGTGACGGTAGTGGCGGTTTTGATTCTTATGTTGGTATATGTAAGCAACGTCATCAAATCAAGGGCAAATAGAGTGTTGTTGGACCAGCAAAGCACTATTGAAAAGCGAAACGAACAGTTACAGGCACTAAATGATGAAAAGAACGATCTAATTAAAATTCTTGCTCATGACTTGAGATCACCATTAGCCACCATTCGGGGAATGTCTTCAGTTCTGGGAAATAACAAAACACTTACTGACGAGGAACATAAAATCACAAAACACATTACACAATCTTCAGAAAAGATGGACGCCATGATTACGAAGATTCTTGATGTAGATGCTATTGAATCCGGAAAGCGAAATATGAAGCAGGAAGCTTTTGATATGCACAATTTGATCTCATCAATCAAAGATGATCATTTGGAAGAAGCAAAAAAGAAAGACATAGAGATCAAGATTGCTTCGGGAGGCCCAGTTATTGTCAGTGCGGATCAGTTTTACACCACGCAGATTGTTGAGAATTTATTGTCCAATGCCATAAAATTCAGTGAAAAAGGAAAAGTCGTTAAAATGGCGGCCTGGGACGAGGGAAGCTATGGTAGAATCTGCGTTCTAGATCAAGGTCCAGGGTTTTCAAAAGAGGACGAAAAGAAGCTTTTTAAGAAATATCAACATCTCAGTGCTAAGCCAACAGGTGGTGAGACTTCAGTAGGACTTGGCCTATCTATTGTAAAGACCTACACCGAAATGATGAACGGAAAAGTTTCCTACAAAACCAAAAAAGGAGAGGGGACTGAGTTTCTAATTGACTTACCTAAAGGTACTGCTGCTACAGCATGAAATCCTAAACATTAGATGTTGCTAAATCAAGCTTATCAGATAAGCAATAAGAATGGACAGGACGAGTAACAAATGAAGGCTTTGTAGAATAATTAGTGGGTTTCTCCTTACTTCTTTAGTAATACCTTTCATCACACCGCGATTCAAATTTTTAATATGGGTAGTAAAACCATTCATCAACCTAATATTAATTTAAAGTTAATCAAATATTATTAATATTATCTTAATGTTATGTGATTATTAGAAAGATCTATTCGGATGACCATAATCACTGTTCGAATTGAACTTGCTCATAGATTTCTCGACTACTGATAAATACAATTGCTTTTCATTAAGTAATCCAGAGTAGATGAAAAAAATATCAGTGGTTCTCTTCCTCATTTCAACCTTCATCGCAAGTTGCTCTTTTGGTCAAAATGCGAAGGAGATCATTCGAAAGATGGATGAGAAAAGAAGAGGTGAATCTGCCACGGCAGCCATGACGATCAGTATAATTAGGCCCACCTGGAGACGGGACATGGATATTAAAACCTGGTCAAACGGGACAGATTATTCTCTCATCTTGGTCACATCCCCAGCACGTGATAAGGGAACCGTATTTCTGAAAAGAGATAAAGAAATATGGAATTGGCTCCCTTCCATAGAAAGAAATGTAAAACTTCCTCCGTCCATGATGATGCAATCCTGGATGGGTTCAGATTTCACAAATGATGATCTGATTAAAGAATCTTCTATTGTTGAAGATTATGAGCATTCTATTGAAGGAGATTCTGTTATTTCAGGCCGATCCTGTTGGAAGATTCAATTAATTCCCAAGCCCGATGCGGCGGTCGTATGGGGTCAAATCAATACCTGGGTTGATAAAAAGGAGTTCATTGAGCTGAGGACTGAGATGTACGACGAAGATGGATATTTGATCAATGAGGTTCTTTTCAAAGAGATTAAACTATTGGGAGGTCGGATGCTCGCATCGGTCATGGAATACCTTCCCATAGATAAAGAAGGAAACAAAACAGTGATCACATACCATGAGGTGAATTATGATGCGAAAGTGGGAACTGATTTCTTTTCTCTTCAGAACATGAAAAGAGTACGATAGATGATTATCAAGTTAGCATGGAGAAATCTTTGGAGAAACAGGAAGCGCACCATCATTACGTCTGCTTCAGTGGTTTTTGCTGTGCTGTTAGCCATTTTTCTGAATTCTCTTAAGGAAGGCATTCTTGTAAGGATGCAGGAAAATGTTGTAAGTTTCTATACGGGCGCTATACAGGTTCATCGCCTTGGCTACTGGGATGATCAGACCATTGAAAACACGTTTGAAGTAAACGATGAGTTGATTAACTCTATTGAATTAAATGGCAAAGTGACAGATATGATTCCGAGATTGGAATCATTTGGGTTAACTGCATCTGAGCAAAATTCCCGCGGAAGTCTAATTGTGGGAATCGATCCTGAAAAGGAAAGAGTGGTTACCAAAATCGACCAAAAAGTAGTGGCTGGGTCTTATTTGAGCGCACAAGATCAAGCGGCGATGATCACCTCAGGACTTGCAGAGTACCTCAAATTGACGATTGGTGACACCCTTGTAATCATAGGTCAGGGTTATCATGGGGTAAGTGCAGCGGGCAAATATCCAATAAAAGGAATTCTTGATTTTGCTTCACCGCAGTTGAACAAAAGTCTGGTTTACCTGCCACTGGAGCAAGCACAGCAGCTTTTCGGTGCGGATGGACGACTTTCAGCACTGGTACTTGAAATTGACAAAATTTCCGATGCAGAGGAAATCACATTTAATCTTAGTTCTTCAATTCAAAGCGATTTTGAAGTAATGAATTGGAAAACATTGTTGCCAGAGCTGGATCAAATCATTGAAGGAGAGCGGGCCGAAAATGTAATCTTTCTTTTGGTTTTGTACATGCTGATTTCCTTCGGAATTTTTGGAACGATACTGATGATGACCATGGAACGTAAGTATGAGTTTGGGGTACTTGTGGCAATTGGGATGAAGAAAATCAAACTGTCTTCTGTTGTCGTATTTGAAAATGTCCTGGTCTCGCTTCTGGGTGCTTTTGTTGGTACGGTTCTCAGTGTTCCTATTATTGGCTATTTCAACAAGTACCCGATCAAAGTTTCCGGGGACCTCAAAGAAGCCTATGAGCAATACGGATTTGAACCCGTCTTTTACTTTTCAATTGAGCCACCCATTTTTTATTCTCAAACATTTATCGTGTTACTAATAGCACTTGTGCTTTCCATATATCCTGTGATAAAAATTGGGCGGTTAGATCCTGTAAATGCAATGAGAGATTAATACTACAACGATGTTAGCACAATTAGCCTGGAAAAATATTTGGAGAAATAAGATCAGGAGTTTGGTCGTGATCACCTCGGTCATGCTCGGCATCTGGGCGGGAACGTTCATCATGTCTTATGTTTTTGGGATGATGGAGCAACGCCTTTCTGATGCAATTGAAAACGAAATCAGCCACATCCAAATTCACCATCCGGATTATGATGCAGATAATGATCCAGTGTTTGTCATTCCTCAGAGTCAACAATTGTTGGATTTATTAGACGAGGATGAAAAAGTAGATTGTTATTCAGCAAGAGTTCTGGCTTATGGAATGATCAATTCAGCCTCGACTTCTGCCGGTGGAAAATTAATAGGTGTAAATCCTGCTCAGGAAGACAAGCTTACCAACATCAGTCAATTCATTTCATCCGGAGAATTCCTGGATGATACGGATAAAAACAAAATAGTTATCGGGAAGCGCCTTGCTGATAAGCTTAAAGTAAAGATTCGATCCAAAGTTGTCCTTACGTTTCAGGATGTAGATAAGAACATTATTGCAGGTGCATTTCGTGTAATAGGAATTTATGAAAGCTACAACTCATCACTTGAAGAACTGAACATTTACCTGAACGACAAAGACCTTCTACGACTGCTGGGGAATGGAGCAAATCATCATGAGATTGCTCTATTGATGAATGATTCAAAAGAAGTGGATGCATATAGTACACAATTGTCAAGCGCAAATCCAGGGCTCAAGGTCGAAACCTGGAAAGAATTGTCACCTGAACTCAATCTGATGATTGAAACCATGGATCAGTCCATGATGATTTTTCTGATCATAATCCTGGTAGCACTTTCTTTTGGAATAGTGAATACAATGTTGATGGCGGTGCTCGAACGAGTGAGAGAAATCGGAATGTTGATGGCGATAGGGATGAATCGCACTCGGCTTTTTGCAATGATCTCTCTTGAAACCATCTTCATGGTGATGATTGCCACACCAGCAGGTCTGTTACTTGCATTTACAACAATAGAATACCTGGGGACGTATGGCCTGGACTTATCTGCTATTTATGCAGAAGGTTATGCCCAATATGGATTCAAGCCTTTAATCTATCCAACCCTTGGTGTTGACTATTATATCAAGATCGTGCAATTGGTTTTTATCACCGCGATCCTATCATCAATATATCCAGCCATCACTGCATTGAGATTAAACCCAGTTACCGCCATTAGAAAAATTTGATCCAATTATCATGAGTTATCCACAAAACCATACCAACGAAGATTCTGTAATTCTAACTGAGAAGTTATCAAAAACATACGAGGGAATCGTTCCTGTTAAAGCTGTGAACCAGGTGGACCTTGAAGTAAAAAAGGGTGAATTTATTGCGTTGGTGGGACCATCCGGGTCCGGAAAGACAACACTACTTAATTTGTTAGGTGGACTTGATTCTCCTACCTCTGGTTCTGTAATCATACACAATCAGGATATCGCTCAATTGACCAAAAACCAGCTGATTGATTTCAGACTGAGAAATATCGGATTTGTTTTTCAGGCATATAATTTAATACCAGTGCTTACAGCCAGAGAGAATGTGGAGTTTGTCATGCTGCTTCAGAAAATTCCTGTTGAGGTAAGAAATGCCCGCGTTGATCAATTGCTCAAGGAAGTTGGTTTATCTGAACAGGCAAACAAAAAGCCAAGTAAACTTTCTGGTGGACAGCAGCAGCGAGTTGCAGTTGCGCGCGCTCTTGCATCAAAACCACAGTTTGTTCTCGCCGATGAACCTACTGCAAACCTCGATTCAAAAACAGCATTCAACTTGTTGGACATGATGGCAAAGCTTAATGAGGATGAGGGGATCACTTTTATTTTTTCAACCCACGACCAGCGAGTTATCGAGCGAGCAAAAAGAGTGATTACGCTTGTTGATGGTTCGCTCGAATCTGATATTGTCAAAGAGGTTCTCGTTGCTTAAGCAATGAGGAGAATTCAGCACTATATAGTTGTTATAATCTTCTTGTTTTTGGGCTATTTCGTCAGGGCTCAGGAAGAAGAAAAAAACTGGTGGGTGAGAGGTTATGTGAAAGATCTGGTTTCCATGAATATCGCCGACGACTCTATCAATTTTGACAATTTGATCCACAATCGACTCAATTTCAAGTGGTTTCCAAACAACCATGTCAACGTTCATTTTGAGGTTCGGAATCGATTTTTTTGGGGAGAAACTGTAAAGGATGTTCCAGGATATGGAAATTTCATTGATACAAACGATGATTACCTGGACCTCTCAGTAATGACCGAAAAAAATAGTCTTCTCTTTCATTCCATGATCGACAGGGCCTTTGTGGAATGGTATGACTCAAAATGGGAAGTACGGTTAGGCCGTCAACGCATCAATTGGGGTATCAATTTGGTTTGGAATCCCAATGATCTATTCAACGCATATAGCTTTTTTGATTTCGACTATGAAGAACGTCCGGGGAGTGATGCGCTTAGGATTAAACGCTATACCGGTGTGGCATCTAGTATGGAGTTTGCTGTTAATGCTGCGGATGAATTTGATGAAATGGTTATTGCCGGATTATGGAAATGGAACAAGTGGGGATACGACGTTCAGGTGCTAGCCGGAAAAGCCCAGGAAGACATTACGGTTGGATTGGGTTGGGCTGGGAATATCAAAACGGCTGGTTTCAAGGGTGAAATCACTTATTTCATGCCGTATGCTACCGGTTCAGAGAGCTTACTGGCTACCCTAATGGCAGATTATTCTTTTCAAAATTCCCTGTATTTGGCTGGGTCATTTTTATATAGTAGCGGATCAGCTGTTAATCCCGGACTTCAAGAGGGCGTAAACTTATTTAGCCAGGAACGCCTGACCGCAAAGAGCTTATCACCTTTTCGCTATGCTTCTTTCCTACAAGTTAGCTACAGCGTCCATCCACTGGTCAATGTAAGCGCATCGACCATCTATTACCCAAACAAAAGAGATCCTCTGTTCATTAACCCAGGAGTCTCATTTTCTATGAAACCTAACTTTGATATTAACCTAATCTCCCAACTCTATTTCGAAAGGTTGCCTGATGGCTATGAAGCTCTGGCTAAGTTGGTTTTTCTAAGGGCTAAGTGGAGTTTTTAGCAAAATTGAGATCCTCTTAACAAAAATTCAATAAACGAGTATCTGATTATTTGTTTATTACTTATATTTTATATAACAAATTGAAATTCCTTTCGTATATTTGTTATACTAAATATAATAAATAGGATGGGAAAGGATCATATTGGCGAATTAGAAGAGCTTATTCTGCTCTTAATTGTGATGCTAAAAGAAGAAGCTTATGGGCTTTCAATAAGAAAAGCATTGAAAGAACATGCCAGTCGAGTAGTAACGATTGGGGCTGTACATGGAACGGTGAATCGCCTGGAAAGAAAAGGGTTTATAGAATCCAGTCTTAGTGGAGCGACGGAGTTAAGAGGAGGGAGGCGCAAGAGAATTTTTACAATCACTGCTTCCGGAAAGAAAGCACTTCAGAAAAGCAAAGACGTAAAAGTCAATCTCTGGCAGCAAATTCCAGAGCTAGCAATCGAAAAAGTATAGTGATGAATCATCAAAATCCGAAACCACCAAGATTTGCTGATCGGCTGTTACGTTGGTTCTGTAAAGACGAACTTCTCGAAGAGATTCAAGGGGACCTTTATGAGTATTATGCAGAGCTACAAGAATATGCTAAATGGAAGAGGACTGTATTCTTCTGGTTTCACGTACTTCATTTTCTCCGACCTATTCTCCTAAAAGAAATTTCAGGAACTCAAAAACTCAATCAACTCGGAATGCTAAAGCTTGCACTAAAAACTACGAAAAGAACATTTTTCAAACAAAAACTGATCACATCGATGAGCCTCCTAAATCTTGTATTTGGAGTGCTGTGTTTCCACCTTATTCATGTCTGGATCAAGAATGAACTCTCGATGGATTCTTTTCACCAAAAAATCAATCAGATTCACCTCAACACAGTCAGGACCAATCCTCAAGCGGATTTGACTCCATTAAGTTTAGAGTTGCTTTTCAATGTGAATTTTGATCAGTTTTCTGAGGTTGAGAAAATGCTTAAGGTTCATGTTTACAATGAGGGTGAGATCAAGTTCAAAACCACTGATCGGATTTTTGATGGAAAAGGATTTGTGGTAGATAGCACGTTCTTTGGATTCTTCGATTTTCCACCTTTAAGTGGGTCTATTGATAACATTTTGGAAAATCCCAAGAACATTGTTTTATCAGAAGAATTTGCCAGAAAAACATTTGGAACTTCTAATCCAATTGGTCAAATCGTTGAAATAAAATGTGACAATAGAGGATCTTATCAAATTGCTGCAGTGGTGAATGTCCCATCTAACAGTTCCATTGATTTTGATTTTTTAGTTCCCCGTCATTCTCAAAACTTCTGGAGAAGAATTCCTCAAGAATTCATTCTTACTAATCAATTTTTTGACTTAACTGCCTTCAATAACAAGATTGAAACCCTTGGTCAAAATGAACGATTTCCTGAAAGCTTACTCTCAACAATCCCACTTAGGGAAGTTTATTTCAATTATCCATTTGAAGCCAACATTTTTTCCAAAAGAGGCGATATACAATCAGTATACATCATGGTATTCATTGCCGGAATGATCTTATTGATTACGGTATTTGGATTCATAAACCTTCAAGCTTCGATGCAGCTTTCCAATATTGAGAAAATTGGAATCAAGAAGTTAATAGGCGCCTCAGAAAGGAGTTTTGTTTACGAGATAGTAGTCAGCAGATTGTTTTACTTGATTGTTTGTTCTACACTGGTTTTTGTGTTGTTCAATATGCTGTTTCCATACTATGTAAATGCAATGGAAGTTGATGTTGAACCGGCATTGTTTTCAGATTTTGTTCAAATATTGGGAGCTACGGGAATGGCTGTGGTAATCTCGATTTTTGTTGGATACTATCAATTCTCCAAGGTAAAAACAGAAGTTGCGATAAGAGATTCATCTTCCTATCACAAAGCAGCTAAAGTTCAAAGAACGCTAACCTCATTTCAATTTGGCATTGTGTCAATCCTTGTAATCGTAACAATGGTTGTTTACAATCAGTTTTATCACATGACCACAACACAAACTGGGTTCAATGATGAGAACATTGTTTCTGTGGACTTCTTCGAAATCCTGAGTGGAAACCGATCAGACGAAGAAAGGAAAAGAGTAAATGCCATGCATGCATATGTCAAAGACAGGATCAATGAAAACCCTCAGGTTGAAGGAGTTTCTCAAGGTGATATGCCCATTCACTCGATTGCTGAGCTGACCTCTTGGAAGAGAATTGGAAAGGGGTTTGAGTATACCAGCCAAAATCGAATAGTTGTTGATCCAGCTTATGTTAACCTTCTGGGACTGAGCGTGATGGAAGGAAGGTTCTTTTCAGATTCGCTAGATCAGCATGGACAACAAAAGGTGGTCATTAATGAAGCTGCAATGAAATACTGGGAAATTGACGATTTCACAACAACAAAGATTGCGAGTAATACCAGTGGAAGGAGGGAATACTCATTTGATATCATAGGTGTAGTTGAAGACTTTCATTATGAACATTTATCCAATAAGATCAATCCTCTGGTTATGATTTATCGACCGAATATTGACGACAACTTCCTTGTAAAAGTGAAAGATGGACAGTTATCTGAAGGTATTAACTTCTTGGAAGAATTGTATTTAGAAGCAAATCCAAATGGAGTTTTTACATACAAACTTTTAGAAGAAGAGGTTGAAGCACAATATTCCAAGGAGCGCAGGATTGGCAAGGTTTATCTATCCTTCACGATCATTGCATTACTTCTTTCATCCATCGGACTTTTCACTTTCGCCCTGCACGAGACAAAGAGAAGGGCTAAGGAAATTGGTATTCGGAAAATCAATGGAGCCTCGGTCAAGAACGTTTTCACTTTACTAAGTGGCTCATTTCTCAAATCAATTCTGATATCTTTCGTAATTGCATGTCCAATCGCATGGATATTAATGAGCAGATGGCTGGAGAATTTCGCGTACAGAGTGCCAATTGCTTGGTGGATTTTTGTCTCAGCAGGTATTGTTGCATTGACGATGGCTATTCTAGCAGTTAGCTGGCAAACATTAAAAGTGGCTCAAAAAAATCCCGTTGAAAGCTTGAGGTACGAATAGAGCTGACATAAATAGTACCGGTACATAACACGTCTTAGTCCTTTTCTTTCTAAATTCATTGGTGAAATCAACTTTACTAATTAATAATGAATAGAATAAGACTATTCCAGGCAGTATTTCTACTGCTGCTTGGATTTGGTGGCTGGTCTCAAGTCACCGTTACTCCTAATGACGTAAAAGATGAGCGAGATCGGGCATATGCATTTACGAATGCTACGATCATGGTAGATGCCAGTACTAAACTGGAAAATGCTACACTACTGATAAAAGATGGAAAAGTGATCCAAACAGGTGTTGGCTTGGCTCCACCAGTCGGATACAATGTAATTGACCTAGAGGGAAAATACATTTACCCATCGTTTATTGATCTAGCCACAAACTATGGTTTGCCCGAAGTGAAACGTCCGAGAGGCGGTTTCGGTGGAGCGGAACAAATGTTTACCAAAACAAAAGGTGCTTACAGTCCAAATGAAGCTTTAAAGTCTCATTACAACGCTGGAGAAGAATTTACTGGAAATAGCAAATCAGCCGACATGATGCGGAAGATTGGTTTTGGAGCAGTGCTAACTTCAAGACCAGATGGATTGGCACGAGGTACAGGTGCCTTTGTTACACTTGGAAACAACGACAATATCGATGTAATTGCTGAAAGAGCTTCGGCAAGCTATTCTTTTGACAAAGGAACCTCAAGGCAATTGTATCCAGCTTCCAAAATGGGATTCATATCCCTTCTTAGACAAACCTATTTAGATGCCAGCTGGTATCAGCAATTCAATCCTAGACCTTTCAAAGATCAATCACTTGAAGGTTGGATCGCATCTCAAGGATTACCTCAGATTTTTGATGCTGGAGGATGGATTGACGTGCTCAGAGCTGACAAAATCGGAGATGAATTTGGAGTTCAATACATCATTAAAAGTAGTGGTAATTCCTACCAGCGAATTGATGAAATCAAGCGATCAGGCGCTGCTTTGATCGTTCCTGTTAATTATCCCGATGCTTTCGATGTGGAAGATCCACTAGATGCAGAGAATGTGACGTTGGAGGACATGAAGCATTGGGAGTTAGCTTCCTATAACCTTGGAAGACTAGAAAGCGCGGGCGTAACTTTTGCAATAACCAGTGCAGGCTTAGTCAAGAAAAATGAATTCCTGGGGAATGTCCGAAAAGCAGTAAACAATGGTTTATCAAAAACCGCTGCATTGAGAGCACTTACCGAAACACCAGCTAGATTGGTTAGAATGAATGGACAGGTTGGAAGTTTGAAGCCAGGAATGATTGCAAACTTCATTATCACTTCTGGTGATCTGTTTGAAGATAAAACAGCCATTCATGAAAATTGGGTTCAAGGAAATCCTAACCGATACAAACCACTTGAGGCTGCAGATAATGCTGGAAGCTATGACCTTACCGTGAATGGAACTACCTACAAAATGGAAGTTAGTGGTAAGCCTGGAAGTCAAAAAGCTAAAATCATTGTGAATGACTCAACCTCAATTGATATCAAGGGGAAATTCTCAAAAGATCTTGTAACGATGAGTTTCCCTGAAGAAGTCAAAAGCAAAGAGAACATTCGACTTTCCGGATGGACTAACGATGATGGATGGAAGGGTACGGGTCAATTGGTTGACGGAAGTTGGATTGAATGGACAGCAACACAAACCGGTGATCCTGAGGCAAAAGAAGAAAGAAAGAAAAAAGGTGACGATTCAGATGAGGAAATCGGAGATGTAGTCTTCCCTTTCATGGCCTATGGAAATAAAGAGCTTCCAAGTCAAGAAACTTTGCTCATAAGAAATGGGACGGTTTGGACCAACGAAGCAGAAGGAATTGTTGAAGAAACAGACGTTTTGGTTAAGGATGGAAAAATTGCTGGCGTAGGAAAAGGTTTGAGTGACCCTGCAGCTAGAGTAATCGATGGAACAGGAAAGCATTTAACCAATGGAATCATTGACGAACATACCCATATCGCAGGAGGTGGAAATGATCGGGCAACCAACTCTTCTATGGTGAGAATTGGTGATCAGGTGAATTCCGAAGATATGAACATTTATCGTTCACTTGCTGGTGGTGTAACTGCTGCTCAAGTACTACACGGATCAGCCAATCCAGTTGGTGGGCAATCAGCTTTGATCAAACTACGATGGGGAGCAGCTCCGGAAGATTTGAAAATAAAGGGAGCAGCAGAACACATCAAGTTTGCATTAGGAGAAAACGTAAAACGGTCCAGGGCACCAAGCTCGATACGATTTCCACAAACAAGAATGGGAGTGGAGCAGGTCTATGTAGATGGATTTACCAATGCGGTAGAATATGAGAAAGAATGGAATGCCTATAACAACCTGCCTAGAAAGTCTAAGCCTAGCGCTAAGAAACCAAGAAGAGATCTTGTGCATGAGGCGATGTTAGAAATCGTAAATGGTGAACGATTCATTACTTGTCACTCATACGTTCAGTCGGAGATTAACATGCTGATGAAAGTGGCAGATCAATTTGATTTCACAGTAAACACATTCACTCACATTTTGGAAGGTTATAAAGTAGCTGATAAAATGAGAGAACATGGAGTAGGGGCATCAACCTTTTCGGATTGGTGGAACTACAAATGGGAAGTTCGTTATGCAATACCATACAATGCGGCAATCATGCACAATGAAGGAGTATTAACAGCCATAAACTCTGATGACGCAAATAGCGGAAGGAGACTCAATCAAGAGGCAGCAAAGTCAGTAAAATATGGTGGCATGGCCAGAGAAGACATTTGGAAAATGGTCACGTTGAATCCAGCGAAAATGCTTCATCTAGAAGATCAAATGGGAAGTATCAAAGTTGGTAAAGATGCGGATCTCGTGCTCTGGACAGACGATCCTTTGTCGGTTTATGCTAAAGTTGAAAAAACCATCATTGATGGCACCATCTATTTTGATGCAGAACAAGATCAGGAGGCGCGAGCAGCGGTTCAAGCGGAACGAGCAAGGCTGATTCAAAAGATGCGTGGAGTTAAGAAAAGTGGCGGAAGAACCCAGAAAGGTGGTTCATGGATTGAATTAGAATTCCATTGTGATATGGTCCACGGACATGAAGCATTTGATACTGAAAACAGATAGAAATCATGAAAAAGTTTATATATACACTACTTATTGCATTCATTTCGGGATCTGTTTTCGGACAGGTTCCAGTTCCGGTTGGAGAACAGCAAGGTCCAATCATGTTAATTGGTGGAGTTGCTCACTTGGGCAATGGCCAGGTAATTCAAAATTCAGCCATTGGATTTGATAGTGGCAAAATCACTCAAGTAGCTGATGCTTCAGGAAATGTAAATACGGATGGATTTACAGTTATTCGAATAGATGGAAAACACGTTTATCCAGGTTTTATTTTGCCTAACTCACAAGTAGGTCTACAAGAAGTGAGCTCGATAAGAGCGATGAGCGATAACTCCGAAGAAGGTGACTTTAATCCGAGTGTGAGATCATTGATTTCCTACAACACGGATTCTGAATACATCGCGACCTTTAGATACAATGGTGTTTTACTTGCAGAGTCCACTCCAACAAGCGGGCGGATTTCAGGAACATCCTCAGTCATGGAAATGGAAGGTTGGAATTGGGAAGATGCTGCACATACCGTTGATATGGGAATGCATGTCAATTGGCCAAGCAAGATGAACAGAAGGTTTGATTTTGCAACTTTCTCAGTGAAAACTGAACCAAACAAAAACTATGATAAGCAAGTCGTGGAATTGGAATCCTACTTCAAAGACGCTCAATCTTACGCAGAAGCACCTAGCAAAACAACGAACCTTAAGTTAGAAGCTATGCAAGGGTTATTCGATGGCTCCAAAACATTGTTCCTTCACGCAGGAGGAGCGAAGGAGATTGTTGAATCTGTGAAGCTTGCTCAAGACAATAACGTTCAGAAAATTGTTGTAGTCGCTAGTGGCAGTGCTTTAATGGTTGCTTCCTTTTTGAAGGACAATAACATTGGAGTTATTATTCCACCAACGCATCGTTTACCAGAGAGACAGCATTCAGATGTTTATGGACCATACAAATTGCCAAAGCAATTATTTGATGCAGGTTTGACTGTTGGCCTTTCACATAGTGGGATGCTCGGGCATGCTCGGAATTTACCATTCTTTGCAGGAACGGCCGTGGCTTATGGTTTAGATAAAGAAGAGGCATTAAAAATGATCACTTCAAACACAGCCAAATTGCTCGGTATTGATGATCGTGTTGGAACGCTGGAAGTAGGGAAGGACGCAACACTTTTTGTGAGCGAAGGAGATGCATTGGATATGAGAACCAACATTATTTCGCATGCTTTTATCAGTGGGAAACAAGTGACACTGTACAACAAACAGCAAGAACTTTATGAGCGGTACTCAAGAAAGTATGGCCATATCGATTAAATGAAGTAATCTCGAATAAGAGAATAGGCTGCCTCAAAAGTCGTCATCGCGAGGTATCGAAGCGATCTTCAATATGAAAAAGTGTTTTAACCACTTAACAAGATAGCTTCACTTCTTCGCTATGACGTTCATAAGGACTTTTGAGACAGCCATTTTTTATTTCTACAGTCTTCATTTTATAATAATTTCGAGCTCATGATCAGGAATTTGATGATAATCATGATTGCTCTTAAGGCTGGAGTCTCTTATTGCCAGCCATGCAACCTGATCATCAAGGGTGATTATTCACGAAAAGATTCAGTTAGGCTTGTTGAAGCAGCCTCAATAGCTCGGTCAGCCGTCAATCAAATGAAAGGAGCAATGAATGGCATTTGGAATGCTGAACCAAAGAATGATGAAAGCAAAATGCAAGCAAGAAAGGAGCGATGGGTAGAAGAAGAGTTTTTCACGGAGTGGCTTGGAAAACCTGACAAGATTAGATTAGTAAATCGAAGAATCAGAAAGTTCGCAAAGAAGTTTGAGAAAGAAATAACCTTGAACGTAACCAAGGAAAACAAAGGCAGGTGTCGAGGTTGGATAAGTGCATGGGCTGTTCCCTATGGAAAAGTACAGATCATCTTATGTGAGGACTTTTTCATTTATCGAACTCATTTACAGGAAAAAACACTTATCCATGAAATGGGTCATGAAACCGGAATGCTGTCACACCACAGAATCCATGGCTGTCGATCTGCGAGAAGAGCAGCCTCTTCACGAAACAACATTGCCAAGAAAAGTACAGAGAACTATGCCTGGCTTGCTATGAGCTTTGTAGGCTTAGAATGTAGGAACTAAAAAAGGTACCCAGCTTTGGATACCTTCTTTTCATTTTTTGTGCGTCTAATTAAAGACTGTCTTCAAAAGCGATCTGGCTTTTGTACTGCTCATACTTAGCCTTCATGTCACCATCTTTAACAGCTTCTCTTACCGCTTTATAAATACTGGCACTTCCAAGCATTTTGGTAGCCAGGTCACTATTTACGCTCTTAATGGCAGATACTCTGCTTTCTTTAAGCTTGTCAATGTTTGCCATAAATTTTGTCTCAAAATCATTGGCAGGATCGGCACCTCCAGCTAATTCCTTGTATCGTGCTCCAGTCATTCCTTCTTGCTTCTTGATTGTCTCGTTTACAGCACGACTCAAATCAGCTTTCATCTGATCAACTACTTCAGTCATTAACGCATACTTCCAAACATGTTCGTCGGTCACTTCTTGTGCGGTAGATAAATTCGTGAAAAGAATAAGGATTAAACTTCCTAAAATCATTCGTTTCATGGGTCTCTTAATCATTTTATAGGTTTAACAAAGTCTTAAAATTATAATCAATTGAGAAAGTAAAAGCCCTTACCCGTCAGGTTTAATGTCTTTCAATAGTCATTTCGGTATTTTTTAAAAACATGAAAGAAAATTTGGCCAGATAATTTTACAGACAAAAGTAAACTTTATCAAAACGTTTAACGTATATTGCAGACAAAAGTAAATTTAATCATATGGGTAGGACCTATCTTGGAGAATTTGAAGAGATTGTTTTGTTGACAGTCGGCATATTGTATGAGGACGCATATGCCGTGGCAATCACCAAGGAAATCACCAAGCAATCAGCAAGGCCAGTAAACGTAAGTGCGGTACATAAATCTCTTTATCGTCTTGAGAAGAAAGGGATGCTCAAATCAAAACTGAGCGATCCTGAGTCGAAACGGGGAGGCAAAAGAAAGCGCTTGTTTATGATCACGCCATACGGAAAGACGGCTTTGGATGAATCCATGGATTTAAGGACTAAAATGAGGAATCAAATTCCAGACCTTGCTTTCAAATGGGACATTAGATAAAGTGAGCAAACGAATCAACATACCGAAGATTCCGCATGCCTTTTTCAAATGGTATTGCAAGACCGAGAAATACGAAGAGCTTCATGGTGATCTTGAAGAATTCTATTATGAAAAAGTAGAAGAAGCTGGATTGACCAAGGCAAGATTATTTTATATCTGGAACGTGATCCGATGTTTTCAGCCTTATGCCTGGAGAATACCCGAAAGTCAAAACTCAACAATAATTATGTTCAAAAATTATTTCAAGACTTCTTATCGAAGCATGATGCGGCATCCGCTGAATTCTTTCATAAACCTTTTCGGTTTATCTGCCGCAATCGGAGTCTGTGTGGTTGGTTATGCATTTATCAAATACACATTTAAAATCGATCAATTTCATGAAAATAGAAATGAGGTTTATCTGACCACATTTTTTGCTGATAGAGAAGGAGTGGAGCAACAAAATGGTACTACTCCGACACCATTTGGAGCCGCTCTGAAGGATGATCTAGAGAGTATCACAAAAGTCACCAGATTAGAAGATCGCAAGGTAGTGGTCAAATATGATGCGCTCAAAGTGTTTCATGAAAGTGTCAGTTATGTAGATCCTGAATTCCTGGAAATGTTCACCTTTCCATTGAAATGGGGGTCTAAGAAGCCTTTAGACGATCTTAATGGAATCGTTCTGAGCGAGAAAATGTCAGAGAAGTATTTTGGAAAAGAGTACTCAATCGGGGAAACTGTCAAACTGATTTTTGGTCCGGATAACTCTAAAATATTTACAGTGACAGGAGTAGCCAAGGAATTTCCAGGTGCACGATCTTTTGATTTTGATTTCCTTATCAATTTCGAAAACTTCCGAACATCTGACCCTGAATATGACTTGAATGACTGGAGTCGATTCGTTGATGCCACTTTCATTCAAGTCAATAGTTCTTCAAATCTCCAATTTGTTGAAGAACGAATGGAGAAGTACAGACAAGCTCAAAATGAAATGCAAAGCGATTGGCACATTACATCTTTTGCATTTGAACCATTAGTCACACTTTTTGAAAATTCAGCTAACATCCGAGGCGATGTTGCTGGTGATGGCTTCATGGATCTTTATAATTCGAGTCTTTCATTCATCATTATTGGTTTTTTTGTTTTAGTTCTGGCAGCCTCTAATTATATCAATATTGCCATTGTATCTGCCGTAAAAAGACTGAAGGAGATTGGTCTTCGAAAAGTTATCGGTGCGAATCGGAGCATGGTCATTGTCCAGTTCCTAGCAGAGAATTTAATGATGATGCTCATTGCGTTATCCATAGGTTTGGCGCTTGGTGCGAGTGTATTCGTGCCTTGGCTAGAAAATACAATGTCATTTGACATGGATTTCACACTAAATGACCGTTTGTTGCTCATTTTTCTTCCATCGATTCTGTTATTCACAGGTCTCATATCTGGATTGTATCCAGCGTTTTACATATCAAAATTCCAGGTAGCAAACATTTTTCGAGGCTCCTTTCGAGTTGGGAAAAAGAACTACCTCACACGAATCTTTTTGGGATTCCAACTATTGCTGGCTTGCGTAATCATTTCAGTTGCTGTCATATTTACACAAAACACGAATTACCAGTTAAATAGAAGTTGGGGGTATGAAAAGGAACAGGCACTGTTTGTAAAAGTACCCGACCGATCGGCATTTGATCAACTTCAGTCTGCTCTAGTTCAAGATCCAAATGTGCTATCCATAGCGGGATCAAGCCACCATTTGGGAAGAAGTAGCATCAACGCGTTATTGGATTTTCCAGAAAGGCAATATGAAGTCAGACAAATGTCCGTGGATCATAACTACTTCCAAACAATGGGACTTCAACTAAAAGAAGGAAGGTTTTTTGAAGCACACAGAAAATCAGACAATGAAACGGTCGTGATCAATGAGACACTAGCATCAAATCTGGAAGATCCAATTGGAGCTACCTTCAAAATTGATGATAATTCTTTTGAGGTGATTGGTGTTGTTAAGGATTTTCACTCCTATAATTTTTATTCGAAAATTAAGCCCACGATTTTCCGAGTATCTGAACCTTCAGACTATAAATTTTTGACCTTAAGAGTTAATAGTGGTTCAGAAGATAGGGCTTATGAAAAACTGCAATCGGAATGGGCTTCACTTTTTCCTGAAATCCCTTTTGATGGCGGATACCAGGAAGATGTTTGGGGAAATTTCTCTGAGGATATCAGAGACGGAGATCGGTTCTGGCGAGCACTTGCATTAGTTGTTGTTTCCATTGCCGGGCTTGGACTTTACGGGTTAGTTACCTTAAATGTATCCGGTCGTTCGAAAGAGTTTAGTATCAGGAAAGTACTTGGTGCGGAATTGGTCAATATATTTTCGAACATTACGAGACAATACAGCCTGGTGTTTTTCTTGGCATTAGCTATTGCAGCACCAGCGAGCTATTACTTGGTGGCACTCATTTTTAATATCTTCTTTGTGTATTACATGCCACTCAATTATTCCTTCTTCATTTTTTCAAGTGGGATCTTAGTCTTTGTCTTACTAGCCGTTGTAGGAACTCAATTAAGACGATTAACTAGATCAAATCCGGTGGACGGTTTGAAAGTAGAATGATATGAAGAAGAAAGTTAATATACCAAGATTAGCACATGCCTTCTTCAAATGGTATTGTAGACCAGAGAAGTACGAAGAACTTCATGGAGATCTTGAGGAGTTCTTTTATGAACGAGTCGAAGAAAAAGGTTTATTCAGGGCTAAGCTTTTTTACACCTGGAATGTGATTAGATGCTTCCAACCTTATGCTTGGAGAATTCCAGAAAGTGGAAATGCAAATGTGGCGATGTTCATGAATTTCTATTTTACTACAGTTCGGAATTTCTCACGTCATAAAAGGTATTTCTTGATAAATGTTTCGGGACTTGCCATCGGGATTGCAAGTTTCGCTTTCATTGGAATGTACGTGCTCAATGAGTTGAGCTATGACCAATTTCACACGAATTACAAACAGATTTACAGAGTTAACAATGATGCAGTAATACAAGGTGAGAGAAATAATCAAGCAACAACTTCGGCTCCAATCGTCAAGGCAATTCGTGAGAGTTATCCCGAAGTAATTAATGGGACCAGAATTCTAAGAAAAGGCCAGCTTTTGATCGGAAAGGGAAATACTAAGATCAACGAAGAACGAGTCCTTTTTGCTGATTCTGAGTTATTCAACGTTTTTGATTTCAAGCTAATAAAGGGTCATTCATCTACTGCTCTGTTAAATCCAAGGTCAATGGTCTTGACTCAATCTTATGCCAAAAAATACTTTGGCGAAGAGAATCCAATAGGCAGGGAGTTGACTGTGGAAGAAGATACAATAATTTATAAAGTCACAGGTATAGTAGAAGACGTACCACCAAATTCACACATCCAGTTTGATATGTTGGCTTCCTTGAGTTCTACCGATTATGAAAGCACCACTCAATGGATTAGCAAAAGTTTGTATGCATACATAGTATTAAGAGAAGATGCAGATCCTGAGTCACTTCAAACAAAAATGAAGGAGCTGTTTTATAAATTCATGGCACCAGAAATTGAGTACTATACAGGGTTGACAATTAAGGAATGGGAAGGGGCTGGTAGCTCTGTTGGATTCAAACTGACACCTGTAGCAGATATACATCTATACTCGGATGTAACGAACGAATTGGAACCCACTGGCAATGTAGCTTACGTTTACATTTATGGGTTGATTGCTCTGATCATACTATTTATCGCAATATTCAACTTTGTCAATTTAGCTACTGCACACTCAGCTACGCGTGCTAAGGAAGTCGGTGTTCGTAAAGTGATAGGTTCTACGAAGCGAACGTTGGTGTATCAATTCATTTTTGAATCAATTCTTGTTTCCACGCTTTCGACATTCCTGGCCATCACACTCATTTTTACATGTATGCCATGGTTCACTGAATTGGTCGGAAATGGGCTTGCTTATAACCTCACCATGGGATACGAAGGATGGCTATTTATGACGGGACTGGCGCTGGTAGTAGGATTGATTGCCGGAAGTTATCCGTCATTTGTTCTATCAGCTTTCAAGCCGGTTGACGTACTAAACGGAACTTTGAAGGCAGGCGGAAAATCAAGCTGGTTACGAAACATATTAGTGACCATCCAATTCGCAGCTTCAATCATCATCATTATCAGTACAGTTGTAGTCTACAACCAGATTGAATACATGCTTACCAGAAATCTAGGATTTGAAAAAGATCAAGTATTGGTACTGGAACGCCCTGATTGGCTAAAAGACAATATGGAAGTATTCAAGGCGGACCTGTTGGAAAATCCAAACATTGATATTGTTGCCAATAGCCAGACACTTCCAGGAAAATTCTATAAGATACGCTCATATAGAAAATCGGGTCACAACGAGGTTTTTCTTTTCTCAAATAATCAAGTCACCTACGATCATCTTGAACTTATGGGACTGGAACTTATTGCTGGAAGGTTTTTTTCTAAGGACCATCCCTCAGATTCAAACGCGGTAGTCCTTAATGAAACAGCCGCTCGATCATTTGGATTTGATGAGCCAATCGGTCAATCGTTGACTTCAGCTTTTAAGTATGGAGACATTAAGATTATTGGTATTGTAAAAGACTACTATACAGAGTCGTTGCACAAACAAATTGCTCCCGTATCACTTGAGCTTGATCCGAAGGATGCATCTGGTTATCTAAATGTCAAGCTTACAAACGCTCATAACATTCGTGAAACGATAGAATTCATTGAAGATAAATGGCTTGTTCATTCGAACGGAAAGCCGATGCAATATTTCTTCTTTGACCAGGAATATGAGAATCTATATAAATCAGAGACGGCAACCGGCAAGACCTTACTTGTGTTTTCAATGCTTTCAGTTTTTATTGCCAGTATGGGATTGATCGGACTTATCACCTATACGTCCACGGTCAGGAGAAAAGAAATAGGAATACGAAAAGTACTTGGCGCAACTACATCAACATTAGTAAAACTGCTATCTAAAGAAATAGTCATGTTGATAATCATTGCAACTGCAATAGCCTGGCCGTTGGCATACTTTGCGACCGATTATTGGCTTCAAAATTTTTCAGATACAACTCCAATCAATCCTTGGATCTATTTCGGAGCTACCATGGCGGTACTTATCGTAGTGGGAATTGCCATAAGCTACCAAACGATCAAAGCATCAACAATGGATCCAGTCGATTCACTTAGGCAGGAATGAGTCTTTGATGAATGAAAATGCGATTTTCCTTATCATTTTATGATGTAAAAAATACTTTACATAAAGTAAAATATTATTAACTTTGTGTCCGTAATACTTTACTATAAGTAAAATAAACAGGACAACTAGTTAAAAATGTACTACCAGGAAAAGAAAAGTATTGTAAACATCATTAGCACCTTATTGATCTACGGGATCTATTACTGGATTGTATATCAGGAATATAGCGCGCGTTCAATGAGTCATGAGGAAGAACTGCAATATTGGGGAAAAACAATGTTGCTGATCATTCCAATCGCCATTGTAAGTAAGATCATTGTTCACATCATTTTTAGTGTCACTAACCAATTGGTGACTCGCGAACGACAGCCTTGTTTTGAGGATGAAAGGGATCGAATTATTGCGCTGACCTCTACAAGAAATGCATTTATGATTTTTGGATTTGGTTTTGTTGGGGCATTAGGAGCGATTGCTTATGGAATGCCGCTTCACTCAATGTTCATTTTCATGATCGTTGCAGGCCTACTTTCTGATCTTTTTGATAATCTATCTCAGCTGTATTTTCATAGAAAGGGGATTTAGTGATGGGTGAACACAGAGTTAGTAATAATATCCGAACCCTAAGATTTCACAATGATGAAATGACGCAACAGGAACTAGCTGAAAAAGTAGGAGTGACGAGACAGACGATTGTAGCCATAGAAAAAGGAAAATATTCACCCTCTTTGGAATTGGCGTTTCGCATGGCCCGTGTTTTTGATACTCCACTTGAAGAAGTGTTTTCCTTTAATGATGAACCTAAAAAGAAAAAATAACCACCCATGAAAATTTTTGTATTTAAAACGAATATCGATTCTCATCTAGAGATGAGCATACTGGCATCCATATTCATGAACCTAAAAGGCATTGTGAGATGGTCGGTGGATATGCAAGATGTGGATCGAGTACTAAAGGTTGTGACACTTGAAGATCACAATGAAATAGAATTCATACGAGTCATACGATCGCAAGGAATTTCTTGTGATGTCTTGCCCGATTGATGGAAGATCGTATGAAAGCGGTTTTGTGGACGGAGTATGGAGCTCCCGAGCTCCTCAAAATAGGTGAGGTAAAGAAACCTGTTCCCGACGATGATGAGCTTTTGATTCGTGTGCATGCAGCAACAGTCACACCTGGAGATTGTGAAATTCGAAGATTTGAAATGCACGTCTTGTTTTGGCTTCCCCTTCGAATCTATTTTGGTTTATTTAAACCAAAGCGTCCGATTCTAGGAATGGAAGTTGCTGGGGAAGTTGAAGAAGTTGGAAAGAACGTCAAGAGATTCAAGAAAGGAGATCAAATTATTTCTGATACGGGTCTCAAGTTTGGCGCATACGCAGAGTATATCTGTCTGAACACCAAGTATACAATGGCCTTAAAACCAGTTAACATATCCTACGAAGAAGCAGCTTGTATTCCAACTGCTGGCCTTAATGCGCTACACTACATTCGGTTAGCTGACCTAAAACCAGGTCAAAAGATTTTGATTAAAGGAGCTGCTGGATGTTTCGGAACCTATGCTGTGCAGCTAGCGAAGCTTCGCGGTGCAGAAGTTACCGGAGTTGACAGTGCTGAAAAGCTGGAAATATTAAGTGAGCTTGGAGCGGATCATACCATTGATTATACGAGAGAGGATTTTGCAAAGAAAGAAGAAAAGTACGACGTGATTTTCGACGTTGTTGGAAACAGTTCGATTGGACAGGGAATGAAATCACTAAGATCTGGCGGACGATACATTCTAGCGACCCCTTGGGTGATTCGAGTACTGCAAGGAATTTGGAGTTCGATCACAAGCAAGAAGAAATTCATCTTTTCGCTGGCCAAATACAGAACAGAAGATTTGGTCCACTTAAAGGAACTTGTAGAGTCTGGGAAGCTTCGACCGATCATTGACAAGACGTATCCTATGGAGCAAATGATCGAAGCACACAAGTATGTAGAGGGAGGTTCGAAAATTGGAAACGTGGCAATATCAGTTAATGGACATAACCTATTTCAATGAATCAATTCAAGGATAATTTTTCAAAGCAGGCTTTTAAATAAAGTAGGAAGAGTATGAGAGAAAAGATGAAAGCCATCACGTATTACGAATATGGCTCACCTGATAATATGAGCCTTGAAGAATTGGACAGACCAGAACCCAAAGACGATGAAGTTCTGGTGAAAGTCAAAGCAGCGTCAATCAATTCGTGGGATTGGGATCTGGTAAGAGGTGAACCATTTTATGTTCGTTTGGTTGGGGGCGGCTTGCGCAAGCCAATTAAGAAAATCATTGGATGTGACATTGCTGGTGTGGTAGAGCTTGTAGGTAAAAATGTAACCCGATTCAAAGTTGGTGATGATGTATTTGGCGACACATCCACATCAGGATGGGGTGGATTTGCCGAATATGTAAGTGTGAAAGAAAAAGTCTTGACATCAAAGCCAACAAGTCTTTCATTCGAAGAAGCAGCCTCGTTACCGCAAGCAGGTGTTATGGCACTTCAAGCGGCTCGAGATTTCAAGAAGATCAATCCTGGAGATAAAGTTTTGATAAATGGTGCTGGCGGGGGTGTAGGTTCATTTGCGCTTCAACTTGTTAAGCAATACGAGGCTGAAATAACAGGTGTAGATCTGTCTTCTAAATATGAAATGATGCAATCGCTTGGAGCTGATCATGTCATTGATTTCATGCAAGAGGATTTTACCAAACGTGGCGAACGTTATGATTACATCATTGATGTGGTCGGTCATCATTCATTGAATGATTTTAAGCAAGCACTAAAACCAGGAGGGGAGTACCGAATGATCGGAGGATCGGGTCGTTTGGTTTTACAATCCATATTCGTTGCACCTTTTGTTTCGCTATTTACTAACAAGAAAATGGGAATTCTTGGACACGAACCGAATAAAGGCCTAGCCTATCTAGCGGAACAAATCAGCGAAGGAACTCTAAAGCCAATCATTGATAGCATATACCCACTAGAACAAACACCAGCGGCTTTTCGACATTTTGGTGAGGGTAACGTCAAGGGGAAAGTTGTTATAAAAATGACTTCTTAGCTTATAAAGAAAAATTATACGTATTTTGAGTTAATAACTCAAGCTAATGACGTTTACACAACTCAAATACGCTATCGCTCTAAAGAAATACGGATCTTTCAAAAGGGCTTCATCTCACTTGGACATTAGTCAACCTGGCTTAAGTCTTCAAATCCAAAAGTTAGAAGAAGATTTAGGAATTACTCTTTTTGATCGATCTACTTCGCCAATCGAACTCACATCAGAAGGAGAAGTATTTCTTTCAAGAGCTGAGGAAATCGTAGCGGGATTTGATGTTTTAAGAGGTTTTACCAACGAATTAAAAAGTGGATTTAATGATACGCTCAAGCTTGGTATAATCCCAACGTTGGCTCCCTTTATCGTTCCGCTTTTCATCGATGACCTTCAACTGGATTTCCCGGATTTTAAATTGGATATCTATGAAATGACGACAGATGAAGTCATAGCTGCAGTGAAGAATGGCGAAATGGACGCAGGTCTAATTTCCACACCGGTTGAAGTTCCAGGAATCCGGTCGAACTTGTTGTTTTACGAACGCTTCTTTTTTTATCAATCTGGAGATGAAAAAGAGGATAATGTTTCCCTAGAAAATATCGACTACAACAAGCTTTGGCTGTTAAATGAGGGAAATTGTTTCAGGGATCAAATCAATAATTTTTGTGACCTAAAGAAAATCAGAAGAAACAAACGTTTTGTCTATCGAAGTAATTCCATTGATGCCCTGGTGCGAATAGTGGACACCAAAGGGGGTATGACGATCATGCCTGAGTTGACCACTTTAAGTTTGAGTGAAGAACAAGAAGAAAACATTAGCCCGATTTCGAATAAAGCACGAGAAATAAGTATCATCCTAAGAAATGTGAGCAATAAGGAACGCTACGTAGATAAGCTAGGAGAGTACATCAGAAAGAACATTCCTCATTCAATGCTCAGCAAAGAAAAAGTCGAGGTGGTTGATCCGGGAATTACAGTAAAATGAGCTTAATGTCGATTGATATTAATCCATTTGGAAACAAACTCACTTTTTCTGTGTCTTTCTAATTAAATTGAATGAACATGATTAGCGCCGAACATTCTAGGCTTTTCCGATTAAATGAAAGATCAAAGAAGGTTAAAAGCAATGTTACAATTGCATTGCTAAAACGAATATTCAATTGGCGATGGGTGAGCGTTTTGCTTCTGGGGATTAGCAGCAATCTTCTCATCAATATCATTTTGGATTTCAAATATCAGCGTTCACTTGTCTCGTTCAGCCTTGAAGAGTATTTCAATGCGATCATAGCATCGATTTTTTTGTTGGAAGGCACAAGGTGGATCATAAGAATTCTTGACAACAAATTGCCTTGGTCCGTTGGAGTTAGGAGACGATTAATGACTCAACTAAGCCTTCAGCTTTTGTTCATTATAGCGACGCTAAATGCACTGGTCATTTCAGTGACCTATTTTTTCTATGGTGGTTTCTATGGTTTCGGAGATCTGATGGTCATTAATATCAGTGTGGTTTCACTCGTCTTTTTGTTCACACTAATTGATACTGGAATTTTCTTTTTTTCAAAATGGAAAACGGCTTCAAATCAAAAAGATACTCCCAGAGTAGAACAAAAAACTATTCAACTCTCCGTTGGCAAAACCCAACATTTGATCACTGCGGGGGATATTCGTTGTGCCATTGGCCAATCAGGCTTGGTCGTGATCGTTACGAAAGAGGGGAGGAGATTGCCGTACTCTCAATCTTTAGATGCTTTGATGACAAAATTAGATCCACAGCTTTTTTTCAGGGCCAACCGTCAGACCATTCTGACTCACGGAATTGTGCAATCAATGAAAGCGTTGGAGTATGGCAAGATTCAAGTAAGCCTCTTACCAGATAATGGTCATCCAAGTGAAGTAACCATCAGTCGAACTCGAGCTGCTGAGTTTAGAAAATGGATGAGTACTCAAACGGTTTGATTCTCTGAGCTCAATTTATTCTTAATTGAGTACTTCCGTCCGTTAAGAAATTTTCCAATAAAACTTCCTCTAACCATGTAGTGATAAGTAGCAAAACATATGAATGTTGTGCTTGTTGCTACGACAAGGAATTTCAGGGAAACAGTAATTGGCCAATCCACAATGATGCCGGGAATAAAGAGAGTCAAAGGCAAATGAATCAAGTAAACCCAATAGGAGGAATCGGAGATGTATCGCATTCTGGCTGAGTTCTTTGAGGCGTACCTGATAAAAAGACCGGTAATCCCGAATACAAAAAACCAGACTACTACTGCGTTAAGCGCACCATACAGCACATCGTCAATATAATCCCTGAATATGAATTTAGCTGTGTAGATCGTAAAACCTAGCAAGGCAAACAACCAATCATTATGCATGAAACTAGTGAGAAGGTCTTTCGATTTGAAGAGAAGCCATCCAAATAGATAAAAGAATAAATAAAAGGTCAGAACCTTGAAATCAACTACAAAGTCGACTGGAGTTGGCGCCCATAAATCCCACATCCAGACAAGCATAATGAATATTATTATGGAGAATAAAATGATGTTGAAAAATCTCCTCTTTAATAGCCAACGAAATGATTGTGCTATTTTTCGAGAGAGTGAGGGTAATCTTTTGAATAAGTCTGCAAGTAAGAAAGTAATGAAAGTCAAAAGAATGAGATAGTATAAGAACCATAGATGGTAAGTAATGCTTGGAATCAATTGCAATTCCGTTGAGAGTGCAGATAGTGTTACATCAAAGGAATTGGTCGTGTATTGAATAGCTAAAATGATGATTGGGTTTAGAACAATGAGAAATACCACAAATGGTAAAACAATCCTAGAGACTCTATTTCTGATCATCAAGAGAGGCCCTCTTTCATAGTAGAGCATAGCCCCAAAAAAGCCGGCGATAATGAAAAAGATTGGCATCCGGAAAATATGAATGATGGAGGTTAGGTAATTGAAAAATAGATCGGTATCGTTTGGATCTTTAGGCCAGATGCTGGATGATCCGACATTGTAAGTCTCTGCTGAGTGAAGCACAATTCCGAGCATCATCATGATTGCTCTAAGTGCATCAAGTGAATGAATCCTTTCCGTTTTATTCATATGAAGCGTTTGAACAAAAGACCGATTCAGAAGCCTTACAGTCTCTATTAGACTCAAATATCTAGTTGAAGTGCTATAGATGTTAACCTGAATTGCACGCCCTTAGATAGAATAAGAACACTCATTCATCGAAAAAATATTATCAAATGATAATTCCTATGAAAATATGACGAACTTAGAACTATCGCCAGCTGTGTAGTTGATACTATAACTTTTAAAGTCACCCTAATGAAACCCGCCACAAACATTAGTGAACTAGCAGCAGAATATGTTCACTTCCAGAGCCTGGACAAGGACAAATTAGACTTCAAGGATCATCTCATGATGTACGAACGTCTCAGTAATAAACTTGATGAGGCTGGAATCACCTTCTATGATCTTAGTGTTTACCTGGCTAAGAAGAAAGTTCAAGCTTAATTCTTATTTGCTCCTTACAATTGTCATTTTCCTTGCTGGCTAACGTCATACTTTTTCTTGGTCCATGATCATACCTTGAGCTGAAAAGAACAAGCGATGAAAAACATATTGGTCCCATTGGATTTCACCGATGCGAGTGAAAATGCTTTAGCCTACGCGAAAAGTTTTGCTAAAGCATTAGATGCAAAAGTTACTTTATTACATGCCTACCATACCATTCCTGCCAACCCTGATTTTCCCTCAGAAGGTCATCAATTAGAATTAGATGAACGAAGAACCAGAGCACAACAGAATCTGGATTCCAGATGTTCAGACGTAAATAATGAGGGAGTAGAATGCGATTATATAAATGAAGAAGGATATGCTCGTGATAGCATTTTAGCGTATGCAGATCAGAGCGATCCTGACCTGATCATAATGGGAACTGAAAGTATGAGTCCTTTCGATAAAATCATTTTCGGTACCATAACAGGCAAAGTGCTCAAGAAAGTATCATGTCCCATTCTGGTAATCCCACAGGAAGCAAACTATCAAGAACTGACGAGAATGGCTTTTGCTATCGATTACCATGAAAATGACCTTGAGGATATTCAATTCATGATACCACTTGCTCAGATGTTCCAAGCTGAGCTTCATGTCATAAGAGTAGCTAGTGACGCTAATAACCTTGAATTTGAAGATAAGCTTATGGCTGATTTTAAGCATAAAGTGGATCAAGCCATAGGCGATAATTCAATTGTTTGGCATCTTATAAAAGAAGGTAGGGTGGTAGATCAGTTAGAAAAATATGTGAACGATACGGGTATCAACCTTATTTCGGCAGCAAAATCAAGGATGAGCCCTTTTCTTCAAGTATTGTTTGGAAGTGTTACACGAAAACTCTTTTATCATACGAACATTCCGCTGCTGATTTTTCATGCTGAAGATTCGGAACTCAGAACTTCAAGAGTGACCCAAAGAAGTAATTATGAATAATCGCGATAATGCTATGTAATTACGTTTTTGTGACTGGAATGCTTAAAGTATAAAACGAGAAGTGATATAATCATAATGATGGGCACCGGCATTCCTGACCCCATCCCAAGTGGAATTACGGCAGCCGAAAAGATGATGCTCCCTATAAGTGCTGGTTTCAGCAAATGTTTATTATAGAACATTCCGATGGCTATTAGCAATTGACCAGAAGCGATAGCGAGTACAAACGTTCGAATATTATCCGCAAAAACGCCATCGATAAATGTCTTATAGATTTCTATAATTGCAAAATCACGATACTCCAGGTATCCCTGCGGACTATAAATAGCAACGAAGGTATTTACAATTCCGGCAGATAAGAAGATTACTCCAAAACCGAGTCGGCCATATCTGGGGTTTTTCCAACATAAGAAAAGAAGGACAAGGACAATTGCATTCGAGATTGCCCATCGCATAAGGTAGGGTTCCATCATTCGATAAAACTATCACCAGCCTTTATGTCGATAAATGACAGGAGTCATTTGTCCTGGTGATCATGATCAACCCAAATTTTCAAATTGATCTAAGTCACAAGGCAGCTTGAAGTATATCATTCCAATGATTCTGATTAGCACACAACTTGAGATTGAATTGAATATTGAATTATGAATTACATCGGTGTTTGGATTGATCTTAGAGAAGCCATTATTGTGAAGGGAAAAACGCTTGAAGAACAAACGATTTCCAAAATCAGCTCGAATATCGATGTTGGAAATGTAAAAGGCGGCTCAGGCTCATCCACTCCATACGGACCTCAAGATGCTGTATCAGAACGGAAATTTCTTGAGAAAAAGAATCATGAACTGAAAGACTATTATGATCGGGTGGCCGAGCAGGTAGTTGGTGCTGATGTGCTTTTGCTAAGTGGTCCGGCAGAAACAAAGAACAAACTTTCTGAAGATTTACAAAGTAGGCACGAATTCAGGAATACCTCAATTCATCAGGAAACGGTAGATAATATGACGGATAATCAGTTCAAAGCCTTAGTTCGTGAATTCGTTTCAAATAATTGATATTCAATAAGTTAAAACTTTATATAAGAAATGATAAAGTGGATCAAAAGCCCGAGACGCAAGCTGAGCATTCCTGATTGGCTTTCATTGTATCGGACGTTATCCGCTCCGCTATTAATTGTCCTCATCTTCATGGATGAGCGAATGATATTTGCCGTATTATTACTTATCAGTTTTCTCACTGATGCTCTCGATGGCTTTTTAGCACGGAGAATGAATATCGTGACCCAGCGTGGTGCTCAACTTGACAGCATTGGCGATGCGATTACTTTCTGTGTAGGTATCATCGGTATGGTGAAGTTCGAAACCGTTTTCATGAAGGAACAAATGTTTCTTCTTCTAGCAGCCTTCGCGTTCTACATCTTGCAGCTTTCATTGGCCTACTGGCGCTACGGAATGCCGAGCAGTTTTCATACCTACCTGGCGAAAATAGCAGCCATTTTTCAAGGAACATTCATGTTATGGCTCTTCTTCTTCGGTGTGGAATACTGGCTCTTTTACGCAGCTGTCATTTTGAGTATCGTGGAAACGGTTGAGGAAATATGGTTGATTATGCTCTTTCCGGAATGGAAAGCCAATGTCAAGGGTTTATTATGGGTTTTAAATGAAAAGAAATGAAAAAGATTGTATGTCCTGTTGATTTTTCCGAGATAGCAAATAATGCGGTAGAGTATGCTGCTAACCTCGCAAAGCATTATGATGCCAGACTTACCTTGCTTCATATAGCAGAAGATTATGGAGAATTGCCAAAAGAAAAACTTCCGCCAACACCAAAGACTCAACTTGAACTCCTTCGAGAGAACATCGATCAGTATCGGGAAATGGTTGAGGATAACTTTGGTATTAAATGTGAAACCAAAGTCAAAGATTTTACACCTACCGTAGAAAATGCGTTAGGAAGTGAAGTGGAGAATGGCGGTTATGATTTGGTAGTAATGGGAACAGGGGGGACACAAGAAATAAGCCAGTTTTTCTTAGGAACACATACTTCCGGACTTATTGGAAAGACTACACTACCAATGCTTATTGTTCCAGCTGATTGTGCTTATAAGGATATTTCAAAGATTGTATACGCTTCTGATTATCAAACAGAAGATATAGAAGTCCTAAAAGATCTTGTCGACCTTTCAAATAGCTTTAATGCCGTGATTACTGTGCTTCATGTAAGTGAGAAAGAAACCGAAATGAGCAAAGAAGTCTTCGATTCATTCAAAGATCTTTATCAAGACAAATTGGAAGGCAATGAGCTGGAATTTGAGCGTGTGGTAAGTGATAACGTGGCTAAAGGAATTGATAAATATGTAAGAGATAGCAATGCTGATCTTTTGGTTTTACTTACCCGACGTTATTCGTTTTTCAAAAAGCTATTTCACGAAAGCATTACAAAAAACATGAGTTTTGTGGCCTCCTATCCTGTGTTAATCTCACATGGTTCTGTAGAAAAGTAGCAATCGATAGACTGCAGATTTCATGAAGATTAAATGGCGGTGCTTTGTTATGGATAGAAATCCTTAACTTTTCATTTGAACAAACCATGCAAAACAATGATTAAGCCATTCAACCTAGCCAAAACCATTTTATTTTTTACCGTATTTGTATTCGCCTGCACGGCACCAGAGAATCAAGCAAGCCAGAACAACGAAAGTGCTCAAACAGGATTAACCTGGGAAGAGGCCAGTTCTAGGGATTACGGTTATGACGAAGATGAACTTCGAGAAATGGAGCGATTCATTGTAGATTCCAGTAATACCACCGGAATTGTCGTGATCATAGATGGAAAAATGGTGTTGAATTATGGAGATATAGAAGAATTGAGCTATTTGGCTTCTTGTCGAAAGAGTATTCTGGCCATGTTGTACGGAAAATACGTGGAGAATGGCACTATAGATCTAAACAAGACGCTTGCAGAGTTAGGGATGGACGATGTTCAGGGGCTAATGGACATTGAGAAGCAAGCCACAATTGATCATCTAATAACTGCTCGTTCGGGCGTTTATCATCCGGCATCCAATTCTGGCGATAACTCAGCAGATGCTCCACCAAGAGGTTCACAAACACCAGGAACTTATCTACTCTACAATAACTGGGATTTCAATGCGGCAGGAGCCGTTTTCGAACAAGAAACCGGAATAAACATTTACGATGCATTAAGAGATGATTTAGCCATTCCATTAGGCATGCAGGATTTTGATCGCAGTGCTCAGAGAAAAAGCGGAGATACCACTCGATCTAGAAATAAAGCCTATCATATTTGGCTTTCCACTAGAGACATGGCTAAGATTGGGCAGTTGATGCTGAATGATGGAAATTGGAACGGTAAGCAAATCATTTCAAAGGAATGGGCAAACAAGATTAGGTCACTTGTTACTCCTGTTGAAGAAATGAATCCTCTTCGTTTTCGTGATAGAGATTTCGGATATGGCTATATGTGGTGGATCTGGGATGGAGACAAGCATTTACCAGACTATGAAGGAGCTTATACAGCAATGGGAGCTGTGGGCCAATACATTTCAGTTATTCCAAAGCACAATATGGTGGTAGCTCACAAAACCAAGGCAGAGTACAGAAGACGTACGAGCTGGGGTACTTATCAGAAAATACTGGATAGGATCGTCACCAACAAGGATTGATTGCCGTTAGAACCCTGCAATCAACATGATGGCGATAAGCACCATGAAAAGAATGGGAAATAATCTTTCGGAATTTGATTTAACTCTTGGTATCATAGCTAGTAATTAAAGAAGCTAAGATGTCCCTTAACTAATCAGTACGAAATGGGGATTCTCTTGAATTCGAACTGAGTAAAATAACTAGATCAGTATTAGTGGACCTATTCCATTGTCGTTGTTTTTTCGAAGAATCTGAATTGATAAACATAAAACTCTATTTAAATGTATTATAAACAACATAAAATTTATTTATGTTTAAAGTGGACCCAAAAGCTATAATTTTCGATGAAATATTCAGGCTTCATTGACTCCAGCTATTTTCAATAAAAAGCCTATTATAGCTCATATAAGCTGTTTTTATTCAATTTTTCATTCCAGCCATTTTAAATCTTTTTCAGAAGGAAAGAGTCCGAACCTACTTGTCATGAATTCACTCCAAAGTGACCTGTTTTTGGTAAAACCAAATTTTGGAACCTTGACTTGAGCAACACAAAATCATATGTTTGTTCTGTAGTCACACAGTAAACGTACAATGTCATGTTAGATCAAATACTTTCACTCCACACAGAAACATTAGCTCTCATCATAGCTCTATTTTTGGCTTTAGTAAATGCCTTAGTCGGAGCACTTCGAGCGGAAAACTGGTTCAAGCTTGGTAAGAAAGCATTAGCTGCAGATAACTTGACAGGAGCGATCAATTATTTCACAAAAGAAATCATGGATAATCCGAAAAATGTTTCCGCTTATTTGAAAAGAGCAGAAGCATTCGAGCAAAACGGAGAATCCGATAAAGCGCAAGAAGATCGAGAAGCTGCAATGGCGATCAATGCAAGAACTGCGCAAGTTAATGGTCGAAGGGAGAAGCAAGCGATGATTCCTACGCTTCAGGCCCAGTAATCAGAAATCTTTTCGGAATAAAGATGAAGAAGCTTTAAGTCATCTTCTTAATTTCTTCCAAATAATTTACAGGGAATCCGAGACGCTCTGAGAGTTCATACAAGGATTTAGCATAGTCTTTATTAGTTCCGGTTAGTGATTCCAACGGCAAGTTGTAGCACATAGCTTTCACAGAATCATTCGAGTCTGTAACAACGTTAACTTCCTCCGGAATGTAATCAGCTACGCTTGGCTCTGCATATAGATTCTTAATTTTCTCACGGTCAACAGTCATAACAATTCCATGCGATTTTTCACCTTCTGATGGAATTAAAGAGGCACGATTTCCAATTTTTAATGCATAGTCATCAAGATAACCTTTCCTTGGATTAGACGGCTCTATGCCATTATTTTTCAAGATGGTTTCATCCATGAATAGACCGTAAAAAAATACTTCCATTTTAATTTGATATTTGACTAACAACTTGACTTCATGTAGTAACAAATGAAGTTTCAGCTAATAAAAACGCATAAGATAAACTCAAGTTTATAATTTGACCACATGAAGAAAATCAAGATCTCAACCCTTCTGTTATTAATCTGTCTCTGCATATCCTCAACAGCGCAGAAGAAAGACGAATTAAGCTCTGTAGACCAACTTGTCAGTGAAATCGGAAATCTGAATGCAGAAGACTTAACACAATCAGCCAGCAGAAGTAGGCTAGAAGCTTGTGCTTTAAGTGTCAGATTTGGATATCCAACTGATAATCCTCCAGGTGAGGAAGTTATGCTATTTCTGCTTAGCAGTTTAAATGAAAACGATATTGATATAGAATATAATTCAGATAATGAGGAATGGGATCTTTCGGTCTATTGCAATGACCTAGAACGTCACGTTAGAGTTGTCGACCAGGACTTAGGCGATTCTTATGAAATGCTACTAATGGTAAGTGATAAGAATAAAGCAGTCCTCGAAGAGTTGAAACAAACACTGATTGCGGCAATAAGAGATTGCAAGGCACGAGAATAGCCGAACTACTTATCCTCAATGGTCGCTTTCAAAGTTTCACTTTTGTACTTATCAAACCAGCTTAAGATCGAAGCGACCTTGCCAACCAAGTTACTTGGCTTGTTGGCTATTCCATGAGAAGCACCAGGAATTCGAACCATCGCTGCATCCACCTTATTCAACTTCAAAGCAGCATAGTACTGTTCAGTTTCTGCAATTGGCGTACGGTAATCCTCTTCTCCTGTTAACACCATAGTTGGTGTTGTTACATTCCCAACCAATGAAATAGGGGAGCGCTTCATGTAGTGTTCGGTGTTTTCCCAAGGAACTCCAGGAAACCAATATTTGTAAAAGAAGCCGGGATTATCAGCATAAAGTACGAAGCTGTACCAGTTGATGACAGGTTTAGCAACTACAGCAGCTCTGAATCGATCTGTCTTTCCTATGATCCAGGAAGTGAGCACTCCGCCACCACTTCCTCCAGTAACAAATAAATTGTCTTCATCAATGAAGCCCTTGGCAATGACAGCATCAACTCCAGACATCAGGTCGTCATAGTCCTGACCGGGATAATTATGATGGATAAGGTTTCCAAATTCCTCACCATAACTTGTGCTTCCACGTGGGTTGGAGTAAAAAACGACATATCCCGCAGAGGCAAATAGCTGAACTTCAGTAGAAAAGAACTCGCTGTAGCTAGCGAAAGGTCCACCGTGAATCTCCAACATTAACGGATATTTTTCATTGGGATCAAAATTCGGTGGATATGCGATCCAACCATGGATCTGACGCTTGTCAAAGGACGATTCAAACCATATCTCCTCAACTTTTCCTGGTTTTTTGTGCCCCAGTAAATCGTCGTTCAAACGAGTAATTCGTGTTGATTTCCCTTGGGAACCAGAAGCAAGATCTGCCGGATGATCACTTTCTCCAAAGGTGAACGCATACCGTCCGTTTTTCGATGATGTGAACGTGCCAGCAGAATAAGGTCTGCCCATACTAAGCCCACCAACATTCGATTCTAAATCTGTGATTTTTCCATTCAGGTCAATCTGAGCGATTTTGATATTTCCTTTGTCGGTGTACTGAAAGAAAAGCCCGTCACCTTTTCCATTCCATTGGAGATTGCCCGGGTCACGGTCGAAGTTCTCGGTCAGGATTTTCGAACCAGATCCATCGGCATTCATCACATAGAGGTTTGTGATTTGGTATCCTTGGTATCGATCGTCAAAACCTAGGTAAGCAATTTTCTTTCCATCTGGAGAAATAACAGGACTATTGTCAGGACCCTGCCTGGATGTCAAAGCTGAAACATCTCCACTTTCAAGGTTAATCTTATAAACTTCTGAGTTTCGAGGATCAAAGTCAGCATCTTCACGAAGATTTGCAGAACAAATAAGGTAAGATCCATCTGGAGACCATTTTGGGGCACCGTAGTTGTAATTCCCAGAAGTTATTTGCTTCGCTGTTCCACCTTCAATTGACATGGTGAAGATATGAGTCGTGCCAGGTTCGTAATACCCTTGGCCATCTCCCCGGTAAGTCATGTCATCAATGTAAATGGGTGGGGCATTCCACTTGGCACCTTTCGGTTTTGATGGCATCTGGATGAAACTCGTCTTAGACTTGTCCACGAACATGGTGAACGCAAGCGATCTGCCGTCTGGTGACACCACAAGATTGCTAGCTGAATTCTTGAAATTGGTGATTTTCTGTTCTGCTCTTGAGTTCAGCCAATAATGATAGACTTGTGAGGTTTCATCTTTATTGGACTTATAGATGATCCGATCATTTGCTACCCACCTGGGGTTGTTGTCTACTTGATTTCCTGTAGTGACTGGCTGATTGTTGCTTCCGTCAAAATCTACAATCCAAATGTTGGAGAGACTTTTATCAGTCATCACATCTTTGAAGTTTCGAACATACAGGATTTTCGATCCGTCTGGTGAAATCTGTGGATCGGAAACAAACTCGAGTTCATAAATATCCATGATGCTCAGCTTTTCTTGAGTAAATGCAGAGAAGATGAACATGGAAAGTAGGACGGAAACTAAAATTCGCATGGCTGTTGGGTTGATTTGAACTTTGAAGTTAAATACTGAGTAACGAATTTCATAATGTAAGAATAGGAGTCAAAACCAGCTAAAACCCACTCATCATTTTCTAATTGCTGAAAATACGGGTGTAAAGTAAATTGTAACAAATCATAACCTATCATCATGAAAATCAAGTCACTTTTATCAGCCGTAGCATTACTAGTTCTATTCACAGCGTCCGCTCAATGGACTGCAGAACATATCATGAAATTCAAATCCGTGGTAGATACGGAGATTTCTCCTGACGGGAAATACATCGCTTATGTCGTTCGGGAACCTGTGATGAAAGGGGAAAAGTCAGAATATCTGAATCAGATTTGGATTTCGGATGTTGAAGGAACATTCAACGAACAGTATACGCAAGGAGAAAAATCCTCTTCATCTCCAAAATTTGCCCCGGATGGAAGGTCGTTCGCCTTTCTTTCATCCAGGACTGAAAAAGCACAAGTTTGGGTGATGCGACTGATGGGAGGAGAGCCAATCCAAATTACGGAGGCGAAAGAGGGGGTTTCTCAATTTAATTGGTCTCCTGATGGTCAAACAATCGCTTACACCATGCGAGATCCCCTGACTGAGGAAGAAGAACGAAAGAAAAAGGAAAAAGAAGATGTGATTCTGGTAGATAAAAACTACAAGTTCAATCATCTCTACACGACCTCTGTTAAAAAAGTAGATGATGAGCGTGTCACGAAGCGTTTAACTGCCGGAGATTTTCATGTCACTAATTTCGATTGGTCTCCAGATGGCAAAACGATTGCTTTTTCGCATGCGGATGATCCAACGATAAACACTGGCGGAATAAGTGTGGACATTTCCACGGTTCCTTCGGATAGTGGAGCAGTTAAAACGTTGGTGAAAAGAGCGGGAGCCGATCGTGATCCGAAGTATTCACCGGATGGAAAATGGATTGCCTTCGAATCCCACGGAGGAAAACCTGAACGTGTAGGTCTAAGTGACATTTACAAAATCTCTGCAAATGGTGGCGATATCATCCCGTTGGTACAAACGCCTGATAGAAATGCCAATATCGTCAGCTGGAGTGCAGACGGAAAGTTCTTAATGACTTCAGAAACCATGAAAACATCCGGGGTTTTAATGGCGATTCCTTCTGAAGAAAACGTTGAAGCCTTTTCCGGAGATTTGAGATATAAGGATTCTCAAATCGCCATTCTTACTTCACAGGAAGGCACCAGTGGGAATTTTTCAGTCAATCCAAAAACAGGAACGATGAGTTATGTCTATGAAGACACTGACACGCCTGAACAAGTTTTTCATACATCACTTACTTCGTCAGACAAGAAAAAAATCAGCGATGTGAGCAGTGAAGTTGAGTTACCTGAAATGGGGAAAACGGAACTCATCAGCTGGGAATCTTCTCATGACGGGATATTGATTGAAGGCTTAATTACGTATCCGATTGGGTATAAGAAAGGGAAAAAGTACCCGGTCATCCTACAAATTCACGGAGGACCTGCCGGCGTTTTCAGAAAGAATTTCACCGGAAGTCCATCTATTTATATGACGCAGTTTTTTGCTCAAAAAGGCTATGTGGTTTTACGCCCAAATCCGAGAGGTAGTTCAGGTTATGGAAAAGAGTTTCGCTATTCCAACATCCGTGATTGGGGATTTGGTGATTACCAGGACCTTGTTTCCGGCGTTGACTTTTTGATTAAAGAAGGAATTGCCGACAAAGACAAGCAATACGTGATGGGATGGAGTTACGGTGGCTACATGACTAGCTGGGTGGTAACTCAAACGGATCGCTTCAAAGCGGCGAGTATGGGCGCAGGTTTGCCTAACCTGGTTAGTATGACGACTACAACCGATATTCCTGATTACCTGGTGGCCCATTTAGGCGGTAAAGAATTCTGGGAAGATTATGAGGAGTATGAAAAACATTCAGCGATTTATCAGATCAAAAATGTGAAGACTCCAACCCAGGTCATTCATGGGGCGAATGATCTGCGCGTTCCATTTACCCAAGGCCAGGAATTTTACGTGGCACTGAAACGAATGGGCATTGATACGGAAATGGTGGTTTATCCGCGAACACCACACGGACCGAGAGAACCAAAACTTTTGATGGATGTCTCGCCAAGAATTCTGGCCTGGTTTGAACAGTTTGAATAGAAGAATTCAGTTATTTCTGAGGACAATGGGAAGAATCTAATTGTTATCACGTTGAGCAACCATTCATCACAAACCTAAGATTAATGCAAACAATACTTTAGAATAGTTGTTGTTACATGGATCGACAGCCAACATAACCATGAGACCGACAGGTAAACTGATATTACTCGGAACAATTGCATTCTTTTCTTCTTTTATAGTATTTGCCCAACGACCAGGTGGACCACCGTCTGGTTATCAGAAAAAGTCTACGCCCGAAGTAGGATATGGGAAATTCAGCGGAATAGTGATGGATGAGAACGATGAGCCCGTACCATTTGCTACGATTAGGGTAACATCCGCTACCGATAACAAACTGATTAATGGGACCATCGCTGAAGAAGATGGCAAGTGGGTGATCAAGAACGTGCCGGAAGGGGAATTTATGATCACCATTACATTCATTGGTTACGAACCAATCAATGAAGGCCCATTTAAAGTAACCGGAAAGGGAGAGTCCCATAATTTGGGAAACACAATAATCAAGACCTCAGCCACTCAATTGGAACAAGTGGTTGTTGAGGGTCAAAAGGAATTGATTGAAGATCGGGTAGACCGGATCGTTTACAACGCAACCCAAGACCTTACCACAGCTGGTGGGGATGCTTCAGATGTTTTGAGAAGAGTTCCGCTTTTGTCTGTCGATCTGGACGGTAATGTGTCATTGAGAGGTAGTAATAATATCACGGTACTGATCGATGGAAAACCGTCAACCATAACCGCAGGTAACTTAGCGGATGCATTGCGTCAGATTCCCGCAGATGAGATTGAATCGGTAGAAGTGATCACTTCGCCTTCCGCGCGATACGATGCAGAAGGAACCGGAGGTATTATCAACATTGTGACTAAAAAGAATAACCTTCAGGGCGGTACACTATCTATCAATACAGGTGTTGGCTACCGAGGTTCAAACCTGGGACTGAACGCTGGTTATCGAACAGGAAAATTAGGGTTGTCTTTGGGTGGAAATGGTTTCGCCGGATACAATATCATTGGGTCGTTGGACAACAACCAGATTGTGAACGATGCAGCAGGAAATGAATTATCTACAACCAACCAGTTTGGAGAAACGCTAAGTTCACGGATCTCTGGTCGTTACAATTTTGGTTGGGATTATACCTTTAATAAATATCATTTCATTGGAGGGGGAGTCAACTACCGAATTTTTGACTCAAGAAATGATCAAGATGATCGACTAACTGAACTCAGCGATGCTTCGGGAACGACATCATTGAACCAGGATGTATTTACGTTGACTAACTCCAACAGTGTGGATGTGAATTTTAACTACATCCGGTCTTTCGAGGAAAAAGGCAAAGAGATAAGCTTGATCTCGCTGTATAGCCAAGACAAAAGAAACAACGATTTTACGATAGATAATCTAAATGAAACGAATCTGACCGGGACAAAAAACGAAAACATCAGCTTTAACAAAGAGTTCACGCTCCAATTGGATTATGTAGAACCAATTGGGAAAAAAGCCAAGTTTGAGACGGGGTTGAAAAATATCTCCAGGACTGTGACGAGTGATTTCCAGCTTTTTAGACGGCAGAATAATGGTCCTTACAGCGCAGTGCAAGGTGCCAGTGTCAACAACTTCTTTCGATACGAACAGAACGTTTCTGCAGGATACGTTTCGGGATTGATTGAGCTACCTTCTGATGTCACCATTCAGGCGGGTGGACGGTACGAATACACCACCATTCGGGCGAATTTCTCGAATGAGGCAGACTTGGAAATTGGAGATTATGGAACATTCATTCCGAGCGTTAATATGTCGAAGAAGCTAAAGGACAATTTGACGCTAAAGTTTGGTTACTCCAGGAGAATTGCACGGCCAAGTTTACAATTCCTGAATCCTAATATCAATGCGGCTAATCCGTTGGATATTTCTCAGGGAAATCCGGACTTGCTTCCTGAATTCACCGACCAGGTGGAATTGTCCATAAGCAGATTTACACGAAGTACTTCATTGAATATTTCCGCTTTTGTGAGGACCACCAATGGAAGTATCCAGTCCGTGCGGGAGACGATTGGACAGGACACGGTTTACACCACGTTCCAGAACATTGGTGAAGAAGATGCTTATGGAATCAATGCGTTTGGTAGTATCAGGAAAGGCAAGCTGACCTTGAATGGTGGGATAGATGCTTTTTATGCGGTCTTGACAAACAATATTGACGATCCGTTATTTAATGCGCAGAACGAAGGGTTTGTGTTCAACACCCGAATGTTTGGAAGCTACAAATTATCCGAAAAATGGTCACTTCAAATGTTCGGATTTTACAGAAGCTCCAGGGTTCAACTCCAGGGATTCACTAATCCATTCTACATTTACAGCTTGAGCATCAATCGAAATTTCAAGAACAAGAAAGGAAGCATTGGTCTTGGTGCGAATAATTTTGCCACCCCACGAAGTTTCCTTGATTCAGAAATTGACACTCCATTACTTGCCCAGAGAAGTACACGAGAGCTGCAGCTATTAAACTTCAGGGTCAACTTCAGTTATCGTATTGGTAAACTCACCCAGCGCGCTTCCAAGAAGGTCAAAAAAGTCTCCAATGATGACCTGAAACAGGGAAGCAGCAATGACGATGGAAACCAGAATAGGAGGAGGTAGGATTGATTTATTAACAGATTGTAAACTCTTTAGTTTTCCAATTCTGCTAAAAAATTTTCAAAGTAAGAAATGAAATTTTTGTATCCTACCTGCTCCGCGTTATGTGCATTCCAGAATGGTATTATTTCAAGATTAAATTGTTACGCTATTGGACTATCCATGGCTTATCCCCGGGAAGTCCCCGGGAAGTCCATGGGAAGTCTATGGCTTATCCCTGACTCATTCATGGGTTTGTTAATCTTTTGTAACTACCAAGTGTCTTAATTTTTAATACGCTTGCTGCTCATTTGCGCCTCATTTTTAACTATAATTTTTATAGCATGGCAAGACAAAAAGGTGTCATTAAGCTGGAAGGATCTGTCGGGGATATGTCCTTCTACAAAACAAAGAGTCTTTCGTGTTAAGAGTTGATTGGCAAATAGGTATTTATTTTTTGCTATGGCACAACCATGGAGGTAAGATTGATTTATTAACAGATTGTAAACTCTTTAGTTTTCCAGCTCCGCTAAAAACTCTTCAAAGTAAGAGATGAAATTTTTGTATCCTGCTTGCTCGGCAATTGCTTTCCCAGAACTAAGGTATTTCATCGCTTCCTCATTATTGCCAGTTTCAGTATAGTATAAACCGAGCAAAAGTTTGCTTTTGCATAAGATCAATGCGTGATCAAGTTTCTCCGAAAGAAAAAGTGCACGATTGTAATATTTGAAAGCAGAATCTAATTGTTTTTGGTCCTGGTAAAACTCACCAAGATTACCAAGTGAATGTGCCTCATTGTAATAATCATTACTAGCGCTAGCCAATTTTAGAGATTGAATGTAATAGTAAGCTGCAGAGTCAAGGTTTCCGGCTCGCTGAAAGCCAACAGCTTTGTGTGTACTGTTGATTATAATCCCGGAAGTGTAATCCACAGCATACGCTAACCGATTTGCCTCACTGAATTTTTCCATCGCAATTTCGTCATTACCTTGGATTTGATCAATGGTGCCAAGCCGATACAACGATTGTGAAAGGAGGGGAAAATTGTTGGATGATTCTGCGATTTCTCTTGCCTTATTTACATAGGCTATCGCTGTGTCCAATTTATCCTCCAATTCAAAATAAGCCCATTTAAGATAATTGAGATCACCCATTCCGTAATACGCCTCACCGATCTCCGGATACTTCGAGGGATCATATGCAATCACTTGGCGAAACGCCTCTTCTGATTGCTCGTAGGCTTCCCTCATTCGATTGCTCTGGCCGATCGAGATTAGGTAGTCAATACGATGTTCGATTTTTAAGTCTAAGCCAAGCTGGATATTGGCTAGTTCAATAGCTTCATTCCATGCTCCTTTGCGTTGCAATTGTTCTAAGATGATTTTCAACTCAGTTCCTTGTTCTACCGGTTGGCTACCGGGTTGACAGCTGCTTAATAGGGAATAAAGCGCTAAGACTAATGTTGATTTTAGGGTTTTCTGGATAAGTGACATGGTGAAGGGTTTGATCTGTTCAACGAGCCTTCTGGATCAATAGTTGATTGACAATTCATGATTAGACTCAGGTAATAGCAGAACATTATTCATTTTTTATAGCAGTTTCCCAATCTAGATTGGCGCTAAACAATGAAAAACTAATCTCAAGATGAAAATGAATAATACGTGGGTAGTACCCGTTGATTTCTCTCCAATTGATTTAGAAGTGATTGATTACGTGAAATATCTCGGAGCCTCTCAAAAGCCAGAAAAAGTTCACTTTGTCAATGTCATGAAGGAATTCAAACAATCTTATTATGGAGAATTTGAGGGTTTCCAAGATCAATTACGTGTTGATCAAAAACTCAGGCTGGAAAACAAAGTCAAGATGCATTTTAATGAGGCAGGCATTCCATATGAATGTCATATACTGTCCGGGACGGCATTTCAGGAAATCATTGGATTAGTTCTTAATAAGGCTGCCTCGCTTGTTATCCTGGGAAAGAAAAGGACGTCCTCAGGTTCCGGTGTGGTTTCGGACAGATTGTCCAGGAATTTGCCCTGCGACGTTCTGTTGGTCAACGAAGATTTTGTACCTAAACTAGATAATGTTCTGATTCCGACGGATTTTTCAGCACATTCTGACCTAGCAATGAATCAATTGTTGGGGTTAATGAATGAAATGGAGATGGAAGAGAAACCCAAACTATTTGCTTTTCACACGTACGATATTCCCTTAGGATATGATAAGTCGGGGAAATCTTATGAAGAGTTTGCTGAGATCGTGAGGTCAAATGTCGAAACGGATATGTCGGAATGGATTAAGAAGTTTGACCATGACATTACACCGATTCTTTTACTACAAAAAGAAAACTCTTTTGCGGAATTAGTCATGGATCAAGTCGAAACGCAAGATATTGATTTGATCGTAATGGGCTCCAGGGGCCAAACACCTACTTCACTTGCTTTACTAGGAAGCAATACCATGAAAGTTTTGATGAAAAATGATCAAGTCCCGGTATTAATTGTGAAGAAACCTGGTGAGAATATGAGCTTCATTGATTCGATGAGGAATTGATGATCTGCTAGGAGTGTTCCTTGTGAAATTGAGCAGGGCGTTACTTTCCGATGCAAAATGTGTAGTACATCCTATCCTACATTACAGAAGCTTAGAGTAATTCATTTTGAGCCTCTATTTCAGCTAGAATAGCTGCTTTAATATTAGGAAAGTCCTCATCGTAAGACGCCTTTAGATCATACAACATATTTATATACTGAATATGTTTTAGGATCGTGTTGTAGTAATTAGGATGACTTACATAATTCAGTATATCCTCTTCTTTATCATTATCTGAAAGAACAAAATAGTTCCCATATCCAAAATCTTCCAAATCAGACAATAACTGATCTGTATCGGTCGCGAATTTCTTAAGAACAAAAGCATGGTAGTTGTATTGCCTCATCCAATGCAATGTAGAGTCGTTGATGATTAGATGGCTATATTCTTTTCCTAATTCTTCGAACTCATGTTGAGAAGCCAATGAAGACTGAATAACCCACCAGAATAGATCATTATTTTTCTGCATCTGATAGACTTTTACAAGACTATCAGGTGATTTAAACTTTAAAAGCTCAAGTGCATTTTCTTGTCTCCCTAAGCTTCTCTTCATCCCATTATTTACGCTCGTATTACTGGTTCCAAGCCTTTGTTCATAATTGATACTATCGTATTTAAGGATCTTAAGATGTGCTTGAAGTTTGTCCCTAAAGATCTGCCTCTCAAAATTTTTTGATCTTCGATCTTCCAGAATAAAAGCCGCGTAAACTGAAGCGAATATTAAAACTGCTTCAACTATTAGCCTTGGTAAGTCTATCTTCTTTAGAAGATTCAGTTTATTCATTTGCAGGGATTGGAACGCTACCAAAAAGGTACAAAAAATCGCTTGTTATGTTCCTCCAACTGCGTAAACAACTATGTTTTTGTTCCTTTTTTGATACCTTCTTTCAGAAGAAAAGTGGGTTTGCTGTTCAGAAAAGCGTTAGCTACTTTCCGATACAAAAAGTAATTGATATTGATTATCAATTAGTTAATCATTTAAGGTACAAATGAGGTACACACTAACCTAATTTTCTTACCTTTTAAATAGCCTGTTATTTATTTGTCATTATTGTCCGTTGTTTATGATTAGTTATCTGTAAAGTATCTTTAGTGTAAGAATGGTTTAACACATTTTTATACTTCTAATCATGGCAAAAAGATTTAGTTCAGCTCCAGAAATGACCTTGTTAATTGTAAAGAAAGAAGATTTTAGATCATCTCTTGAAGAACGGATAAGTATAGGTCAACAAATATTTAATAGCGAAATAGAGAATATTGATGAGCTTGATGAATTAGAAACCCGATTCAATGATTGGGATGATTACAATCTAGAGCTTATAAAGCAGTCATTCAATAATCCAAAAAGTGAATATTTTGAAGCTTATAAACGATGTGCTTCAGGAGTTGGAATTATGAGGGTAATGAATAGGATTCCTGAAACGTCAACAGTAAGAGTAAAGGAGTTTAATGAAAGAGTAGAATCTAAGTTATCTAACTTGACTAAGTTAGTTGCAAAGATAGATTTACTAAAAAGTGATGTCAATGCAGAGGATAGAAAGTCATCAAATTCTAAGAGTAACGATATGGATACAAATAATGTATTTATTGTTCACGGCCACAATGATACCATAAAGCATGAAATGGCTAGAACTGTTGAAAAATTGGGATTAACCCCAATAATACTTCATGAGCAAGCAAATAAAGGTCGAACTGTCATTGAGAAATTCGTAGGTCACTCAGACGTAGGTTTTGCGATTATTCTACTTACAGGAGATGATTATGGTAGAGCTGTAATCGAGGAAAAAGATCAGTTAAGAGCTAGACAGAATGTAATAATCGAAATGGGATTTTTTATTGGGAAATTGGGTAGAGACAGGGTATTTCCACTCTATGAAAGTGGAGTTGAATTACCAAGTGATTTAAATGGTGTTGTGTATACACCTCTAGATGAAAAAGGGAAGTGGAAATTTGATTTAGTTAAAGAACTCAAAGCTGCTGGTTATGAAGTGGATGCTAATCAATTAATTTGAACATACATAAAATTGATTTTGTATCCATATTACAAAATAACCGATAAACTAAAACTCGAATAACAACTCCGACTGAAACCACTACAGTATTAGACTAAATAGACTAGCGAATAATTCTTTCAAACTTTCAAAGTCGGTGAAATCTTGTGAAAGAAATTTTGACAGTTTCAAAATACCAATTACCGCAATAAAAATTTGAAATAAACTGCTGAAAAGTCGAACTATTGGATTAGTTGAAATTTTAAATCTGTAAATGAATCCAATCAATTCACCAGTACAAAAAAAGACTAATACGAAAATTGGAAAGACGATAAACCCACTATTTTTCAAATCTTCCTCTATTGAATAGACTCCTTTCAAAAGAATTAATGATAGAATCAATACTAGGGTAACTATTCCGAACGCATTTAAACTCCTTTTTAATGCAGTTAGTGAGTTTATAGCTGTGTTAATAATGGGTTTAGAAGAATTGAAGGAATCATTTTGCCTGCTCCAAGCTGATTTGAGGACAAACCATGTGTTATAAGGTACCCTAAAGAAGAAGATCATTACTCCAGCCAGAATGATAATAAGAAATGCTCCTAAGAGAAATAAAGATGTTATCACACTTGTTTCATGAGCGTTGATCAGTAGCTCTACCCACATAAATAGCTTTGTATGATATTGAATTGCGAGCTTGTCTTTTTTTGATACACGTACCTTTATTTTATCTCCTACTACATCACCTCCCAAAAATGCCGAGGATACACCGAAATCTAATTCCTTTACCCTTAATCTATTTTCGAAATATGTGCCTTCAGTTGTATGGTGAACAATAGTTTCCTTTGTCTCTACTGTGGCCACCATGTTTTGACCTATGACAATGCATCTAATTGCTGAAAAGGGGGAACTAAAGAGAATTGAACCAAAAAAATAGATAATCCCAGCATACCATAAGATCTTCCTTAAACCAGAGCGCATTATGTCTTTAAGGGTATCTAAGATTTCTGTGCTCCAATCTGATAGAAACATTTTTATGAGCCAGCTATCTCTGAGTTTTTGGACTTTCACTCTCATCCCATTCCTTCAATAAACGTCTCCACAAATCCTTTGATCTTACTTGTAATTCTGCTTGAAGCACTTGCCCTTTCTTTTAATGTAGGTCTTTTGTTCATCAGAGAAATAACTTCATCCCTAAGAGGTTCCCTTTGTGTGAATAGAAAATTACTTACTGTTGTAATGAGCCCTTGATAATCTAAATCTTCATCATCGCTCAATTGCCTGAAAGCTTTCTTTTTCTCACTTGTCCAGAATAATTCAAAAGCCTCTTCGATATTATCACTATTCGAAATTGAAGGAAGGTTTTGCTCAATGAATTTCTCAATGAGTTCCTTTTTGCTCCTGAGCTGTGTATCTGATGACATGATGTCAGAGATAACCTTGCGGTGACTTTCTTCTTCATCCGGTTTGGCGTTTTTGAGCTTGGCTAACAATCGAAGAATGTAAGAGACATTTATTTCGTCTTTTCGAATTAGTTCCAATTCAAAATCAATGTCATTCAGAATGGAAACCTTTTCCTTCTGGTTGTCTGCTTTGATGCTTTCATACAAGTCTAAATACTTGCTTTTGTACTTCTCGAACGTCTGTTCGTCCATTGACAGGTCAGCATGACTAAACTCAGTAAACGTAGAAAGGACATTTTGCAGCCTCATCAACTCCCGAAAGGCTTTGACGAACTCCATTTGATCTTCCTCGGACTCTAACTCATTGACATAATTGAACGTTGGAGCAATGGCCAAAACTCTCTCGACAGCTTTATTGAAAGATTCTATGTAGTCCTCGTACGGTTGAATGATGATTTCCTCAATTGCTTCCTTATTGGAGAAAAGCGTGATGGCCTCATCTGTAGCTTCTTTAAGGTTTCGGAAACAAACCACATTGCCCTGGGATTTCACCTCATCTAAAATTCTGTTTGTGCGTGAATATGCCTGAATGAGACCGTGATACTTGAGGTTTTTATCAACGTAAATTGTGTTTAAGAGCTTGCTGTCAAACCCTGTCAAAAACATATTGACTACCAGTAGAATATCCACCTGCTTATTCTTGACCCGCTTACCAACGTCTTTGTAGTAGGAATAAAAATCATTGGTGGAGTAGTTGGTGTTGAACAGTTCATTATAGTCACGAATGAAGTCATCCAGCTTCTCTCTGTGATGCTGTGTATTATACGGGACTATGGGCTCAGCGGCAATTGGTAAATACTCTTCGTCCGGAATAAACCCAATCGCATCCTCATCAATTGGGTTAGCCTGATAGGAGAAGATGGTGGCAACGCTTAAATCATGTTCATTACTTTCTTTCTTGGCTTTGAATAGTTCATAATATTTGATCAGGGTTTTTACACTTTGCACACAAAAGATTGCAGTGAAGTTCTTATTATGTGTTTTACGACTGTGGTTTTGAATGATATACTCTGTGACGTTATCCAACCGTTCAGGAGCTTCAATGACCTCAGTCGTGTCAATATCCTCCACATTAATATCTATCACATCCTCTCTGCTCTTAAAAGTGCTTATGTATTCAATAGAAAACTTCAACACATTCCTGTCTCGTATTGCATCCGTTATTACATACTTGTGCAGGCATTCATCAAATAAGTCTTTTGTTGTTCTTTCTCCCAGCGCGTTCTTTACAGAATTGTCAGCAAAAATGGGTGTGCCTGTAAAACCAAACATTTGAGACTCCTTAAAGAAGTCTTTGATCCTGCTATGGGTTTCTCCGAACTGGCTTCTGTGACATTCATCAAAAATGAATACGATTCGTTTCTCCTGTAAGTGCTCCACCTTTTCCAGATACTTCTTCTTCTCAATCGCATTGCTCAGTTTTTGAATAGTGGTAACGATCAGAGGGGTGTCATCTGATAGTTGCTTTACCAAAGTATTCGTATTGTTGGTAGCGTCAATACTTCCTTCACTGAAACTGTTGAATTCCTTAATGGTCTGATAGTCCAGATCTTTTCTATCCACTACAAAAACAACCTTATGGACAGCCTCAAGATTGGTAAGTATTTGAGCGGCTTTAAAGGATGTGAGTGTCTTTCCTGATCCTGTGGTATGCCAGATATACCCGAACTTCTTCGTGTTCTTTACACGCTCTGCAATAGCCTCTGTTGCGTAGTATTGGTAGGGGCGAAGTACCATAAGCAGATTGGCTGTATTTAGAACGATGTACTTGGTAATCATTTTGGAGAGGTGGCAAGGCTCTAAAAACGAATCGGTGAATTCCGGTAGGTTGGTAATGAGTTTATTCTCTACATCTGCCCAAAAGAAGGTTTGCTTGAAAGATCTAGCTTTAACTGGATTGTTAGCGTAGTACTTTGTATTAACACCATTGCTGATCACAAAAATCTGTATGAAGTTGAACAAGGCAAAGCCTGAGCCATAGGTAAAACGCTCATACCTGTTCGTCTGGTTAAAGGCTTCTTTTAGTTCTAATCCCGTCCGCTTCAACTCAATTTGTACCAAAGGCAATCCATTGATGAGGAGAGTCACATCATACCGGTTTTCATACTTACCGTGCATAGTGATTTGATGCGTGACCTGGTACTGATTTTTGCACCAATGTATTTGATTGATTAGTTCAATATATCCTGTCTCACCATTGTCTTTGGTGTACTCTACTTTGTCCCTGAGCGTCCTGGCCTTTTGGAAAATATTCCCCTTAGACAGGGTGTTGAGAACCTGTTTAAATTCATTGTCCGAAAGATTCTTTTGATTGTGCTTTTCGAGTTGGGTTTTGAGATTGGCAACCAAATTCTCCTCGTCTTTGATGGTGACCTTGATATATCCTAAGGCTCGTAATTGCTTAACTAAGTTATCTTCTAATATGGCCTCTGATTGGGTGGGCATTATTTGAATTTTCTAAAAGCCTGAACTGTTTGATAAATTCCATAACCTATAAAAATCCGTCCTAAAATATCCCACAGGTAATACCAGTTTGATAGGGTAGTCTTACTCATAAAACTCTCTCCCAGAAAATCAAACTTATGAGTAGGTAATAGGAATTGAGCGTAAAGAGGAATGTTTTCACTTACAATATCCCAATTGATATATGGTGCATATTCATATTTGGAGGTTGAAAGCATCAAAAAATAAAAGGTTAATATACCAACTGATAAGGTAAAAATGACTCCTCGGGAATATGATTTACCATGTCCATTTGATAGCCAATTTAGAGACAGCAATATGATCTCAAAAACGGATGAAATCCATCTATAAAACGCATGAAGATTTCTTGAAATCGTAGGCAAAATTCCTTTTTCAATAGCTATCCTTGGTAAAAGAGATACAAATTTTCTGTTGTGATGCGCTCTCTTTTCTAGAGCGTTGTATTGAATGGAAGCAATTTTGTTTTGTTGGCCTTCAAGACGTTGCTTAATGATTCTCAAGGTCTCGATTTTATTTTCAATAGGAATCTCCGATTTTTTAGTAATCGCATCATCATAAATCTCCTCATACTTTTTAGCACGCTGTTCTTTGGGTAAAAATCTGCCAATTCTAGGCTCTATATAGAGCGCTTTGAAGGTTCTGATCCGCATATCAAAGAAGCTCACCTCACCAGGAAAAATGGCCGTGGATAGATCAAGTCCTTTATTGAAAATGGTACCTCTGAAAATGATATACTTCTCAATCAATGAATAGGTAAAAAGCACATTTTCGCTAAAGGTAGATGCAGAAAAAACTGTTGTTCCAAGGAAATCAGTTTTAAAGAAAGTAACCGATTCGTCAAATGTACATCTCCAAAAATCAGCCAAATCTTCAAACGTTGTATTTTCCAGAATAAAGCGTCCTTTGAAATGACAATTTCTAAATCTTATTTTCCCCTTCATTACGGAATCGTAAGACTCGAATGAGTCAATTTTGCAATCTCTGAAAGTCACATTTACATCTTGATCTTCCATAACAACAATTTCAAACTCACAATCATCAAAAAATATTTCTTCGATATGATCATGTACTTCGTCTGTTATTTTTGACTCGCCTCGTTTTGAATAATTAATGCCCTCAGATTTTGTGAGTTTTACAGGACAGGAGAATTTGTATCCCCAAAAAGTACTCTGTTCAAATATTGGATCTTGCACGTGCCATATTTTGAAAGGATCATCACTCATTACACAAACATTTGCTGCAACAATCCTTTCTTAAACTCTTGTGTCTTCTCTAGCTGGATGCTGGCCAGCTTGATCTTATCATCTATTGCACTCAGGAAATTGGCAATTTGGGTTTGTTCTTCTAGACAGGGTAGCATGATTTCAATCTTAGCCAAATCTCCTAAATAAATGCCCGGTTGAGCACTAAGCACTGAACGCCGTTTGAGCTCATTCTGGAAATTTTTCGACATGAATAATTGCATCATAAATTCAGCGTTTAAATCGCCAAACCTGAAGAAAGCAACACTTCGCTGAAAGGCTAAATTTGATTGTTCGGTCATCATTGCTACTCTTCCGATAGTACCTACTATGGAAAGAAGAATATCACCTTTTCTAAGTTTATAATTTCTATAAATACTCTCAAAATCCTCTTTGGATATTTGTCTCTCATCAGCTCCTATTTTGATTTCTCCATTTTGGATGTTTTTAGCACTGAGCAACAAATACTTGCTGCCTACTACATCTTTATGGGTTCCGTGCGACCCATCCTTCAAAAGAGATGCCACTTCACTCAATTTCTTCTCCTCCCAATCCAGATAGTCATTTCCTTCGGCATCTTTGAACCTAATCCTCTGAGAGAAGATTCTTAGCATCACACCCTTTTTGTACTTTTTGAGGAGGTTTTTCTTTTTGGTGAGATGCTCGATTTTGGTGTCTACAGCAGTTAGGAAGGAAGCTATTTTTTGTTGTTCTTGGAGGGAGGGTGCAATGAACTTCAGAGAATAGAAGTCTGAGTGATTCAGGTCTGGAATTGTTGAAGTTCCAGCTAGCCTTAAAATCATGTTTTGAGTATGTGGCAGGTTCAGAAAATTTACCAAGAACTTGCGATCAACGGAATTGGGAAAAGATATTTTAAAAAAATTGTTATGAAAAACTCCTCTAACTCCTGTTACAACTTTGCCTGTATTTCCTGTACGAGTCATCAAAACATCTTCTTCTGAACATTTAACAGAATCAGGTGCATCTTTTACAAAGTATTTTGTTTTAGAATCTTCTCTTAGAAATTCATTGGTGATATAGAATAACGAGCCGTGTTCTTCTTCAGTTAGTCTTTCTGAAATTGCAATTTGTAAGCCTTGATTGATCTTAACAACATCGCCAAATATTTTATGTGTCCATTCTTCATCAAATTCATGAAATCTCAATCTTGGTATGTTCTTATTTTCTTTCATCAGAATGGCGTTGAAATATTAAGCTGCTGGCAGAAGTCGGTAATAGTTTTGTCTGTTTTAGCAATTTCAGATTCCAAATCTTTTAGTTCTTTAGATACCACTTCCAAGTCAATCGGAATTTCTTCTTCGAAGGTGTCCACATAGCGAGGAATGTTCAGGTTGTAGTCGTTATCCTTCACCTCCTCAATAGTGGCTACATAGCTGTATTTGTCTATGGTCTTGCGGTCTCGGTACATATCTACAATCTTGCCGATCTGTTCCTCAGTGAGTTTGTTCTTGTTGCCGTCCTTCTCAAAGTCTTTGCTGGCATCTATAAAGAGAATGTCCTCACCATGTACACGGCACTTACTCAGAACCATGATACAAGTAGGAATACTTGTCCCAAAAAAGATATTGGCCGGTAATCCAATGACAGCATCCAGATAGTTCTGCTTGGTGATGATATACTCCCTGATGGTCGCCTCTGCTGAACCTCTAAACAGGACACCATGAGGCAATACACACGCCATTGTGCCATTTTCTGCCAATTGGTGAATCATGTGTTGCACAAAGGCAAAATCTGCTGTGCTCTTGGGTGCTAACCGCCCGTATTGGCTAAAACGTTCATCACTTTCGTTGAGTGGGTTATCAGTTCCTTTCCACTTAGCTGAGAAAGGAGGATTAGCCACAATCGCCTCAAATCGTTCCTCAATGTGCTGAGGCTCCACCAGCGTATCTTCCTGCTTCAGATCAAACTTGCTGAAATGAACGTCGTGCAAAATCATGTTCATTCGTGCAAGGTTGTAAGTTGTGCGGTTTAGTTCCTGTCCGTAGAATTGACCAACCTCAACTTCTCTGGCAACACGGAGGAGGAGGGAGCCTGAGCCACACGTAGGGTCATAGATATTTTTGATCCGTTTCTTTCCAGTAGTCACAATTTTCGCCAAAATTCTTGAGACCTGCTGAGGAGTATAAAACTCGCCCGCTTTCTTTCCTGCTCCACTGGCAAACTGACCGATCAGGTATTCATACGCATCTCCTAATACATCGCTATCTATCTCTTTGAGTGCAAAATCAATTTTGTCTAGGTGAGAAAGAACTTTTGCTATGAGCTTATTTCTGGCATCCGGTGTTCGACCAAGCTTGGTACTACTGAGGTCTAAGTCTTCAAATAGTTTATTAAACTCATCTTCACTATCCGTGCCCATTGTGCTTTGCTCAATACTGTTCAGGATGCTTTCTAAATCTTCCAGAATGAAATTGCTTTCTGTCTCCGTATTCCCGTTGCCCTTTTTAGCAATGGATGTAAACAATTCATCGGGTTTAAGGAAGTAACCAAGCTTAATGAGTGACTCCTCCCTGATAGCTTCTAAATCATCCTCGTCTGTAACCTGCAGATAATCTTTAATTTCCTCGGTTTCCAACAGCTGGTTAGCATACAAGTATTGCTTTTCTGAGAGGTACTTGAAAAAGATGAATCCAAGAATATAGTCCCTAAACTCATCAGCATCCATTTTGCCACGTAATTCATTAGCAATATTCCAGAGCTGTGTTTGGAGGAGTTTCTTTTGATCTTCTGACATAATGGAAGGTAGTGATTAGGCTAAAATAATCATTAGGGTCTTTTTGCTCATTCCAGTTGGTTGTCAATATTGTTTTGGAAGAGGTTGGAGAGTTCTGGAGGGAGTTGGTAATTGGTCAATAATTGACCTGTTTCGGGATTGAACCAATCATGAATAAACTCATTGAATTCCCATTCGTCGTAGTTTGTAGATAGTCTGCTATTTGGTTCTTCTTTCTCGGTCTTCGGAAGACTAAAGCCAAAGCTTCCGAATAGCCGATGACCTTTCATCGCTGAAAGGATATTATAAAGAGCCTTAACATAAACACGGTGAGTTACTCCTTTGACTTTCTGATTCAGGTCTGGTTCTGTGAATATTTTGCTGCCGTATTTTATAATCTCAATTAGTGCAGTTTCATTATTGAATATCTTTTTATAGTTCTGAGCTTTTCTATTTATTGATTGATTTTGTAAGATTCCTAAGTGGTTGTTTTGAGTTGGTTACTTTCCAATACAAAACTTCGAAAAAATATTCTCCAGCAAATCATCCGTCGTGACCTCACCGGTGATCTCACCCAAATGGAAGAGGGCAGAGCGAATGTCCTGCGCGACCAGGTCGTTGGAAAGTTGAGCATTGATACCATCAATGACTCTGTTTAGCGCATCGTTGGTTTGTTGTAAGCTTTGCAAGTGCCGTGCATTGGTCACAATCACATCCGATTGAGCAGGAGTAGCAATGAAGGATTTTAACTGATCTCTGAGTGCATCTAAGTTCTGTTTACCTTTCGCAGAGATTAGAATCGCTTCTTCTAAACCATTCAACCAATCAACCAATTCACTATTTCCCACGTCTGATTTATTTCCAACGATAAGAAAAGGCACGCCAGAAGTCCGAAGCTCATCCACTTGCTCACGAATCGACTCAATCGACTCAACCTCCAAATCCACCAAATACAACACAAGACTGGCCTCTTTCATCTTCTCTAAGGTTCGGGCAACACCAATCGATTCGACCTTGTCTTCCGTGTCTCGAATACCAGCCGTATCAATGAAGCGGAAAGCAATTCCGTCAATATGAATTTGATCTTCGATGAAATCACGTGTCGTTCCAGGAATATCCGAAACGATCGCTTTTTCTTCGTTCAAGAGCGCATTCAACAGTGTAGATTTTCCAGCATTGGGTTTTCCGGCTATAACCGTTGGGATTCCATTTTTGATCGCATTTCCGTATTCAAAACTGGAAATCAAGGACTGAATAAGCGTCTGGATCTTTTCAATGAGATCAATCAATCCTTGTCGGTCTGCAAACTCTACGTCTTCCTCAGCAAAATCCAACTCCAACTCAATCATAGAAGCAAAATGCACCAGTTGTTCTCGCAGGCTTTTGATTTCACTGGAAAAGCCACCACGCATCTGTTTCATAGCCGTCTGTTGCATGGACGCATTTTCTGCAGCAATCAAATCAGCAACCGCTTCGGCCTGCGCTAGATCAAAACGTCCATTGATGAATGCACGCTGTGTGAATTCTCCCGGTTTAGCCAGTCTTGCTCCTTTGCTCACCAGCAACATCAACACCTTCTGAAGGATGTATTGCGATCCATGACTCGAAATCTCAATTACATCTTCTTTGGTGTAGGAGTGTGGACCTTTGAAAAGCGTGACGAGCACTTCGTCAACGACTGTATCATTGTCTCGAATGGTTCCCAAGTGAACGGTATGAGTTGAAACTTCTTCCAGACTTTTTCCCCGAAAGAGTTCATTGACAATGGGGATCGTGTCAGGACCGGATACTCGAATCACTCCAATGGCACCAACGCCTGCAGGAGTCGCTAAGGCAGCTATGGTATCTGCTGAATTCACGCTGCAAATCTACATCAAGCATGGGGTCAATAATAAAATGAAACCGAAAGGTTGCATTATTAATTTATTTAGCTATATTTGAAACCAAAAGGTTTCATATTATGCGAAGAGATGTTTTTCAAGCCATAGCAGATCCTACAAGAAGAGAGATACTGGGAATACTGTCCAGTCAGCCATTAAATGTGAATGAAATCACCGGGAATTTTCCAGTGAGCAGAACGGCGGTTTCCAAGCACATGAAGATTCTCCAAGAGTGTGGATTGCTAGTGGTCGAAAAAAAGGGTAGGGAGCGGTTCTGTCATGCCCGACTGGAATCGTTGCTGGAGGTATCCGACTGGATCAATCAATACGCACGATTCTGGAATAAGAGCCTTGATAAACTGGAAGAACTGCTGCGAGATGAAGATTTGAAGAAAAGACAAAACAAACAATAAATAATTATGATAGCAGAAAGCACAACAGCGAATGAGGGATATGCCATTAAACATGACCTCACCATTTCGGCACCTATTTCAAGAATTTTTGCGAACGTCACGAACCCCGAACACCTGGAGAATTGGTGGCCATTGAGATGTTCAGGTATCCCGGAAGTCGGGTCAGAATACAATTTCTTCTTTTCAGAAGCATACGACTGGTATGGGAGGGTTATCAAAGTGGAAGAGGACCGTTCCTTTCATATCTCTATGACACGATCAGACCCTGACTGGGATCCAACATCCTTTGGCTTTGACCTTGAACCAGATGGTGATGCGGTAACACTGAGGTTTTGGCACATAGGCTGGCCAGAATGCAATGCCCACTTCAGAGGATCTTCATTTTGTTGGGGCATGTTGCTTAATGGACTGAAGAATTACTCGGAAAAAGGAATCATCATACCATTTGATGAGCGAGAATAAAAAATCACACAAATACTTGTTCAACAATTAAACTATCACGCATGAATAATTACGCAAAACTTATTAGTCCCGAAACATTACAAATTGACCGAATGCTTCCTGGCCCGATTGAAAGGGTGTGGGAATACATCACCGATGGTGAGAAACGAGCGCTCTGGTTCGCAGGTGGAGACATGGAGTTGAATGAAGGTGGAAGAATGAATCTTATTTTTAACAACTCTACGCTTTCATTTCCACCGGATCAAGTGCCTGAGAAGTACAAGGAATATCAAGACGGACATGAATCGTATGCAATAGTTGTCCGGTGTGAACCACCAAAGCTTTTGGTGATCAATTGGGACAATGGAATTGTAACGTTCGCTTTATCTGAGGTAGGAGAAGAAGTCAAATTGACGTTGACACATGAGAAGCTGCCAGAAAATCGAGGAGAGAAAATCGGAATTCTTGCCGGATGGCATACACATCTCGACATTCTTGTTGATAAACTCAACAACAAAGATCCCAAAGGCTTTTGGACGGTCCACATGGCCTTGGAAGATGAATATGAAAAGGTGTATTGAACTATTTTGCCTTGAAAAGCCAGGCGGAAAATACGATCAGATTTCCAATTCCAATTCCTATACCCAGCTGATTGGGAAATAGGAAAACAAACACAACAGAAGCAATTAGGATCCTTAAAAACTCCATGAGGATCCAATTCTTTCTGTTTTCTAACAACAACCCCAATTGCAAGACCGACCAGATAATAAAGCCTGCAAGCAAAAGCTTTTGGGGAAGTTCGTAGTTTGCTTGAGTAAAAAGAAATAGGGAGGTAATTGCCAACACCATGATGAACTGACCAAGGATGTATCGTATCATCCTTGCCTGCGGATGAATGTCGTATTTGACATAAGAGGTCGAATCTACTTCAGGTGCTGCCTGATAACCACCTTGTTCTTCTGGTTGCCAACCTGGTTTGTAAAACAAAACCTTGAGCTTATTCACAAATCCTGGCGTTGCTATCACTTGTTTTGACATATCAACCACAGGTAAAATATTCGCCCAAACCGGATTCCAGGTATTTGTTGGCTTGGTAACACCATAGGTCGGCTTTTCCTCTTCCGGCTGGAAGGTACCAAACATCCTATCCCAAATGATCAATGTCCCGGCATGGTTTCGATCGATGTATTTGGGATTTCTTCCATGATGAACCCGATGATGGGAGGGAGTATTGAATATCGCCTCAAACCATTTCGGTAATTTCTTAATCGCCTCGGTGTGGATCCAAAACTGGTAAATAAGATTAAGTCCTTTAATGGCCAGGAATGACAAGGTATTAAATCCCATGAATGCCAACGGCAAATAGAAGAGCATAGAGAATACACCACCAAAAGATGTCTGTCTCAGTGCCACAGATAGATTGTAGTCTTCACTCTGGTGATGCACTACATGGGCGGTGTTCCACAAAAAATTGATTTCATGACTTGCACGATGAAACCAGTAGTAGAAAAAATCAACCAGGATAAAAAGTGCAATATTCGTCCATAAGTTGACAGGAATGGTAGCCACAGACCAAAACTCAAAAACGTATTGATACATGGCAATGGACATAACACCCCACAAAGCGGCTGTCACCTGGGATGTGATTCCACAACTGATATTGGTAATCGCATCGTTTGTTCGATAGCTCTTAACTTTTGTAACCGCCTGATGGATCAGCTCGAATCCTATCAACAAAAAGTATAAAGGAATAGATAAAATGACCGGGTTGAAATCCACAAGTCAAATATAATCTAAGCCTCAATCTTACGATTACTTTGGCTGAAGATGTACGTTAGGTTTGGAGTCAAATAGATCAGGTAAATGGTAAGCCAACATAGCAACTTTAGGAAGTCGAAGCTTTCTGGTAAGTTTCCAAAGTCATATGCTACGGAACCAGTCATAATTATAACCACCAGAGAAATTGCCAACCATTTATAAGACTTGGCAAAATCTGCTTTTTGACCATGAGCGGAGGTCCACAGTTCTTTATTAAAGACTGAAAAAGTTCCGAATAACAAGGTGCCAATAAGAGAGCTAAGCAATATAATTGACCGAGTTGATTTCTCTTCAAATTCAAATGCCAAAACGGAAGCTAGAATGACAAATGAAATAGCGTGAAGGAATGCAAATATTTTCGTTTTCATCTTTTAATTATTAACTGAACCAGATCAATTCGATCTACTTTAGCAGTTTGTTTCAAATGGCATCACGTTTATTACAAACGATTTATAAAAAATGATAAAAGCGGTCAAAATACTTAACCTCGTATCGGTCTTTCTTTTCACGGTTGTGTTGGTTCTTATTTATGCTTATCTCCCAATAAGTGTTGACTTAAACATCGATGGAATAGAAAATATTCATAAGCATCGATTCTTCTATTACAGTGGTGCTGCATTTCTCATTGTTAACATTCTGGTGAGAGTGATTCTGAATCTTGGATTCAAGTCCATCAGCGAAAATGTATTGGCCTGGATGATGTCTTTGATCTTCATTATGAATATCTATTTGACCTTCATTATTGGGTTCGTAGGAGTGTGGAATAACTCTACTCACATTAGCCCAACGAACTACGCATATCTCAACTTTTTAGGCCCATTTTTTATCATTGTTTGGGTCGTGGGACTAATTTTTTTAGTAGTAAAAAGACGCTAACAACTTACTAATAATCAATATTTTAAATTGACTTATTTCAAGTAAAACTATCTTAAAAGCATAGGTTGTTACGTATGCTTATTGGATATTTATACTTATTTTCAAAATTGAATAATTATATAGCTTATAACGATTTTGTAGATGGCGGAAGCGGTTTATACGGAAGATAGTATCAAGTCACTTGATTGGAAAGAGCATATCAGGCTTAGGCCAGGGATGTACATTGGGAAGCTTGGCGATGGCTCTTCTCCTGACGATGGTATTTATGTCTTGGTAAAGGAAATACTGGACAACAGTATTGATGAACACATGATGGGGCATGGTCGCACGATAGAAATCAAGGTGACTGATCACCGGGTAAGAGTTCGAGATTATGGACGAGGAATTCCGCTGGGAAAAGTGGTCGATTGTGTGTCCAAGATTAACACCGGTGGAAAATACGACTCAAGTGCTTTTCAGAAATCTGTCGGACTGAATGGAGTAGGAACCAAGGCTGTCAATGCGCTGTCCAACTACTTCAAGGTTCAGAGCTTCAGAGACGGAGAAACGAAACTGGCAGAATTTGAACGCGGCGAGATTACTGCAGATGAAAAGGTCAAGAAGCTTGACGCTAGAAATGGTACGGAGATCATCTTCGAACCAGATGGAGACGTCTTTAAGAATTACCACTTCATTCCGGAATACCTGGAAAACCTGATGTGGAATTATGCCTATCTGAATGCAGGTCTGACAATCAGTTTGAACGGTAAAAAATTCCACTCGGAAAATGGTCTTTTGGATTTGCTGACTCGAAAAACCGACTCGGAGAGTTTGCGATATCCAATCATGCATTTGAAAGGCGACGATATTGAAGTCGCTTTGACACATGCGAACCAGTACGGCGAAGAATACTATTCATTTGTCAATGGGCAGCATACGACTCAAGGCGGAACGCATTTAGCAGCCTTTAGAGAGGCGGTTGTGAAAACAGTTCGTGAGTTCTATGGGAAAAACTTTGATGCCGCAGATGTACGTTCAGCGATTGTGGGAGCGATTGCCGTTCGGGTTCAGGAACCTGTTTTTGAAAGTCAAACAAAAACCAAACTCGGTTCTCAAAATGTAGGACCGGACGGACCAACGATGCGGACGTTCGTCAACGATTTCATCAAGAAAGAACTTGATAACTACCTGCATAGAAACACAGATACGGCAGATGCGCTGCTTAAGCGGATTCAACAGTCTGAAAGAGAGCGAAAAGAGATAGCGGGAATCAAGAAGTTGGCGAATGAACGGGCGAAGAAGGCAAACCTGCATAACAAGAAGTTGAGGGATTGTCGAATACATTACAACGACAAAAAAGGAGATGATGATTTGAAGGACAATTCGATGATCTTCATCACAGAGGGGGACAGTGCCAGTGGATCGATCACCAAAACTCGAAATGTCCAGACGCAGGCGGTTTTCTCTTTAAGAGGAAAACCATTCAACTGTTTTGGGCATACGAAGAAGGTGGTCTATGAAAATGAGGAATTCAATCTATTGCAGCACGCATTGAATATTGAAGATGGTCTGGAAGGCTTGCGATATCGTAAGATTGTCATTGCGACAGATGCTGATGTAGATGGTATGCACATTCGATTGCTGTTGTTGACTTATTTCCTTCAGTTTTTCCCTGAACTCGTTAGGAATAATCACATCTTCATTTTAGAAACACCACTTTTCAGAGTAAGAAATAAAAAGGAAACGATCTATTGTTACTCGGAGGAAGAAAGGCTTGCAGCGATTGAAAAATTGGGAAGTAAGCCCGAGATCACACGATTCAAAGGCCTTGGAGAGATTTCGCCAGATGAGTTTTCAGGATTTATTGGAGAAGATATTCGCCTGGAACCAGTCATTCTTCAGAAGAACACCAAGATTAATGAATTGCTCAATTTTTACATGGGTAAGAATACGCCTGATAGACAAAAATTCATCATCGATAAACTTCGAGTAGAAAAAGACTTAGTAGAAGGAGAAGCCGCTTAATTAGAAATGGGAGAAGAACACGAAAAAGAGGAAGAATTACAAGATGTCATCCCGATTTCCGGGATGTATGAAAACTGGTTTTTGGATTACGCTTCATACGTAATCCTGGAACGAGCTGTGCCAGCAATCAACGATGGATTAAAACCCGTTCAGCGACGGATTTTGCATGCCATGAAGGAAATGGATGATGGACGCTACAACAAAGTAGCCAACATCATCGGAAGCACCATGCAGTACCATCCACACGGCGATGCTTCGATTGCAGATGCGATTGTCAATTTGGGTCAAAAAGACCTATTAATAGACATGCAAGGAAACTGGGGCGATGTTCGCACCGGTGATTCTGCAGCTGCACCAAGGTACATTGAGGCGCGGCTTTCCAAATTTGCATTGGAGGTACTTTATAATCCTCAAACGACCGAATGGCAACTGTCCTATGATGGTCGGAAGAAAGAGCCGGTCACATTTCCAGCTAAGTTCCCATTGCTACTTGCACAAGGTGTAGAAGGAATCGCGGTAGGATTATCTACCAAAATGCTTCCGCACAACTTTTGCGAGATCATCGAAGGTGCGATAGCTGTGCTAAAAGGCAAGCGAGTGAAACTGATGCCTGACTTTCAAACAGCTGGTAAGATTGATGTTACGGACTACAACGATGGAAAAAGAGGTGGAAAAGTGCGAGTTCGAGCTACAATCGTTGAGCAAGATTCCAAAACGCTTTTAGTTAAAGACATTCCCTACGGAACCACAACTACTTCTTTGATTGAATCCATTGTCAAAGCCAATGACAAGGGAAAAATCAAGATCAAGCAAGTGATCGACAATACTGCACAAGATGTGGAAATCGCTATTTCGTTGGCATCTGGCATTTCACCAGATATCACGATGGATGCATTGTATGCATTCACCGATTGTGAAGTTTCCATTTCACCGAATGCGTGTGTGATTGTTGATGATAAACCACAGTTTCTGTCCATCACCGAAATACTGAAACAGTCGGTAGAGCAAACGGTGGATCTACTGAAACAAGAACTCGAAATCAGGAAGAGCGAACTGTTGGAAAAAATCCTTTTCAGCTCATTGGAAAAGATTTTCATCGAAAACAGGATCTACCGTGATATTGAAGAGTGTGAAACCTGGGAAGCTGTCATCGAGACAATCGACAAGGGTCTGGAACCATTTAAGCCACAGTTTTATCGGGAGATCACCGAAGAAGATATTGTAAGGTTGACGGAGATCAAGATCAAACGTATTTCTCGTTTCGATTCATTCAAAGCCGATGAGCTAATGAAGAAGTTGGAAGAAGATCTCAAGGAAACTGAACATCATTTGGCCAACCTGACCGATTATGCGATCGCGTACTATCAAAATCTTTTGGATAAATACGGCGAAGGCAGAGAAAGAAAAACAGAGATCACCAACTTTGATACCATTAAGGCGACAGTGGTTGCGGCCAATAATGCCAAACTGTACATCAATCGGGAAGATGGTTTTGTAGGTTATGGTTTGAAAAGAGATGAGTACGTCTGCGAATGTTCAGATATTGATGATATTATCGCCTTTACCCGCGATGGGAAATGTGTCGTTACTCGGATTCAGGATAAGACATTTGTTGGAAAGAATATCCTCCACGCTGGTGTTTTCAAAAAGAATGACGAACGCATGGTCTACAACATGCTCTACACGGATGGAAAGTCTGGAAAGACCTATGTGAAGCGATTTCAAGTGCTTTCCGTTACCAGAGATCGCGAATATGATTTGACCAAAGGCGGCAAAGGAAAAGTGCACTATTTCTCAGCCAATCCAAATGGAGAAGCGGAAGTAATAACCATATCCTTGACGCAGGCCAGTAAGGCACGGAAGAAGGTCTTCGATTACGACTTTTCAGAACTTGAAATCAAAGGCAGAGGAGCTGGAGGAAATATTGTTACAAAATATCCTGTGAGAAAGGTCGTCCTGACAGAAGAAGGAAAATCTACGTTAGGCGGAGTTGATATTTGGTACGATCCAATTGTTGGACGATTGAATCGAGAAGAACGAGGTGAATACCTTGGGAATTTCAATACAGGTGATATGGTAGTCGTCTTTTACAAAGATGGAAACTACGAAACAACCAATTTTGAGCTGACCAATCGCTATGACTTTGAACGAGTAATGGGGATTTATAAGCTGGAAACAGACGCAGCTTTCAACGCGATTCATTACGACGGAGAATCCAAGACCTACTATGTCAAACGATTCATCATTGAAACAAATACGCTCAACAAGAAATTCTCCATTGTGACTGAAGCGAGCAGTTCCAAGTTGATGTTTATATCCAAGGGGATTCAAGCGGATGTAGAAGTGACTTATAAAGATGGACGAAAGCATTCGAAGAAAAACCTGGACCTGATCAATCTGATTGACATAAAAGGATGGAAGGCGATCGGAAATAAACTTCCTGTCCAGAACGTCATCAAAGTTGATTTGGTAAAAAGTGAGTCACCATCTCTTGATCTGGAAGCACTCAAGAACGAGATAAAGATCGAAGTGGAAGACGAAGAAAATCAATTAGGGCTCTTTGGGGAGAATGGTAAAGAGTAATGCTCACGATATCATTTCTACATTAGAAGAGTTCGTTTCAGAACACAAAAAGCAGCTAGTTGAGCAGGTCTTAGCGCATAGAACAAGACACGTTACGCTTGTTTTTGAGGATATTGACAAGCCGCATAACATTAGTGCTGTTGTGCGTACTTCCGAGTGTCTTGGAATTCAGGATATTCATTTCATTAAAAACCAAAATGCATATTCGGTAAACCCAACGATCACACAAGGAGCTTCCAAGTGGTTGACATTTCATCATCATAGTGATACAGGAGATAACGTTTCATCTTGTTATTCTCAACTAAGAAAAGATGGCTACAAAATTTACGCGACTGCACTTCATGAAGAATCGAGTTCAATTGAAGAGCTTCCGACGGATCAGAAGTTAGCCATAGTGTTTGGAACAGAAGCGGATGGTATCAGTGAGGAAGCTGGCAAAAATGCGGATGGGCTGGTTCATATTCCCATGTATGGGTTTACTGAAAGTTTTAACCTTTCGGTGAGTGCAGCACTGTGTTTAAATACACTGAAAGGAAAAATGGATGGAGCCTTTCCAGAAATCTCGGAAGATGAAAAACTTGAACTTAAAGCGGAGTGGTACAGGAGAATCGTAAGAGAAGCTGATTTGATTTTAAAGAAGAATGGAATTGAAATATGAAAGCATTGTTTAGAGCTTTCTTTTGGATTGCTATTTCAGTTGCACTATTCATCTTAGCAACGAATGTTTGGATTGTCAGCACAACTGGAGATCAGATTTATGAAAAAGACGATATTCCAGGGAATGATGTAGCCTTGGTGTTGGGAACAAGCAAGCAAACAATCGAAGGCAGACCTAATCGGTTTTTTGTGGAGCGAATGAATGCTGCTGCCGACCTTTACGAAAAAAGGAAAATCAAACATTTATTGGTCAGCGGAGACAACAGCTCAAAGTACTACAACGAGCCGCGGGATATGCTCAAAGCTTTGGGTGATTTGAGCGTTCCGGAAAATGATATCTCATTGGACTTTGCAGGGTTCAGAACATTGGATTCAGTGGTTCGCTCCAAAGAGGTTTTCGGACAGGAATCAATCACGATCGTTACACAGAAATTTCACTGCTATCGATCGTTGTTTATTGCTAATAAGTTTGGCATAAATGCGGTGGCATATTCCGCCGATAAAGACAATTCTATTGGCTTAAATTTGGCATTTAGGGAGGTGTTGGCAAGGACTTATGCCGTTGTAGATTTATATATTTTCCAAAGCCAGCCAAAGTTCCTTGGAGAAAAGATCCAATTAGAGATCTAATAACTCGCAAGAATTAAATCGCTATATCATCTAATGTTCAGAAATGATTAAAACACTGTTGATACTGCTCTCTTTTGTTTCTGTCAATGCAGAAGAACATGAATTCAGGCTTGCTCACTATGAACTATCAAGAGAGGATAATGAAATCAAACTTCATGTGCGGATCGATCGGTTTGATTTTCTTCGAGCCGTATCCTCATGTTCAGAAAATCAAGAACTTAACATTTGCATGTCTGACTATCTGAAGAATCATTTTTCCTTAAGCTTCAATGGTTCCAAAAAGGAATATGAGTACATAAATCACGAAATTTCAGATGAATTTATTGATATCGAATTTACTTTGGGTGAATTCTCGGATGCCGTCAAGGAAATAAAAGTGTACAATGATGTTTTGCTTGAGCAAGACGAAGGACAAGAGAATATCATTGTCAGCCGATTTCATAATCGAAAGCGATCTTTTAGACTTAACAAGGGTCGATTTGAGACCACAATAAAGTACTGATCAGGTACTGAAAATCAAGCAAATAACCTCTGATACTTTCATTCTTACCGCCAATAAAATCTCACATTATTTTTCATTGATTCTGATTACTTTCGATGCATTCTATTCCCGAATCAACAAACGCAATCATGAGAAAAATCACCTTTATCTTCCTTTTTCTATTCTTAGTTGGAATAAATGCAGAAGCTCAACGGCGAAGAGGACAATCTTCAACATCGAGTAGTTCAACGACTCTTAAGTCTGATCTATTTAAGAATTTCATATTCAGAAACATCGGACCTGCATTCATGTCAGGGCGGATCGCGGATCTGGCTGTTCATCCTACTAATGAAAACATCTGGTATGTAGCAGTAGCTTCAGGAGGAGTTTGGAAAACAGTCAATGCTGGCGTCACTTTTGAACCCATCTTCGACGATCAGGCCGTCTACTCCACAGGATGTATAACAATAGATAGCAATAATCCCAATGTTGTTTGGTTAGGCACAGGTGAGAACGTTGGTGGAAGGCATATCGCTTTTGGAGACGGAGTTTACAAAAGTGAAGATGGGGGGTCCACTTGGACCAATATGGGTCTAAAGGATTCCGAACATGTTTCGAAAATTGATATTCATCCGGACAATTCGAATGTAATCAGAGTCGCCTCGCAAGGTCCACTTTGGAGTCCTGGCGGAGACCGAGGTTTTTTCATTTCAACAGATGGCGGAAATACGTGGAAGAAAACATTAGGCGATGATCAATTCACAGGTGTAACGGACTTTGCAGTTGATCCAAGAAACCCCGATTGGATTTATGCTGCTACCTGGCAACACCACCGAACAGTTGCCGCTTGGATGGGAGGTGGTCCCAAGACCAAAATTTATCTAAGTGCTGATGGTGGAAATACCTGGAAAGAATTAAAAAATGGCTTGCCGAAAGGAAATATGGGAAAAATTGGGTTGGCTATTTCACCCCAAAATCCAGACGTTGTGTATGCTGCAATCGAACTGGATAGAACCAAAGGCGGTTTTTACCGATCCGAAGATAGAGGCGGAAGCTGGACCAAAATGTCTGATGAAGTAGCAGGAGCTACAGGACCTCATTACTATCAGGAAATATATGCTTCACCGCACAAGTTTGATCGCGTCTATTTCATGAACAGTCCTTTAAGGATGACTGAAGATGGTGGTAAGACATTTGTAACAGTAAATGGAAACGATAAGCATGTCGACAACCATGCCATGGCATTTAAGAAAAGCGATCCGAATTACATCATGGTTGGAACAGACGGTGGTGTCTATGAAAGTTTTGATTTAGGTGCGAATTGGAGGTACATGGAAAATCTTCCGGTTACTCAATTTTATAAGGTGGCTGTGGATGATGCAGAACCATTTTACAACATTTACGGTGGGACTCAGGATAACAGTACTCAAGGTGGTCCGTCTCGAACGGATAACTTAACAGGAATCAGAAATTCTGATTGGAAAGTCGTTCTTAATTGGGATGGTCATCAGCCCGCGACAGAACCCGGAAATCCTGATATAGTTTATGCAGAACGTCAGCAAGGAAATCTTTCCAGAATTGATATGCGAACGGGTGAGGCAACGGATATTCAGCCACAGCCGGATGCAGGAGAACCTTACGAACGTTTCAATTGGGACGCTCCAATATTAGTCAGCCCACATTCTCCTTCACGAATCTATTTTGCATCGCAACGTGTGTGGAAATCCGATAACAGAGGAGATAGTTGGACCGCTATATCAGGGGATTTAACCAAAAATCAAAACAGAGTAGAGCTTCCTATTATGGGCAGAGTTCAAAGCTGGGATTCGCCTTGGGATGTAGGTGCAATGTCCAATTACAACACGATTACTTCTCTTGCTGAATCACCACAAAAAGAGGGATTAATTTATGCAGGGACTGATGACGGTATTTTGCAAGTAACAGAAAACAGCGGTGAATCCTGGAGACGAATCAACGTCTCTTCGATGGGAGTTCCAGCTACTTCATTTATCAATGATGTCAAAGCTGACATGTTCGATGAAAACACCGTTTATGTAGCACTTGACAATCATAAATATGGAGATTACAAACCGTACCTAGTAAAGAGTACTGATAAAGGTGCAACTTGGACATCTATGACAAATGGGTTGACGAACAAAAACCTCGTTTGGAGAATTGTTCAGGATCATGAAAGCGCAAACCTTTTATTTCTAGCTACGGAATTTGGTGTCTACTTCACGGTTGATGGAGGAACCAACTGGACGGAACTTTCAGGAGGTGTTCCTACGATTTCATTTAGAGACCTGGCTATTCAAAAAAGAGAAAATGATTTAGTAGCCGCTTCCTTCGGCCGAGGGTTTTATGTCTTGGACGATTATTCCGCTTTACGTTCAATCTCACAATCTACTGTTTCTTCAGAAGCTGAGTTGTTTAAACCTCGAACAGCACTTTGGTATGTTCCAAGATCTGTTGTTGATTTCGATGACAAACGAGGTTCGCAAGGCACGCAGTTGTACGTGGCTCCAAATCCAGATTTTGGTACAGTTTTTACCTACTATTTAAAAGATGACCTCAAGAGTGCTGCAGATGTTAGAAAAGAGTCAGAGAAATCTATCAGTCAAAATAGTAATGTTCCATTCCCTGGATGGGACGCATTGGAAGCTGAAAAACAAGAAGAAGGACCTTTCGCATTTATTGAAATCAAAGATGGTTCTGGCGCTGTAATCAATCGTGTTAAAGTTGCAGGTAAAAAAGGATTCAACCGAGCAGCATGGAATTTGAGATATGCTTCTAACGATGTATTAAGTCTGACTGGAAATGTAGGAAATGCAAGTGGTCTGCTTGCTGCTCCTGGAACTTATACTGGAACCTTATTCAAAATGGAGAAAGGTAAAATCTCACAGCTAGGGTCTCCGGTAACATTTGATGTGAAGCCTTTGAGAGAAGGTTCTTTGCCAGGCTCTTCACCAGTTGCGGCGGCTGCCTTTTGGAGATCTTACGAGGAGTTAAGTAGAGATGTAAACTCGTTTGATGTAAGTCTCAGAAACCTCACAAGAGCAGCAGATCGAATTCATGTTGCCGCTACAAGAACGAATGTAGGCAATGATGTAATTGAAAAAGCAGCAGACCTTGAACAGCGAGTGAAAGCACTTAACTCAGCTTATAGTGGAAATAGTGCAAGGAGTGAAATCGGGGAAAAGGTAAATCCTACCATTGGAGATCGGATGTTTGCACTTTACAAAGGACTAGCATGGTCCACGTATGGGCCGACAGAAACACACACTAAGAGTATGGAACTCGCTAAGAATGAATTGACAACATTGACGTCTCAGCTCAGTAGCCTTAAAGCAGAAGCAAAAGGATTAGCAGATCAAATAGCTGCTGCGGGTGGACCTAAGATTGAGGGAATGGATTAAGAAAGAAGTCTATGAATATTGGAAAGGAGTTGATTATTCGACTCCTTTTTCTTTTGCCCAATTCTTTAGTTCAGCTAAACCATCCAGGCAGTTGGAGCTAACAAAATCCAACCTATCCTTTGTAGCTTTTTCCGGATTATGTTGGAACTCCTCAAGATGATCACCCGCTTCGAGACCAAGCATTTTAGCAGAAGGCTTTAGCTGGTGGGCGGTTCTTCCTAAACCATCAATATCACCTGAATCAAATTGCTCAAGAAGTTTTTGAGTAAGAGAATTAGCGGTTTGCTCAAACGTATTTACGAATTGTTTGATGAATTCCTCGTCACCATCGCTGACCGTTTCGAGGTATGTGAAATCAATTTTCATAGAAGTCCGAAGTTAATAATAATCTGTTGTCTCTTTCGATAATAATTTTTTGTATTTTCGTCCGAAATTTTCAAACAATTAAGAATGATAGCTGAATTAGAACCTTTACGGGAGGATGAAATCGATGTGGTCGTAAAAGCACCTGTTTATGTGGCAATTTTAATCGCTGGAGCAGATGGAAACATTGATAAATCTGAAAGGAAAGAAGCAATTAATGTTGCTCGGAACAAACAAACGAGATCTAGAGAACAGCTTGGGGATTATTACAAATTAGTAGGCGAGGGGTTTGAAGATAACTTTAACCAGCTAATTGATGAGCTTCCTGCAGGTACCGAAGAAAGAATTTCTGCGATAACGAAGGAACTTAGAAAGTTGAATTTTATTCTCCCTAAAGTTGATAAGAATTTTGCGATTAAACTGCACGCAAGTCTTAAGGAGCTTGCAAAGAAGATTGCAGAATCGTCAGGCGGAGTTCTAGGGTATCTTTCAGTAGGATATGAAGAGGCAAAGTTGATGGAACTCAAGATGATCAACGATCCTTCCAAGTAGAAAAAATTAAAAAAGCTCAAGACCCTGATTGATGTCCTTCAGTCAGGGTTTTTTGTTTCCTTTACAAGGCTATGCAAGCAAGTGCCATTGCACCTTTACGTTTGGTCTTCTTAATGTGGCTGTTTTTCACAGTTGAATACTACCTGAAAATAGATCTGGGCTTTTTGGGAATATATCCATTGAGTATTAAGGGCCTGATTGGAATAATAACCGCTCCAATGGTTCATGGCAACTTTAACCACCTACTTTCTAACACTATTCCATTACTTGCGCTTGGAGGCTCCCTCTATTTCTTTTATCCTTCTGTAGCTCCCCGAGTTTTCATTCATGCTTATTTTTTCACCAACATCCTAGTGTGGGTATTTGGTAGGCCTTTTTACCATGTAGGAGCTAGTGGGATTGTTTATTCACTTGCGTCTTTCCTGATATTTTATGGCTTCTTTCATCGCAATTTCAAAACAGTGATTATTAGCTTAATTGTAGTCATTGTCTACGGTGGGTTGATTTTTGGAGTAATGCCATTTAATCAAAACATAAGTTGGGAATCTCATTTGATGGGAGCACTTGTTGGTGTAGTCAGTGCCTTCCTTTTTAGTAGGTCAAAAAATCGATATATGTAGATAACTTTTTCTCACTCAATTCCATAATTACTAAAAATATTAGTAATATTATTTATGGAATATTTGAAGGGAAAAGGAGCACAAATCAATGTGGCTAATAAGTTCAGTCAGCAATTTGTAAGTACCGAAGATGTCGATGGTCAAGACGAAGAATTACTGACCGAAAAACCCAAAACGGAGATTTTCTATGAATCTCCTAAGAAAATCATTTCTTACAATTCAAGTCCTGACATCAATATGTCTGCTTCCATCAATCCTTATCAAGGGTGTGAACATGGATGTGTTTATTGTTACGCCAGAAATTCACATGAATATTGGGGCTTTAGTTCTGGCCTTGATTTTGAAACAAAGATTATTGTCAAAAGGAACGCTCCTCAAATGTTGGAACGAACGTTTCTAGGCGCTAATTATAAGCCGCAGGTCATTATGCTGAGTGGCAACACAGATTGCTACCAGCCACTTGAAAAGAAATTTAGACTTACAAGGAGAATTCTTGAGGTTTGTCTGAAATTTCTGCATCCTGTTGCAATCATTACCAAGAATTCTTTAATCCTGAGAGACATTGATGTTTTGAAGAAACTTGCGGAATTGAATTTAATTCATGTGGTCTTTTCAATAACCTCACAAGATGAAGCCTTGAGAAGAATTTTGGAGCCAAGAACCGCCAGTGCTAAGAAAAAGTTTGAAGCAATGAATCAACTTAGTGAGGAAGGAATTCCTGTCGGAATCATGAATGCGCCAATCATACCTTCTTTGAATCATCATGAAATTCCTGCAATACTTAAGAAAGCTGCTGATAATGGGGCAATATTCGCCGGCTACACGGTTGTAAGATTGAATGGCCAAATACAAAAGATATTCAAGGACTGGCTGATCAAAAATTTTCCAGAACGAGCTGATAAGGTTTGGCACCAAATTCAAGCGTTACATGGTGGAAAGGTAAATGATTCAGAATTTGGGAGAAGAGTGTCTGGCGATGGAGAGACTTCACGAGTTATTAATCAACTGTTTCAGACAAGCAAGAGAAAATATTTTAAGGATGTTTCGCTTAATAGTCTTGATTGTACAAAATTTAGGCGAGGAGGCAATTACACACTATTCTAACAAAAAACCTACCCACATTTTCGTGAGTAGGCTCTCTTCATATTCACACGTAGGCTATTGTGTGTTTTTTAGGTGAGAGCTAATATACAAAGCTGCACCGGCTAATGCAAAGTTTTCAAAAAACTCAAATAGCTCGGCTTGATCTCCTTGAAGTCCAGCTGGTAAATGAATCATAACAGCGAATAGAAGTAGCATTAAGCCCAGGAGCTGAGAAGCAAGTCGAGCTTTCACTCCAACAACTATTGCAACAGCAGATAAAACCAGACCCATTCCTGTGATAAAAACCCAAAGCACTGGCATTGGTAGGAAATCAGGCACTATTTCTGCCATTTCATTGGTATTGGACAAATGACCAAAGCCGAAATAAGCCATCGGGACGAAGAACATCAGCTTTCCTATATAATCTAAATTTTTCACGTGAGTTAGTTAGTAATCAAAACTTCAAAAGTAATTAAACGGATACAATCTTTTTGTATTGGACTCTTTTATGGTTGGTTATTCAACGAAGAAGTAGTTCTCTCGTTTTAAACCGATCAATTTTTTGAGAAGGAGTGAAGACAAAGTTTTCAAGAAAGAAAACCTCTTTTGGCTTCTGAAATCGCTCAAGTTCTGAAAAATCGATATCTAGATCAAAAGGTAAGCCTTCTATGACCAGGATTACCTTATTCCCCAGCGCTTCATCATCTATATAAGAGATAATGAAATTTCTGTCTATGAGCGTACTTAGTTTACTTTCGATTTCTTCTGGATTGATTTTAATTCCACCTGAGTTAATGACGAAATCAGACCTACCGATCCATTTGAATTTCTTAGTTGAAGTAAACTCTATTATATCGTTAATAATCAGTGATTTATGATTAGTTAAGGTTCCTTTTATTGCCAATTTATTGTCAGGTCGGTTTTTGATTTCTACATCACCCAGACATTCATAGATCTCCTGATCAATAGGCCTTAAAGCAAAATGAGATACCGTTTCTGTCATACCAAATGTTGCGTAAATCTGAGCTGTTACTCCACCTGGCACATCCGATGAATAATGTCCGCCACCAATAAGTATTGTTCGAAAACGATTGAGTTCACCAGCAGTAGCATTTTGAAACTGAAGTGGAACTAGAGAAACCAGGTCATAGAATGAAGACTGTGATAATGCCTCAAACGGATTGGAAGACGGTTTGATTACATGCAAGTTCATGCCCCATAACAAGGCACGAAACACTACCATAGCTCCACCAATCATTTCGGGATTGATACATAGTAAAACAGAGTCGAATTTGTGATCTGGATCAAGCCGCTCCATAGTGGTTTTACAGCTATACTCTATTTTTTTTCGTTCAATGCGTATAGTTTTAGCTTTTCCTGTAGAACCAGATGTTTTGAATTCAAAATAAGACTCATTTTTAAGCCATCCGCTGATTAACTCAATTACTTTAATTTCATGCTCAACAAAACTTTCTTGCGAAAATTCTTCTTTATGAATTTGATCTATCTTTAGTTCGCATTTTTCAAACCGTACAACCATTAACTCAATTGGATAACGAAGAGATTATTGTTGGGAGACTTATCGACAAAGATAAGAGTGCATTTGAACTTATATTCTCAGAGTACTATGGCACAATGGTTCTCTACGCCGCAAGATTTATGGATACCAGAGAAGATGCAGAGGAAATCGCTCAGGAAGTCTTTGTAAAATTTTGGGAAAAATGTGATACACTATCACCTGATTCATCAGTAAAAAGCTATTTGTATAGATCTGTGCACAATTCTTGCTTGAATGCTTTGAAACATGAAAAAGTGAAAGATTCATATAGACAGTATATGATCCAATTCATGGAGTCATCGAGCGAGAATGTTTTCGATTCAGAAGATCCAGATCTTCTGAGGAATCGAATTTTGGATGAAATTGATAATTTACCACCACGGTGCTCGGAGATTTTTAAGTTAAGTAGGTTTGAGGGACTGAAGTATCAAGAGATAGCAGAACATCTTGAGATTTCAGTAAAAACTGTAGAGGTTCAAATGGGTAAGGCGCTTAAAGTATTGCGTGAAAAATTAGCTGATTTAAAACATAAAATTGGTGCGTCATAGCTTTCTCTTTTTATTGCTATTAGGTGTTTTCGCAAGTTTTTCCCAAGATAAAAAAGCAGCGATCACTTTAAGCTTTGAAAATGAAGAGTTATCTGTAATTTTAGATTCCTTATCTGCAAAAACAGGATACTTTTTTAGTTATAACTCTGATTTACTTCCTTCAGGAAATCGCTTCACTCTTTCCAAAAAAGATGTATTCATAGATCAGTTTCTGTCAGAACTTTTAGTGGGAACAGGGCTTAAGTATTCTTTCTTCAAGGAACAGATAATCATCAACTATGAATCAACTCCGACTGTCGTACGACGGAGGAAGCTCTTCAATATCACAGGGAATGTTTTGGATGAAAATGGAGCACCCCTTTCAGGAGTTAATGTTTTCTTGGATGGTACCACCATCGGTTCGTCTTCTGATGAGGAAGGAAATTACTTCATCGACAAAATTCCGCCAGGCAACTATAACCTGGTGTTCTCCTATATTGGGTATGACAATGGAGTTTACAATCTAACAGAAAATAACGGCGGAGCCAGAATCCAAGATCATAATATGATTCTTGCAGTAGATCAGCTTGCCGAAGTGGAGATTGTTGCCAATCGTGTCTCGTCTGATGTGAAGGACTGGACGATATACTTTAGTCTTTTCCGAAATGATCTTTTTGGAACATCAGAAAACTCCAAACAGTGTACGATCACGAATCCAGAAGTGATTGATTTTACTTTTGACAGAATCACAAACAAATTGACGGCCTATGCTTCTGCTCCATTGAATATTGTTAACAAGGCAATGGCCTATGAAATCACCTATTACCTGGAATCTTTTGAAAGGCAAGGCAACGACCTTCGTTATAGAGGACAAATGAAATTTCAGAATAGCTTGGAACAGACAGATCGTCCTAAGCATATGGTGAAATCAGAAAGGAAGAGAAGTTATCTCGGTTCTTGGAACCATTTCAAGAAATCCTTGTTAAGCAATGGATTAAGAAAAGATGGTTTCAGGCTATACGAAACGCGAAGCATTGATAAAGTCAACTATAAGAAACTAGAGGAGCTGAGTGAGGGAGATATCATCGTATTTAAGGGAGATCATTGGGAGTTAGAGTTTGATAATTATTTGTTGGTGGTTTATACAAAAGAAAAAGAGAGCATCAATTTCTTACTGGACAGCCAATCGGCTTCTGTGATTTATGGTGATTACATTGATGAAAATCAAGTATTGAATCGTACGCCAAGTAAGCAAATTTCATTGATAGGTTTGCTACACGGACCAGCAAAAATTGATTTAAATGGCCAAGTAGTTGATAGATTTGCGCTATCAACTTATGGGTATTGGTCATGGGAAAGGCTTGCAAATCTTGTACCCATCAATTATGATCCAAAATTTGATAATTTTAGGTGAAAGAAGTAAGGGTATTTTGATATGTAAGTTGTTAGAAATCAGACAGAAAGAATAAAATGAACGACAAATTAGCAAAATATTTTTCTGGTGAAAGTACTCAGGACGAAATAGATTATATCAATTCCTGGCGTAATGAGTCATTTGATAACTCAAAAGAGTTTATTGAGGCGAAGAATATTTGGATTTCTACACAAGAAAAACCAGCACCAAATAGGGCAGTTCTTGACAAAATTTTAGGAGAACCGGAAGGTAAAAATGTGAAGATGGGTTTTGGTTGGATCAAATACGCTGCGGCAGCTGTAGTTGTTCTTGGTTTAGCTTTTGCTATAAATTTAGGGTTGAGATCAAATACGCTAGAAGGCTCTCAAATATTGTCTGATGGGAGTGAAATTGCCTTGCATGGAACTTCTACGATTGAATCGATCAATATCACAGATGAAGTGCGCGAAGTTAGGTTGAACGGAAAGGCCTATTTCGACATACAAAGAGATGAATCTCGTCCATTCATTATAATTACTGAAAACGCAAGGGTAGAAGTACTAGGAACTTCATTTTTGATTGATGCCACAAGTGAACGGACTGAAGTTTGTGTTGAATCTGGACTGGTTGCTTTAATCAAGCCAGGAGAACAGGGCAGTACAGATTTATCAGTCAAGCTGACAGAAGGGGAAATGGGGACAGTGAATAAGCTTGGAAAAGGTATTATCAAGAAGAACAATACCAATGAGAACTATTTGGCGTGGAGAACGAAAACGCTTGTTTTCAGACAAACACAAATGTCCAATGTTGAGACGATTCTGGAAGACGTTTACGGAATCGACATTGAGTTTGAGAACGAAGGCTTAAAGAATTGTAACCTCACATCCACTTTCAAGGAACGAAATGCTAAAGATGCTGTTGAGATCGTCGCTAAGACGTTCAACCTAACGGTAGATTTTAAGGGCGATAAAGTTATCTTGAAGGGAAAGGGTTGTTAATCCTGATTCAAGGAATCCATTTAATATCATCAAAATTAGGCTTACGTTTTTCTAAGAATGCATTTCTGCCTTCTTTGGCTTCATCAGTCATATACGCTAATCGTGTCGCCTCACCTGCAAACACTTGTTGACCAACCATTCCATCGTCAGTAAGGTTCATCGCAAACTTGAGCATTTTGATAGAAGTAGGGGATTTGCCCAATATTTCCTGTGCCCATTGATACGCTGTGTCTTCAAGCTCTTCATGCGGAATCACTGCATTTACCATTCCCATTTCGAAGGCATCTTGAGCGGAGTGATTTCTGCCTAAGAAGAAGATTTCTCGAGCCTTTTTCTGACCAATCATTTTAGCCAAATAGGCTGATCCATATCCACCATCAAAGCTGGTAACGTCAGCATCCGTTTGCTTGAAAATCGCATGTTCCTTACTTGCTAAGGTAAGATCGCAAACTACGTGAAGACTATGACCACCACCGACAGCCCACCCAGGTACTACGGCAATAACAACTTTTGGCATGAATCGAATCAGTCGTTGCACTTCCAGAATATTAAGTCGTGGCATCCCATCGTCATCCACATACCCCTGGTGTCCACGAGCTCTTTGATCGCCACCGCTGCAAAAAGAGTAAACGCCATCCTTGGGTGATGGCCCTTCACCACTGAACAGTACAACACCAATATTGGTGTCTTCATTAGCATCTGAAAAAGCTTTATAAAGTTCAGCGACAGTCTTAGGACGAAATGCATTTCTGACTTCTGGTCGGTTAAAAGCGATACGAGCTACTTTTCCGCTTTTCTTGTAAGTGATATCTTCAAAATCAGCAGCAGAAGACCATTTAATCGTTGATGTGCTCATTAATGTAGTTTTTTAGGGCTTTAAAAGCTTTTTCGTTTGTTGCTGGGTCAGTGAATACTTCCAGGAGTTTTGCATGTTGCGAGTCCTCAAAAAAGTGCTCTAATCCACTTGCTAAATCTTGAAAAGACCTTGCCTGTGTGTATTCAATTTTATTTTCCAGACAAATATATTCAGCAGTCCGGTTATGTCTGGTTTCAAAATATTCTTCCAATTCAGGAAGATCTTTTGGTCCATCGATCAACCTAAATATTCCGCCACCCTGATTGTTGAACACAATCACTCTCAGATTTGGAGACTCAGAATTGTGAAAAAAAGCATTTCGGTCGTATAAAAAAGCAAGATCACCGGTCAAAAGAAGATTGATTTTTTTAGAAACCAAGCTAGTTCCCAAAGCAGTAGAAGTTGTTCCATCAATGCCGCTCGTTCCACGGTTGCTCCAGTTTGTGATTCCTTGTTTTACTCCGAATATTTCAGCGAAACGTACGGGCATAGAATTTCCAAGATGCAATTCAATGCTTTCGGGAAGTGATTTCAATACTTTATGAAAGGTGACGACTTCACTGAATTCAAGAGATGGTACAAAATCCTCAACCAGCTTACTTGTTTCTTCTGATAATCGTTTCCATTGATCTTTGTATTCTTTGGATATCGAACTCAGATCAAGACGATCCAGAAATTGATTCAGAGGTGCATTTATGATTTGTGGTGTTGTTCCATATGTATCCACCTCAACTCCCGAAGGATCTAAATGAAAATGTGCTTCAGGTTTGTGCTTTCTGATAAAGGACTTTAACTTTTTAGACAAAACAGATAGGCCTGACGTGATTAGTATATCTGGCTTCAATTCTGGCTGATTGTTGAGAAAAAGATCAACATGCTCAATATCCAATTTGCCTAAGTTGCTTAAAGGAGAGACCAGTATCGGTATTTTAGTCTGTATGGCCTGAATAGATTCATTTAAAGACTTATCAGAATTGGATTGTCCAACAATAACAAGGACCTTCTTACCTGACAAATCCAGTTGAGGAAATTGAATACTGGAAAACGAAGGAACTTCAGAGTGCCATTTAGGGACAGGATAAAAATTCAATTTTTGTTCAGTGGATGGATAGAAAGGCTCTCGAAATGGAACATTAAAATGAACAGGTCCTTTTGGTAATTCCTGCGCGGTTTTTAGTCCAGTAGTCAGTTTTTGAGTATAAGAATCTCCATCATCCTCTGAAGCCAGTGTAGGTAATTGAATGGAGGCTTTCACGTGATTTTTTAGCGCTTCAAATTGTCGTATCGTTTGACCATCACGTTGATCAATCAATTCCAGAGGACGGTCTGCAGACAAAACGATCAATGGTATTTCTCGATAGAAAGCTTCAGCTATTGCGGGAGCGTAGTTAAGAAGTGCGGTTCCTGATGTACAGCATAGCACGACTGGTTCTTGAAGCTTCTGAGCAATTCCCAGCGCGATAAATCCAGCCGATCTTTCGTCTGGAATGATCCATTTCTTAATCTTATCATTTCTGGCAAAGGAAATCGTGAGCGGAGCATTTCGTGAGCCTGGCGAAAACACAGCATGACTAACTCCATATGCAGCACAAACCTCAGAGGTGTTAAAAACAGTTGGATGAAGCATCTAGTTTAAAAATAGACTCAGCAATGTTTCCATCTTAAGGTCGGTTTCCATTTTTTCCTTTTCAGGATTAGAATCTTCAGTAATACCAGCACCGGCATAAAACCGTGCTTGATCTCCACAAAAGTTCATGCACCTTAAATTCACAAAAAGATCAGTAGACCCATTGAAATTTACCGGACCCAAAAAACCCGCATAAAAAGATCGATCGTATTTTTCATTTGCTGAAATGAAGCCATTGGCCAGCTCCAGAGGCATGCCACAAACAGCTGATGTTGGATGGAGTAAATCAAGCATTTGGTCTGCTAATCCTTCGAATTGAACTTCACCGTAATCCACCTCAAATTCGGTTTTAAGATGTGCTAGATTTCCTGCTTTGATGGTTTTAGGACCATATTCATCAAATTCTCTTAGACGTATTTTCTTGAAACAATTGATGATGTACCGGCTGACGAAGGCTTGCTCTTCAATTTCTTTTTGTGTCCACGCCAGTTCCGACAATGGTTGATCATCGATTTTTCTTGTACCAGCTAGTGCCGTAGTTTTAAATCGGTCGTTATTGTCTGAAACAAGTAGCTCAGGACTTGCGCCAATCCATAATCCCTCACCGTTTATATGCGTAAGGCTGCAAAAGGCGTTTGGATAAGACTCACATATTTTATCAAAGAAGTCAGTCAAAGAGAAATTTTCAGGAGTACTAACGTCTTTGAATCTCGACAATACAACTTTGTGAAGTTCTCCCTTCCTTATTTCTTCCACTGCCTGAGCAACCAAACGCTCAAAAGCTGAATGATCTCCAGATGAATCCGCTTTTTTCTGGACCTGGGTTTTCGTGTCAGATTCAAGCCGTTCCTTAAATTCACTTAATTGGCTGTCACTTACTCTAGGATCGATAACTGGTGAATGTCCTTCCTTAAATTGTATATCAGCTTTGATATGTAGAGGAGCCTTCGGGTGATTATCATTGAAGCGATTGAATAAAAATCCTGGATCAAGCTGATTGATGCTTTCTTTAACCTCCGGGTCGGACAGACTTACAATCAGATTTCTCTCTTCAGTATTCGGCATTCTCCAATAGGCAAAAGCATAACCTTTTCCAAGAAGTTTTGAAACAAGATCTCCAAGACCAATTTCCAAGTATGTTTCCTTTAATTGATCCATCAATTCTTATTATTCAAAATGGCCATTGTGATCCTACTGATGGCAACCAGTTCATTATTATCGTTTCTTGATTCAATGCTCCATACATGTGTTCCTTTTCCAATATGAATTGGAGTAGCCCTTCCGGTAACTTTTCCTTCTTTAGCAGATTTAATGTGATTAGTATTTATTTCCAATCCCACCGCATATTGTTTCCCCAGGTCTAAAAGTAAAGTAGCACCTACGCTTCCGAGCGTCTCTGCCAAAACGACTGAAGCTCCTCCGTGTAACAGACCTAGTGGCTGTTTTGTTCGATGATCCACAGGCATTTTTGCTTCGAGGTAGTCAGGTCCAATATCCGTAAATTCGATCCCCACATATTCCACCATGCTTCCTTTGCTCATTTCATTGAGAGCATCCAATTGGACGTATTCAGGAAAAATTCTTTCTTTACTCATCTTAATTGCAAACCAACTTCAAACGCATTTGAAAACCAAAAGCATTTACATACTAAGGCACGGCGAAACTGATCTGAATAAAAGCGGTCGAGTCCAGGGAAGAGGAATTGATTCGTCTTTGAATGCGAGCGGCAGACTGCAAGCGAATTTGGTAAAAGATCATTTTTCGTCCATTTCGTTCGATCGTTTTTATTCTTCCTCATTGGTCCGTACCATGGAAACACTATCACCAATATCTTCATCTCCGATTCAGATGGATGGGTTTGATGAAATCAGTTGGGGAAATCAAGAAGGAGCTGACCCGACTCCCGAAGCAAAACAGATATATGTCGACACGATTGAAAATTGGAAAAAAGGTCAGCTGGATTTGTCCATTGGTGGTGGTGAGAGTCCAATAGAAGTGATGAATAGACAAAAGGAAGCATTCGAACACGTTCTCAATAATGGTGACAGACAAATTCTGATTTGCATGCACGGCAGAGCCATGAGGATTTTGTTGTGTTGGTTACTGAATTATCCGTTGAACTATATGGACGGATTTCCTCATCAAAACTGTTCTTACTATTCTTTGGATTACAATGGAAATACCTTTTCACTAAAAGGATTTAATGTGACAGATCACTTAAAGAATGGCTAAGCAAAAGGTTCATGCGGAAGTTGGCAAGCGGGTGATTGAGCTATCTAACCTGGAGAAAGTGTTGTATCCAGACGATGGAATTGTCAAAGCTCAGATCATTGAATATTACCTGAAACTGGCGCCAACCATTCTAAATCATATCAGAGGACGAGCTTTGTCTTTAGTTAGATTTCCAGATGGAATATACGGAGAGCAATTTTTTCAAAAACATCGACCGGATTGGACTCCTGATTGGATTGACTACAAGCGATTGGGACAAGAACGACTTAAAGAATATGTGGTGGCTAAGGAAGAAGCGACACTGGTTTGGTTGGCAAACCTTGCCTGTCTGGAGCTTCATCAAATTCACAGCATTGCGGAAAAGAGTGACAAGCCCGATTACATCGTATATGACCTTGATCCTCCGGAAGATGGTTATGAGTTTGAAAAGCTTAAGGAGATAGCCTTTCAATTGAAAGAACATCTCGAACGGTCCAACTATCACGTTTTTATAAAAACAACAGGAGGGAAGGGTTTACATCTTGTAACACCTATAGATGCCAAATACTCCTTTACGGAATGTTTTCAATGTGCCAAAAAGCTCGCGACTGATTTTGTTAACAAGCATTCTGAGACGACTCTTCACATAAAAAAGGAACATCGTAAAGGACGCGTTTTGATCGACATCTACAGGAACAGACCTTCACAAACTATTGTGAGTCCTTACAGCTTAAGAGGACGAAAAGGAGCCACTGCATCGACACCTATTACATGGGACGAACTTGAAAGCTTGAAAGAACTATCGGATTGGAACATCCACACAACATTAGAGCGAGTTCTTACTGAGGGAGATGCTTGGGAATCAATTCGTGGGTGGGCAGTTCCATTGCATACCGATAGGAACGCACATGCAGTTAAAGACTTACCTCCCAACAAAAAGCATAAAACTCCTGAGCAACTTCAGGAGTATGAAAAGAAGCGGGATTTCGATAAAACGCCAGAACCGCTCTTATCAGAAAATGAAGCTCCCGGAAGTCGTTTCGTAATTCAAAGACATCACGCTTCTAATCTGCACTATGACTTGAGGTTGGAACAAGACGGTGTCTTGAAATCCTGGGCAATACCAAGAGGAATGCCGCCAAAACCCGGCGTAAAACGGCTGGCAGTACAAACAGAAGATCATCCGCTTAAATACCTCACATTTGAGGGCGAAATTCCAAAGAAGGAATATGGTGGTGGAATGATGTGGATTTATGCAACCGGACGCTATGAAATAACGAAAACAAAAAAAGAAGGATTCTATTTCAGGTTGTCTGGCAAACAGGTTTCGGCAGAATACCGGATGCACTTAATGAAAGACAAGGAGTGGCTCTTGGAACGCGTGGATTCACCGCAGCAAGATTTTCTGAACACAGTCATGAAACCAATGTTGGCGGATTCAGCCAAACGGGTTCCAATCGGGGATTATGAATATGAAGTGAAATGGGATGGAATACGTGCGTTGATCTATTTGAATGAAGGAGAATTGAAAATATACAGCCGCAACCTCAACGATATTACTGATCAGTTTCCTGAGTTGAATGTTCCTGAAGAAGCATTTAGAATAAACAATGCCATTTTCGATAGTGAAATCGTCTGTCTCGATGCAGATGGAAAAGCAGATTTCAAGAAGGTCATCAAGCGGCTAATGAGTAAGAAGAATTTTGATCGAGATTCAAAGAGAAGTCCTGCCTATTGCTATTTATTTGATTGTCTTTACTTGGATGGTCGATCTCTCGTTAATGACCCATGGACAAGAAGAAGGTGGTGGATGATCGATTCCGTTAGAACTGGCGAAACAAACTATCGAATAAGCGAAAGTATTGAGGACGGAAAAGCCTTGTTTACAGCAACTAAGAAATTAGGAGTAGAAGGGATCATTGCGAAGAGAACCGATGGTAAGTACACTTTCGGCAAACGAAGCAATGACTGGGTCAAAGTAAAAGTGAAAGAAACCATGGATTGCTGGATTATTGGTTTCACAAAAGGTGAAGGAGAAAGAGAAAAATATTTTGGGTCACTTCAACTAGCAGAACAAAAAGAAGAAGAGCTTGTTTATAGAGGAAGAGTAGGAACGGGTTTTGATGATGAAATGTTGAAACAGCTTTCTAAGAAGTTCTCAGAAGAGGTCATCAGCGAAAAACCAATCGAAGAGGAAGTACATGAAGAGGAACGAACGGTTTGGTTGAATCTCGTATTTGAATGCGAGGTTGAGTATTCAATGATTACCAATAATGGTACTTTTCGAGACCCTGTCTTCAAAAAGATAGTTGATCAATCTTAAAATACCGCTGTTTTTAACTTTAATCATTATTCCGTATATTTATTTAGACCACTGCCTCACCTAGATGCAACAGAAAAAGCGCATAGTATTGATCGACGATGATCAAACCACTAATACGCTCAATAAGCTTATCATTGAGCGGTCGAAGTTGGTGGACGAAGTGGTCATGTTCGGAGAGGCAGAAAAGGCACTCGAATTTCTTAGAAATGAAAAAAGTGGTCAGAAATCCTTGATTCTACTTGATATTAATATGCCATACATGAATGGCTGGGAATTTTTAAATGAATATGTCAAGCTCAATGGATCACGTCGATTCGATAAGATAATCATGCTTACTTCATCCATTGATCCATCAGACATTACCAAAGCACAAGCGACCGCCACTGTCACAGACTACAAATCCAAACCTCTATCATTTGAAATGCTGGAGTCATTAGTTTCAGAATATCTCAACTAAGAGGATCAGCCTTGTTTATTTACTTAATATTATCAGAGGAAAATTTCCATGTTTCTTGATTGAATAAAAGCCATCGAAAGGAGATAACTTTGAGTCATGTCTTCATATCCTGAAATTGTCAAGGACATACAGCAAGGAAAATATGCTCCAATCTATTTTTTGCAAGGTGAAGAGACTTTCTTTATTGATAATATCATCAATCACATAGAAGAAAATGCTTTGGATGAAACGCAGAAAAGTTTCAACCAGGTGATCTTGTATGGCAAAGAAACAGATCTGACAACCATTCTTGGAACAGCCAGAGGATATCCGATGATGGGTGATCGCCAGGTAGTGATCGTGAAAGAAGCTCAGGAGCTAAAAGGCTGGACCCGCGAAGACCAGCAGACGCTTTTGATGGGATATCTCGAAAACCCATTGGCAAGCACCATTCTGGTATTTGGCTATAAATACAAAAGCATTGACAAGAGAACGAAGGTTGGTAAAGCAATTGAAAAATACTCCGTTTTTCTTAATGCCAAGAAGCTGTATGACAATGAAGTGCCCGGATGGATACAATCTTATTGTGGAGCTAAGAAAGTCGGTATTGCTAGAGAAGCAGTTATGATGCTTGCCGAAAACATTGGCAACAATTTGCAGCGACTAGCCAATGAGATTGATAAGTTGACATTAAACATCAAAGAAGGAGAGGAAATCACGGAAGCATTGGTTCAACGATATGTTGGAATAAGTAAAGAATACAACATTTTTGAATTGCAAAAAGCGATTGGAACAGGCAACCGAAACAAGGCGATAAAGATTGTCAATTATTTTGCTTCAAATCCGGCTAACAATCCGATGGTACTGACCATTTATAGTCTTTTTACGTACTTCAGTAAACTGTTATTGATCCATCATTCAAATAATCAGAACGAAAAGGCGTTGGCTAGCGTAATTGGAGTAAACCCATACTTTGTGAAAGAATATTTGGTAGCTGCTAGAAATTACTCTTTAGGAAAAGTGATTGATAACATTTCTTATTTGCAGAAAGCAGATCTCGATTCGAAAGGAATAGATTCAGCGACGAAAAAGGATAAGGCAGTCTTAACGGAGTTGGTATATAAATTGATGAATTGATACAATTTAAAATTGGTTCTACGTTTCGATTCATGTATTAATAGTTTACAAAATGAGCGGTTTGGTACAACTTCAATCATTTCAGCCAGCCCCGAACTTGTTTCGGGGGTTAGTATTGGCTCAATTATTAGGTTGAGCATTATGCTCATTTCAAGGTCAAAAACAAAGATTAGGTGAGAACTACTTGTTTCCTACTTCTTAGTCTCATATGCAATGCAGTTGTAGCTCAAAACTCGATTGGTAATAGTCAGAGCGCGACAGGAAGAGCATTGCAACAATTCAACTCCGGAGAATTTGAATCCGTCATCCAGCTAGTAGGTGTTTCGTCAGAACTTGACCATCAATATTTGGCAGAGATGAGTAAGGTGAATCTCGAAATAGCCAATCCAGATCAACTCGAACGGACGGTCAAATCAAACCCAAAATATTACCTGAATTCGCAAGCAAGCTTTGTGATAGGAGATTACTATTTCCGCAACAAGAAATATGATAAATCAGAAAAGGCGCTTAAAGCTTGTGATGCTAGTTCATTGAAGGTAGAAGACAGAAAGGATTACTACTTCATGCTTGGCTATGTTTCAATGGGAAAGAAGGCCTACAAATCTGCAAGAAGTTATTTCCAAAGATCACAACAATTAAGTGTAGGTGAAGATGTAAAACTCACTTATTATCAAGGATTTATAGCTTATCATCTTGACCAAAAGGAGGTCGCATTATCTCAGCTAAACAAAGTCAAAGATGATGCTGAATTTGGTACTTCTGCCAAGTTTTTCATAGCTAAAATTCAATTAGAGAATGGACAGTATGATGAAGTGGTTTCATTGGCTCAATCTGAACTTTCCGATGAAAAGACGGTCACTAATTCTGAGTTCAATCAACTTATAGGCGAAGCATACGCTTTGCAAAATCAAGCGGACAAAGCCTCCAATTATTTTGATAAAGCCATAGAACTACATCCTGATCAACCTTCAGCAGCGCTTTATTACCAGGCAGGGGTGGCTAACTTCAAAATGAATCTCAAAGAAAAAGCCATCCGATTTTTGACAGAAGCTGGGATCAGGTCGGGAGAATACGCTCAATTAAGTGCCTTTCAACTAGGTAGATTATATGTTTCTTCTGGAGATAAGGAAAAAGCAGTAGCAGCGTATATAGAAGCATCCGCTTCCGATGATGCTGAAATCAAAGAAGAGTCAACTTTTAAAAGTGGTAAGCTGCTCCTGGATTTAAAAAACTATTCTGAGGGCATTAATTACCTGGAAGACTATCGGGAAGATTTTGAAAATGGAAAATGGAAGAGTGAGTCAGAAGATTTGCTGGCTGAAGCTTACCTAAGAACATCTAATTATGATCAAGCAATCAATCATTTGCTTGAGATTGGTATCAATTCCAGTTCGAATAGAAGTATTTATCAGAAAGTAACGTTTAGAAAGGCATTTCTCCTTTTCAATGATGGCAACTATGTTGAAGCAATACAGTGGTTTGATGAAAGTGTCAAATATCCAGAAGATCAACCTTTAAAAGACGATGCGCATTTTAATCGCGCGGAAGCTTACTTCAATTTATCAAATTATGGTAAGGCAATAGAAGCGTATCAAGCGCAATCTGAACGATCTCCAGCAACATTATACGGTTTGGGATATTCGTATTTCAACTTATCAAAATATCAAGAATGCACCGGTTATTTTGAACAGTTACTTCGCTCTACAACCAGTCGGGAAATAAAGAATGATGCAGAATTGAGACTTGCAGATGCCTACTATGCTACCAAGAACTATGACAGATCATTGGCTTTGTACAATCGAATTTCGCAGCGTCAAAACTCATCGTATGTCACCTATCAGATTGGAATCGTAAATAGAAATCTGAATAAGAAGAATGAAGCCATTTCTTCTTTCGAGCGAGTCACAAGAATGGAAGAAGACTCTTTAACTGATGACGCAATTTTCCAGATTGCTCAATTAAGATTCGAAAATGCCGAATTTGAAAAGTCTGAGTTTCGATATGGTTCTTTGATTTCTAAATACCCATCCAGCAATTTGATTCCGGAAGCTTATTTGAATCGAGCGATAAGCCGAACCAATTTGAATAAAATGAACGATTCAAAAAGTGACTTTGAATACATTTTGAATAATCATATCAATTCTAAAGTCGCTTTTAACGCCATTCTGGGTTTACAGGAATTACAAGGAAAAGGTGTTGAAGTAGCTGGTATTCAAGACTACATTTCACGCTATAGAAGTGCGAACCCAGATGATGAAAGCTTAGAGGTCATTGAGTTTGAATTCGCAAAATCTCAATACTTCAACCTTAAATATGATGAAGCTTCCGTTTCCTTTTTGAAGTTTGTCGAGACTTATCCGGAAAGTTCATACTTAGGCGATGCGAAATACTACCTGGCTGATGCCTACTACAGAAATGATGAATTGGAAAAAGCTCGCGAGTACTTCAATGCCATTGTTGCGAATCGAAATAAGTTTTCCGGTAGGGTATACTCAAGGCTTGGAGATATCAATTACCGATTGGCTGCCTACGATAGCGCTTTGACGGCATTTAATGGCATGTTAGCACTAAACCTTACTCCGAAGGATAATTATAACGGTCGTGCAGGACTGATGAAAACATATTTCGCAAAAGAAGATTTTGATCAATGTTTGTTGATGGCAGATGAAATTATAGCCGCGGATTGGAAACCACTGAACGGAGAAAGAAATGCTGTTTTAACAAAGAGCAAGTCCTTCATCGCTTTACAAAACAACGAATTGGCGATAGAGAACCTTGAAAAACTTGTTAATGAAACGGATAGAATAAGCGCTGAAGCATCCTTTCTAATTGCACAATTGCAGTTTGACCAATCAGAACATGAAGAATCCTTAGAATCATTGTTTGACTTCAATTCGAAATTTGGTTCTTACCAAGATTTGATTGATCAATCCTACTTATTGATTGCGGGTAACTATATCCAAATGGACGAATTATTTCAGGCAAAAGCCACGCTTCGTTCCATTATTCAGCATTCGACCAATGAAGAAGTAAGAGCTCAGGCTCAAAACCAACTATCTCAGATCGAAAACCAAAACCTGGAAGATTCAACCACAACAAAACAATGAATCAATGAGAAAGGTATTGTTAATTATATCATCCATTATATGCATAAGTGCTAGTTACGGCCAAGTAGATTCTACAGCAACAGGAGAGGTCGTTGATGCTGAGATAATCATCCAAAAGGACAGACAAATCACGCTTCCAATAGCGAACAAATTGAATCCTGGTGTCAAAAATAGCATTCGGGAAATCCAGCCTTTGAATTTGACTTACCAGGCAATAGATCCAGCCTTTAGCTGGCCAGACTACAAATCGGAAGTGAGTTTCGAAAGACTAGCTCAAGAGTCCAAATTTGCACCTTATCAGAATTCAGTCAAGCTTGGTTTTGGAAACTATTCATCTCCGTTATTCGAGCTCAATTATTTTGCGAATCTTGAGAAAGTCAAAGTAGCAAGTCAGGTATTTCATGAGAGTTTCCAGGGAGGACCTGTTTCTGGAGAAAACAGTGCTTCATCTGAAACATCGGCGAATGTCACCGTGAATTATAAGCTTAAAAAGGTAGAGCTAATTCCCGTCATTCAATGGCAAAGAAATGGATTTCGATTTTATGGAAACACAGACCGAGCTAACTCAGGTTTCAGTTCAGAAGAAGCATCGAAAATCTCAAGAGGCAATGTTGATTTTGCGTTCTTACTAAAAGGAAGTACTAATGAATTACGGTATTCGATAAAACCTCGTGTTTACCGAACTGATCAATCCATTCAAGACGGGCAATCAATAAACAGCGAATCAGGGTTTGGATTTGTCAGTGGATTAGAATTAGATGTTGACGAAGACTTTATCGTAGGGTTTGATCTGGATGGAGATATTGCAAGGTATGAAGGTGGCCTGGAGTACAATAGATCATTGTTCAAAGTGAGTCCCTGGTTATCACGTTCGGGTTCTGACTGGAAAATAAAAGGAGGATTGAGCCTTTTTGTCAATGAATGGAGTGGCGTTAGTCAAACAATTCTGTATCCGTTCATTGATGCAGAATGGCGATTCAGCCCTAAGTGGTCTCTTTATGGAACATTTGATGGTGGAGTAAACTGGAATGGATTGAATGATATTTTGGAAACAAACCAATTCATGGACGATTCTTTAATCCTCCAAAGCAACGATGTTGATTTGTCATTTGGTGGTGGAATAAAAGGAGCGTTAACTAATAATCTTTTGTTTGAATCTGGATTGCAGTGGAAATCATATAATGTACTACCTATCTATACTCCATCAGGAAGCGATTCAAGTCGCTACATTCTCTCTTATGATACCGGAAACCTAGATGTTCTTTCATTTGACAATAAACTTACCTATTCGGTTTCGACAAACTCATCGGTTGGCATTGGACTGACTCTTTTCAACTACACGACTTCTAGCTTAGAAAAAGCCTGGCATCTTCCGTCTTACACATTCAGTTTTTTCTTCTCAAAAAATATAAAGGAGAAATTTTTTGTTAATTCTGAGATCATAGCGCAAGGTGGGATAGAAGCTCCTGGAGCAACGGCTATTGAAGTCATCGACCTGGACTCATTTTTTGACATTAATCTAAACCTTGATTATAAGGCTACAGACCGATTTTCTGTTTTTATGAAGCTCAATAATCTGCTAAATAATGAATACGAGAATTTCATTGGATATCCGGTAAGAGGCGCCACATTTAAGGTTGGTGGGAAGTACAGATTCTGAAGTAATATTTCCTAATTATTATTTTTATTCTATCTTGGTTCGGTCAATTAACAAACTATGGCTGACGATAATAAAAAAGAGAACGACGATCAGGACGATTTTTTCGGAGATGATGATGATTTTGGATTACCAGATCTCGAATATGAGGCACTCGGTGACGATGATGATAAAGCCGATGATCCTGTAGAAGAGGAAGTTACTGCTGAAGCTGAACCGCCTGCACCAGACCCAGAACCAACGCCTGAACCTGAACCGACTCCAGAACAAGAAGTGGCTGAGGATTCAATATTTGGCGATGAATCTTTTGATGATATTGATGTTTCTGACTCAGATCTGTCAGAAACTTCCGAAAGCACAGACACGGCTGATGCTGCTGGCGATGATTTAGGCACTGACTTTGGATCAGACCTTGGTGATGATGTTTATTCAGAAGAAGATTTTGGAGACTTTGATGCCAGTGATATTGATTTGGATGAAGAACTCTCAGATTCTGTATTTGATGATGAATTCTCAGGGGATGATTTTAAAGATTTTGATACGGAAGGACAGACTGAAACGGAAACTACTGAGGCAAGCAGTGATTTTGCAAGCACTCCTTCTTTCTCTAAGGACGAATCAAATGCAGCTAAAGGTAAATTCACACGGATAGTAATTTTTGGAACCATCTTGTTTGTAGGGCTTGGTTTGATCTTCTGGTTCGTATATCCAGGAGCTGGTAGCGAAGAAAAACCAGTTGCACAAAAAGAGGCGCCTAAAAAAGCCCCAGCTAAAAAACCCGCTGAGAAGCCTGCTGATACCCAAGCAAGTCAACAGCAACCTGCAGCAACTCCTTCTAACACACAGACCCAAAGACCTGCAGCTACAAATACAAGACCTGCAAATAATAATCGAGCGGCAACTCCAGTTGCGACCACTCCTGGCACTATCAATAGGCTGGAAGAAAGAACCGGCAATGCGTATATCATTATCGCAAGTTTTGTAGATGAGGACATTGCAATGGACTATGCGACGAAGCTTGCAGGAGAAGGAAAAAGCCCTTCCATTATTCCTCCATACGGTAATGGTTTATTCAATAGAGTGGCTATTGCTGGGTTTCCAACAGTTGCAGCAGCGACCCAGGGAATTGGACCATTCAAAAGTGAATATGGAGAAGATGTTTGGGTGTTGAAGTATTAAACGTACTAATAAACTAAAATAACCGTTGAGTTAGCTGAATGAGTATAAAAGCTTGTTCGGTTAACTCAATTTTTTTTAAAAAGAGACTATGCTATTAAGTGTTATGCAAGATCTTCCGGCAGAAGAAGCTGGAGATTCAATTTCTGTACTTGAGTTACTTATGAACGGGGGTTATATGATGATCCCAATTCTGCTCTTGTGGATGGTGGCTATCTATATTTTCGTAGAAAGGCAACGAACACTAGGAGCTGCTAGCAAGACCCCTGAATCTTTCAAAGATCAAATTAGATCGCTCGTTTTAAGCGGTGATATTACAGGAGCTCAGATGCTATGCGGGAAAACGGATACACCAATCGCCAGAATGATTGAGAAAGGAATCACTAGAATTGGAAGTCCGCTAAAGAATATTGAAGTCAGCATTGAGAATGTTGGGAAACTCGAAATTTACCGATTAGAAAAAAACCTAAATCTACTCGCAACAATTGCTGGAGCAGCCCCAATGATAGGCTTTCTAGGTACCGTTACAGGAATGATCCAGGCGTTTATATCTATTGCTCAAGAGGAAGGTGCAGTGAGCCCGAAGTTACTTTCTTCTGGAATTTACGAAGCGATGATCACCACCGCAGCTGGGTTGTTCGTTGGAATTTTGGCCTACCTGGGATACAACTATTTGGTAGCCAAGGTTGGAAAGTTGATCCATACGATGGAATCTAACGTAATAGACTTTATAGACTTACTTCAAGAACCGAAGAAATCATGAATCTGAAGTCTAAACATAAGGTTCAGGCTACTTTCAGTATGTCCTCCATGACAGATGTGATCTTTCTGTTATTGATCTTTTTCATGTTAACTGCATCTTTCATTACGCCATCTGGTTTACCTGTAAATCTGCCATCTTCAAAATCTTCTGAAATAGTGATGCAAAAGGTCAGTGTTACAATAACAAAAGACCTTCAGTACTTTGTGAACAATCAGAAAACAGGCCGCAGTAATGTTGAAGCTGTATTAAGATCGAATTTGGGTGGAAATGAAGGAATTGTTGTCTTGCATTGCGATGCTTCTGTACCAGTTTCCAGACTAGTAGAAATTGCCGGAATTGCGACCAATTTGAAAGCCAAAGTTTCCATTGCGACAAAACCTGAATAATTGATGGATAACCGAGAAAAACAAGATGAAAAAAACAAAAGAGTAGGATGGATGGTATCCGTTTCTGTCCAGCTTTTGTTGTTGATCCTGTTTTATTTTCTCATTGCATGGAAGGCTCCGTTTCCGCCAATTCCTGAATATGGGATTGAATTGGGCTTCACGACTTCAGCGGGTGCTCCACCACAGCCGCAAACAGCAGAAAGCAATCCGGTAGAATCTGAACCTACTCAAACTGAAGAGAATGCTCAAGAAGATACTCCGGTAGAAACACCAATCGAAAATGAACAACAAGACGTTCAAACGGAAACAGCAGAAGTTGAAGAAAGTGAGACACCAATTGAAACGGAAGAAGTGTCAAGTTCTGAGCCTGTGGTAGAAGAAGAAAAAATAGAAAAAGAGGTTACGGAAACGACTACAGAAAACCCAAAGGAGACCGATGAACCCAAGGAAGAAAATGAGCAAAAAGAAGAAGTAGTTGAAGAACCCAAAATCGATGATAGAGCCATCTATGGCAATCAAGGGACGGAAACAGGCGAGTCTGAAGGTGCAAGTTTAGCCTTAGCAGGTTGGATATGGGATTTTAAACCAGTACCAGATGATCAATCGGATGAGACAGGCAAGATCGTTTACAAGATTGTCGTGGATCAAGACGGTTACCTGGTTAAGATCGAGACACAAACAAGCACAGTTTCCCCATCGGTGGAGAGAAAGTATCGTGAAGCTGTAGAAAAGCTTACTTTCAGTAAAACCTCAGATTACAAACCAGCCGCGCTATCTAATGGAACGCTGACCTTCATCATAAAAGCAAGATGACTTACGAGGAAACATTGGATTTCCTTTATCAAAAACTTCCCATGTACCAACGAGTCGGGAAAGTTGCGTACAAAAAAGACTTGTCTAATACCATTGCTCTTTTAGAAGTTCTTGATAATCCACACAGAGATTTCAAATCTGTTCATATCGCGGGAACCAATGGGAAAGGAACAAGTGCTCATGGAATTGCCGCTATAATGCAAGTAGCTGGATATAAAACCGGACTTTATACTTCTCCTCATCTCAAGAATTTTACTGAACGAATAAAGATCAATGGAAAAGAAGTTGATCAGGAGTTCATCGTCAGGTTTGTAGAGAAGATCAGGCCACATATTGAGCAAATTCAACCTTCTTTTTTTGAGATCACTGTGGCAATGGCGTTCAGCTATTTTTCCGAAGAAAAGGTAGACATTGCTATCATCGAAACCGGATTGGGTGGAAGATTAGATAGTACTAATGTGATCACTCCGGAAGTTTGCCTAATAACCAATATCGGATTTGATCACATGGATATGCTCGGAGATACGCTGGAAAAGATCGCTACAGAAAAAGCAGGGATCATCAAATCAGGCATTCCGGTGGTTTTGGGTAGTTTCCAAAAGGACATCATCCACGTCTTTGAAGAAAAAGCGAATTCAGTAGGAGCTAAGCTTATCATTCCTGAAGATGATGATGTTGAATTAGAGAAAAATGTTCCGTACTACAAATCGAAAAATAAACTTGGAATAATCAGAACCGCCACAGAACTTAGGAAAAAAGGATTCGAAATAACTGGTGAACAAGCCGAATCGGGTTTTGAGAAAATGGAATCATTAATCAATTTCAAAGGACGATTTCAAGTAATTCAAGATTCACCGCAAGTAATTGCAGATGTAAGTCACAACACAGAGGGCCTTCAAATCTTATTCGATCAGATTCAATCGCAAAAGCAGGGAGAACTATACCTGATATTTGGAACAGTAAAAGACAAAGACCTCAAACCTATTTTTGATCTAATTCCAAAAGAATCAAAAATTACCTGGACACAATCTTCAGTTCCTCGAGCTCTTCCGGCTGTAGAACTAAAATCGCAAGCTGAAAAATCAAATCTTGGAGGGATCATTCACTCCGATGTTAACTTGGCAGTACAAGCAGCACTCGAAAGTGCAAACGAAGATGACATCATTTTAATAACCGGAAGTACGTTCGTAGTAGCAGAACTAGACAATTTATAGTCATTCTTCATAGGTCAATATTGGGGAAATTGTACCTTTTAAATACATAAAGACCGATTAGCTTGCGGCTTGATCTTGACTGAGGTGTATTTTGTATGTTAGGCTTTAAGATTGATCGATAATTGATTTATTTTATCACCTGATACTATAAATTCACAATGATTTCTAGACCAACCTCATGATAACCAGCGTAATTAATCAAAAAGGCGGAACTGGTAAAACCACCACTACAGTAAACCTTGCCAGCGCTCTTGTTAAAAAGAAAAACAAGGTATTGGTTATTGATATGGACCCGCAAGGAAACCTTTCTTATTCATTAGGTATCAATGATTTCGATTATTCAATTAGTGATGCGCTGAAGCAAAAAAAGAAGATATCAGAAGTTATAGTAGAAAGAGAAGGCATTGATATTGTCCCTACCGATCAACGGCTAAGTAATCTCGAATTTGGTTCCAGAAGCAAGATTTCAGAGTTTATGCTCAGAGATGCGCTTAAAAAAGTAAGAGGTTATGACTTCATTTTGATTGATTGTCCACCGTCTCTTTCATCACTAACCCTTAATGCATTAAGCGCTTCGCACACGGTCATCATCCCAATTCAATTGGATGTTTTTAGCATTCAGGGGCTGGAACAGATCATGAACACGATAAAGGAAGTAAAGTCGTCTTTGAACAAAAAATTAAAAATTGCTGGAGTATTGCCTGTTTTAGTAGATGGAAGAAAAAAATTGACTTCAGAGATCAAGGATTATGTCAATCAAAACTTTGATGTTTCATTGTTCAAGAGTGAAATCAGAACTAATGTAAAAGCAGCTGAGGCACCTTCGTTTGGTGAATCCGTGATTAGATATGCACCTACTTCTAACAGTGCGAAGGACTATTTAAAATTTTGTGGGGAGTATTTAAGAACTATTAAAAAGTTAAGCTAAATGGCAGCACTTGGATCAAATATGGGTAAAAAGCCGGAGAAGAAAAGTGAAGCTCCGTCGGTAGTGAAACCGAAGGCAAAAACGGTTAAAGCTAAGGCAACAAAAAGAGCTACTGCGACAAAAACAAAACCCGCAACTCTGGCCCAAAAGAAAACTAAGCAAGCCAAGAAGAATGTGGCAACAAAAACCCAGGTAGCTAAAAAACCGGTCGCGGCTAAATCTACACCTCAAGCAAAACAGTCCAAGCCAGCGACGACTTCAAAAAAATCGACCGTTGTTGCCAAAGCGAAAACCACTCGAACGACGACTGTCAAAAACAAAAGTGAGAGCACGGCCAAGAAAAGTGAAAAGAAACAAACTCTTAGAAATGCTCAATTGATACTGGAACCATCAAAGAGAAGAAAAATACGAAAGACAAAAGTGATCCTCGAAGGTGATCTTACAATCAACAACGTGGATGCATTTATGTCTCAAATAGAGCCGATCTTTGATGACTATGATTATGTTGATTTCTTTCAACGAGAAGTCACGGCACTGGATTTGTGTCATATCCAAATGCTCTATTATTTTCAAAATCATCCCAATAGAAAAGGGAAAACCGTCACTGTGAATTCTGAGTTGTCTGCTGATCTCAAAAAAGTGGTCACAAATGCTGGGTTCAAAGAATTTATGTTTATTCCAAAACTTGTTTAGATGAAAAAAAATATTCTAATAGTCGACGATTCAGAAAGCATAAGAGAGTTGGTAGGTAATTCCCTCGAGAATGCTGGCTATCATGTGTTGAAAGGAATAAATGGAAAAGACGGAATTGAAGTCCTTAAGAGTTTTGATGATACGGTTTCATTGATCATCACAGATTTATTCATGCCAGAGATGGATGGAATCGACCTGATTAAGGAGGTGAGAAAAGATAGCACTTACAAGTTTGTGCCAATACTTATGCTCACAACAGAGTCACAGGCTGAAAAAAAATTGGAGGGAAAAAAAGCAGGAGCTACCGGATGGATGGTGAAGCCATTCGAAGAGGGAAAACTTCTGCGCATTGTAAAAAAAGTCATTAGGTAGATGGAAAACTTACATAGCGTATACCTGGAAGAAGCAGAAGACCTTTTTAGTAGGATTGAAGAAAGCCTGCTTTTGCTGGAAAAATCTCCGGATGATGCTTCGTTGATCGCTGAGGTTTTCAGATCCATGCACACGTTGAAAGGCAGCAGTAGTATGTATGGATCAAACAAGGTCGCTGACTTTGTTCACAACCTTGAAACCATCTACGATCGTGTCAGAGGCCATGAAATTGATTTGACTCAAGACATCATAGAAGCTACTTTCAAGTCATTGGATCATCTCAAAAAGATTGTTCAATCGCCGGATATTCCAGATCCAATTGATGCGAAGTATCATGAAAAATTGACCGCTGATATCCTTGGACTCTTGGACGAATACAGTGGGGGTGGTTCATCTATCAAACAAGGAAGCGTATCTACTAAAAATACCTTTTTTGTCTCCTTCGTTCCTGACAAAAATATTTTTAAGAACGGAACAAACCCTTTGCTTCTAATAGATGAGCTTCGTGATCTTGGGCCGTCCAGAGTGTACACAACGATTAAGAAAGGACTGGTTTCTAAAAAAGCGGACCCAAAAGAATGCCATACTTCATGGGATATTATTCTCGTAACGGAAGAAGACGAAAACCCTATTCAGGATGTATTCATTTTTGTAGAAGACACAAGTGATATATCAATAGAAAAGATTGCTGATGTTGATTTATTATCAGTATCTCAGTTCGCTTCCAAACTTCCGTCAAGTGATCTTAGTTCGAAATCACCAACAATTAAGCAAATAAAGAAATGGGTTTCAGAGATACCACAGGAAGCCTTTGAAAACATAGCCGAAGAAGCAACTGAAGTTGAAGAGGTAACAGAAGATGAAAAAGGAGAGAAGCTTCAAAGATCGCATACGCAAGATGAAGCCATAACCAGTATTCGTGTCTCGTCTGACAAGCTTGATGAACTAATGAATCAGGTAAGTGAATTAGTCACGACGCAAGCTGGATTGTCGTTGTACGCTGAGAACAATTTCGATCCTGTTTTGAACGTGATCGCAGATAACGTAGAAAAATTGTCTCGTCAGCTTCGTGATATAGCGTTCGAAATGACACTGATTCAAATAAGTAATCTGTTTAGAAGATTCAACCGAGTAACCAGAGACATTTCTACACAATTAGGAAAATCTGTAAAGTTCATCACTGAAGGAGGGGAAACTGAACTGGACAAAAAAATCATAGACAGCCTTGCGGACCCATTGATGCATTTAATAAGGAACAGCCTTGATCATGGAATAGAATCAACAGAAGAGCGGATCAAACTAGGCAAACCAGAAAAAGGGACTATCAAGCTAAGCAGCTATTATTCAGGAGCTAAGGTTTACATCCAAATTGAGGATGATGGAAGAGGAATCGACGCACAAAAGATCAGAGAAAAAGCGATATCCAACAGGCTTATTTCCAAAGACGATGACTTAACGGAAAAGGAAATCTACGACCTGATTTTCATGCCAGGATTTAGTATGGCTAAAACAGTAACAGATATTTCCGGAAGGGGAGTCGGAATGGATGTGGTTAAGAAAAATATCTTGGACATCAGAGGAGATATTACGGTTGAATCTAAGATCGGAAAAGGAACAAAGATCATTCTTGGCCTTCCACTAACGCTTTCAGTAATTGATGGACTTCTGGTTAAGGTTGAAGCCACTTCATTTGTCGTTCCATTAGTTGATATCAAGAAATGTTTTGAAATCAAAAGAGAGGAATTGTCCAATGATTTCAATGAATTGATTACCCTTGAAGAAGAAAAAATACCATACCTGGACTTACGTAAGGAATTTCTAATAAAAGATGAAAATCCGCCTGAAAAGGCCAGTATTATCCTTCTCGAAAATGAAGAAAACAAAATAGCTGTTTGTGTAGACGCTATCGTTGGAGAATATCAAGCGGTACTTAAGCCAGTAGGGAAATATTACAGAAATCAAGAGTTTGTTTCGGGAGCAACAATCCTTGGCGATGGTAGCATTGCCTTGGTCTTGGATGCTTATAAAATCATTGCAAGAAAAATTGTAAAACAAAAAAAATCAGCATGAGGAGCATAGAAGAAGAAAATGAGCATGAAGAAATGGAATCATATTTATCATTCAAATTAGATGATGAGATTTTCGCTGTAGATGTAAAAAAAGTAATTGAGATCCTCGAAGTACCAGGCATCACGAGTATTCCATTATCACCAGATTATATGGCAGGTGTCATTAACCTGAGAGGAAAAGTTCTGCCATTGATTGATACCAAGGTCAAATTTGGATTAGAGCCAATTGAATTTACTGTGGAAACTTGCATTGTTGTGATAGAAATTGAAGTCGAAGGAGAAGTATTGCAGATTGGAACTTTGGTTGACGCTGTGCTTGAAGTTTTAGAAATACCACAGTCCAGTATTCAACCTTCTCCAAGCATTGAAGCCAAGTATAGACTAGATTTTATTCGAGGAATGATCAGAAGAGAAGAGGATTTCATCATGCTACTCAATTTGGATGAAGTATTCAGCATTCAAGATGTGATGTATATGCAAGAGGCGAACGAGAGCATGTCTTCTGAGGAGTTGACGGAAAAATAAGAAAGAGAAGAGGATGAATTTAACCATTAAATCAAAAGTAATTCTGTTGGTAGTTATCGTGGTTATGATAGCTATTGTTCTTGGCGTTCAACTCCATTTATTGCTTCAGACGCTTGACAATAACGAACCAAACGCTATTGAAGAAGCGCAGAAATACGCGCAATATTTATCACTATCCTTAGATATTGGAGGTATTTTCCTGGTTGTCGTTTTTATTTTGATTTATAGGTATTTCAAGAGGTCTTTGGAAACTGCATTTGGAGCTGTGGAAACAATTTCTAAAGGAAACCTAGATGTAGATATTGATATTGCAACAGATGATGAAGTGGGCAAACTGCTATCGAAATTGAAAACGATGAGCAACAAACTTCGGGATATAGTTTCTGCGGTTGTGACAAGTAGCGAAAGCATTGCCAATGCAAGTTTAGAACTTAGTAGATCTGCGCAGGTTATGTCAGAAGGAGCTTCTGATCAGGCAAGTTCCGCTGAGGAAGTCTCTTCTTCTATGGAAGAAATGGCAGCCAATATTGAGCAGAACACAGCCAACGCAAAAGAAACCGAAAAGCTTTCACGCTCAGGTGCCACGAGTCTGGAAGATAGCAGTGAAATGGTAAAGAGAACATTAGATTCCATGAATACCATCACTAGCAAAATTTCAATTATTGGTGAAATTGCCAGACAAACCAACCTACTAGCCCTAAACGCTGCAGTAGAAGCAGCAAGAGCGGGCGAGCATGGGAAAGGGTTTGCAGTTGTGGCTGCTGAGATCAGACGATTAGCGGAGAGAAGCCAGGTCGCAGCAAAAGAAATTGATGAGGAGTCTTTGCTGGGAATAGAAATTGCTCAGGCATCGATGGACGTGCTTTCCAATATTGTTCCTGAAATACAAAAGGCATCCGATCTTGTGATGCAAATTTCTACCGCTAGTGTCGAGCAAAATAGCGGCGCAGATCAAATTAACAATGCGATTCAGAACTTGAACAATGTGGTTCAACAAAATGCTGCAGTAGCTCAAGAAATGGCCGCTAACTCTGAAGAACTGAACAACCAGGCGAATGTGCTGAGTGACGCGATATCTTTCTTCACCATCGAAGGAGAGAAGAGTTATAGCTCAACGCCAGAGGTCATGGATCAAGAGCCTCAGCCTGTTATGGAAAGTGTTGAAAAAACTCAAGAGTCATCGCGAGACGAAGGAATAAATATTGATTTAGGTGATGGATCGGATATGAAGGACTCTGAATTTGAGAAGTTTTGATAGAACAGACCATTCCAAATATTGTAGAAAGCCCGAAGCGAATGAGTACTGATGAATTCAAGCAAATAAGTGAATTCATTACGACTCACTATGGTATCAAACTTCCGGATTTTAAAAAAACAATGGTAGAAGGAAGGCTTCAAAAGCGACTCAGAAAAACCGGTATTCCTTCTTTCTCAGCTTACATTGATTTGGTATTTAGCAAGCATGGAAAAGAGGAGCTGCTTGAAATGATAGATGCAATCTCTACGAACAAAACTGATTTCTACAGAGAATCTTCACACTTTGATTTTCTCACAGGCACTTTGTTACCGAAATTCACCAAAGAACACGCTGGTCAAAAATTAAAGATCTGGAGCGCAGCAGCTTCAAGCGGTGAGGAAATATACACGATAGCTATGGTGATGGAAGAATACAATTCCACCATTAATGGAGCAATCAACTACTCGATTCTAGGTACCGACATCTCAGTTGAAAAGCTTAAGACAGCCATTTCTGCGATCTACCCGGAAGATCGAATTAAAGATATTCCAGTACTTATTAGAGATAAGTACCTCATGAAGAGTAAAGATTCTTCAAGAAAAGTGGTTCGATTTATTCCATCCATTCGTTCTAAAGCTCAATTCAAGCGCTTAAATCTAATGGATAACAGATACGATGTGGATGATGATTATGATATTGTTTTTTGCCGGAATGTGCTCATTTATTTTGATAAAGACCTTCAGGAAAGAGTCATCAATAAGCTTTGTGAAAAACTAAAACCAGGAGGATATTTTTTCTTAGGCCACTCCGAGTCAATCATTGGGAAAAAGGTACCATTGAAGCAAATAGAACCTACCGTATACCAAAAAATATAGTCAGCAATGGAAGAAGATATCAAGCAAAAGATCAAACAACTTGAAGAGAGAAACGCCAAGCTTGAAAGAAGAATCGAATTGGTCAATTCAAAGCTTTTGAAATCTGAAGAGCTGAAAAGTGATTTCTTGTCCAACATTAAAAATGAGATCAATAATCCGATGACTTCAATTCTAGGGTTGGTTAATCAAATTGCCGCATCACCGGATGATATTGAACAAACAGCAACAAATGCCAATTTGGTTTATTCTGAAATGTCCGCATTGAATTTCCAAATCAGAAACATTTTCAACGCAGCAGAAATTGAAGCAGGTCAGTCATTCCCGGTTATTTCTCACATCAACATTAGAGAACTCATTGAGGAGCTTCTTCATTCATTCCAGCATCTGGCTGAGAAAAAAAATATTGAATTTGATCTACAATTGGAAGCGGACGAATCATTTTGTTCAGATCATGAAAAAATACAAGTTATTGTAGCCAACTTGATTTCTAACGCAATCAAGTTTAGTCACAACGACTCCAAAATCATTATAAGAACTCACAACGATGAAGAGTCGAAACTTCACATACACGTTCAGGATTTTGGAGTAGGTATAGAGACGAAAAACCTAGGACAGATCTATGATAGGTTCAGACAATTGGATACCGGAACAAGAAAGGAATTTGGTGGTCATGGGCTTGGTCTTTCAATCGTCCATTCCCTGGTTTCCATTCTAGAAGGTACGCTTGATATGAAGAGTAAATTCAATGAAGGAACACATTTCGAAATTGAATTACCACCAAGAGAAGTTACTGATGTAGAGTTGCAGGAAGATGAAGTTTTGTTTACCAACGATAACGAAGAAGGAGAGGTGTTTTGATCGAAGCTGAAGTGCAGATAGAAAAATATTACCTCTACCCGTCTAACATTTACGTAAGTGTGGAGCCGTGCCTGATCACAACCGTGTTGGGGTCATGTATTGCGATATGTCTTTACGATAAAAAAAAGAAAATAGGTGGTATTAATCATTTCATGCTTCCCCTTTGGAATGGCGAAGGACTAGCGTCTGCGAAGTATGGAAATGTGGCGATGGAAAAATTGATCTCAGAAATGACCAAGAAAGGAGCTAGTCGAGAAGATATGGAAGCAAAAATGTTCGGTGGAGCCAACCTTGTCAATCTAACCATGAATGTTGGAGAAAGAAATGCTGAAACAGCGCAGCGGATCCTTAATAATGAGAATATAAAGTTGGTCGCAAAGAGTATTGGCGGTACGCAAGGAAGAAAAATCATTTTTGATACCTCAAATGGAAGTGTTCATATGCGATACATCCAGCAAACCCATGACCTAAGACATAAGATTTGAGCAGGAAGATCAAAATATTGATTGTTGATGATTCCGTTCTGGTGCGAAAAACACTAGCGGATGTTTTTGCTACTGATGATGAGCTGGAAGTAATAGGAGAGGCTATTGATCCATATATGGCGGTCAAAGAGTTAAGAAAAATGGCTCCTGATGTGATCACATTAGACATTGAAATGCCAAAAATGGATGGTATCACCTTTCTCAAGAAACTGATGTCGCAGCATCCAATTCCAGTGGTTGTCATTTCTACACTGACTCAGAAAGGAACACGGGAAGCACTTACTGCTTTGGAATTAGGAGCAGTGGAAGTATTGGCTAAACCTAAAATCAATACCAAGGAAGAACTTATTGAGAAAAAGGAAAGTCTCATAAGAATTGTTAAGTCAGCAGCAAAAGCCAATCTTACCAAGCTTTCCCTAGCCAATAATACCTTTCAGGAACAAGCTAGATTCCGAGAGATCAAAAGAAACTATGAGAAAAATCCAAGCAACGATCTGGTCGCAATCGGAGCTTCGACCGGCGGAACAACAGCCCTAAAAATGATCTTAAAGGGGCTGACCAGACTTTGTCCTGCGGTGGTAGTTGTTCAACATATGCCAGAGATGTTCACGAAGCAGTTCGCTGATCGCCTTGATGGAGAATGTGAAATACATGTCAAAGAAGCTCAGGATGGAGATCGATTGTACATGGGCCAAGCGTTGATCGCTCCAGGAAATAAACATATGATGTTAAAAGGTCGGGCTCCCAATTTTTATGTGCAAGTAGTGGATGGACCCAGAGTAAATCATCATAAACCTTCTATTGATGTGCTGTTCAAATCAATTGCCAGGTACGCAGGAGAAAAAGCAGTAGGAGTGTTGCTGACAGGAATGGGCAAAGATGGAGCTAATGGATTATTGGAAATGAAAAAGCATGGCTCTTACAATATTGCTCAAAATGAAAGCACCAGTGTGGTTTTTGGCATGCCAAAGGAGGCAATTCGACTAGGAGCATCCCATGAAGTTTTACCTATTGAAAAAATAGGAAATGCCATGCTAAAACGTAGACAATCAACAAGATAGTATATATTTAAAAAAATGAATTTACTAGATAAGTTAAAGTTACCAGCCTTTCGCTCTTCTATTCGCTCCAAGCTACTACTCAGCTTCGTGCTCTTGATCGGAATTTTTATCGCCAGCTTTATCGTGATTCACTACTCCGTCACAGATTCAGAAGGAGTAATGTCAGATTTATCTTCGCAAAAGGACGATTCTGTGGCAAGCCTGGAATCACTCAAGGACTTGGTATACGAGAGTAAATACCTGACCTCTATTTGGATTTACAACAGAAGTGACGAAGAATCGAAAGAAAACTTAAGAGTTTACCATTCAGTTTACCCAACGCTGAAAGAAAACATCCAGCGAATGGCTGAAACCTGGGAGCCAGAAACAAAAAAATTAGCGGATTCAGTCATCACGTTGACCGACCTTTTACTACAAGAGCAAAGCTTGGTAATGACTTCTTTAGAGACATTTGATGATTATGAAGACATCATTAATATGATGGAAACAGAATCCTCGATCCAGAGTATTCAATTTCTAGCGATCGACATTATTCCAAATTTGGAAAACCTGATTGCGATAAAGACTACAGAAGGTGTTAGAGAGGAAGTTAATTCGAACTTTTCCTACATGAAGAATACAATCTACTGGATCTCAGTTTTGATTGTAGTTATAGGAGTATTCACTTATTTATTCATAAGTAGAACCATTGTAAATCCAATAATCAGTGCCTCCAACGTAGTTCAGAAAGTAGTAGAAGGTGATTTAACAGTAGCAATTGAAAAATCTACTGAAGACGAGGTAGGCCAATTGATGGCGCAGTTCGAACAGATGATTGAGAAGCTACAAAGTGTGATCAGCTATATCACTCAATCATCCGTGGACATTGAAAAAGCCAGTGGGCAAATGAAAGATTCGTCTGAAGTGCTCGCTTCAGGAGCAGAAAATCAGACTTTCTCGGTAGAAAAAGTCGCTTCTTCAATGGAAGAAATGTCTGCAAGTATCGGACTCAATGCAACCAATGCGGTGGAAACTGAAAAAATTGCTGTTAGCTCTGCGGAGGATGTCGAAAGTGGTAATGAATCAGTAGTTAAAACATTGGAGTCTATGAAATTGATAACCAATAAGATATCAATTATTGGAGAAATAGCGAGACAAACAAATTTATTAGCTCTGAATGCGGCAGTAGAAGCGGCTCGTGCCGGAGAACACGGAAAAGGATTTGCCGTTGTTGCGGCTGAAATTAGGAGATTGGCTGAGAGAAGTCAGGCTGCTTCAGCAGAAATTGATTCAGTTTCATCTGGCGGGGTAGACATTGCCCAAACCTCAGGAGAACTGCTTCAAAATCTTGTATCCAAGATTCAGAAAACTTCAGAGCTGATTCAGGAGATAAGTAGTGCAAGTCAAGAGCAAAGTACAGGAGCAAACCAGGTCAATAATGCGATTCAGGATTTGAATGTGATTGTGGGACAGAACGATGCTTCAGCCAAGAAGATTAGAGAGAATTCCGAAGAACTTGATCGACTTGCGATCGGATTAAAACAGGCAGTATCTTTTTTCAAACTAAGATGAGGGCATATCCATCGAAAAAAATAGATGAATTCACTTTTTATCAAATAATTTGCAACCGAGTTTAAACCAGCTAAAACCAGTTATACTCACTAAATCAAACCTAAATGTTAAACAACTTGAAAGAGAACGAAATAGAAGTAGCCACTAAGCTCATAAATGGAGGTCTTGCAATGGCAAAATCGTCCATGGAACAAATTCTTCAAAGTCCTATAACACTGAAAAAAGTAGCTTTTGGAATAGACAAAGAAGATGTCTCCAAATTCCGCTCAGAAGCAGATAACGTAAGCTTGATTAAAACTGAGCTAATGGGTGACCTAAAAGGCTCCTGTTTTTTGGTTTTTAGTGAGAGCGATGTTGAAAAGATCAACAAGGCCTGCCTTCCAGCAGATATCCTAAATGACGATTCCCCAGAAAGCAAAATGATGATTCTTGGGTTTCTCACAGAGATCGACAATATGGTGGCTGCAGCTGTCATTACGGAATTTGCTAACTTCTTAGGTGTGGACATTTTTGGGAATGTTCCATCACTTCACGTACTTAATAAGAATAAGGTAAATGAGTTTCTTGCGAATGAAACCACATCGTTTGATTCAGTCATTCATTTTAAAGCAATTTTTAAAGGAGAGGAACTAGATATATCACCAGATTTCATTTGGATTTTCAATGAAAAATTCATGGACAAAATCAAAGAAGTCTTATAATTCAACCAACTAAAACAACCAACTAAAAACACAATTGACAATGAGTAAGGTATTAATTGTAGATGATTCAGTATACATGCGGACATTGATCAAAACCGCCTTAACTGATAAAGGACATGAGATTGTCGGAGAAGCCGCTGATGGAGAAACTGCCATCAACTTAGCCTTAGAATTAAGTCCGGATCTAATCACTTTGGACAACATATTGCCAGATATGATGGGGCTTGAAATTCTTAAGGTCTTGAAAGAAGAAGGCGTCACATCAAAGATTATAATGGTTAGTGCTGTAGGTCAGCAAACCGTGGTAAATAAAGGAAAAGAACTTGGAGCAGAGGAGTATATTGTAAAACCATTCACCGCTGAGGCACTTATCGAGGTAGTGAACAAAGTCCTTTAGCATGAACAGCATCCACAACCTTTCGGTGAAGAGTAAGTTCGCACTTGCGATCTTGCCCCTCATCATTATCATTGTTGTCTTTGATTATTTACAAATACAAGAGCATTACAGAGACTATAAGGACTCTCAAAGACTCAATAAGGCAATTTTAGTAGGGATTGAGATAAATCATGCGGTTCACGAATTGCAAAAGGAGCGCAGTATTTCCACAGGATTTCTTGGACAAGATGCAGATGTATTTCAGCAAACTCTTCTAGCTCAACGAGAAAAAACGGATAGCACCATACAAGCGTTCTATGATGAAATTGCTAGAGCTGAGTTAGCTGAACTTGTTTCACTTCATACAGAAGATTTACGAGATCTTAGTACGTACTTTGACCGCATTGAAGAAATTCGTAGTAATGTAGATTCTAGATTTATTGCTCCTAATCAGGTGATCAGCTATTATTCTGAGATCAACGAGGTAGCATTAAGGACTGTAAATAGCCTAATTAGTGAATCTCGGAATAGGGTAGCAGCCGAGCAGGTTCATGCGATTATCTATTTTCTAAAAGCCAAAGAGCGAGCCAGTATTGAGCGTGCAATTGGGACACAAGCTTTTTCAAACGGTGGACTAGATGATGAAACACGAGGGCCATTCACATCATTAATTGCTGAGCAGGATGCGTTCATAGATGCCTTTACAACTATAGCCGATCAGCCTTCACTTGTGTACTATAACAATACAGTAAGCGGACAAGATGTAGTTGAAGTAGATCGATTACGTCAAGAGCTCATTGCAGGTCTGGCGTTAGAAAATGATGCGAATTACTGGTACCAAATGAATACGACTAAAATCAACCTCTTGAAAAAGTCGGAAGATTTCATGTCAGTACGAATTCACGATTACACTGAAGGTATCTCAGCGGAAGCAAACAGAAGTTTGTATACGGTACTGGTTGTTGATAGTACCATTGCGTTACTAACCTTCTTGATGATTGCATTCATTGTTTCACATCTTTTGAAGGATGTAGAAACCCTGGAAGATTTTACCAAGAAAGTAATCGCTGGAGATCTTTCACAGAAGGTCGTAATCAAAACTAGGGATGAAATTGGTCATTATGCCGATACCTTCAATTTGATGATCACCGAGATCAAGAAGTCTCATTTGGCATTAAAGAAAGAACGTGACAAAGCCAGGTTCCTTTATGAAAATATCTACAAACAATCTCAAGTTGTTTTTGAAAATGTAGAGCAAGGAATATTCCTTCTCAACAAAGAGCATAAGATTAGCAGGCTTTACTCTCGAGCAATGGAGACGATTTTTGGAACAAAAACCATTGCTGGAGAAACCTTGGTGAATTTCATGCGAACACTTTTGATTCCTCGTGATTTAGAGGCCCTCGAAATGTTCATGAAACACTTGTTCAATCCTGAAATTGATGAAGATGTGGTGAACCAACTCAATCCGGTTGAACAAGTGAAGATTTTCACTGAGTCTGGTGGAATGGTTCATACGAAATACATCCGTTTGGCCTTCACTAGGATCGAAAATAAAGCTGGAGTCATACAGCAGATCATGGTGACTGTAACCGATGAAACAGAGGGTGTACTTCTTCAACACAAATTAGAAGAGGCGGATGAGAAGAAGAAAATGGAAATGGAGCAAATGCTCAGCATCCTCAAGATCGATCCGGCATTGCTTCGAGGATTCATTGTGAATTCAAGAAAAGTCCTAAAAAGTATTTCCACGAAGTACGAAGAGCATGATGAATCTGAAGGATTTGATGAACTGTTGACATTTACGTTCCAGATTATTCATAATCTGAAAGGAAACTCTATTGTGATTGGTCTTCAAATATTGACCGACAGGTTCCATAAAATTGAAGACGCCATAACGAAGCTGAAAGACAATGCCAAGGTCGTTGGAAATGACTTCCTCAATATCCTTTATGAGATCAATGAAGTAGATATCATCATAGGAAATATGAGCGATATGCTTAGAAAAGTGGCCAATATTTACAACAAATTCTCGAGCGAGGAACAAACGGATACAAACTATGATTTGATCGATTCTTTGAAAAGAGGTCTTTCAACAATGAGTGAGGATACTGGAAAGGCCATCAATTTTGAATTTACCAATGATAAGAACCTTACAATTCCTAAGATCATACAAGATCCTGTTAAGGACGTATTGATTCAGTTAATGCGAAACTCAATCGCTCATGGAATTGAAGCTCCAAATGTCAGAATTGCAAAACGAAAACTGATTAAAGGGACCATTGCGGTTACGCTTGATAACGAAGATTCCAATCCTGATGAAATGATCATGTCCTACCGTGATGATGGAAGCGGATTGAATACTGCTCAGATTATTGAGAAAGCCATAAATAAAAAGATCATAGAAGAATCTGAACGAGATAAATTAAATGATTCTCAGGTAATTGATCTGCTGTTTAGCGATGGCTTTTCTACCAATGATGAAGTGGATGAATACTCTGGACGTGGACATGGTTTAGGAGTAATCAAGTCAAAAATTGAAGAATTGCATGGAACTTTTGATATTAAATTTGAAACAGGTCAATATTTTGAAATGATCGTGAAGTTCCCAGCTAATATCCAAAACCCAGTAGAAGAATAAGCTATGAAACTATTAATTGTAGACGATTCTTCGATCATGCGACGTACCATTGAAAAAAATCTTGGTGATTATAATCTTGAGATCATCGGTACGGCATCCAATGGAAACGCAGCTCTGGAGATTGTTAAAGAGAAAAAACCTGATGTTATTACACTGGACATAACTATGCCCGAAATGGACGGGATCACATGTCTGGAAAATATCATGGAAATACACCCATCTGCTAAAGTGATGATAATCACCGCTCTTTCAGATAAGCTTACGGGACTCAAAGCTCTGGACAAAGGAGCAAGAGGGTTCATGTATAAGCCTGTGAATGCAGAAGATTTGAAAAAGGCTTTTGATAAATTATTGAAACGGCAGGAATAGATGGATACAAAAAGAGAGGATTTCGAGACAACATGTAATCTGTTCATTCAAGCTTTGGAAAACTATTTCAAGCATTTAACAGATGTTACTTCTGAAATTGGAGTGCCGTTCATTAAGGAATCAGAGACACTATCATTAAAAAATTTCACAGGTCTAATTGGTATTTCTGGTAATCGAAAAGGATTTGTTTACATCTCTGCAGACAAGAGTATGTATGCGGATTTGATCAATATTTTTATTGGAATTGAAGAGCCTACTACAGAAGACATTCTTGATATGGCTGGTGAAATTTCCAACGTAATTGCTGGTAGTGTTCGGGCAAATTATGGAAACAATTTTAACATTTCAGTTCCTATTGTATTTGAGGGAATGCCCAAACAATTAAAATTTCCAGCTGAAGTAGCAGTATTCGTCATTCCGATGAAATGGAAGGGCCACGAAGCATTTCTTGTGGTTGGTTTGGAATAGTATTTGCCAAAACCATTCTTCCCCCTAACTATCATTTGTGATTATGGGACAATTATTTGGATAATTTTTACATTCTTCGATAATAAATAACGTCTTCATCGAAAAATCTAACCATTAATTTTGCAATTGCTAATATTGCTATACTTTAACCGCTGTGCGAAAACCACTTTTAAATAAAAAGCTAGCCACTCTAGCTGTTTTGGCTTTTCTGCCGATACTACTTTTAGCTCAGCTAAGAGGCAATACCTATGCAAACGCCCGTCAGACCAAGTCAGCAAAGTTCTACTATGTATATGATGGAGTTCCTGGTTTCGTGGACAAGGATAGCAATGGAGAAGTAAAGGGACTTCTCGTTGATATCATGAAGAAATTCGAGGAGTATGTCCAGAATTCAAAGGGCATTTCTGTTTCAGTTGAATTTGTACAAGTTCCTAATAAGGACTTTCAAATATTTATGTCAGAGGTCAAGAATGGCTCAGGTGGTGTGTTTGGTTTGAGTAATGTTAGCATTCGCGAAGACCGAAAAAAAGACTATCAGTTTAGTCCGCCCTATATCAACAATGTGTCGGTGTTAATTTCCAATGCAAAAACCCCGACACTTACAAGCTTATCTGATCTCAATGCACGTTTTGCTGGGAAAAAAGCTTACTCTGTTTCCTCGTCAACCTATTATGAACGGTTGGATGGGTTGAAGCAAATGTACTATCCAAGCATGGAGATTGTTTCATTGCCATCTGTAAACGAGGTAATGTCAAAAGTCTCTACAGATAATGAGGCTTTTGGCGTAGTAGATTTGAATTACTATTTACAAGCCCTAAAAGATAAAACTCCTATAAAAAGACATGCAGTAGGAGACAAGGGAGAGGATAAATTTGGCGTGATTATGCCACTCAAGAATGACTGGGAACCAGTAATTCGTGAGTTTTTTGATAATGGATTCATCGGTGGTTCAGACTATCGACTGATAATCACTAATAACCTGGGCAAAGGTGCCCTTAGATTAATTGAAGGAACAAACTAGCTATTACTATGAGAAAAATTAAATACAGTTTTATGTTTTTACTCCTTTTCGGAGTAAGCCTAGTATTCGCACAGCAGAATGGAGATACATTCGCTCGTGCCAACAGCTCAAAATCAGCCAATCTGGTTTACATACATGCAGGTGTTAATGGTTTTGCAAGCAACAATAGCGCTGGAAGTACCACAGGACTTCTCGTTGATGTAATGCGGGAATTTGAAAACTACGTTAACCAGAAATATGGAATCAGAGTATCAAGTAGATACGTGGAAGCTCAAAATAAAGACTTCAAATTGTATCTCGAAGAAGTAAGAAACAGCAGCGGTGGTGTATTTGGATTGAGCAACACGAGTGTTAAGGAAGAGCGTAAGGAATTCTTAAAGTATAGCCCTACATTCCTAAACAACATTTCGGTGCTTATTTCCCATAATAGATTCCCCACATTGATAAATATGGATAACATAAGCACCGCGTTTAATGGAAAAATGGGATATGGCGTTCCATCCACTACTAACTACGATAGAATGACCAGTGTCAAGTCAAGTAATTTCCCATCGATGCAAATCACGAATGTCACTTCGAGTCGGGATATTCTTGAAAACATTATATCTAATCCGAATGCTTTTGGATTTTCAGATATTCACTACTATTTGGAGTATTTAGAGCAAGGCAAGCCTGTTAAGAGACATCCTGTTGGAGATCAGATTGGAGATCAGTTCGGAATCATTATGCCAAAAAATAGCGATTGGGATGGCGTAATGTCTGAGTTCTTATCAGAATTCATCAAGACAGGAAAGTATCGGGAAATGGTGACAAGAAATTTAGGCAAGGGTGCTCTACGAATGATTGCCAATTAATTTATGAAACTAGTAGCTAGTGTTTGATCACTAGTTACTAGAACTTCTAATCCAGCTTCAAATGATGAATATGCTCATCAATGATGTCAATCCGAGATGTGATACTTTCTACGTATTTGCTAAGCTCTTTCTCTAGTTTTTTGACTTCTTTTTCATACGTAGCACCTCCTTCACGACCGTAGTTTCTTTCTATTTCATTAACGCCATTGCATTCTCGGTGAATGAAGGCCTTGAAATTCTTTGTGGTATACTCTACTTCCAATTTTTCTATGTCGTCCAAAGTCGCTTGAGCTTCCGGATCTTTCCCCTTTTTGTATTTCCGGCTTACGATCCCGTGAAGAAGCGTATCATAATGATGAATTTTGTCCAAAAGCTTAATCGTTCTATCTCGGTAAGGTCGAGTAGAGCAGTAGACCTGAAGTCCCTTGTATGTTCCCAGTTCAACTGCCTGCTCATCCCATTTGAGTGTTAAGTCGTCTACAATCTGAACAATGTTTTCTTCTTCATCCTGAGCTACAGCAGCAAAACAAATGAAGAAAAGTAAGGTGAGTGATAAGGTTTTCATGTCAGGGTATCCTTAGGAATTATGTCAAAATTGATCAAAGTCGGAAAGACAAGTTAGGAACTTTTTGTAATCCTTGGCTGATATTTGCCTCGAAAAATCGAACGATAATAGATTAATAATAATCAGGACTTGGGCAAAAAAACCAAACTGCAAAAATTTTCTGAAAACAGAGAAAGCTCAAATGTGCTGGAGGCTGGTAAACCAATCTTTGATAATGTCAAAGGAAAATGGAATGAGTATTTTAAAAATGAAAATGACATTGTTGTCGAGCTGGCCTGTGGATGGGGTGAATACACATTAGCATTAGCCGAAAGGTTTCCCAACAAGAATTATGTGGGGGTAGATTTAAAAGGAGAAAGGATTTGGAAAGCCAGTCGAACCGCAACTCAAAGAAACTTATCAAATGTGGCATTCCTGAGAATGTACATCAATGGAATAAATGAATTGTTTAAAGAGGAAGAGGTGGCTGAAATTTGGTTGACTTTCCCGGACCCACGACCGAAAGACCGAGATGAAAAGCACAGACTTACGAATACTTATTTCTTCAACAAGTACCGACAGATTTTGAAAAGAGATGGTTGGTTTAAGTTCAAAACTGACAATACGGCTCTTTTCGATTATACGTTACGAACTCTATCCGAATTCAAGATTAAGGATCACGTTTTCACTCACGATCTTTACAACTCTGAACTATTGGGAGACCACTTCGATATTAAAACAAAGTACGAGAAGATCTGGACGGAAAAAGGAGAGGCCATCAAGTACATGAAATTCAGGTTCGAATAAGACTTCAAAAATCAATAACTGTCCTCATGAACTGCTTGGATTGCCCTTCCTGAAGGTTCATTCATTTCTTCAAAAGCTTTATCCCATTTTAGCGCCGTAGGAGTGCTGCAAGCCACAGACGGAACAGATGGTACGGTTAAAGCTGCTGAATCAGATGGAAAATGCTCTTCGAAAATCGATCGATAAAAGTATTCTTCCTTATTCATCGGAGGATTGATCGGAAATCGAAATTCCTTTTGCTCCATTTCATGATCTGAAACGCTTGATTCGACTGTTTCTTTCAACTTGTCAATCCAGCCATAGCCAACGCCATCTGAGAATTGTTCTTTTTGTCTCCAGGCAACTTCCTCAGGCAAATAGTCTTCAAATGCTTTACGTAATACCCATTTTTCAATTCTTCCATCGCGAATCATTTTATCAGAAGGATTGATTGTCATGGCAACATCAATGAATTCTTTATCAAGGAAAGGAACTCTGCCCTCAACACCCCAGGCAGATAACGCCTTATTCGCTCGATTGCAATCGTACAAATGAAGTTTGTCTAGCTTTCGAATAGTTTCATTATGAAACTCTTCCGCATCTGGAGCCTTATGAAAATAAAGATAGCCCCCAAACAACTCATCAGCGCCTTCTCCAGATAGCACCATTTTAATTCCCATTGATTTGATGACACGAGCCATCAAGTACATCGGAGTAGAAGCCCTGACCGTAGTAACATCATAGGTTTCAAGATGATAGATGACATCTTTTACTGCATCTAATCCTTCTTGCAAAGTGAAGGTTATCTCATGATGAACTGTGCCAATATGATCGGCTACTTTCTGTGCGAATTTCAAATCAGGTGAACCTTCCAAACCAACAGAAAAAGAATGCAACTGAGGCCACCAGGCATCATTTTTATCTTGAGATTCTATCCGCTTGGATGCGTATTTTTTTGCTATAGCTGAAATGATCGATGAATCCAGTCCACCAGAAAGCAGAACACCGTACGGAACATCAGACATCAATTGACGATGCACTGCAGATTCAAGGCTCGTTCTTAGATTCTCTATGCTTGTTTCATTTTGTTTTACCTGATCAAAGCTCACCCAGTCCTTGCTATACCATTTTTTGAGTTCCTTTTCGTCGCTTGAATAATAATGACCTGGAGGAAAGATTTCGATTTTGTTGCAGACTCCTTCCAATGATTTGAGCTCAGATGCTACGTAATGATTGCCTAGCTTATCCCAACCATGGTAGAGCGGAATGATGCCCATATGATCTCTTGCGATGAGGTAAGAATTGGTCGAAAGATCGTACAAGGCAAAGCCAAATATTCCATTTAACTCATTTAAGAATTGGATTCCTTTCTGTTCGTACAAAGCAAGAATTACTTCGCAATCGGAATTGGTTTTGAATGCATATTTTTTTTCTAATTGCTTCCTGAACTCTTGGTGATTATAGATCTCTCCATTTACAGCCAGAACCTTTTTTTCGTCTGGACTGATCAACGGCTGACCTCCGGAACTAGGATCGACAATTGCTAAGCGCTCGTGTGCCAGAAGCCCAGTATCACAACTATAAATTCCAGACCAGTCAGGACCCCTGTGCCTGACTTTTTTAGACATACTAAGCACCTGATCTCTCAGTGATTCACATCCACCTTTAGGATTAAATACAGCTACAATTCCGCACATTTCAGTAATAATTAGAGCATAAAAAAAGTAACCAAATCGGGGTTACTACATTAGTGGGGCTGTCGTTTATTTGGGAATTGCAATGTTAGTAAACATAGGTGTATTCCTAACAACTTTGACGAGATAGTTCTAAAAATTAGATTAACTTCGACTTAGAAGAAACTCAGTAACATTTGTTACCAACTTGTTTTTCGACTTAAGGAAGAAACTGGGAAAACAAGTTTGATTTCTTGCGGAAACTCCGCATACCTTAATGATAAATTATCGGTATGCGGAGTTTTTATTTAGTTAAATCAAAGAAATGATAACCAAGGAACGAATAACTGAAGCTTATAATCGATTTGGAGACCAAGTGCTCAAGACACCAATCGTTTACTCTTCTGAATTAAGTAAGCACTCGGGAGCTAAAGTTTATCTTAAGATGGAGCACTTTCAGAATTCCGGATCTTTCAAACTAAGAGGAGCGCTAACCAAAATAAACAGTTTGAATAAGGAAGACTCTGAAAAAACGTTGGTGGCAGCTTCTACAGGAAATCACGCGGCTGCTTTTGCGCATGTCACCCACATGAGGGGTATGAAAGCTGTTTTATTTCTACCAGAAAAGGCAAGCCCAGCCAAAGTAAAAGCACTTGATCCTTATGACATTGATATCCGATACTTCGGCAAAAAAAGCATGGAAACAGAGCAAAAAGCAGCCGAGTATGCTAGCGAGATTGGTGGCGTTTTAGTTCATCCGTACAATGATCCTGAAATTATCACAGGTCAGGGAACCATAGGAGTGGAAATAGAAGAACAACTGCCTGATGTAGAAGTGGTTATGGCTCCAATAGGAGGAGGGGGTTTAATATCAGGCTTAGCCAGTTATTTCAGTTCTTCTACGGTTGATGTAATTGGAAGTCAGCCTGAAAATGCCGCGGAAATGTTTCACTCCATTGAAAAGGGGCAAATTGCTCCGCCATCAGAACTTGATACCATATCGGATGCGACAGCTGGTGGAATTGAGGACGGGAGCCTGACTTTTGATATCTGCAAAGAGCATTTGGCAGGCATTGATCTCTGCAATGAAGAAGAAATCAAAAGGGCAATCGCATTCATTGCTTCTAATCACCAAACGCTAATTGAACCTGGAGCGGCACTTTCTGTTGCGACGTTGATGCATACGAAAAAGTACCAGGGTAAGAAGGTAGTAGTTGTCCTGACTGGAAAGAAAATCAACATGAATTTGTTAACCGAAATTCTCTCGACCTATGGCAGTGATTATTCCTGAAGCTGAGATCAATGAATTGGTAAAAAGTGTTGACCTGCTGGAAGCAATGAAAGAAGGGTTTATTCAGTACAGCAATGGAAATGCTGTTGTTCCGCCGGTTGGAGAGCTTTTGTTTGATCAGCCATCAGGTGAAACGCATATCAAATACGGTTACATCAAAGAGAAAGACTTCTACACCATTAAAATCGCGTCCGGATTCCCACAAAACTCAGAATTAGGCATTTCTTCCAGTCAGGGAATGATGGTTCTTTTTAGCCAGAAATCAGGAGAAGCAAAAGCAGTTCTATTGGACAATGGACGATTAACAGATTTACGAACAGCCGCAGCTGGAACCTTAGTTGCTAAACACTTTGCTCCGAAAAAAGTCTCTGCAATTGGAGTCATTGGAACCGGAATCCAGGCTAGACTGCAATTGGATCTTCACCTTGCAAACATCGATTGTGATTCTGTTTGGATATGGGGAAGAAACCAAGAAAAAGCCTACGGATTAGTAGAACAATACAAGAATATATCCATTCATGTCGCTGAAACTCCTTCAAAGTTAGCGGAGCATTCCAACGTGATTGTTACAACTACTTCATCAACTGAGCCTATTCTGCGACGAGGTGATATTCAAGCAGGAACACTCGTAACAGCTGTTGGTTCAGATACTCCACATAAACGAGAACTTGGAGCTGGTGTATTGGCTAAAGCGGATTTAGTCATCTCGGATAGTTTATCGCAGGCCAAAGCTAGAGGCGAAGTATTCCAAGCTGTAAAAGACGGTTCAGTGTCAGCAAAAGACGTAATTGAATTAGGATCAGCTTTGCAAGACAAATCACTTCAACGTACAAATGATGAACAGATCATCGTAGCAGATTTGACCGGAGTGGCGGTCCAGGACATAATGATTGTGGAAGCAGTTTATATGCAATACCTAAATAGAAGCAGACCATGAACATTCCAATTTTTGAACTTGAGAGAATTCAATCTCTTTTTGAAAACACGGTTGATTTCAACCTTACCGAAAGTGGTTTTCATCCCTATACGCTGAAGGAATTTCTAACGAAAGATCAGGAAAAAGAACTGTTCAATCTTGTATTAGGATATGGTCAAACGAACGGTTCGATTCCATTGAGGAAACACATCAGTGCGTTGTATTCAGAACAAGATGAAAACAATGTTCTTGTTACCAATGGATCCTCTGAAGCAAACTTTGTGGCTTGCCATACGCTCCTTGAAAAAGGAGATGAAGTGATCATGATGATCCCGAATTACATGCAGATCTGGGGAATTGCTAAAGAAATGGGATGTGAAGTCAAAGCGTTTCACTTACGAGAAGAAAACAATTGGGCACCAGATTTAGAAGAATTGGAAAAACTCATTTCTCCAAAGACAAAAATGATTGCAATCTGTAACCCGAATAATCCGACTGGATACATTTTGTCAGAAAATGAAATGGATGAGATCGTCAAGATTGCAAAAAAGTCAGACGCTTGGATTTATAGCGATGAAGTGTATCGTGGAGCTGAGTTAAATGGCGAACCCAATCCAAGTTTCATCGACATCTACGACAAGGTGATGGTAACGGGTGGTTTATCCAAAGCCTATGCACTTCCTGGTTTGAGATTGGGCTGGCTTGCTGGTCCACAAGATACCATCGCTGATACCTGGGCGTATCATGATTATACCTCTATTACCGCAGGCATCATGAGTCACTATTTAGGGGAAATTGCTTTGCAGCCTGAGAAAAGAGAAAAAATCCTTTCCCGAAATCGAAACATGCTTAATGAGAATCTAAATGCTGTTACGAAATGGCTGGATCAATACGGTGACCTGTTTGAGTACGTTCCTCCTCAAGGTGGTGGAATGTTGTTTATCAAGTACCACTTAGATATAAATTCAACCGAGCTTTCCAACTGGCTTAGAAATGAAAAGAGTGTCTTCCTTGTAGCGGGAGATTGCTTTGGGATGGATCATCACATTCGCATCGGAATTGGGGAACGGAAGGATTACATTCTGGAAGGCCTGGAAAGAGTAAAGGACGCGCTTAAAGAGCGATTTGGAGTATAAGCTAGTCTTCTTCAATCACCTCAAGGACATCCATGATTTCTCCATAATCCTTAAATCCGGGTTTTTCTTCTTTCGTCGCTTCCATTTCAAGGCCAGGAAATTTTGCGATAGAGTCCGATGCAGTTACCTCATAACCCTTTAGTAGTCTCAAATTTCCATTATAGAATGAAATCTGTTGATCCAGTTCATCAAACAATTCCTCGTTAGAAGATTTTATGATCACATGGGATATTAATTCATCCAGGTAACTCAGCTTTGAAGCAAGACCTTTCAGATCTTCATCACTCTCGATAAAAACCTTGAAAAGAATCGGAAGTTGAAGCAGACCGACTTTCTCAACCAAATCGGTATTCGATATCTCAATGTAATCAATGGGGTAGTCTTTGACGGTAGTCTTTATGTTTTCGATATCAGATGATCGAAACTCACCGGCAAACTTTACACCTGCAACCCAGTCAGTTATCTCTTTAAAATCCTCTGGAGAGATGCGTTCTACTGAGTCAGGATCAATGTTAAAGCCAAGAATATCTACACCCATCCCGGCACAATAGCGAGCATCACTTAAACTTGAAACATTGGAGATCTTGACAAAAGTTTTTAAAGACATTCTTGATTCTTTCTTTTTCGCAAATAAAACCATCTACTTTAAATAAATGGTAGATAAAGTGAAATGAGTGAAAAAAGAAAAATTGAAACTGGACAACAATTCGTGAAGAATGGAATTGTTCAATGAACTAATTGATGATTACTTCGATTCATTTATCGTGTCAAATACATTTCATTATGCAAAGACTGAAACTTGCACGACGCAAAGAGTCACTTACTGTAACATTGCAAAACAAAACAACTACCATTGGAGACTTATCTAGAAACAACAAAAGACATTTACAAGAAGGCTGCAGAAACACCAGATGTAGGCCTATGCTGTACAACAACTCCTATTTGGGCATTTCCTGGCCTTGATATTCCAAAGAAAATGCAGGAAATGAATTATGGCTGTGGAAGCACCGTTCACCCGCGCGACCTCATCAATAATCCGAAAATACTTTACGTCGGAGTAGGTGGTGGAATGGAATTACTTCAGTTTTCCTATTTCAGCCGACAAAAAGAAGGCGTGATAGGAGTTGATGTAGTAGATGAAATGCTGACAGCTTGTGCAGAAAATTTCATGACGGCTGAACAATCAAATGATTGGTTCAAATCTGATTACGTCAGTTTGAGAAAAGGAGATGCATTAAATCTTCCAGTTGAAGATGAATTAATTGATGTAGCAGCTCAGAATTGTCTTTTCAACATATTTCATGAAGAAGATTTAAAAATTGCTTTGAGGGAAATGTACCGGGTGTTAAAGCCTCACGGCCGATTGGTGCTATCAGATCCGGTGACAGAGGACTTCATGCCTGAAAACCTCAAGAACGACCCTGAATTAAGAGGACTTTGTTTGAGTGGCTCCATACCACTACAAGATTACATTGACATGATCACAGATGTTGGATTTGGTACAGTGGAAATCAGAGCAAAAAGACCGTACAGAATTCTAGATCCAAGACACTACGATACAGATAAACCTATTTTTATCGAAAGTGTAGAAGTATGCGCGATCAAAGATCCAATGCCGGAAGACGGACCGTGTGTATTCACCGGAAGAACAGCTATTTATACTGGTGAAGATGATTTCTTTGATGATCACGGAGGTCACATCCTGATGTACAATCAGCCGCTCTCTGTTTGTGACAAGACTGCTAGTAATCTCGAAAACTTAGGCCGGAAAGACATTGTCGTCTCGGAAAGCACCTATTTCTATGACGGTGGTGGATGTTGCTAGTTGGTGAATAGTTATTAGTTGAATAGTTAATTAGTTATTCCATCGAACATCACTAATTAACCATTTAACCAATCAACTAATTAACCATTTAACTAATTAACTAGCTATCTTTGCACAAATGTGTAAACCGTGGCTGTGAACCCGGCAATAAGCAAAAAATGAGCAAAAAAGGAAGAATTTTAGTGGCGATGAGCGGTGGGATAGACAGCTCGCTCGCTGCAGTATTACTACACGAAGAAGGCTATGAGGTGATCGGGATGACCATGAAAACATGGGACTATCAAAACTCAGGTGGAAGTAAAAAGGAAACAGGCTGTTGCAGCCTTGACTCGATTAATGATGCACGAAACATTGCAGTTGATCTGGGATTTCCACATTACATCATTGACATCAGAGAAGAGTTTGGTGATTACGTGATTGATCATTTCACGAATGAATACCTCAACGGACGTACACCAAATCCCTGTGTACTTTGCAACACGCATATAAAATGGGACGCACTTTTAAGACGTGCTGACAAACTAGGTTGTGATTACATTGCTACCGGTCATTATGCCAACATAAGGGAAGAGAACGGACGTTATGTAGTCTCTAAGGGCTTAGATGGCTATAAAGACCAATCCTATGCATTGTGGGGCATTTCCCAGGAAAGCTTGAGCAGAACTCAATTTCCATTGGGTAAACTGAAAAAGACCGAGATTCGGGAAATGGCAATCGAAAGAGGCTTTCACGAGTTAGTGAAAAAATCAGAATCTTACGAAATCTGTTTTGTGCCTGATAATGATTATCGTGGGTTTCTCAAAAGAAGAGTCGATGGCTTGGAGGACCAGGTAGCCGGCGGAGAATTTGTACTGGAGGATGGATCTGTGGTCGGAACCCATGAAGGCTATCCGTTTTATACTGTCGGACAAAGAAAAGGGCTTGGAATTGCTTTAGGTTATCCGGTTTATGTTACTGAAATTCAGAAAGATAAGAATCGGGTAGTCCTTGGAACATTCGATGAATTAAGTCGTGATGGAATGTACGTGAGCCAGCTTAACCTTCAAAAGTATGCTTCTATTGAAGGCGAAAGAAAAGACACAATTACCAAGGTTCGCTACAATGATGCTGGCAATCCGGCCGTTATTGAGCAGGTGGGAGATACAATGAAGGTGTTTTTCGGTAATGGAGTGAGTGCAATCGCACCAGGACAAGCAGCTGTGTTTTATGAAAATGATGACGTAATAGGCGGTGGATGGATTAATCAAAGTTTTCATCAAGCAAGTAATAATTGAGAGTATTAGCAATCATAATTACCTTAAGTTTCATTAGTTCATGTAATGAAAAATTGGAAGTCACACCAGGAGATCGTGGCGAAAATTTTTATCCCATTTCGATTGGTCAATACAGAATCTATGATGTAGAAGAGATCATCTATAACATAAGCAGTTTCGATACATCACTCTATCAATTGCGCGAAACCATTTTTGATTCCATTGTCTCACCAGACCAGACCACTTATCTTATTCGCAGAGATAAACGAGATATGGCACAGGACGAATGGGAAAGCGATTCAGTTTGGACAGTTAGTCGAACAGAAAATTTTCTCTCGGTGAGTGAAAACAACATTCCGTTCATGAAACTTACATTTCCTGTTACAACAGGGAGACAATGGGATGGAAACAGTCTGAATTCTCTTTCGGAGCTAACCTATTATTATACTTCATTAGCAGCACCGTTGATAGATTCGATTGCAGTTGAGGATCATATCAGAGTGATCATCGAAGACATTGAGCCAAACGTTGTAAATCAGGACGAGCGAAGTGAGGTTTATGTTAAAGGAGTGGGATTAGTACAAAAAGATTATTTGTCATTGAATTTTTGCACAGTGGATTGCAATGAAATTGGGGAAATACAAAGTGGACGTTTCCTAAATCAAGTCTTAATAGAAGCAGGCAATGAATAAAGCAATAACACTTGTATTAATCTTACTCAGTAGTGCTAGTGGATTTAGTCAAGTGAATCGCTACGTGGCTTATTTTTCAGGAAAAGCCAATGCTAATTACCCTTATTCTTTGAACAATCCGTCTGCTTTTCTGACTGAAAAGGCGCTTCAAAGAAGAAGCAACCAAAACATCTCACTAGATTCCACCGACCTCCCTGTTAATCCAGCTTATGTTCAAGAGTTAAACACGTTGAGTGATGTTTATTTCACCTCGAGGTGGATAAATGCGGCATTGATTCAAGCCGATGAATCAGATTTAGAAGCGATTGAGAATCTTAGTTTCGTTGACAGTTTAACGCTTGTAGCGAAGAACGACAAGCTATCATTTGATAAGCTAGAAGTTGAAATTCCAGAGGAATTTGAAGAACCCACTTCTGTCAATTCAAACACTGTACTTCAAAACGCCATGCTTCAAGTCAATGCGATGCATGAAGAAGGCATTCATGGAGAAAATATGACCATAGCTGTTTTAGACAATGGTTTCCGTGGTGTAAATGAATTTAAACCGTTTGAACACCTCTGGAAAGAAAACAAAATCATCGCCTACAAAGACTTTGTTGACAATAGTGGAAATGTGTTTAGATCAGGAGATCATGGAACATCCGTTTTCTCAACGATTGCTGCCAAATATCAGGAAGACTTTATTGGAGTAGCCTATAATGCAAACTTCATACTCTGCATGACTGAGGAAGTTGGAAGTGAAGATCGGGTAGAAGAGTACAATTGGTTACTTGGTGCTGAGTTTGCTGACAGCCTTGGGGCGGATATAATTAACGGTTCTTTAGGCTACAATACCTTCGACATCTCTGAGCACGATTACAGCTATGAAGATCTGGATGGAGAATCAGCAGTTGTTTCAATAGCTGCTAAAATGGCTTCCGATAAGGGAATGGTAGTAGTGGTAAGTGCCGGAAACGAAGGCAGCAACCCACCGACAAGTTGGAGATTTATTACTCCACCTGCAGACGCGGATAGGATTTTGACCGTAGGTAGTGTCAATCCGGATTTCAACTGGTCTCCATTCAGTTCATTAGGTCCAACCTCAGACGGTCGTACTAAACCGGATGTCAGTGCTATGGGCTTTGGAACTGCCGTCATTCGAGGCGGTGGAAGTATCAATTCTGGAAATGGTACAAGTTTCGCTTCCCCACAAATTGCGGGATTAGCTGCTGGCGTTTGGCAATCGAATCCAACCTGGACGAACATAGAAGTCATTGACGCCATAAAAGGTGCGAGTCATAAAGCGCACAGTCCTGATACACTTATCGGACACGGCGTTCCATTTTATACGTTTGCTGTAGATGGAAGAGTGTTGAGTACCACAGACATTTTATCTGAAAAAATCACTGTCTATCCCAATCCATTTAAAGGGGAAAAACTGTTCCTGAAAATAGACAATGAGATATCTGATCCAATTTATGCTAAGATCACAAACAGTGAGGGGAAGTTAATTCTGAATGAAACGATTTCAGTAATAGATTCAAATTCTGTCGTTGAGTTCGAGCTTGAAAATATTCAAGAAGGTCTTTATTTCTTATCCTTGCAATACGCAAATGAAATTAAGGTCGTTAAACTGGTTAATTTCCAATGAAAAAGCTCATTGCTCCGTCTGTTCTCTCTGCTGATTTTGCCAATATCCAAAGAGACATAGAAATGCTGAATGAAAGTGAGGCAGACTATGTCCATATCGACATCATGGATGGTGTTTTTGTGCCGAACATCTCTTATGGATTTCCGGTGTGCGCAGCGATGCACAAGCATTCAAAGAAACCCATGGATTTCCATTTGATGATTCAAAATGCAGATCCCTATCTGGAAGATTGCATTAAGTCAGGAGCTGAGATCATTAGCGTTCATTACGAGGCACATAATCATTTGCATAGGACCGTAACACGAATTAAGGAGCTAGGAGCTAAAGCGGGAGTAGTTTTAAATCCACATACACCCGTAGATGTGCTGGAAGAAATACTTCCATACGTTGATCTTGTTTTGCTTATGTCAGTTAATCCAGGATTTGGAGGCCAAAAGTTCATAGAAACCACCTTTGCCAAGGTCAGAAAACTGAAAGGTATGGTTGATACACTTGATTCAGAGATTTTGATTGAAGTAGATGGGGGTGTTACTGACAAAAATGCAGGGGAACTTTTCAAAGCTGGTGCTGATATTCTTGTGGCAGGAAGTTTTGTCTTCAAATCAGATGATCCTGCACAGACGATTTTGAATCTCAAATCTGCCTAGTCTTTTGCGGCATTTCCTTTCATCTGTTTTATTCCTAACCGCACTCATTTCGTTTAGTCAATCTGCTGGCATTATTAGGGGCCTAATTACGGACGAAAAAGGAGATCCTATTCAAGGAGTTAACGTCATTCTCAAATCAGACAATCGAATTGGTACCATTTCAGATATAGAGGGAGTCTTCGAGGTTGGTCTGCCAGTTGGTCCAGACATTTTAACCTTTTCTCATATTCAGTATGCGACAAGAGAAGTGGAAGTAAACGTTCAGGCTGGGCAAACTCAGAATCTAAGTGTTCGGTTAAATCCAAAAAACACCCAACTCGATGAGGTTGAAGTCATTGGACAGCAAGAAAGAGATGCGATAGATCCTGCTGCTAAAATTGATGCAACTTCAGCTAGAAACCTGCCTTCAGCAGGTGGAGACTTCAGTAAGGTTTTAGTGACGTTACCAGGAGTGGCTGCTAATAATGAGCTTTCATCAGCCTACAATGTAAGAGGTGGGAACTTTGATGAGAACCTCATTTATGTGAACGATATTCCAGTTTACCGCCCGTTCCTGTCTACTCCTGGAAGACAAGAAGGATTGAGTTTTGTAAATACGGATCTAGTCAAAGACATTAGCTTTTACGCGGGCGGCTGGGAGTCAAAGTATGGGGATAAGCTTTCCTCGTCGTTGAATATTCTTTACAAAGAACCAGAAGATTATCATGGCAGCATCAATTTCGGTTTGCTTGGCGGCTCGGCTTACGTTGGCAATCAAGTGTCAGACCGATTCAAATACCTATTTGGCGCCCGACACAGTGACACGAGGTACTTGCTTGGAACATTGGAGACAGAAGGGCAGTATTTGCCTTCTTACACAGATGCGCAAGCGTTTTTGACTTTCGATTTATCCCGAAAAGGCCAACAAGTAAATCGAACTAAATTGAATTGGTTGTTGGCCTACGGAAGAAATAGATACCTGACGCTACCGGAATCTCAAACAACAGATTTTGGATCCGTTTCACAAGCGTTAAGGGTTCAGACAGCTTTTGAAGGACGTGAATTGCTCAACTACGATACGTATCAAACAGGATTGAACCTGTCACACAAGTGGAATAATCGATTCCTAAGCAGATTGATAGCATCAGGAGTTCGAACCACTGAAAAAGAGTTTTATAATGTAGAAGGTGCCTACCGAATTTGCGATGTAGATAATAATCCAGGCTCGAATAGCTTTAATGATTGTGTGGTCACAAGGGGTATCGGAACAAACTTCAGTTATGGAAGAAATACACTAAATGCAACCATCCTCAATTTAGAGTTAAGGAATGAACTACTGGCAAGCGATTGGGTACTCTTAGAGGGTGGGGTAGGTTTTAATCAAAACCAAATGGAGGACGAACTCAACGAGTATGAGTATCTGGATTCCGCAGGGTTTGTGATCAACCCAAATGATCCAAACAGCAATATTCTTCGAAGTGTATTTAATGAACTAGACCTAACCACAAGAGTATATACCGGCTATCTACAATCAACTATTTTCTCAAAAGACTCAGCACATGCTGTCAACATTGGAGGTAGAATCAATCACATGGACTTTACAGGTGAAACACTTTTTAGTCCAAGGTTTATTTACAGGCACAAGCCCAATTGGGAAAGAGAAACCTCATTTCGTGTCTCAATAGGCCAATACGTCCAAACGCCATTCTATCGAGAGTTCCGAGACCTGGATGGCAACATCAGGGAAAATGTAAAGGCACAGCGGTCTGTACATTTCATTGCCGGTATGGAGCGAACTTTTATATGGTGGGGTAGGCCATTCCTGTTAACTACAGAAGGTTACTACAAACGGATGAGCAATATTATCCCGTACGACATTGATAATGTAAGGCTCCGATATTTTGCTGAAAACAATGCGACGGCTTTTGCCTATGGAGTTGACTTACGATTAAATGGTGAATTCATCCGTGGGTCACAGTCTTGGTTTAGCCTGGGCATTCTAAATACCATGGAAGATCTTGAAGAAGATGATAAGGATTACATCCGGAGACCAAGCGATCAACGAATCAACCTCGCATTTTTCTTTGAAGATCATATGCCAAATGATCCGTCTTTACGAGTTTATGTCAATTCAATTTTCGGATCCGGATATCCGTTAGGACCGCCGAATGAAATAAATGCAAGAAATATTTTTTCAGGTGATGAATTTTTTAGAGTAGATATTGGCTTTTCTAAATCACTTCAATTAACTAAGAATAAGTACCTGAAAGTCTTATGGTTAAGAGCTGAAATACTCAATGCATTAGGTGCCGACAATACCTTGTCATACTCATGGATTCAGGACATATCCGGAAGTCAACTGGCTATACCGAATTCATTATCGGCAAGGTTTTTGAACTTCAGGATCGCGGCAGACTTTTAGGCCTTTAGGGTACAAACTGCTTTTTTTGTACTAATAAGTTAATCACATTAAAAAATGAAAAAATCCCTACTAACGATAGCGCTTGTAGTAGCTGCAAGTGCGATCTCTTATGCACAAGAATTCAAAGTAATCACCGTCGTTGAATCCATCGTTCCAGGTGGACTTGGCCGTTCGAGAATGGTTGAAAACAAAGGTGATCTAGATATCAATGCATTTACTACCGAACGAACCGATGGAAAGAAGAGTGGTCAAGGTGACATCAAAAGAAAAGATGCCAAGATTGACAAATTTGCAGAGTCCAAATTGCTTAACTTTTACAGCATCACCGGTATCAACTTTCAAAATGTAGCTTCCAATGATGCCTTGATTTCATCTAAGCTAAACCAAATGTCAGAAGAAGGCTGGGAATTAGCGTTCGTGACAAGCGGTGTAGAAAGTGATGCTGGTAAATCTGATGATTACGGACTTTACATCACTCGATTTATTTTCAAAAGATAGCAAGCTTTTAATCCCATGTTCATTTTTGGGCATGGGATTTGTTTTACTTTGCCAATCAAAATAAAAGACGAATGAATACCATTAAAATAACGACAATACTATCAATAGCCATCCTGGCATTTGGCTGTAATCGACAGGTAACAAGAGTAAGCCCGGATCAACAAATCGACTTAAGCGGAAGATGGAATGATACTGATTCAAAGCTAGTTGCAGAAGAAATGATCCAGGATGTCACTAACCGTCCATGGCACAGTGAGTTCAGGCTCAAAGAAGACAAGAAACCAACAGTCATTGTTGGCTATGTACAGAACAAAAGCTCTGAACATATCGAGGCAGAAACATTTATCAAAGACATTGAAAGACAGTTCATTAATACCGGATTTGTTCGAGTAGTTTCTAACTCTGAGTTCCGCGAAAAATTGCGTGTAGAACGAGCAGATCAAGGTGAATATGCATCTCCTGAAACTCAGGCTAAATGGGGAAAAGAATTGGGTGCTGACTTCATGATGTTCGGTCTTATCACAGCTGTTACTGATTCTTACAAGAAAGAAAAAGTAGTCAGCTACAAAGTCAACCTTGAGCTTACAAGCATCGAAACCAACGAAAAAGTTTGGTTAGGCGATAAAGAGATCAAGAAATTCATTAAAAACTAAAATAAGCTGCTAGCCTCAAGTCATTAGTTACAAGGTTACTTGTAGCTTGAAACTTGTGGCTTGCGGCTTACCATGGTCATCTGCCTAATGAATTGGAGTAGATCCTATATCATATTTCTCTTCTTCGCTCTATCAAGTTGCGCTTCTTACTATGAGTTCAATTACGAGTTCAATAGGAATTTCGAAAATGGAAACATAGAAGCAGCGCAAACCGTGCTCGAGCAAAACAAGAAAATTGAACGGAGCAAAACCCGATTTCTTTATTACGCCAATAGGGGAGTTGTCGCGCACCTTTTGGGCAACTACATCGAAAGCAATAACTGGCTGGAGCAAGCGTACATTTTTGGCGAGGACTACAAAAAGAACTACCTGAATTTTGCTGGTTCGTATTTTCTAAACCCCAACCTCATAGTCTATCCGGGCGAAGACCATGAACATTTGATGTTGCTTTATTACAAGGCACTCAATTTTTTAAAAATGGGGGATTACGATAATGCATTGGTGGAATGCCGAAGATTAAACAATCGTCTTTACGAACTTGGCGACAAATACACGTCAGAAAACAAGTATCAAAAAGACGCTTTCATACACAACCTGATGGGGATTGCATACGATGCAAGTGGCGATTATAATAATGCCTTCATTGCGTATCGAAATGCATTGGAGATCTACGAAAATGAGTATGCCACCATGTTTGAACTTTCGGTTCCAGAGCAATTGAAAGATGACTTGATGCGCACGGCGAAGCTTGCAGGATTCCCGGAAGAATTTGACAAGTATGCGGAGAAGTTTGGTTACGCTTACAATCACGAACCATCAGAAGGTGGGGAGTTGGTTTTTTTCTGGCACAATGGACTAGCTCCGGTTAAAGATGAATGGTCGATCAGTTTTGTAACCATTGATAATGGTGGTGGAAATCTGTTTTTCCAAAACGATGACCTGGGATTGAATTTCCCCTTTTATTACAATTACAATGATGACGATGGTATTCGTATAACGGACCTAAGCGGAACCAGAATCGCTTTTCCAAGATACGTTGAGCGAATACCTTATTTTGATTACGGAGACATTGAAGTAAATGGAAATTACCATACATTGGAAAAAGCACAAGACATTAATGCCATTGCATTCAAAACGTTGAATGAACGCATGTTACAGGAGCTTGGGAAGGGGTTGTTACGGGTTGCCTTGAAAAAAGCCATTGAAAAGAAGGCCAGGAAAGAAAATGAAACATTGGGTTTTTTAGTGAGTGCCTTTAACCTCGCATCAGAGCAAGCGGACACCAGAAATTGGCAAACACTCCCACATTCCATTCATTATACAAGAGCGCCTTTGAAAGATGGCGAAAACGTGATTCAGATTTATACCGATGGACCAAGAAGCGAAGCAGCAGAAACCTTTACGTTTATTGGAAAAAAAGGAGTCACTCAATTCCACAGTTATCAATCGTTGGAAAGCGATATAGCTTTCTGAATAATCTTCTTCAAAAAGCTGTTCGCTAATTCATCAAAAGGTTGTATTTTGAGCACTTAATTCACAATCACCCAACTAATGTTTACCGAATACGAGATTGAGACAATGGTTGAGAATCCAGAAATTCTGGAAGCAGCTCAAACATTAAAAAAGGATTTCCTAAAAACTGAAGCCCCTTATTTGGAAATAAATGATCACGATTTCTTTTCGCTGGTCATGATGGCGCCAACGGTCGGAATAGCCTTGGCGGATGGAACCATTAGTTTGTTTGAAGAAATTGCGCTGAACAAGAAAGCAAGGAAGCTTTCAAAAGGCGGGTATTTCATGAAGAAAGATCCAGTCGTTTATGCCATGAAATTTCTGATCAAAAACTATTTCAATTGGTCGGATAAATTTTTCGGAGTACTAAGAGTAGCCATTAATTCGGCATGTGATTTGGAAAATGTTACGCAACGTAAGATTGATACCACAGGCGAGGTGGACTATTCGGCATATAAGGAAGAAGTCCTCAATGCACCTTATATCCTGATCAGATTCATTGCGAGCTTTTTTCTCGAAAACGATGAAGATATTATCAATAAGGATCATAAAATTGGTAAATCAGAATACCAAAGTATGGTGTTGATTGGTGAGAAATTGGGTTTGGATAATCTGGTCGTTTTCCAAATGTTTTGTCAGACATTCAAGTAATCTTTTGTCCCTTTTGTCGTTGGGTAGGTGATGCGAAAAATTAGTGTTGTAGCTTTAGTTTGGGTCTTGCTTTCCTGTAGCAATGACGACACGACTTTGTCGGATATCGACACTACCATTATCGCCTGGTTGGATACCATGAATGTTGATTCAGCAATTGCAGATGCGAGCGGCATTTACTATTACCCCATTGTAGAAAATCCAACAGGAACAGCCGTAAGCTTTGAAAGTGTTGTATCCATTTATTACACGTTGAGTGACCTGGATGGAAATGTCATCGCAAGCCATCAGAGATCAGACGGAGACTCCCTCATGTTAAAGCAAGGCGTGTCAGCAGTGTATCCGGTTGGGCTGGATCTTGGATTGGCATTCATGCGAGAAGGAGAGACGTACAATGTTATTGTACCGCCTTCGCTCGGCTATCAAGACCTAACCTCCGGAGCAATTGATCAATCGCTGATCAGTCTTATTCAAGTGGAAGTTGCAAATGTGCAAAGTGAGTCTTCAGTTTTTACCCAAGAAGCCAGCGACATTGCTAATTACATCGTTTCTGAAAATCTCAACGATACGATCACAAATCCAGTGAATTCAGTGGTCACTTTTACGTCTGGAGTAGCTTATAAACGATTGGAAAAAGGGTTTGGACCACTGGCGGTAAATGGCGAAACGGTCATTCTGAATTACGATGCTTTCTTTTTAGATAATACTGTTTTTGATTCAGAAAACAATTTCCAATTTATTCTGGGCTCAAACGAACCTAGACCATTAATACCAGGATTCGAATTTGGTCTGACCATCATGGAACCATTCGAACGAGCCTTAATCATTGTTCCATCATCACAAGGATATCAAGAAAGTGCCTTGGTTATTCCTGCCTCAATAACGGCAGATTTGATCGATGATGCCATTATTCCGGATTATGTGTTGAACGTACCTCCATATACCACGATCGCTTTTAATGTCATTCGTTTTGATTAATTCTTATTTTTGAGAACACTTTGATCAACCAATTAAGACGATATCTATTACTGCCTGGATTATTTCTACTTGCATCGGCTGCAGTGGGTCAGGATATTTATCAGAAATACAACATTTATCGAGATCCGGTTAAAGTTTTTCTAAACAAATTCAGCATTACACTCACGACGGGTTACAGTCGCAATACATATGATCACACGCTTTCAGGCGTTTACTTTTTTCAAAACAGGGTAGATCAACTCATTTTACCGAACAGTGAGCCGCTAGGAAGTACGTTTACCGGCTATGCCAACTGGCTGAATGCTCCTGAATTAGGAGTGGAAACATCGCTCGAAGATGAGTTCGATGTTCCATTTGATTACTTAAGTAATCCAGTCAATAATCCGCTATTGGGAAATACGGAATTTCTCATCGATACGGATACTGCAGACTTTGGCTTCCGAGGAACCTCAGGTGGAATTCCTGTCACGTTGGGTGTTCACTTCAATATTGCTGATTTCAGAATAGGAGGTGGATTCACTTACGAAAAACAGTTCATCCGAGAACTTGAACCAACTTCCTTCCAGGGCCAGGTAAGAGCTTATCAACCGAATTTTAAATCCACCCATTACACCAAATTATTTGGCATGGTCGGTTATCGCTTCTATCAGTTTTGGCGATACGATTTTGTGGCAGAACTTCAAGTCGGAAGGATCAATGCTGGCAAACAGTTTGATAAATCATCCATTACACGAGGAACCTTCACCAATTTTGGTGTGAGCATCGAAAATAACTGGTCAGAATATTTTCGGGTAATTGTTAGACCAAGCTTTGATTTCAAGAAATATACGGTGAACCTTCCCGATGGAACTGCGATCGATCACAGATATCCAAGTTTCCTCATTCAGGTCGGCCTGAGCATCAATATTCCGGACATTCCACGTTCTCCGATGAAGAGTGACCATGTGCAGTTGAAACATGTTTATACGGATCCAAAAACAGGTCGATTAATGGAGGTGAGGGGTCAACCGATTTGGAAAAGACAGAACCCGAAAGTGGGCGAAAATCACCGAAAATTGTGGCGTTATAAATGGCGCAATAAAAAGAAGCTGAATCCCTACTAAAAACTCGTTTTCCACCTTACTTTTCGCTAAATTGCGGTCTGATTTTTAGGTAACCAACTACAATAGATGTCAGAAGGAGAAATCGGGGATTTACCAGCATCAGATCAGAATATCATCCCAATAAATATTGAAGAAGAAATGCGTGGCGCATACATCGATTATTCGATGAGCGTAATCATTTCAAGAGCCTTGCCAGATGTACGAGATGGCTTAAAACCCGTGCATCGCAGGATACTTTATGGCATGGATGAATTGGGTGTCAACTACAACAAATCGTATAAGAAATGCGCAAGGATTGTAGGAGATGTGCTGGGTAAATATCACCCACATGGAGATACTGCAGTTTACGACACAATGGTTAGAATGGCCCAGGAATGGTCGCTGAGATATCCATTGGTTGATGGACAAGGAAACTTCGGTTCCGTGGATGGAGATTCACCCGCGGCAATGCGATATACGGAAGCTCGATTGAGAAGAATTGCAGAAGAGCTTTTGGGTGATATTAGAAAGAATACGGTTGATTTTCAGCCTAACTATGACGACAGTACGGAAGAGCCTTCCGTATTGCCTTCTAAAATTCCTAACCTGTTGGTCAATGGAGCCAGCGGTATCGCTGTTGGTATGGCCACTAACATGGCACCTCACAACCTTTCTGAGGTGATAGATGGAATCACTGCTTACATCGATGACAATGATATTACGGTAGAAGGCCTGATGGAGCACGTGAAAGCGCCGGATTTTCCAACAGGAGCTACCATCTATGGCTATCAGGGAGTGCGTTCAGCATTTGAAACAGGTCGTGGAAGAATCGTTTTGCGAGCAAAAGCCACAATCGAAGAAACAAAATCCGGAAAAGAACAGATCATCGTTTCAGAGATTCCTTACCAGGTGAACAAGGCATCAATGATTGAGAAGACCGCTGGATTGATCGTTGAGAAGAAAATCGAAGGAATTTCAGATATCCGAGATGAGTCTGATAAATCGGGGATGCGGGTCGTTTATGATCTAAAGCGAGATGCGATACCAAATGTGGTGCTGAACAACCTTTACAAGCAAACCGCGCTACAATCCTCATTCAGTGTGAATAATGTAGCACTTGTAAATGGAAGGCCTAAAACACTAAACCTCAAAGACTTAATAGCTCATTTCGTTACACACAGGCATGAGATTGTCGTTCGTAGAACACAATTCGAACTGGAAGAAGCTGAAAAGCGAGCACACATCCTGGAAGGCTACTTGATAGCACTTGACAACCTTGATGAGGTTATCGAGTTGATCAGAGGGTCAAAAGATCCTGATGAAGCCAAAGCAGGGCTCATTGAGAAATTCAAACTGTCGGAGATCCAGGCCAAGGCAATTCTTGAGATGCGATTACAGCGATTGACCGGACTGGAACGTGAGAAGATTGAGAATGAGTACAAAGAGATCAAAGAGCTGATCAAGCGCCTCAATGAGATATTGGGTGATGAAGGCATACGAATGCAGATCATCAAAGATGAGTTGGGCGAGATGAAGGAACGCTACGGAGACGAGCGAAGATCTGAAATCGAGCATAGTGCAGATGAGTTCACCGCTGAGGATATGATTCCGGATGAAGAGATGGTCATCACCATTTCTCATGAAGGATATATCAAAAGAACCCCGCTGGTAGACTATAGAACACAAGGTCGAGGCGGAGTTGGAAGCAAAGCTGCCACTTCGAAAGATGATGATTTCACAGAACATCTGTTCATAGCCTCAACACACAACTATTTGTTGATTTTCACGGAGTTTGGAAAGGTATTTTGGAAAAAAGTATGGGAGATTCCGGAAGGCAGCAAGACATCCAAAGGAAGACCGATCCAGAACATCATAGAGATTGAGAGTGATGACAAGGTTAATTCGGTAATCAACGTGAAGACGCTGGAAGATCCGGATTACATCAACAACAACTTCCTGGTGATGTGTACGAGAAACGGTACCATCAAGAAAACGTCTTTGGAAGCATACAGCCGACCGAGAAGAAGCGGAATCAACGCAATTACGATCAATGAAGGTGATAAACTGCTCAATGTGAACCTGACAGATGGAGATAGTCACATTATCATCGCAAGCAATGCTGGAAAGGCGATTAATTTCCATGAATCCGACGTACGGGCAATGGGAAGAATGGCAGCAGGAGTGAGGGGAATTTCTATTTCTGGCAATGAATTTGTTGTTGGTATGGTTTGTGTAGACTATAAAAATCCACCTAACTTGCTGGTAGTTTCAGAGAAAGGCTACGGCAAGCGCTCTGAGCTAGAAGACTATCGTATCACCAAACGTGGTGGTAAGGGAGTGAAAACACTCAATATAACGGATAAAACGGGGCATTTAGTCGCAATTAAGGATGTGGTTGATGGAGATGAGTTGATGATTATCAATAAATCGGGAATTGCTATTAGAATGTCTGTGGATGCGCTACGAGTAATGGGTAGAGCAACACAAGGAGTTAGATTGATTAAATTAAACGACAATGACGAGATCTCTGCAGTAGAAAAGATCTCTAATTTAGATACTGACGAAGATGAAATTATTGAAAATGATTAACCCTCTAAAACTGACAATTATGAGACAGCTTTTTACCATTGTAGCAGCTTTGGTATGTGTGTTTGCCATGGCACAAAAAAAGCCAAACATCAATAAGGCAAAAGCCGCCTATGACAAGGGCGAAATAGCGGAAGCTAAAGCAATTATTGATGATGCAATCGAATACGAAAAAACAAAAGAGAAGCCTAAAACCTGGTATTACAGAGGCATGATTTATGTGACGATTGATACAAGTACCAATGATCCGGAGGCGATGAGAATTGCCAAGGAATCGTTCGCTAAGGCATTGGAGCTAGATCCTACGCAAAAATCACTCAATGAAATTGTAGGTACTGGAATTCAGAATGTTGACTCCAGAATGCAGAATTACTACGGTTTTTATTTCAACAAGGCGATTTCCCACTATAATGCCGAAGAATTCAGCGAAGCTACCGGAAACTTTGAGAAGGCCTATTTTATCATGGAAGACACGACCTCAATTTTGTATGCGGCATATTCCGCTACAGAATCAGGAGATGAAGAACGAGCGAATGAAAATTACAAAAAGTGTATTGAGGCAGGAATAACCGATATGGGAGTCTACTTACGATTATATAATTACCTGATCGTAAGAAAGGAATTAGACGAAGCTTATGCACTTTTAGGAGATGCGTTAAAAGTTCATCCTGGTAATGTTGATTTGATGAAATACCAGATCAACATTTTGATTGAACAAGATAAGATCGATGAAGCAAAATCAGGAATAGAAGAGGCGATTGCACAAGAGCCTGATAATGCGGACTTACATTTTAGCCTTGGTGTGATTTACGAAGAGCAAGAAAACATGGCTGAGGCAAGAGCAAGCTACGATAGAGCCATCAAAGCCGTGCCAGACCATTACAATGCGAATTTCAACCTCGGGGTTATGGTATTTAATGAGTGTAATGAATTGATTAAGGAAAGAAATGCGCTTAGCTATAAAGAAGAGAAAAGAATCAAGGAACTTGATGTAGCCATAGACGAAAAACTTGAAGATGCGCTTCCATACTGGGAAAAGCTTTACACGATCAGAAACAAGGAAGAGTCTGTATTGGAAACACTCAAGTACATCTATACCAATTTGAAAATAATGGATAAGGCAGAGAAAATTGCCGATGAGTTAGATGCTGTGAAGGCAGGCGGATAACTGTTGTTAAAGTATTGTAATCCAAAGAGCCACCTTTCGAGGTGGCTTTTTGGTTTAATTTGATTTTCAACTATGAACAGCTTATGAACAGATTTTTCAATTCGCTTACGATACTGACATTCCTTTTCATCATAGTGGGATGTAAAAAGCTACGAACCTCATGGACAAAGGAGGGTTATGAAGGAAGATACTTTGCATCACTAGCCGTATTGAGTTTAGAAGCAGATGCAGAAGAAAGAACTACTTACGAGAAGTATACGATCGACTTACTAGTTGAAAAAGGAATTAAAGCAATACCAGGATCAGTGATTGGGTTAGATTCCATTACTTCGAATCTTGACTTAGAAAGTTTGATCTTGGAAAATAACTTGGATGGAATTCTAACCATTGGTTTGACGAAACGAGAAGAAGGCGGAATTTTACCAGAGGATTATAACAAGTTCAGCAAATTCCACTCACATCGATTTACAGAACTCAATACGCAACGCTACCTTGTTTCTGGAGGAAAGTACGTCATGGAAGGACTGCTTCATGATCTTAAAGTTCCGGAAGACAATGACCTGGTGTGGCGAGGCGAAATGGCCATGTTAGATCCAAACAGTGCAAATGCTAAAGAACGATTTATTAGAAGAGCAGTCAATCAGCTTGTTAGTGAAAAGCTTCTTACAACACAATAGTGCTTATTCTATAACTAATTATTTAACATAATATAAATTATATAACAAAATCGGATACTGAGCTTTTGAGGCTGTTTGACGATTCTACACTATTTAGATTATATAATGATGCGCACGGCTAGTGATTATTGTTAACCAGCAGAGCTGGGAATTTGTACGTGTACTACATCTGAGGTTTAATCTTTTAGATCCTGCTTCTAGCTGAGGTGTTATATAATTGTTCCGCTTTGGCGGAATTACCAGCCCCAAGCAAAAGTTTTCCAGCCAACATGCATCGTATAGATTCTCGTATTCGGGTATTTGTTCAGGTTGTTTTCCTATACGCCATTCTCAGCGATTAGGAATTTGGCTGTTCAAACCCTTGCTGGCCATTGCTCTATTTTGCACCTTATTCTTTCCGCTTTTTGTTAAATAATTTATCTTTATATCTACCGTAAGAAATTTAGAGATCATAATGGCATCAGAAACAAGAATAAACCTAACAGTTGATTGTGTATTCACCCTTCTTGACAGGGATGATGATCCACAGAAAAGCTCATATGAAAAGCTTGCTGATATTGAAGATAGAACGTACACTCGTAGGCATAGATATGTAGCGGAAGGACTTATAATAGACCCATCTGGCCGAGGGCTCGAAAACTGTCCTGAAGCCGCAAGTCAAGCCTTCGAAAAAGTTGAAGCTCAAAAAGCCATGGATATCGCTACTTATAATGGTAATGATATGATCGTTCTCTCGACTGTATATGGCGCATTGAATTATGGCAAATGCACATCAAAGACCTTTTGACTATAAAGGACCTCATTCCGAGAAGTAAATCAATTCATTGCCTCGCTTCCTAACCATGTGAGAATCTCGTAAAACACCACGTGTACGTACTTTGACTTGTTTACCTCTGTACGGAGTTCATTCAGGCCCACTCAAGACGCTGGGCTTTTACTTTTTTCATTGCCGGGCAGACGCTTCTGTAAAAAAGTAAACAAAAATCTAGCGGTCCGACGTTTCGGCAGAATAAAGCTTCCACGCACAGCCCAACGCATGGCCCGCTATTTTGTCAACCAGCCCGCCTAGATGCAGACTGTTCTATTTAACATAATAATAGACTGATCAATATTGAATTTAGCAACAGTAAACTATTAAGCTTATCTTCTCTAATCTTCTGTGAAAGGTGTATAAATCCAGTTTATATTTTCAACTATGTTAATAGCAAGATAAGCTCTCTTTAGCTCACCTAAATAGATCAGGTCTCCTCTGGCAATAATGACAATTCTATCATCTTGCCTTTTTGCTTCGAAATATACATTGTATTCTGTGAATTCAATTATTGATCCGGAACAGGTCGACTCAACCCCACATTCATGTAGCGCTTTAGAGATCCTCTTAGTTGGGGCGTGAATGCTTCTTTGTGTAATTGAAAACGCCCCCGACTCAACAGCTTCCAAACTTATATCACACTTAATATATTCAATCGTTTGTGCTTTGCTTGAATGACATAATAATGCTATGAAAAGAAAAGCTAATAGTTTCATTATATAACGATCAATACGGACAATTAAAGTATGGTCGGTAAGTACATCCACCATTTCCATTGCCAAAGTAGTGATATCGTCTTAAGAAGGCATCCTTATCAATACCAAAATGTTCTGCAACGAAATCTCCTAACATAGAATCATTGAACCGCTCATTTCTTACTATGTCACCCCAATAACCATATGGAATGCCATCGTCTGTAAATTCAATGGTAGTCTTAAAATACTCCATGTCGTCAGCACTTAAGCGAGAAAATGGGGTGTTGCGAGAATTTTGGGAATCTAAAAAGGATTCAAAGTCTGATTTACCTTTAAAAGTTGTCATGATTATGTGGGTTATTTTGTGAACAATTTAATTTCATATCAATATGAGATGATCAAATTACTTTAATGAATATTCTGATCCTATACCCATTTTTAGGTATTTTTCACACAACGATATGACTTATTAAAGAAATTTTATAATCTATTGAGAAATCAAAACAATCCGCTATTTGTAAAGTGATAGTTTAGAAACTATACAATATGGGGTTCTACATAAAATAATATTAGCGCATCTCTTCTTCAGCTCGAGTGAAGAAATCGATCAGCATATAGAAATCACAAGCCACTCCCTCGAAATCATTCGGTAATGCTTCATGTTCGCAGATGATGTATTGCAGATAAACTTTAAGTATGCTCTTACGGATGGCGTCTGGTGGTGAGAAATTTAATAGGTTGTCTAGTTCGTTGATTATTTCAGTGGTCAGTTTGGAATTTTCAGGAAGAACTATTGATTTAGGCATTTAATCACATATCTAATTGTAACCGATGTAAATATCGGTTTAACCAATATTATACGCAAATAAAACAATGTTTATTTCGATGAAAACATTCTTTACAATTGGATAAATATTGTTCAAAACAGTGTTTTTATCGTTCTGAGGCCATATTTTGTATCTTTGGATTGATAAAAGACTCTCCTATTGGAACGAATAAACAGGATCAAAGAAGTACTTGTCATTAAAGGAATGAGCCAAAAGAAATTGGCAGAGATCATGGACAAGAATCCAAACACCATTACTTCAATCTGTAACAATAAGTCGCAACCTCACTTAAAGGACTTAAAGCGAATGGCGGAGATCCTGGATGTTGATATTCGGGAGTTGTTGGTATCTACAAAAGAATAATTACTGGTTTGTCTAGATGGAACGACATAGACGGTCCTGCTCCAAGTTGGGTATCAATGCTTAATAAAGCGATGCTCATCACAGACCTGCCCAGTCTAAGGGGTCCTAGTATTTATATAGCCTCTGATTATGCAGGAGAAGTCAAGAATGATCAGTACTCTGTTTACTCATTTCTATTCTGTGATCTAGCAAATTCAAAATCATATTTTCAAGACGTATCCAGCTTAAGGAGAAATAGCTCACTCGGCTACAGGAGAATGAACTTCAAAAACCTGAATGATAAGATTAGATTATCTCATATTGAGAACTTCTTAACAGCCGCTGGTCAAATAGAGGGCGTTCTTCTAAATCTGGTTCTTAACAAGAGTATAATTCCCATACTAGATGAAAGTTCATATCCCGATCGATGGCATGACATCTTTGATTTAAAGGGTAATTGGAAGGATAAGGTGTTTACTAGAATGGTCAGAATTGTTCATTTTGTCAGTGTGTTAATGGGCGGACTTCTAAAAGAGGGCCAAAACGCATATTGGATTTCTGATGATGACAATATTTTTTCGAATCCTGATTTTAATAAAGATGTTGGCAATATAATTGGCAGGCTAACAAGTTTCTATCTTAAGCAGCGACCTGGGGAATTGGGTCTTGGCACCACAGCAATCGATGAGGGGGATCTTATTGAAGAAGATTTGACGGGAATCTGCGATTTAGTGGCAGGTACTTTGGCCGAATTGATACCATACTATTCCACGCTACCTCAGTGGAATAAGGGGGATCAAAAGACATTTTTCTATGATCAATTACGAGAGAAAACTCAAATAATTGGCTATTGGCTATCTCAACCCAATGCGGCCCTCATGAGGAAAACATTTATTTTCGAACCTCATGAAGAATCCTTCAAAATGAGAATATTAAACTTGGAGAGACCAAAACTTGACTACTTTAAATGGAGCTAAACACTTCTTTGTAGTTCTATCTCTGGCATTTCATCGTAGGTTTTTCCTTTTAGAACTCTCCCATTTCTCTTCTTGTTTCTTCCACCCCATTGCTTGAAGAAAAATGCAACATCGTGATGTTCACACTGCTCTTGAATTTCAATAACCCACTCTGGTTTCATTGGTCTTGGTCTATGACCGCTTTCCCCGCCAACGATAACCCAGTCAATATTTTCTAAGTCCAGTCTTGACAAGGGACCAATCAGAGGTTCCAAAGAAAGGAATTTCACTTTTGCGTCAGTTTTCCTTAAAAAGTCAATGCGCTCTTCCACTTTTGAATCTTCCACTGAAACTCCCATCCAAATATTATGACTCCATTTGAGCTTGGGACTTAGTTCCAATAGTCTTTCGGCCCTTTTTGTTAGCACTTGAAAAACATGTTGAGGGTTTTCACGCATGACTGTGAACACTCTCTGAATAAATGAAAGAGGAATATCCTTATGGAACAAATCACTCATTGAGTTCACAAAAACTATTTTGGACTTCTTCCATTTGTATGGAGTTTCTAATTCTTTTTCATGAATTCTTACTTCAAAATTATCCTTATACTTTTCTACTCCCATTGCCTGGAGTCTTTTAGACATAATCTCTGCATAACAGAACTTGCATCCCTGTGAAATCTTGCTGCATCCTGTAGTTGGATTCCAAGTCATTTCTGTCCATTCTATACTTGACTGTGCCATTTATTTTAGTTTAAAAGATACTTTGTCAGGGTCGTCTCTATAGTTCTTATAATTGAGATAAAAAGACTTCTTCCTGGCCCTAGTACCATTAGCAAGTATAACTTCAAGTTTTGAATCTACTTGCCATGAATCAAAAACCTCATTTGCATGCTTTGGCAGAAAACCAAGTCGCAATACGAACTCGAAGATTTCGGCATTACTTCTTTCTTTTGATCCCATAAACTCTTCAAGCTCAACAGCTAATTTATTAGTTTCCTGACCCGCAAAAAGACCAAGTTGTGGGGAATAATGCCAACCCTTGCCTGCCTCTGCATCTATATCCCACTTTGCCTCCAACATCTTCTCAAAACCTTTTATGTGAGAAGTGAAAAAGAAGAGACAGAATACAGTGCTACTATCTTTTTGGATTGTAAAAGTGTCAACGTACAACTCCGTAAGTTTTGATTGAAACCCTTCCCTAAGTTGATTTATGAATGACCACACATTATCTGATTTGTTCCAGTCTTTATATGGTACAATTTCTTCAATAAAATCTTTCAGAGCAGTTGGCGTACCATTAGTTTCAAATCGATACATGAACTGAGTTGGAAGCCAAAGTAGAACCTCTGTTTTCTTGTTTTTCATCAGTTCTTTTATGTGACTAACCTTAATGTGCTTGTATTCATATGGGTCTATGAATACAAAAGCCTTTTCCTGTTTTATCGACGCAAGTTCTTTAGCTGTAACTTTTAACAGGTCTTTATAATCTTCTGATTTGAAATCTACTTTGGCTATATCACTATTTAGAAGGGATTTCTCCGTTAGAAAATTCTTAGTTTTTGCTACTTTCGATTCATCAAGGTCATTTAGGAGAACATCTATCTTAGGTATTCTTTTGCTCCTGGAGAGAAAACTGTAGTAGCAGTCCTTAACTGCCTTCATAAGAACCACTGGACTACCATAGCCACCATTATCATAAACGCCCTCACCACAGAACAAATCGTATATCCTGATCTTCTGAGAGTACCCGTCATTGCTTATGATATTGAGGTACTTATTTATGTAAACTCCAAGTAATCTGACTTTGGCTTCAGAATGATTAAGTAGATTTTTCTTAGAGCTTCTTTTCTTTCCCACTTTACTCAAATCAGTTGTTTATGACCGTTAAAATACTAAATATATTAGCATAATCAAAGTTAACTAGTTGATGCCTCTGGAAGTCGATAACCTTGTTCTCATGTAGTAGAAACTCCCTTTCCTCAAGAAAATGATTAGTGGCAAGAATTCGATTGCCTGCTGGCCTGGATGATCAATTCAATTTAAACTTAAATTTCTAGATCCTAACTATCAATAAAGATTCACCATTTGCTACTTATTCTATGATTTTGTAATCCTCTGGGTTTATTTGTGTGAGGACTTCCAAGGTCTCTGCAAATGGAGTTGCGATTCTCACTGCCCTTTGATACGTTTCAAAATTAACAGAGCTAGGTAGTTGCCAGTTTCCATCAGTGTAATCCACATAAAACCCTGTCTTCTTAAGTTTGTCAGCATCTTTCCACCATTTCTCAAAATCCCTTTCTGATTTCAGAAACTTTTCTAGAACATTATGAAGTAAAAGAATAATGCTAATGTCTAGAGCAACATGTTTTGATTCTTTAATCATTTTTTTGAAAGAGTCTAAGACATTGTGAATTGAATTCAACAATGACTGCATTTCAGCTGCATGTCGGTGTTTTGTTTTGTGGTCTCTAAAAAAGAGAGATATATCTGTGTCTGTTTTCACATTGAAGAATCCTGCTGTTAGAATCACACATTTGACATACTCCTCTACTGACAGAACAAGTAATGAACAAGCTAGACCATACTTTTTGATACTACCCATACTTTTACCTTGGATGTAGAGTGAGTTTCCATTCTTCACACATGCTTTTACACCAGCTAGGAGTACCTCTTTTGTAGCTGTTTTGAAGTCGATTTCATTCATTCAGTAAATAATTAAGACTTAAAATGCTTGCGAAGAAACTTCATGATTTCAGATTTGTATTGATAATATTCGCTATGGCTTGCAGGCCAGAAAGCAAAATCCTCTTCCCCTGGATGAGATAAAGTATTTTTATTTCTTCTGTCATATAAATCAATGACAAGCTTTAATTCATCAACAGATATGTTTCTATCTTTCTTTAGAAAGCTCGTAACACTTTTTTGATTGTAGTTCTTGAGGGTGCCTTTCTTTGATGGGTTATCGTTTAAATAGCAGCAGATTTGGGTAATGTTCAATAGGTGATTAAGTGCCTCATTAAATCGAGCTCTAATCTCCGATATTCTCAATAGCTTTATTTGCTGGGAAAGACTTTCATTCTGGTTCAGGTACCGGTTGCTAAATGGAAATTCAACTGAATTGGAGACTTCTTCAAGTCCAAGAAGCCTTTTGATAAGTTGAAAATGTGTAGACTCTTTTGTTTTTGTATGCTTCTTTATATCGCTGTTAAACGAACTTCTTTTATTCTTAATAAGAATGATTTTTTCTAAAACAAAAGTCCAATGAGGATCGGTGAGACATAGCTCGAAATCCTTTTTGATACTTTTGATTAAGTGGTCGAGTCCCTTTCTAGTGTGGCTTAATAAAAATAGTATAGATGTTATGCTAGAAGTTGTAATTATCGGTGGCCATTTACTAAATGCAGATGATAAGTCTCGCCTTGCATGGTTAGATTTAAGATAGTGTTTTACTGTTTTTTGAAAGCACTCCTTTAGTTGAAGTTCGTTTTCGTTGGAAAGTACAACCAACCCCTTCTCTGAATATTCGGCTTTCAAATCAGAGACAACCTTCACAATGCCATTCAGTACATCTTGCGGAGTGCGGTTATCTGGCAATTCTGCTCCAAATGAAGTGAATTGGATTTGGCTATTGAATTTTCTTAGGTCCCGCCTATTCTCAATGATGTGTGCCTGTGTCTTGTTCGAATTCAGGCTCAATTCATATTCATCAAGAACAGTTGACAATTTATCTGTCAAGTTGTAAAAACAATTGCCGATATATTGATGTGTTCTATTCTTTGGGAAAAACCTTATGATGATGATATCATCTACGTATCTAAAATAGAGGGTTTGATTTTCGTTCAATACATTCTCATGAACGTATGTGTCAAAAGGAAGTAGAAAACAATTACTCAAAAAATTGGAAACCAAATTATGTTTTGAAAGAGGAAGGCCTTTATCATTTCCTTGAGCTAGCAGCAAAAAATTCTTGATTGATTCGATTGTATCGACGTTAAATTTTAATGCTTTTTTGCTTGTGCTAGTAGCATTTGAAGAAATAGTATTTAGTAGTTGTTCATGACTGATGGAATAGTAAAAATTTTGAAGGTCTAATTTTAAAATGCCTATTTTTTTGTTTCCTAACTGATCTATAATAGAGTTATTTATGCGGGAGTGAAATTTAGCGAAATCGTTATGATAGTATATTTTGCTTTTTTGAGGATTTTCAAAGTTTATACCACCTCCGTAAAAAGTATTTATTCTTTCAAAGGTCTTGCGGAAAGATTCAAGTTCATCTAGCCAGGGACTTACAAGTTCTAGAATATAGAATCCCAAGGCATAGTACATCAGTTTTAAATAAGCACTAGTAAAATTGAATCTCCTAATTCCAAACCTGCTTTTGGGAATGGTGTATGACAGGTTTTGGAATCTTGAAGGATTGTTGTAAAAACTATCTTTTTCAACAAATTCATCATAGAATTTTGAAATTGAGAAATTTTTTGGAATGGATTTTTCCCGCCTGTAGATTTCAAAATCTAGACTGTTAAAATGATAGGACTCTTGGTCCAACTGTAAACGAATAAGATCTTTAGCCTTTTGTAAATGATGCTCTTTTAGAAAATATCCGAAATGATAATTCTTTGGTGGTGACATAATAGCAAATCGTTTAGCAATCTTTAAGTTAATTCATTTCTTCTAACGGATTAGCATATTCAAAACCGCACACTTTTTCCAGCCCTCTTCCCCTACTCGACCAAAGCTTCAAAAAGAGTGCTCCACTCCTACACGAAATTGATATGACTACATCTTGGCTCGAAGACCTGTGCTAACTATTAATCCCTACCCTCCCGATAGTTATCTGGACTAAAGCTGATTTAACCGGGCCGCGCAGGATCTGTTAAAGAGTTGTTAATCCTTTTTAACAAAAGCCTCCATCCTTTCTTTAAGCACTACTTTTACGATCGATGAAATCCACAAAACTCAATCTAGCGCTACTTTGTACCATAGCTTTTACAGTTGGTTTAGGATGGGTTTATCAACATGCTTCCGGCACACTTTGTTACTCAAAACTAGGTTTTATCTATGCAGGGAATATCCTTTTTTGGATGGCTGCAATAAGGCCTATTTCCTCACTGTTTTCTAAGCAACTTGAAAGGCAAAATCTGCTAGTTAGTCTTGCTAAAGTTGGTCTTGTTACTCTTATCTTTAATCAGCTAATTGTTTACTTCTTTGTAGAAGGTTTGTTCGCTATTTTTTATAGTTGTGAATCAAACATCCTATTATCAGAGTTGATTCTTACTAATGGATTGCTTTCCAATTCCATTGCATTCATACTAATCATCATAGGCACCAACTATGAAGCAGTTATAGATAAATTCAAACCATCAAACATTGCTGGTTCACCAAAATCGAACCTGCTATACATTAAGCAAAATGGCGCTATTCATCTTATACAACCCTCAGAAATAATAAAGCTGGAAGCAGACAACAATGCGGTAAATATTTTTACCCGAGATCGACGTTTTGTTCAATATGGCCGTTTAAAGGACTGGGAAAACCGACTCAAAGATGAAGGCTTGATTCGGGTACATAGGTCTTTTATTATAAACAGGGAGTACATTCAAACCTATCAGACCAAACCAAGTGGAGATGGTTTAATCACCCTTTACAATGGAGATAAAGTAAAAGTATCTCGCAACTATCGTCCTAATCTTTACTACAACGGTGAATTAATCGCTAGTTAGGTCCACCGCTTACCATAAAAAGCCCTACACTTCACACCAATATCATTATTGAGAGGCAAATCAGCGTGTTTCTCAGCGTAATCATTGTAGAAAGACGATTTACGCATGAAAACACTTGGCTTACTCGCACTTATACTCCTCATTGTTCCGAATCTATATTCACAGGATTATTTAGACACTCGGATGTCTATTGAAGAGTCAGAACCAGACATTATAATTGATGGAGTATTAGATGAAGAGATATGGCAAACGCTAAGCCCTTTTGAATACATCCAATTCAGACCGGATTGGGGTGAAGCTGATTCACTGACCCAGCTTTTTGTAACATTCGATGATCAAAACCTGTATGTCGCGGCGAAGTGCTATTATCCTGAACCCGAAAAGATAGTAGCCCGTAATTTGGTTCGAGATGACTGGAAAGGAGATGACTGGTTTACCTTCCATATCGATTCTTATGGAGATAAGCAAAATGCATTTGTATTTTCCATATACCCACTAGGTAGCAGACTTGATATTGCCACTTCTAACGATGGTATAGAACTGGGGGGATCCACGATCAATGGCACGTATGATATGATATGGGAGGGCGAATCGACAATAACAGATGAAGGGTGGTTTCTTGAAATGAAAATACCCTTATCCAACCTACGGTTTCAACCCACTGATGATGGCAAGATATTATCCGCAATAAGTTCTGCACGGACCATCAATAGCGAGAATGAGTTATACGTTTTCCCACCAGTTCCACAGGATATTCAAAATGCCATTATGCGGCCAAGTATGAAGCAACCAGTAGAACTGAAGGGGCTAAAACCAAAAAAGCAATTGTTGATCACTCCATACCTATTGGTGGGTCGCAATCAAACAGCTGTGGAGTCTGAAGGAAACAACGACTATGTGCAAGATGTAGAGGTGACAAGGGAAGTGGGGTTGGATGTACGTTACGGTATAAGCCCTAAGCTAACATTAGACCTAACCTACAATACCGATTTTTCTCAAGTAGAAGCAGATGATCAGGTGGTAAATCTAGGGAGGTTTTCTATTTTCTTTCCTGAAAAAAGACGCTTCTTCCAAGAGCAAGCAGGTTTGTACGAGGTAGATCTGGGCGGGTCCGCTCAGCTTTTTTACAGTCGAAACATCGGTATCTATGAAGGGCAGCTTATTCCTGTGCTTGGCGGAGGTCGTCTCAATGGAAAAGTAGGAAATTGGGATATTGGAACATTATTCCTGCGCACACAGGAGACAAATCTGGCAGATGGAGAGACGCTTTTTCCGGAAAATTTCGGAGTGACACGTTTAAGAAAAAAGGTGTTTAACAACCGATCATTTGTTGGATTTATGGGTACCGCTCGTAGCAGACCAGGATTTGAAAACTATGCTACAGGAGTAGATGCACTGATTAACCTTAAGAACGACATCTATCTTGTGTCTTCATTTGCTTATGCCTATGATGACGAGGCTCCCAACGCTCGTCTACTAGACAATTCCCGCTTTTTTGTCAGGCTACAAAATCAGGTGAATGCCGGATGGATCTACACCACTACGTACAACTACTCGGCTCCTAATTTCAATCCTGGAGTAGGATTTGTAGATAGGGCTAACTTCCACAACCCTTACTTTGCGCTATCGCATGGAAAATTTAATGACAGAAACGAAGGCAAATTTCAGTATGTAAAATGGACATTGCTGGCTTCTGATCAGTTTTGGACTGCCTCCAATCAGGAATTCGAAACATGGTACACCTATTCAGGTGTTGAGTTTACCAATTTCAAAGGAGACAGCTTTGATGTTACGCATATCCGAGAGCTACAAAACCTTCAAGACACGTTGTACTTTACCAATGAGCTTTTTGCTCCTACTGATCAATACTTTTTTCACTATGCCTATTTAGGCTATTATCCAGCACGACAAAGAAGATTCAATCATTGGAGTCAACTCGTGGCTGGAAGTTTCTATGGCGGTAAGAGAGTTGCGCTGACATATGCACCTTCATTCAATATCAACAAGCACTTCAATATTACTGGCCGATGGAGGGTTAATTATCTTGATCTAAGAGATAATGGAAGTACAGCTGACTGGATCCATGTAGCAAAGTTAACAGTAGAAATGGCCGCCAACCTCCATCTATCGGGGAGCTTTACGTTCCAGTATAATACCGCTAACAACTCCATCTTCAACAATGCCCGATTGCGGTACAATTTCCGAGATGGACATGACCTGTACCTGGTCTACAATGAAACCTTCAATACAGACAGGAATCGAGTTGAGCCTATTCTTCCTGTTTCTGCACAACAAACGCTCGCATTGAAGTACCTATATACTTTTTACAAATGATTACCAATATGAAATACAAAGCCTTTTTAATGACCACTGCCGCTTGCTCTTTTCTTGGAGCATTGACCACCATTTTGTTAGTCTTTCTTCCAAACCCTACTGCGTATGACTTTGAATCAAGTGTGTTGCTTTACGATAATTCGCTATACCTAACAAAACTTTGGATTCTTTTCATTCACCCACAGGTGAATGTTTTGGCAAGCTTTGGAATAGCCTACCTCCTTCTTCGTAAATATCCGCTTCAGATAATTATTGGTACATTTTTTCTACTTGTTTGGGCATATACGGAGATGTCGCAACAATCCCTGTTAATCGATGCACTCAATCAAATGTGGAGGCCGGGATATGTTAATGCTGAAAATGACGATCTCAAAAACACTTTTTCTACTTTAATCAAATCAGTGAGTGGGGTTTCAGACAGCAATTATTTCCTACTCCTGTATGGATTTGCTATTGGATCGCTGCTTTATGGTTTTGCATTCATCCAAGAAAATCTGTTTGGAAAATCAATTGGTTGGGTTTTAGTATTCATCGGGGTACTGAGTTTATCATCCTTTGCGAGATATTACCTTAGAGTAAGCTTTCTTAATGAAATAGTGAATTGGGTATACGAGTATGTATATACGTATTTGCAACCAACAGTTAGGATAGCGATCGGTGTTTGGATTATAAGAGAAACAAAGGCCTTATTAAGTGCTCGATCATGATCCTGTCGCTTTTTTACAAAGAAGCTATGGCTCTATTTTCTTTATTTGGAAAAAAATCATGAAAGTAATTCATCAAGTTTGCTGTGGCATCCTGATAGCCATAGGTGCAGTCCATATCGTGTTTGGAATTTTTTCATATGACACTTTATCATTGAATGCACTCTGGTTCGCTGGTTCCGGACTAGCCATCATTTTCGCAGGATTTGTTAATCTCTTTTTTTTGAAGAACCTCAATTCCCGTAGCGGATTCATTATTGCCCAACTGAGTAACCTTTTATTCTTAGCTTTTATTATCCTGGTCAACATGGTTTCACCAATGCTTCCTGGCCTAATAGGGTTAGTGGTCACCTTAGTGTTACTCTTTACCAGTTGGAAAATGAAAGTAGGTTAGCCAAACGATGTATCCAAAACCCCAAATCATTTTAGTTTTCTTGTTGATTAGCTCATCCGTCAACAAATCTTTAGCTCAAAAATTCACACCTTTTGGGGTAGACTCTGTCATGCATCATCTTAAGGGCAATATTCACTACTCAACCATACTGGAGCACTCATACAGTGAAGAAAACCACCCTTTATGGGATAAACCGATTTCCATAACACAATTTGGTACATTGATCGACTATTATCTTTTGAATCGGATAGCAATTGGAGGTGCCGCTTCAGTAGCTATACCTCGAGGGGAGAGAATAGTAAATGGTAGCAGTTTGTCGGCTAATACTGTTGGGCTTGCCATAGCTGGATCCTTGAGAATTGAAGTACTCAACCTTAGTCACCATTCCTTCTATTTGGATACACAACAAGGTATGATTTTCACTTTACATTCGTTTCCACCTGGTGGCACACACGGGAATTTTATGGTGAAATATGGATTAGGTTATACTATACATCTATCGCATAAAAAATATTTGAGCTTTGGATGGCGGTGGATGCATATATCTAATGGGAAAGGACTGGTCTCCTCCAATCCGGCATATGATGGAAACGGTCTGTTCATTGGATTCAAATTTGCAAAATGAAGATCGTCCTTACATGCGTTGGTAGCACAGGTGATGTTGAGCCTTTCATTCCCCTCCTTAATGTACAGTCTAAATTTTTGATCAAAACGGTCCACACCACACTGTACTTTTCTTACCACTTCAGTAAGGTTTATTGGTACCATTCAAAATCATTTTTATTACCTCTCATCGAAAGTATCTAGCGATTAATTAATCCAACTAAATGATTTGAAGGTTTTGGATAGTTTCAGGTTCACAAAATCATACTACCGATGTTCAAATCTCAACGCTCAATTATTTCTACCGTATTTGTCACCCTGACCAGCCTCAGTTTAAATGCCCAATCGATCAAAGACCTCAATTTTTTAATAGGTAAATGGAAAGTAGAAGAAACGATGTTTCCAGGTACTGAACGTAGCTACCTTGAACGCGGCATCAGAACCTGTGAATACTTTTTGGATAATTCGTTTATACATTGTGAAACACAAACTACCAATTCGAAAACCGGTAAGCAGCGTACTTATGCTTATTTAATTAATTACGATTACGACTTGGGTTGCTTTACTGCGGCCGTGATCGCCAACGACTTCCCTAAGATCGGGATTGATCAATGGCACCTTAACAAGAAGGCCAAGGAAATCAGAATTGTCTCTCCAAGAGCAGTAAAACCTGATAGGTTTTTTAGAGGCGTTTTATCTTATGACGACCGTGATCAACTGGTGTGGAATTATTGGGCAAGTCTTTTTGCCAGTGAAAAGGAATGGAAACAAATTTTCAATGAGGTTTCCGTCCGTATAGAGGAATAGGACTAGATGTAGATTTGGCTCTACTTAACATGATCTATGAACTCCACCACCCATTTTCCTTTTGAGTATTTGAGGGTTTCCGCTCTTTTACTATTTAATTGTGAAGATCGATCCTTGCCGATGCTACCATATATTAAAGTAATCTAAATCTGATCGAATTTAACCAGGTAATAAATTCCTATAGCGTCATTAAGACTTATTCGCTGATCAGCAATAAAACGATAGAAGCTATCACTTATCCCCCTACTTTCAAGCAATTTTTGATAACTAGTAGTTGTAGCTTTTTCACCTTCGACCATTAAAAGCTCCGTTCCATCATTCAATTTTCCATTACCTGTTCCATCTGCTTCGAAAGTCATTATAAATGATTGACCCTCAAATGTGCCGGTTAGTACATTTCCTTCAAGTTTGCCGCATAAGGTTTTTCTTTCCGGAAATGCGATATGAATGGAAAGATGATCATTCGAAAATTCCGATTCCACAATTTGACCACATTGATCACCAATGATGAATCCGTGCTTGTCCAGTCCATAAGTCTGAGAATAGACCATCGATTTCATTGAAACAAAAATGAGTAGCGCAAGAAAAATTGCTTCCTTAGATCTTACCTTCATTTTTGATAGGATCTAATCTAAAGCTCACTTCGGCTGGATTGAAAGCAATCATTTCGCCGAGTTCATCGTCTCCATGCAACAACCCTGTATAAAGCCATCCAACTTCTTCAATTTCAATTCGATAGGGATACTTTACTGATAGGCGAAGTGATGAGATAAGGCTTTCATTCTTTCGATATTCCGAAGACAGTATAAAATCCTGAACTACGTTCTTCTTAGGTACAATGTATCTAAGATTTGGTGTAGCGTAAGTCGTATCGTCGAGACACCATACGTCCTCAGAATCAGCCAATTTTACATGTTCCACAAAAACTTGAAGCCTCTGATGCAGCCGAGAAACAGGATAGGATTTAATCATACGATCCATTTTAGCCTTATTGCCCCCAATACTCGGACATGATAGAAGATATGTTATCAGGCGTGGCAGACGTCCCATTTAGAACCAGATTCTTTAATCCAGCAAGATTCTGATTAATACCCTCTTGAAAATTCTTTTCTGCCGGTCCATTCATAAAGAAGTATTTCATTCTGAAATCAGCTTTCTCAACAACTCTTGTTCCTCCCTCAACTTCATACAGCTCCCAGGTACCAACAGCAATATCAATGGGCAAATCACCATCAGTAACCTCAAACGCTAGCACTCGATTAGCTACATCGAATGTGGTTATTTGCTCGGTAACATAGCCTTCCGGAAAGACTTCACAATTTCGCTCAGCCCCTACTACGGATTGAAAATGACCATTAGCATAGTAGGACCTCTTTACTCCTGCCGAATAATCTTGAATCTTGTCAAAATCCGTAGCTATATAAGTCCAAACGTCCGCTGCTGGTCTTGGGATAAGTATTTCACCTTCAATGTGAACCAATGATTGATTCGATCTGTATTGAGCAATAAACCCGATGATAACCAGCAAAGCAACCGTGGCTGTAAACCCAAGTAATATTCTTTTTTTCATAGATAACTTTTGAATGCATTAAGAAAAAAGTGTGGTAGCAACCACCACCACACTTTAAAAACTACCTCACATTTTGGCCTCAGCCACCACATTTCCAACAAACTCATTAAGCGAGGAGTCGATGAAACCCATGAACTGGTCAAATGTCATTTGAGGGTTTTCTATAAACTCATCATAGTTTGTAGTCCATACCACCATTGATTTCTTATATCCAAGGTCCACAACTTTCCATGAGTTAACCATTCCTTTTATCGGAACACCCTCTACGACAGAGTAGCTGAAGGTTCTATTAGTATCATCATAAGCCACTATGTTTTCTTTGAAATAACCCTGACCATCAGGGGCAAAACATTTTCTGGAACCACCTACACCCATATTTCCGGACCACTCAACACGTGCAACCGTTTGTGTGTATTTGTCAATCTGATCCATTTTTCTCAATACTGACCATACATTATCCGCTGATGCGTCAACTACCTTAGTATAAGTTTTCTTTGCACCAGAATCCTGTGCATAAGTTGTGCTAATGCTTCCAGTTACCATCACGGCAACAAGCAATAAGATTAAATTTCTAATTTTCATTTTGTTTATTATTTATTGTTCAATTATTAGTTCAATACATCTTCGAAAAGCCCTTCAGAAAGTGGAGCGAATGGCTCATCAATTGCTGTCATTGTCAGTTGATTGGTCAGGTTTGATATGACTTTTACACCGATATTGGTGATTACCTCTACAGCTTGCGCTTTTGTATAACCTTCCGCTAAAAAGCTTTCCAAGACCTGATCGGAAATACGACCTTTGTTCCTATACACCTCAAGTGTAAATGATCGAAGCGCATCAAATTTTGAAGACGGAATAGTCCCTTCATTCCTGATCGCCATAAGATTCTCTTCTTCCGACCCAAAAAACTGTGCCCCAGCCATTTGATGTCCTGAAGTGCAGTATTTGCATCTATTTTCCACTGCAATAGACATTTGAATAATGTTGTGCTCTGCTGGTGTCATCAACCCGTGCTTGGACAACGCTAGCTGCGTAAGCCAGTATGACCTCAGCGCTGCTGGAGATGCACTTAGCACTTTCGAAAGATTGGGTACAAAACCAAAATTCTCTTCGTACCAATCGAATACCTCTCTGACAGAATCTGGTTCATTGTCAAGGACATCCATTTTAAATCCTCTTAGTGTTTCTTTCATTTTGATATGTGATTTATTCTGATGTTGATTTCTAGGCAGCTTTCTTGGCAGCCTTGGCTATTTCCTTTGCTTTTTGCTCACTAGGTTCGCCTGTCTCCACGTAGGTTTTAAGATCCGATACCACCCCGGTGATCAACTTATTCAGATTCATTTTCATCATGGGTCCCATGATAGCACCCTTAAGCCCTTTGGTCTGCATTTCCATATTCATTTCCACCTTGGTATTAAAACCTTGGGGTGTAAGTCTCCAGGTATTTACCGCTGAAGCAATAAACCCAGGAAACCCGTGGGTGACCTCATACGCAAGAATGTGTTTGTTCGAATCAAAGGTCCTGATCACCTCTTGGATTTTTCCAAATCCTGGGACCTCACAGGTTCTGTTGTTACATGGAGTTCCATCAAAAGGGTCTCCATGACCTTGTGAATGATCCAGCCCTCGAGCCCATTTATAGGCATCCCGAAACTGATCGCCCAAGACCTCCCAAACTTCTTTGGCAGACTTGTTCACTATGATTTCTTTTTTTATGTTCATCACTGTATTTTGTTGATTTGAGGATTAGATACAGTGACGTTTGACGTGTTACAGTAGCAAACAAAAAAAGCATGCGAATGCATGCTTTATTAATCGAAGTGTCAGTTTTTTATTGAAAAAAATGCATCAGATTCTCATCATTCAAGATCTCTTCAATTACCGTGTCTGCATCAAATTGATCTTTGGCAGGATGATTTCGGAAAAAATCTGAGTGTTTTTCGTAAACAGCTTCGGTCGAAGCTTTGTAGTTCTCAGAAGCAAAATCAAGCATTTTAGCCTTATAGCCCACATTAAAGGTCTTTTTATCTTCAGTAAGAAGCCCCTTTTTATGAAAATACTTGCTCTTCTTAGCACATCGGCATGGGTTGTCAGGATTAATCAAACCGCACTTATTGTCCATGAAATTGCACAATTCTTTACGGGTACGATGAAGCTTTACCCTAAAGTTTTCCTTGGAAATATTGAATATCTCAGCACCAATATGATGATCAATACCAAACGTATCACCTATAATAAATATGAGCCTTTGCTCCCTGGTCAAACACATGAGCATACCTGAGAGACACCTGAACTGAACCTCTTCGGTCAGTTCTTTAAGTTCTATTTCTTCTTCGATAGTCAGATCCTCTCCAGGAACCGCATCTAGCTTATTTCCATGATCTTCCAAAGTGGAGAATTGCTTTTCTCCCTTCCTCCTTTTGGCTTGAAGAAATTCATTCACTACGATGCGATATAGCCAGGTTCTAAATTGACTCTCAAAGTTGAACTGTGAGAGCTTGGTGATTACTTTAATGAGGACTTCCTGAGTCAGGTCCAGGGCATCATCTGGTTCCCATGCCATTTTCCAGGCAACATTATAGATGAATGGCTGGTGTAATCGAACAAGTTCATCCAGTGCCTTACGATCTCCACTCAAGGACTTACGAACCAACGCTCTGTTTTCTTCTTCCGAATATCTTTCTGTCAATGGGTTATGCATATCATGTATCTTTTACTCATTGGATGCAGAAGATTAAATGGTGTTACAAATAAACGATTAATAGCTCCAGGACAATTTTCCATTTTTCTAAATCACTTAAAATCATCCGCACACACCTGCCAGCCAGCATAGGCAGGTTTGCCACTCTCCTTCCTTCCTGGTCCAACGTCCCTCACTGCGGTATAATAATTCCTTGCTCAGCGGAAGTGACAAAAAAGTGTTCTACTCTTACAATACATATATGAACTAAATAAAGTAGATTTTCGTTTAACAATTTAATGCCACTCATTCCAGACATAGCGAACTACGTTGGCACCCTTCGAGAAGGTGTTGCAGGAGGAGCACTTACATACGTGCTTATCGAAACTATTCGATATTTGTGGAATGATTTTTTTGAATTTTATGAGTATCCTAAAAAAAAATGTCTATACTCTTGGAATTTCTGAAAAATCCGATTACCCTTGCAGTCCCTTTGAGCAGGTGATTCCTATAAACTGCTAAAATCCTAATTTCTTGCAATTCTTTCTGAGAAGTTCTATTATTTTTTTCTCGGATTAAAGTGACTTAATGCACTAATTATACATAGAAAAAGTATTCATTTGATCAAATGAATCACTTATTCTCATATACTTTTAACTTTGTTAAAGGCTTTATTTAAATTTGTGAATTTTTTTCACTAAAGGTCTTTGGATAGCACAGTTTTTTCATCCCCTCTTCCAGCCTATGCAAATCAAAGCCTTAAGAGAGTGCTTCACTCCTAAAAATAAATTGTGACTAAATCCTATCACGAAAGCCCAACGCTCACTATTAATTCCCACCCCAAGCACTACTGATTTAACATAGCGCAGAGAGATTATGATAACAAAGCTATGTTTCATTACTGTTGCGCTGTTTGGCGATATCTGTCAGGATACACGTGCATCCGTGCTGTCATTCTGAGGATCCCGCATCTGCGGGAGACGTGAGAATCTCATAAAACACTCCGTGCACATACTTTGACTTGTATCCGTTCTGTACAGGGATCATTCAGACCCACTTGAGCTACGCATGGTCTCAGTTACTCATTCTTGACCTTTCTTCCTAAATATTCAACGATTGCTTCATTTACTCTTTGCTGATTCTCATGAACCATGAAGTGGTGACTGTCGTCCACTATCACCATCGTTTCTATATCAACCTCTTTCGCTCTTAGGCGCTGCACTAAATCAACACTTTGCGAAAAGGGAACATTTCTATCATCGTCTCCATGAATGATCAGTACTGGAGAAGTCCACTCATCGATGTAGGCAATGGGAGAAGACTTCCACATGGTTTCAGGAATATCATCAATATCTGGTGCTTTTTCATATCCATTAGGATTGGTGAAATTTCTTAGACGATTGACAGCTCGATCATGCACCCCGTGAATATCTACACCTGCTTTGAAAATATCAGAATTTTTAGCCAGAGCAAAGGCGGTAAGATATCCACCATACGATCCACCATACACACCTATTCGCGCTGGGTCAACACTTGGATGTCCCGCAAGCCATTTTCCAGCAGCTTCAATATCTTGATATTCGGAAGCCCCTCGCCAGCCTGCATTCTCTGGATAATGGAAATCAAAACCATATCCAATTCCTAGTCGATAGTTCACGGAAACCACAATAAACCCCTGATTCGCAAGGTATTGATTAGTCGCATAGGCATTGGAATAGTAGGAAGAATAATGCCAGCCAAGGAGCATTTGTCTTGGTGGTCCTCCATGAATATAGATGATAGCCGGTTTCTTTTCGGGTCCTCCCTCTTTCTCGAACCATGTACCATGAATTTCCAGTCCATCAGATGATTCAAATAGCACTTGCTTTGGAACTACAAATGCTGATGAAGGGTAGTTTTCTATCTTATCTGAAGCAAGTAATTTGATTTTTCTCTTATCCAAATAGGCCGGTAGAGGTGGGCGCTGTGGTCCCCCTGAGAGGAAGACAACCGTACCATCTGCAAGTTCCTTAGGAGCCCACTCATTGCCATTTCCAGGTGTCAGTACTTCCAGATTGGCTGTTTCAATTTCTACTTTTACAACATGCCGCCGCTCAATGTCATAAGGATCCGGCCCGGTGTTGCCAGCGAAGTATGCCCGTTCCCCGTCAGGGCTAATGGAAATATACTCACACATAAAGTCACCTGGAGTGAGCAATTCAGCCTTTCCACCCGCCGGATTAATCTTGTAGAGATGTGGCCAACCATCCATATAAGAATTAAATACAATGTTGTTGGTTGATGCCCAGTGTAGGTTGATTCCGCCATGAGTTCGAGGAATTGATCCTTCCAGCGTTTCAGGAGCTGTCCAGATGGTTGATGTCTTATCCGCCTTGAGATCATATACCAGCAAAGACCAAGGACTTGGACTTAGCTTCAAAGCTGGATTCGGAGTACCTCCTGCTCCAGGCCGCCTCACAAACACGATCTTACTTCCATCCGGCGACCACCTCGGTAAATAATCGCGATCATAGCCAGGGTCAATCCATTTGATTCTTGTCTCCGCATTGGTGTAAATACCTACGTAAGAATGGTCGCCTCGATAGGAAACAAAAGCCATTTTAGAACCATCAGGTGAAAATCGAGGAGAAGCAATGGTTCCACGAAGCTCAGTTAGTTTAACGGCAGAGCTATCCTTATGGAGTTGCTTACTCCAGAGCTGTCGGTTTTTTTGGAAGATCACCGTGTTTTCAGGGGAGAAAACAGGTGAAGCACCAGCTCCAAGATTTATTTCCTGCGATCCATCGAAGCTAACTGCAAATAGTTCCACCTTGGGAGGTATTGGTAGAGATAATGGGTTGATGGTCACTTCATCATCCCAATTGGAACCATGTTCGCCCCCACGGACGAAAACAACCCATTCACCGTCATTCGAAAGAGACAGACTCGATATTTCCTGACCATCATCAAGATTAAAGGAAGTAATCTTGCGTGGTGTGAACCTTGGAGCCTCCGCAACATAGACATTTCTCCGCCCCTGCTCATTAAAAACCCATGCAATCCGATTAGCGGATTTTGCACTTGTCAAAGAAGAAGGAAACGGATACGACATAAAGTCGCCCATGGAAGGTTGAGATTGACCAAGGAAAAATCCGGCTGTGAGAACGAGCGTAAATAGATGCTTCATCTTTCTAGGTTTAGGTTGTTAGAAAAACGAATTTACGCTTAAACGACTGATCTTACCTAGTCCACTGGGGATTATTAGCCACTCATTTTTATGAGAACCATTTAGCTAATCTGACAAGCTGAAAAACCACGATTGGTACCAAGAATGAACAGGCAATACGCGAATGGGTAAACTAGCATTTGATAATCAAGGGTTTCTGAATAGCGATGTTATTGGGATAAGCCATAAATAGGTTCTTCCACACACATTTGTAAGTTGATCAGACAGGTATTTGGTATAGTAAAGTCTGGTAAAGACTACTGTCCAGAGATAGGTTCAAGATCTTAGCTCCTACCCTTTTTAGTGAGTTTTTTAGTCATATTTATATCATGAAGCAATTGAAAGCTCATGAATACAAAGAAACTGCTATTAAGCTCCATGGCTTGACTGGCTTAGATGAGAAACTGTCATTTTATTATGACGAGACCAATAATATTCGAAAGTTCTATTTGAAAGAAGAAGGATTTAATTTCTATACATCTGAGAATTTCATTTTAGGTGGAGTACTTCATGACACGAAAAAGAAGCAAGATCTCTCAGAATTATTCACGAACCTTCATCTTCAAAAATCCGCTACAGAATTAAAACTAAAGCATCTAGCTCGCGGTGATTTCTTGAATTGCTTAAAATCACAAAGTCTAAATTATTTCCTAAGATGGATATATGAAAGCGATCTATATGTTCACTATGTCAATATAAACCTGTTTTATTATTCACTTGTAGACATAGTTGATTCAGCCATATTTGCAGATAAAGAACTTCTAAAGCTTGACCCATATCTTCTTGGTATGATTAAAAATGATCTGTATAAGATTGCTATGGATGACAAGGAATTGGTTGTACAGATTTTGTACAAATATGATTATCCAAATATTAAATCTGATCAAATTCGATTCTTCATTGATGAGTTATTCCTTTTTTTTAGTGAATATGAAAATGATCCAGAGTTTCATCTAGGAATTACTTCCTTGAAGCAAATACTAAAGCAATCTTCGAAAATTAACTCACTTCCATTTTTAGAAGATGAAGACGATTTCATACTTATTGAAAACTTCCTTCATTTTTACCTTGAACCTTTGTATTTATTCACTAATTCAACTCATGTATTTGATAATGAACATGGAATAGAAGAATTGCTTTCGCAATACCAAATTGTTGATGGAGAACGGATAATTGATAATTATACTTTTGTAGAATCAAGGACAAATCAACTCATCCAAGTGTCAGATGTGTTTTCGGGCATATATGGGAAGTACACTGGTTTTATCAATCATATTGAAAAAGACTCTATAGAAGGCCTATTTAAGAACTTATCGCACCTCCAAATAGACACTTTTGTATGGATGCACAATAATATTTCTAAGGCTCATGCGAAAAATCCAGCTTTCTTAAATTCCTGTTGTAGTCTTGATGAACTTGAAAAAAACAATATTGTAGAAGAAATGTTGTGGAAATACTCTTTATGACACTTGGTCCCCTTCCTACGAATTTCATTTATAGTTATTCTGTAACTCATCTGGACCTTTCCACGGACCTAGTGATTTTGGATTGTTAAACTGATATTTTTTATTATCAATCTGACTTACTATCTCCAAGTCACCTAGTGCCTTCGGTTCAGTATAACATTCTATAAGTTTTTTTGTAATTGTGGCATTCATAGAGCTTCCTTTACGAAAATGCTTCTCACTATGAGGCATCATTTTCATGGCTAATTGATTTTGCAAATCCTCTTTGGTGAAAGTCTTGTTCTTTGGCAGGAATGATTGAGCAAAGAAGTGCCAAGCCTCAGCATTTTCTGGATCGATACTTAACTGATGATGGATGAACCACTGAGTAACTGGAGTTTCAAATTTTGGATCATTTAACCAAATAATTTCTCCAAAAGAGGTCAGCGTGGGATTTCTTGTGTTTTCTAATATTCCGGTTTTAACTAACCAAGTCCGATACTTCTGGCCAAAAGGCGCACTATACCCAAAGGGTGCAGCTAGTTTCTCGGGAGAGGCATTCTTATCTTTGAGCAAAGCCACCAACAAACCTGACATATATAGACGATTTAGTCCAAAACTACCATGGAAGTAAACAGACATTTTGTATTATTAGAATCGATAATCGTTTAGGAAGATAACCCTATAATATTTCAGAAACAATCTGATGAAAGAAGAGCTAATATATCTTGACAATAATTCCACAACACCCATCGATCCGAGAGTTCTCGAGGTAATTATGCCTTTTTTCACTACATCCTATGGGAACGCATCAAGTAATCATATTGCTGGGGTTGAAGCCAACAGGGCCGTGAAAGCAGCAAGGGAAAAGGTGGCTAATCTTATTGGTTCGGATCCAGGAGAAGTAATTTTTACCTCCGGAGCTACTGAAGCTATCAATACCGCAATTAAAGGTGTTGCTGAACAATATAAGGAAAAAGGAAGTCACATCGTTAGCGTCGCTACAGAACATCCTGCAGTACTGGATGCCTGCCAATCTATAGAATCGAAGGGTATTGAAGTAACCTACTTACCAGTCGATCAATATGGTTTGGTTGACTTACAGGATCTTGGGCAGTCGATCCGACAAGATACTGTTCTGGTGTCAGTCATGTTCGTCAACAATGAGACAGGAGTTATTCAGCCTATTCAGGAAATCGCAGAGCAAGCTCATCAAAAAGGTGCTCTTTTTATGACAGATGCAACTCAGGCGGTTGGGAAAATGCCCCTGAATGTTAGGGAAATGGATATTGATATTATGGCTTTTTCCGGACATAAGTTCTATGGTCCTAAAGGTATTGGAGGTCTGTATCTACGAAGTAAGCGACCTTTCAAAGTGAAGCTGGAGGCATTGATCCATGGAGGTGGGCATGAGAGAGGTGTCCGCAGCGGCACCTTGAACGTTCCGGGTATAGTAGGTTTAGGAGCTGCTGCAGAAGTAGCGCTTGAGGAAATGGAGGCAGACAAAGATCGGATTGGTATGCTAAGAGATCAACTGGAACAAGCTTTTCTCAGTATGCCAGATACACTGCTTAATGGGCATCCAACAGAAAGACTTTACAACACTTCCAATATTTGTTTCAAAGGAGCCGATGCAGATGCAATCATTGCTGGATTAGAAAACATAGCTGTTTCCAATGGGTCTGCCTGTAGCTCTACCAAAGTGGAACCCTCTCATGTTTTAACCACTATGGGATTGAGAGAAACTGAAGCTTATTCGAGTTTGAGATTTAGCCTTGGGAGGTTTTCAAATCACTCTGATATTGAGAAATGTATCAAGGAAGTGAGTATGAAGGTGGATAATTTGAGAGGAATGATTTAAAAAATTGATTCTCTAAATATCATCCAACTAATCACGTATCTCAACGAAATTCGGGTAATATCTGTAAGTGGTTAAATATTTCTTTCTTTCTTCCTCTGGAATGAATGTGATTTTCTTAATACTTAGAAATCTGCTTGGATAGTTAGGTAAAAAGTTGTTCATAGCATCCAGTTCTTGGGTAGTTACAACCGGAGACTGAAGGTTTAGAAAGTCCTCTCCTGACCTTACGTAAGGTAGTTTGTTAATTTGAAGTTTTTTAAAGTCTCTAGCCAATTCTTTCCTTAATAAATAACCACCATAAGTAAACATGGGTGCGCCATCTTGATATGTTATAAATATTAATTGATGGAACTCCAATTTTTCCTCATCACTTAGTGCTGCGTTTCTTGAAGATAGATTACTTTCAATACGATCTTTTATCATTTCCTGAACTAGTATGGGAGCATTTTTCTTAGTCAGTTCTTCCTTGGTCACATCTAGTCTACAAATGCCCTCAAAGTCTTTTTTAAATTTCTCTTCATTGTAAACATTTTCGCTCAGGTATCTATGAAATGAATAATTACAAGTCAGTAAAAAGAAGCTTTCTGATGGAGCCTCAGAAAAGAATGTATCAATGTCTTCAAACATGTAAGGTTGCAGGCTTTGATCATAGTCTAGCCAAAGAATTTTTTTGCCAGTAGTCCAATTAATATTAGGAAGAACATCTGTTGTTTTTCCCCATTTCAGTTTGATGCAACTAAAAGGTTTATTGAACTCAAAACGAAGCATATCATCCTCATTCATTTCAATATTGATCAAATTGGATAAACCTAACTCTTTATGAATCAATTTGAAGTCAGCAAAAAACACTGAACCCAACCCTATATAACCTAAATCCTTGTTTTGGTTAACTCCATATAACTCCTTAAGCAACTCAATAAATAGCTTGCGCTCAATTGATTTTGCAGGACGGTAGTGATAATTAAAAATGTTATAAGATGCCATTCTTAATCTATTTCGTTCATCTTACAGTAATAATCAAACGTGATTGAGCCGACCTCCCCGTTTGCCGAAACACCTAGAAAGTCTTTGAGCTTCTCGACTTTTGCCTTATCTTTTTTATAGCTTATTCCAACATACTTATTGGCTTCTTTTTGAGCTTTTGTAGTGGGGAATGTGAATGTCTCGGAATAATTTTTAACATGATCCTTTATCTCCATGATTTCAATTTTTTCTGAATCATTTATAATTGATTCTCCTTCATCTTTATCCTCAAGTTTTTTGAGGAAATTGATAACCTGTTTCATTGCTGTTAACATGGTAGGTCGAGCAGACTTAAAAACTGGATGATCGGAATCGATACCAGTTTTAGTTGTTGTCATTGGTAGTTTGCTTGAATCTTTAGCACTAAAGAAAATGGCACCTCTAAACATTGCATAGTCATTGTGGTACTTAATGATATTTCCTTCATCTTCTTTCGTTTCTTTCCATCCAGTAGTAAAAGACTTGTCCGCCTCTAGTACCATCCGATCATTGCAGAATACATACCATCCTGCATGGCTAGGTGAATAGCTCCCCACGCCTGCATATATTCTAACATCAACATCACTAATCGTTTTTTGGATGTATAATGGTTTGAGACCATCTTTTTCCAAAAAAGAGATATCAGTTCTATTAATTGGCTGATCATTAATTCTTATTTCTAAATTTTTAAGAATACTATAGCTTAAGGCTAAGCCTAACTCCCGAGAAAGTTTTGCTTGAAATTCACGATTGCATAATTCATCACTAATTGTAGGATATAGATCAGATATTGTTATTACCGTTCCGTCTTGTCCATTTAGTAATCGTTTTTCTGTGGGAATGTCATCATGCTCTAAGTAACTAAACATCCAGTCATCTTCATCTTTTATCCATTCATCTACGTTTATTTCGATAAGAAAATAATCCTCGGCGTTCCTTGATTCTATTAAGAAATGCTTTCCCATTTTAAAGAGCGCACGCTTCATGCCAACTCCAAATCTGCCAATTGAATGATCAACAAACTTAGCTTTTGGATCATTGGGTCTTCCGAACATGAACGCATAGTTCTTTGCTACATCAAGTGAGAAGCCACCACAATTATCCCAAATTCTAAATTGGCTTTTTGAAAGAGTAATATCAACCTCGAGTCCATCGTAGTTTTGATTTGACTTCTTTAGATTTTTTGCACCATCAATACAGTTATCAGCTAAATCAATTATCGCTCTGTCCAGTCTAATATCTCTTGTAAGCATATCAATGAAAAAGCTTTTAGTCGGATTGGCTTTTATTACATTCTGATCTTTACTCATTTTCTTACTTTAATTCATTCCTTAAAATTCTTATACATCTTACTTTTCTAGTTTCTTCATCAGCTTATAAAATCCAATTAGAAAATTATCCAGAGTACGAGGAGGTTCAGGAAAGTGTTCTGTTAAAACCTTAAAACCTCCATTTGCATATTGATTTAACTCTTTCATGCCCTGATCGCTCAAACTGGTTGGAGAAGTGGGACTGATTAATATTTTCAGTTGATTATCCAGCGCTTTTCTTTCCTTAAGAGACACCCCTAATCTTTCAAGTTCTTTTTTCACAAATAGTGCTACAATAAAATGCCTATTGCCTTGATATTCATTTGGGAAAGATTGGATTATCTCTGTAGTCTCTGAGTTAGATAAACTTTCTTTTCTTGGTTTGGCAAGACCACACATCAGACAGAAATAATAAATATCAAAATCCAGTTCAAAACCAGTTCCACTACCCTTTCGACTCTGAATATTTTTAAACCAGTCCTTTGATTTTCTAGGTATACTAAATGCCATAGCCTTCTGAGTTACTCATCATCTGAATGGAAAGAATTAAAAAATTTTTGTCCAATAACTGCAACAGAATCCTCTGTTTCGATAATATCAAAATTCCTTCTTGTCGATTCCTCAAGTTGATCATCTCCTTTCCTAAACAGCGTAATAAAGAACGGTGGCTCTGATGCAGCTTTAATTAATGGAGTTGTAAAGCCTTGTCTTTCACTAGAAATAATAAAACAAATGAATTGATCACTTAATTTGGGTATCAGCCTTCCTATTTCCGGACGAATGTCCAAATCAATTGGACCAGATGGACTATCCACAACTGACGGAAGAACATGATTAGAATTAAACAACAAAGAAGACAAAAATGCATAGCCAACCGCAAGAGTCTCTCCAGCACTTCCACTATCTTTCTCCATAAGTCTAATACTTCGATCAATTCTATCAACTCGCACGTTATTATTAGGCATTACTTTTTCAACTTTATCATTTGTTTGCTCCTTAATCTCCTCGCTTAAAAGTTCTTTCGATTGCTCAAAAGCTCTATCTATAATATTCTGAAGGATGTCTTTTTTTCTTTTGAGGTCAATAGTATTAGTAGTTTCTGCCAGCGCATCCTCAGCCTCTTCAAGTCTCTTTTTTAAGATCTCTGGATTCCATGAGCGATCTGATTGATTACCAACATCACTGTATTTTTCGTTTCCTTTTACAAGTTTGTTTTGTTCGGCTGTCAGAGATACAATCTGATCGTGTATCTTCTTAATTGCCGGGTCTTTGCCGCTAGCTGAGAGTTTGACAGCATCTAATTTCTGGAGAGCTTGTGACACTTTATCTTGTGAAGTTCCAACGACCTTAACTGCTTTTACTAATTCATTATTAGATAACTGTCCTTTGGCATTTATTCTACTATTAATGTCTGATTTCATCGCATTGATGGTCGCTATTTCCTCTGAGCCTAAATATTGATCAGCTCCTTTCCTTATAGTTTCACCAATTTCCTTATCTATATGCCTTCCACAAATGCAGTGAGGTTCCTCTGCTATCTCCTCAAAAAATTCTCTTGCTGCAATACCAGGTAGCTTCACCCGATCAAAACTTGCCTTGAGCTCAGTAATTGAAAGATCAAATCTATTTGATAGTTCTGATGGATTTTTTATTAAATCAGATAATGCTTTTGTAACCTGACGCAGATTTGCTTGTGTTTTTGCAAGTATCTTTTCTGCCTTATCGTGTTTTTCTCGTTCTTCTGTATCCTTCTTGATTTCCTCCGAGAATTGATGCTTTAAATCTTCGATTTGAGAGGATATTTTATCTAGTTTCTCCTCATCAATCTTTTTGCTTTTTTCAACTATTTCAAGGTGTTCCTTGATTTGATTCACCCTAGTTTGTCTCCGGCTCTTTTCTTTTTCTCCACCTTTTGATCCGGATTGATCAGCCTTAGCTTTCCAAAAATCCTCAATCCGCTCACTCATTTGCTTTAGCACAGGTAATTGGTATAGCACTTCTATTGCATCTTGTGCATTAGTAGAATGAGGGTTAAGTAACTGAGCTGCTAGCTCACCATCAAAAATCAATAACTTGACAAATTCAGGCTTAAGAAAAGGAACCAATTCATCTGGAAGATTAAATCCTTTATCTGTCCCAACAGTTGATGTTGTCCAATAAGTCGGAATTTCCTCATCTTGTGTAAAATCGAATTCTATTCTAATGGTGAGCCTTCGATTCGAATGCCTCAACTTCAATTCAAAAGATCCGGAAGAAGTATTAGAATTCTTTTTAAAGGAATTCGGCTTATCAAAGGAATTTGTCCACATTAAAGGACCGCTTAAGGCCGCTCTTAGAAGCTTTAAAGTTGTTGTTTTTCCAGTGCCATTTGGCATTTGAACTAATGAAATCTTATATACTTCATCTTCATTCTTTTCAAAGGAAATATTATGATCTGGACACCTTAAACCCTCTGCAGTCCAGCCTAATATGGTAAGCGATGTGCTCATTCAAAGTCATCATTGTTTTCACCTAACTCAACGCTGTTAAAGCTTATCTCACACCTTTCCGAATACCTAGAAGCATCATTGATATTCTCATTCCCATTTACAACATTATCCATCCATGAGAGTAACTTACTTGCGAGTTCTGGTTTCTGATTTGCGTCAAAAACAGCCTGCTCCAATGCTTTTTTAATCTTATCATTGACCATGATCATCTTTAGGTTTAATTGACGATAGACTACTTAAAAACTGCATTCGTTCTTCATCAGCATTAGGGAAAGAGTTATTATCCTCGTTGTTTTCTCTAACAAAATCCATCACATTGGCAGTTTTATTAGGGTTATTTGGATCCAATCTCAAACACCGTCCAATTCGTTGAATAGTTTCTAATTGTGCGCGGGAAGAAGAGACAAGAATAACTGTATTTAGGCTGGGTATATCAATTCCTTCAGAGAGCCTGTGACAGGTTAGCAGACAATCAATCTGTCCATTTGAAAATCTTGATAGAATTTCAGAATCATCTCCTCCGAAATAACTATGAAAATCTGTCTTAAATTGATGGACTATATCCAGAATTTCTTCACCATATTCTTTCGTTTCAACGAAAATTATGCACTTGTCTAATAGATGTAGATTAGAAGAAATGAACTCCCTGAATGCTGGGATTTTACCCTCCGAAGTTTTATATACCTTCGAGATTGCAGTCCAAAACTCCTCGTCAGTCATCGGTTCACCACTCTTCAAACTAGCAGCTCTTCTCTTGTAAACTTGTTTAAGTCTACTTCTATCATTTGGTGTTAACCTATACGATACTGGCTGATAATCAAAAGGACTAAGAATACCTCTTTCAATAGCTTTATCAAGTCCAAATTCAAAAATAATTGGACCAATATGCCGGTTTATGAAATCCGTTCCACTTTGATCGTACTCACGTTCTGGTGTTGCACTTAATCCTAAACGATAGCGAACTTCATTAGATAGACCATCGAGCCTTTTTTGATTTCCATGACTCCCCAGTTTATGTATCTCGTCATGAATCAAAAGTGTCTTTTTACCTTCATCGGTATTAATATCAGACATTCCAAGATGAAGTTGCAACCTAGAGGTCAGTAGAATTTTATTATCAGAATCATTTCTAAAGCGTTCGCTCTCTTTATGAATTCCATACTGTCTAAGTATTGACCAATTTAAATCTGATTCTATCACGAGGATTATCAGTTGCCTGTACCATTGCTCTAACAAGTCCGTTCCATCACAAGAAATAATGATAGAATCAATTGATCCGTGTTCAATTAATTGTGAACAAATTCTTAGTGCAGTTCTAGTCTTACCTGTTCCTGTGGCCATATTTAATATACCACGTTCTGACTCCAAAAATTTACTCACTGCCTTATCTTGATGACGCCATTTGCTCAAAGCCTCATTCTTTGAGGATACTGATAAAGTGCCCGATTGACCTGATCTGTATTTTTCAGTTAAACTCCTCAAAACTTCCTCAACCTTTGATGGATCAGAGCCTCTTGATTTGTATTCTTTGATAACTTCATCTGCAAGACGACATTCCTCTTCAACCAATTCTTTGAGTTTTTTTTGGGGAAATCGATTGTTAATGGCAACCTTAATTTTCTCAATGGGGATTACTCTAACAGCTTCAGATGTTCCATTCCAAGTTTCTTCGAAGAGCTGAATCATTTCATCAATTCTCTCTTTGGATATTCCTCCCGTAACCCAAGAATACTCGGTCCATAAGGTTTCGACATTATACTGAAGTGCGTATTGGGAGAAATTTACAGACCCATTAAAAGCAGCTTGGTTTAAATTTTCATCTGTAAAAATTCCAAACTTATGATGAACGATTCCTACCTTATTCTTTCGAGGTTTTACAGCTATTACTTGTAATCTCTCAGATGAAATCAGCCACGAAAGACAGTTAAAAAAATGTTTATCTCTTTTAGTAAGTGTTTTAGCTAAATCCTCTAAATCTGACAATAACCTCTGTTCATACTGCTCATCCAGTTCATCTTTTTGACCCTCAAGAATTGCGTTCTTATCCTTATCAACAAGGCTATCATTAATGATAAACCTCATTCTCCCGCCATTTATTAAAAACCTGGCAAATCCAACAGCAAGCACCTTAAATCCGGTAGATCGAAAGTAGCCTAGGCCTAAGTCAAAGTTTATGCTGTTAGTTAGCGCCTCAATAAAAAAATCACTTGGCTCATTTCTACCAGAAGCATATACCGGTTTAAAGTCAGCATCTTTAAGCATACTTTATTCATTATTTTGAAGTACCAAGTCCATCGCATTAGTATAAATTGGCAAATCTTCCCTTTCAACCCCGAACCTTTTCTCGATCATCAATTCTACAATTCCATTACCATCCACCAATATTATTGGAACGGCTCCAGCTTGAAATGATACGTCTTTAGCCTCTCGCGAAAACCTAGAAGTTGTGAAAAATATACCCTGTTGAAACCTTCCTTGAATATCACCCCTAAATTGACTGATCTTGGGTCTACCTACTGTGGCTGACCAACGTTTGCATTCGAATGCAACTTGCATTGTCGCAAGACCAATCCTGAGCTCTCCATAACCATCAATACCCCCATCCTTAGTCTTTTGAGTTACTTTGACGTTTTTAAACCCATACACAGCCAATAGCTTACGACAAAAGTGTTCAAATTCCAAAGGATCGATTTCTTGTAGTTGGCTTAATATGGAGTGTTTGAAGTTTATTAGGTACTTCTTGTGAAGTTCTTTTATTTCTTCATACTTAGCCACCTTTTTAGCCTGTGGCTTGTGCTGTTCCTGCAGCATTGGATGATTTACTCCTTTCAACCAATAAGTTCCATCCTTTAAAAAGACGAAATGCTTCGATTTGTGAGCGGTAGGAAAATCTAAATTAACACTGTGTCTCCTTAATTGCGTTCTTACAATATGCTCAGGATTGATTGCCTTAAACCTGTAAAGATCGTCTTCCACAATTCTGTTGTAGAGTTCTTTAGCTCTCATCGGAGCTCCTTCACGTTTGAGGGCTTCTTCTATTGCCTGATTAATTGTTCGTCTTTTCATTAGTTCACGATAATCCGCTTTCAATTTTCTGAATTAGAAAATCAGTTCCAGATGACCCACCCATATTTTCCACTTCTTTAGAAAGTGTTTCAAGTCCATCATCTATATGCAACTTGACCAGTTTCGGAATATCCCGATCTGATTTATGGAGGTTGTAGTGTGTACAAAGCATCGCGATGTAAAAGCTGGCATACTCACCAAAAAGCACTTTGCGGCTGTATTCCTTGCCTTGGGCATCACTTAAATCATCCAAACTCAATTTTCTATCCATCGATAGTGAATAGGCAAAGGCTATACGGGCAATTACGTTTTCAGCGCCAAGGTTAAGCTTTCGCGTAAGGTTTATTACTCGTTCTTTATTCTCCCTGGAAGTTTTGATGCTATTAAACATTGGCGGATTCTCTTTGGACGGTTGCAAAAAGTTCAGAAGGCTTTATCTCCTCGAATGAAGACTTATTCTTATTCACATTTTTAATCAAAAAGGAGCGAGATACTCTCGGTAACATCCACTCGAATTCTCTTTCTGTTAATTCCTTTTCAAGCAGTGGAAATAATACAACTTGTTCAGAGACATTGGGATAAAAATCTTCAACAATACTCCTGGCATGTCTCTTATCAAATTTCTGAAGAGGGCTATCAATAAACAGCGGAAACTTAATGTTCGACTCATCTACTAGCGCCTTTAGGAGCGCTGTGGCATAAAGTTGTTGCTCACCCTTGGATAAGCCGTCTTTATTGATGAGGTGATTATTGCTGTCATAAAACTCAACATCTATGATAGCACCATCGATAATCACTTCAACTCTTGAAATAAAGTCCTCCTTGTGCATCAGCAATTGAAGTTCTTTAAGGATTTTCTCTTCAAGTGAGGCCTTTTTCTGGTTTTTGAATTTTTCAATGAATACTTCCAACTCACCGACCAGTCTTGAAGCTGTTCTGTCTTTTTCTATGTCAACATCCGCTACACTGATCTTCTTACCAATTTCCGACTGGATTTTCAGAAGACTATTTTTATCATTTGTGTTTGATATAATCTTGGCCTTAATCTCGATTTTTTCATTTTCGAGAGCTGCTATTTCCTTGTCAATTTTGTTTTTCGCTTTTCTTATTTCTTGAATCACCGCATCACTTTCTTTTGTTTCGGCATCCCCAAGCCTATTGAGAATTATGGCAAAGGCACTTTGATTCATTTTCACATCTTTGACTAATTCTCTGAACCGGTCATTATATGAAGAGAACAGGTTTCTTTTCAAGGCTCTGAAAACATTTGTTTCATCATTACTCATATCTAGCAAGAACTGAATACCCTTATTATCAGAGTATGATAAATGTGAGGAAACGATCTCCTTTAACTTTCTCCTGTCATTTGCCGATAATCGAAGCTCTTGATTATTCTCGATTTCACTAGTTAAGGCTTCTTTTGCTTTTTTGATAAAGTCAGTTGAAACTTTAGTCTTGGAAGCTTTCTCTTCTCTATCAATTTGCTTTTCAACATCTATCAGTTTTTTAGCAGCTATGGCAAAAGGAGCTAGTTCCAGCATTTCACTTAACCGACCCCTTGCCTTTTTCGCCTCGTTAGAAGTGCTTTCTTTAAGTTGCCTAAGGTCTTTAAGTTCTTCCGGGGTAATACTACTTCCTTCTCTTATCAGTTTTTCCTGAAGTTCATTAGAATCTTGACTCAGTGCGATCAATTTATCATCAATCTTCTCCAGTGATTCATTGAGATATGAAAGTAGTCTATCCTTTTCATCAACCTGATCGTTGATCTCTTTCAGCTTTTTTCTGTCCTTATCAGAGGCTGCTTCTTTTTTTAGTCGAGTTCTGACATTAAGGAGGTTGTCCCTGAGCTCTTCGTATTTTCTAATACCCAGAACTTCTGCATAAGCACGACTTAATTCTCGCTTTTCATCAACGGTTCTGATTTCAGCAAGTGAAACAATTTTTTCAGCATCAAAAAAGAAGAATTTTGCTATCTCTTTTGGCAGTATGAAGTCATTGATAAAGATCTCTGATCCGACCTCCTTTGTTAACTCATTTTCTCGCCCATCAATCAAAATCTTCAATTTTTCATTATCAGAATCGACATGGTATGTTCGGATTATTTCAACTCGGTTGCACGGAACAGAGGGAATGAAAATGTCTGAAATAGTGACAGAAACAGAAAATGAACTTGCTTCTTTTTCTTTGCTGCTAGATACTTCATTCTGGTTGGTTGGTCCAACTGAGGTAACCTTAACTGATCTGTTTATCGTTTTCTGGCAAAACCTCTTGTACCCCCCAGATTCATAGATTTCTCTTTTGTAACGGTCATCAACATCCACCATTAACTTCCCATACAGGCACCAGACCAATGACGTAAGAAGGGTGGTTTTACCATAGCCATTGCTACCAGATACTATAGTAACGTTTTTATCAGGGTGATGTGTAAACTCAAGTTCATTAACTCCTTCGTAAATCCTGAAATTTCTTAAAGCTATTTTGTCAATCAACATATTCAGGATTTTACGAATTGTTCAAGTCTATTTTCCAGATCATGCTGTAGTCCTCTCGCCTTAACCAATATTGTTTTTGATTTCTGTAACTCTAATAGCTCATTTATTAGCTTAAAGTCATCTGGATTTTCGTCACAAGCTTCTTTAAGTAATTCCTTTTCATAAATCAGGTGATCCTTAAAATCATGATCTGTTAAGTGAGTGCCATATACCTTATTATAAATATCGGCTACACTGTGTGTAAAATGATTGTCACGATACCAGATCACCTGGATTGCTACTAACTCTTGATAGTTGATTAGGCTCAAATCAGGCTCTTGTTCGTTGACTTCTTTTTGTGCTTTTAATAGTGATTCCAGGATCAGGGCGCGTTTTTCTATTTTGTAGGGGCCAATACCATCACTTCCATCTCTTCGTCTTTCTTCTCTCCATTCCGGGTTGTTTCGATAGTCTTTCAATAAGTCCCTAAGTTCAACAAGCGGCTCCATCCATTCTTCACCATTTTCGATCAGTGCTTCCATGGACTTGTCTCTTTTCACAACTGTACATACCCAGCATCCAAATCGACTATTCCCACAGGATGGTGTGGTATCATCAATTACCAAAGGGCAGTCACCGCTGTTGGCGTTGCGGTATAAGGCGTTAAGCATTTTATTATTGGCTCCCCATGGAGAAGGAACCTGATTTAGGTACTGCCACAATTCTCCGATCTTCACTTCTTGAATAGGAGCATACACATAGGCATTCGAAAGTATATGCTTTCTAAGTCTCTCTCCTTTAACAGTATGCTTTTTTATACTTTTTGATCTAGTAGAACTCTCATCTGTCCTTGTGCCTAAAAGAATTATTGCCTCACCTACTTCACTTATGGTATTCTTTATGAACTCGGTAGTAGGAGAAATTTTCAATCGCTCTGTGCACCATCTGAAAGCATTGTTAGGAGCTGGATAACCCTTACCAATCAAGTTTACCCAAAAGCTATCTTCAAGTTTTGGAGTTGTTCTTTCAACAAAAACTGGCATGGACTGGTCGAAGGCTGCTTTTTCAATCCTATGTAATACCTCTTCTGTGTACTTAATGATTTTTGGATTTTCGACAAGCGTATTGTTACATACTACATATACTTTTCTTTGTCTGAGCTCAGTGGGAATTTGCTTTAAGCTATTCCATACCAGTTGTAGTAACATAGTCGAATCCTTACCTCCGCTAAATCCAACAATCCATGGTCTTGGATTCTCATCATTCAAATATTGATCTAGGATCTCGTCCTGAATCTTAGAAACATTCATAAGTTAGGCCTCATTGTTTTGATCTAAAAGTATCAATCCAAAGTTACACATATGCCAATAAGCATTTCTCTCTTTCAAGAGAATAAGAAGCCCTAGGTAAATGGTTATTATTAAGTTTAAATCTAGCTATTATTTATAACGTTTCGTCATAGCCGAGACTAAATGTTTGCGGTCAATTTTCATTGAGCCTTGGCTAAGTGGAAATGCTACCTTTATTCTTTCTAGACAAAAAATTGAATCATTGGGCATTACCCTTTCTGCTGTACATGATACTTGCCTCAATCCCTTATGCTTCATCAACGCTTTCTTCCACACACATTTACCACTTTCCATCCCACAACCCAACATCCCTCACTGCGGCATAGTGATTGCTCATTCGAGAGGAGTGGCTATAAAATCAAATGGAACTCTCTAAGTTTTCAGATAGCTTTTCAAACTCTGCCGAGTAAATGATAAACCTCTTTGAATACTCTAAAAATCTACCTCTTTCTTTACCATCTACAATAATGTTGGGATCCCATTTAAATCTTCTACATATAACACTCAGTTCTCCAGATATGCTTTCTATTTCATAAATATTGAAATCTCTCGATTCAATACCATTGTGAGGAATTGCAACAGATCCAGTATTAAAATTTTTGAGAGAATTATTTTTGCCTGCCTTGACTAGTTTCGATAGTACAATTTTAGCATTTCTCTCCATCTTCTTCCTTTCTTCTTCAGATAACTGAGAAACGTGCTTTTTTACTTTTTCTAGTTCGAATCTGTCTGCCTTATGCATCACATCAGACTTAATGATTTTACCTAAAATATCGATTAAATCTCTTGTTTCACCATTAACCAATTTTTCAATAAATTCAACTACATCTTGATAATCATGATGTACGTTAGATATTACTAAATCTAAAAGTTGTCTAAAGGATTTTGTAAAATTTCTGCCATCTTCGGATTTCAGAATTGTTAACTGATTTTTATAACCTAGTTTGGTTCTAAAATAGTTAACCATAAATCTGCTTTTTGCTCGATGATCGAATATATCCGAGAAATATTTTTTTTCCTTCACATCATATAAGTGACCATGTCCAGAAATTTGTAAGTGAAAACCAAGCAACCCTAAGTTTGATGTGAACAAATCTTTTGCATCCTTACTTAGAAACTTAAGTTTATCTTCAGGACCACTAAACAACGAGTGATGTGAAACTAGTATTTTAAATGAATCTCTGAATTCAACAGGATTTATGTTTTCAGCTCCAGGTCTTTTCTCTTTCTCTCCTCTATAACATTGGTTTACTAGATCTTTAACTTTTTTGCAGGTATAATCAACATACTTGGTTTTTAGTTTCTTGTCCTTACTGCCAAAAAAACTTGTGTTAATGTAAACAATGAATACACCACAACTATCAAGGTCAAACCAATCATATAGAATTGGTCTTCCATCAAAGAATGTATGTCTTCCTACAAAGACTCTATTATAGTTTTCTAAACCATCGTAGTAGCACTCTGGGATTTTATTATTGTTTGGTATCGCTTGATTATCCTTATTGCCTGGGACTACTTTTAGTTTTATATCATCGTTGATTCTAAGGCCAATTGCTTTTCCCATACCAATTTGCATATCAGACATCAGGTATGATCTTGCTTGCAAAAAACTATCATAGTCTGAATCCTCTGTTATATCACCTGTTACAATAACCCTGTCATAATTTTCATACTTATAAACTCTCTCTAAATCTTCCAATTGATCCGCGGAAAAGGAACCAGATTTAACATTTCTAGTAAAATGGAGGTCTGATATGTGTAAAATTTTCATGATTTCGATAATACAGTAAACACAATGCTCGCAATTAGACTAGCTAGTATTCCAGAAGAAAAAGAAGAAAGGGAACCAAATATTTCGGATAAACTTTCAATCCCACTATTACCAATTGAAGTTCTTATTCTAAAAAAGAAAAAAAGAGATGTAATGATTAGAAATGAAGGAAGAATCGAAATAAGAGGTAGAATCCATCTAACAACTATATCACCTCCTTTTTCTCTTCCTAAAAAAATGAAGTATAGCAAAATAAATATTAGAATAATCAAGTTTAGCAAATCAATTAATGCTACCGATAAATAACTGATATTATCTTCTACTTTACATACTGCAATTACTAAAAGTTGAATTATTGTAAATAATGTTGCAGTTCCAAAAACAATATTTTTTTTTAGTTCAAACTTTTTATACTCCAAATAAGATTTCAACATTATTGAAGTAAGACTAATAATCATTAATGAAGTGATTGAAAGTAGTAAAACTTTAATCATTTGATTCTGATTAGAATTTTTATCCTATCATTCCAAGTTCGTCCTTGGATATTGGCATACTATCTAACGCACTTACAAAATCATTTACTGTGAAATCTTCTATTTCTAATTTGAATTTTTTATTAGCAGAGCTTGCTAAAATGTTGTTTTGGTAATCAAGTATTTCTTTGGATTCAGTGATAAGTTCATTTTCTACTTCTTTGTCTTTCTTGTTTCCAGTAATAACATTCAAGAATCGATGACTATTACCTTCAAATAGACTTGGATCATCCTTATTAATAGCATCTCGTCCGCTAAAAACAAAGGATTTTAATTCACCTAAAAATAAAACCGCCTGTTTAGTTGTCAGAACCCCATCATTCCTAATTATACTTCTGATCTTAACATATTCATCAACCAAAGTCTCATCTCCACTTTCACTCAATTCAAACTTACTCAAAGCTGTTTCTTTATTAATAAGTTTAAGTTCCCAGTTTTCAACAACATCTCTTACCTTTCCTTTAAGAGATTTACGTGACTCAAACCATGGTCTTACATCAGGATATTCATTAGATCTTCTAATTCTAAAAAAAATCCATGCTCCGTCTTTCAGCTCTGATCCATTGTATTTTGGTATTATCATTTCTGAATTACTCTCGATTCTTGAGTCAATAGTTATTTTACTCCTATCCAAAGTGGCACCTCTATGGAATAATAAATAAGTTTCAGGTCCTAATATTTGATTTGATCTAAGTTCATTCGAAATCGCAAAAATTTCACTTGACTTAATTTCTTTATCTTTTAGTAACTCATCAATTCCAGAAACCAATGACCCACCGGCTGAAGATAATATTTTTGCGGGTCCCGCAACAGTAGCAGTTTCGATCATTCCAGATACGATGTTTAGAGAAGAACTTGCAGCAGATTTAAGTATTCCACCTATGGCAGTATCTCTTTTGAGTACAGATAAGGAAACCTTGAAAGCCACTGAATCCCCTCTATATCTTCTTTCCTTTAAAATTCTTTGGTTAAAGAAAGGAGCAATCTTTGCTCCACCATCTAAAGCAAATGTTCCTAAAGCAGTGTTATATTCTTCATCAGAGTTAAGGTTAATAACTGCTGTTGCAGTAGCCATATTCTTTTTCCAGAAATTATTCTCTTTATTTAAATACCAGCTTAAAGCTTCGACACCTATGTAATGCCGTTCGTCAATTATAGGATTTTGATCTGTTTTTGACGGGTTAAATCTGTATACGTTATAACCCCCTTTGCCTGCTTCTGTACTCATATGATAATTGGTTTTTCGTAAAGCTTTTATTAAAATCTAAAGTATGCAATACCCATTTTTGGGTAATTACCAGATGACGGTAGTAAGTATTTGAGAATTAATTGGACTGTGCGTATATCTCGCACACATTTGCCTTCCATCACTCTCCTTCCCTCCTGCCCAACCTACCAAGAAGTTATTTGACAATTAAAGAGCAGAAACTAAAAACGTCTCCAAATGGTACCTTTCACATCTTTCTACGATCATACCAATCACTCCCTACTAACTACTAACTACTAACCACTAATCACCAATCACTAATTCACTAACTCAAAAAAAAGGACCAGCTCCCACCGGTCCCCTCGTTTTTTACGTGCATATCTAAAATCTACACGCGATGAATCGCAACCAGCGTCAGCGGATTATGCGACCCATTTTTCAAAGGATACATCGTCCCATTCACCTCCTGCATGAAGTCAATGCCCAGGATCAAAAACAAGTCCAGCGTACTGGCAGCCGGAACCGAAGCACTCAGGGTCAGGTTGCCCGTAGGCGTCTGATCCAGCAGCATCGGAACCGTCTCATCCTTTGTAAAGGAGAACGTACCATTCGGAAAATCCACCTCCGCTGCACCAATCACCAATCTAAAGTGACTGGCTGCCTCCGGATACACGATTGCGTCATGCGGAATAAAGTTCGGGAAGTCCACGGTTGCGTTACCCCCTGCCCGATCAATAGCCGTCACATACGGCGCAAACAACGAAGCAAGCAACGGACCATTGGCATTGAAATCAAAACCAACCAGTAGGTCGATAGCTCCCTCTTGCACGGTACGTTCCCCACGCTTGTTCACCACATCCGACTGGACCACCTTTAGCATTTCAGTGGTAAGCCTGCTAGCCACCCTTCCATCGGAAGCATACTGCAATAGCATGTTCATTGCGTTGCGTAAAAGCTTGCCCGCTCGACCTGCACGTCCAAATTCCGCATTGTTCTCACGTGTACGCTGAAAAGCAGGATCTTTCTTAATTCGATCACTCGTGATACCAGCGCGCTCACGCACCATGTAACCATCCTTTGTTTTGTAGAAGGAAATGTCCCCGACAGCTCCTTCCAGTTTAATGACACCTTTTTGTCTTGCCATGATATAAAATTTATAGTTAAAAATGAGGCGCAAATGAGCAGCAAGCGTATCAAAAATTAAGACAATTGGTAGTTACAAAAGATTAACATATGACTTATAACCCTATTCGTTATCTGATAGTATCAAATGATAAATAATGGATTTACCGTAACAAACCCATGAATTAGCCAGGTATAAGCCATAGACTTCTCATAGACTTCCCGAGGATAAGCGTTTGCAACGCGTGCTTCACGTTAATAACTTTGTTTGGCTCACAGCACAAGCCCTCAAGTAGCACGTCATTGCGAGGAACCTTTGCGAAGCATTGGTGACGTAGCAATCTCCCTACTAACTACTAATCACTAATTCACCTACTTGGCGTTGATTTCCCCTTCTCAACAACAATAAGAAACCCACCTAGCGCGGAAGTTACTTCCGTGTCAATAGTCTTATAACTCACTCCCTACTATCTACTATCTACTAATTCACTAATCACTAATTCACTAATCACTACAAACCCATGAATTAGTCAGGGATAAGCCATAGACTTCCCATGGATAAGCCATGGATAAGCCATGGATAGTCCAATAGCGAAACAATTTAATCTTGAAATAATACCATTCTGGAATGCACGTCATGTCATGTTCCAGCGCCTAAGGTGTTGGCTTAGTTATCACTAGATGATAACTCCTTTCTCAGCCACAATAAGAAACGCTATTAAGCATTTAAGTCCAATATCCTATCCTGAGCCAACAACGATTATTACATTTAACGACTAAATCGCTAACTTTCTTCACAACAGATTTTCTTGGTCGAGTAAAGCTTACCTATGAAAGGAATCTTACTAATTAACTTTTTTCTTTGTCTGACCCTATCCGGATTCAGCCAGTCTGTGGAGCAACTCGAGAAGTCCATCGATCAGAAATACGGAATTGATCGTCTGAAGGATCTTAATCAGCTAGCTGGTTTATACCTGGAAAGCACTCCTCGCAAAGCCTTCCGATTCAGTCGCGAGGCGGTTGATCTCTCAGCGAAGATATTCCACACCAAGAATGGCAATCTAAACAAAGAGCATGCGTACCTGCAGGTAGATGCCTATAACCTTCTTGGGGAATCGCAATACCAGCGCAATAAGTACGAATCTGCCAAGAAAAGTTTTGATCGGTCCCTTGAACTAGCCAAAACGCTGAAATACCAGGCCGGAACGAATAAAGCAGAAGAATACCTGACCAAGCTTACAGCGGTTGAAGTAAAAGACCGAAAAGTAGACCTGGAAGATATTAAAGTCGGCAAGGCACTAAAATCCAAAGCCGCTGATCTCAACATAAACGCCACGCATAAGCTTGCAGTCGAAGCGGAAAAAAATGGTAACACTACCAAGGCCATCAACCTGTACCAGCGGGAAATTCAATTGCGGGAAAACGAAGGTGATTACGCTTCCATCGCTTCTATCAATCGGAAAGTAGGTGAAATCTACCAACAGAGTGATAACCGCACTAGAGCACTTCATTACTATAGCGAAGCACTCAGGCTGAAAGAAGGATTGAATGATACGACGGAGCTGTCTATTATTCGAGCCAACCTTGAACAACTGAATACGGCCAATAAAACTGAAATTGAAACCATTGCCCAAGTGTCCCCTTGGACGGAAAGTGAGCAGCAGGAAATCGAGGAGAAAAAGAACGACTACATCCAGCTTGCTACCAAGTCTGAATTAAGCGAAGATTACAAGAAGTCATTAGAGTACTACAAACTCTACACACAGATTCGAGAAACTGAACAAGCACAACAGTTGGCACTGCTCGAAAAAACCAACGAGCTGGATCGTCGTTCGAAAGACTTGAGCTTACTACAACAGGAAAAGGAAATTCAAGACCTCCAATTACAGCAGCAAGAAAAGAAAATTGCTGAAGAGCAAGCGTTCAAAACCAACCTAGCCATTGGCTTGGGTTTAGTTGCAATATTCGCGATCGGAATTTTTGTGCTCTATCGGTCGAAGAACTCAGCATTAACCAAATTAGATAAAGCGTACACCGACCTACAAGAGACACAGGTAAAGCTGGTATCTGCTGAGCAGCGCATCAAGAAATTACTCAACCAACAAGTGGGTCCAGGAGTTGCCGAACAACTCATGGTGGCAAAAGGCAGGAAAGATGTACAAAAGAAGTTCGTGTGTGTGATGTTTCTCGACATCCGTGGGTTTACACCTTTTGTGGAGCAAAAGAAACCCGAAGAGATCATCGCCTATCAAAATGCTGTTTTCGGATTCATGATCGATATCATCGATAAGCACCACGGCATTATCAATCAATTTCTTGGCGATGGCTTTATGGCTACATTTGGTGTTTCCGACAATTCAGAAAACGTTTGTCAAGATGCGGTAGATGCCGCTGAAGAAATTCTCAAGGAGCTAAACGCAAAAATTGAAGCTGGAGAAGTAGCCAAAACAGAAGTAGGTATCGGCTTACATGCTGGAGATGTGGTTGCGGGTAACGTAGGCACTGACTTAAGACAACAATATTCCGTAACAGGCAATACCGTAATCCTTGCCGCTCGCCTTGAGCAGCTAAATAAAGAGCACAACTCTCAATTGATTATATCTGAAGAAGTTCACGAGCATCTGATCCGACCAGCTGCAGAAGTCGACTTCATTTCCGTTCAGGTAAAAGGTCGAAAAGAACCAATCAAGATTATGAAAGTAGCCTAGCTCAGTGGGCAACATCTGAGGGATCTTTACTCGGTTTGACGATTATCTATCAACTTAGATCATATAATGATGTTATGTTACCAGCAAAGCTGGGAAATCTTCCTGCCCTAGAAAATGCTTAGTCCCAGATTTGCACTAAACAATGAAATTCCATTATCTCCGTGTGATTTACTATAATCTACTTCAAGACTCAGTTCCTTGGACTTTAAGCCAAACCCTATACTTCCACCTATTTCTGGGAGTTCACCTATTGGAATCCAAAAAAATGAAGGAGATATTTTAAGATATGGTATGGTCTCACTTGTACCCTCTTTTTTTATATAATATCTGCTCGTCACTCCAATTTTTCCGACATCCCTAGAATCATCGAACCCTTCATTGTCAAAAATCAAGTAAGCAAAATCAAGCCCTAGCCAAATTTGATCTTTGTTAAACGACAAAAATTGAGGGTTTATTCCAAAAATAAGATTTCCCTTTTCAGAACTACTAATACTATCAGTGTCACCAATATTTACTAAAAAGGAATATCCTGCATACATCCGTATGTCAATATTTGTTTTTTCAACTTCTAAACTTCTACCTTCCGATCGACCTTTGAAATTATAATCAAGAATTAAGGATTTCTTCTCCTCTGTTAATTCAATTCTTAAATCATTTTCTGTTGAAATCTCTTTAGTCCAATAGTTGCCACTAAAGCTTCTTTTCTCTCCAAAAGTCTGGTTATAGTACTTAACTATCACTCTCTTATTTACCTTTTTGTTTAATCTAGTTGTTTTCCAAAAACCAGATTCAAATTCGAATCTTACCTGCATTGATGCCAAACTTTCATTTATAAAATTGTAATTGGCAAACACACTTGAATTTCCTCCACTGCCTATAGCTGTAGACTGAAAATTTCTTATTTGATAAGAGTAGCTATCTTGTGATTCTGTCAACAATGTAGGGTTCCATCTTTCATTATGTGTTTTAACCGTCTCTACTATTTGGTCCTTGCTATGCATGAGATCTATTCCTTCGAAGAAGTTGAGGATTCTTTGATTCGGTTCATAGAACTCAAGAAAATCAAGATGATAAATGAGGTTATTTTTTCCAAAACACAATCTATTATCATCTTTTATTAGGTCTAGAATAATGGAAGACTTTATAGCGAATTGGTTCTCATCTTGCTCATCAGTAGGGCGATTAGTAACTATTCCAACGATGTTTCCATCTGATTTTCTAATTAATGCCGATCCAGAAATTCCTTCTTCAATTTTAATCCCAGAAAAATAGAGTTTTTCGTTAATTGCTTTACCTGCAATACCATCAAATCGCATCTGATCGCCTCCAGCAGGAAACCCATAAAGGAAAACATCATCACCCTCAGAATGCTCCCTAGCAAAAGATGACAGTACTTTCACGTCCTTGAGAAAGGGAGTGTTCATTTTCAAGATGGCTAAATCATAGTTTCCCAGATTAGTTCTAAACAACGTCGCTTTTGCTGTATCAGCTTTGTTTGAGAAAATAATTGAATAATCATCCAGCCTTGGATCCGTATTATGAGCTGCAGTCAATATGTAGTAGTTGTTATCCGTATAACATATAATAACTCCTGATCCTGTTCCTGCGCTTGAGTAAATTTTGACAATTTCTGCTCCCGATTTTTCCTGTGAATATCCTAACGTAATTACAAAGCTTGATAGAAGGATCGCTAATTTTCGCACGTCAACTAATTGTTAGTTTTTCCTATGTACTTTCTGACAAGTATTACTTGAGTTATTATCCCAACTATTAATCCAATCAATGATCTTTTTCCCGGTTCCTCAATCAGATACTCTAACTTTGTAGGAATTATTGAGTGTAAAAAACGAAATCTTTTACCCACTTTCAACTCTCTTGCACTTTCACAAAATAGGTTACTGTTTATCGTATTGGAGCTTAACTTCTCTATTTGAATGTCGTATTCATCAAATTCGCTTAACTCTAAGAAGTGACCAGCATCGACAATTTCCTCTTTTAGCATGAATAGTTTCTTAAAAAAATCTGTCCCTGAAATCTGAATAGTGGCGGATTGTATCCTACTTTCCAATATTGGGTTATCTGTAAAAACATTTGGCTCATTAAAGGCAACGCTTACTGCTCTAATGCTCTCCTCATTCATTTTTTGTTTCTGATAAAGGTTTTTGCTAAGAAATAAGCGAATTTGACTTCTTGTGGCATGCACCATCTGAATTGATTCAAAAATAGGATCGAGTCCTATCTCGTATCTCCTACTGTCATCTAGGCGAACTGTCTCCGCTGTATTGTTTCTTCCAATCAAATAAAAATTATCAGACATTACCACAGCACTTTGGACAGGTACTTTGTCCGATTGGACAATAATATCTACGTAACCAGGACCTGCTTCCAAAATTACCTTTGTATTAGGCGGTGTCCTGATGCCTTTGAATAATAGGTTATTGGAACCTTGACTTGGTACAATTGAAAATGAATTAGGTTGAGACTTATTCAACGCTTGTACTCGAATTTCTTCAGTTTCAGATTCTTCTTCAAAGACTTCTTTTGCATTAGATGCATAAAAGTATAGATCCGAATTTCGATAGCTTACAGAATCTACGACCCAGCCTTGAAATAACGATGCTTTTTCTAATGTTCGAAACTCAATTCTACTCGTTTCAACATCAACGTATACCTCAGAACTTGCATTTAGATTGCCGAGGTTTATCAATAATACGACAAGGATTAAGATTGGCAATAAGCGGAGCAAATCAATAGGCTGAAACTTTTTGGTTTCTTGATGTTTACTCATTTTACTGCCAATGATAAAACCAAAAATTGTTGTTGTCTTTCGACACTAATCCGTTATCACTTATTAGTGTATATTTTAATTTAAGTAGATAAAATCCGGAAGGAATATCTTGAAAAACCCAATCAAAATGAACATCCACATTCTTTTGATCTTTCAAATTCTTAGTCGGTAAAATCACTTCCCTATTTTCATTGTATACAGTATATTCAAGTATAAAATCTTGATTGGCTGTCACTACCCACTTGTATGAATCAACCAAATCTAAATTTGAAAATGTAGACGGGATTAGAAAGTCTCTTCTATCTAAACTTGTACTTATGTATGAGTTTAGATGCCATGACTCAATCGAAAGCTTAGACGCTAAATAATCCTTGCTCCAGGAAAATGAGTTAAGCCCCACTTCCCATCTCTTTTGAACCGGTTTCATGTAGTAATACTTATCGATGTTGTCCCGAACAAATACCTCTATTTCTGCATTTTCAAACTGTATCGGAACATAAAAGCTAAGATTAAAATTCGAACTACTATCTTTCGAATGCTGAGAGGTTGCTTTGAATGATTTGACTCTAAAGTTTGAGCTCGTGTTAATGAATTCTATAACTCCTTCGTAGTAAGTATTTTCAACCAAGTCTTTACTTGGAGGAATGAAATTTACTTGACCAACCAATTGGGTGTAGCAAAAGGGGATCAATAAAGCCAATGGAAGCCTCAACAACATAATATAGCCAAAATCATCTTCTCAAATAATTTAAATCTCAACTTATTTAGTCGCAAATACAATACCCACTTTAAGGTATTTTTTACTTAACTGTATAACAAATTAAAGATTAATTAGAATATAATGGATTAATAATCCAATCCATTATCTGTAAAATGACATTTGGAACGCACTTATTTGCCATTCTCTTTGTCCCTCCCTCCTTCCATAAATCCCTCTAGCGCGGAAGTTACTTCCGTGACAATATCCTCAATATGGACGAGACAACGAATAATGATGCACATCGCCAGTGATTATGTTAACCCCACTCTCCATCCCCCCTGCCTGACGATACCAAGAAGTCACTTAACAATTAAAGAGCAGAAACTAACTACTAACTACTAACCACTCACTACTAACTACTAACTACTGAACTCTTCCAGCATCACTCATCCTTCAAAAACTGAACAGGACTGAGACGAGCAGCTTTGATGGCTTGAAAGCCAACAGTAATAAGTGCAATCGCTAATGTAATCAATCCTGCTGCAGCGAAGAACCATAGCTCTAAACGTATTCGGAATACAAAACTTTGCAGCCAGCTATCAGCTATTACGTAGCTAATAGGCAAGCCAATAAGTACTGCAATGAATACCATCTTTGTCAAGTCAAATACCAATTTCTTTGATAAGTTCAGCTCAGTTGACCCCAATACTTTGCGAATGCCAATCTCTTTGCTTCTTCTTTCCAAACTGAATGATGCCAGTCCAAACAGACCCAAACAAGAGATGATCACAGCGATGGTTGCAAAGTAGCCGGACAATATTGAAACTCGATTTTCGGCTTCATACAATTCCTGGTAGTCATCGTCAAGAAAACGGTAATCAAGCTCGAATCCCGGATTCATTTGCTGATGTAGCTCTTCGATAGCTATAATCGTTTCCTTTTCCTGTCCTGCAGTTAACTTGGCCATGAGGTACCGGGTATCAGCTTCTTCCAGGTAAAGAAAAGCAGGCTTTACTTCTTCGTGGAATGAGTCGAAATGGAAGTCTTTCACTACACCAATGATTTCTACTTCATTGCCAAACAAGATTACCTTCTTACCAACCGGATCTTCCATTCCTATAAAAGCAATTGCTGCTTCATTAAAAATGATTTTATCCCAATCCGACATCATGAAATCTTCTGTGAACGATCGTCCATCTACCATTTCCATTTCCATCATTTCAATGAAGCCATGCTTGCAAAACATCCGTTCAAACTCCGTACGATCATTCGGATCTTTTCCCGGCCAGAAAATTCCTGAGCTGCCTCCATTGTGCCCCGTCATGTCATGATCCGCTCCCGATGCGGCTACTACATTTGGAATCTGTGAAAGTTCTCGTAGGAACGTAGAATAGTTCAAACTATCGTATAGTCCGCCTTTTACATCCATGATCAGAATGTTGTCCTTTTCATACCCAAGGTTTTTGTTCTGGGTAAACGCTATCTGCTGAAAGACTACAATCACCGATACGATCAGTACAATGGACAATGTAAACTGTATCGTCACCAACCCCGATCGTGCCCAGGTTTCACCTGTTGAGGTATTTAGCGTACCCTTTAGCACAGCGACCGGTTTGAATTTAGACAAATAGAATGCAGGGTAACTACCTGCTAGCAAGCCAGCACCGAACATGATGATAAGGACACCTGCTACCAATTCTGAAGTGAATTTCAATGCCAGTGTCTTATCCGTAATTAAATTGAATTGCGGTAAGAACAACCACACAACAAGCAACGCTATGACCATGGAGATGCCCATCAATAAAAGCGACTCACTCAAGAATTGAATGATCAACGAACGACGAGCAGCTCCTACCGTTTTCTTTACCCCTATTTCCTTCAATCTTCTAGAAGCCCTGGCGGTAGAGAGGTTCATGAAATTGATACATGCAATGAGCAAGACGAACACCGCAATGGCACTGAATAACTGAACGTACTCAATGCGGCCACCGGCCTGCACTCCGTTCTCGTATTTTCCATTGAGGTAATAATCACCAAATGAAGTCGCAAAAGGAGAACGATGGTTCGCGTTGCCTTCAGTTTTTTCACGAACGTAATCGTGGACCTTTTCATTAAAGGCAGCAACATCCGTTCCTTCTCTGAATAAGATGTAAGTGCTGAATGCAGTATTGTACCAGTTTTGTGACCATCTATTGTCATTCCAGAATTTGGAAAACGGAATAACATACTCAAACTGGATCGTTGAAGCTTCCGGAATTCCTTTGAAAACACCTGACACTTGATATGACTCTTCACCTCTCAGCTCTACAGTCTGTCCAATGGGATTTTCTTCTCCAAATAGGCGCTTGGCCAGTTGAGCGGAAATAACAATGTTGTTGGGTTCAGAAAGCAACTGATCCAGGTCTCCCTGAATTTCTCCCCAATCGAAAAGATGGAAAAATCCATCGTGCGCATAAAAGCCATCAGCGGTTATGCTTTTGTCTCCTATGAATAGTGGATTGCTACTGATCCATGTGGTGGATACAGCTCGTTCTATTTCCGGAAAGTCTTCCATCAGTCCCTGGGAGGTAGGCCCGGCAGTCGTCGTTCGGGTGATCATGCCTCCACCCTGATCTACATTTTCGAGTAGCTGGTATAAGCGATCGCCTTTGGTGTGGAATTGATCCACTGCCAATTCATCCTGTACCCATAGGAAGATAAAGAGCACGCAGGCGAGTCCTGTGGATAGCCCTAGCAAATTGATAAGAAATGAGCTTCGGTATTTCTTGAAATTCCGAAACGATACTTTAAAACTGTGTAAGAGTAAGTCCATGATTCTGAGTTTTTGATATTCATAAATTGATCGGATCATTCCCGGGCGAAACAAAAGCAACACGTCCTTTGTGAACAGCCAGTTCGCCCTTCTGCTTCCCAGCACACCCACCCTTCGGTTGTAAAATTGCAGCAAGTCCCCTTCTATATCCTGTAAGTATTCTGTCTTACAGAACCACCGCAAAAAGGTCCATGGCAGTTTCGGTGGGTTTGTTGGTTGCATCATTTAAGATCTATTATAATTTGAGGTAGTGCGTCCCATAGCAAATTGCGGTTGTCCCGAATGCTCACAAGCACATTTTTGCCATAGGCAGTGAGCGAAAAGAACAGCTTGGGTCTCCCCCGTCTTGAATCTTCCGTGTCTCCATGTTGGCTGCTCAGTAGTCCTTTTTTCTCCAGCCGACGCAAGGTGACTTGTAGTGCCCCAACGCTTACCTTCCGCTTGAGGCGCGATTCTATTTCATCTTTGATCGTTACACCGTACGCGTTACCATGTAAGATGCCAACGGTGTACATCACGATCTCTTCGAATTCTCCGATTTTGTAGTCCGACATAGTTATTAATACTATTTTATAGTATAAATGTAAGGAAACAGTCGGATTAAATACTACATTCTAGTAAAAAGGTTACGATGAAGTCTCAATGACTGCACCTTAGCACGAAGGCCAACCACTAACTATGAATCCCTCCCCTCCCGATAGCTATGGGATTGGCTGTTCAACACGCGGGTGGCTAGCCTTTCAGACCAACGTTATGTTTGGTTCACAGCACAAGCCCTCAAGTAGCACGTCATGGAGCCTGTCCTGAACTTGATTCAGGAAGGAACCTTTGCGAAGCATTGGTGACGTGGCAATCCCCCTCTAGCGCTGAAGTTACTTCCGTGTCAATAGCCTTATAACTCATTCCCTACTATCTACTATCTACTATCTACTATCTACTATCTACTATCTACTAACTACTATCTACTAACTACTATCTACTATCTACTATCTACTATCTCAAATCATATTAGTTGTATATTTGTACAAATAATATTTGGGAGCTATAATGAAATGTGTGATATTCTTCTTCTCCTCGTTGTTGGCTGTAACATGCCTATCTCAGATCATTCACACTGAATTATCTAATCCTATTGACTCGTTGATTGAAAATGAAAAGAAACTCGATTTCTGTGGCTCTGTACTAGTAGCAAAAGGTGATCGGATCATCCATCAAAAAGATTATGGCTTGGAACCAGGCAATAGTTATTCATACTGGATAGGATCTTTGTCAAAACAATTTTGTGCGACCGCCATCTTGCGATTACAGGAAATGAATTTACTGTCGGTTTCAGAACCTGTTTCGAACTATATAGAAGAAATTCCTCTTGCCAAGACAGATATTACTTTTCATCAACTATTAACGCACACTTCCGGCTTAGGAGATAATTATTCGGCTGATGGCATTACCAATAGAAATGAAGCCATCAAAAAAATCCTCTCTATGGAAAGGGAATACCCAGGTGAGTACAGCTATTCCAGTGATGGGTATCAACTTCTTGCATTATTAGTTGAAATCATTAGTGGAAAGTCTTACGAAGAGTTTCTTCAATCTGAATTTTTTGAACCACTTGCAATGACACAAACTGGATTTTCGGGTGATCAAAAGAGATGGAACGCCTTAACTACTCCATGGACTAAAAAAAGAAAAAAAAGCCCGCAAGAGTGGTCACTAAATTATGGTTATAAAGGTGCTACTGGAGTCATTACCTCTACGGTTGACTTAATGAAATGGAAGTCCGCTCTGTTCCAGGGACAAGTACTCAACAAGGAAACAATGGCGCTACTATTTAAAAGCCATGTTCAGAAGAGTGGCGACTTATACTATGGATACGGTTGGAATATCATTAACACCAAAAGAGGGAAAGAAATCCTGCACTCCGGATCCGATGATTTCATTCATCATAACTCATCTATGCGGATTTTTGAAGAGGCGAATATCACCATCATCGTGCTGGACAACCAAGGGCAATTTAAAAACTCAACCAAATCCAGAATTCTTGTTTCCAAATTAATTCCAATAGTGTTTGAAGATATTTGATTCGAATGTATAGAAACATTCAAAACTTACAATCAAATACAGTCCGGATAATAGCATAAGCTCTCCCCCACTTATGCTCTTGGTCGAGGTGGTTAAAAGCCTCAGTTCAATTCCTCCAGATCACTCTTCGAATACCTGATCATATTTTCTCGCTCACTTGCGGAAAGATCCGGATCATTGTCAGCAAGAGCAAGGGCCTTATTATAATGTTTGATGGCCAACTCATTTTGATCGGTCAGCATGGAATAATAGGCCAGGTAGTAGTTCATACGTGCCGATTCCGGATAGCTATCGCATCCAAGCGCATAGAGTCGCTGACGGTAGGTGTACGCTTCGTCCTTCTGCCACGCAAGCCAACTCCGATAATCTTTGTAAAAAGCCATCGAATAAGGTTGAAGATTCCCGTTCTCTTTTAACTCCCGATAAATCCGCTCGATCTCTTCAAATCCGTCTTTCATGAATAGATCTTTCAGCACTGCAATGTTTGGTGGAGTCGGGAGTCCCTCCAAAACAAACGTGCTGTCAATCTCAGTCCGCGAATTCAGGAAGGAAGCATCAAAGAGCTCCTTTGTTTTACCCTTGACTTTTTGATCCAGAAATCTCAACACGAGTTGATGTGCTTCTTCGAATCCCTTTTGTGTATTCCCCTTATGCTTACCAAGAATATCCTGAACAAACGCATCGAACATCCCATAATTGAGCATGGCGAACTCTGACATACCCGAAAATCGAGCATAGTACTTATCAGCGTACTTCAATTGAAAAGTGTATTCCGGATCAATGGACGGGTGATTGGAATAAATGATTAAGATGGGAACCGTAATGTTCTCCGGTAAATAAAAAACCGATTCATTCAACAGGCCCTGCTCAAAAGCACTTGGAAGTCCTCCCTCCAAACTGATCAGCGCTTTGATCTTTTCATTTCTTGAGACAGCAGCAGCACCAACAGAAGATGAGATCGCATTAGCTAAAAAAGCCACTTTATCCATATCAACATTGAGTTGTTCACTCATCTTTCCCAATACGAACTCGAAATCGTCAACGGCTACTTCTAACCCGATTGAGGATATCTCCATTCCCGAAGAAAACCGACCTTTTGGTGTAAAAGCTACCACCACGTATCCATGACTCGCCAGGTATTCGCACGTAATACTTTGAAATGCTGGACTGCCACCATTTGGATAAACCACCACTGGAAATTTCTCATTGATCGGAGTTGCATTGAGTCGACCATAAACATCTAACTCAAGCAGTTGATCAAGATGCTCGCTTGTAAAATCCTCCTTAGTCCCCCCTATTACTCCCACGGTAACATTTCCAAGACCCTCGGTCTGGTCAATCATCGTCTTTTTAGCAAAAGCACGTTGTTCCTCCGATTCTCCAAAATTCGTTTGTCGGCCTCTCAGATCAACATAGTGTGAATAGTTGATTCTGTCACCCGAACCATGCTTCGCCGGATACCAGACATTAATCTGAAACTGACGACCCAGTTCAACTTGGTGATTAGGTGTCAGGTTTCCATCCCAATCGGAATAGGGCACACCATTTCTTGTTTGATCGTACGCAAAGACCGTCTTGTACCCTACTGCGTACTTCCCTAAATCAAGATTTCCCATGACCGGCGGACGCTCATTGATTGCGGGTTCTGTTCGACATCCGCTTAACCCGATAAGTATCGAAAGTACAATTGGCAATTTCATTTTACTGTTGGTATTCATACAATTAATCCGTTTTAGATGCTTCGTTGAGTTCCTTCATTACGAACATATTTATAATATGTTCCGATTTTGCCGATGTAATCTAATTATTATATCGGCAAAACCGAAACTAATTTATCTCGTATATTAGTTTGGCAAAACCGAAACTTATATGAAAGGGACATCACTGGGAGAATTTGAAGAGCTCTGTTTACTGGCTGTCGGAATCTTACAAAAAGATGCATACGGCGTGTCAGTTAAAGAAGAAGTAGAAAAGTATACCGGACGTAAATCCACCCTTAGCACAATTCATTCTACCCTAATCCGTCTGGAGAAAAAGGGATTTCTGGAATCCAGGATGGGCGGTGCTACTGAGTTACGCGGTGGACGAACAAAGCGAATTTTCCAGATTACCTCGCTTGGTAAAAAGGCCATGAATGAAGCTCGTGAACTACGCAGTAGAATGTGGGATCACATCCCGAAAATTTTGTGGGAAGGAGGAACTGCATGAAGAAGGGCCAGCCACCTAAATGGATCATCAAACTGATCGAATGGTATTGCCATCCCGACTACTCGAAGGAGATCGTAGGTGACTTGCAAGAACTATTTGTTAAGTGGAAGTCAGATAAAGGTCCTTTCAGAGCTAACCTACTTTATGCTTTCAATGCCCTCCTATTTGCACGGGCATACAATAACAGATTATTACAGAATTCCTCAAGATCGAGCCAGGTAATGATGATCAGGAATTACTTTTTTGTGTCAGTGCGCGTGCTCATGAAAAACAAGGTCACGTCTGCGATAAACATTTTAGGGTTAAGTCTTGGCTTATTAGGCTTCACGTACATTGCCATCTTCATAGCTCAAGAACGAAGTTTTGACCAACACCACCAGGATCATGAAGAGGTGTATCGACTGGTTCTCGGTCCTCTCGATCAAAATATTGGGTCGTATTCCATCACGGGAGCTGCGATGGCTCCAATTCTGCAGAAGGAATATCCAGGAATCAAGTCCTTTGCCAGGTTTAGGCGTTTTCCGTCGTTGGTCTCAAGAGAAGATCAAATGTTCTATGAAAATGAGTTCTACTTCACGGACGCTGCTGTCTTCGATGTTTTCACGCACACGTTCCTGGAAGGAAATCCAAAAGACGCATTGAAAGAACCAAATTCCCTGGTAATTACCGAGTCCAGTGCGTTGAAAATATTTGGATCAAGCAAGAATATTGTTGGTCAGACACTCACGATCGACAATCAGCTCAATTACACAATCACCGGTGTAATTGATGACGTTGAAAGCAACTCACACTTCAAGTACGACTATCTGGCTTCTATCGCTAGCATCCCAACACACCACAATGTGCCATTACGGACATACCAAATGACGTCCTGGTACGCCCACTACTTCTACACCTTTTTCAGATTGGAGAAAAATACCGATCCGATGCAGCTGGATCAACAAATCAGAGATGCAGCCAAATATCATTCGGATCCGGACAACTATGAGTTGTATGGAACCAACATGGGGCTTTTCCTACAGCCGCTAGCTGAAATTCACTTGGACCCTCTTTGGGGCGAGATCAAACCGCAAGGGAATAAGGACACCTTGTCGATCCTTGGCATTATTGCCATTGTCATACTGGCATTAGGGACATTTAATTACACCAATTTGACCACTGCCCAGTCCATCAAGCGATCAAAAGAGGTCGGATTAAGAAAAACACTAGGGGCAGCGAGGGCACAGCTGATTCACCAATTCATTATGGAATCTGTCTTAATCACATTGGCTTCTTTGGGGATAGCGATCAGCATCGTGCAACTCACACTCCCCTACTTCAACAACCATTTCAACTCACAATTAACCATCTGGACGATGGAGACGCTTCCGATACTGGTCTTTGTTTTTATATGTTCCCTGGCGGCCGGTCTTATTGGGGGTATGTATCCTGCCTTTATTATTTCATCATATAAACCCACAGCTATTTTCCGAGGGATTCAGAAAACTCAAAAAGGAATATCGTTTCGCAAATTGATCGTACTGGCTCAATTTGCCATTTCCATGATCTTAATTTCATCGACCATTATTATCTACCAGCAAGTCGCATTCATGAAAAATACGGAGCTGGGAATAGATACGGAACAGATCATGGTCATTCCAACAAACGGTAATTCCAGCATCAACTCACAATTTGAATTACTTAAAGAACGCCTGGAACAGCTGCCGGAAGTATCACATGCGACTATTGCGGAATTAACACCCGGAGATTTGTTTAGCGGCATCATTGCCAGGTTCGAAGGAATGCAAGACAACCGGAATTTTCCAACAACGGGCGTAAGCTTTGATTATATGAAAACGTTCGGGCTTAAGCTACTAGCCGGAAGGGACTTTGATGTCACCATTTTATCTGACTCCACCGAACGAGCGATTATCAATGAAACGCTGGCAAAACAATTGGGGTGGTCTCCAGATGAGGCTGTTGGAAAAACGTACGATTTTGGTGGTGACAATGTCACTCCCGGAAAGGTAATTGGCGTAATGGAAGATTATCACTTTAACTCCCTCAAGTCACCCATTTTCCCTATTGTTCTAACGATCAGACCCGATTTTTATGATAAGATTTCCATTCGTCTGGCAGGAGGAAATGTTGCGCATGGCGTTGAAAAAGTAAAAGAGATCTGGCAAAGTCAATATCCCAATTGGCCTTTTGAGTACTATTTCGCTGATGACCATTTTTACAAGGAATACGAAGCTGAGCAGAAATTTGGTGGGCTAATCTTTTCATTTTCTTTAATGGCCCTTGTAATTGGAAGTTTTGGTTTGCTTGGAATCGTACTGATCGATACCCGTCATAGACTGAAGGAAATTTGCATTAGAAAGACCCTCGGTGCGGGTATCTCGAATATCCTGAAGGTATTGTCAGTAGAGTATCTTAAAATAATTGCCGCGGGTATTGCTATCAGTATCCCGCTTTCCGCATTGTTCGCACGCAATTGGCTTCAGGATTTCGCCTATCAGATGAAATCCTATACATGGATCATTTTAAGCGCACCTTTCATCGTCGTTCTGGTGGCACTATTAACCATAATTGTTCTGTCTATTAATGCATCAAAAGTTAACCCGGTGGAAGTTCTAAGAGATGAATAGCAATGGCTTAGTGCAAGTACAATCGATATTTTTTCACTTAACTAAAATGCTATTCCTCCCGACTCCTACTAAGACCCCTTTGGCGCGGAAGTTTATTTCCGTGACCTTGAGGACAGCCTCGGAAACAAGGCAGGCACCTGTTTCTTGTATGCCTGATAAGCTTGGTTCACTTCATACTTTCGTTCCAGCATTGGCACACCAGAAACATAGCGTATAAGCAGTGTAATGGTCAAAGGACCAATGATAAAAACCAAACTTCCAGGAAGCGGCCATACGATTAAATAAATACCCCACCACATGACAACCTCTCCGAAATAGTTAGGATGGCGAGAAAAGGCCCATAAACCTGATTTAAGAATATCCTCTTTATGTTTTCGCTCAGATATGAAAGTTGCCAACTGACGATCTCCGACCACTTGCCAGTAAAATCCAATAAGCCAGATAACGATACCTGCTACAATGAAAATTGACCAATACGAAGTGGAGAAGGAAGCCGCATATAAGACGGGTGAAATGATCATCAACAAAAACATTGATTGAAGGACGTAAACCTGCAGAAACGAGCGAACATAAAATGAACGGCCCCACTCCTTCCGCCATTGCAAGTATCTAAAATCTTCCGATTTGCGACGATTCCGCTTATACAAATAGAAACTCAGTCGAATTCCCCAAATAAACGTCAGAAGATAGCAAACGCCTACTATGGGGTGAATAGGTCTCATAAGTGCGAGATAAGTGCACAGCAGGACAAACCCCATTCCCCAGCCAATATCTGCTACGTCGTTACGCTTCAGAAAAATCGAGATCAAAAACCATACAATGATATGACCTCCCAATAGAATGGCACTTTCTAAGAAAACATCGCTCATCGGTTCATCCATTGGGTAATGAAATACCCGCTTGCACTGACGGTAGCTGTCAGCACCATACCCCACAAAATGTCTACCATCACTACTTTAATAGGCCAGTTCCTTAAGGTCGCCAGGTTCGTCAGATCGTACGTGGCATAAGTAAAAAATCCGAAAAGGGCTCCATAAATGATCGCATACGTAAGGGACTGCTTTTCATGAGCCGGAAGAATAACAAAAAGGAAAATTCCAACGATGAATAGCAGGTAAAAAACAATAGCTGCTGTCCAGTTAACTTCTTCTGCAAGAAAATCTGATAAATGCCGTCCATAAAAGTTTTTGGCAATAACTCCTAACCATAACAGGTCTACTGCGAAGAAAACAACGGTAGTTAGCAGATAACTTCCGATCAATTTAGCAAATGGCATATATCTATATTTTGTTTCAAATGGTAAACCCCAAAATGGAGTAATGGTTTGAAAGACACAAACTGTAAGAGTTGCTTCCTATAGCGCGGATGTTACTTCTATGATAGTAAGACCGAAGGTTTGGTTCTCCCGACACACTCGGATGGATTTAGCTACAAACATTATTTATGAATCATGGTTGGTAAAATATGCTAAAAAAGAAGATCAAACCAGGACCTGGACAGGAATCAGTTTGGGACTACCCCCGCCCACCGAAACTTGAGCCGTTCAGAGGTCACATACGCATTGTTCTGGGTGGGGAGATTATTGCGGATTCGAATCAATGTTTTCGCATGTTAGAAACCAGCCATCCTCCAACGTATTACATTCCTGTTAATGATTTTACAAATGGCTCACTGCAAGAAGTGGATGGAAGTTCTCTTTGTGAATTTAAAGGCCTTGCACATTACTACGACATTAAGTCTGGGCAAAAGGTAGCACAGCGTGCCGGCTGGGGGTACAAAAAGCCATCTGGTTCCTACCCACAGTTGAAAGATAAAGTTGCTGTCTATGCGCATCAAATGGATGCTTGCTACGTAAACGATGAGCTGGTACAGGCCCAGGAAGGCGACTTCTATGGCGGATGGATCACTAAAGCAATCGTTGGACCTTTCAAAGGCGGTATTGGGACCTTTGGGTGGTAGTATCGATGCTTTGAATAAATCCTCAGATACCTTTTTTTTGCCGACTACTTTTATTTTGAATGGGTGAGAAAGAAGCTAATTAGATCTCAATTGATTACACCGGAAGGAATGGAACGCCTAAAAGATGAACTTAATCACTTATGGCGTGTAGAACGACCGGATATTACCAACAAGGTTTCGTGGGCAGCAAGTCTGGGAGATCGATCTGAAAATGCAGATTATCATTACAACAAGAAGCGCCTTCGAGAAATCGACAAACGATTGCTGTACCTCCGAAAATGCATTGATAATTTCAAAGTCATCGAATATCATCCTCACATGAAGGATAAAGTCTCTTTTGGAGCCTGGGTAGAAATAGAAAATGCAGAGAAGGGACTAAAAAAACGATTTCGAATCGTGGGCTATGAAGAATTGATCGGCAACAAGAATTACATCTCAATGGACTCCCCTATGGCGAAAGCCCTGCTCGATAAGAAAGTTGGTGATGAAGTGGTCGTTGAAACCAAACTTTCAAACTTCATTTGGCGCATCCTTAAGATTGAATATGTGAAAAGCTAGTTGAAAGGGCAACAGATGAGATAGGTAATCGTTTGAGAATGCTAGCGCTTAAAGACTCCTACCATGGACTTGATAACCTTTACCAGGCAACATGGACAGAAAACTTACAGATCACGAAAAGGACGAATACCGGAAGAAGTTTGGGGATCCCAAGAAGTATAAATCCCACCATTCGATCAGAATGTCTTATAGCGCCGCAATCATCCGATCAATGTTTGTCCTTTTTCTATTCATGCCCTTGTTAGTTGATTATGGAATCAATGCCATGGGTATCAAACTGGATGATACCAGACCACGGTCTGTTACCAAAAAAAGTGATGAGGCTGTTATACAGGTATATGCGGCAAGGACCTGGGGTCCAAAAGGAATATTTGCAGTTCACTCATGGATCGCAATGAAACGAAAAGGCAACGAAGACTTTGAGGTGAGTCAGGTCATCGGCTGGAGACAAAATGCTCTTGGGAATGTACTTTTTCGTGAAACAAACGTCCCAATAAACTCCTGGTGGGGCAAGGAAGCAACACTTTTGTTGGAGCTCCGTGGCGAAGACGTTGAGCCTATTATTGACAAAGTAGATGCTGCTATAAAGGAATACCCATGGAAGAACGAATATCAATTATACCCTGGCCCAAACAGCAACACGTTCGTTGCATGGATTGGCCTCAAGGTACCTGAAATGGGTCTCGATCTTCCATCAACAGCCATCGGCAAAGACTGGCGGCCCTTGGAACATTCGTTAGGCTTATCTGCCAGTGGTACCGGCTTACAAGCTTCCCTTTTTGGAATGTTGGGTGCAAGTATTGGTCTTGAAGAAGGCCTGGAGGCAAACATTTTAGGTCTCAATTTCGAAATAGACCTCTTTGACCTGGCGCTGGAAATCCCTCTTTTTGGTAGATACGAGATTTGGTATTTACTGTGTTATCTGACTATTTGGTTTTTCGCGAAAAAGTGGATAGATAAAACCAAAACGAAACATTTCGATCTACTTTGATAGTAAGTATGAGAGGATAGAACTACCTCAATTCAATCTTAACCCTCTTATCAGCAAGTTTCACAGCTTCATAAGCGTTAATGATGCCTCCTGTTCTGGATAGCTCAGAAAAGTTGACTTTATCCTCAGACCCTGGTTTAACTACTTCCAAATCAACTTTAGTGGCAGACTGCATCAGGATTTCTTTCACTTCAGAGGCATCGAGATCAGGAAAGTAACTCAATAACAACGCACTGACTCCTGCAACAACCGGAGCAGCCATGCTGGTACCACTGTTTGCTTGATAGGTATTGCCAGGAACAGCAGACATAATGCTCACTCCCGGAGCAAACAGATCGACATTTTGATTACCATAGTTTGAGAATACGGCAGGTAAGCCTTCATCATAATTTTGAGAAGAAGCACCAACTTCAATCCAGTTATTTGATTTCTTCGTTTTGGATACGGAACCGTCCGGATAAGAGGGCTCTTCATCGTTGTTTTTGCCATCATTTCCAGCGGCATGTACCATTAAAACACCTTTGGATTCCGCATATTTCACCGCCTTACGTACATAATCCTGATCAGGAGAATATTCCTTTCCGAAACTCATGTTGATCACCTGTGCACCATTGTCCGCAGCATAGCGAATGGCATTCCCCACATCCTTATCTCTTTCATCTCCACTTGGCACTGCCCTGACAAACATAAACTCCACATTTTCAGTAATACCAATGGTGGTCTCTCCTACTTTTCCACCGACAATTCCAGCTACATGCGTTCCATGACTGCCACCATATCCTGCTACTTCATCAATTTGGTTATTGCCATAAATTCTGTTTTTGAAATCCTCAGAATCATCACCAACCAGGTTTCGCGGATTGAATTCCGTATTGTAGGCGTAGTTTCCTTGATAGTCGTAATAATCCAGCCCCACTTCAAACAGTCCGAGTACCTGATCCAGTGTAGCTTCACCTTCAAAATATCCGAGAATATTTGTAAGGTAATTATCCGCCGCTATTATAACTGAATCCTGGGATTTAATTCTCTGCAATGCTTCGATGCTAAGTGTATCGACCATTGCATAGCCAGCTAACAATTTGTATTGATGCGGTACTGCTTCATAGTTAGCAAGAAATCCTGTAGCTGCAGCAAGCGTTTCCTGACTGTCAGTTAAATAATCTTCTTCAATTGCCTTCCAATATTGATACTCATTTGACTGACTCTCAGGCGCATTCTCATATTTAGGTTTAAGCCTTCGATACTCCCTGGTTAGCTCCAATGTCTCGTTAATAATATTTCCATCGACTCCACCAAGAAAATTCCATCCATTGACATCATCCACATATCCATTTCCATCATCGTCTTTACCATTTCCTGGAATTTCATCCTTATTCACCCACATATTCGTTTGAAATGCGTCATGATCCAATTCGTATCCGCTATCGATGATGGCAACTACTACTTTCCTGGATGGCCGGCCTTTCAGGTAATCTTGTGCTTGTTTTAAGCTGACGCCTGGAATGTCATCACTGGCTAAATCCTTATGATGCCAAAGGTCATTGAGGTCTTGCGCAACAATTGAGGTAACTAATCCAAGAAGTACGTAGAAAGAAAGGAGCTGTTTCATGAAAAGGGTCTTTAAGTTCAAATTTCGAAAGTAGATCAAGAACGTGTTTGTACAACAATATTGCATAAACATTGGTTAGAATAAATGACAAGCGGCTTGATTTTTCTTTTGTGTGGTATCCACCTCCTTCACTTCTAATTAATAAATTGCAAACGATAAATGAATAGCCACGAAAACCAATTACCACCCTTTCAAAAGACCCCAGCCGCATGGTACGGGCCTGAACTGGCTGCTAATGAAAGCCGTTGGATTTATCATTTAAGTGATGAAGAAGCAGCAGCACTCAAGAATGTAGCGGCGCAATTTTTAGAAAATAATTTGGCGCTTGCTGACCTTAACGCTGATACATTTCCAGTGCCTGTGCTTAAGCCCAAACTGGCGCAAATACGTAAGGAATTACTCAACGGTTGTGGCGTTGTTCTGTTGAGAGGACTGAATCTGGACGACATCACAGAGGAAGTTGCTTCTGTCTTGTTTGTGGGTGTGGGCGCTCACCTTGGGAACAGAAGAGCCCAGAACGCCAATGGAGATTTGCTGGGACACGTTCGCGACGTTGGCTTGAAAGGAAATGATCCGAAAGTAAGAATCTATCAAACCAATGAGCGACAGACATTCCACACCGATTCTGCCGACGTAGTTGGATTGATTTGCTTACAACCGGCTGTTGAAGGTGGACAATCGATGGTAGTTAGTGGGGAAACGGTATTTAATGAGATGCGAAAAAGAAATCCCGAATTGCTGGCATTGTTGATGGAACCCATTGCCACCGATCGACGCGGCGAGGTGCCTGAAGGAGCAAAACACTATTGCCTGATACCAGTCTTCACGTATCACCAGGGTCGCATTACCAACTTTTATCAGCGACAGTATATCGAATCCGCGCAGCGCTTTGAAGATGCGCCGAGACTCACCGCCAGACATCATGAAGCTCTGGACCTATTTGACGAACTGTGTAATGACAAGAACATCCATATTTCCATGGATTTGCAGAAGGGAGATATGCAATTTGTTAACAATCACTCGTTGCTACATGATCGAACCGGATTTAAGGACCATCCAGACCTTGACAAAAGGCGGCATTTGCTAAGGCTTTGGCTTTCCATGCCAGATGACCGTGAGTTAGATCCGGTATTTACCGAAAGGTATGGAAGCATTACCGTGGGTGATCGGGGCGGTTATTTTTGATTAGACCAAAACCATGTTCTTGCCTATTTTACAGCGTGAATAAATTTCATCAATCAACTAGCTAAATAGATGACAAGGTTAGCTATCCCCTTTTCTCTCCTGATTCTTACAAGCTTAGTCGCATCGGCCCAGAAAATCGTTACTGCTTCTACAGCGGACAAAGCCACATTGATTGGCAAATCAGTTCTATACCTTGAAGATTCGTCGGCATCACTTTCTTTAGATGAAATTCTCTTAAGTGATTACCAGAAAAAGTTTCAGAAGGTTGAAAAAGATGTTTTCACAAGTCCCGCCTCAAACTCGGCCATCTGGTTCAAAATACAAATTCAAAATAAATCAGGTAAAGAGATCTGGTTATCAGCAGGAGCAAATGCAGGCTGGTATTTGGACTTCTACCGGAAGTCTGAAAACGACTCAGTATACCAACCTCCGGTATTAACAGGAGAGCTACGCCCTGCAACCAATAAAGAATTCGATTCCAATTTCTATTGGTTCAGACTATCAGACAAAAATGATACACTCACCCATACGTACTATCTAAGGCATGAAACAGGTCTCGCCAAGGAAGTGCCTTTTTATGTTGGCACGATCGAATCATTAGTACAATACGAGTCAGAGTACGATTTTTTATCAGCAGCGTTTATCGGGCTGACTTTGGTCATGCTCTTTTACAATCTCTTTCTAGCCTTCGCTACAAGAGAGACCATTTACTTATCCTATGTAGGGTACTTGATTTCCACAGGCCTTGTGATCACTTACGCAAATGGATATCCGTTGCTTAAAGGTAATTTCTGGCTGGAGAACTTCTTTGTCTGGTCGCCCATCTTGCAATTTGCAATATGCCTTTTTTCCACCCAGTACCTGCGGTTAAGCAATAATGCTCCTGTGCTCAACAAGATCATATGGGCTTTTGCACTGTACTGTTCAATAGTAGTGCCTTTAATAAGTTTATCAGGGGCAACAAGTGATCTTATAGGAATAACCTATCACTTGGGAATGTTCTCCTTTTATTTTCTGCTATTGTATGCCGGCATTTATCTTTTTGCAAAACGGAAACTGGATAGTACCTACTACCTTCTTGGATGGTTTTCGATGATCCTGAGCTACTTACTTTTTTTTGGTACCATATTAGGAAGTCTTCCCTATAACTTATTCACGAGAAACATTATCTATTTTGGTACAGGCCTTGAAATCATTTTCTTTTCTATTGCATTGGCTAATCGACTCAATACACTCAAAAAAGAAAAAGAGCAGGCTCAAATGGAGACCATCAAGCACTTCAAGGAACGAAACTTATGGCTCGAAGACAGGGTTGCGGAACGGACAGCCGAAATCCATCATCGGGTTAAGAACAATTTGCAGATGATCGCCAGCATGTTAAACATGCAACAAAGAAGGATACCCACTGATAGCGATAAAACGATTCTAGATAGTGCCAGAAACAGAGTTAAATCCATCGGTCTCATCTATGAGCATTTGTATAGTCAGGATAATTTGACCGAAATCAACATCAAATCCTATATCCAGAACTTAACGGAAATGCTAACACACAATCTGAACCAGGAAAAAGAGATTGATTGTCACTTTGATTTGACAGATCAATATGCGGATGTGGATGTTGCCATCCCCCTGGGTTTGATCATTAATGAATTGGTCACGAATAGCATCAAACATGCTTTTCATAACCACAGCGATCCGAAATTATGGATCAGTCTTGTTTCAGGTAAAGAGTGGAAACTCAAAGTAAGGGACAATGGAAAAGGAACCGATAAAGCAAATAAGCATGAAGGTTTTGGAAATCAAATTGTCAAAGCTTTGCTTGATAACCTGGAGGGTACGATGATTTCTACCGACCAGAAACCGGGATTCGAAGTGGAAATCGTCATTCCGAACAAAGTGTTCAGTTAAAGAGAAGTTTCGCGGAAAAGAGAAAGTGGTTTGGCGGTATTACCGGGTGACTATTTCTAATCGGTCTCAATCAATGTCGCTCCACACTAATGGACAATGACATGGAAGTACCGTCATAATAGAATCTTGCCCTGTCGTACTTGGGAGGTCCAAATCTTTCTTTTGCATTATTGGAAACTCCGTATGGCTCTTTCGGTATACCCACAAAATTTTTATCCAATTCATCATTGCTATTCAAATCATGGAAAACCCGAATGGCATAATGTCCAGGCTTTAACTCATCGTACGTATGCCTTACTTCCGTGGCATCAACTGAAAGAGTGGTTTTGATCGTTGCTTCATTTGAAAGAAAACTGCTTTCTGAGTCATGTAAAACAATTACCAATGTGCCCTCGGTTGATGTAAGGTTGGTAAATGCTACGTCCAGCTGAGCGAGACTCGAAAAAGCTAAACAAAAAAAGCAGGTTAAACTGAGAAATATCTTCATGATGAGTGGTTTATAAGATTTGATATTGTGGTTTATATGAGTATTAAGACTATTGCGTTATACAGGAGATGACTAAAGGTGATGGCAACTAAGTTTTCTTTCCTTAACAGGAATACAAGGAAATAGAAGAAGCCAAAAGGAATGATTAACGCAGCTGTAAGAGCACCCAATCCCCAATGAAGAGTCCCGAACAAAATACTAGAGACAATAATCGTAAAACCTATACCATACTTTCTTTTTAATCCTTTATAGGCGTACCCTCTATAAATCAATTCTTCAACAATTGGTAACGTTGATGCAGCTACTAAAAAAGGCCAGTCAATTTGATCTCGTATGGCAAACTGTATACTAAAGTCATGCGGATTTCCATAATAGTAGGCTTGGATTGGCTGAACAACAAGTTCATTATAAAAGTAAAGGACGAAAGTCAGAGCAAGTCCAACTAAAACTTCAATATGAATCTTTTCCTTATCAAAAAACCATCCGATATCCTTTAATGTGAGATTATCTTTTTTTAAAAAGGATCTTAGGATCATGAATAGGGTGATATGATTAACAGCTAATATCAGCGGCATATACGTCTGAAAGTAACCAGGAATTAAAGAGCCATCTCTACCCGTATAGAAAAAGAAAACCACACCAAAGATTATGCATACTAGCAACAGCATAAGAGGGGGCATTATTAACATTTTCCAGGCTCTTTTGTGCAAAGATTTTTCTGTATTCATATTTTCAGTTTTTGCTTTTACTTATTTTTCCTCTTATCAAGGATTCCATTTCGTCACACCATTTTAGTCTGGCTTCTCGAACTAGAATTCCAAGCCGACTTCCCGTGATCCAATAAGCTTTATGGGGAACTTCCTCTGGCACCTCTTCTTCCATCCTATTGATGGCCTTCTTTAACTTATCCAGCTGTTTTTTTTGTTGCTCTTTATGAGCAAGAATATGTTGTAGGGATACTTCTAATGGGATTAAAGGACCAACAAAAAACTTTAACGAAAGCTCGTCTCTGGGCACTTGCCTTGAAATGGGCTCACATAGCCATTCTCCAAGCACTCGACTTCCCTTACTTGTAATTTCATATACCGTTTTATATGGCTTTTTTCCCTCTTCTATTTCCTTCCCAGTAACTAAGCCTTCTTCAATAAGCGTTTTAAGAGTGGTGTATATCTGGCCATAACTCTCACTCCAGAAGTTAGAGATAACCTCTTTGGTGAATTGTTTCATGTCATAACCCGACATGGGTTCGATACTAAGCATAACAAGTATCGAGTAACGCGTTTTGCTTTTTCTACTCATAGAGAAATATATCTGTCAAATATATATATCTTCTAGATATATATCTAATAGATATATAAACATTTTAACAAATACTTTCGATTGAGGCAAATTCCGATTTAACTCTCTTCTATCCCCATTATTTGACAATGGAAAAACTTCCTCCCAGCAAGTGGTAAATTCGTCCTTTATTAAAACAGGATTTGTTAGAGAAACTGGTATTGTGCTTTGGTAGGATTATTAGAAAATTCCTGAGGAGATTTTGTCAATAGCATGAAGCTGATTGGAAACCTTATGTCCTGTTCATTGATCGCAAACTCATTTACGATGATTGCAACCCTACTCGCTCCGCAATGACTTAACAGGGTTAGCAATGGCTGCCAGGAAGGCTTGAATGCTTACCGTTCCAAAGACTAGTGCCATTGTGATCAGCGCAGCGCTACCGATACTTATAGGTGAAATATCCACCCGGTAACTGAAATCATCTAACCATTGATTCGCAAAATAAATGATGATGGGCACCGCGACAGTGATGGCGATCAGAACTAAAAAGACAAATCGTTTGGCCAGCAAAATCACCAATTGATTTACAGAAGCACCTAATACTTTTCTCACCCCCACTTCTTTTTTCTTCTCCGAAGCGATGAACATGATGAGTCCGTAGGAACCCATGCAAGAAATTAATACCGCCATGAACGCAAAGTAGCCCACCAGCTTACCAAACTGTTCCTGTGCTACGTAAGACTGGGCCAGCGCCTCGTCGAGGAATTGCGGATCAAAGGTTTCGGTAGGGAAAATCTCATTCCATACCGCTTCGATTTGATCAACCGTCTCCGTGAGGTTTTGGCCTGTTAATTTCACCGTTACAAAGGAAAATTGCGGATCGGAAATTTCGATGAGCATCGGTCGCATGGCTTCACTCAAGCTTAAAAAGTTAAAATCATTCACCACTCCTACCACCTTGCCTATTTTGCCTTCCAGGTTAATGGTCTTGCCCAAAGCCGATTCCAGATCTCCAAATTCCCACGTACTCACGGCTGTTTCATTGATGATAAACGCTGCAGATGGATCGGTTCCATAGGACGGATCAAAATACCTTCCAGCCGCTAACGGAATTTCATAGACTTCCAGGAAATCAAAATCAACAGAGATAGTAGGCGATAACATGTTATCCTCTACGGTAAAACCTTCGGGAATAACATTTCTATTGACCATACCAAAACCCAATAAACTGGATGAGAGCGTGCTGCCTTTCACGGATGAAAGCTGACCAATGGTACTTTCAAACGTTTCGAGTTTGCTTCGAAGGTTTTCATCCACACCACCAAATACGGAGTTGAAATTATTACTTTGAATAGGTGCCGTGATGATCAATTCTTTTTGAAACCCCAAGGGTTTGTTTCTCATAAGTCCTAACTGATCATAGACAATCAATGATCCTGAAATCAAAATGACACTGATCATGAATTGAACCACCATCAAGCCTTTTCTGAAATTCATGGCACTTCCCGGATCTGAAATAGCCCCCTTGATGCTTTTTAAGATGGCAAACCTTGTTACGAAAAATGCGGGATAGATCCCTGCTAGGAAACTGGTAAGGAACATGATGCCAACGAAACCGGCAATGATGGAACCAGTCAATAAAATATCGATGGTAAGTTCTTTGTTGGTCAAAGCATTCAGCTCTGGTAGAAGCAACGCCGTGGCACCTATCGCAAGAATGGATGCAAAAAGAGTCGTCAGAAATGATTCACCCAAAAATTGAGTCACTAAATGATTATTCCATGCGCCCATAACTTTTCGCATGCCAATCTCTTTCGCTCTTTGAAGTGATTTAGCGGTGCTCAAATTGACAAAGTTGATGCAGGCAATGAGTATCGTTAACGCTCCAATGGCGATGAATATCCAAATAAATTGACTGCTTCCTGGAGCTTCCGCTTGGGCCTGCACATCATTGTTTAAATGAATGTCCAATAACGGCTGAATTTCAAAACTCTGACCCTTATTCTGATTTTCCGGAATTTTCTCCTTCACGAACGCTTCGAACCGTTCGTTCACTGCCGCCGGATCTGCCCCTTCTTTGAGCACAACATATGTCGGCGAGTGTGACACCATATGATTCATTTTGAAATTGGCCCTAATCCCCTCTCTTAACGCCACCGGCTCCAGGTCATACATGTTTTCATAGGGAACCAACATATCAAAATGCACATGGGAATTGGATGGAAAATCTTTAACCACCGCACGTACTGTAAACGATTGATCGCCCTCCATCACAATCATTTTGTCGACCACATCAGTACTTTTGAAATACTTAAGTGCCAATTCTTCATTCAGGATCACGGAAAAAGGATCGACCAGGGCTTGTTCTAACGTTCCTGAAACTAGTTCAAAATCAAATATTTGGAAGAGTTCGGCATCTGCAAAGTTTACGTTGGTCTCCTCAAACCTTAGGTCCTGACCTTCATTAGGAATACTTACACTCACCGATCTCGACCATAACCTGGAAGAACTTTCAACTTCAGGAAAGTAGTCGTTTAAATACTCCTTGAATATGGGCGGTACCCGAGCTATATCAAAGTCGCTGATAAAATACCGTAAGCGGTAGATTCTTTCCTTTTTGCTATGGAATTTATCATAGCTCTGTTCATCCACAACGAACGTCAGGATCAGTAATGCGCATGTAAGTCCGGTGGCTAGTCCGACAATGTTTATCAGGCTGAAGATCTTGTTTCGTAAAATATTGCGATAAGCAGTTTTCAGATAGTTGAATAGCATGGAATTGTTGATTTGAGCTTTGTAATAATACGGAAGTAGTTCATTGCCTATCAATTAAAAAGTGATAAGTGGTATAAAATACTTTCTCCGGCTTAAAGGGTTACAAGCTTCAACTAAGCTGCGTTAGGTAAAAAGAAAAGCTAGTGTGTTACGTGATTTGGCTTTTCGAACCATCTATATAAAATGACTGTCGATCAATTTAACAGCTAATTAACTTAGTGGAATACCTTCGAATAACGTAATGAAAAAATTGCTCATATCGTGTCTTGCTTTTGGGATCTTCTTAACAGGCCATAGCCAAAAAAGTGGTAATCGTAATAGAACTGCTAAGTCTTTATTTACAGATGTAACGCTCACACATCTGCCCTATGAGGATCTGCAACGACTATCAATGGATGCTGCCATTGCCGACTTAGACCTTGATGGGGATAACGATATTCTAATTGCCAATGAACACAGACCTAACATCCTGCTTATCAATGATGGACAAGGGAAGTTTTCAAATGAAAGTGCTTCACGGATACCACAAGTAAATCATGATAGTGAGGATATCGGCATTGCAGACTTTGATCTGGATGGCGATCCTGACATTATTATTGTCAGCGAAGATGACCAAACGAACGAACTGTATCTGAACAAGGGGGATGGCACGTTTGAAGACGCTGGTGACAGAATTCCGGTTACAGGAACGTCCAATTCAGTGGTTGTTTTTGACATCAATAAAGATGGTGCGGTTGATATTTTCATTGGAAATAATGGTCAAAATAACCTGTTGATTAACGATGGGAAAGGCTATTTCAAAGATGAGACAGAGCCTCGATTGGGTTCTTTTGTTGATGTTACTCAGGACCTTACTCTTGGAGATATTGACAATGATGGTGATCAAGACTTGTTAATTGGTAATGAGGATGCTAATCGGATTTTGATTAACAATGGAGAAGGCTTTTTTGAAGATCAATCTTCCAATAGACTCTCCTATCGTGAAGAACCAGAGGAGACTCGTGAAGTAGATGTCGCAGATATTGATAACGATGGTGACTTAGACCTCTTGTTTGGAAATGTTCAGGCTTTTGTTGAAGATGCACCCAGGCAGAACCGATTGCTTCTCAATGACGGCAAAGGTTTTTTTAAAGATATAACTGGTTCTAACTTACCTAAAGATGATAACCGCTGCTTTGGTGTGGCTTTTCTGGATATAGATGGAGATGGTGATGAAGACATCATAACCGGAAATACAAATGGAGCCAGGTTTGGTGGAGATTCGCCCTTCAGCGTTTACCTCAATGATGGTAAAGGAAAGTTTACTGATGTTACAGGCACCATTCTTCCTGAAAGCATTAAAGGAAGAGGCTTTGACATTGATTTCGTGGATCTTAACGGGGACGACAAAAAAGACCTATTCTTGAGTAATCGCGGTTCACAGGATTTTCTACTTCTTGGAAACTAGAATCGATAGATTAGACTCACTACTTGTTTGATAGTCTCAGGATCGTGTATCCTACCGCCGCTGAAGTAATGGAGCCAATGATAATTCCGACTTTAGCTGAATTTATATTGATCATTTCTCCGTAAAAGGCCAGGTTATCAATAAAAATTGACATAGTAAATCCTACTCCTGCAACTGCTGAAATTCCCAATATCTGTCTAAAACTGATACCTCCAGGTAATTCTGTGATGTTGAGTTTGTTTCCCACGTAAGAAAACAAGGCTACTCCAATAAATTTTCCCACTAACAAACTGACGGCAATATTTGTCATCAGCGAGAAATCAAAATTGTAATCCAAACTAACGACCACTCCAGCATTGGCGAATGCAAATACAGGTAAAATGAAATAAGCGACTAAGCTATGAAGCTTATGTTCGAGGTGTTGCAAAGGCGAGCGAACTTCAAAAGTCAAATCATCCAGGTTATCGATGCATTTGATCTCATCCTTAGTCAACAAATGTCGTTCATCATCATCGGTAACATTGACCAGCTTCTGGGAAATGGTATTCAAGTGTTCTGAGAAATATTTAACATTTAGCCTCCGTTTCATAGGAATTGTAAAAGCCAGAAGAACCCCTGCAATTGTAGGGTGGACACCTGATTTCAAAAACAAAAACCAAATAACGATCGCTACGACAATTCCTACAGCAAATGAATACCGTCTTAAATAATAGAGCAATCCTAAAAATGCGATGAGTATAATACCATAGAGGATATACATCCAGCTTACATTTACACTATAAAATATCGCGATTACGAGTACGGCAGCAATGTCATCAATAATGGCGAAGGCAGTTAGAAATACTTTTAGACTTAGCGGTACTCTTTTACCAAGCGTACTCAGAATAGCCAAGGCAAACGCAATATCGGTAGCCATTGGAATCCCCCAACCCTTTTCCGTTTCCGGATCTTGGTTCAACAATAAATACAAGCTAACTGGTACCAAAACCCCACCTAATGCGGCAATAAAAGGGAAGGCAGCCTTCTTGACAGAATTTATCTCTCCAATGAGTAGTTCTCTTTTTAGCTCCAATCCGATTACAAAGAAAAAGACGGCCATCAACCCGTCATTTATCCATAGGATCAATGGTTTTTTTAACTCAAAACTCTGAAATGATATTCCAATAGTCTGTTCCCACAATTCTTCATAGAATTTGCCGTAAGGTGAGTTTGCCCATATCAAGGCAATAATCGTGGATCCAAAGAGTAGTACCCCCGCCAAGCTTTCGGTCTTGACAAACTTTTGGAACGGGGTAAGCAATAGCTGCTTGATCATTAATTCCAGGGTTAGGTTTAATCAATTCTACCCCCTAACTAATAAAATTAACGTTTGGTTTCCTTAATGCCTACAAAACCTAATAATGGGATTTCTAAATGAAGATCAGTTAACCTATAACAATCAAATGATCAGTTTTGGAATCAAACCATCAATGCCAACATTTTCCCAAAACGGATCAACTCGCTGATGGAGTCATCATCTTCTGACTTATCAAATCGGTAAAGAATAATAGCTTCTCCATTGCTCTCTATGTGAAAATGTGGGTTCTGCTCTACCTTACGAATGATGCCTGGGTGAAAGAAGCTTCTGATCGCTTCTTCGTTGGGGCCTTTCAGAACAAACTTGTCAGAGAAAACTGGATAGGCGTCAAAATCAATATCTGCTCGATAGGCTAAATCAGTTAATTTTTCGAAGAACCCCTCCCGTTCCAGCATGAAAATGGGTATGTCTGCCGATGGCTTAATAAGAAGTGCCGACAATTGTGAGTCTGCTGATGCCGTATCAGGCGTTTGATCGTAAATAATCTCTGAATAGATCAAACGAACACCTTCGTATTTCCCGGATACGATATTCTGAGCATGAACGATTTTGCTATTTGTTCCGAAACTAAATCCGGCGAAATGGTCAAAAGAGATGGTTTTTGCAGGTAGAAATTTCCATTCATTTTTCGAAGCAATTTTCTTCAGGTGTTGTTGGTGATTCGTCAGTTTCTCATCCATTAGAGGAAGAGTATCCTTCTTGACCTGTGTGGCGAGTGGATGATCCGAAACCGGTATTAGGTGTTCTTCATTGGCAAGAATCAATTGTTTTCCTTCTTCATTCCATTCCTCTATCAATTCCTGTAGGTGAGTCCGAAAGGTATGGTCAATCAAGTTTACGTGAGTAAAATCAATGACCAGTCTCCCCTGCTCTCTCCGCCTTTCGATCTCCGATTTTAGAGAAATGTAGTTGGAGAAAATGGCGGAATGCTGAAGGTAAATGACGTCCTGGTCTTCATTACTGGCGTAATCAAAACGTGATTTAAACAAAAACTTTAGCGGAGCACCATAATATAGATGAATCAATACCTGCATCAGAATGCCTGCTAATACCCCAATGATTAAGTCTGTAGCAAGAACAGTAATGAGGGTAGTCAAAAAAATCAGCAGCTGTTCTTTGCCGATCTGGTATACATGTTTGAACTCAGACGGAGATGCTAACCTAAATCCCACATGAATCAGCATGGCGGCTAAAGCTGCCAACGGAATCTGTTCAATGATGGGTTTTCCAAGCAAAAGAAAAAGAAGCAAAAAGCCACCATGAAAGAAATTCGCCCATTGGGTCTTACCACCATTTCCAATGTTAGCTGAACTTCGTACGATCTCTGAAATCATCGGCAATCCGCCAAGAAGTCCCGAAAGTGCGCTTCCGGCTCCCATGGCTGAAACATCTCTATTGAGATTGGACTTTCGGTGGAAAGGATCCAGGGTATCCACTGCTTGTGCACTCAATAGGGACTCCAGGCTCCCTACCAATGAAATAGTGAGAACTGCTACCCAAAAAACACCTGTAAAGGTCATCCCAAAGTCAGGCATTACAATTCCCTCAACGACCTTATCAGGGAGGTGAACCAGGTTCTTAGGACCCAGGTGATACACCTGCCCAATCAATTTGTAGTCATGCTCATGAAACAAATCAAAAATATGCGAAAAAGGGATCGAGCAAATGATGACCCACATGGGAGCAGGAATCATCTTTATTGGTTTAAATGTGATGTATGGGTGAACAACTAAAATGAAAATACTGATGAGCGCGATAAATGCAATCTCAGGGTTCATATTGATAAATGCATCGGGAATCTGAACGATAGATCCAAGTATGCCATGTCCGTGACCGGATTCTGGCGCATAATCCAGTGCCACAAACAACTGCTTCACGATGATGATGACTCCAATGGCCGCCAGCATTCCGTGAACTGCTGCAGAAGGGAAAAAGTCTCCAAACTTCCCTACTTTAAGGAATCCCAAAATCATTTGGATCACACCTGCAACTAGGAATGCCGCTAAGGCATACTTATATCCCGCCAGAAGGTCTCCTTGTCCCAAGGATTCTACTGCAGCCAGGTTTACCACGATTAGCCCAGCAGCGGGACCACTTATCGTTACAAAAGATCCCGTAACTCTTGACATGAAAAGCCCGCCGACTATTGCAGCGATCAGTCCGGACATAGGTGGAACACCAGAGGCTACCGCGATACCTAAACACAGCGGCAAAGCGATCAAGGAAACCATAAATCCGGAAAGCAGGTCATCCTTCCAGTATTTCTTTAAACTCGAAAATCCGTTATTGTGGAGTTCTGATGGCATCTCCCAAAATTACCTCAGGAAGTGAATGTGTAAGTATTCAATTGAACTTTTCTGCACGCTTCATTAGCTTTTCCAAGTTCTTCTCAGCTTTGTTTTGTGGAGCGCCCGGATGTATACATTCCGCAGGGCACTTTTCAGCTGCCTTCACCAATTCTTCATAGGTCCCTTTGGTTGGGTCTGGTATAAACGCTTGTTTATCACCGTTGTATTGAAAGATGTGTGAAAACTTATCGGTGCATTCATTACAGGAGGTGCAGTTTTCAGATTCAACCCACGCTTGTTCAGATAGTCCGGTACTTTGAAGTACTTCTTCAGGCGTTCCATCTACTTCGACATCTGCTTCCACTTTCGGCTCATCGTCAAAAGCAATTCCATCCATCGGTTCAATAGCAACATCTTCATCATCTAATAATGCTGTGATCAGACGCTCTGCAGCTTTTGCTACCGCTTCTTCTTCAATCCTGGCGAGTTCTTCTTCGGATACTCGTATATTTTCTGGTATATCAGTTGGTGATACATCCACTTGTACAGGCTTTTGCTCCGTGCTTAACTCCTTAATGAATTTCCACGATTCCAGTCGCTCCAGACAGGACACCACCCACACATTGGGCACTGCTGCTTTTACCAGCTCATCCTTATCATTAACTATCCAAATGAATGGAATCTTGCCGTACAATTGTTCCTCCGGCAAATCCAAATAGTTGGAAATGGAAACTAACAGCTCGCTATCAAATTCACCGGGCACGACCATCAGCTCCTTTATTTTGTCTTGGTATAAGGATTTGTAATCCGCATAGGTAAATGGAATCTCCAGTTGTTCGGCAGCTACTTTGAGAACGTAGGAAGGCCAGGTCGTTGCATCCTGAATGTTTGAAGTACTGTCAAATCGTTGATGCCATGTATCGTTGCTCAATGGATCATAGGTTAATCGTGGAAACATCCGACTGGCGTTGGCTCCAGCTAAAAAGTTAGAATCTACTTTAGGGGCATGAAGTAAATGAACGACACTTGGCGTTGGGGATTCTAGTCCTTTCAACAATCCTTTGGCAACATAATCGGGTTCATCAAGAGACGACTGGAGAAAGAATGTTTTCCTGAAAGAAAGCACCATGGAGACCAGTTCTTCTCTGTATCTACGTGTGGCATCTTCCCAATTAACTCCTTCGTTTGGTTCACTCGCAAGTTGCTCATTTATGACCACCACTTTGATTGGAACGTTTGTCATCATCAAACTGAAGAATGGACCTAGATTTTGAAACAAATAAGATTGTTCAGTTACAATGACGATGGGATGGAAAAGCTGCATTTCATCGTTCGATAACTGGTGCCAGGAAAAATGTTCGAAGTATTCCTGGTGTGTTTCCAGGACATAGTTTCCTTCCATTTCAAGTGTAGCGATTCGATAAGCCTTAATCAAATCTGTAAAGGCTTTCATTCGATCATCAAAAACTTGCTTTGCCTGTCCTAATATGTCTGTTTGAACTACTATTATTTCAGCGTGCTGATAATCCTTGAATGTCGTTTTATTCTTTTCATTTGTAATGATTGTGGCGGTTCGATCTCCGAAATAGTCAATACCTTTTTTTAAGTCGTTGAAAACCTCTTTTAGTCGTGCGCTTCTTTCATGCGAAATCTCTTCTACATCCTTCTTTGAAAGTACCTCCGTCAACTTATCGAACGCAATGAGCTCACTTACAAAATCATAGGTTTTTTCTATTTTATCACCTTCTTTTTCAATGGCCAATGCATCTGACAACTGAGCAATCAAGTCATTCAGCTTAGTCTTGAATTGATTTTTATTGGATCTTTGATGCTTCCACAAAGCATCTTTTAAGAGAATGAAAGGCGTATCCTTATGATAATCACATGGTTGATCATCTACCTTGTATGGGTATGCACCTGGCAACTGATTCACAACCGCGCTTACTGCGGGTATCGTTCCATTAGCTGAATCAGTTGGCTTAACCTTTCCGGTTCTATAAAATTGCCTCAGCTTTTTCCAGAATGCCTTGAATTCCTTTTCTTCTGCCCTGTTTACAGTATTCTTTTGCCAGGTCGTCTCGAATACATGATCGTCATTTGCGGAATTCTCAGACGGCATATCGATTCATTAAAGTGTTGATTGCTCCAAGACGCTCCTCATTGCTGACACCCAGGTTATGAGCTCCATAGTCATCATAGCGAAGATTAGCTTGGTTTTGGTAAAACAGGCCAATAGGAACAGTTTCTTTTACCAACTCAGCTACTTCTCTGGCTTTTACCAAATCAGAAGGATCATGTTGAACAACATGCCTGAATTTGCTTAGCTGCTTTTCATCCAGATGGATGCCATTTTCATGATCCAATACAGTAATCGCATCGGGATCTTTCACGGTAGGTTCATAGTGATCATGCATGAAAACCGGACATCTCTGTACAATTCTCACAAACGATAACCCAGGATGTTGATACGCTTTTTGAATGGTTGCATGCAAATGTGCAGGTTTCCAATCAGCAGACTGTGCGACAAATGATACGTTAGGTAATCCGAGCGTTGATTGTATAGGGTTTATCGGTGGCAATACGGACCCTTCAGGATGCGTGTTTGATTTAGTCCCTATCGGACTTGTCGGTGAAGTTTGTTTTTTGGTCAGGCCATAAATTGCATTATCAAACAATAAGACCACCATGTTCATATTGTATCTGATGGCATGTACCCAGTGCCCAGCACCAATTGAACAGCAATCACCATCTCCGGTAATGACGAAAACGTGTAAGTCCGGCCTTCTGAACTTAACGCCACATGCTACAGGAAAGGCTCTACCATGTAATCCATGAAAACCATATGTTTTCATATAATGAGGGAATCGACTGCTACAACCAATTCCTGAAACAAAAACGGTCTTTTCAGGAGGTAGCTGTTCTTCTTTGCATAGCCTTTGTACCGAATTGAGAATGGTATGCGCTCCACATCCGGAACACCACCTTGCCTGACTACTTGCATAATCTTCGATGCTGTAACCAGCATCCGGCATTTCTATGTCACAAAAGTCTGGTTTAATGTCAAACATGATTATTCAATAAGGGTCATATCTAATTCCTTTTCCATCATTTGTAATATCCTGTAAGGACTCATCGGTTGCCCATAGACGTTGCTGAAGCAATCGATATCCATCAAGGTGTGTGCACGCAAATACCAGGCTAATTGCGCATACCTCCTGTTCTCTTCATTAATCATTGGATGACCGACCGTGTCACTGTAATTGATCTCCACCGTCATCACTTTTTTAAATCGTTCGAAGATCTCTTTCAGACCGGGTTCCATTGGGCTGAGAAAATGAAGATGAACGCTACTTACGGAAGCCCCTTGCTCACGGGCTCTTGATACGGCCTCTTCAATGGCTCCCTGAGTAGAGCCCCATCCTACTAAAAGCAAATCTCCTTCTTCATCACCGTGTACTTTAGGTGGCTTCAAGGTTTTTCCTAAAGCTGCCAGTTTTCTACTTCGGTTCTCAGCTGCTCGTTGATTGATTGCTGGATCATAGGCCACATGACTATCTTCATCATGCGCCAACCCTGTCAACGTGTACATCCCTCCTTTTTGTCCCGGAACCGGTCGTTGGCTAATGCCTGTCTCTGAATCCCATTCATAAGGTCGTATTTGCTCGTTCCACTTGCTTTGATCAATTGAAGGCGCAAACCAATCTGATTTGATATCCGGTCGTGGAAACGGCTGAACTCCGGTTGCAAGATTCGCATCGGTTAATACAAATACGGGAGACCGGAAAGACTCGGCAAGCTTTCTAGCCAAAATGATGTAGTGAAAGCACTCTTCGATGGTGGCAGGCGCTATGATGATTTTCGGGGCATCACCCACAGCTCCATAGAGAACAGCAAGTAAGTCGCCTTGTTCGACTTTAGTTGGCAACCCCGTAGAAGGTCCACCACGTTGAACATCCACTATCACAAGTGGTACCTCTGACATCACCGCCAAACCAATGAACTCAGTTTTTAGCGCTATCCCCGGACCGGAAGTAATGGTCACCGCAGTTTTTCCTGCGAATGAAGATCCAATAGCAAATCCAATCGCCGCAATTTCATCTTCTGCCTGATGAATGATTCCACCTGCCGACTGCATGGTTTCGGACATTGCATGAGTAGCAGAGGTTGCTGGTGTAATCGGGTACATGGAGCACACCTCGATTCCTGCGGCCATCACTCCCAAGCTCACGGCTTCATTTCCATTCATTACTACCATTTCCCTATTGGACGGTTGCGGTGGTATGGTAAAGTGAAGATCCAGGTTTTGAAGTGCCCAGGCATATCCTGCATGTAGCAAATCAAGGTTATCCTGAATTATCTGATCAGATTTCTTTCTAAATACATATCGAATTTGATCTTCTGCTATGTTAATCTCCCGGTCATATATATGGCATAAGAGACCCAGTACCCACATATTCTTCCCTTTCCTTGCATCACTTACAATTTTGAGGCATTCCACCTCCATTGGGATCTCGAAGATTTGATACCCATATTCATGAAACTTCTTGAGTGCCTCTTCATAGTCTTTTCGGATTTCCGGACGCGGATGACCCGCCCATTTATTTTCTATCAGTAAATAGGTGCCCTCCTTATATGCTTTTTGATCAATGCGACCAAAGAGGACTTGTTCGTTCAATGCCACCACCAAATCAGCATGATCGCCCATGTTGGTAATCTTTTCTTGCCCCATTCTAACTCTGATTCCAGAGGCTCCTGCTTTGGATCTGGCTGGAGGTTGAATCTCTGCTGGTATGATTTCAACGGTCCAGACTCCATTACCCATTCTAGCAGAAATAGCGCCCAAACTCTGCCCACACTTTTGTGCGCCTTCTCCAGAATCGCTAACGATTTCAACAATGGCTTGTTTGAGGGTTTTCTTGGTGCTTGTGCCCGGATCTAAAACCTCGGAAGAGCTGCTCATGAAATTAGGTTTAAGAGTTAAGCTAAGTAATGAAGACGACTGAAATAATCTAGTGACAAATGTCAGGACCTAAAAAGAGTAATATCACCTAGGAATGACCCATCATACGCTCTCCTTTACGAACGATGTTCTTAGCTTCACGCCCCTTAATCGCACCTAATTTGTTGTCAAGCCAAACGATGGCGCCTGTAGGACACCTTTGGATTGGATCTGAAGTGCTGTGATTGAGTGCATAGTTGACGACCGGCAAGTTATTTTCCATTACAATGAGGTCGCCAGGAGCATCCAGTGCACATCGGCCACAAGCCGTACAAGCTACCTCACATTCTTCTAAGATTTCATCACCTGCTTCCAGGTTTTTACAAGCTACCCACAGCTGATGACTGATTGGCTGCAGAGAAAAAAGATCTTTAGGACAAACTTCCACACAATCACCACAAGCTGTGCATTTCTCTGTATCTACAACTGGTAAGCCATGTTCGTCCATGTGGATGGCGTCAAAGTCACAAACTGATTCACAATCGCCGAACCCCAAACATCCCCAGAAACATCCTTTTCCCCCGCCTGATACTAATGAAGCGGCTCTGCATGATTCCATTCCGATATAGGCAGCCTTGTTTCTTGCAACGTTGGTTCCGCCTGCACAAGCCAATCTTGCTACTTGTTTTTCTTCAGCTCCTGCTGAGACTCCTAGATATTCTGCAATCGATTCTCTGCCCTCTTCTGAACTTACCGTACATTTTCCGGGTAATGAATCTCCGGTTACTAAAGCCTCCGCAAAAGGCCTGCATCCGGGATATCCGCATGCACCGCAATTTGCATGAGGCAGCATTCCTTCTACCACATCTATTCTTGGATCTTCATAGACATACAGTTTTCGGTTCGCAATAACGAGCATCAATGCGAGTACGAGGGTTAATCCTCCTAGAGCCGATACTGCAATAACTATGGACATTTTAATAAACGATCTCCACCCATTTTTTACCAGCTATCAATTCAGCCTTTCTTGTCTTCCATTCTTTCTTGGACCCTAAAACATTCGAGAATGCATTATCCAATCCCTCACGGACTTTTTCATATCCGGCGACATAGACATATGTATTTAGCACGGAAAGCATTTGCAAAATCTCTTCAGATCGATCTTCAATGGCTTGATCCAATACGACCGGATCATTCCACAATGGACGCGGACTGAAAGCGTGAATGGCTTCAAACGTATCCTGGTCGTAATAATTGGTCAGGTCTCCATCTTCCTCATTGAGATACAGCAATTCCAATCCACTTTTAGCGCCATAAAAAAGCAAGATTCTGCCATGAAAATCTTTGACATTTTTATAGATGTGCTTGATAAACGCACGGAATGGAGCTATTCCTGTACCCATTCCTATCAGGATCAAGTTGGCTGATTTGTCTTCCGGAACTGAGAAAGGCAATGGAAACGGACCTGTGATAGTTATTTCATCGCCTACTTTTTGGTCACACAAATAATTAGAAGCCACTCCATCGTATTGTTCACCGCTGAACTCATCCACGTAAAAACATCTTTTCACAAGCATTGTCAGCTTGGTTGTATTTTTTCTTTTCGTCGGAATATCTGCAACACTGTACAATCGATGATGAAATGGCGTCCCAAACTCTCCATCCGTTTCCACTAGTACACCGAAGCTCTGATCAATTTCGCATTTGAAATCAGGATGATCGATCTCTAATTGAATCTCGCGTACTTCATCAGTATCATCTGGTGTGAGTCGTTTCGTTTTCTTGATAGTGGCTTTGTATTGTGTTCTGGTATCGTAATCTGATAAGTGTGCCATTACTTTAATGTTTTTCTATTTTCTTCTTTGTTTCACAGGGGGTTGTACATCCGCAACTTCCACAAGTTGATCGTCTTGCCAGCACATCCATGTCTCGGACATGCTCTGAAAAGGTCTTACGCCATAAATGCTGGATCCCGATCCACGCCAACATCATTCCTGTGATTCCTAATATTGCTATGAGGTACTTTTCAATCATCTTTATTGTGTTCCTAGTCCTGAAAATCCCATAAATGTCAGTGATAAAATCCCAGCAATGACCAAGGTTAGAACGGTTCCTTTTATCACCTTGGGTACTTCTGCAAATTCCAGTTGTTCCCTAAATCCGGCAATGAGTACCAATGCCAGTGTGAAACCGGCACCTGCCCCCAATGCATAGACAATGCTTTGACCAAAACTGTAGCCTTTATTCGTTTGAAAAAGCGCTAGACCAAGTATTGCGCAATTGGTTGTTATTAATGGTAAAAAGATCCCTAAAGCCCGAAACAAAGTAGGGCTCATTTTCTTAATGAACATTTCTACCAACTGCACGGTTGATGCAATCACCACGATGTAGCTGATCAATTGCAAAAATTCTGCTCCGATGGCCACCAACAATGCATGAATGCCAAATGCACACATGGAGCTGATCAACATCACAAAAGTGACTGCTCCACCCATTTTGGTAGCGGTATCCAATTTGCCTGAGACACCAAGGAACGGACAAATTCCAAGGAAATAGGCTAAAACGAAATTGTTTACCAGGCTGGCATTAATGAAGATTTGTCCTAAGGATTCCTGATTCATGATGCCTCCTTTCTTTGTTGAACCAGGTTAAAAATCAATAGCCAGGCGGCTAAAGTGAAAAAGCCACCTGCCGGTAAAATCATCACGATCCATGCCTGGAATCCATCGGGAAATAGCTGCAAACCGAAGAAGGTACCATTTCCTAAAATTTCACGAACAGCACCTAAACAGAATAGTGCAAACAAAAACCCAACTCCCATGCCTAAGGCGTCCATAATGGATTTGCCCAAATTGTTCTTGGACGCAAATGCTTCTGCCCGACTTAGTATTAGGCAATTCACTACAATCAAGGAGATGAATGCTCCCAAACTCTTATGTAAATCCACACTGATTGCCTGGATCGTGTAATCTGTGATAGTGACAAACGTGGCGATGATCAGAATGTAAGAAGCGATCCGAACTTCTTTGGGTATAAATGATCTTAGGATCGATACAAGGATGTTTGACATTAATAAAACAAAAGCGGTCGCCAGGCCCATTGCAAGTGCATTCTCAGCGGTATTGGAAACAGCAAGCACCGGACACATCCCGAGCACCTGTACAAACACCGGATTCTCCCTCCAAAGACCTTTGATGAATTCATCCGTTGAGGTAGTCGTATGTGTATTTGATTCACTCATTGAATTGTGCTATGTTTTGATTGATTATTGGCAACCATTGCTTTGCGCTTTTATCAATAATTTCGGCTATTGCTCTGGATGAAATGGTAGCTCCTGTGATGCCGTCTACCTCCCAAGCATTTTCCTTCGTACCACTTTTTACAGGAATCACGGAGTTGATCAGATTGGATTTCGTATCATCCAGCGTAACATCTAGTGCAGTGAAATTGGCCAGGAAGTTTTCGTCCTTTTCAATCTTATCTCCCAGCCCAGGTGTTTCCTTGCTTTCGAGTACATAAAACCCAATGACAATCTGATTGATCGGGTCGTATCCGTAAAGAATTTTGATAATGTCCGCATAACCTTGGCCACTTGCTTCAATCGCTATGCCTTTGAAATCACCCGCTTCATCATATCCTGCATAGATAACCGTTCCTTCCGACTGATCTGTCTGAATAAATTGGCCATCGCTAAAAGAAAACGTTTTTGTCTCGTTTATTCCGGGAAGTACCTTAAAAATGGCACGCTCCAAAGCTTCAGCACGTAAGCGCTCAACTCTTGGTAAGGTGCCTTCATAGGTCAGCACGATCAGCAACCCGCAAAAAATCCCAATGCCAACCATTGCGGAGAGCATTTTGGTATTGCTGGTCATCGGTATGGACGCTGGCTCACTCATGCCGCTTGCGTTTTAGTTCCGTAAACACGATATCGAATCAACCGATCAATATGTGGTGAAATAGCATTCCCAAGTAGAATGGCATACATCACTCCTTCTGGCAATCCGCCCCAAATACGAATAACAACCACCAAAAGCCCAATGATGAAGCCATAGAGCCAAACACCCAACGATGTAATCGGAGAAGCAACCATATCAGTCGCCATAAAAACAGCACCCAACATAAGACCGCCTGAAAACAGCATGAAAACCGGTGAAGGATATTTTACCGGATCCATCCAATAGAGCAATCCGCTCAAAACAAACACTGTTGCCAGAATAGAAACGGGGATCTGCCAGTTCATAAACTTTCTTATTACGAGGTACACACCTCCAACCAGAATTAAAATGGCAGATGTCTCACCTGCTGATCCACTAATTAATCCCAATGCTAACTCTGCGGTATCGGCCGTAACTCCATCAAATTTGAAAGCAGATAATGGCGTGGCACCTGAAGTTCCATCAACAAGAGGTTCCATAAAAGGAAATGCCAGTACGGAAGAATTGATAGTCGAAAAACGGTCGTCCTGAAAAGCTGAATACCAAGTCGTAATCGCGACTGGAAATGCTGCCTGAAGAACGGCACGTCCTACCAAAGCCGGATTGAACACATTGTATCCTAAGCCCCCAAAAAGGAACTTTCCCATCCCAATGGCAAAGACCCCACCAACAAATGTCATCCATAGGGGAAAAATGGGTGGAAGGACTAAACCAAGCAAAATACCCGTGATAACCGCCGACCAATCGCCAATTGTGGTGCTTTTTCGTGAAATTCTGCACAAAACATGCTCAGTAAGCACACACGAGATAACCGCCATTCCAATGACGAATGCCGCATTCAAGCCGAATGAATAAACAGCAAAAATGACTAGCGGTAGCATCGCCAGTACAACATGAAACATGATCTTGTTTGTGCTGATATTTTTAACCAGATGTGGTGAAGTGCTGATATATAACGCTTTCTCTGTCATCAGCTGGCATTACGTTTTCTGACGATTGATTTGGATAATCTGAAGTATTGTACCAACGGAATGTGTGATGGACACACATACGAACAGGAGCCACATTCAAAGCAGTCCATCAGATTGAATTCGTCAGCCATCTCTTCGTAAGCCTCTGACTTGGCAAGTATGCCAAGCTTTGACGGGTTAAGGGAAAGCGGACAAGCATCTACACAAGCCCCACATTTTATGCAAGGATAGATCTTACTCGGTCTGCTTACTTGTTTTTTGGTAAAGACAACAATTCCGGAAGTGCCTTTTACAATCGAAATATCCAGATTGGAAACTGCCACACCCATCATAGGTCCACCCATGTAGACTTCACTTATTGGTTCCTCTACTCCAACTTGCTCCAACACGTACCGTAATGGCGTTCCAATGGGTATCAGGTAATTTCCTTTTTTCTTCACTCCAGGACCGGTAATGGTGATCACACGTTCCTGAATCCCGCGTCCATGTGGTAGTAAGCGTCCTATTTCTGCTGTTGTAGCTACATTGACCACTAGTGAATTAACATCGATCGGCAAACCTCTGGAAGGTACTTCTTTACCAAGCAGGCTGGTAATGAGCATTTTTTCAGCCCCTTGAGGATATTTAACCGGAACCACTTCTACAGAGATCGGTTCATCGGGATTGAGTCGTTCCTTAAGAAAATCTGCGGCATCTTGCTTGTTTGCTTCAATTCCAATGATGCATTTTTTTGCTTTAGTAGCCTTCAATAAATACTTGATACCCAGAAATATATCATCAGATTGCTCAAGCATAACCCGATGATCTGTTGTGAGATAAGGCTCGCATTCGATTCCGTTTATAATTAATACTTCACAATGCTTGCCGTCTGGTATTTTGAGTTTTGCATGTGTTGGAAAGGCCGCCCCACCTAACCCAACGATTCCAGCCTGTTGTATGCCGTTCAATATTTCTTCAGGTGTAGCACTTTCGAGTTCAATAGGTTCTCCTTCCATGACCTCCTGAGTAGATGAAGGTGCAGCTTCGAGATAGATACCCGGAACCATTTTTCCTGAAATGGTCGGGACGTTGGCAATCTTATGAATGGTTCCCGTAACCGGTGCATGAAGCGGAACCGATAAGTATCCATCTGATTCAGCAAGTAATTGTCCCCTGGCTACCTCCTGTCCTTCAGAGACAATCAGTTTAGATGGTTTTCCAATGTGTTGAACGATCGGCAGAATGATTAATGATGGAAACGGAAATTGCTTAATAGGTAGCCCATTTGTGTCATCTTTGTTTTCGGGAGGATGCACACCGTGCTTGAAGGTATTTCTAGTTAGTGTCAGCACGGGTTAATTGGAATTGGTTTTACTTCCACTTGCCAACTTCATAAGTTTCTTAGCCAATTTATTCACCACTTCTGCTCTGATCTTGGATTCCAGATCACTCTCAGGTGTGGCTGGCTGATCACTTACACCCGCCAGATCTTTCAACATGATCCAGAAATCCCTTCGTTCTTCGCAGGATTCGACAATGGGTTTGGCTACTAATACACGACTTAAGTGCTGCTTCTGATCTACCGCCCAGATGAATGGGAATTTTCCCTCTCGATCATCTTTCGACATTTCCAGGAACTCATTTAAAAGGACCATATTGTCGTTCCATGTGTCTCTTGGTGCTTTACGAAAGTGTTTTCGGAACCTAGCCTCTGTGATTGCAAAATCTGCAAAAGTCATAGGAAGCTCCATTGTTTTCTGTACCCCATTTTCGAGGTATTTGAGTTCATAGCTTGGCCAGAGCTTATCCATGGAAGGATTACCACCTAAATCAAAGGCTTCTTTTGCTTTGACGCTTTCGTCCGGATTGTATTTAAAGACCGGATAAGCACGAGATTCTACTGCCAGCTTCGCCTGGTGTACCCCAAGGTCATCTCCTACTCCGTGTTCCGGTTGGCACGTGGTGTAAAGATTGAAAAGTGCCGGCCTTTTGGTCATCAAGCCGTCTATGAAACCTTCAATCATTTGGCTAGTGTTAGCCATGGTGGCTTGGAGCACATAGGTATTACGATGCGCCATTGCTATCAAACCTATTTCCTTTCTCGGTTCAGCTTTTCCTTTCCAGACTTTCCCATACTGAGCCATATCTGAAACCTGGCCGATGAAGCCTGAAGTACATGCCTGTCCACCGGTATTGGAATAAACCTGCGTATCCACGACGATTACTTTGATCGGTTTACCTGATGCCATCATTCTAGACAGGTTTTGGAAACCGATATCGTACATGGCACCATCACCTCCTAATGCAACCACAGGAGGACACAAATGCCACTCTTCATCGGAGAATTGATCCCAGTTGAAATACGTAAAGAAGTCATCATGCTCCTCGTGCCGATATTCTCCATTGAGTTCCAATTCTGCTTTGCGAACGGCCTTGAATCCATCTCCCATTTTCGCCATGTGGCCTTCAAAAATCCCCATAGCCATGGATGTGGAATCCTGAAACAGATGATTGGCCCATGGGAATGGATATGGGTTATATGGATAAGTACTGCCCCAAACCGAAGTACAGCCTGTAGCGTTCGTCATGCCCATCCGAGATCTTCCTTTCCCAGTTGTGCCATCGGTGTATTTCCATTTAAGCTGCTTGAGTTGAGCCAATAACTGAGTTACTTCTTCCAGCCAATCCTGATCAATCGGCTCCCCTCCTTTTTCTTCTTCGAGTTTGCTGGTGATTCCGGATATGGTCAAATCCGAATCATGTGAATCTTTTAGAATCTTGGACAAAGCATCCGTATCACTAATGTTTACTGTCCCAATAAGCTTGGTTTGAATATGGGCTTCCAGTTTTTTGATAAGTTCATCCAGGTAAGCCACATGCTTTTTGATCCTGGGCTGCATCAACGCTTCTACAGTAGCAACAAATAGGTGTATAACCGTTTTTTCCGAACAGCCCAAACATGCACCATCTCCGCTGACAAAATCCAGGTAGGCACTTTTATCGAGCAGGATGGTCTCCAAAGCTCCAATTTTTTCTTCCAGATCGTCGATTCGATTGAACTTTTCGGGAGTGGTCGGAAGATCCATCCACAGGTCCCAATCTTTGCGAAGCTTGGCAATCGATCCCTCTGTTTGAATAACAGGTCTTAATGCGTCATCATCGCAAACGGCAATGCACTCATTACACCCTTTGCAAGTGTTGGGGTTTATAGTGATACTGAAAAGCCCACCACTGTTGGGAGCTTTTTTCTCGTGCAGTTCATAGTAAGGACGCGTCAATGCAAACTGGAAATCTCCAAGCTCTTCCCTAAACCAGCCAAACTCCTCCGTCAGCTTTTCATTCTTGTCTTCTTTGACAAACTGGTCAATTGAATCATGGATCAATTGATTGACAGTAGCCCCGTTAGTCGCTTCCTGAAATTGTTGTCTAACTTTTCCTTCCAGTTTTCGAACAGCTTTTGGCAACACTTCCAATTTACCATGTGACTTTTTCACTCGTTTGACAACCGTATTCAAAACATCTGATAACTCGCTAACAAGTCCTGGAATGGCTGTGTCGGGACAAATAGTGTAGCAATCCCCACAAGCAGTGCAATTGTTTGGGATCCACTCGGGATGTTCAAAGCGAATCCCAGTCATATCACGAAAGACGGAGGTAGCCGCGGGCATCACGCTCAAGCCGATAAATGGGTCGGTGAGATTGTCATTGCCCATTCCTTTTGAATAAAAATTGCCCGTTTGTTCCCAAAACCGGTGAATATCGCTAAGCTTGGATTTGCTTTGTGGAATGTCCTTCATCATGACCGGAATGGGGAGCTCTGACTTGCCGTTCGATTGGGCTTTATCCGAGATCACTTTATTCGTAATTTCTTTGACTTCTGTAAACCCTCGCTTTACCACACGCATGTTATCGTCCACTACACGCTGACCCTTGCTTCCAAATTTGTGTTGTAGCTGATCTTCAATTGCTTTTAGCAAGTCTTTCTCAGACAGGCCTGCATTCTTCATGAGCGGTGAAGCAGCAAAAAATGCTCCTTGAAAAGCAATGCCTTGCATCCTCAATTGCAGTTCCGGATCGGTGGCTTCTTCTCGCGCAATTCTAAATCCATCGATGAAGAAAATATGTATATCGTTTTCGATGATAATTTTCTGATATTGTTTGGGGATATCTGCCCATACTTCCTCTGCATTTTTTTTGTCACTTTGAATGATGAAACATCCACCTTGCTTCAGTCCGGCCAATGCATTGGTGTGCTTAAATACATTAGGGTCTGGCGAAAGAACTACATCAACGAAGAAGTATTCACAGTTTATTCTAATGGGTTCAGGTGCCGCAGACAAGTAATAAGTCGTCGGTTGCCCTTTCTTTTCAGATCCATACTTTGGATTGGCTTTAATATCATAGCCTAACAGATCGAACAGTGTCATGGCCAAGTTCTTTCCCGTCGTGATCATTCCCCAACCTCCGACCGAGTGAAATCTCACAGTTGTCGCCCCCTTTGGCATCAAGTTCGGGTTTTCTGAGCCATGTACTGCCAGCTCTTTTACATGGGGATATGCTTCTTCTATACTTTCCTGGTGCGCGCGTTGTTTTGGTGTGAAAGGATTTTCACGAATGAAATCAATGGAGAGATAAAATAGTTTTTTGCGTTTTCCATCGGGAAGCATGTTTTCAACAGCTCCAATAATTCCTTCTGCCTGCAAGTCCCGACTTCCCATTCCAAATGAACCAGAGTAAATGGGTGGGGCATCTTTTGGTTGATAGCTGATCAAATCTTGATATGGCGGATTCTTTTTGTCGAGTCCATTTTCCATGCATTTTGAAATAACAGCCCGAAGTTCTCTTGCAATGGGTAGATCTTCTGCCAATGGCTGATCCAGCCGTTCCAATACAACTACACCTTTCTTGCCTTTCAAAATCCTAGCCAACAGGTCTGCAGGGAAAGGCCGGAACATCACTAAATCAACAACTCCTACCTTTATCTTTCGTGTTTTCCTCAGGTAGTCAACTACCACTTCTGCACTCGGAATGACACTTCCTTGTCCGAGGATCAGGTAATCTGCATCATCTGCTTTGTAGGTCATTACACGTTGATAATTGCGACCGGTCAGCTTGCCATATTCCTCAAAAACCTGATCCGTAATCTCTTTAATGTGGTCAAAAAAGAAAGGCCGCTGAGCGGCTACACTTTGCATGTAGGAGTCCTGGTTCTGGACTATACCTGCCATCACTGGATTATCAACGTCCCATAACTCAGGAATTCTTCTTCTTTTATCTCCGTAAATTAATTTTTGTGCTGGTGTAGGTGTTTCGATGATATCATCTGGTCTACCAAGAAATTCCTTGATCAGCGCTCGTTCAGGGACCCTTAGGCTTTCTATTAAGTGAGTGGTCAAAAAGCCATCCTGGGCAATTACGCCGGGAGTTAATGCCAATTCTGCAATTCGGTGCGCAATAATATTAAGGTCCGCAACATGCTGTGCATTTTTGGCGAATAGTTGGAAGAAACCGGTATCATCAATTGCATGGTAATCATCATGACCAGCGTGCACATTGAGCGTTGACTTGGTCATGGCTCTTGCTCCAATGTTGAGCACGTAAGTCAGTCGCTTGCCTACTGCCGCATAGAGTGACTCATGCATATAAGCGATCCCCTGACCTGATGAAAAATTGGCGGATCTTAGTCCGGTCATGGAAAGACCAGCGGTGACACCGGCTGCCGCATGTTCTCCTTCAGGTTCTATAAAAATCAAAGGCCGATCTGAAATGTTCAAATGGCCTTTTGCAGCTTCTTCTGCCCAGAACTCTCCCATCTGGGTTGACGGAGTAATGGGATAGGCGCCTGCAGCGTCGGATGATTCACGCTCACACATGATAGCTGCAGTATTGCCATCCATGGCAGCTCTAGTTCCCGGATACTTTGGTGTAGGTTTTTTCTTGCTCATAAGTTAGGAGGCTTTGCTATGACCACTTACCATATCCCTGGTTTTGACAGCCATTGCTACGAAATCATTAGCGGTATCGAGGTTCATCCATACATCTTCTGTTTGGGTCGGATGATAAAACGGTGCCAGATGTAACTCCTCAAAAATTGGATCAACTTCGCGACAGTGAGTCAGTAATTCCTGGACAGTTACATCTTCAGGAATATCTCTTCCATTACGCATCAGAAATACACTCAGATAATTAATGATGGCATTGTATGCGCTCTTACAAACACTGTAGGGAACGACATCCTCTTCTGGTTTGCTCAATCCAATTTGTGCATTGCTTAATTGATTTGTAGCCTGTTCAGTGGCAGCTCTAATTTTTTGATCCATGGACGATTAAATTTTACCGACCTAACGAAGCTATTCTGACGGTCAGGCAACTAGTATGAGAATCATCAATTAGCAGTATGATTTATGTTTTTTGAAAAGGAACATGTGATTAGATGAAGTATTTTCGAACAGTTCACAATTAGTACCGTGCCGTTCAACTCATATCTTTCCAGGAAAGCCCTAACGTGCAAAGCTTGTTGTATAATTTTAGAACATGAATGATTTACAACACAACCAATCTGATTGGCCAAAATATCAATTAGTTCTTTTCCGATTTTTTGTCATCTATTTTATCCTATCTACTGCTATCTGGTCCTGGTTTAGCTCATTCGCATGGTTTTCTTTTCTCGGAACATTCAGCACATGGTTTGAACAAGGATATACAAACCTGTTTAATGACTATATATATCAAATCAAAGATGAGTTGGTACCCACCAGAGGAAGTGGTGACACCTCCATGGGCTGGGCAACGTTCTACGCTCAACTATTCATTGCTTTAGTAGGTGGTGTGTTTTGGTCCGTTCTGGATCGAAAAAGAAAATCATACGTATTAGGAAGTCTGGCTATTCGTAATGTGGTTAGATACTACATCATATTTTTTGCCTTCATCTATGGGATTATCAAAATCTTTGGTTTGCAAATGCCAACTCCTTCTAATAGTTACTATGCAACGGATCTGGGACATTTTAGCGCGATGCGGTTCTCCTGGAATTTTGTTGGATATTCCGATACCTATCAGTTCTTCAGCGGATTAAGTGAAGTGCTCGTTGGCACGCTGTTGCTATACAGGCGAACAGTTATTCTAGGTGCCTTATTTGGAATTGGTGTTTTCTCCTATGTGTTTTTGCTTAACATGACCTTTGATATTCCAGTAAAGATCTTCTCCTTTCAATTGCTGTTTGCTTGTATGTTCATAAGCGTGAATAACATAAAACGCGTTGCTAATTTTTTCCTTTTGAACAAGTCTATCACTCCGGATACTTCCTGGGATGTTCCAATGTTCAAACATTGGTTTAAGCCCGCTAGACTGGTATTAAAAGTCATTTTTATTGGGTGTTTTGTTCTGTATCCATTTTACAATTATTACAATTCTGCGGTGTCCAGAAGCAACACTTCAACCCCACCTCCTTTTGAAAGTGGTTATTACTCAGTAGTTAATTTTATTCTGAACGGTGATACTATTCCATCGAACGGTGACTCTAATGTACACTGGAAAGACCTGGCTATTGATAATGGTCCAAGAGGAAGTATTGGGATAGTGGATTCCACGTTTCGTGTACGTTATGGAAGGTCGTACTTCTTTAATTATTCGCTGGACAGTGCAACTGATCAATTAAGGATTAAGCGGTTCGGAAATGATTCCGTTTCAATCTTCAATGGCTCATACGAACCTCTAGCTAATCGAGGGTTACGATTGGATGGGATTTACAAAAACCAAGACACCTTGCAAGTAGATTTACTTTGGGATGACCGTGACTATCAATTGGCTCGGAAAGAGTTTAACTGGCTGCTTGAGAGTGTGCCATAAGCTACTCAAGCTATCATTCATTTTTTTCTGATGAACGATTGATGGCTTCTTTTCCATTGTAAACCAGCCGTGTCGACCAGGGAATTGGGTTACGAAGAGCGAAATGAGCCATGCAGCCATTTTCTGCTTCATTTAGCAGGTCTTTTATGTTTTCTTCTGGCTCAGGGCTTTCAATGATCACGTGTGTCTCGACTACATCACAACCTCCGTTCGTCATGTATCCGTGCTCGCGCATGTGACCAAGATTTGTTCTGAACACGATGCGTTGTTCCAATTTCAGACTGTCTACTTGAATCTTTCGTGCCGTAAGAATATCTGTTAGATGAGTCATCAGACAAAAACCAATTCCTGCTGAGAAAAATGCTAGCGGCGGTGGTGCTGTATCTTCTCCTACAGGTGGTTGCTCATCACAGTACAGTTTTACCGGGCTAAATCCCGGAATGTTAACAGAAACAACACCTGTTTTGCTTTGCATTTTTCCGGCCTCAGCACTCAGGTTCACTTCAAAACGATAGGGTTCTGGGTGACGGGCCTTGGCGAATTTGGTAGATTCATATTGAGTTTTAGCCGGTTGCTCAGAGCTGAGCTCTCCTACATGATAAAACTTTTCTTCTGACATGTTCTATTTGGTTTATGCGAACTGATTACTGTTACAGCTTTAAGGACCTTGATTATTAGCTTATTCCTTAACCTCTTTTAGTATTTCTCCTGAAACAGAAACGGATAGAGTTAGGTTCTTCTCACCTTCTCGAAGTTGAACAGAATAACCTTTGAGTTCCTCATTATCTACCATAGTAACTCTACGGATTTCGTAACCTCGATACTTTTTCTCCAGATCCGACTTAATATCAAGTGGCAATTGATCCAGATAAGAAATAGTGTTGTTGTGCCTTCTCGCTTCAACAGCGTAACCTCTTTTTTCTATGAATTTGTTAGGCTTACCATCAGACTGTTTAATTAAATCAAATGCGTCGTAAAGATCTCCTGTTGCAGTAAAGGATTGGTAAGAAAGTTTATCGCCATCTACTTCGATGAGCTGAACCAATTGGGTGTTTTCAGCTCCACGGTCACGTTCTGCATTCCAACCTTCCCATGCATTTGGACGCAACGAGTACATTTTACCGCCACTCACGGAAACCACGTAAACAGTGCCTGTATAATCTCTTGTGTTTAAGCCATCCAAAACATTTTCTTCCCCTTCTGCTAAAAATGGTTCGACCCTACCACGTGCGTAGCTATGATCATGTCCCTGAAGTGATAAGTCAACTTTGTATTTATCAAACAAAGGCCTCCATAGGCTTCTTAATTTCTCATTACTTCTACCCGCAGAGGCAGAAAACAACGGGTGATGGTAAGTCACAACCGTCCATTTATTGGGATTGTCGGCCAGCACTTTTTCCAGCCACTCTGTCTGCTCTTCAAGCTTTCTTAAGCTATTCAAAGCAATGATGCGCATACCTTGATGATCGATGTAATAATTTGTTTCTTCTAAGCCTTCAACGCCATTTTCCGGAAGGGTAAATTGCGGTCCCCACTGAACGGATAACTGTCTTTCTTTATCTCCTACAGAAACCGGACCATATTCATGATTGCCAGGCACTAAAATCGATGGCAGCATCCTATGGATCCATCCGCCTGCCGTGTACCATTCATGCCATTGACGTTCGCTGTGCGCATGATTTATCATATCTCCAGCATGGATAATGAAGTTGGCATCAGGTCCCTTCCTATAGCCTTCTCTTATTAACCTTGACCACAATTCTAGGATATAATTTTGGGCATCTCCTACATATAAAAACGAAAACGGTGCTTCCTTATCTGAGGCCGTTTTGAATTGAATCCATTCACTCCATACTTTTCCATCTCCAACTCTATAGGCGTATAAAGTCTCTGGCTGCAGGTCGTTAAATGTTACCGAATGGTAATTGGAAATAATATTTGCGTCTTTCACGTTCGAAGCTTCCAATGTCTCAGTCTTCGCTTCTAAAGTCGTTGCGTTTCTCCAAAATTTCGGCGCGGCAGTGGCTATAGCTATTTCTGCAAATCCAACCTTTATTTCTGAAGATGTTCTCCAGGTAACGCTAGCAGTTGTAGCAGGATCTTGTCCGTAGTTGAGGATGATATGATCAGGATGCTCTCCTGGTTTACTCCAATCTTTTGCAAACTGAGGTACTTTGTATGCGCGGTGTTGAGCTGACAGGTTTGAAATGAAGCCAATACTCAGACATGCTACGAGTAAGATTCTAATGTTTTTAATGTGAGTTATGTAGTCCATTATGCTAATATAGAAACAGTTCTGCCGAAACTAGTTTACGATAATATTAATAGTCACAAAAAATCAGGACTGGCGATAAACTTTTCAATAAAGAGAACTTGTGTAGCCTTTGGCTTAGGTGCATAAGCTGAACTTATTGAAAATACGAGACCTCAATCGGCACGTAATGCTTCAGTCGGATTCTTCATTCCAGACTTCAAAGACTGAAAGATGATTATGCCAATTGAAATAAATAGAATCAGTATAGCCGCAAGAAGAAAAATCATATAATCGATACCGACCCTTTGCGGATACTGTTGAAGCCAGGTTTCCAATATAAAGTAGGAAATGAACCAGGCAAAAAGTATCGCTAGGCACATAATGAAAAGATATGATTTACTTAAATGAAACAGGATCTGATTCAAGCTGGCACCAAGTACCTTACGAATTCCAATTTCCTTGACTCGTTGTTTTGTTGTAAATGCTATAATTCCAATCAATCCGAAAATTGCAACCATGATTGCTATCACTGTGAAAAAAGTAAGTAGCTCTGATGCTCTTTGATCATCTTTGTACTGTTCAAGATACTTCTGATCTACGTCACTAAATTCAATTGCTAACCCTCCAAAATGAGTACTCCAGAGCTCTTTAAGTCTATCGAGCAATTGAGTAAGTGGCACAGAGGTATCCATCTTTAAAGATGCGTAAGTGGAACCTGTGTAAATGGAATGATCGGGAAGATAGTGGAAGACCATCGGGTCGACTTGGTATTTATGTCCACGCTGGTAATGATCCTTCACTACTCCGATGATGATATAGGGATCTTCTGTTCTTCCTCCATGAAGAAAAGTCTTACTGACAGCATCTGATGAATTTTCAAAGCCCAATAAACGAGCTCCGCGTTCGTTGATGATGATTGATCGCTGATTTCTTGGAATGTTTTCTGAGTAGCCAGATCCAGCAATGATTTCCATATCATAGAGATTCACGAAACGCTCGTTAATTGCATAAAAGTGAAATTTGACAGTCGTAGATTGTCCAACGATTTTTCCACCACTTGTCCAGCTAATTTCTTCTGATGGAATATGGGAAGAAAGCGCCACTTGTTGAATCCCACTGATGTTGGTTAATGCCTTTGAGAAGTTATCAATTTTACGGAAGTACTGGTCATCACCACGAGTCCTTCTTAGTTTTATTGCAAGTGTATTTTTATGATCAAAACCAGGATCCGTCTCAGTTAGTAGATTGACTTGTTGATAAACAACCATGGTCAAGATCAACAGACTTACTCCCGAAAGATATTGGATAAATAAGATACTCTTCCTGAACAAATAGGATGACTTTCCAGGTGAATCTGCGCCCTTGAGAGCTGAAACTAGGTTTAGCTTGGTAACTAAGAGATAGTGATAGATCCCACATAGAAGACTTAACAGCGTGATAGAAAGAATAGCAATGATTGCAAAATCAAAAGTGATAAGAATTGAAATCGGAATGACTTTACCAGTTACCACGGGAAGATGATTCCAAATAACCAGCAACAAACAAATCGCCAAAAGAAATGTAAACGTCAAATGAAGAAATGATTCTAAAATAAAACTCATAAGCAGGTTTTTCCTATCACTGCCAAGCACCTTTCGTAATCCTGTTTCCTTAATCCTGTTAAGACTAATGGATGCTGTCATACCTAAGTAGTTAATGGTTACCAGTACTAAAATGAGAACAGCAATAATGCCCATAAAGCGAACGATGAAACCATTCCCCTTTCGATCCATTTCACCAAAAAGATCGGACTCCAGATAGATGTCTTTAACTGGAAATATTGAATAGGTAAGACTACCATTGATACGCTCGTCGATGGTTTTGGTATGCGGTTTAGTTATGGTTAGGATCTCCTCATTGATCGATTCTGTACTTCTACTTTCATTGAGAAGTATGAAGTTGTAGTGACTGTACCACCCCCAGTCCGTTCTAATACTTTCGCGTGTCCAATCTAGAATTTCCAATGTTGAGAAAGACAACAAAACCTCAAACTCCAAGTGGGTATTCATTGGTAAATCCTCAAAAATCCCCTCAATTGTATACGTCTCTTCTTCGCTCAGCTTAAATGTCTTACCAATAGCCGATTGTATGGAGCCAAAGGTTTTGATCGCAAAACTTCTGCTCAGCAGGGCCCGAAATGGTTCTTGTAAAATTTCATTTTTATTGCCGGACAAAAGCGGGTAGTTAAACATTCTGAAAAAACTGGAGTCCGCATGATAGATTTTGTCTTCCGGATAAATCAGTATTTCTTCGTTTTCATTGAATACTTGAACCGTGCTTCCGGATCTTGGATATAGTCGGGAAAAATCTTCAACTCCTTCTAGTTCATTGAAAAGCAAAGGCCCTATTAACGGGGTGCTGTTTGCATTAACAGATTCAAGCGTTCCATCTTTGTGTATTGTGAAATGGACTCGGTACAAATCATCTGACCTAAAATGCAGTTTATCAAAACTGTTTTCAAATCTTGTGTAACCAAAAATGTAAGTGGAAGTTGCTATCGCTGTGACTAGACCAATCCATGTCAACACATAGTAATAGATGTTGTTACTAATTAAGCGTAAGAAAAATCTGAAGTAAGTTGCAAACATTGCCATTTAGGTTTGGCGCTGTTTACGGCTAGTGGAGTTCTAAACAGGTTCAATTCACGAATTGTGACTTACTCCTTGTGAAGGTTTCTGTATTCGGCAGGTGTATACATAGTATGCTGTTTGAACACACGATTGAAACTGTTTTTACTGGCAAAACCGGAATCCAGTGCAACAGCGTATATTTTTTCATTATTGTTTAAAAGGAGACGTTTAGCTTCTTCTATTCTAAGCTCATTGATATATGAAGTGAAACTTTGCTTAAGAACTTCATTAAACGCTTTAGAAATGTAATTTTCATTGGAATTCAAAGCTTCTGAAAGCTCTGCTTTACTAAAGCCTTTACTTAAATAAGGTTTCTCTGACTCTAGGTATTTGCGAACTCTTGTAGCTAGCATATTTAATTCCTGATCGTTGATCTGTCGTTTTATGACAAAGTTGTTTGGGCTTTTTAATAGGAAATAAGCCAGCGCATTGATACCTATCCCCAGGCCGAAAACGAAGAAAAAGCGACTTAAACCAAGTTCCGAATTTCCTATCATTGAGTAGACGATTGCTCCACCGAATAATAGCAGTAATAGTGAAAACCCAATATGAAGTTGATCAAGGAGATTTTTTTCTTTGAGCTTATGGTTTTGATTCAACCCCCTGTAATGTTTTGTATAAGTGATGTAAAAAAGTAAATGCAGAAAGGTACTAATCAGGTAAAAATTCCTAATCAAAAATCCATTTTCAGAAGATGATATGCTGATTTTTTCCTCGGCTGATAAGATGTAGAACGGAGCTAAGAATAGGACAATAATTAGAAAAGGAACAGCGTGAAGCGCGTCCGAGATTTTGGCCTCTCCTCCTAACCGGTAAAAAATCCAAAGAAAATATAGAGGTCCAACCAACATTAGAAGCGGTATCTTGACCGCAATCAGATGCGGTATGATCTTTTCAAGACCGCTATAGGAAATGAAGTATTCAACAAAAATTATTGACAAGACAATTAGAAGACTCGAATAAATCAACGTCAACCTATTCGCTCCTTTTGTTAGAATGATAAGGATTGCAAGAGAAGCGCCATGAAATGCAAGCGCTATAGAAATTATCGATAATAAATTGGTCAAGTCAAAATCTAATCTTACCGGTCGAATACAAAACTAACTGATTGTATTAACGAGAGATTCAAATGCCTGGCCAACTTCTGTTCCCAATTAATTAAACAGTCATCCTGTTACTAATAGAATCTGCATATTGTCGAGACTTTCAAAAATCATTTTTGTATAGAAATCGATTAGATGAAAAATTCGACCCTAATCTTCTTAATGCTCGTCATAGTTATCGCATGTCAACAACAACCGTCGGACCAGGAATCTGATCCAACCTTAGAAGCATTTGAGAGAAATTCGGAGACAGTTCTTCAATACATTGAAAACTGGCAGAACGAAACTCCTGAGTATTCTGATTTTGTTGACGGTTATTATCATTTTCCAACCAATTTCAGTCTCGTTCGGGATTCTGTCACTCTCGAAGAAATGATTGAGGAGGATAGATTGGCATTAGAGCAATATGAGTTTCGACTCTTAAACGACTTGACGCTATTGCCAGGTGCTAATCCAATAACGAGGGAAATTGATGGTTCTGTCAGGTTTTATTCTACCTGGGAAATCACTAAGACAGCTTCCGACTCTACAGAGGAACGAACTGCAAATCTGTTAGTTTATTACTCGTTCGATTTTAACGAGGAAGGGAAAATAACCTACCTGGATAGAATTGGTGATTATACAGGTCTATTGAGATATCTCGATAGAGTAGATGATTACTAAGACTTGATTTAATGAATAGCTCTTGAATCGTGTACAATACATCGGTCTTCATGAACACAATAATATGCTCAATTACCTCCTTCCAACTCAACAACATCAAATCCTCCAGGAAGATTGAAAGTCTTCACTTTTGCCTCAACTCTTGTACTACCCCCTTTTCTCGAATAAGCGACTACAACTCCCGCCGCTCCCCTTGCGCCAAATATTGCGGCAGAAGGTCCATCAAAAACCTCGATCTTGCCAATTGCGTCAGGGTCGATTAGGTTGAAGTCCCGTGCAGAAATTTGAATTCCATCAAACAAAAACATGGCCGAAGATCCAGATTGGAATGAAATGATACCTCCCATGATAAACCCTTGTGGCAATCCGTTGAGATCTCTCTCAACACGACTACCAGGAACTCTACCTAAGAGATATTCTAAAATACCTGCTATCATCAAATCGCGTTCTGATTCATTCTTATCGAGATCAAAAGCGAAATTAGGTTCTCCATAATAGACTTCTGACTTTTCCTCCGTTTCTTCAGTGACTCTCTTGGAAGTTATTTCCACTGTATTAAGTTTTATGGCTCCTTCTATCCCAGAGATATCGCTAAAGTCTGAAGAAATGAATTCAACATTACTGCTTTTTTTACTACACCTATCTGTTGACGTTGGGTCAAAGAAATACTTAGTGGTGTCAAGTTCAACTTGAAATTCAGAAGCTTTTTTCCCGCCGTAGTTCAAAATAAGATCAGTAGTATCATTGAAAAGAACATCGTCAAAATGAAATGATCCGTCAGTAGCTACATCAGCCAAAACGACTTGAGCAGGATTGCTCTTTATCAACAACTGAATTGTTGTTTGCTCTTCATTCTTTTTTGGTGGTGGGTCTAACCTGCCGCTTAATGAAAACCCTTGTTCATATGAAAACTCTGGCCTTCCGAACCTAGTATTAAATATGTCCGAATAGTTCAATGGTTTTCTAACTTCATTTTGCACAGGATATAGCTGCGCATCACCCAAAAAGTAATCTTGTATTGATTCATTTAATGCCAAGAATTCCGGAGAATAACCTTCAGGCGATTTAGCTCGATGAAAAACACGTTTTTGCTTAATGACATCATATTTTTCATCCAATACACAGAAGTCGTTTATTCCATGTCTTAGTTTATCCTTTTCGACGAAGAAAGTAAATTGATCCTTTCTATCAATGACTGTCCGCCCCAACGAGGATATCAACTCGTAAGACTCGACAGTCAAAGTAAATTCCGAGTATGAACCCAGGTTGGTTAACTGGACATTGTACCCGGTTGGTATTTCATCAATACTTAGATCAAGAACCTGAGAATTAGAAATCGGGAGCTCCCACTTTCTTTTAGAACCGTCGATCAATGCATAATACGATTCATCTTTTGGCTTAAAATCCACCATTTCGTGAAAGCCAAGTGAGTCTGTAGAAAAATCGAGAATTAAATCGTGTTTGCTGTTAAAAACTCTGATGTAGGAGGTTACTGGTTGATCAATTTCGTTGAATGTTCTTACTTGAAAAGTATTCTTAGCACCGGTAATGATGCTGCCATACTCAGGATAAAACTTCACTGTGTTCGCTTCTAATTGTCGTGGCTTACTGGATAGATATTGTTTTCGGGAGAAAAATCCTTCAGAGTCGAAATTTTTCATCCATTGAGTGAATGCGCGAAACTCATATATTCCTGAATACAATGTCGCTGGAATACTCAGACTTCCACTCGATTTTCCACCTGTTATGTCGATTTTAGCTTTGCTGACAAGTTCGCATTCAGGTCCAATCAATTCAACATAAAGGACTCGACTTTTCGAACCAAGTTCAAAGAATTTTCCAGAGAATAAATAAGCATCAAAGTCAACACTCCCACCAGGGACCAGTTCGGCGTTTTCGTCAAAATCTAAAAAAACGTATTCTCTTTGATATAAGCTATCGTAGACATTGAGGTTTTCCGTAAAAACCTTTTTTGTGTCAACGATCGTTATTTCGTCACCAGGATTATAATTAGTGGGCAACTGCCTAGATATGCCTTCTAGTCCCATCTCTTCATAAAACCAAACATCCATTGGGCGGATCAAGAATCCCTGATGATCTAGTGGAGTATTTTGCATCCGAAGTTGCATCCAGGAAGTCTCATTTATGAGGTGTCGATAGTTTTCATAGTGGATTTCCTTTTGTTTGTTTCGGTATTCCACACGTATAAAACCCGGAAATGATAAGAAAGAAGTAGCATCGTCTTTTCTCTGTGCAATTGTTTCTGATTTGACCTTCCTGTCAGTACTTGATCGTATGGCTGACAGCTTTTCAAAAGGCACTCGTTCGTTATATAACTCAAACCCTTCTTCATCTATTTGATTAGAGGATAATGCTCTTAAAAAATGCATTTTAGAGCCCAGGTACGATCTTTTTCTGTTTTCTTCCCAAGCCTTGGCTTTTTCCACACTTGGCGGATTCATTTCCTCGAAAAAAGCATAGCCGGTGTATGTTACTGCACCTGTTAATTTGTTCAGCGAAAAACTCGATAAGTCATAAATGATGGTATAACCTAAGGCAGTATTTTTTATCACCAAGGGTTCATTCGTTGTTGCAGTAAGATTCCCAGCAGCGCTTTCGAATTCTAGTACATAGGAGTTGTCAATGGTGCACTTGGTGTGGAAATTGTATTCATCAGTACCTAAAAAGCTCTTTGCAAATCTTTGATAATTTCTCTTCCATTGTTTATCGCGCTTGGCATCTACAACCACCGTTTCTAAAGCCTTGATGTCTGGTTTCAAGTTAAAATTCTTAATTGACTGAGAATTACTTTCTGAGACCCTTATAATAGAACTCTCAGGGATGAATCCGATAATCGAACATATGATTTGATAGGTGCCTTCAGTTTCTAAGGAAATCTGATATTCTCCGTTTATATCACTATAAGTTCCTATAGAGGTATTTTCCAAATAGATATTGGCAAATGGTAAAGGATCTCCATTTTCATCGATCACTTTTCCGGAAAGAGTGAAATTTTGCGCAAAACTTAGATTTACCCAAATAATAAAAAGGCCGAAAAATAACTTGCGAGTCACTTAAGTAAGATCAGATTGGTTGTGATTATTACAATGAAAGAAAGCAAAAACCCTACAATTGTTGGTTTAATGTTATAAAAGAATACTTTTTGTCAAGAATAAATAGTATTGAACCTTCCAAACCTCTCGCTCATCGATATATGTATGATTTAGAGAAAATTTTGAGATATTTTTATTCAAAATTTTCACCTATGAAAAACCTAGCCATCATTCTACTCATATTCTGTTCAGTTGCTGTTCACGCTCAAGATGAAAACATTGTTGCTATCGTCGACGATTTAACGATGAAATGGGATAAGCAGGCCGAAACATTACAGAAATACACAGGATTAAGATATTACTGCACAGCAGAAGTTTATCGAACCAACACAACAGAGTTACTCGACGAGATCCATCATTACGATACACTCCTGTATGGAATTGTGACTCGGAAATACGCCGATAGTAAGGACAAGGAAGCTGAGGCTACATTGAAAGATATTATTACTGTGGAAGCAGACTATACCACAAAGAGTTTCAAGGAATTTCTTCAGAAGGAGTGTGATGGATATACAGAGATTGAAGAAAACTACAAGAACAAGGGATCCAAGTATTACAAAGAGATTGAGAAATTGGAAAAAGAGTTATCAAAGTATGTGATAACAATTACCCAGCGAATCGACTTGATCGATGAGCATATTCATCACTTGAAATTGGATTGATTTAATCTCCTTCTAACACTCGACGAAATTCTGCTAAGGCGGAAGTATTACCAATAACGGTTACAATATCGCCAAGAAGCAAATGTGTGTCTCCGTGGGGAATGAACATTTCGTCTCCTCTACGCTGAATGACTAACGAGCCAGAAGGCGGAAACGCCACATCTTTTACCAACTTACGGTCTATTTCTTTATTGATGATTTTAATTTCTTCTACTCGATAGATCCCAAAGCTTTCTGATAAGGAGCTAACCGCATCAGGGCGCATGATCATATCCTCAATGTAATGTGCGATTACTTCATCCTGATCAACGATTTTGAGTGTAGCTTTTGGATCTATTTCATCTTTAAGTGTAAGATCTTTTTGAGTAATGACTTTCTCATGATTCAAGTCTTGAGTGACGTATTTTGTGAGTTCCTGATTATGAGTATTTGAACTTGTTAATACAATAACCTGGTCGGTCGTATGGATATCTAAGTTATCCAATGAGTTGGTGTTCAATTCTTCTACAAATTGAAACGGTACAGATTTTTTCTCGAAATCTGGTATAATGTCTTTTTGATCTATCAAGGTGATGAAAGAAATGCCATGCATTTTAAAGCGCTCAGACAGATACAAACTCGCCCTACTCCCACCTAGAATATAGACGTAGTGAATCAACTCTCCCTCACCGCTAATGGCTTTATAAATGAGCGGAGAAAGCAAGCTAGCAAGAATAGATGCGGTTACAATCCCAGCGTTCTCAGCAGTGCCTATGATCCCTAATGAAAGTCCAATCTGCGCTGTAGCGATAGTCAAACCCAATCTAGCTGTTAACAAAATCCCTCCTGCTAATGCTTTTTTCAGCCCAAAGACCTTAGCCATTACAATCGCGGGAATCACTTGTGTGAGAAAGAATCCAACAGTCAAGGTCAGTATAAAGGGAATAGATTCACCAAAGTGAGTTAATGCAGAAAGGTCAAGATTAACTCCTACTGTGATGAAGAAAATCGGGATGAAGAATCCATAACTCATTCCATCAAGCTTGAAAACCAGAGCAGAGCGCTCTTTACTTACAAAGAAGCTTAGAAGTGTTCCGCAAAAGAAAGCTCCCATTACAGGCTCCGTACCGATTAAGATGGCAATGATGACAAACAGCAGAAGTAAGGCAACCGTTCCTCTGACTCTGATCTGACTAGCAGCATGTTCCAATCTGTATAGTAGCTTCTGAAAAGTTTGGACTTTTATTAACCGTTTTCCAACAATATAGGTGACTGCAAAAACTGCAAAAATCACCGTGAATAACAGTAGTTCCACTTCAAGCCCATTTCTTAGATATCCTGCGTAAACCGAAATAAGAATAATACTCATGATGGTTGCGATAGCACCTTCCATCAGTAATACCTGCCCGTATTTTCTTGTAAGCTCACCATCTGCTTTTAAAATGGGAACGATGATACTTAAAGCCACCGTTGGCAATAACAGTGTGAAATAGATAACATCGATATCCATTGAAAAGCTTAGCAGGAAAGCAAATGGAAATGAAAGGACCAACGACCCGAAGTAAATGAAAACAGCTAGTAGGAAAGAGTTACTTATCATGTCAATGAACTTGAGTCGACCTCTTGGAAGAGAGGAAATGATCTTATTTACATCGATTTCAAGTCCGGCCAGAAAAATCAAAAAAAGAAATCCCATTTGACCAAGGAAGTCGAGGTATTCCGTTGTTTCCACCCATCCCAACACATACGGACCAACCATTACCCCCATGATGATTTCGGCTATAACAGCTGGCAATTTCCCAATTTCCAGCCATGATAAAACCAGTGGTACAAGCCAGGCAATACTGAAAATAATGAATAAGGGCAGAACGTCGTTTGATTCCATTCAATGATATTGACTAGAGTTGTGTGCTAGTTACTTTTCTAAAATAAGCAATCCATTTATCAAAAATCCTAATAAAGCTCATTGAGGAAGACCTTACAAAAATTATACACAATTAATCCAAAAGCAGATTGAAGAAATGTTCAAGTCAATTTAGATTTGAACCATGATAGCAGTAGTATCCCCAGCCAAGAATTTAGATTTCAAAACCAAGTATGACATTCCTACCACTCAACCGCGTCTCTTGGAATGTACGAATGAGCTCATTGATGTAATGAGAAAAAGATCAGTTGATGATGTCAAAGACCTCATGAGTATAAGTCGTCAATTGGCAGGCCTCAACGTTCATAGATACAAGCAGTTTGAAGTTGAACATACATCTGAGAACTCACAACCCTCTGTTTTTGCATTTAATGGGGATGTTTATCAAGGGCTTCAAGCACAAACATTCGATGAAGAAAAATTGGATTTCGCCCAAAAGCATTTACGAATTCTATCAGGTTTGTACGGTCTACTTCGACCGCTCGATTTGATCCAGCCCTATCGATTGGAAATGGGAACTAAACTGGCTTTCGATGACTACAAAACATTGTATCAATACTGGGACAATACGATATTGGATCTTCTACTGTCTGATCTAAAAGATCAAGGTGATGACATCATCGTCAATCTTGCTTCGAATGAGTATTTCAAATCCATTGACAAGAAAAATATTCCAGCACGTGTTATTGACGTGGAGTTTAAGGACTTAAAAAACGACAACTACAAGATTGTTTCCTTCTACGCTAAAAAGGCAAGAGGACTAATGTCTCGATACATCATTGAAAACGCCATCAGCGATCCGCAAGACCTCAAAGGGTTTGATTACAAGGGCTACTATTATGATGATAGCGAATCATCGGAAAGTAAGTTGGCATTTAAGCGAGATGCAAAGAAGTGATTGATGAACTTCTAACTATCGCCAAGATACATTCACCGATTAAACGACCGATTTAGGCTAAAACCAACCTTTCTGTCCAAAATTTCTTATCATTTGATATACATTTGAATAATTATCATTTGATAAATAAAACCATGATTAATTACCAACCACTCACACGACAACTCCTACTTTTTGCTTCTGTAATATTTATCTCAATCTCTTGTCATGACAATACATTGGAAGAAGATTTGGAACTAGTAGATCGAGATATGATCGCTGCTACCAAGCTGGTTGAAGAATATCTTTCCGTGACTAAAGGGAGAGGTAATGCCGAAGCTTCTATTACTGTATTGAAATACCAGAATGGAAAACTGCTATTTCTGTCAAACACTGATGATAACTTCGGGTACACTGAATTGAATGAAGAATCAGTGACAGCAACTGTAGAATCTGGCGACTATGTTTTCTGGTTTTCCGGTGGCGGAGTTTCTGATTTAGATGGAATAGAATTTGACGAGGAATCCCAAAGGAAACTAATGGATTCACCTTCAGAGGTTTTTTCCAATAAATTATGGGTTATCGAAATTGAGGAAGAAGAAAGCGACGATGATGACGATGAAGATGATGATAGATTTCTCAAGTATGACATTATATATCAATTCAAAGGAAACAACGGCCCTCCAATCAGACTAGATCCAAAAATCAAGATTCAGGATTAATAAGAATCGTGCATGCTCAAAACGTATAGATCTCACCTAACTATTTGTTTTGTTCTTTTCTTCTTTGCAGGTTATACCCAAAACCAGGCAAAGGTTGATAGTATCCAAAATCTACTTGATCGTGGGCAACTAACTGAATCTCAAAAGCTTGCAGCGTATTATAACCTTTCTGTTTATTCAAGCTCTCCTGAAGAAGAACTGAAGTACGGGAACACATTACTGGACTTAGCTAAAGAATCGGATAACATAGAGTTCGTTATCAAGGCCAATCTTAGAATTGGTGTTGCCTACCGACTGATGGGTAATCTTGCAACTGCTCTTGAGTTCCTTTTTGAAAGTGCAAACAGAGCTAGTGAGGACGAAGACTACAAAGTTCTTCTAGTCGATATCTATCAAGAGATCTCGACGTGCTATACTCAAAATGGAGATTCGGATAATGCCCTTCTTTATGGTTCAAAAACCATTGAAGTTCTTAGAACAACAGGAAAAAGGCAACGACTTGCGCTTACCCTTCTAAACATTGGATACGACTATTATCTAATGGGGAAGTATGATTCTGCAATGAATTACTACAATGAATCAGAACCCATTTTGCAAGAAATTGAGATGACTCTCGGTATTGCTTACATCATCGGAAATAGAGCGCTTGTGAATTGGAAAAAGGGTGATTCAGATAGAGCTAAGACTGACTTAAATGAAGCATTAGCCATGCTCGAGCCGCTAGGCGATCAGTTTGGAATGGCCGATTACTACAACCAGTTAGGAAACATTTATTGGGAAGAAGAAAATACAAAGGAAGCCATCTTTCACACCACCAAAGGACTTACCATTGCTGAAGAAGAAGGTCTAAAGGAACAAGTTCGTGATGCCTCCTATATCCTTTTCATGCACTATGAAAAAATCGGAGACTATAAGAAAGCACTCGAATATCAGACAAAATACCAGGCAAATAAGGACAGTATTTCTAACCTGGAAACGACACAGCGAATTGCTGATCTAAGAACTGAATTTGAAGTAGGTCAAAAGCAAGCCGAAGTAGACCTGTTACTTGAGCAAAAACGTAGCAATCAAATCATCATCGTTACTGGTGGTGTAATACTGGTTATTGTTCTTTGTCTAGCCGTTGTGATTTACTCTTTCCTGAAAACGAAAATCAAACTCAACAAACAACTAGAAGAACAAAAAGAGGCACTGATTGCGCTCAACAATACCAAAGACAAGTTTTTCTCTATTATCTCACACGACCTCAGGGGTCCGGTTAATAATATAAGTGGACTCATTAGTGTCACTAGATATTCCATTGAAGACAACAATCCGGATGAAATGAAGGACATGATTGATAAAATGGAAACATCAGCTAATCGTCTTGTTAAACTTCTTGATAATCTACTTCAATGGGCACTTCAGCAGAGAGGTCACTTTCCATATGAACCGGAAAATTTGAGCGTCAAAAACCTTTTAGATGAAGCCTCTGAAATGTTTGGAGATATGGCATCTGCCAAGAATATCGCAGTTGATATTCAAGTTGAAAAAGATTTCACACTTTTCGTTGACGAAAACACCGCTTCTACTATTGTTCGAAATTTGCTCAACAATGCTATTAAATTCACTCCCGTTGGCGGTAACGTCAAGGTTCAAGCTGAAAAAGATGGCTCAACCAACTATGGAATATTGCGATTTGTTGATGATGGTGTTGGCATTCCTCGTAACAAATTAGATAAGCTATTTACACTCGATGAAAAAATAACCACCAAAGGAACTTCAGGCGAATCTGGATTGGGTTTGGGGTTACAGTTGGTTTATGATTTCGTTCAGCTAAATAAAGGTGAAATTCAGGTGGATAGTAAAGAAGCTGAAGGAACAACTTTTACTGTTAAACTTCCGACATCATCTAATCTTTCCTAAAAAATCCTCATGTAAAGAATATAGGTTAAAAAACCTGTTATCAAGTTAATCGCAAGTAGCAACTTCACGAAAGATCGCTCATAGTTGAAGTGCATTATACCTACCCTGTGTCTGACGCTTAAATATCTTGGTGAGTGAGAAGTTTTTATACTGATATCCATTTTCGCTTAGTTGTTTGGTTCGGAACAAATAAAGCCAAATTCAAAAATTATCAGCCAAAAGAAACTAACACTTAATGATAAATTAATAACTCACTGATATTCAGTAATATATGAACTATCTATTTGTTAAATGCAAGAAAAAAATTCTTGTCAATTATAAGTTTATTAAGATGATGAGATTTGGCTGTTTATGAAAACCAATGACACAAAAAAATGCACCACTCGTTTGTGATGCATTTCCTAGCTGGTCCCTAATGATTAACTAATGTGTAAGGTTAGTTATAATTTGCCAGCTTCATCGTTGTGAAGCATTACAAATAAAATAGTGTTTTCAAAAATCAAAGGAATTAATTTTTTCGTTTTCTAATGTAATCTTAACTATCTGATTAATAGCAACATAGAATATTTTTCTTATATTTATTTGAGAAAAATATTCTCAGAAATATTAATATTAAGTCAAAATCATCCTAATTGGACCTTATCAACAAAAACATACGTACGCTTAGAAAGCTGAGGAATATTAAGAGTCAGAGTGAGTTTGGTGAAATTATCGAAGTACCTACGCACAACATCAACAAGTATGAACACAATGTGATTCCAAAGCCTGAAGTTTTACGAAAGATCGCCTCAGAATTCAAAATCAACCTTCATCTATTTATCACTAAGGAACTTACCGAATCCAACTTTGAAGAGTTTAAAATGGAATTTAACACGGAGGCTAAGCTGGAGAGCTTACTCAATGAAGTTTCTACTGAATATCAAATAAAGCGTAACGATCTTGACAGGTTTACTACACTTTTCGGTGACAAGCTAAAAAGACTCGAAACGGACGAATTAAATGATATTGATCGCTCTAAATTGTTTGGAGACCTGAAAGCTATCTTCCTGGCGTTTAACAAAAAGTTAACCGAATTCTATATCATGCAGGACCACTTGTCTGAGATCATTGGTGGAGATAATCCTAATCAACTTTGATATCCATGAATTTGGTCTGAATTCTGGAAACCGCATCCGATACCTCTCTTCTTGATCTCGACCTATAATATAGTAGTATGATTACATACACCAATGCAGTAGCTAATAGGGTCATCAAAATCATAACAACAGGTCTTGAAAAGAAAGGGACAGGCTTGTTAAATTCATCATACTCATTGATGACATTGGCAAACAGTACCTGATCACTCTCCGATTTATACTTCTCACCTTCCTCCAGAATATTCTGAATACTGGAATTGTATGTTTCGTAATACCCTAATGCTTTTTTATATTGATTATTAACTTTTAAGGCTGATGTGAGGTCGGAATATATCTGGACTTGTTCAATACTATTCTTATTATGTTTCTCTTGAAGTGCTTCTTCCCACATAGCAATTGCCTCGTCAGTCCGTCCAACTCTTTGCAGAATAGTACCTAAATCGTATTTGGTAATGAAGATTGAGCCACTTCTATTTTTATACTCAAGCGCCTTTTTGAAGGCATCTATTGCGGCATCCGCGTTACCTTCTTCCATGTAACTGACACCAATTCCGTGGTATGCCTTGCCAACTCGTTCCTGCAAATCAGGATTGTTAATGTATTTTCTGATGGTATGGTTGTACGCGATCCTAGCCATCTCATAATTTCCAACTGTCTTATACATCAATCCTATTTGATTGTGAACAATTGCAATATTCTTGTGAGCTTCAACTTCCTCGGCGTATTTCAAGGAGGTAGTAAATGCCTCTTCTGCCTTAAAAAATGAGACACTATCTCCTTTTAGTTTAAGAGCTACTCCATAGTTATAATAAACATCGGGCAATTCTTTGACCGGCAATCTGTCTTTCAGTTTCAATGCTGCTTCATAATTGCTAATAGCAGCATCATACTGGCCATAAAATCTATAAAGAATACCTAGATTATTATAAATATTCATGGACAACAAGGCATCATCCGTTTGAAGTACATCTTTTAAAGCTTCATTATAGTTTTGGTAAGCTAACGATACATCCTCTACAATATCATCATAGATATAGGCCTTATACCATTTAGCTTTTCCTGCATAGTATTTCGAATTAATCTTTTCTGCGTCCGCAATTATTTTGTCCAACTTTTCGATCGCTAATGTGGAATTATCTTCCATCAATTCAAGAGATTCTGCTAATTCAGTCTCAAATGTGGATTTAACTGCTGGATCTACTATTTCCATATCTACCTCTTGAGCACAAGAAGCTATAATTAATGTGATACATGAAGCACCAATCAATCGCCTTAATTGTTTAGTGAATTTATTCATGACATAGATGGTGTTTGATAGGTTTTGTTAATAGGAGAGAAATAAAGTGAGTTTTGAGATACAGTCTGAGTCTGACCAGGCTTTTTCTTTTGCTCGTCTTCATCGTCTGACTCTAGTTCCATTTGAATTTCAGCGTTATCAAAAATCTCTTCATGATCATCACTGCAAGACATAGTCACCGCAGAGATGAACAAAAAAGAAATCATTAATCGCGCTATTTTATTAATAGGCCTTTTCATAAAACTTATTAAGAGATATGACATCATTCTTGAACATGCAATTAGCCAAACAGGGATGATATGTGCAATTCATTCGTCGAAAGCCCATTGGAAGGCGTACAGGCACTTTCGACAAGAGGAAAGTTCTCAATACTAAGAACTTTATTCCTAAGATCGCATTAAGCATCCTACATATTGGTTATTCTAACCTTACCACTCCAACACCATCTTTCCAAACCACTTTTGTTCCAAATGGCTCAGATAATTCTGTCAAATCGTTGATTATCTTCTTGCCAAGCTTTTCATCAGCAATCATTGGACGTCCACGAATCTGTCGAGGCTGCCCAAATCCTAATGACAATGGATGTATTTCTATTGAGGTGAATTCACCATTTTCCCAAACAGGCATTGCGATTACTCCTTCCCAAACCATAGGTCTTGATGGAAATCCAACTGAATCATTTCGATATCTCTTGGCATTAAAATCTCCAATGTGCTGATTGCTTGTCAAGTCATAACGTTCATAATTTTCATACGGAAGTCGCATCAGTGTTTCATTTTGAAACATAAAATCTCCTAAACTGTAAAAGATGGGTTTGCCTTTGTACATTTCAATTCCGCGTAACACGTGTGGACCGTGTCCAACGACCATGTCAGCACCAGCATCGATCATAGCACGTGCAAATTCAACCACAAAGTCAGCAGGAACGGTAATGTCTCCTTTTCGTTCGTGGGCATGAATAGAAACAATTGTAATGTCTGCCAATGTTTTAGCATTGCTAACGACCGATGAAATTTCATTGAGATCTTCCTCATTGCATTTGGTCTGAACTCCCGGGGTATCTCCTAAAATAAATGTATCACCTAACAATCGAATTCTGGATTCTGGTTGGTAATCATCGGAATAAATGTTCAAGCTTTTTCCCAATTCAACTAACTGATCCATTTGAGGTTGAGTAATTGTATAAGATCTTGAATGACGAATTGGGCTTAGCCCAGGTCTGGGAGGAATATCACCTCTTGTTTTTCCAGCTCGAGAATGATCCGGAAAAGTAGATGAACAAGAAATTAATGCTATACGTCCATTTGAAGTTTCTAAAAAGCGAGCTTCTCTAGCTTCGGCCAGACTTTCGCCAGCTCCTGCGTGAACCAATCCAGCCCTGTTTACATGTTTAATAGTGGATCGCATTCCTCCTACTCCATAATCTCCGGTATGATTATTCGCCATTGAAACCATGTCAAAGCCTGCCCAAACCAATTCATCAGCCATTTGAGGATCAGCTCGCATATACGTTCCACCACTTTGGTGCATTGGATAGGATTCGTAATTATGAAGAAGCATTTCCAAATTGGTAAATGCCGCATCAGCATCTCGAATTACCTTGACCATCTTAAGAAATGCCGGTTCATTGTAAACCGAGAGTTTCCGCGTAATGATTGCATCGCCGGTAAGGGCAATCGAACATGAATTCTGATATTGTGCAGAAATAGGCTCAGCGGCACATATTAGGAGAATAACAATTGTGTAGAAATTTCGAGAGGCTTTCATTCCATTAGGTTTATAGTTGGTATTTGAAAATTACTAAAAACATGAAACTCATAATCACTTTTGGCTAACTTTAAATGGACCATTAGTTCAATTCAATAACCATTCTAACCTTCATTCTATGCCACTTTCAACCAAGTCCCAACTCAACTACATCTTTAGAACTGTTTCGTATGTTTTTTTGACCTTGCTATTTTGGCAATGTGGAAGTCCTACTGCTAGTAGTTCTAAACTACCAGATACTACTATTCATACAGCCGCAGCTAATCGTCCTGAGCCTGGAACCATTTTCTTATATCCCGAACGAATCCCTTTGGAAAATGGTGGATTTGTAAATGCTGAACGAGGGATGATGTTTGTCCCATTGAACCGATCCAAAGAGAAGACAGATATTATTGCAGTTGAAGTTTACCGATTCAAAGCGTCTGATAAAGCAAATCCTAATACACCTCCTGTCTTCTTCCTACATGGTGGACCAAGTTTTGCTGGATTAGAAAGAAGCCTCGAAAATTTAGGAACTTTTGAGGATCGGTGGCAGCCATTCCTTGATGTTTCCGACCTGGTAATTGTAAGCCAAAGAGGTATTGGACCTTCAAAGCCAACCACTACGATCGAGACAACATTATCATCACAATCACCAGACCAACCTTTAAATCATTCAGCGATGATCGAGGAGTTTTTGGAAATCCTTAACAAGGAAAAACAAGCCTGGGAAGACCTTGGCCTAGATTTAAGTGGGTTTACCGTACTTGAAGCAGCCGATGACATTAATGATGTGAGAATAGCGTTGGGATACGATAAAATTACAATCTGGGGTGGAAGTTTTGGATCACATTGGGGAATGGCTTTTATGCGTAAGTATCCGGAATTGGTAGAGCGAGCAATCCTAAGAGGAATGGAAGGTCCAGATCACACGTATGATCATCCAGGGCATCTTTGGAATGTTTATAAGCGAGTAGCAGAAGAAGCTGAACAAGTTCCTGGACTTAGGAATTCCATTCCGGAAGGCGGTTTAATTCAGGCACTTGAAACTGTTATTGACAGAGCTGAAGAAGAGCCGTTTAAAGTCACCGTAAGAGGTCAGGATGTGTTGTTTGATGGGGAATCTATTCGACAATTTGCACGTGGATATTCTGGCGGTCTTAGGGGTTGGCCAGCCAATGTAATTTCGATGTATAAAGGTAATTTTTCAGGTCCTGCAGAACGTATGATTAATGCGTATAATGACGATAGCAGAAGTTTCAGAACAGCAAGTTATTGGATGCTAGATTGTGGTTCAGGTATCACGCCGACACGTTTAGCGGAACATGATGCCGACCCTTCCATGGAAATCTTTACTCGAATGAATTGGTGGTATAAAAATGGATGTACCGTTTGGGATAGCGATCTTGGAGACGATTTTAGACAAAATTTTGAAACCGATATCCCGACAGTTATTGCGCATGGAACATGGGACACTTCTACTCCTTATGAAAATGCATTGGAGTTAGTTCCTTATTTCAAGAACAGTAAATTCGTCACCGTAAAGCGTGGACCTCACGGTGCAATAAGAGCTGCATTTAGAGCTTCAGAAGAGTTCAAGGACGGACTTTTTCAATTTGCAGCCACAGGTGATTTTTCTCAACTTCCAGACGAAGTAGAGATACCTGCTCCAGATTGGATGATGCCTAATAACTGATTGAATATGAGAGTTTATAAAATCATAATCTTCTTTTTGCTGGTTGATTTGATGTCCTCGACAACTTGGGCACAAACTCCTCAAGAAGCTTTACTTCCCGATTTTAAATGGGAAAACATTGGCCCTAAACGAGGCGGAAGAAGCATTGCAGTTGCCGGACATGCAGATCGTCCATTCGAATACTATTTTGGAGCTACTGGCGGAGGTCTATGGAAAACCACGGACAATGGCAATAGTTGGAATCCAGTCACTGATGGTCAAATCAATAGTTCTTCCGTGGGAGCTGTAGCCGTTGCTCCATCCAATCCGGATATTGTTTACTTAGGCATGGGTGAAACCCAACTTCGCCAAAATGTGCTTCAAGGTGACGGTGTTTATCGCTCCGATGACGGAGGAAAAAACTGGACTCATTTAGGACTGACCGATTCTCATGCCATCAGCCGGATTCGAATACATCCTACAAATCCAGATATAGTTTATGTTGCAGCTTTGGGCCATCCATTTGGTCCGAATGAAGAAAGAGGTATTTTCAAAACGACCGATGGTGGAAAAAACTGGAAGAAAATACTTTTCCGAGATGATAAGACAGGTGCCATTGACCTTGTTTTGGATCCCAATAACTCTGAAATACTATACGCCTCGTTTTGGGAAGTTTATCGAAAGCCATGGATATTATCCAGCGGCGGACCCGGTTCGGGTATCTTCAAATCCGATGATAGTGGAGAAACCTGGCAAGAGCTGACACGAAATCCAGGATTACCTGAAGGAACATTAGGGAAAATTACCTTGTCCGTTTCCGGAGCTGATTCCAAACGAGTTTACGCAAACATTGAGGCAGAAAATGGAGGACTGCATCGTTCAGACGATGGTGGAATGACATGGAAACTAATAAACAATCATCGAGACCTTTGGCAAAGAGCCTTTTATTTTCTCCGAGTTGTGGCAGATCCCATTGATCGTGAAACTGTCTATGTGCTAAGTTTTCGATTGATGAAATCCACAGATGGAGGAGAAACCTTTGAACGATTGCCAGAGACCCACGCAGACCATCATGACCTTTGGATCAATCCAAACAACAACGCGATCATGATAGATGGGAATGACGGTGGTGGTGTTGTTTCTGTCAATGGAGGTCAATCGTGGACTGGAATGACCTATCCAACTTCGCAAATCTATCGCTTAGCGGTGACCAACGACTATCCTTATCATTTGTGTGGCGCTCAACAAGACAATACTACCATATGTGTTGCATTAGATGGCGGGTTTTTAAGAAACCCAAGGAGTCAACGTGGATTATGGATGTACTCAGTAGGTGGCGGTGAAAGTGGATACATTGCTCCGCATCCTACCAAAACCAACATCTTTTATGCTGGTGCGACGAACACGCTGACTCGTTATGATCGTAACACCGGACTTGCAACCGACATTCAACCTTATCCCAGAATTGTAATGGGTGAACCAGCCAGCGTGATGCCTGAAAGGTGGAACTGGACCTACCCTATTTCCATTTCGTCTGTAAATCCTGATTTATTATTAGTTGGATCTCAGCATCTCTGGAAAAGCATGGACGAAGGCACCACGTGGGAAAAAATAAGCCCTGATCTAACACGTGCATCAAATGAGACGCTTGGAGATTCCGGCGGTCCAATTGTGAAAGATCAAGACGGACCTGAGATCTACGGTACCTTGTATTCCATAGCGCCATCGAAGCATGATGAAAAAGTAATTTGGACCGGATCGGATGATGGACTGATTCAATTGACCCAAGACGGTGGCACTAGTTGGTCAAACATTACTCCTGATGATGTTCCGGAAAATACAAGAATCGGATCCATAGAAGCATCCATACATTCCTCATCAACTGCCTATGCATCAGGGAGAAGGTATGAAATGGATGATCGCCAACCATACATCTGGAAAACTTCTGATTTTGGTAAAACATGGGAATCGATAACTAGTGGAATTCCTAATGGACACTTCGTTTATGCAGTTTGTGAAGATCCAATCAAACAAGGATTGCTCTTTGCTGGAACAGAACACGGTGTTTATTGCTCAGCAAATGATGGCAATAGCTGGCAAAGTCTTTCAATGAATTTGCCAAGTACACCTGTCACCGGAATTCAGGTAAAAGATAACGATCTTGTAATTGCCACTCACGGCAGGTCATTCTGGGTATTGAAGAACATCGAAGCTTTAAGACAGTTTAGCTCTTTCGAGTTGTCAGCTATTCAGTTGTTTCAACCTGCTGATCCGATACGCCGATCTCGATCGGGCGTATTCGATGTTTACCTTCCGAATGCTCTTGATCAAGTCAAATTGGAAATCAAAGATTCCAATTCAAGACAAGTTCGATTGCTTTTTGATGGTTCTCTGGACAAAGGAATGCACCGATTTCAATGGAATCTTCGCTATGAGGGTGCTACCGTTTTTCCAAACATCGTATTAGAAGGCGGAAATCCAAGACGTGGACCATGGGCTGCTCCTGGACAATACATCGTGGCAATCGAATCTGACGGCACTCAACTTCAAAAGGAGTTCAATGTAAAAAAAGACCCACGTCTAGTTGATGTCACTAATGAAGACCTGAAGAATCAATTCGAACTTGCCATCAAAGTTCGTGATTGTGAAGATGCAGCCAACAAAACGGTCATCATGATTAGAAAAATGAGAAGTCAAATTGAAGAAACCATGACTTCATTCAATGATCGAAAGTTCACAAAAAAGGCTGAGTCTTTTATAGAAAATATCAGTGACATAGAAAAAGAGCTTTATCAGGTTCGCAATCAAAGTCCTAAAGACAAGATTGCTTTTCCAATTAAACTCAATGATCGACTCACGGGTCTTAGATCACATCTTGAAAGAGGTGATGCCGCTCCTACTGATGCCTATTATAAGGTGTATGAAGAGTTATCTGGTGAGTTGGATCAGCATTTAGAAAAACTGAATCAGGTCCTAACAAATGATATGGTAGAACTCAATGCTCTTTTGACTAAGGGTGGATTAGACACCATTGTGCAACCAGAAACCTTAAAAGATAGATAACGAGTCCAAACATATTGGAAACAGCGATCATTTGTCTCTCAACATGCGATCGAAGAAATCTGCTGTTGCCCTGTAGGCATCTAACCAATTTTTATGAAGCAGAAAGCCATGAACTTCATCCGGAAAAACCAATTGTTCAAAATAGACTTTGTTTTTCCTCAGTAATTCAGCTTTGTCAACCGTTTCACTGAAAGGAACATTCCTATCATCATCACCATGAATGAGCAACACGGGTGATTTCCAAGTTTCCATCGTTGAAATCGGAGAAGAATCCCGCGCAAGTTTTGCAAACTCTGGATCCTCCAGCGGATTATACGAAGGCACAAAATTTTGGATCACGACATTCCAATCAGTCACACCATGAATATCCACTCCAGCAGCAAACATGTCAGAAGCTCTTGAAAGTCCCAAGGCCGTCAGATAACCTCCATATGATCCGCCCCATAATCCTATTTTAGAATCATCAACGTCAGGATGGTTTTGCAAAAACAATCCGGCACCAAGGACATCATTGAATTCACTAGCTCCATTGGCACCATAGTTAATCGCTTCGCGGAATTTCATTCCGTATCCTATCCCACTTCTATAATTGACAGAAAGCACTACATATCCTTTAGAAGCCATGTATTGATTCATCGCGTAGGCATTGTGATAGTACCCTCGATGATGAAATCCTAACAACATTTGACGCCTTGAACCGCCATGAAAGAAAATGACTGCCGGCCGTTGTTCTCCTTTCTTCAAGTCTTCCGGAAGAAAGAGCTGTGCATTTATCTTCATTCCGTCAGCAGAAGTAAATATTTCTTGCGATAGAGTTACTAAGCTTTTAGACGGATAATTATCTGATCCACTGATCAGGGTACTTTTTCCACTTTCTAGTCTGAATAAGGAAGCTGGAGTAGTAGAATTAGACCCAATGTAAAAAGTCGATCCGACTCCATCATCCACACCCAACCACTCAATTCCATCTCCATTGGTTATTTGCGTAACTCGACCATTTTTATATTCCCAAAGGTGTTGACGATCAATGTCGTCTTTGTTGGATGAGAAAAGAATCCGTGATCGATCAGCTGACTGATTCACAAATTGAACTTCATGATTCCCAGGAGTCAAATATCGAACGGAATTTGTCACTGGATCAAGTTCATAGAGTTGAGTCCAGCCTGATTTCTCCCAAGGAAACACAATTTTGTCATTCCCCGTCCAGATTAATTGGTTGCTTGCTGAAACGGACCTGAATGCGCTACCTTGGCCTTCGTCGGCTGTCCAATCGGTCGTTAATTCTCCCTTCTCCAAATCATACACTTTAATTCCGAAAGGAAGCGCTTCTCTCACTGGTGTAAACAAAGGAAACTCTTGATGGGGTATTCGAATAAAAGCGATTTTATTTCCGTCTGCAGACCAGACTGGGTTACTATCAATATCAACACTTGGTGATAAGATTTGTAATGAACTATCGGAGAATTGGAAAACGCCAATGAAGGCATGATCCCCGCGACCAGAGACAAAAGCTAACTTGCTGTTATCAGGGGACATTCTCAGACTTCCAACCCCACCTCTTATCTCAAAAAGCTTTTCCGGTTTGTCATCATCTTTCTTTTTAATCATGCAGTTTCCAGACTTTATGAAAATGGTGGACTCACCAAAAACGACAGGAGAAGAACCTTCAGCGATTTTCTCAAGATTTTTGGAATCAAGATCCACTTCATAAATGCTTCGATTAGCTCCTTCCGGATTTGACGTTGGATTTGGGTACTCTCCTCTTCTGTTTGGAGCTCCACCTCTCACAAATACCAACCGATCTTGACCTCTAAACACTAGCTGAGATATGGCTTGCCCGTCATCCTCAGAAAAATTGGTCAATTGAACAGGTGTGTAGCTTGGTGATTGAGCATAAAAGATGTTTCTAACTCCCTCTTTGTTAATCACCCAGGCAATTTTTCCATCACCAGAAGTGACCAAATTTTGGTGAAATGAATAAGACAATACATCTTCCAGAGAAACGGATGACTGTGCTGATACAAACAGTGTTCCTACAAAGAATAATTGAAAAATTGAGGCTAATAGTTTTCTTTTCATAGTGTTTATGGCAACTGAATTGTTGAAATTACTAAAAGTATAAGCAACAATATGTTTTTAGTAAATGTGTTTTTTAAGCACATTCCAATTGAATCGCATACTTTTATACATTGATCAATTTCTAAACTATCAAAGTGAGAACATTACTATTTCTTCTACTTCTTTCCATTAACTATTTCTCTTCAGCCCAAGAAAAGGAACCCACCATCACCATGATCATTGACGACCTTACTGTTCGTTGGGATCAGACGGCAATAGACTTGAAGAACTACAATGGAATCCATAATTTCTGCGATGATGATCCTTACAGAGAAAAAACGATTAAACTGTTAGACGAAATTCATCATTGGGATACCACGCTCTATTTCATCGTAAAGGAGAAGTTTGATATAAATGAAGACAAAGAAGCAGCCGAAACCTTACGAGATATCGAGAAACTCGAAACGGAATATTCTACTGAGAACTTCAAGCTTTTTATTCAAGACGAATGCAATACCTTAAAAGTAATTGAAGAGCATTTTGATCAGGAAACAGTCAAAAAGTTCGAAAGTGAAATAAAGAAGTTTGAAAAGGAATCAAACAAGTACATAAGCAGCATTACTTACAGGATTGACATCATCGATGAACACATCCATCATCTACACATTGATGAGTAATAGTGAAGTAGTGACTTTCTAAATACCGTAAAAACTTATAAGAATATCATCGAACATTGGCCTCCAGTTTTGCCAATTGTGACCTTCCGCGACTTCCATGTAGGTGAATTCATATCCCTTTTCCGTTAGAATCTGTTTTAGTCTTCTGGTCGCTGTGGCTTTGTCGTTAACTGTTCCGGTACTCAAAAAGATATTGATTGGTAGTTTGGAGGCATTTGCAAAATCATCATAGATACTTGGACATGGATGTGGAGCTGGAGATTGTATACCGATATTCTTGAAGGTGTCATTAGCTTGAATGGCGAAATACATTGCGTTTAACCCACCAAATGACACGCCTAGAATCCCTCTTCCTTCTTGTTTGTTAATCGTGTTGTACCGCTTATCAATTTTGGGAATTAACTCTTCTTTATAAAATCTCACATAATAGGAATTACATAAAAACTGAATATTCCTCCTGTTCAAAGATGGGTTATCAGGATCTATTGCTGAGACCATTACAATAATGTGCGGAGTAACCTTGTTTTCCTTAACCAAGGATTCTGAGAGGTTGACCAAACCATTACCCTTATATCCCTCACCGTCTGTTACATATAGCACTGGCATTGCCTCATCAACTCCATCCGGAACGTGTACCCAATATTTGATCTTATATCCCAAAATTTTGCTGTTAATGATTCGTTCTTGAATTGCGAAAAGTTGAGTGGAGAAAAGAAATATGAAAAGAAGACAAACGATGGATCGATGCATATGAAAGATTTTCTCCTAGTGAACGCGGAATTTCAACTCGTTGTTTAATTAAGTGATGAAGGGTGGATGAATCTGAAATTGTTATTTTCATAATATGCTTTTGGATAGTGTCAGGATTCGTATTCTTTATTGGTCATGCTTAGTTGTTATTCTAAACATGACTTCTTGTACGTCCGATGATTCAATTGTCGATCCTGGTCCGATGCAAGATGACTGTTTGTGTTTGAATGATATTCAGGTAATTGGAAGTCACAATAGCTATAAGATTGCCGTCGAAGAGCCGATCCTAGATTTCATAAGTCAATTTGATCCTTCTTTATCGCGAGCCTTGGAGTACGAGCACATACTGATTCAAGCTCAATTAGAACTTGGACTTAGAAATCTTGAATATGATGTTTTTTATGATCCCGATGGAGGAAAATATGCCGAGCCCAGAGGATTGGATATTGTTTCAGTTTCCGGAACAACACCTCAACCTTTTGACACAAACAAGGAATTGGAAGGTAAAGGACTCAAAATGTTTCATATTCAAGACGTAGATTTCAGAAGTCATCATTTACTTTTTACTGATGGATTGGAAGAATTGAAAAATTGGTCTGATGCAAACCCGGATCATGCTCCAATTTTCATGTTAATCAATGCGAAGGATAGTGAAGTTCCTTTAACAACTAACCCCCTGACGTTTACAGCGGACGCGCTTGTTTCTATCGACACTGAAATAAGAAATGTTTTTGGTGAAGATCAATTGATCACGCCTGATTTGGTCAGAGGTGAATTCACTACTTTGGAAGAGGCCATTCTGACCAATGGATGGCCGGAACTTGAAACGTCCAAAGGAAAAATATTATTTGTATTGGATGAAAACAGTACTAAGACAGATCTGTATTTAAGCAGATTTCCCGGACTTGAAAATGCAGTGATGTTTGTCAATCGTCAGGAAGGTAATCCTGAAGCAGCATTCCGAATTATCAACGATCCAGTAGATGATTTTGATCAAATACAAGCCCTTGTAAACCTCGGATATTTGGTGAGGACACGGGCTGATTCTGAAACGATCGAAGCTCGCGATAACGATCTAACACGATTCGAAAGAGCTCAAGCATCTGGTGCTCAAATCATTTCAACCGACTACTATTTACCACCAACACTTTTTTCATCAGACTATCAGGTCATTTTTGATGATGGTTCTTATGAGAGAATTAAAAATTAGTTCTTCTTATTTCATCCTAATTTTATAAATCCCACGAAACGAATAAGTAGCTGAAGTGAATTTAGATCTCTGGTCCATTCTTATTATTGTCTTTGGCTTTCATGGATTGTTTTTGCTATCCGCCATACTTTTTTCTGAGGAAAGAAGAAAACGAAAAGAGAATGTTTACCTGTCGTGGATGATTCTCGCATTGATATGGTATCTCTTGGAGTTCCTATTTATTCGAAATCGCATCACCATTGGTATTGACATTTTTTTCGGGACGCGATACGGGTCATGGTTCCTATTTGGACCTCTCACCTACCTCTATTTTAAATCAATCACGCGATCAGATTGGAGGTTTACAAAAATTGATCTGCTTCATTTCCTTCCATTTGTCACCTTTGGAGTCCTTGTTCCCATTACGTTTGGTGATGTGTTAAATCACAGACAAGTTGATTATGGAATGCTCTCTGTCTTTGATCATCGAGAAAAGATTATCACGCCAATGCAGTATGTCTACTCTTTTGCATTTATTGGTCAGTTTGTTCATCTCGGTTTTTATTTATCCAAAAATCTTTTCCAAATCAAGGCCTATACTCGACGGTTAACGACGCAGTATTCGAACATCAATGGGAATGTGAAGTGGTTGAGGATTTTCAATGTCTCGTTTTTGCTGATTCTGCTTTTCGTTGCTGTTTTCCTCTATATCCTTTTGGTAACGGACATTTATCGAAGATACCTGGATTATGTTTATGTGCTTCCGGTTGGAGCACTTTTTTACATCATCGGTTATTACTTCCTGAACACTGAATGGAAAACTACAACCAACGGCAATTCCATCAAGTACGCTAAAAGTACGCTAGATCCTGATAGCATATCCGTACATGTTGAAAAACTTAATCAGTTGATGACTTCCCAAAAAGTATACCTGGATAAAGAACTTAGGTTGACAGATTTGGCAGAAAAAATGGAACTAAATGCACATCATCTATCACAATTAATCAATCAGCATTTCCATCTATCATTCTTCGATTTTGTCAATAAATATCGGGTCAACGAAGCGAAATCGATAATTCAGAATAATCCAGATTTTACCCTTTTGCAAGTAGCTTTTGATGCTGGCTTTAATAACAAAACTTCATTTGTGAACGCCTTCAAGAAGTTTGAAAAAACAACACCTTCATCTTTCCGCGGAAAGCTGAACATTGCCTGATCTTCAAAAAACACGGCAATCCCTATAAGGGTTGTCGATAGTCGATAGCTGCCCAGCTAGTTTTTCCTCTTTTTAGCATTTAAAATTCTTAAGATGAAAATTAGACTATTCTTAATCCTATTGTCTGCCTTTTTTGTAGGTCAGTCCATTGCCCAGAAATACATTATCGATCCAGGTCACAGTTCTGTCCAGATTCAGGTAGAAAGGTTTGGTGTTGTTGATGTTGTTGGACGTTTTAAAGATGTGAGTGGAACCATTAATTATGACGAAAAAGACAACTCTAAAACAACGGCAGAGGCAGTTATAAAAGTAGATAGTTATGATGCCAATAATGCTGGAGGTGAAGATGCTGTCAAGAGCCAAGCGTTCCTGGATGCTGCTAGCTATCCGGAAATCTCTTTCAAAAGTAAAAGTGTCTCTTCAAATGTCTTAACTGGTGATTTAACCATTCATGGCGTAACCAACGAGGTGCAGTTGCCTTTTACTATTAAAGGTCCATTGCTCGATTTGCCGACACGTAAACAATCAATTGCGGCAAATGCTTCCATAACTATCAATCGACAAGATTATGGAATCGCTTTTGATCGGGCGCTTCCAAACGGAATCAAGATAGTTAGCAATGATGTGAAAGTAAGCCTGGTTATTCTAGCAATTGCAGAGTAAGCAACAATCAGAAATTCCATCTTCATACTACTATTGAGTTCACATACCATATTCTGTGAAGCTCAGAACAGAACTTTCGAGCTCGATCCCGAAAGTTCTGTTATCTCATTTAGTGTTTCGCATTTAGGTTTTTTAACCGTGGAAGGAACCTTTGGAGAATTTTCAGCCACATGCGAAATTCGAACTAACACAATCGCATTCATTCATGGACAAATCAATGTTGGCAGTATTGAAACAGGGGATCGAACACGAGATCGATCATTGAAAAGTGATGCCTATTTAGATAGTGCCAGCTATCCTTTGATCCAATTTGAATCTACAGGAATTAAACGTACTTCAAACGAAACTATAGTTACTGGAAAGCTTAAGATTAAGGATCAAGAAAGATTCATTGCTATCCCTATTCAATATTCTTTATCTCAAGACAAAATGAATTGCTCAGTCAATGCGAAGACCATCATTAATAGGAAAGATTTTCACTTAGATTTTGGAGCAATGGATGCCTTAATCGGAGAAGAAATAACAGTGGACTTAGATTTATCTTTCCGAATCAACTAGTAGAAACGATGTTAAGCCACTGCGAAGTTGATTTCAGTAATCAATTCCTTTTCTTCTACCTGTTGCGGATCACTGACGTAAACTTCAAATGGATGAATACCCTTCTTCGGTTTGAATTCCTTAGCTCGATGCATGGCATACAAAGCACTCCAGGCATTTCCGAGATGGTGGTAAGCACCTATATGGCTGACCGTATGAACTTTTGTCGCAGGAATTGATCCTGTAAGAAATTCTTCAGACACGCCATCTGGCAAATTTTCAACCGCCCAAGCACCTGTATAATCCACTCTGTTTTTGGCAGGGTTCCATTTATGGTAAATAGTAAATGCCATTCCAGTTTTAATATCTGAATTGGCGTCCAGATATTCCTTGAGTTTTCCGAAATCACTCATCATCTGCTCTCCAATTTGATCAATTGCGCAAGACGATTTAATTCCAATGTAATCACACCCTGGAAAATCGGATTCTCCTTTGAAATCAAGCTTTGACGCCACAAATCCATTCTCTACATATTCTTTCAACATTCTTAGCCCTCTATCATAATCCATTGAGATAAAGGCGGTCATCATTTTGGTCATCCAAAACATGAAAAAAGGAAGACTACTATCCATTCCCCAGGCCACCTCCGTACCTCCATCTTTAGGTTCTAACCTAAATCTAACTTTCGCTTTTGATTTCCAAGGTTTGACAAAATTTAAGTCGTAATCAATCAAACTGTTTTCAGATTCATTGGTAATTGACATATTTCCGCTACCTGTTCGATTCCCCTCCCATTCATACGATTTGGCATCTTCGGATACAGTGACTTTAGCTTCTGGTTCAGTTATCAACCATGGGGACCAAGCTTGCCATTCATTGAAATTGTTAAGTATGGCATAAATTTTTTCTGATGGTGCGTCGATCATGATTGATCGTTCTACGTTCATTTTAGGCATAAGAAGAGTGATTTTATTGAGGCCTTTAAAATAAACAATTGATCTAAAGAGTTGCATTTAATCAAAGATTATTTACAACTCCATATACCATTTATATACTGATTCGAAATTCGGTATATAGTAAAGAGGTATTTAAACGAAATCGTTGAAATCTAATTAGGCTCGACCCACATTCCATTGTCTTTGATCAGTTCGACTAGCTCATCAAGTGCGTTTTCAGAAGGAACACCTCTCTTCACAACCTCACGGCCTTTGTACAGTGTTATCTTTCCTTTTCCTGAACCTACATAACCAAAATCAGCATCAGCCATTTCTCCGGGCCCATTTACAATGCATCCCATAATGCCTATTTTGACACCTTTTAGGTGATCGGTTCTTTTTCGAATCATTGCAGTCGTTTCCTGCAAATCAAACAACGTACGACCGCAAGATGGACATGAAATGTACTCCGTTTTGGTAATTCGCGTTCGAGCGGCCTGTAGAATACCGAAGACCGTTTGATTGTAGAGCTTTAAAGTATCATTGGTTGGTGAACCTGACGGTGAAATCATCAATCCATCACCCATTCCATCAACCAGCAATGTACCCGCATCCGTGGAAGCATGAACCATCAGTTCATCAGAAGAAACGTCTGAATGGAATTGGTTAAATACGACAGGAACTTCAACGTCTTGATTCATCAGTTCAATGACAAACCTTCGAATACTTGCCGCATGATGTGTGTTACTTGATTTTAATATAGCAACGGAATTGCTATTTTCACTTAACCATTTTACAGTTGATTCCGTTTCCAAATCGGTATCTACCAAAACAAAATTCAACGAATTGTGTAATTCATTAACTTGTTGAATATCAATAATTAATGGATAAATATTTTCTTTATCACTTGAATGTTTCCAGGTATCATAATCGGTGATCTCTTTTAACCCATTAGGGAGCATGAAAGAAATTGGATTCTTACCGGTGTAGATATAATCAGCTCCTGTATCATTCATGCTCCATTTATCCAATTCAGGTAAATAGAAGTGTCCGATAGCTTTTAGATCTTTTACCGAGACCTCTTCCACTTTGGAAAAATCAGCAATTACCCTGGGGACATTTTGTCCACCAAAATTTGCCACTTCATTGGTTCTTCTGCGAGCGTAATCAAATGGATTGATTGGGTAATTCGAGATCGGAGTGGTAGGTTTTTGTTCACTTTTCCTGATCAATCGATCAACCATTATTCTGGCAACAGGAGCTTCTACCTCTGGTTCTTCAGTCAAAGAGACTCTTACGGTATCTCCTAGCCCGTCTTCCAACAAAGTCCCAATCCCAACTGCTGACTTAATTCTGCCATCTTCGGCTTCTCCAGCCTCGGTAACACCCAAGTGCAATGGATATGGTTCCAATCCTTCATGATCGAGTCTATTAACCAATAAACGATAGGCTTGAACCATCACCTGTGGATTACTCGACTTCATAGATATGACCAAGTCTTTGTAATCCATTTTTTCGCAAATACGGATGAACTCCAGCGCCGATTCCACCATTCCAAGTGGCGTATCACCATATCTGCTCATAATACGATCTGAGAGAGAACCGTGATTGGTCCCAATTCTCATAGCCGTTCCATTGGACTTACAAATCTCCACCAATGGAGAAAACTTATCTTCTATTCTTCTTAGTTCCGAAGCATAGGTCTCATCCGTATATTCAATTTCTTCGAATCGCTTCTTGTCCGCATAGTTCCCTGGATTTACACGTACTTTCTCTACGATTGTGGCCGCTAATTCAGCGGCATTAGGTGTGAAATGGATGTCAGCGACTAAAGGAACATTGCAACCTCTTTTAGCAAGCTCGCTCTTAATGTTTTCCAGATTTTGCGCTTCTTTCATACTAGGAGCTGTGATTCTAACGTATTCACAGCCCGCTTCTACCATTCGTAATGTCTGTTCGACCGTGCCAATTGTATCCATTGTGTCAACGGTAGTCATGGACTGAACCCGAATCGGATTATTGCCCCCAAGCGGTATTTCCCCAATGTAGACTTCCCGGGTCTTCCTTCTGGAATAAGAGGTTAAGCTGTTGCAGTACTTGTTGTCCATTTAAATATCGCCTAATTGTGGTCTGATGATGATATCCTCAATAACTGTCCGATCACTTAACTTATGAGTAGTATAAATGGTTTCAGCAACATCTTCAACGCTGATGAATCGCTCTTCAGGAAGGTCAGTTCCTTCCCAACTATCTGTGAGAACAGCTCCTGGAAGAACGGCTGTCACCCTAACTCCAAACTCTTTGAGTTCTTCCCTTAAAGCTTTGGACATTCCATACATCGCAAACTTGGAAATCGAGTAGGATCCTCCGTTTGGATAAGCCATGAAACTCGCAACAGAGCATATATTAAATATATCTCCTGATTTCTCCCTTTTCATGGACTGAACAAGTCCTCTTGAAATATAATAGGCACTGTAGAGATTCGTATGTATCATTTCTTCCAAGGTGCCCTCCTTCTCATCATGAACGAGCCCTGGAATAAAACGTCCACTATTATTGACGAGAACTGCTATTGGCTTAGCAATCAACCGCACAAATTCAACGAAATGGTCTGTTCCTTCCTTTTTAGAAAGATCTGCTCTCGTCGTGTGGATTGAGATACCGTATCGAGCGTTTATTTCTTCCTTCAAGGAATTCAAATCTTCTTCACTTCTGGAACAAGTAGCAATGCTATACCCCTCTGCGGCAAATCGTTCCACAATGGCTTTTCCAATTCCTTTTGAACCTCCGGTTACTACAACTAATCGTTGCGAATTATCCATCTTTTCTTTTTGATTGTTGCTTATGGTGTTATTTTGGCAAAGCTAATCCAACTTGAAATTGATCGAGGGAAAAGAAGGATATAAATGAAACAACTCGGTAAGTTCGTAATTTTTATTGGGCAACTTTTTGTTCGAAGAGAATCCTTCGGAACTTATGTGAAGTTGGTTTTTGATGAAGCCATAAAAGTAGGATATAACTCCATTTTTATCGTTGTGATCGTTTCTGCGTTCATGGGTGCCGTTACGACTGTTCAAACTGCCTATAATTTGATATCTCCCCTAATAGCTGATCCAGTGATTGCCTTGGTTGTACGTGATATGACGCTCATTGAGCTGGCTCCTACCATCACGGCAATTGTTTATGCTGGAAAAGTGGGCTCGAACCTGGCAGGCGAACTTGGAACGATGAGAATCACAGAGCAAATTGATGCATTAGAGGTAATGGGTATTAATTCCATTTCTTATCTGGTGCTTCCGAAGATTATCGGTTCTGTTTTGATGTTTCCGCTGTTAGTAATTGTTGCGGCATTTGTCTCTATCTATGGGGGCTACCTAACGGCCGTGATGACTGGGGTCATATCTGGTACAGATTACATTTTGGGTATTCAAATGGACTTCATTCCCTTTCAGGTTGTTTTCGCCATTATCAAAGCGTTGACTTTTGGTTTTATCGTAGCTTCTATTTCTGCCTTTAAAGGTTTTTACACAAAAGGTGGTGCTTTAGAAGTGGGTCAATCATCTACCAATGCGGTTACAAGTTGTTGTATCGCCATATTGGCCGCAGATTTTCTATTGGCTTACTTGTTATCTCCTTTGTTGATTGCATGATTGAGGTAAAAAACATATCAAAATCATTCGATGAAAAACAGATTTTGTTTGATATCAGTGCGACCTTTCAAAAAGGGAAAACCAACCTAATCATTGGTGCAAGTGGAACTGGCAAAAGTGTTTTGCTTAAGTGTATCGTTGGACTAACTCATCCTGAAGAAGGAAGCGTGTATTTTGATAAAAGAGATTTCACGCATGCCAATAAAGAACTTCAAACGGAGGTAAGAAGGGAAATGGGTATGCTCTTTCAAGGCGGTGCTTTGTTCGACAGTAGCAATGTGGAGCAAAACGTGATGTTCCCCTTGGATGTGTTGACCAAGATGTCTTATGAAGAGAAGATCGAACGAGTCAATTTCTGTCTTGAACGGGTAGGTCTTGAAAATGTGAACCAGAAAATGCCTTCTGAAATATCTGGTGGTATGAAGAAAAGAGTGGGTATTGCCAGGGCCATTGTCAACAACCCAAACTATCTCTTTTGTGACGAACCTAATTCAGGGCTTGACCCACAGACCTCCATTAGAATTGATAATCTTATCAAGGACATTACGACAGAATACAACATGACAACAGTGGTTGTAAGCCACGATATGAACTCTGTATTAGAAATTGGTGAAACTGTCATCTTTATTCACGAGGGCAGAAAAGTATGGGAAGGATCCCGCGATGACATTGCCGCTTCAGATGTCAAAGAACTCAATGATTTTGTTTTCGCCAGTCGAGTCATGAAAGAGCTCAAACAAAGCAGGTAATCCCCAATTTTCACTTTTTTCTATAAAAAGGTTGGTAACTTAGTTAACCTTCCAGCTAATCAAATGTCTTTAAGGCACAACTAAATATTATTAAACTATTTCTTAATATATTTATATTCAAGTTTTTGGATGAATCGATTAGCTCTCACCATTTTATTATCGCTGATCTTCTGCTATGGATTTGCTCAGTGTCCACCTGGTCCTCTTGGTACAGGTCAATTCTTAGATAAGCCTGCTGGTTGTGCTACCAATGGATTAGACATCATGTTTACTCCCTTGTACAGTCAATTGGAAGATAATTCTCAGATATTGATTGACTGGGGCGATGGCACCAATGAAGTAATCAATTTAGGAGCAGCCGTACCTGCAAATTCTGGTGTTTCCTACAATTCACCAGTCCCACATACTTATACAGAAGCAGCAACTGCCGGTGGTTGTGTCTACACGATAGAAGCTTATGTGGTTGGACCGAATAACTGCTACACACAAGAAGAAACTACCGTAACATCAGATATTGTCATATGGAATACCGACAATTTTGGAGATGGTGGCGCTGACCTTACTCCCGATCCTTTGGTCTTCAATGTGTGTGCAGGAACGACAGCCACGGTAAATTTCGAAGACATAAGTCCCTGGAATTGTACCGATGCAACTGTGACTATGTCCTTAAATGATCAAACACGATCTACGCAATGGATCTATGGAACTACCAATACGATAGCTGTTGGCGATGTGTTGATTGATGGTGCTGTTGAAACCTTCCCTTTTGATGGAGTCGTTGATACACATCCTGCAAACGTACTTGATCCACAAGCACCAGGAAATATGAGTTTGGATGTGACGATACCGGTAACTGCTGCTATTGGAGAAGTATTTGAGATCACATTGAACAACTGGAATCAGTGTAATGAATACGATGATGGGATGACACTTGCTCCATCCAATCCTCCTGTAACAAGAACAGCAGTCATTAACATTGTTGGTCCTCCGATTCCCGGTTTCATAGACTTGAATGGCCCGGGCGGTATTACACTTGCCGACTACTGCATTGGAGATGAAGTTTATTTTGACAACACTTCTACGAACACCAATGGCAATACCCAGTATCTCTGGGAATACTTTGATAATGCTGGCGCAACAGGTACTCCAGTAGCGACAAGTAATGGAGTCGATGGAGCCTACGCTTTTACTAGTGGTGGAACAAAAGCAGTGAGACTTACTTTGACCGATCCAACTGCTGCTGGAAATTGTGATGCCGTACTTACCCAACAGGTCGTCATAACGCCTGATGTGGTGGCTACCGTCACTATTTACGATGATCTCTTTGCAGCACCCATTGATGCTACTTTTTGTCAAACAGGAACGGGTGCAAGTAAATTGAATTTTTCTGTAGGTTTTGCGGATGAATCTACCGGGATTAGCCCAACGACGGAATATAGATATGAAATCAGGGATGCAATTGGAGGCTTAATTGAATCTATTCCTGCAGCAGGGTTTTCAGCAACTCCAATCGCAGACTTTACCAGAACCTACACCGATGAAGGTCTGTATGTAATCACCTTATTTGCGCGCAATCCGGGTAGTCCGTGTGAAAGTTTTGATTCAGATACTGTATTCATTTACGATCAGCCTGAACCTATTTTTACTACAGATGAAGTGTGCGAAGGGGACTTAACAACTTTTTCAGGAATTTCTGATGAAACGACAGGCATCCCGATATTAGTCAACTCAGATGTAATTGATATTTATGAGTGGGATTTCAGCTATAATGCAGTAGATGGTTTCAACAGTGAACTTACCAGGACAGACAATAATGATTTTACTCAAACATTAGCTTCCGCTGGATCCCATGAAGTGGCCTTAAGAGCTACTACGGAGAAGGGAGGTTGTGTCAGCGAACTATTCATACAAACGGTAATTGTCAATGCCAATCCTGATTCTCAATTAGCATACGATGTTACAAATGATTTATGCCCAGGTGATCTGATCACATTCACCAATAACTCAGTAAACACTGGAGTCACAATGGACTATTTCATTGAAGTGATCCATACTCCTTCGGGTTTCTCTTCATCAACTACCTTAACCACGCTAGATACGCTCCTTTCTTTTTCCAATCCTGACGATACGACGAGAACTTATCAGGCCACCTTACGATCGAGAACTGAGAATTTATGTGAAACCTTAAGTACACCTCTCTCCTTCCGAATTTCACCAGATGAAGAATCGGGATTTGATGATAGCGACTATGACCTGTTTAATTCCAATTGCTCTCCGTGGAGCAGCACTTTGGTCGTAGATATGGCTACACAAAATCTACTTCCCGACTCTTATCGATGGACAATCAGCGATAATGTCGGGGTTGTTACGGGTTTTCCAGTTACAAAAGTCAGCACTGATCCCAATTTTCATGAATTGGATTATGACCTGACAAACACAACAAATGCGATTGTCAATTTTGAAGTAGTTCTTGAAGTAACCAAAACCGGTGTATGTGTTGCTAATGATACATTCAATTTACAGATAAGTCCACAGCCTGCTGCTGCGTTTGAGTTGCTTCGTGACGAAGATTGCGATGAGGTGGTTTTGGAAGTCGAAGCGACGCAAAAAGGATTGACAGCATATACCTGGATTTTCGACCCTGTTCCTGACAATGAATTTGGAAGTGATGATCAGCGGCTAATTTCATACACTCGAGATGTAACTAGTGGCAATGACATTAGCGCAACCATTCGATTGGTGACTTCCAACCTTGCCGGATGTCCGAGTGATACCATAACAGTGATGGAAACGGTAGAAAAAAGGAAACCAGATATCACCTCAAGTTTCACTATGTCGGCAGATACTGTTCAACTACCTGATGCAACTGTATCACTTACCAATACAAGTTCACCTGATGCTGGCTACACTTATTTATGGGAATATGGTGACGGTCAAACTTCGTCGGACCGTGATCCAACTGATTATACGTATACTCAATTTGGTTCTTTTCAAATCCGGCTAACTGTGATCGATGAATTTTGTGAAGTCGAGAGTTTTCAAACAATTGTGGTGCTTCCGGCTGATCCAGTTCTAGATTTTACTGCCGACACTTTGCAAGGCTGTACTCCACTTACCATTCAATTCACAAATCTTTCGCAAAATGCTCGCTCTGGAGAGTTCTTATGGGAGTTTGGTGATGGTGGCATTTCGGAACTTGACAATCCGGTTCATACCTATTTTGATGGTGGGACATATGATGTGCGATTGCGCGGCACAAACGATGTAGGTGTGACTATGGAAACGGAGAAAACGGAATACATAGAAGCTTTCGGTCGCCCGTTTGCGGATTTTCTGGTTTCCTCAAGAATTGTGTTTATCCCTGATGATCAAGTCTATTTCAGAAATCTGAGTAAGAACTCAACCACTTATTTCTGGGATTTTGGTGATGGTGAAACTTCCACCGAATCAGATCCTTCCCATGCTTATACTCAGGAGGGAAAATACGACATTATGTTGATCGCGACCAATGAATTAGGATGCGCTGATACTTTGTTTCGAGAAGCTGAAATTGAAGCGATCATTGGCGGTGAAACAAACTCACCTAACGCCTTCACGCCTAACCTTTCCGGACCAAGTGGTGGCCTTGATCCCGGCGGGCTTAATTTGAATAGCGTCAATGATATTTTTCTACCCAAACTTGAAGGTGTGATTGAGTTTAAAATGTTTGTCTACAACAAATGGGGACAATTACTTTTCAAGAGTGAAGACCGAAACGTTGGCTGGGACGGATATTTCAAAGGGAAATTAGCACCAGCGGGCGTATACATTTATAAATTGGAAGTCACCTACTCTGATGATAGAGATGAAATTATTGCTGGCGATGTGACATTGATTAGATGAAAAAAATTGCCGCCATAACCTTAACTATTTTTTCGCTTACTGGCTTTGCTCAAGATGCCCAATACTCACAGTTTTATGCCAACCCTTTGTACTTGAATCCAGCATTTGCCGGAACTGGACATAACTCCAGAATCGCACTCAATCATAGAATTTTGTGGCCGAGTTTGCCTCAGGCTTTTAGAATCTATTCGCTATCCATTGATTATAGTGCTGATGCCTACAACAGTGGTTTTGGCTTTATTATGAATACCGAGAGTGAAGGCACAGTAGACCTTCAAACTACTTCAGGTTCGTTCATTTATTCGTATCAATTGGTACTTCATGAAGGACTTGTTTTAAGGCCAGCGATGAAATTCGGACATGTAATTCGAAGCTTTGATCAAAGCAAATTAATCCTTGGCGATCAGTTGGATTTTGGTGGTGGAATTACCTCTCAAGACCCTGGCCTCAGGTCACTCAAACTTCAAAATTATTGGGATATAGGAACCGGAATTTTAGTATTTACTCCTAAATACTGGTTTGGGCTAGCCATTGATCACATCAACAGGCCAAATAGATCTTTGTTGAAAGGAGAAGACAATTTATCTGTCAGATATTCAGCGCACATCGGCGGACGTTTTACGCTTATGAAAAATGCTCCAACAGGTACTGTCCCAGCTACTATTGCTCCTGGTGCTCTTTACAAACGACAGGGTAATTTCCAACAACTGGATGTTGGGGCTTCAGTTCATATGCAGCCACTGGTGATAGGTGCATATTATCGAGGTATTCCTTTTCTATCGGATGGGTTCGGTGGTATCAGTCAGGATGCGATCATTGTTCAGGTTGGATTGGAATATGCGAATGCCGAATTCGGCTATAGCTTTGATGTTCAATTAAGTCAATTGGATATTGTCAGCGGCGGAGGTGCTCATGAGTTCTCATTGCAGTACAATTTTCATATCCCCTGGCGTAACCGTAACAAGCCAAAGAAGAAACTTCATTGCCCAGCATTTTTGCATGGATTGTATAACTAGATGTCATGGCTTGGTGGCTTTGCCTCAATCCACTCATCCTCCAAGTACGAATCAATCCATTTAATTTCTTTAGCAACAACACTACTGTCTGCAAAAAAATCAAACAAAAAAACGAAATGGATAAGATGGGTTTTATTTCAGAATTTCTTCACAAAACCTTCAGATATACCGACTCATCCTGCTTCTCCAGAATTGCGTAAAATAGTGAGCACTCCTTAGATAACCTGTATCTTTAAATGATGTCTACTTTAGATGAATCTTACTTCATTGGCGAATGGTACGTCGAACCTCTTTTGCATCGAATTTCCAAAAACGGGGAATCAAAAAAAGTAGAACCACAATTGATGGCTGTGCTCCAGCAATTGGCTCAAAATCCAGGACAAGTTGTCACTAAGGAAGATCTCAAAAATACTGTTTGGGTTGATGTAATTGTGACTGAGAATGTACTTACAAGAGCTATTTCCTCGCTAAGGAAATTATTAGAAGATGATCGAACAGAGCCAACGTATATTGAAACTATTAGCAAAACCGGATACCGCCTTGTTGCCAAAGTAAAGCATTCAAAAAAGGCAAAGAAAAGTGATGAAACGATTACCATAAAACTCTCGAGAAAGCCAGTCGTGACTGTAATTGGAATTGTAGTCTTGTTGGCACTTGGAGCTTTTGCGACTAGAAGAATATTCTTGCCAATTACTCCATTGAATGTTTATCACCCTAACGCCATCGCGAGTTATTCTAATTCCGAATATTGGCCGGCTATTTCTCCAGATGGAAGATTTGTGGCTTATGCATGGAAAGGTGAATCCGACAATAACTGGGACATTTATGCGAAACAAATAGGCACAGAGACCATTGTCAGAATCACTGAAAATTCTTCAACAGAGCTCCGTCCAAGGTGGTCTCCGGATGGGAATTATGTTTATTATCTGAGATACGAAAACGGCGGTAGCACCATTTATAAAAAACCCATTCTTGGTGGAGAGGAAATCAGAATTTTGGCAGCCCCACAATATTGCTCTGGTGATTTTGATGTATCTCCCGATGAAAGATGGATCAGTTTTAATGACAGAGAAAATGAATCTGGTCCATTAAGAATCATTCTCATCTCGCTGGAAAACGGTGAACGAAAAGTATTAACACAACCAGAAACCGGATTCAATGGAGACATTCATCCCACTTTCTCTCCTGAAGGCAGAAAATTGGCTTTTATCAGAGAGAAGAATTCGGTGAGTATGTATCTCTGGCATATTGATCTTAGAACGGAGAAATTAGAACCATTAACAACTGCTCATATCTCAATCAATGGCTTTGATTGGTCTAGCGATGGAAATTCATTGTTTTATGGATCGGACAGATCAGGTCTTTACAAGCTATGGGAATTGAATATAGATAGTAAAGAATCAACACTCGTTCCAGCAACAGATTACCAAATGGTCATGCCCCGAGTCGCGGAAAATGGAAGAATCATTTACGCTAAAATGAGAGACAATGTCAATGTCTGGTCCTACCAATTAAAGAGTAAAACTGCGAAAGCATGGCTTGCTAATAATGAACTAAGTTTAAACCCATCCATTTCTCCTAAAGGCGATAAAGCTTGTTTCACGATGAGTAAGGATGGTGTTTTTCAATTGTGGGTTTCTAATACTGATGGAACAAAAGCTGTACCGATTACGCGGTTTGCGGGTCAATACCTTACTTCACCAACCTGGTCTCCGAATGGTGAGTCCATTGTTTTTCAAGGTTTTCAAGACGGACAAGCTGATATTTATACAGTAAATGCTCTTGGTGGAATTCCTGAGAATCTTACAAATTCTGATAAGGATGAGCATACACCACATTTTTCAAAAACGGGAGAAATCTACTATAGTTCAAATCGCAACAATGAATGGAGTATTTGGAAAATGAAAGCAGATGGTTCCAATAAAGTAAAGGTCGTTGATGGAAATGCTTATGCTCCAAGATTGAGTGAAGATGAGAATAAGATTTATTATGTAAAGAAAGGAGATATTGGTTTATGGGAATATGATCGGGAAATGGAAACCGAAAAACTGGTGATAGGCCCTTTTCATCCAATGTATTGGGGAGCATTTGCTGTCTCAAAAAACGGAATCTATTTTTTTAATCCGGATGATAAATCAATCCAATTCTTTGATTTCGAGTTAAAAGAATCAGATCTGATTTATCGTCCACAAGGACGCATCCCACGATTAGGAGTCACATTACATTTATCTCCAAATGAAGAACAGCTACTGTTCAGCCAAATTGATCATAATGATGCAGACATTATGCTCTTGGAAGAACTCCAATAGCTTTTGTACACTAGAAATTGAGTAAAGCCTTCAAAACTCCGCCTCCAATGACGTTCAATGCCTCTCGTTGTTGATCTGCAGCCATCTGATTACTTACTTTCCATCTATAGGTTATTGCGATTACGATTTCATGCGCAGGAATCACCAGGATGGTTTGACCTCCATACCCTTGCGCCATGAATCCTCTTACATTCTCATCACCTCCAACCCACCAACCATATCCGTATCCCTCATGGCTATTAAAAAAACCCTCAGGTTCCTGTTGGCGTGTGGCTTCACTTATAAATGATTCAGATATAATTCGCTCTCCGTTAAAAGTCCCTTTATTGAGATATAGTCTTCCGAACTTGATCATATCTCGCGGTTTGAGCTGAAGTCTTGAACCACCATGATAGTAACCATCATTCAATAATTGCCACTGAACATTTTCAATCCCTAAGGGCTGAAAAAGATGAGCATTGGCAAATTCTAATGTACTCATTCCAGATGCTTCGGTTAAAATAGCTGAAAGTAAATGAATGATTCCTGTACTGTATTCCCAAGACGTGCCCGGAGTGTTTTCTATTGGCTTACTAAGAACATATCGAACTGGACTTTTTGAATTGATCCATTCGTCAATTTCCATATTGCCTATCACTTCACGCCATGCTATGCCACTGGTCATTGCCATCAGATGCTTAATAGTTATTTGCTCTTTTCCCTTGGCCTCATTTCCAAGATAGTTGGTAATCGGGTCGTCGACGCTATTTATTATTCCTTTATCGATGGCAATTCCAATCAATGTGGCCATCACACTCTTAGTAACCGAGCGTACATGTTCAAGACTGTCTGAAGAAAACCGGTCAAAATAATTTTCACTGACGAGTTTTCCGTCTCTGTAAATCAAAAGGCTTCTTAGATTATCTGTTTTTCTGGCCATTTCTATGATGTCGTCAAGTTCAGTTGAATTATTGGACAAAACCTCTTGGCTTCTTGGTTGTCCACAACTTTGTAGACCAATCAATGCAATTGTGAGAATTCCTATAAACTTCATTTTTCTAATTGTTATGAAATGTTGTCTCTTATGTTCTTGAAGGTGTATAAATGGCCTGGTACCGATCGCCTAGCAATGATCGAATTTTACCAGGCCTTTATGATCACAACTTGAAAAACAGAAATGAAGCGAAAACAACAAATGCTAGGAGTATTTATTTCATATTTTTTAAATCGAACTGCCCACTTATCATCATCATCAGTTGAGGAATGTGGGTGAAACGAGCTCTTTCCGGCAGAGACCATTCATTTTTCAGATGTGCCATCGCATCATCGTATTGACCTGCAATCGTGTATGCATCCGCCAATCTTAGCAGCGAAGGAAGATGTTTTGGGTTTTGCTTTAAGGCCATTTCGTAGAACGGGAGAGATTCTTTGCCATAGCCATCTACCATCAGGATCCAACCGATGTTAGCCAAGTTGGATAGCCAGTTATCCTCTTTGTAATTCTTGTCTTTGGAAAGTTTGTCTACAAGCTTAAGGCCGCTCTTAACTCCATTTTCTTTGACATCATTATATACCAAACCAACAGGATTGTCTCTTCCATCTGTTTGATTCACAAATGAAGCTTTCAGGTAATCAATGGTGTAGCTGGTGCCCATGAAATTAAATTCGATATCAATGACGTCCCCGAACATTGGATTGGCTGCCCAAGGTCCAGCAGTTCCGAGATCAAAATCTTTTCTATTAATCTGAAGCTTGCCAGTAACCATCATCAGGTCTTGTTTGTTCATGGCACCTCTCATAACCGTAGGCTTTTCAATGTTGATTGTGACTGGTTTGGTTATATTCCTGATATTGAGTGTTCCCGTAAGATCAAATCCTTTTTCAGTTATCGTGACATCTGATCCTTGAAACCAAATGGCTGGAAATTTCTCGGTACTAAGAAAATTCGGACCTTGAAGTTCTGTATCTCTTTTATCGTGTGAGGTGGTAAAGCCATCGGAGGCTATTCGAATTGTAGCAGACGAACTCATCACGTCTTCAGGATCATAGAACATATTCGCCTGATAAGACTTGATTGATCCTCTAATGACGGGGAATCCAGCCAATGTTGTTTTGAAGGTGATATATGAACCGTCTTTGTTTATTTGAAAACGGTCTCCCATATCAATTTTCTTTTGGCCGATGGCTTGAGGGATCAAGGTAATGATGACCAATACCAAAAGGGCAAAGCTTGAACTGGTTGTAGGTTTGAATGTTTTCTTTTCCATGTTATACTATTTTAAATTTTTGACTAGAGCACATGCTCAAAGGCAATTTGATTTTCTATAGTATTTGATCCTACATGAAATGCTGAAGGTTTTATGAAGAATCACTTCACAAAAACCGCATAAGAAATTGAACAGATTGAATTTTTAGGCTACTGCTTTATTGAAGAGTTGATCATAACCTCGACGGATGTTGGTCAGCCTGGAGTTCAGAAACTTCATTTTTGATTCAAGCTCGCCGATTCGCTCTTCCTTGAAAGATTCATAATTAAGGTCATTTTTCTTTCTCACTTTATCGAAAGCATGGGCTAGTCTTATTTTGAATTCGGCAACCAAATCCCATAGACGTGAAGACTCATCCGAAATGTAGTCAATGGGTTCAAGTGCGTCATCATCTCTAATCACATCGTCCAAATCGATTCCAACAAATACTCGCTGTGCAAGTTCTGTGAGGTACTCATCTATTAGCAAAACAAAAGGACGAATATCGGTTTCATTATGAATACCATTGGTGGAAACGATTAGCCTTGAACGTATGGAATCTTGGAAGATCCTGTCCTTAACAAACTGAAAGCTCAGAGCTCTTGTTCGTGAAATAGGATCCCTGTCAGCCCTAATCTTTTTTTGTGATTCTTTGTATAAAAGGATGTATGACTCATGTAAACGAGTCAACTCTTTCATCAGATGTTGGGCCACATCAATGACCTGGGTTTCGTTTTGAAACCCATTTTTTTGGAGTGCTCGGCAATGTCTAATTACCCTCTTTACAGTCAGCAGTGACATAAGTAATTTATCGGAGCATTAAGTAATTGACTATGTCAATAAAAAACAATAGCAGACGTCAGGGTTGTGGATAACTTGTGGGGAAAGTTGCCTAAATATGAAATTCTTAATACTAGATTAAATTACGGGTAAACCTTAAGTAACTTTTTCTTAACATTAAGAGAATGATTAATGAGGGAATGTGAGGTAATAGCAATACTATCCTGTAGTGCTGCTTTCTATCTCCTCAATCAATTCGTCAACAGTTAACTCACCTGCAAATGAAACCTCTGCTCGTAAAGCTCTCAAGCCTGTTACACCTTGTAAATCTTCTAGTGCATGATCCTCAAATCCTTTTTTAACATAACCTTTGGCTGCTAGGAACTCAAGGTAAGTTCGATACTCTCTCGCATCTTGATCTTGCGAATAAATGATCGCAATTTTTCCAGGCTGAGTAATTCGTTCTGTAGTACCCTTGATGTTAGCTTTATCTACTCGCTTTTTAATGATCTCATATCGGGCGTTGTATGCTCCTTCAACATCAAATTGCTTTTCATCCATTCGGAAATGAACGGATAACGGAGTATTGTAAACCAAAATAAGTGATGCAATTTCAATTGGAGTCCGGAGCTCTTTCTGAATGGATCGAAACTCATTTTCCATTTCGCACATGACCACTAACTGCCATAATCGAAGGTTTCTTAAATAGATCGTATCGAAACTTCTATCTTTCGAAATTGACTGACCGATATACATATTGTACTCCACTCCATCGGTCTTGTAGCGTTCGAAGTAATGTGGAAACATCTCTTGTGCTCGAACTTGTTTGTCATCAAGGTATGAAGCCAAACGTTGGTTGATCATGTTTACACTTGTGTCATACTTCTTTCGCTCTTCATACACCGTTTTTAAATCGAGATCTAACAGTTCATTGTATTGATCAATCAGTTTCAATAGCGATTCATCACTTTGCTTTAAGTGATCAAAAACGGGATAGACATCTGATTTAAGGAAAGAGAGGATTTTATGCTCGCTCCCGGCAGATAGGCCTTTCTTCAGTTCTGATTTATAAGTGTCAAGCCTGAAAATAAGCTCTTCATAAGCAGGCATTTTCGTTTGCTTGAAAGCGTATTTCAGAACTTTATTTACTCCATTTATTTGCTTAATCAGGTCTGCACTAACCGCTTCGTTTCTTCTGACCGAGGAACCTTTAATATCCATTTGACCATAAAGCGGATAAAGATTATTGAAGACGATATCCGTAAATACCGGCTCTTCCTTGCGGAACTGCATCTTCATGAATTTCTCCGCTTCTTCTTCAAATCGCCACTTCACTGACTGGTGGATAGTCGTACATTCCTGTTGGATGATTGCCTCTATCCTATTTTGAGCTTCTTCTTTGAATCGTTTTTGGGCCATGGCCAAAATCGGAAGTATTAAGTTAAGTGGTGTGAGTGTCCCTTTATTTAACACATACCTTTCCTTGGCTCCAAGCTCAATGAAACCTAAAAGCTCCTCTTCATGAACCAAGGGTGCTACGATATAGCTTTTGTATCCTGATGCGGCTATTCGTGCTGTTAGACCTCCGTCCAGCTCCTCATGAAAGAGTCCAACATCGGAAGCTACCAAGGCCTCTCTTTTTTCTATCAAATGACTAAACGAATAATCACACATTTCCTTCTGGCAATGAAGTGATTCATCGTTGTTTAGAACAATGCTTCTTACCTCATCCTTACCAATTGGAACCATACGATCTCCATTAAGTGTAAGCACCCCGATATCAATATTTTTGTTGTTCAGCAAGGATCGAATCCCATTCTGAATCTTCTCAAATGAATCGGCAGTTTTAACCAATAAGTTAGAGGTGATCGTTTCAATAGAGTTATCGCTAGTAACATCAACCAAGTTAATCATGTTTACTCCTCGCATGATCCAACTATTAGGTGGAAATTTCTTCTTCCAAAGTTTGATGTCTCCGAAGTTGTCAATCAGCTCTTCAAAATCTTCTCTAGTAATATCTACCGCTTTCTTTGTAGGAATGAATTCGCACATATCGGCATTGATCAACATCTTGTAGGTTCTTAAAAGGCCCTGGTCTTTGTTGAAAATTTCCAATTTCATCGGACCACCTCCTGGAACTGGGAAATGGAAATAGCTTGCCAAGATGAAGTAGCAACAATATAGATAGAAGGTATCTTCATCGATATCCTTCATTTCAAATTTGTATTCCTCACCCGAGGCTTTTATGATGTTATCATACCGAGTCGAAGTATAAAATGGCTCAAAGTAAAATGGTGGGGTTAATGCCTTGATTTCATTTGTAAGAAGTGCATCAGGAAACAGAACCCTGCTCATCTTATCTATCGACTTCTTATATTTCCTTAAGTCTTTAAGGTCTTGGATTCCATCTTTTAATTCCGGGTGTTTTTGTACTTCCTTAAGGAGTTCGCTGGCATAATTAGCTGTCGTCTTATCACTGTCTTTTGCCATTGACTCCAGATTTTCTATTGCTCTGAAAAAACTCACCTGCATTACCGCAGGGAATTCCACCTCTTTCCCATTGTAAATCATAGCTCTCCCTCTATTGTTTAGTTGCTTACTCTATATTAAAGTTAGAAAACATGTACTAACTAACTGGATTTCTCTTATAGATAATTGAATAACGCAAATGTTACAGAGTTGATTCAAAAACCACCATTCATATTTGAGATTAAATGGTATATCGAATCAATGACATATCTTAACGAAATACTAGACATACTCATCTAATGCTAGAAAATTGGATATTTTTAAGATGTATCTTGCATAAAAGTCACCTGAAATAAACCCGAAATGAAATACATTAAGCACGCCACAAAAACTACTCCTGAGGTCCTAATCGACCTTTCCGAGGCTTCTATTAAGTTAAGTGGCAGATCTAGCCCAGAAAACAGTCAGGCGTTTTACGCGCCGCTTATGAGAGTGTTGAGATCCAACAAAATCAATTCAACTAATGTACATATGGATTTCGCATTTGAATATTTCAATACAAGTTCCTCTAAGTGTTTATTTGACATTTTCCGACAGTTGAAAAAAATGCAAAAGTCAGGTACTAATATCAGCGTGAATTGGTATTACGAAGCACATGATGAAGATATGCTTGAAGCGGGTGAAGATTACGACGATATTGTTGAACTGAATTTTAACTTTGTAGAGCACGTCAAATCTTCGGATTTCTCCTAGAACAATTTGAGTTATCAATTAGATCAGCTATCTGAATTATTGGCTTTAGGAAAACTGAGCTTAAAAGTCGTCCCTTTTCCTTTTTCACTTTCTACTTGAACGGAACCTTTGTGTCTAGTTACAAATTCTTTCACTAGGATTAATCCCAAGCCTGTTCCAGAAGTAGATTTTGGACCATCTCCCAACCTGAACAAGGTATTTCTTTCTTCTTCTGTTAAGCCGTCTCCTTGATCAATTACTTCTATTATCATTGAATCGACTTTGTCAAAAGCTGATACTTTTACCTCCGAACTTGCTGCACTGAATTTTATAGCATTGGAAACAAGATTTCTAAGAATCGTTGAAATCATGTCTCGATCTCCATTTAGCTCAATATCGTTATCGATTTGTTTCACCAGCTTTACATCTTTTGATGTAGCGCTTGCTCCTAACTGGAAAAAGACTTCATCCAACAATTCGGACACCGAAAGGTTTTGAGGATTCCATTTGATCTGGCCAGTATTTACCAAAGACCATTGGAGCAAATTGTCAAGAAGTTTAGAAGCGCCCAATGTTGCATCTCCTAACTTGGCCATTATATCATCTGTCTGTTCTTCGTCCACAGATTTTCTGTTCCACAAGTTAACGATCGAAGAAATAGATGTCAGAGGTCCTTTTAAATCGTGACCTATAATTGAGAAAAACTTGTCCTTGGTGGCATTCAGCTTGTTTAGCTCTGCATTTTGTATATCCAGTTTGGTCTTTTGGAACTCAATGGTGTCAACTGATTCTTTGAGGGTATTATTCAATTGCTGGAATCGTACGAGTCTATATAGAGAATAGCTTACGAAAACCATAATCATGACATACCATCCGTAGAGCAAAAGATTTATGTTCTGACTTTTGCCATCATAGATATATGCGGTTCCAATTTTAAATGTAAGACCGTATCTACTGAATTCGGTAAATACATAATCGTCCTCAGCTATTTCATAATTTTTATAATACAAAGAGTCCTGCCTTTCATGCGTGACAATTGATCCATCGTAGGCTCGCTCTCTATCAAATTCCTTACCGTCAATTGCGAATCTGAAAACAAACTCATTCGAAGATTCTAGGTTATAAACCGGGTCTATGATTGCCTTGAAATTGATAATTGCTGCTATATAGCCTACTAGATCTCCATCTCTTACGATACTAAAATGAAGCGGGATACCGACCCAACCTTCAACGAGATTTGTTGCAGAAAACATCTGAAACCCTTCAGCCTTCATTGCTGCATCAATTCTTGCCATGGATGCAGCATCTCTAATTTCTCGTACTGAACTACCTATCAAGTCGCTTGGGTCAATTTCAGTACTAGTAAAGGAATACCGGAAAATATGATTTTGATCGATGTAAGAAATGATTAAGGAATCGCTGTAATTCAGTTCATCTAACTGGTTATTAATAAATGAATACAGCTCTTCTTGACTCGGAAAATCTTTGACGTGTTTCAAATATGCCCGAATCCCAGACATCAAGTATACAAAGCGATCCAGAGATTCCGAGAACTCGATAGATGCTCGATTATTAACACTCTCTAACTGTGATCTACGATTAGCTGATTCACTTTTATCTATATAATCCACAATCACATAGACTACCAAAGAACCCAATATGAGGACAATTAGTAGTAGGATTGCGTGTCGACGAGTGGAAAAGCTGTAAGAACTCATGAGTACTTTAGAAAATTAACTAAGAATAGATGAAATTAAGGTGAGGGCATAACAAATATGCTGACTCCACGTCTATCCACGCTATTCAAAAAGTTCGTCCGGCTTGTACGTATCTCATTGACATGAGCAAATCACCTACTCAATTTTGAGTGAGAAATAGGAAAAAAAATGAGCCGCTCATCATAAACATAACTTGAAGAGAACAGCTCAAAATTTTATGTAGCGTACCTTGATAACTACAACATTTCTACCTCACCACTTCCTAAGTGATAGTATGCAGGTTGAATTTTTACCTTTCCGGAATCTACAGCGTCTCGAATGATTGCCGACCGACTTTTCAACTCTTCAGCAGTCAATTCTGCGTTTTTCTTGACCACATCGGTGATTGAAGCATGTTCTCCTGAAGCAGCTATTGCTGGAGCCACATGGCTCAATAGATGATTCAAATTGTATCCGTTATCGCCACCATTTACAGCCGCTGTGACAGCTCCGCAGCTTTCATGACCTAAAACCACAATAACTTTTGATCCAAGGTGTGCTACAGCATATTCTATACTAGCCATAGAAGAAGTGTTTGCTATGTTTCCAGCAACTCTTACGACGAATAGCTCGCCTAGGCCAGTATCGAAAGCCAATTCAGGCACGACACGACTATCAGCACAGCTTAAAATAATTGCGAACGGTTGTTGACCACCAGTTAAGGATTCACGTCTCGAACCGTCTTGTTTTTCGCTCTTAAGTCCGTCTGTTACAAATCGTTTGTTGCCCTCTTTCAGCCTATCTAAAATTTCATTGATTTCCATTTGATATTTTTTACATGAGTTAGTTACATCGACGTTAAAAATACTTCAGAAATGTTTATTTCATTTAAGGAAGCTAAAAGTAGGCCGTGACCTGCACATTCCCGGTATGAATAGCTTTTGCATTTTCAGATTTACGACCGTTATATAACAAGGAAAGCTGCATTCCTTTTGACATTTTCTGTTGCCAGTTTATCTGCCAAGTTTGGTTGGTACCAGGCTGAAGCGCGTCAAGAAGCAGATAAGCCAAATAGGTATCTTGATCACCGTTAAAATCGATAGTCACCCATGAAAAAGAGCCACGAAGAGAACCTTTCCCCGTTTGATTCCAAGCCAACTCTCCAGAGTATCGCTGAATAAGTGAACTTTCGCCAGAGGTTTCCAAAAAATTATTCCGTTTGTTTTCACGCTCATACCTTCCGATCAATCGCACTGAATTTGTTGGCTGCCAAATGAGTTGAGGTTCATACGAATCAGATAGAATTCGAAAATTTCTGCTATCTAAAAAATCAGACTCATTGATGAAATCACCAAAGCTAGAAGTCATTCTGAATGTGTATTCGCTATTCAAGTCGATTTTGAAATTGGAAATCCAATCCCTTCGTTCTCTGAGCTCAAATCCTTGAGTTAGCAACTGCTTATTATCAGAAGTACGCAATGAAACATCACCAGCAAATCCCCTACCATTTCTGTTAAAGAAAACGGTGTATCTCCTTTGATCCTGAACAGAAAGAAGAGACTCATCATCTAATTGAATTGAAAAGGGATTTAAACGATCATTATAACTACTTGAGGTTGTCCGGTAATTGATATTCAAATTCACATTAGCAGAAAACCGGGAAGCAAATGATTTGAATCCTCCTTGCCTTCGCCATGAAAATGGCAATCTAAAATCTACCGTGTGGATGTAAAAAGTTTGAAAAGATGTGAGATACTCGTCAGTTGGTGTGAAAATCTTCACGAAATTTCGTTCATCCGGATTGATCGCTTCGAAAAATTCATTGAGATCTTGAACCCCATCTCCATTCTGATCTCTCCAGGTGTGAGTTCCTTCTCCCGTTAAAACCGGTAGATATACAAACTCACGTTTCAACTCACGACTGTTCCCAGTAGCAAAAGAGAAATTATGAGTCACACTCCGTTTTAGGTAATTACCAAGCCAGTTAATTCTACCTGAAATGATTTCATCTTCCCCAGTATTTAATCCCAATTGATCGTCAGTAGACCTATAATTGAGGTCGGCTATCCAAGTATTTCTATCACCTGATTTGGTGTAGTTCAATTTTAAATTCCGTGAGTTGAGAAACTCCCTCATTGTTCCGTCTACAGGCAACTTATCTTTCCTCAGCGAGTAGGAAATTCGATATTGGCTTTTGGTAGAATCTCCATTGGTGAGGTAAAATTCATGAGATCGAAAATGCATCCGTGTATTGATGACGCTATCTTCTCGTTGAAAGGTGTTTTCATCAATTCTATAGATGTACCCCGGAATAATCTTGAACTTTCTAAAACTAAGATCGGTAGCGGATTCCAGCCAATCTGATTGAAATGAACCTTGGGTTCCGTTAAGCAAGGCATGTGTAGACTTGAGTGTTAACGGACCGATTTCTTGGTTGAACAAAAGCTTTTGTTGAAAACCTTTCATCACTCCTTCTCGCTCCCTCCGATTGATCTGATAATTCAACTGGTTATGTTCATCCTTAGAAAACGCTGTTTGTCCAAAAATGATGAGATCGGGGACATTGCCAATAGTATCAACTCTTAAATCCCAATTTCTATCAAATTCGATTGCACGATATCGATCGATGAAGGTGAAATTTCGCGTATCATATTCAACCGCAACAGAAGATGACCAAACGTAATTGGGAATAAAAGACTCTCTTCCTTCCGATCTAAATCCACCATAATACCCCAGACCTGAATTATCAGAATCGTCAAGATCAGAAAAAAGGTTGTTATCTGTATTAGAAAAAGCCCCTTCTGAAAAGACTGTTTCATGCGCATTTAATTTTATCTCGGTTCCAATATTGAATAATTGACGGCTATTGGGTAATGGAACAAAAATACCAGGCCGATACCGCCCTTGGCTAATTCCATTCAGCGGAGAAACCCATTCATATATTCGACCATTTGATGTATTTTCTAGAAGTTGATAATCTCCATTACCAGCTCCCACATCTGAAAAAGTAGCTGCAAAGAGTTCAACGCTAGAGTTATTAGAATTCACAAAAATCTTACGTGGGTTCCCATCAAGATCCACCGTATCAATTCTTTCATAGAGAATTCTATTTTCATCAAAACTCACAGAGTCTATTCCACCAATAAAGGCTTGATCTTCTTGATCACCAACTGAGCGCAGAAGATTTAAATCACTTTCATTGGGGTTAAATCCAAAGTTCGAGTTCGGATTATCTCTTTCTCGATAAAATCCAGAATAGATCCTCACATTATCCTTTTCCAGTCTTTGAGATATTGAAATGTTAGACCTAGAATAAACTTGCTCAGCATACTCAAAATCAACACGTATCCTCGAAAATTGAGTAATGATGATGTGATTATTGAAGATTATCTCGCCGAGATTATAATCGATGATGTAATCTCGATCGAACCCACGTTGCATGAGTTTCCCGTCTAAAAATACACGCTCTGAATCAGCTAAAACAATGATAAAACGCTCCCCATTGGGTCCTCTTAATCTATAAGGGCCATTAAGACCTTCAATCGATTGAAGAAGTGTTGAAGCAAATTTTCCCTTCGAAACAGCGCCGGACACTTTAGTCTCACTTTTCCATAATCCGCTCGTGTTGGTGTAAGCAGCTTGTAAGCCCTGTACGTTTTTATTGAACTTCAGAAAATAATCACCTTGTACATGATTATTCAGCAAAATATCACCTGCAGTAACTGAAACATTGTCATTATACAGCTTGATGAAAACGTTATCAAAATCTCTGATTTGCTGGGTATTTCCTTCAGGCTGGTAAGGAATATTTTGATCAGTTATAACTGCTGAAACGTACAGATTATCAGCTACTTGACCATTCATTTGTAAATTCAAAGTTGAATTGACAAATACACTTTGGCGATTGCCAAAGGAAACACCCCTCGTTATCGCTCCATATTTCTCTATTCCTTCGAAATCAAATAATTCTTCTTTTTCTAATGGAATTGATTTCGCCACTACCTTAGGTCCCCTCTGAGAATCATCATACAGGGCAATGTCCCTGTTTTTTACTTCCTCAGTTATAAGATCAGACAAGATTCTATAACACACCCTTGCTGAGTCTTGATTTGAAAAAACTATAATGGTCTTTGAAGTTTCATTGTATTGAAAATTTTGAGCTGATGAGATGGACCCTGGTTCGATTGCAGTCGAATCTAATTGAACCGATTTGTTGGCTGGGATGGTTTTACAAACCAGATTCTGGGCGTAACCTATATTGGATATGAATAAGATTGAACTAACCAGCAACCAGCGGCATGGTAATAAAAAAGGAAGTCCCTTCATTTTCACTTGATTCAAACCAGATATTGCCACCCGCATTCTCAATTCCTTTTTTGGCTAAGGCCAATCCAATGCCACTGCCAGAAGATTTCGTACTAAAATAATTCAGGAATATTTTATCCTTTAACTCCTCTTTAATCCCTTTTCCATTATCCTGAACCATTAATTCACACTTATCAACCTTACTGGAAAGTTTAACGAGAATATTTGCTCGCTTATTCTCTACTGATTGAATCGCATTCAAAATGATATTATTGATAATTCGTTGGAAAATGTCCTTATCAGCATGAATAAATAACTCGTCTTCAATCTCACTATTTATGTTTACATCATCCGTATGATAAAGGCCGATCACCTGATGCAACAATCTGCTAAAATCTAGAGTAGTGTTGTCAGGCACAGGCATTTCAGCAAAAGCAGAGAAAGAGCTCGCTATTTGACTCATAGTATCTACCTGGATCAAAAGTGAAGACAGTGTTTCGTGATCCTTTGATCCTTCCTCGTGTTTCCTTAGCAACTGCTGAATCTTCAATTGCATTGGTGTTAATGGATTCTTGATCTCATGAGCTACTTGCTTAGCAATCTCTTTCCAGGCCACTTCTTTTTGACTTCTCGCCAATGCACTTTTGCTTTGTTCGAGCTTCACTAGCATGGAATTATAATCTCTAACCAGTGAGCCAATTTCATCAGAAGAATCGTAGACAATAGGCTTGTTTTCTTCTTGTAACGTAATATGACTGATCTTTTCAGCAACCATTCTCAGTGGCTGCATTAGGTTATTTAAGATCATGCTACCGAAGAGAATAGCAATTATAAAGATGAGTCCGAAAATGTCAATCAAGCTTCCAAACACTTCAAGCTGTTGACGTTTTAAATGGTTTCTAGAATCAAAAAATGGCATAGCAATGAACCCTGCAATCTCATTGTCATCGTTGTTTATGGTTGCATAACTCACCTTATATTCAAGTTCGCCAATAGTCTCGTCGGCAATTAAACTTAGGTTTTCTTTTTCAACGAGTTCACTAAACACGATTGGATTGACATTTGGACTTTGTAACCCAAGATCAAATATCTCCCGCTGACTTGTTGAGACTAATTTCCCATCTGCATCATAAAGGCTAAGGTCCGCCTGGATGTAATCTCTAGCGCGAGCAAGGGCCGCAGATGAGATCTCTCCAACATTATCTGAAACATCATCACTCAACAATTCAGAGATATATAGTGATCTTTTTAGATAGCTACGGTTAATCTCTTCCCTGTAAGAAGAATTCAGGGAGTTTAGTAGCGCAAATCCAGCAGTAAATAGTGGAATAATGAACGCTAAGCCTAAATACAGTTGAATCTTACCGGTGAAATTCAATCGAGCATTTTCGAAATTGATTGAACTTATCAATACAATCGCTCCTAAGAAAAATAATGAAATCAGAAAAAAGAAGGAGAAGTTCGAAAGTTGCATTTCCAAACTATACTTCTTGCTGATTATCAAGATGATACGATTATCAGTGGTTTTTACGCCATAATAATGCTGCCCATTTTTTTCGATTCCTTCATCGTACAATGCTTCGCTATTAAACCCTTCTGCGTCCGGCCAGTCTCCTTGACCAAACTTACTCCTTTGGAATAGAACATGGTCGTCCTTGAAAACCGCGTAATCAAAGTTATCTGTGGGAATATCATACTTATTGTCTGTTAAAAGTGCCGGAAACACAGAGGTTGGAACACGCTTCTTCAACTCGAGACTAATAATTGAGCTACCTAAATCACACAAGTAGGTAAAATCAGTTCCAATATCTATTAGGTAAATGGCATCATAGTCAGAAATTCGATCTTTAGTCATCATCAACCTGTACTGTGTATATGAAGAATCTAAACTATCGATTATTTTAACTTCATATTTATCGAAATAAGGATTTAACAACTGTTCACCAACTTCTCCACTTTCTGCCTCGCTATTCATTTCCTCCATCATTTGGTTGAGATAGTACTCCCCTAATACATCCTTCCTGATAAGCAATTGATTAGCAAACTTCATTTTTGCATCCAATTCAGACTTCTCATAAAACTTATACACACTATATGAAAGAATGCCTGAAGCGATTACGCTGATAAGCAGCGCGAATTGCAAATTTTCATATTTGAATTCTTTTAGCTTACTACCCCAATCCAATCGACTCGTTATGGTTATTGCTGCTGAGAAAATAAGCGCTACTAAAACCGAGGTAAATGAAACGAATAGAAATGCAAACGTCGAAATAAAAAGAAGAAGGTAGAATCGGATTCCAGGCTTTGAATTTCTAATGAAGGCAACCAACCTAAAAGTGCATAAGAAAGCTGTTCCAATAAGCAGAATGACGCACAGATAAGAAAAGACTCGTAGATAATCAAATTCTATTGTTTGTCCTACATCTAGAGAAATCTGAGAATTGGTAAGTATTCGCCATAAAATCCAAAAAATGGATACGTTGAGAATTTGGGTTATCGCAGTAATTGGATATAGTGCTTTCTCATTTGGCCAATTCTCATCTGATCGATACTTTCTTGACCATTTAAGCGCTATGAGAAAAACCAATAAGCAATTGATAAAAAGATCGCCTAGTGTTGGATTCCAAAACGACCAGGTATAGTTCAACGGATCAAAAAGAGGAAATCGTACAAGTGATTCCGATAGGCCGAAGTACAACATCACTGATCGAACAGCTATAACTCCTACAATAGAGTAAAGAAAATTCCATGAAAGCCCTATCCACATTAAAAGCAGTCCACCTAAGACGACAAGTACGCTTAGCGCTGCATCAAGCTTTTTAGAAGGAGCCCTTTCTATTTCATAATAAAAATGATCTCGATATCTGGTAACTCCGCTGGAATTTGACACACAGGTAATACTTTCAAGAAGCAACGGATTTCTACTGGTTTTCAGATAGTTATTGGTAATTGAATACCTATTCAAAATTGGGAAAACGGAAATAGAGTAGCAGCTTTTATTCTGCTCAAGTCGCTGTACTAAAAACACACCATTTGGGTCTTCTACAATACCCAATTCATTTTCGATGGCAAAATCAAACCATCCATAATTATCATTCCACCTTACCAACGAATCACCGCAAAATGATCGTTTTCGAAAATTAGGATTGGAACTCGTATTGCTGGACCAATTAGTTAAGTCCTCCTTTTGAGCTTCTACCAATTCATCAAAAAATTTGTTGGCTTTAGAAATAGTTACAGATTCCCAATCGATCACAAAGTGATTAACCAGAATGCCGAGAATTCCGCAAAGGATTAGAATCAAAGGAATCTTCAAATTCATGATTTTTGAAGATACAATAATCGCTCCTTTTTAGTACTGAATCAGTTGCTTTTCCAAATGATATATAAGAAAAGAATCCTCGAAAACCGAAAATTGATTGGAAACAAAACCAGCGCGACAACAAGGATTGTAATCAAGTAGACCTCTAGTGAAGGGTCATTGAAGAAATGATAAAGGATAAAGGCAGTAACAAGGAATATTCCAGTAGAGATAGCATAACTCACATACATAGCACCATAAAAATTTCCAGGCTGTTTCTCATATCGAAGATTACAGTTCGGACATTTCTCGTGCATAGATGTCACCTTTTTTAGGTTCCACATTCCATGAGTAAACAAATCTCCCTCCTTACACCGTGGACATTTACCGTTTAGGATGCCCGATAAAACCGATTTTTCGCTCATGTTTTTTACTATACCGAAACCATAGAAATGCAACTACTCCAACTGCGATATATGGAGTGAAAAAGAGAAAAAGTATACCCGTGTTGAGGCCAGCCGCAAGTTCTGTTTCACCGTGGCTGACGTTGTTTTTGATCTGTGTTCTACACATCGCACATTGCGCCCAATTGAGAAAAGGAATCAAAAAAGAAAGTGATATGAGTATTATCTTTTTCATCTATTAATATCAAACAAGAAGATTTGTATCAACGTTCATTTTCAACGGTCAAAGGTAGTATGGCTCAATCATAAAATAAACAATAACACCAGTAATGGAGACATACAACCACACAGGAAACGTATATTTTACCATTTTTCTATGCTTCGCAATTTGATCGGTCAGCGCATAATAAAAGGCCATTAAAACAAACGGAACTACTGCAATTGAGAAAAGAATATGGCTAGCCAAAACGATCAGATAAATAGTCCTGCTAGCGCCTGCCATAAGCTTTTCTGGATCACTAACGACACCATCATGATCTAGATCACCAAATTTCACTGACTCTACGCTAGAGTGATAAATGATGTAGGAAACCAAAAACAAAACACCCATAAACAAGGCTGAGAACATTAAAGTACGATGTACTTTCACATTTCCCTTCTTAATAGCAATCAAAGCCAGAATCAGAATAACAGCCGTAATTGAATTGATGGAAGCGTGAATTCCCGGTAAGGCATAAACCCATGTGCCAGTGAACGAAAGCTTACCTGGAAAAAGAATGAGGAAAGCAACCACCACAGGGATAAGAACAGAAACCCCATAAATAATTACCAGATACTTTCTGTTATCTGCTAGTTCCTTCGCCATACGATGTTTGAATTATAAGAATATCTAATTCTGTAAGCAATTGATCAACACCTCCTCTATCCAATTTATAAACACCCCAAATCCCATCTTTGTTGGCTAAGATGAGCTCATTCTCAATTTGAAGGCAATCAAAGAAAAGCGATTGTCCATAAAGAAAAGGAACATCCTTAGTTATTGTCTGATAGACAACTCGATCTAAATAATTGGTTTGTCCAACGCTTGTTGAATCTCCCGTATATAAAACCGATATCGTGGAAATATTTCCACATTCTTCTGAAATAGGCTCAACCGATGTAAGCGCGAACTTATTACTCCCAAACAATTGAAGGAAGAAATACCATCCAACAGGTATCAGAAATACAACAAAAAAAGCAAGACGTTTTAATCCCTTATTTGCCAAGACCTAGTAAAGAGCATCATAAATCGCACTGCCCTGGAAGATCAAAATGAAGATCAAAAACACTACGAACAGCATTGGCAGAACAATGGACATCTTAAGAGAGCGTTTCTCGTGGCCTAAGTGCATAAATTCAGCTACGATATAATAGGCCTTCACGATAGTCATTACAACGAAAATGACGATCCTTAACCATTTGTAATCATGTGGAACTGTAAAAGCAATCAAGAATTCTAGTGCAGTAATGATCGCTAGGTAGATCATCACTTTAATGAAGTTTCTTACTTTATCTCTATTAAGTGGTGCTACTTCTACTTGTGGATTATCCATTGTTTTTAACGCTAATATTAGTAATTAAACGAGATAGAAAAATGTAAATACAAAGACCCATACCAGATCTACAAAGTGCCAGTACAAGCCAACCTTCTCAACCATTTCGTAATGGCCCCTACGTTCAAGAATCCCCACAGTAGCTTGATAGAAGATTATAAAGTTTATAAACACTCCACTCAAAACGTGGAATCCATGAAATCCCGTGATAAAGAAAAAGAGTGCCGCAAAATTGGGTGGGCCGTATTGGTTGGAGCTTAATCCTGCGCCTTTAATGAAATTACCAACAGCATTCATCGAAGTATCAGATCCATGAATGAAGTGCGACCACTCCCATGCCTGACATCCCAAGAAAGTAAGACCACCAACAATTGTCCAGAGCATCCATTTTTCAACTCCCTTCTTATCCATTCGCTCACCTGCTTCAACCGCTAGCACCATCGTAACACTACTAGCGATCAAAATGAAAGTCATCAGACCCACAAAAACAAGCGGAGCACTTTCTATACCCAATGCATGCATTCCTGGAAAAGCCTCAAAAACCTTTTCCGGGATCGGCCAATATTCAGGAGAAAACTTAAAATCTGCAATCGTTCCTTCATAAGCCGGATGACTGAATCGGATCATCCCGTAAGTGATCAAAAGAGCAGAGAATGTAAAGGCATCCGAAAGGAGGAAAAACCACATCATTACCTTTCCATAACTCGCTTTGTAAGGTGATACACCACCACCCCATAAGTTCTTTTTGCTTTCGTCTACTAAAACAGCACTATCAGCCATGTATTTTGGTTTTTTGTAGGTTAGTTATTGAGAATCAAAAATAAGTATAAATACAACCAAAGTCCACCAAGAAAATGCCAGAAAGTAGTACACATTTCAATTCTTAACATACTCTTTGAATGAATCTTATATTGAAACGAGTTCGTAAGCACCACTCCGAGAAAAATCAACGCTCCAAAAAGGTGAGCAATGTGCAATCCTGAGAAAACATAGATGAACGAACTTGCTGGATTTCCCACAAAGTGAAATCCACCATCCACTAGCTCTCCCCAGGCCTGGAATTGACCGACTACAAACAACAAGGCTAGTATTCCAGTAATTGCCAGGCCTATACGAATATTCTTGATGTTATTTCTTCTGGCCGATAGATACGCAAAATGCATACTTATACTACTCAGCACAATAATGACAGATGTGATTTTAAACATCTGCGGAAAATCGATATAGATCCATTCCCCTGCCCCTTTTTTCACAATGTAGGCACTTGATAATGAAATGAATATCATCACTACCGAAATGAGAAATAGCCACAACCCAAATTTTTGTGGATGCATCGCTCTGATGCCTTTCTTTAAAACAACTTCACCAGTCATATCTTATCTAATAAAAAAGTAATTTGAACAATGGGTAAATAAATAAACGATCCAAACATGATCCTTTTAGCCTTTTGGTTGGAAGTGTCCTTCATTAAGCTAAATGTTTGAGCTAGAAACAATGCCCCACAAACAGTTGCAACAACCCCGCTTGTTAAGCCTGTTAATCCAAAATAGGAAGGTAAAAGCCCAAGAGGTAGTAAGAACAAGGTATAGATCATAATGTTTATCGCAGTATTGAGATCTTTAGATCCACCTCCGGGAAGCAATTTAAAACCTGCCTTCTTATAGTCATCATCCGAAACCCATGCAATCGCCCAGAAATGAGGGAACTGCCAAATGAATTGGATGCTGAAAATAATCAGTGCTTCATATCCAAGAGATCCAGTTGCAGCAGTCCAGCCAATTAACGGAGGTAGTGCTCCAGGAATTGCTCCAACAAACACGGCAATCGGACCAACTCTTTTTAACGGTGTGTACACAAACGCATAGAGAATTAACGACGTAACCGACAGTGCTACCGTTAAAGGATTTGTAGTGATCATTAGTAAAATCACTCCTACAATTCCTGTCAAAAGACTAAACCAAAACGCCTCGTTAGAAGAAACACGATTCGAGGGAATGGGGCGGTTCTTCGTCCTATTCATCATGACATCATACTGCTTTTCAGCAATTTGATTGATAGTAACAGAGCTTCCAGATATAAGGAAGCCGCCAACCAGAAAACCCATTAAGTTCAACCAGTTGACATATGCTTGATTAGCAATCAAATATCCAAATCCAGACGAGAAGACAACTAAAAAAGAAAGTCTCGGTTTCAGAAGCTCATAAAGCGCTTTCAGCTTTTGAGATCGATCAATATTTATATGTTGAATAGAAGTGTTCAACTGGAAATTTTGAGACGTAAAATTAAATAAAAAAGCAAGCTGAAAATACCAGATGCAAACAATAAATGCATGGGTTGAGCCCAAAATGGAAAGCTAAACTCAGCCATAAGTATACCAGTGATTGCACTAGTAATTACAAGACCAAGTAATAAGCTTGACGGCAGTTTAAGTGTATTTATTTCCCACCTTATAATCAGTACAAAAATGGCTCCAACACTTAGCAGTACAATCCATGAATAAGAGCGATGGATTAGAAATACTGTCGTTAAGCTATTGACCCAACTAGATCGACTAGATTCACCAACAAGCAATCCGTCAATAATGTGTCTAACTTCCGTTCCAAGTATAATTTGTGGCATAAACAACAGGAATGCTATTAAAACAACCAAATACAGTGTTTTGTTTTTAATCTTCTCCATTCCTCTAGCCCTTACTTGCATCCATATAAGCAATGCCACAATTAGCAGTGCCAAGAGCATATGAAAAGTGATGAACCCTTTCAGTAGATTCGTTGACACAACAAGCGAACCAACCCATCCCTGGAATCCAGTAAGCAAAAAAATGATGACTCCCACAGCAGGAATCCATCTATTCCCTTTAATAGAAAATGCCCATATCATATTAAGAAATACAAGCAAACCAATAAGTACACCCACCAAACGGTTGATGTATTCAATCCAGGCTTTCGATACACTAAACTCATGTTCAATCTGAACAGCCGGATCGGTTAGAATTTGATTGCTCAAGCCCTCGTATCCGAGTGATGTAAAAATAGAAGCCAAACGTACGTTTTTCGCTAACCTCTGCTGCTTGAAAATTTCGAGATAATTATAAGGTAATTGATCAGAAGATGTTGGTGGAACATAGCTCCCGAAACACTTTGGCCAGTCGGGACATCCCATTCCCGCTCCCATACTTCGAACGATAGAACCAACAAGGATCAGTACAAGTACTGATCCTAGGGTTATTGCATTAATTTTTAAAAATAGATTTTTTCTAATCATCCACTTTCTTAAATCCAGTCAGATCTTCGTTCTTCGCTAGTTCATTCTCATGATCCAAATTGGATTCCGGAGTGTGTGAATAAGGAGTGGTCTGAGGAATGAAATCATCAGGAGCTCCAGGTTTGCTATAGTCGTATGGCCAACGGTACACCTTAGGAATAGCCCCAGGCCAGTTCCCGTGTTCAGGGAATCTAGGTGTTGTCCACTCAAGTGTGTTCGATTTCCATGGATTTGCAGGTGCCAGTTTACCTCTGAAAATACTGTAGAAGAAATTGAACAAGAAGATAAACTGAGCAGATAACGTAAGAATTGCAGCAATACTTACAAGTGCATTCAGATCAGCAAATCCACTGAACGTGTCAAATGAAGTGAATGCGTAATATCTTCTAGGAAATCCAGCTATTCCAATATAATGAAGTGGGAAAAACACCAGGTATACACCGACGAAAGTCAGCCAGAAATGCACCTTACCTAACTTGTCGTTCATCATTCTACCAAACATTTTCGGGAACCAGTGATAAACACCAGCCAACATTCCGAAGAATGCAGCACTTCCCATTACTAAATGGAAGTGAGCCACTACAAAATAAGTATCGTGCAAATGAATATCTAGTACCGAGTTACCGAGGAACAATCCAGTTACTCCTCCAGAGATGAAGAAAGAAACAAGTCCAATCGAGAACAACATACCTGGAGTAAATACAATATTGCCCTTCCACAATGTTGTGATATAGTTAAACGCCTTTATTGCTGAAGGTACAGCGATAATCAACGTCAGGATTGTAAAGATTGAACCAAGGAAAGGATTCATTCCTGTAATGAACATATGGTGTGCCCATACAATAAAAGACAAGAACCCAATTCCCAACATAGAGCCTATCATGGCTTTATAACCGAAAATAGGTTTTCTGGAATTGGTAGAAATGATTTCTGAGGTAATTCCTAATGCCGGAAGTATTACAATGTAAACTTCAGGGTGTCCTAAGAACCAAAACAAGTGTTGAAACAAAATTGGACTTCCACCTAAATGAGGAAGAGCCTCTCCAGCTATGTAAATATCTGAAAGGTAAAAACTAGTACCGAGTGAACGATCAAATATCAATAGCAAAGCGGCAGAAAATAGAACTGGAAAAGAAAGCAGTCCCAAAATTGCAGTAATGAAGAACGCCCAAATAGTCAAAGGAAGCCTCGAGAAAGACATTCCCTCAGTTCTAAGGTTTATGACTGTCGTTATGTAGTTAATACCTCCAAGTAGCGTCGATACGATAAAAAGCGCCATTGATACCAACCACAATGTCATACCCATTCCCGAGCCAGACATGGCTTGAGGAAGCGCACTCAATGGTGGATAAATGGTCCAACCACCACTTGCAGGTCCAGTTTCAATGAAAATAGAAATGAACATGACCAAACCAGACAAGAAAAAGAACCAGTAGGAAAGCATGTTCATGAAACCAGAGGCCATATCTCTAGCACCGCATTGCAGAGGAATTAGGAAGTTCGAGAATGTTCCACTCAATCCAGCAGTCAATACGAAGAAGACCATTATAGTACCGTGCATGGTCACTAGAGCCAGGTAAAACTCCTGATCCAATTGTCCTTCAGGAGTAATCCATTGACCTAGTACAGGACGTAACCATTCAAGTTGAAATTCAGGGAATCCAAGTTGGAGTCTGAATATCACTGACATTATTCCACCAATCAACGCCCAGAAAATACCCGTGATCAAAAATTGCTTAGCAATGATCTTATGATCAGTTGAAAAAATATACTTTGTTACGAAACTCTGCGCATGATCATGCTCTTCATGGTGATCATCGTGACCTTCAATATCTTGCTGTAATTGTATATCTGTTACTGACATCTTATTTCTTATTTAGAACTGCCTTGGGCAGAACTGTTTACTTCATCCTCAATAATTTCAATTCCGGAAGCAATAATTGCAGCCTCCTTTAAGTCCTTAGGAACCTGAGCTAAGTAGTTCGGATTCTGCTTCAACCAAGTATTTTCTTGTTGTTCCTTATACCATGAATCGTACTCATCTTGCTCAAGAACAGTTATAATGCCTTTCATTCCGAAGTGACTCTTCCCGCAGATCTTGTTACAAACCAACTCATAGTTAAAGTCCGGATTGCCTGTTTGTTCACGCATTTCAGCGGTGGATACAGTTGGGACAAACCAGAATTGAGTCGGCAAGCCAGGAACTGCATTCATCTGCATTCTGAAGTGTGGATTGTAGACACTATGGATTACATCTCGTCCTCGAATTTTCAGAAGTACAGGCTTTCCTTTAGGAATCACCAGCTGTGTTGGCATGAAATCATCATGACCTCTTCTATCAGATAGGTCAAGGCCAACCTGATTTATGGCATCAATTTTTCTGAAGTCAACATCACCCAGGTTTCCATCTTTTCCTGGGTATCTAAATGCCCACGCAAATTGATAACCCATTACCTCTACAACCTCAGCGTTTTCAGGAGCAGGTCCTGTGATCTTACTCCATTCCTTTAAGCCCGAAATAATCAACCAGGCAAGAACAATAGCCGGGACAATTGTCCAGACCATTTCAAGTGTATTATTATGTGGATAGTAATGTGCTTTATTTTCCTTCTTATATCTGTATTTAAAAGAAAACCCGAATAAGAAGATCTGGGTAACGATAAATACAAATACCGTAATCACCATTGTGATCCAAAACAGCCGCTCAGTGATATGACCGTGTTCAGAGGTAATTGGTAAATTATAATTATCAAATTCAGTTCTTGAGTAATAGAAGAATCCGATAATTCCGAGTATTAAGAATAGAACAAGAAGTGCTCCCTGTGCAGAATTACCAGACGGGACATTAGAATCCGTGTCTTTCTTCTTAGGTTTAACTACATCCACCAAATTGGTCACTCGAAATACGGTAATCAACACCGCTAAAACGAGAACAACTGCAACTACTATTATTAAATTAAGCATAACCTATCTCTACTTAAATATGATGATGTAAACTTTCTTGTAACATTGGATGGTTCTTAGCAAACAAAGGTGCCTTAGCCAATGAACCAAGAACAACGTATAAGAATGCACTGAAGTAAACCAATATTAAACCTATTTCAAGGAATCCAAAAGAGCCATTGTTACCTAGCGTTCCCGGAGTAACCATCAGATAAAAATCTAACCAGTGACCAAAAACGACAATAGGACAAACAACTTTCAATATTCTTGCATGCCGTTTTGAATCCCTTGTCATTAGTAACAAAAACGGCAAGAAAAAGTTAAGTATTAAATTCAAATAAAATACTGGAGCATAATGTCCCTTCCATCGCTCCATAAAGTAAACCGTCTCTTCAGGAATGTGTGCATAGTAAATCAACATGAATTGAGAGAACCATACGTACGTCCAGAAGATTGAAAACGCAAACACGAACTTCCCAAGATCATGGATATGGTTTTGGTTGACAATAGATAAGTAACCATTGTCCTTCAACATAATTACAATAAACAATGTCAACGCTAATCCTGCCACCCACCAGCTTGCAAAGTTGTACCATCCAAACATGGTACTGAACCAATGTGTATCGATTGACATTACCCAATCCCATGCTGCCATTGAGGAAGAAACCGCAAAGAAAACGAGGAAGAAAGCAGAAACGGATCTCATCTTGTACCAAGTATTCGATCCACCATCTATGTCCTCTTGAAAGGCAAGCTTTCTCAATTGTCTAAAAAACAGATACCAAACAGCAAAAAAGATGACCATTCTTCCAACGAAGAAGATTGGGAATGCACCACCTTCTAAAGGCCAGAAAAAGTAAGCTGCTTTCCCTTTTATAATTTCATCACCACCTTCCTCAGCGTATAAACTTGAATGTGTCCAATGGAAAATGTCATGGCCAGCAACAAAGAACATTACTACCATTAATAAAAATGCAATTGGAAGCCAAGATCCAAAAGCCAACGGTATTCTTTTTATACCAGCTGACCAACCAGCTTGAGCAGCATATTGAATTGCAAAGAAAAATACGCCAATGATCGCCAGACCGCCGAAGAACACGTTGTTAATCCAGATTCCAGCGAAGAGCCTTTTCACAGGGCTAAAACCACCATGATGGTCATCAGAATCTCCATGCCCACCGTCTCCATATGGTTCTTCATCATGGCTATCCGCAACAGCCTCTACATCATCATGACCTCCCCCATGATCTCCATGTCCGTGTCCACCCGATCCCATAGTAAAATATCCTAGGGCGGTAAGAACTATGCCAGCCACCAAAATGATCATTAAAGTCTTTTTGGCTTTTTGAGTAAATTCAAATCTCTCTTCTGATACCATAGTATCCTATTTCTTTTGAAGTTCTTTTACATACCTGGCAATTCTCCATCGATCTTCAGGACTAACCTGAGATCCATGAGCGCCCATCAAACCTTTTCCATATGTAATGACATGGAAAATATGCCCCTCAGAAATCTCTAAATATGCGGCTCCATTCAAATTAGCTACACCGGCATAAGCCTCAGCTACTTTTCCATCACCGGCTCCACCCGCTCCATGACAATGCAGACAATAACTGTCATATAATTCCTTCCCTTTCTTAACTACACTTTCATCATCCACTGCTAATGGACTTTCAACCAGAGCGGCGGTTTCCAAATCATCAACTGTGTATCTGTAAGGTAGAGGTTGACCTCTTCTAACCGTGTTAGCAACAGGCTTTCGCATCGTCATGTTGTAAGGGTTGTAAGGATTGGAATTGTAAAATTCTCCATGTCCATCCTCATCGTTAGAATCTAACCAGTTTCCAGCGTCTTCATCAACAATTTGAGTCAAAGGCTCATACGAAGTAGCATGATACATCTGTGGAGAATATTCCAAGCCAGTATCATTTTCTCCAGCTGCACATGAGATCAAAAATGATCCGGCTGCAAGAAAAGCCATATAATTAAAAGTCGTCTTTAACATTCTCATTCAAATGTTTTGTTGTTTACTTCCGAAGCACCACTACCGTCTACAATTTGCTTAATTTCAGCTTCGTCTAAATCGTTCTTATCAAGATCAATCGCCATCACATGCTTATCGTCCGTGATTCTGATATCATAAATCCTTGGACGACCCCACGGTTTCAAATTACTAACTCCGAAAAAGGTTCCTACCATGCCAAATGCTGCAAGCAAAACCGTCATTTCGAATGTTACTGGAATAAATGAAGGAATCGGGATGAAATCCTTTCCACCAATAATCATTGGCCAATCAACTCCCATCATTCCTATTTGCATCGTCAATGCCAGTGAAGTTCCGGTTATTCCAAACATGAAGGCGGCTACCGACAACCAGCTTCTTTTATAACCTAAAGCATCTTCTATTCCGTGAACAGGAAATGGTGAATAAACCTCTTCGATCTTCACTCCCTTTTCCCTGACATCTTTGATGGCATCCATCAATACGTCTTCATCCTCATAGACACCAAGTACGTAATTCGTTCCTTGCGACATATTTATTTCTTTTGTCCGGTTGCTTTAATAATACTTTTTACTTCCGCCATATTGATCACCGGGAAAAACTTAGCGAACAAGAAGAACGCTGTGAAAAATACCCCGAATGAAAATACGTAGGTTCCAATATCCACTGCAGTTGGATAGAACATCGCCCAACTTGATGGTAAGAAATCTCGGTGCAATGAAGTCACAATGATCACAAATCGCTCAAACCACATTCCAATATTCACAATGATTGAGATCACGAATGTTGCAGCAAGGTTGGTTCTAATTTTCTTAAACCAGAATAGCTGCGGCGAGATCACATTACAAGTCATCATTGACCAATAAGCCCACCAGTATGGTCCTGTAGCTCTATTAATAAATGCATATTGCTCGGCTTCTACACCAGAATACCATGCGATGAAGAATTCGGTGATATACGCGATTCCTACAATAGAGCCAGTAACGATGATGATGATGTTCATCATCTCAATGTGTTCAATGGTAATGTAATCCTCTAGCTTGTAAACCTTCCGTGTTACTAATAGAAGTGTCAATACCATCGCAAATCCCGAGAAGATCGCTCCTGCCACAAAGTATGGTGGGAATATCGTGGTATGCCATCCTGGAATAACTGAGGTGGCAAAGTCAAATGATACAATAGTGTGAACCGAAAGTACAAGTGGAGTAGCAAGGCCTGCTAGTACAAGGGCTACTGTTTCGTAATGGCTCCATGTCTTAGCACCTCCTGTCCATCCGAAGCTTAATGCTCCATAAATAGCTTTAGAAACTTTGTTTGTCGCTCGGTCTCTGATGGAGGCAAAATCCGGGATTAAACCAATATACCAGAAGACTAAAGAAACAGAGAAATAAGTCGATATCGCGAAAACGTCCCATAGTAGCGGAGAGTTAAAATTCACCCAAAGTGATCCAAAAGTGTTAGGTAGAGGGAACATCCAGTAGAATGCTAACCAAGGTCTTCCTGTATGGAGAATTGGGAATAATGCCGCACAGATAACCGCAAAAATGGTCATAGCCTCTGCCGCTCTGTTGATTGACATTCTCCATCTCTGTCTAAACAGCAATAGAATGGCAGAAATCAGTGTTCCTGCGTGACCAATACCAACCCACCATACAAAGTTGGTGATATCCCAGGCCCAACCAACGGTCTTGTTGAGACCCCACATACCGATCCCGTTCCAAAGTAGTAGGTAGACTGCATATGCCCCGACAGCCAATAAGGCTAGGGAGATGGCCATCGCCATCATCCACAATTTAGTGGGCTTCTCTTCTACTCTACTGCATATATCCTGCGTAACATCATGGACGGTCTTTCCACCTGTTACTAAGGGTATTCTTACTTCTGATTCTGCATGCATTATGCTTCGACTTTATCGTTTTCGTCTTTGTTTCTAACCTTAGTCAAATACCACACATTCGGCATCACTCTCAACTCTTCCAACACGTGGTATGCTCTTTGTTCTTTTGCTTCTACACCTTTCTCTAACTCGTTGATCTTAAGTTTCTTGTAAATCTTGCTATTCGGATCTTTCATATCGCCGAAGGTCAATGCATCCGCTGGACATGCTTTGACACATGCAGTGGTAATCTCTCCATCCTTCGGCCTTCTAGACTCTTTCTTAGCCTGAAGTTTACCAGCTTGGATTCTTTGAACACAAAGTGAGCATTTCTCCATCACGCCTCTTGATCGTACGGTTACATCAGGATTCAACACCATCTTACCAAGATCATTGTTCATGGAAAGGTTGTCACCAAACTGAGCATTGTCGTGGTACTTAAACCAGTTAAATCTTCTTACCTTATAAGGGCAGTTGTTCGCACAATATCTCGTTCCGACGCATCTGTTGTAAGCCATCATGTTAAGGCCTTCCGTACTGTGCGTAGTAGCAGCTACCGGACACACAGTTTCACAAGGTGCCGCATTACAATGCTGACACATCATTGGTTGGAATGTAACTTCCGGATTTTCTGCGGCAGCTTCTTTGTTTTCTCTACCCTCATCCCCTCTGCTACTGTAATAACGATCAATCCTGATCCAGTGCATCTCTCTTCGATTCAACACTTCTTGTTTTCCAACGACAGGGATATTGTTTTCCGTTTGACACGCAATTGTACACGTACCACAACCTGTGCATGAGTTCAGGTCGACAATCATTCCCCAATGGTGATTATCGTATTTGTGATCTTTCCAAAGGGAAATAGCGTACGGATGTTCCTTACCAGTAGAGGCAGATATTTTTGGTCTGTATCTTCCTGCTCCAGGATCTTTTTGATATTCCTTAAGAATTGTTTCTTGAATTACCGTCTCTCTTCCTGCGTATGTTTGGCTTGTTTGAGTCTGTGCTACTTGGTAAGTACCTTCTGCCCCTGAAATTGAAATCCCGTTGCTTGAGTAGTTCAAACCTGAAGAAGTTGAGTTAACTAATTGATAAGCATTAACTCCTAGATTATCAGCTACTTTTCCTGCATTAGTTCGACCATAACCTAAAGCTAACCCTACTGTTCCATCCGCCTGTCCAGGTTGAGGAATTACCGGCACTTGAAGCGAAGTTCCATTCACAGAAACCGTCACCAATTTTGCGACCATTCTTTCAGGATCGTAATCCAATCCGTTTTCCCTGGCGTATTTTAAGGAAACTGTCAGGTAGTTGTCCCAACACGCTTTAGTAATCGGATCAGGCATTTCTTGCAACCAAGGGTTGTTGGCGTGAATACCATCGCCTATTGAATAGTTTGAGTAAACAACTAACTCAGTTCCTGAGGCTGAACTCGAAACTATATTAGATACTACAGAGGCAACATCTACAGAAATTGAACTAGAGGTTCCTTCATTTCCATTTTCATATACTCCGTCATGTAGGCATTTATCCCAGAAACTATCAAAGTTTCCAGTAGCTAATGATGACCAACCAGCTCTAACGAAATCATAATAGCTGTCACTGTTTTCTCCCCATCTCAAGAAAGATTCTTGAGCTTGTCTCGTATCGAATATGTTAGATATTGTTGGTTGTGATAAGCTAAGTTGGCCTGTTACTGGCTCAAAATCATTCCAAGACTCAAGGTAATGATGATCTGGAGCTAGGTACTTGGAAATAGCTGTTGTTTCGTCGTTTCTATCTGAAGTAGAAATTGATGTTTTAGCCTTACTAACGTTTGAAGAAATTTCACCTCCCAGCGGATGGTCATAAACTGGGTTGCAGTTGTAGAACACAACCCCACCCACTTGACCTTGCTTCAACTCGTTGACAAAGTTTGAAAAAGCACTATCGCTTCCTTTTCTAGTGTTGTTAGATTTCGAATTGTCTATCGTAGTTCCGTACGCACCAAGCAAATCATTGATGGCAATCACTATTTGTTGGACGTTGGAATCATTAGATCCGCTGATAACTATTGAGCTAGCTTTTGAATTCCAAAGATCGTTTGCAGCCTTTTCAAGTACTACTGAATTATCAACGCTTGAAGTGCTCACAGTACTGACACCGGCCTTCTGAGCCAACAGATTATAAAGGTTAGCTATATATAAACCTTGCTGAGAAGGTTTGATTGGATCTCGATAGTCTGCGTTAGAACCAGTAAGAGAAAGATTGGACTCAAACGAATACAATCTTGACATTTCTTTTTTGTTATCGTCAAGCTTCCTTGTTGATGCAAACTGACGATTATTTGAAGTTTGATTAGGCCAGTTTCCGAGAAAATCGGCATCAAACGAAACGATTGTTTTTGCTTTGGAAAAATCGTGGACCGGGTAAGCTCGATTACCAGTCGCTGTTTCATAGGCATCAAGTGTACCACTCATTGAAACAGGATCGTATTGCACCCATTCGACATTTCCATATTTTGTGCTGAGAACGTCTATTGCTCGTTGAGTCGATGGGCTACAATTAGAGTAGGAAACAATTACTGTTTTTCCCGTATTAGAAGCCAGTTCCGCTTTGATTCGGTTATCCAACTCATCCCAAGAGGTATCTTGTCCATCAATCTTCGGACTTTGGATACGTTGTTCATCATACAATGACAAAACCGAAGCTTCCATTTGCGTTGTAGTACCGCCACCGCTCACCTTAGAGAGATCGTTGCCTTCAATTTTGATTGGACGTCCCTCTCTCGTCTTTACAACGACGCTACATACCTCATTACCCATTGAATAAGTAGAAGCATAATAATTAGCTACACCTGGATCAACGTCAACTGGTTTATTTACATAAGGAATTGCTTTTCTAACTGGAGCTTCACATGCAGCCAAGGAAACTGCGGCCATGCCAAAACCCATCATTTTCAAAAAATCCCTTCTGGTAGGATCGCCCTCTTCATTTCCGTTGATCGGCAGGTACTCATGGAATTCTTTTGCTGAACGCTCTTGGAATTCAGGAGTAGCCTCTAACTGTTCGATTCCTTTCCAGTATGTCTTATTCTCTTTCATATAGATTAGATCAGTCGATGAATATTAGTAGTGACACTTAGCACATTCCAAACCTCCGATATCCTCTACCTTCATCGGTTCTTTGCTGCGCTCTGAATGCAACTTCACTAACTTATTGTAATATTCATTTCCTTTAGTATTAACATCCGTTTCTCTGTGGCAATTGATACACCAGCCCATTGTCAGGTTGGAATACTGATAAACAACTTCCATTTCTTCAATTGGACCATGACACGTCTGACATTCTATCTCGGCGACATCCACGTGCTGTGAGTGATTGAAATACGCCAAATCTGGAAGATTGTGTATTCTCACCCATTCAATTGGTTTCGTGTTGGTTCCGTAAGTCTGCGTAGAAGGATCATAATCAATTGCCGCGTATATCTTTTGAATTTCTTCAGACTCAGTTTTTACCTGAGTATGGCAATTCATACAAATGTTTGGAGAAGGGATGTTTGCAGACTTAGATTTTCTCACACCAGTGTGGCAATACTGACAATCAATTTCATATTGGCCAGCATGAATTTTGTGAGAGAATGCAATTGGTTGAGTTGGTTGATAACCGGTCTGCACGCCTATGGTGAAGGCTCCATCTATTAATGTTTTTAATACGATCAGAGTGAAGACGAAAACTACAAGACCAAGAAAGGAATTGCTTTTCAGAGTAGCCATTAAGTCAAACGACTGGTTGACTAGCTCCTCTTCTTCTTCTCCAAGATCTTTTTTCTCTTTCAGGTATTTGGTCAGTGTATTTACAGCGATTACGAGCGCAATCAATGCTAACACCAAAACGACAACCAAAATAATTATAACAGCTGTTAAATAGGATGAAGAAACGGAATCACCTTCTGCTGTACCTGTTGCAGCAACGGCAACCTCTTCCACCGGAGGACCTTTGATTGTCTCCGCCTGTATATAAGCAAGAAGCTCCATGATCTGATTATCATCAAATGGATAAGCAGTCATTTGCGTCCTGTTGTATTCTTCATAGATCGCGATGGCATCTTCGTCACCAGATGCTATCAACGCTTGGGAGTTTCTTATCCAGGCATTTAACCACTCGATACTTCGTCTTTCATAGACTCCGGCAAGAGCGGGTCCGATTACTTTCTTATGGATTTGATGGCACTGAGTACAGTTGGCTTTGAAGGTCGCTTCACCGGCAGCAATTACTGCTTCATCCGATGGAATTTCCTGAGAAAAAACGACTGTTACCAAGAGGAAACCAAAAGCAGAAATTAGTGCTTTTTTGGTCAGGTCGGTTACTTTTTTTAACATGTATTTCAAACGCTGGAAATCAAACTCGCACAAATGTAATATCGGGGTGATTTCTGCGTGTATAAAAGTTGACGAAATCTTCCGAAAGTCCTTATTTGGAATGATTCTAAATAATAAAAATCAATTTTTCAAGGAAAATCTTACTCCAATTTCAATTGGTCATAAAGCAGTTGATGGATTCTTGGCCTGACACTCAAATTGTATAAGTTCCTGTTTTCTCTTGTTGGGTAAACTCTATTGGAGAGAAAAATAAAGAGTACATCTGTTTCAGGATCAGCCCATACCAAAGTTCCTGTATATCCTGAATGGCCATAACTTCTGAAGGAGGCATCTTTCGCTACACTACTTGATGTGGAGTCATATTCAAGCAGTGGTTTGTCAAATCCAAGTCCTCTCCTATTTTCATTGTTAGGATATTGTGTTGAAGTGAAGAGTTGAATTGTTTCAGGACGCAAATATTGAGTAGTATCTCTTTTGCCATCATCAAGCAACATTCTCCAAACTTTCGCTAGATCTTCAGCATTACTAAAGAGTCCGGCATTTCCGGAGACACCTTTCATAGTGATTGCTCCTTCGTCATGTACCGTACCATGAATTTGTTCCATTCTGAAATAGGTGTCATTTTCCGTGGGAACAATCTGAGATCGATCGTATAAGCGGAGCGGATTATACATCAACGTCTCAGCTCCTAAGGGATGATAGAAGTTATTGGATAAGTATTCCTCATAGGAAGTACCTGTTAATTTGTCTACCAACTCTGGAACCAAGTAAAAGAATAGACCTGAGTAGCGGTAAGTTTTTTCATCTGAAATTTTAGTCTTACCGATCATCTTTTTGATCTTGGCGTAGAAGTCCTTATGTAAATACAGTGAATCTGTTAAGCCATAGGTATGCGATTCACTCTTTAGACCTACGGTGTTTTTCTTAAATGATCCGTTTTTCTTTTTTACTTCTTGGTAGTAAGGAATCCATGGCCTTAGTCCTGCTTGATGGGCGAGCGTTTCCCTAATACCTGCCTTTCCAATTCTACCTACATTATCAACGTACTTACCAATCGGATCATCCAGGTCGATCAATCCATCATCGTAAAGTTTCATCAAGGCCAGGGTTGCGCCTGTCACTTTAGTAACCGATGCAAGGTCATAGATGTCATTAAGTGCTACTCGTCGAACAGAGTCATATGTGTGGTAGCCATAAGATTTGAAGAAAAAAACACTGTCCCCTTTCGAAGCATAAATAACGCATCCGGGAAAGGCCTCTTGTTTTATAGCATCTGAAACAATGCTATCGATTTGAGCCTCAATCGAAATGGTCTCTTCAATTTTCAAATTAACCGAATCCAATTCCAGAGTCAAACTAGCAGAATCCAATTCTTGAATGAGGTTTATTGCACTGTCCTCAGGAGCAGCTTGCAGTGAATCTAATTCTTGAGAGAATCCAGTTATTACATTCGAGATGAATAAAACACCAATAACAATTCTTATGGAATGGATCATGTTCTACTTTTGCGGCTGATTTAAAATGAAAATGAAAGGTAAGCAATACTTCATCATAGATTTTGATAGTACGTTCACGAAAGTGGAAGCACTAGATATTTTGGCAGAAATATCTTTAAAAGACGATCAAAATAAAAATGAAGGGATTCAGAAAATAAAAGATGCGACTGACAAAGCTATGGCTGGTGATTTGTCTTTTCGAGAATCATTGACAGAGCGAATCAAAGTTCTTAAAGCACATCGCGATCATTTGACAGAGTTGATTGAAAAGTTGAGCAAGCAGGTTTCCAAATCTTTTCACCGGAACGGAGAATTCATTTCAAAATATAAAGACAACATATATATAGTGTCAAATGGCTTCAAAGATTTCATTGTTCCAATCGTAGAGAAATATGGGATACATGCTGAAAATGTTTATGCCAACGAATTCAAGTACGGATCATCAGGACAAATCATTGGCTTTGATGATGACAACTTGCTATCTAAAAATGATGGGAAACCTAACCAAATCAGAAAGCTGAATCTAGAAGGTGAAGTCTTTGTCCTTGGAGATGGCTACACCGATTATGAAATAAAGAAGGCAGGACTGGCTCATAAGTTTTATGCCTTCACAGAAAATGTCCGAAGAGAAAGTGTATTAGCAGAGGCTGATCATGAAGCACCTTCACTGGATGATTTCTTGTTTTCCCAAAATTTGGAACGCGCACACTCCTACCCCAAAAACCGGATCAAAGTATTACTATTAGAGGGAATTCACACGCACGGTTTTGAAAAATTAAAATCTGAGGAATACAAAGTCGAGACCAAACCTAGCGCCTTAACTGAGGAAGAACTTTGCGAAGCAATCAAAGGAGTAAGTATTCTTGGTATTCGATCTAAAACCCAAGTGACAGCCAAGGTGTTGGAGAATGCCAACAGGTTGCTTTCCATTGGAGCCTTTTGTATTGGAACCAATCAAATTGACCTTGAAAAGTGTCTGGAAAAAGGAGTTGCCGTTTTTAACGCGCCATTCTCCAACACCAGATCGGTTGTAGAGCTAGCAATTGCTGAAATCATTATGCTGATGAGAAACCTTCCGGATCGCATCATGAAAATGCATAATGGAATCTGGGACAAATCTGCATCGGGGAGTAGCGAAATCAGAGGTAAAATGCTTGGGATTGTTGGCTATGGAAATATTGGATCACAGCTGTCCATCATTGCCGAATCACTAGGAATGCAAGTTCAGTTTTATGATATTGAAGAAAAACTGGCACTAGGGAATGCCAAGTCAGCAAATAGCCTCAATGACTTGTTAGCGACTTCAGACATTGTCAGTCTTCATGTCGATGGAAGAGCTTCAAATAAATGGCTGCTGGATGAATCCCAATTTGAGCAGATGAAAGATGGAGTTGTCCTACTAAACCTAAGTCGAGGACATGTTGTTAACATTGATGCTCTTAAAAAATTCATAGATAATGGAAAAGTACATGGGGCAAGTGTAGATGTTTTTCCATACGAACCACTAACAAATGAAGAGCCTTTTGAATCTCCACTTAAGGGATCAAGAAATACCATTCTTACTCCGCACGTTGGAGGTAGTACAGCAGAAGCTCAAGTAAACATTGCAGATTTTGTCCCTGGAAAAATCATTGATTATATCAACACCGGGTCTACATCAAATAGTGTGAATTTTCCCAACCTGACACTACCTATACTAAAGGAGGCGCACAGGTTCATTCATATCCATGAGAATCATCCTGGAATCCTTGCCGAAATCAATAATATCCTGGCTGATCACGGCATTAATATTGTAGGTGAATATTTGAAAACCAATGAAAAAATCGGGTATGTTATTACGGATATTGATAAAAATTATCAAGATGACGTAATAAAAGACCTGAAAATGATAAATGGTACCATAAGATTCAGAGTTTTATATTAAGTTTATCCCTTGAATTAGACGACCACCTCATCCTAAAAGCTTATTTTTTTTAACATTAAGCTAATTTTAAATACGCCAATGAGTCACTCGCTAAACTGGAAGCCGCTGAGCACAAAAGATCAATTCGAAGAGTTGCTTGAAAACTCACGCACTAAACCTGCGCTTATTTTTAAGCACAGACCTTCGTCTCCAGAAAGCACGAAAGTTAAGGAATCGTTAGAAGCCGATTGGACCATTGCACCGGACTCGATGGACCTTTTCATCGTAGATGTGATGAAAGACAAAGAAGTTTCTTATGAGGTTACAGAGACGGCAGGAGTAATGAATGAATTCCCTCAGGTTTTACTTTTCGCTGATGGCGTGACCATGTACGATGAGGCCCACGAGATGATTAACGTGAAAAAGATCAAATTGGCACTAAAAATCATCAATAGGACATTTAAGTGGATGGAAACTCGGGTTTAATCCATCACTTTTTATTAAGAAGAAATTAATATTGCTCTTCAATTCAGAAGAGCATTTTTTATGTCCAATAAGATCTATCTCACTCCCGGGCCCTCCCAATTATTTTACACATTCGAAGAGCATTTCAAAAAAGCAATGTCTCTTGATGTTGGTTCGATTTCTCATCGCAGCAAAGACTTTGTTTCCATTGTGAAGCATACCAAGGATTGTCTGCGAGAGTTACTTGAAATACCGCACGATTATGACATCTTTTTTCTTAGCTCAGCTAATGAAGCTTGGGATCGAATCATTCAAAATTTGGTAATAGAAACTTCACATCATTTTGCCAACGGAGCGTTTAGTAAGAAGTTTTATGATTTTGCCATTAAGTATGGAAAATCAAGTACACTAAATGAAGTTGGTGACGGACAATCATTCAAGAACTTCGAAGTGCCAGCAGAAGCCGAGTTAATCGGATTGACGAAGAATGAAACGAGCATGGGGTTTACATTTCCCGAAAGTGAGATTGAACAACTCAGGAAGGACAATCCTGATCAATTAATTGCGCTGGATATGGTAAGCGCCACTCCTTCCATTCCAATCAATTTGAGCAATGTCGACACTGCTTATTTCTCCGTACAAAAATCTTTTGGAATGCCTCCTGGTCTTGGCGTTTGGATCTGCAATCAAAAGTGTCAGGAACAAGCGATCAAAAAGTCAGAAAGGACAACCATCGGATCATACCGATCACTTCCAAATCTCAAGAAATTATCAGACAAAGATCAAACTCCTGATACACCTAATTCTTTAGCGATTTACATTCTTGGAAAAATTGCTGAAGACATGCTAGAAGTCGGCAAGAAAAAGATTATTAATGATACCATTTATAAATCCACCATTCTATACCAAGCCATTGAAAACCACCCTTCTTTGAGTCCTTTTGTGAACGACGCAACCTATCAATCAAAAACAACGATTGTTGCCAATACAAATGATCCAGGAAAAATGATTTCTTATTTCAAAGAAAAGGGAATTGTGATTGGCTCAGGATATGGATCACACAAAGAAAACCACATCCGAATCGCCAACTTCGTGACGCACTCAAAAGAAACAATCGAAATGGTGTGTGATTTACTTCCAGAAATAGAATAAAATTTGGAATAGGGTTGTTATTTCTATTCATATCTAAAATTTTCTTTCAAATACATCAAATTTTAGATGAATATTTGGAATCAATAAGGGTGAAAGATTGTTGATAAGTTAACTTTGCAACATCAAATAACACCCCATGATCACCTTCAATAAAATCCTCGTTTGTTTAGACCTTTCAGTTGCTGATGAAGTAACAATTAGAAGTGCTTGTGAAATCTCCAAATTAGCCGGAACAACAGAGGTAACATTCCTTAATGTCATCAAAGATTTCAATCTTCCTGATTCGCTGGAAAAGGAATTTCCTGACTTAGTTAAAAAGGCAATTGCGGAACGAAGAGAGAAATTGCAACAGGCAGTTAGCTCCACATTTGACTGTGATCATGTCAAGACCAATATTGAAATTCGAAAAGGTAATGCCACTAAGGAAATACTTTCGTGTTCTGTCAAGAATGGTGCAGACTTGATCGTTTTGGGCAGAAAGAAAGAAAATAGTTCTGTACTAAAAACCAGAATAGTTAGAAGAGCAGCCTGCAACATTTTACTGGTACCGGAAGACTCGAAACTGAAATTTGAGAAAATTCATGTCCCTGTTGATTTTTCAAATTACTCAGACCTTTCTCTTGACACAGCCCTTTCTCTTACCGGACAAGAAAAAGCCGAAATCCTGCTTCAGAATGTTTATCACGTTCCAAGCAGCTATCGATACTCCGGAAAGACTTACGAAGAATTTGCAGAGATCATGCGAGAACATTCCAATAAAGATCTAGGAGTTCTACTTAAACGCGCTTCAATCAACAATCAAAATCTGGAGCCAATTCACTCTCTGGATGACGGCCAAAATGTTACCAGAATGGTGTACGATGAGTCGATGAAAAGAAAAGCCGATCTGATGGTCATTGGTGCCAAAGGAAGAACTGCAGCTTCTGCCCTATTTATTGGAAGCAAAGCAGAGCGAATGATCCAAATAAATGATTCTATCCCATTGTTGGTCGTTCGTGAAAAAGGGGCTAACGCGGGTATTCTAGAATCTCTCCAGGATCTCTAACTTCTGATCTTATCCAAAAGATCGTTAAGAACTTTGCTTTCTTCTTCAGATAGTTTTCTAGACTGCTTTTCCCATGATTCCATTTCCTTGTCAAGCTGGGAAAGTAAATCAAGTCCTTCTTTTGAGATGAAAACATCAACTGCGCGTCGATCATGACCGCATTGCTTACGTAAGACTAAACCTTTTTCCTCAAGTTTGTCTACGATTCTAGAGGCGTTTGAACTCTTATCAAGCATTCTGTCAATCAATAAATTCACGGTAGAAGGCTCTGGATGCTGACCTCTTAAAATTCGCAAAATATTAAATTGAGGTGTGGTCAACCCAAAGGGCTTAAACAACTTCACGTGGGTTTGGTGTAACCACGAATTGGTGTAAATCAAATTCACGACAGCCTTTGAATACTCAGTCTTGAACTTCTTCTGTTTTATCTCTTCTGCAATACCCATTCTAAATACTTGTACATTAAATGTAACTACATCCTTTTCAAAAAAGTTGCAAAATAAAAAATCAGATTGAAATTAAACCTTCGGCTATCTTTAACATCAAAGGTCTAGTTACCTACCAGAGAAAACGTGGAAGAACTGATCATTCAGAAAATCCGGGAAGAGGAAACTCGTAATTATGGGTTCAATCTTTTGGTAAGAGAATACCAGGAGCGAGTGTATTGGCATGTGAGAAAAATGGTGATTGATCATGAAGATGCGGACGATCTGGTTCAGGAGATTTTTGTTAAAGTTTGGAAAAACCTCGGTTCATTCAGAGAAGATTCCAAACTCTACACCTGGATCTATCGAATAGCTACCAATGAATGTCTTACTTTTTTGAAAAAGAAGAAAAGGAAGTATTTCGTACCTATTGGAGATGTGTCGAAGGAATTAAGTGAGAAATTGGATGAAGATGTTGCTATCAGCGGAGATGAAGTTCAACTTAAGTTGCAAAAAGCGTTATTAAAGTTACCAGATAAGCAACGAGCAGTGTTCAATATGAAATACTTCGATGAGATGAAATTTTCAGAAATTGCTGAAGTGACTGGAACTAGCGTTGGAGCTTTAAAAGCGAGTTATCATCATGCGGTGAAAAAAATTGAAGAATTTATTGTAGACGATTAAACCTTTTATAAAAACTGAAGTCAAAGTGTTGAGATGAAGCCCATCAAATTAGACGATATAGAAAAAAACAGTAAACCTTTCTCCGTTCCGGAAGGCTACTTCGATGATCTTCCGATGAAGATCCAAAGTAGAATTCAGGAAGAAAAGAAAGAAGTCTGGATAAAACGACCAGTCTTTAGGTTAGCCATGGCTATGGCAGCCATGTTAGTAATTGTTATGAGTATTGTTTTTATGAATCAATCCGCAGGACCTGAAGATCTGTTAGCGGATATTCCTGAGGAAGAATTACTAGCCTATGTCGATATGATGCAATTCGATGAGACCGACATCCTTTCTGCTTTTGAGGGATCGATTGAGACGATCGAGTTTTTTGATATGGAAGGGTTTGAAGATCTCCAGCTCGAAGATGAAGCGTTGGATGATCTACTAATTGAGTACGATTTAACTGATGATTATTTATAAAAAATAGATGGAGTCTAAAAAATTAAGGAAATGAAAAAGATACTAGTAATCCCTTTGCTGTTTTTCATGATTTCAGTGCTAGCACAAAGTCCTGAGTCAATGAAAAAGATTGAAGCGGCAAAGATTGCGCTTATTACAGAACGGCTGAACCTCTCTCCCGCTCAGGCGGAAAAATTCTGGCCAGTCTACAGGGAATTCAGTAATCGCAATCGAGAAATCAGAAAGGAATTCGACCAGGCAAGGCGAACTTTTGATCCCAACTCAGCAACGGAAGAAGAAAACAAGAAAATGCTTGAGATGGCGAATACCGTCAAGCAACAGCAACTCAATCTCGAGCAAGAATATTCACAGCGAATTTTACAGGTTATAACCACAAGACAATTGAATAACCTGCGAAGAGCAGAGAATGACTTCAAGGAAATGTTGTTGAGAAGAATAAAAGCACAGCAAATGAGAAAACAACAATTACAGCGGAATAATAACCGACTGAACAACCGACGAAACTAATTACCAACCTACCTGATGTTTCGTAGAGTCACCATACTATGGCTGTTCTGTCAATCGTTTTTCTGTATGGCTCAAGATTCCGAATTGAGCTATGCCGAACAATTACTTGCGCTTGAGCAAGAAATGGACTCCTTATCTATCTTCAATTTATTGGACAGCATTCTTCTTCAAAACGAAACACAAAAAAGCATGCTGAATGCACGTTTCGGTATTACTTCAAGTGTAACTAGCGCCGGACGAGACTACAACATCAATCAAACTGGGTATTCAACAGGACTCTCCTATTTTCACAAGTCAGGCGCTTACCTTGACCTTTCGGGCTATTGGAACTCCAACGTTACCCCGACCTATAATCCAACCATTCTTTCGGGTGGATATCTAGGTTCCTTTTCTTCAAAATGGAGTTACTCATTAGATTATGAACATTGGTTTTTTAATCCTAAAGATTCATCAGAAAATGAATTGACCAATTCCTTAGGCACTTCACTTAGCTATGATTTCAAAAAAGGTTACATCAGTCTGGACTACTCCTATTTATTTGGACAGAGAACTTCTCAACGAATCATTGGGAACCTGACCGGAACTATTAAACTAGGAAAGTGGGGAAAATTCAAAGACGTCAATCTGTTTCCTACAGCATCTATTATGGCTGGAAATGGAAATGTGACCACACTAAGAATAACTACCGAGCAAGTGAATACGGAATTCAGAAATACGGTTGAAGGATTCAATAAACTTTCCGAGTTGACTGATGCTGAACGCCAACAACTGAGGAGATTCATTCTTGCAAATGATCGTATTCCTCGTCAACGAAAAAATAGATTCCTGGCAGTCATAGCACTTTATGAAGAAATTGATCCAACTCCGGAGGAACTCGCAGAATTAAACCAGATCGTTGCAAATGGTGTGGAACAAGAAGAATTTGTTGACTCGGAAGAATTTGGGGTTTTGAATTATTCATTCTCTCTTCCATTATCCTTATCATCCAAAAGAGTTTCCATACTCTTGAGTTATACCTACAGTGTTCCCGTTCAACTTTCAAGTGAAATCTTTGAAGTCGAGCCTCTTGGCTACTTCGGTGCCTCTATTTCTTATAGAATTACTTATTGAGAACCACTTTCTTTTCCCCAAGAAAGAGCTAATTTTGCATCCCGTAACAACACACAGGAAACACTCAGATTTTAATGTCAAAAGCCAAATACATTTTTGTTACGGGCGGAGTAACATCCTCACTTGGTAAAGGAATTATTGCAGCTTCTCTTGGAAAGCTACTTCAGGCCAGAGGATTATCAGTCACAATCCAAAAATTTGATCCATATCTAAACATTGATCCTGGAACACTGAATCCATACGAGCATGGAGAATGTTATGTGACCGATGATGGCGCAGAAACCGATCTGGATCTTGGACATTACGAGCGTTTTCTTGGGCAGCCAACCTCTCAGGCCAATAACATCACCACCGGAAGAATCTATGACAATGTCATTCAAAGGGAAAGAAAAGGTGAATTTCTTGGGAAAACCGTCCAGGTAATTCCTCATATCACGGATGAGATTAAAAACAATATTTATAAATTAGGTGAAACCGGTAAGTACGATATTGTAATTACTGAGATTGGAGGTTGTGTTGGAGATATTGAGTCGCTTCCATTTATTGAAGCTGTTCGTCAAGCTCGATTTGAATTAGGACCTGCTAATTGTGTTTCGATCCATTTGACCTTAGTCCCCTATTTGAGAGCTGCCGGAGAGCTTAAAACTAAACCTACCCAGCACTCGGTAAAAGAACTACTAGAAGCCGGTATTCAGCCCGATATTCTTGTTTGTCGATCAGAGTATTCATTGTCCCAGGATATTAGAAAGAAATTAGCACTGTTTTGTAATGTTCCTATCAATGCAGTAATCGAAGCAAAAGACGCAGAAACGATTTATGATGTTCCACTCTTGATGAGAAAAGAAAAACTCGATGAACGTGTGCTGTCGAAGTTTAAGATCTCTTACAAAAAGGAGCCGAAAATCGAGAACTGGAAAGAGTTTCTTGGTAAGCTCAAAAATCCTACCGGTGATGTGACCATTGGCTTGATTGGAAAATATGTAGAGCTTCCGGATGCCTATAAATCAATTGCCGAGGCGTTCGTTCATGCGGGTGCTGCGAATGAATGCAAGGTCAATGTGAAATGGATTCATGCTGAAGATTTGGATGGTGATAATGTCTACCGGGAGTTAAAAGATTTAGATGGAATTTTAGTTGCACCTGGTTTTGGAGAAAGAGGAATTGAAGGAAAAATCTATGCGGTTCAATACGCCAGAGAAAACAACATTCCTTTCTTCGGTATTTGCCTTGGTTTGCAATGTGCGATCATTGAGTTTGCCAGGAATGTGCTGAAAAAGAAAAAAGCAAATAGTACGGAAATGTTCCCCAGAACTTCATATCCTGTCATAGACTTGATGGAAGATCAAAAAGCCATTACCAACATGGGCGGCACCATGCGATTGGGGGCGTACGCTTGCAACATCAAGAAAGGATCGAAGGCTCACAATGTATACGGTACTACCAAGATCAAAGAACGTCACCGTCACCGATATGAGTTCAACAATAAATACATTGAAGAATTTGAAAGAGCTGGAATGATCGCATCAGGAATCAATCCAGACACCAAACTTGTAGAGATCATGGAACTGAATGATCACCCATGGTTTATCGGAACTCAATACCATCCTGAATTAAAATCTACCGTTAAAGACCCTCATCCTCTTTTCGTGAAATTCATCAAAGTAGCATTGGAGCGAAAACAAAAAAACAACCTGTAATCTTAAAAAATGGATAAAAATCAATACATAGGACTCATCCTAATGTTCGGACTTTTGGCCGTCTATTTTATGTACTTTGCACCAGAGGCGCCAGAGGTTGTGGAAGAACCCACGCAAGAATTACCACAACAACTTCCTTCAAACCAGACCCAAGCAGAAGGAACAACTACCACTCTTGATCAAGAAATTCCATCGGTTGATACATTGAAGTATGGTGCTTTTTCATTTGCAGTTGCTAACACCGAAGAAACCCAAACTATAGAGACAGATGAGCTTTCAGTTACTTTCACAAATCTTGGTGGGAAAATAAAGGAAGTAGTTCTTAAGAATCATGTTAACTACCTGGGTAATCCGATCAAACTAATGGATGGATCAAAATCATCCGCCAATTTGATCGTGAGGCACCAAGGAAAACAGATCAACTTATCAGAAGTGGCATTTAGCCCTTCGGTATTAGCATCCAATGATACGACAGTTGTTACCTACACGTTGACCAACGGAAGTTTCAATTTCACTCAGACTTATAAAATTCCAGCAACTGGATTTGTCATTGAATACGATTCAAAATCTACAGGATTGAATAATGTGTTGGATCCCGCTGATATTGATTTTATCTGGAACCACAGAGTTTCAAGGGCAGAAAGCACATTAGAAGACGCTCGGTACAATTGTAATGTTCGTTACTACCAAACAGACGGAGATTATGATGAGCTGACGCAACGAAGTACTGATTTTGAGGAAGAGACATTGAACAATCCGCTCAAGTGGGTTTCATTTAAGCAGAAGTTTTTCAGCACCGCAGTTATTGCTAATTCCTCATTTTCATCTGGCTACATAACGGCTGTCGCTGATATTCCAGACACCACGTCCGTCAAGAATGCAACCATGCAGTTGAAAATTCCTTACACGGAATTTTTGAATGGCTTTGGTTTCAGCTACTTCTTTGGACCCAATAATTACACACTTCTCAAAAATGTTACTGATGAGTTTGAAGAGAATTTGGACATGGGCTGGGGACCATTACCGGTAGTCAATAAATACTTGATCATTCCAATCTTCCGCATTCTGGAACGATTCATTGATAATTACGGGATCATCATTCTTATCATCGTTTTCATCATCAGATTACTTCTATCGCCTCTTACTTATAAATCACACATTTCGATGGCGAAGATGCGTGTGATGAAACCTGAGCTGGATGAACTCAAAGCCAAGCATGATGGTGACATGCAAAAAGCGCAGCAAGAGCAAATGAAGTTGTATCAGAAAGTAGGAATCAATCCATTGAGTGGATGTATTCCGATGTTACTTCAAATGCCTGTACTGTTCGCCTTGTTTTTCTTTTTCCCGAATGCAGTTGAGTTGAGACAGCAGTCATTTTTATGGGCACACGATTTGTCGACGTATGACAGTATTGTGAACCTTCCTTTTACCATTCCTTTTTATGGTGATCACGTGAGTTTGTTCACACTTTTGATGACAGTTTCCACCATTCTCATCACGGTTAGTAATAGTCAAATGACGACCATTCAAGGCCCAATGAAAACCATTCAGTACGTGATGCCAATCATGTTCTTGTTTGTCTTGAATAGTTATGCATCCGGGTTGACATTTTACTATTTCGTTTCCAACATGCTTACTTACGGACAGACGTTGATGTTCCGAAAGTTCATAGATGAAGACAAGATCAAGGCTACCTTGGAAGAGAACCGAAAGAACAGCGCAAACCGGAAGAAATCCAAATTCCAAACACGTTTGGAAGAAGCAATGAAGGCCAGTCAAGAGGCACAGCGACAAAAGAATCAAAAGAAAAAGAAGTAAGTCAATGGCTAAACTCGTATTGATTTTTGCCAGCCTATCAGGAGCTATAGCGGTCGGACTTGGAGCATTCGGAGCACATGCTTTGAAATCAAAGCTTGAGCGTTTCGGAAACCTCAACACGTACAACACAGCGGTTCAATATCACTTTTACCATACGCTAGCACTTCTTTTCATTGGTTTTCTATTGACCAAGTATTCCAACCAATGGCTAACCATTTCCAGCTATTCAATGATGCTTGGCATTTTGATTTTTTCAGGATCTCTTTATGTCCTTGCAATCACTAACATCAAATGGCTCGGAGCTATCACACCAATCGGAGGTCTTGGATTTATTGGTGGCTGGATATTTCTAGCGTTAGCGATCTGGCAAATCAAATTCTAAAAAAACGAGACTGGCGGTCGCCTTTTTACACAACTTATTCACAACTTGATCACAACTTGATTATCTTGATATGCGGTTGGATATATTTGTGATCACACAATAATCACCGTCTTTTAACAAAATAATAATGGGCAAAATCATCTCACTTGCAAACCAAAAAGGAGGAGTAGGAAAAACAACTTCAGCTATCAATCTGGCTGCAAGTTTAGCGGCATTAGAGTTCAAAACATTGTTGGTGGATGCAGACCCTCAAGCCAATGCGACTTCAGGGGTAGGTGTAGATCCAAAAGAAGTTGAAGTGAGTATTTATGAATGCATGGTGGATGGTGTTGACCCGAAGAAAAGCGTAGTAAACACGGACATCAAATACCTTGATCTGCTACCCTCCCATATCGACTTGGTTGGAGCTGAAGTTGAAATGGTCAACATTGATGATCGTGAAAACAAGATGAAGCATGCGCTGGAAAAATTGAAAGGCGATTATGACTTTATCATCATTGATTGTTCCCCTTCACTTGGTTTGATCACCATCAATGCGTTGACTGCTTCCGATTCTGTAATCGTGCCAGTTCAGTGTGAATATTTTGCTTTAGAGGGCTTGGGCAAACTATTGAATACAATCAAAATCATTCAGACAAGGCTGAACACCGATTTGGAAATCGAAGGCATTCTTCTAACGATGTATGATACTCGGTTGAACCTTGCCAACCAAGTGGTCGAAGAAGTGAATATGCATTTCCAATCACTGGTTTTTCAAACACTTATTCCAAGAAACATCAAGCTGAGTGAATCTCCGAGTTTCGGTTTACCGGCAATAACTCACGACGCTGAAAGCAAAGGTTCAATTAGCTATTTGAACCTGGCCAAAGAAATTCTCCAAAGAAACGAAGTGATTGCAGCGTAATGGCAGAAAGTAAATTCAAAAAGAGATCGGGCTTAGGTCGAGGACTTGGAGCACTCCTTGAAGATTCGGAAGAGAACTTAATGCCTGCAAAGACGAATGGTGTCAAGAGTGGCATTAATGAAATACCAATCGATCAAATTGAAGCGAACCCATGGCAGCCTCGAACTGATTTTGATGAACAAGCACTAGCTGAATTAGCAGACTCAATCAAGGTTCAGGGAATCATTCAACCTATTACTGTCCGAGAGCTTAGCAGCAATGAATACCAACTGATCTCAGGTGAACGTAGGCTGCAAGCCAGCAAAAAGGCTGGTCTAAAAAGCATTCCAGCTTATGTGAGAACTGCCGATGATCAACAGATGCTGGAAATGGCGCTGATTGAGAACATTCAGCGTGAGAACCTCAATGCCATGGAAGTGGCGCTTAGCTATCAACGATTACTTTCAGAATGTGATCTAAAACAAGAAGAATTGGGGGACCGTGTTGGCAAAAACAGAACAACGGTTAACAATTACCTCAGACTGCTGAAGTTACCTCCGGACATTCAAGCTGCGCTTCGAGATGGACAAATTAGTATGGGGCACGCAAGAGCGTTGATCACAATCGAGAGTGTTGATCAACAACTAGACATTTTCAAAAAGATTCTTCAGAACGATCTCTCCGTAAGGAAAGTAGAAGAACTTGTTCGCTCTGAGACCAAAAAGGAAAAAAAGGAGACCACTCCCCCATCTGTGGATCCAGAAATAAAAAACCTCCAGACAAAGCTTTCGTCTCACTTTGGATCTAAAATCACGGTTAAATCAAACGACAAGAACAAAGGGGAAATAAAGATTCCGTTCAATTCAACTGAAGATCTTAACAGAATTCTTGAATTATTAGACATTTAGGCGCGAAGTTTGCAAACTCGATTTCGCTATGAGAATAAGAGTTTTGATTGCGTCTATTCTGTGTGCTGGCTTGGCTCCACTTCTTGCTCAGCAAACAGATCAAAATATTCAGATTATCACTGATTCAACGTTTCTTCAAACGGAGGACGATTTTCTACTTTTCCAAGAAGTATCTGATCTTGATCCACAACGATCGGCATTGTTATCCGCCATTTTCCCGGGACTTGGACAGATCTACAACAAGCAGTATTGGAAAGTGCCTGTGATCTACGTTGGATTGGCCACATTCGCACATTTTATCAGTTACAACAACGACCTCTATCATTCATTTAGAAACGCCGCTATATCCAATGCAAATGGGCTTGGTAATCCATTTGACAATGTGGCAACCTCTCAAACCATCTTGATTAGAAACAGGGATAATTTTAGAAGAAATAGAGACTTCCTCATCATTTTGGGTTCCGTATTCTACATTCTCAACATCGTTGATGCACACGTTTCTGCTCACCTGGAAGAATTCAACCTGAACAAAGACCTTGCCTTGTCAATAGAACCTTCAATAAAAAATACAGTGGCAAATAATCAGGCATTTGGTGCCTCATTAATTCTCAGGTTTTAGCTATGAAAATCGCGCTGATTGGTTATGGGAAAATGGGAAAGGCGATTGAAACTGTCGCTAAAAAGAAAAACCACACCATTTCGCACATCATTTCTGAATCAAACCAGATTTCACAGCTTCTTGAAAACAAGCCAGAAGTAGCGATTGAATTTACAGAGCCTGGTGCCGTCCTGGACAATTTGAAATTCTGTTTCGAAAACGAAATCCCAGTAATTACCGGAACCACCGGATGGCTGGAAAACTACGAAGAAGCTGTCAGTGTTTGCAAAGAAAGGAATGGAACATTTCTACAATCATCCAACTTCAGTATCGGAGTTAACCTCTTTTTTGAATTGAATGAATGGTTGGCTGAAAGAATGTCTAAATTAAATTTCACTCCAGGCATTGAAGAAACCCACCACACCGAAAAAAAAGACAGCCCAAGTGGCACCGCTATTCGATTAGCTGAAGGCATTCAGAAACAAAATGAACAGTTCAAAACCTGGATAAACGAAAAATCAACCGATCATACCAAATTGGGAATCGTTTCCAAGAGAATTGAAAACGTTCCTGGCACTCATACCGTATCATATTCGTCACCATTGGAATCCATCAACATAGAACATATTGCGCATGATAGAAGCGTTTTCGCTGAAGGTGCAGTTCTCGTAAGTGAGTGGATTAAAAATAAGAATGGAATATTCACGATGACTGATTTCATAAATCAGCAATGACATTATCTTCGCAGGAATTTCAATAAGATCCAAATGTATTATCACGACTTTAGTCCGGTTTTCGTATTTATCTTTTTAATTGGCTGGTACATTCTTCAAGGAGTCGCCTACTATAAGTTTTTCGAAAAAGCCGGAAAGCAAGGATGGATAGGTTTCGTTCCTTTTTATAACTACTACACGCATATCGAAATTGTCGGTAGACCGAAGTATTGGGTTGTGCTTTTATTGGTGCCAGTCATCAATTTCTTTGTTGGTCTCACCATGCACCTGGATTTGATGAAATCGTTTGGTCGTTACACTTATTTGGATCAAGTACTTGGAGTGATCTTCGCTCCTATTTATATGACCTACATCGCATGGACTGATACAAAGTATTTGGGAAAAGCTGTCGAACTTCCTAAGCCACAAAAATCATTTGGTAAAGAGTGGTTTGAAGCAATTGTCTTTGCTGTTTTCTGTGCCACTTTCATCCGTTGGATATTCATGGAAGCTTATGTGATTCCGACACCTTCGATGGAACGATCACTTTTGGTTGGCGATTTTCTTTTTGTCAGCAAAGCAGAATATGGACCAAGAACGGCCAAAACTCCACTGCAAGTTCCATTGACTCATCAAAAAATTTGGGGAACAGAAATTCCATCTTACTTGCCTTGGGTTTCCCTGCCAAGCTACCGATTACCTTCATTTGGAATTGTTGAACGAAATGACGTGGTAGTATTTAACTATCCACCACATGATCAATACAACACGAGAGCAGATGGTGGACCTCACCCAATGGATCTTGGAACGCATTATATCAAGAGATGCGTTGCAATTGCAGGTGAAACGATTGAAGTGCGAGGCGGACAGGTTTATATCAACGGGGAAATTGGAGAGAATCCGCCGTTGATGCAGTTCACTTATTTCATCGAAACGGATCAGGCGATCCGCGAAAGAATTTGGGATGACTTAAAGATTTGGGAATACTACCCTGTTGTGCGGCCTGATGGTAGTAGAGGTTATCAAGCCTTTACGGATGATGAGAGCGCAGTAAAATTGGAAGCACTCCCATTTGTAAAAAGCGTTGAAGTTCAGTTTGAAGATCCTGACAGAGTGGAACCAGACATCTTTCCAGATTCTAGATTCTTCCGTTGGAACAGGGACTACTATGGACCTTTAACTGTTCCGAAAAAAGGAATGCAAATTGAGCTTACTGAAGAGAGTCTTGCTATGTACGGTTCAACAATCAGCAAGTATGAAGGACATGATAAGGTTGAAATTGATAGTTCAAGCCTTACCATCAATGGACAAGTGATGACTAATTACACCTTCATGAAAGACTACTACTTCATGATGGGAGATAATCGGCATAACTCAGCAGACTCAAGATATTGGGGTTTTGTATCTGAAGATCACGTCGTTGGAGAAGCATCTTTTATTTGGATGTCCTGGGATACGAACGGAAGCTTTTTCAACAAAATCAGATGGCGAAGGCTATTCAACGGAATTGAGTAGTAGTTAACTGAAGAAAAAGATCAGAAGGTGAACAATGCCCATAGCGCCACCAAAGAAGATGACCATAAACAGACAACCCTTAAACCAGTTGTCTCGCTCATTTTTAGTTTCGTATAAATCAAAATGTGAATCGCTTCTCATTGACTTTAATTCTCCGTCTGGAATTTTGTCAACGTTAATTTATCCAATTCTGTTTTAGAGTCAATAACCGCTCGCGAAAATGGACGGTTATCTCGCGAATTGTAAACCTTTTGTATCCCTGAAATGTGTCTGGGCGCTGATCTACCAACGCCAGATATGATGCCAAGAGCTTCTGCAAGAAGAGGTTCATTCGAATCGCCTAAGGGTTTTAACTCTCTTAAATAAGCAAGTTCACTGATCTCTACATTCGGATCTATTCCATCCACATAATCCGTAAAACCAACAGAATTAGCAAGCTGACTAATGATTGGTTGCATGGCATAGGTATGGTTAGGGTTGATTCCTACTTTGCTCACATAACCCTCTTCTGGAGAGTCATACAACGTAACAGAACCGACATTTTTTCCAACGGTAGTCTCTCCAATCAATGTGATATTCATATAAGGCTGTAAACCTGTGATAACAAGCTCTGAGGCAGAAGCAGTGCTTCCAGTTGTCAAAATAAACAAACGATTCAAGTTAAGCCGATTCATGGCTTCCTCTCCGACTTGATCGCCATCGGTATTGAATATCGGAACAACCTCCAGGAAGGTCAGATCGGAATTAAAATCAGCCAGTCGAGAATTGTAAATGATAGATCCCAAAATAGTTTCTTCTGTGGCGTCATTATATAACATGGAAGCTAACAAACGGGCCGTGGTTATTGATCCGCCAGCATTATATCTCAAATCAAGAATCATCTCTGAAACACCTTCAGATTCCAATTGGCCAAACGCCGTGTTGAGCTCACTATGAAACGAGTTAATAAATTGATTGTAAACAAGGTATCCGACCTTGACATCACCTACGTCAAACGTCTTGGTTAGAAAAACGGGATTCTCACTGATTTCAACCGCTGACATATCAACTCTTTGTCCAGAATCTATGATTTCCTCATTGACGCTTACAAACTCTCCTAGTGATAAAATCTGACGCTCCAGGCCTGTAACAAGCTCCTGAAAGTTGAATTGAGTAAGTCCAATACCGTTTATCGCATGAAAAACATCTCCTCGTTTCAAACCTGCATCTTGTGCAGGTGAATTGGGAAGTACGTATTCCACATATCCAAAAAGATCAGTGGTGTTTCCTATCCTAACCAGATTAAATTCATAACCAAAAGATGACTCAGAAACCCCTTGAAGAGAATTGTCTAGCGCCACATAGTCATCGACAATCCAGGAAAATCTATCATCGGAATAAAGAAAATGATCAAATAGTAGTTCAGGTTCTCCGAATTGGTTCAGGAATGCATGAAGTTCATCAAAGGTTTCAAATCTGTCATCTGCCAAATCTGGAATTTCCTCCTGCCATAAATAATACGTCCTTAGCCCTTGCCAAATGAACTCATTTACCTCACTATTTAGTGGGATATTGGTGTCATCCTTCTTGCAGCCAGTGACAATCAGTACTACAAGTAGCATCCAACTCATTTCAACCAAAAACTTAGACGTTCTCACCTACTCTAACATTTACCATTCAATAGTTCTAAGACCCCTTGAATTCAAATAATGGTTGGTTTGAGAAAATGGTTTCGAACCAAAAAAACCACTGTGCGCCGAAAACGGAGATGGATGCGCTGATTTTAACACCAAATGTTTAGAACGATCCAAAAACTCTCCCTTTCGCTGCGCATATGCTCCCCAAAGAATAAACACGATTCCGTCCTTTTTATTTGATACTTCTCTTAAAACTGCATCTGTGAATTCCTCCCAGCCTCTGTTTTGATGTGATCCTGCAGTTCGTGCTCTTACCGTCAACGTAGCATTAAGAAGAAGAACCCCCTGATCGGCCCAGCGCTCGAGATTACCAGTAGTAGGAGTTGTTATTCCCAAATCATCATGTAATTCCTTGAAAATGTTTTGAAGAGATGGCGGAAATCGTATGCCGTCATTTACGGAAAAACACAACCCATTTGCCTGACCATCACCATGATAAGGATCTTGTCCGACGATAACGACCTTGACATCATCAAATGAGCAACGATCGAAGGCATTGAAAATCAGGGAACCTGGTGGATATACTTTCTGCGTACGATACTCTTCTTTTACAAAATCAATAAGTGACTGAAAATAAGGCTTGTCAAATTCTTCAGATAAGACATTCTTCCAACTTTTTTCAATACGTACGTCCATTATGTTGATTACTTAGTCGTAAAATTTGGCAATTTAAATTCAAATTATTTTAAATTGTCACGTCTATAATGATTACAGGAGTAACTAAAGGAATCAAAGTTTCAGTCGAAACGAACTATCAGCCGGAGCATTCTCAGCCAGCTCACGAACATTTCGTTTTTACCTACCGAATCACCATTCAAAACAACAGCAGTCACACTGTTCAATTAAAATCCCGACACTGGGATATATCGGACGCTTCGTATCCAAAGCATGAAGTAGATGGTGATGGTGTGGTCGGAAAGCAACCAGTCTTAGAACCTGGTGAAATCCATCAATATGTTTCTGGCTGTAATCTTAGATCGGGTGTTGGAAAAATGTCAGGATATTACACAATGGAAAGGATTTTCGATGGAAAACTATTTGATGTAGAAATTCCTGAATTTATAATGGTCGTTCCTTTCAAACTCAACTAACGTCTTGGGTGGTTCCCCAATTTTCACTTTTCTCAACTACTTAAAATACCGCAGCAAAGCTGTAGGAGTACATTCACTTCATTCTCCATTTGTTTACAAGCTCTTCAATGAGATCGTAAAACGATCTTCCCAATTTAGGATCCAAGAGATAGAAGATTTCAGAAAGGCGCTCAAAAAAAATCAAATGGTTTTAGATGTAACTGACTTTAAAACCAACAGTACCAAGAGAAGTACCATTAGTGTCATAGCAAAGAGCTCTTTAAGCACGCCGAAGTTCTCTGCATTTCTTTATTTGCTCGCCAACGAACTCCAATCAAAAACCATTCTAGAAACGGGAACATCTCTGGGAGTTAATGCACTCTACTTGGATCATTCTTCAGCACAAAAAGTCATTACACTAGAGGCATCCCCGATCCTCGCCGAGCTTGCCAGAAAAGCATTCAAGGAAAATTCAAAAAATGATTTGATCCTTGAATTTGGAGATATCCATCAAACGTTCATTCCAATCTTAGAGCGATATCAACCTGATTTCATTTTCCTTGATGCGGATCATCGTGGATCTGTTGTAAAAACTCAGGTAGAGCAAATCATAACCCATTCTCACCAAACAGAATGCATTGTCATTCATGATATCTATTGGTCAAAAGACATGAACGATGCATGGAATGACCTAAAAGATGATAATCGATTCAAATTATCGATTGACATTTTTCACGCCGGCATTTTATTTCCCTCAAAAGGTATTGAAAAGCAACATTTTACGTTACGCTTTTAATCAATTGATTCAATAGTTTTGCACTCCAATTTAAATACGTGATGGAAGAGCATCAATCGAACGAACCCCAGAAATCAGCAGAGACCAAATCAATTACCAGGACGCATATTCTTATTGTCGCCCTCGTTTTACTGTTTTCAGTGTTGGTCTTTTTCTTCTGGCAAAACAAGCAGTTAGAAGCCGAACGCCAAAGACAGCAGCAAGAGATTAGTGAAACTTATCTGAAGCTTGATTCTGTCTCTGCAGAATTGGATATCAGAATTGAAACTATTAGAGATCTTGGTGGTGAAATAGATACCCTAGAAGCGTTGAAAGCTCAGTTAGAAACGGATAAAAAGAACTTGTTAACCACTCAAAGAAACCAACGAACACGGATCAGTCAGCTCAATGAACGCGTTTCTGGCTATCGTGAGCTTCTACTTCTCAAAGATCAGGAAATTGAAGAACTGAAGGTTTTGAACACTCAATTGGTAGAGGAAAATACCACACTTAAGGTTGAGAAAAACCAACTGAATGAGTCCATCAACAGGCTACAACAAGATACCGAAGAACTACAAGGTAAAGTAGCTACTGCGTCAAGGCTTCAAATCCAAGGTTTGTCTGTTTATGCTGTTAACGCTTCAGGAAGAGAACGTGAAGGAGAATTCAGGAATCGACACGTCGATAACTTGAAAATCCAATTCACGGTTATGGATAACGAAATTGCCCCAATCGAAGGCAAAGAACTGCTTCTTAGAATCACCGCACCAGATGGAAATGTATTATTTGATGTTTCTAGAGGTTCCGGTTCGTTCACTTTCGACGGAAGGGAACTATTCTACACTGCGAAACAGGAAATTCTCTATGATAAAACGAGCCAGCTGGTCACTTATTTATACGACAAAGGAAGTGATTACTCAGTAGGTCAGCACAAGGTAGAAGTTTATACCGATGACTATTTGATGGGGACTGGCGTCTTTATGGTGAAATAGAAGGATTTTGGATTGATGGATTACGGGATTTTAGATTGTTGGATTTTAGGTTGCTGGAGGCCAATGACTTAAAGTTTTTCTCTGCTCTAATTTTCCATTTTTCATTGTCAATTATCAATTATTCTCTAGTTTTGCAGCTCATTTTTCAATAAGAAAAGTTCTTAATTTAATTAACAATGAAAAAGAATTACGAGACGGTATTCATTATGACTCCCGTTTTGTCTGAAGCTCAGATGAAGGATACTGTCGGAAGATTCAAAAAGGTTCTCACAAGTAATGGCGCAGAGGTCATTAATGAAGAGAACTGGGGGCTTAAGAAACTAGCCTACCCTATTCAGCATAAAACCACTGGGTTTTATCAACTTTTTGAATTCCTGGCAACTCCGGAAACTATCATTAAGCTTGAGACAGAATTTAGGAGAGAAGAAGCGGTTATGAGATTTTTAACTACTTCACTTGATAAGCACGCAGTTGTTTACAACGAGCGTAGAAGAAAAGGAGAATTCAACAAGAAAAAAGAAGAAAGTAAGGAGGCTGCAGCATGACATTACAAAACGAACCCATTAACAGGGAACAGAAGAAAGACAAATATTGTCGCTTCAAGAAAAACGGTATCAAGTATATCGATTACAAAGACCCTGATTTTCTCTTGAAATTCGTAAATGAGCAAGGTAAGATCCTTCCTAGAAGACTTACTGGAACTAGCCTTAAATACCAACGAAAGGTTGCTCAGGCGATAAAAAGATCTAGACATTTGGCGTTGATGCCGTATGTAGGCGATTCACTTAAATAATTACAGCAATGGAAGTTATATTAAGAGAAGACATACAAGGGCTTGGCTACAAAAACGATACTGTAGCTGTTAAGCCAGGATACGGTAGAAACTACCTGATCCCACGAGGAATGGCAATCATCGCCAGCAACTCGAACAGAAAGCGAATTGACGAAGAAATTCGACAGGCAGCTCACAAGGCTGAGAAAGCAATGAAAGACGCAACTACATTGGCTGAAAAAATTGGAGATTTGGTTATCGATCTCCCAACAAAAGCCGGTGAAAGTGGTAAAATCTTTGGTGCAATCACTCCTATCCAAGTAGCTGAAGCTCTGGGAGCTAAAGGATTTGAAATTGACAGAAAGAAAATTTCTTTCGAAAGCAAGATCAAAGAACTTGGTGAGTACAATGCAGTGCTCGATTTGCACAAAGAAGTGCATCACACAATCAAAGTGAACGTTGTTGCTGAAAGCTAGACCTAGAATTTAGAAACTAGATGTTAGACATTAGAAAGCCTTCTCAGATTTGGGAAGGCTTTTTGTTTTTGTTCAGTCAGTCGATTCCAAGTCGTTAATTCAGCCACCATTTCACTAATCAACTATTCAACTAATTAACTAAATCACAAAATACTCACGATCTTTGATCGCAAATCTTAACACTGTGTTCAAACTGGATTTTGACTTCCCTCCTTCTAAAGCGAAAATCACTCTGGATGACAAGGTCTACCTCTCAGGCTCTTGTTTTTCAGATGAGATTGGGGGAAAACTGTCAATCTACAAGTTTGAATCACTATCCAATCCATTTGGTACACTTTACAATCCGATTTCAATTTTCAAGAGCATCAGCGGTTCCTTGAATAAAGAGAATACAATTGAAAGCGGAGGGGTTTTTTACCATTGGGATTGTCACGGGAAAATCTCAGGATTAAGTAATGGAGAGGTTGAAAAACAAGTCGAGATTACTCAAGTATCTTCGACTAACTTCCTTTCATCCGCTACGGTAATTATTCTTACGCTCGGAACGTCCTATGTTTATCAGCATCGATCCACCAATGAAATTGTAGCCAACTGTCATAAAGTCCCATCGAAGGAATTTACCAAACAGCTACTAACAAAAGAGGAAATTGTTCAGTCATTTTCTGATTTGTATTCCAACCTCAACTCTAACTTAAAGATTGTGCTCACGGTTAGCCCGGTAAGGCATATCAGGGATGGTTTGGTGGAAAACAATTTAAGCAAGGCTAGATTAATAGAATCGGTCTATGAAATAGTCCAGGCACATGAAAACGTGAGCTATTTTCCCTCTTATGAGATCATGAATGATGAGCTAAGAGATTATCGCTTTTTTGCACAGGACATGATACATCCTTCTGAACAAGCGGTGGATTACATTTGGAAGAAATTCTCTGATCACTTTTTTGACCAAAAAACGAAGACTTTTATTGATGATTGGAATAAAGTACTTAGCGCATTAAATCATGCACCGTTCCAACCCAAGTCTAAGGAACATCAGCGTTTTCTTAAAAAAACAATGTCAACGTTAGAAAACTTAAAAGATCAGATCGATGTTTCTAATGAACTCAAAGCCATTCAAAAACAAATTTTGTGAGGCGTATATTCATCATACTTATATGTATTTCTATGTATGGATGCACCTCTCAATCTGACCAGAAGATGATCAAAAACAAAAAGCAATACACCAACGCACTTATTAGTTCAACGAGTCCCTACTTACTTCAACATGCTCACAATCCTGTAAACTGGGAAGAGTGGAACTCCGAAGTATTGGAAAAGGCGAAGCAGGAAGATAAACCCATCATTGTAAGTATTGGTTACTCAAGCTGTCATTGGTGCCATGTGATGGAAAAAGAATCATTTGAGGATACAGCTGTAGCCCGGTTAATGAATGAAAACTTCATCACAATAAAAGTAGATCGAGAAGAGCGTCCTGATGTCGATCAGATTTATATGGATGCTATACAGGCAATGGGCCTCAATGGTGGTTGGCCACTCAATGTCTTTCTCACACCTGATCAGAAACCTTTCTACGGAGGAACCTATTTTCCTAAAGCTGGCTGGATGAATCTTCTGACCAATGTCGCTGATGCTTTTGAAAACAATCGAGAAAAGATCGATGAATCAGCTGAAAAGTTTACACAAAGCCTCAGATTAAAGGAATCTGAAAAGTATAAACTAGAAGGTGAAGACTACAAGCTGTCAACCAGGGAAATGGACCAGGCTTTTTCCAACCTTGCCCAAAAGTTTGACAAAGTTGATGGTGGCGTGGATAAAGCTCCAAAATTTCCAATGCCTTCTGTCTGGCAGTTCCTGGCTACTCATTATTACCAAAGCGAAAACGAAACTGCACTGAAGCATTTTGAGTTTACCCTGAAAAAAATCGCCGATGGTGGAATATATGATCATGTTGGTGGTGGATTTGCACGTTACAGTACCGATGGCGAATGGCATGTTCCCCACTTTGAAAAAATGCTCTATGATAATGGTCAGCTCCTGAGTTTATATGCCAATGGGTACAAGCTGACCAAAAACAAGAAGTTTGAAAGAGTCATACTGGAAACAGTCGATTGGTTGTCTAGAGAAATGTTAGACGAGTCAGGCGGTTTTTATTCAGCCCTGGATGCCGACAGTGAAGGCGAAGAGGGAAAGTTTTATGTCTGGTCTGAGAAAGAAATCAAAGGATTGGCGCATGAAGATCTGAGTTTAATTGCTGAATATTATGATGTAAGTCGAACTGGAAATTGGGAAGGAAAAAATGTACTTCGAGTTGTCACAGAAGAAGAAATGCTTACGAGCAAGTATGAGCTTGATGAGACAGGTTTTTACAAAAAGATAGATGCCTTCAAGAGAAGAGCTTTAGAGCAGCGCGACATGCGGATCAGACCTGGATTGGATAGCAAGATTATTGCCGGTTGGAACGGCTTAACCTTATCTGGTTTATCAGAAGCCTACCAGGCCATCAATGATGAATCCATTCTGTCGCTTGCATCAAAAAATGCGAAGTTCATTAAAAATCGACTTGTTTCCAATGGACAATTGAATCGCTTTCCAGATAAAGACATGGAAGGGTTTTTGGAGGACTATGCTGCTGTTATCCAGGGGTTCATCAAATATTACGAAACAACGTTTGATTGGGAATACCTAGAATTGGCCAAAGTGTTGTTAGCAAGAGTGGAAGCAGCTTTCTACGATGCAGAGGAAAACCTCTACTTCTTTACTAGTGACGAATCGGAAAACTTGATCGCTCGAAAGAAAGAATTTTTCGACAATGTTATTCCATCATCAAATTCGATTATGGCCTGGAATCTTATTCACCTCGGAACCCATTTCTATGATGAAGAATTGATCAAAAAGGGGAAATCAATGATCGCTCAAGTTTCAAACCTAATAGTTAGAGAACCAGAATATATGTCTAATTGGGCACTAACCGCAATCGAGCTTTCCAATTCCTTTGCAGAGGTGGTAATTATCGGTGAGGATTTTAAAGCCTTCGGTAAGGAATTAAACACACAGTTCCTTCCAAACAAAATTTTAACAGCAGCTGCCGGAGAAAGATCTTCACCTTTGTTCGAATACAAATCTGCTATTGATGGGAAAACAACCATTTATGTCTGTTATGATAAAAGTTGTAAACGGCCTGTGTCAAGTGTTCCAGAAGCGATTCAACAGATGAATGATTAACTTTATGCCATGCAAGCGACTTTAAAAAAGACGGATATCATAGAAGGCTTGAAAAGTATGCCTGAAGAGATTCCACTGGATGATCTAATTGAGAAATTAATTTTTATTGAAAAAGTAAAGTCAGGTTTAAAATCAGCAGACCAAAGACCACTCACTTCACATGAAGATGTAAAAAAACTTTCTGATGAATGGTGAAAATTCTTTGGATAGATGAGGCAATTAATGACCTCAGATCTATAGCAAAAGATTCTCTAGCATCGGCCAAAAGGCAGGTAGCAAGGTTTATAAACAAAGTTGATATTCTTCAGACTTTTCCTCAATCTGGAAGAATGGTTCCGGAATTCAAAAATCAATCCATCAGAGAGCTTATTGAAGGAAACTACCGAATTGTTTATCGAGTACGAGTAAAGGATCAATGGCTTGAGATTATCAGAATACATCACAGTTCACGTCATTTATGATCAAGCCAAATGACCTACGCTGAAGTCATCCTCCCACTCCCACTTCATGGTACGTTTACTTATCACGTTCCAATAGAAATAAGAGAAACAGCTTGCGTTGGTAGCCGTGTTGTCATCCAATTTGGACCAAAGAAGATCTATACCGGGATCATTTTCAAATTGCATGATGAGATTGCAGCAAACCGAAGACCCAAAGAACTGCTGGAGGTTTTGGATGAATTTCCAATTGTCACCCAAACTCAGCTTGACTTCTTTTTATGGATGTGCAACTATTACATGTGCTCCATTGGCGAGGTGGTAAACGCGGCATTGCCTTCCGCATTAAAGCTGTCCAGTCAGTCATACATTGGCGTAAATCCAGAGGTGAACTTTGACGAAGTTGACATTAACGATCGAGAATGGTCCCTACTGTCTGTATTAAAAAGGAATGAACTTTCCATGAACGATGTAGGCCAACATTTAGGCCTAAAGCGTCCACAGCGGATTGTAAAAGAACTTGCAGAAAAAGGGTACGTGGAGCTTTTCGAAAAAATCAAGGATCGATACAAACCAAAAAAAGAAAAAAGAGTTCGACTCATGCCAAAATTTGAAAATGAGTCAAATCTTGATCAGCTATTACAGGAACTTGAGTCAAAACCAAAACAAATTGAAGTTCTTCTCTCCTACCTAAGAAATGTTCCTGTCCTAGAAGATCCAACAACAAACCAGTCAGGGATGGGTAAGTCTGCACTTTTGAAAGGAGATGTAAGTGCCTCTTCCACAAACACACTGATTAAAAACAAAATTCTTGTTGAGTGGGAAGAGACTGTATCCAGGTTGGAAAAAACAGAAAAAGCCACCACTGAGACGATTCAGCTCAGTGATACACAAAAACAAACCAAGAGTGAGATCCTGAATCAGTTTCAGAATTTTCGTTCCGTTTTACTTCACGGATCAACAGGTAGTGGGAAAACTGAGATTTACATAAGCTTGATCCAAGAGCAATTACAACAGGACAAGCAAGTACTTTACTTACTTCCTGAAATCGCTCTTACCACCCAGATCATTGCCCGGCTGCATAAAGTATTTGGAAATAGTTTTGGAGTTTATCACTCTCGTTATTCGGATAATGAGCGAGTTGAAGTGTGGCAAAAGGTACTAAGCAAGGAGTATCAATTTGTTGTAGGAGTTAGAAGTGCTGTTTTTCTTCCATTCAACGACCTTGGGTTAATCATTGTCGATGAGGAGCATGAATCCTCTTACAAACAATTTGAGCCGGCTCCCAGGTACCATGCCCGGGATTCTGCCATTTTTCTAGCTACACTCCATGATTCCAAAGTTTTGCTAGGTACTGCCACTCCTTCAATGGAAACGTATCAGAATGCATTGGATGAAAAATTTGGATTAGTAGAGTTAAGCGAGCGTTTTGGAGAAGCATCAGATCCAGAATTAGTATTCGCTGACCTGAGGAAGGATCGAAAGCAAAAGAAACTCAGAGGCAATTTCTCTTCACACTTAATTGAAGAAATAGAAAAGTCGCTGGATCAAAAAGAGCAAGTGATTCTTTTTCAAAATAGAAGAGGATATGCCTCTTACATTTCCTGTGAAGATTGTGGTACTATTCCTAAATGTTCAAGTTGTTCAGTAAGCCTTACTTATCATCAATTCAATAACAAGCTAGTTTGTCATTATTGTGGATTCAACCAACCAATGATCACAGATTGCACGAACTGTGGAAGCTCCAACCTAAAGAAAATAGGATTCGGGACGGAAGAATTGGAAGAGGAACTTGAAATCCTTTTCCCACAAGCAATCATTCAACGCATGGACCTTGATACTACACGCAGCAAATACGCTTATCAGCGAATCATCGAAGATTTTGAAGATGGCAGTATTGATATCTTGGTTGGAACTCAGATGGTCAGCAAGGGGCTTGACTTTGACCATGTGAATCTAGTAGGAATCTTCGACACAGACCGGATGATTCATTTTCCAGATTTTAGATCACACGAGCGAGCATATGATCTGATCATGCAGGTGAGTGGACGTGCTGGCAGAAAATCAAATCATGGTAAGGTGATCATTCAAACAAATGATCCTGGCCAGCCTTTGCTAGAAAAAGTTCGAAGTGGAGATTACAAACATTTTTTTCAATGGGAAACCTTAGAAAGGGAGAGATTTGCTTATCCCCCATTCACCCGTTTAATAAAGATTATTTTCAAACATCGAGAAAAAACCATCTCATTTGAGGGTTCTACCTTTTTTGCTAATGAGCTAAGAAAAAACCTCGGAAGTCAACGAATAATTGGACCTGTTGAACCTGTAATAGGAAAAATCCGCAATCAATACCATCATGAGATCCTGTTGAAACTGGAAAAACAGGGTATCAAATTAGGTGCAATTAAAGAATATTTATGGGCATGCGAACGAATGTTGCATCAGGTACCAGGCTTTAAGAACGTTGGCGTTATTTTTGATGTTGATCCGGTTTGAAAATGAAGCAGCTCCTTTTCCTATTACTTATTCTCATCCAAATCGTATCGTGTAGAACTTCTGATGACACCTCTCTCTCTATCACATCAGAACCTACAATAGATCTAGTTTTCATCAATACTGACAGCTTAAATCAGCTGAATGATAGCACAAATGCCATAAGTGTACTCAACACAGGAATAACTGCTTCGCTTACTCAAATAAGTGATACACTAACATTTTTGTCAGATAGTCTCGGAAAAATCAATACTGCGATTGACATGGGAGAACTTCTGGAAACAGAAAAAGCAGCAATTGAATCAGCGATTGAGACTTACACCAATCAGGAGTCCATGCTCACAAGGGAAAAAGCTGTTAATGATAGCTTGGTTTTAGTAATGAATGGAGTCAAAAGCATTATCAACTCCGGACTGGTTTCTGTGCAAGACATAACAATCGTTGAAAATGGCAATCAACAGCTATTTACGGATAGTGCCTCTCTTTACACCGTTCCCCTATCCTTTGATAAATCCTTCACTCAATATGCACTAACGATAAGTGGGAATAGGTACAGCTTTCAAGTGGATTATGAAATAAGACAAGAATTGGATGTCAGAAGAAACGTACGTTTAAAGGCCGATAACATAACTGTTATCGATCATACATTCCTTTCCTTTGATGATTGTGAAATTTGTACAGATGGAAATGCGACGTTTACTTTTCATTTTTAGCCTGCTGATTACACAGTTTGTTTCGCTGGCACAAGAAAGTGAACCAGATTCTGTCTTTGTTCCTAAAAGAACATTGATTCCTTCATTTTATATAGACTATGGTAAGTTTCTAACCTTTGGATCTACAGACGAGAGGAAATATGAAGGCGGAGCAGAGTTGTTGTTCAAAGAAAAATTTCCATTCATCATTGAAGTTGGACATGCCTCTCTAACTCCAGCAGATGCCTTTCTAAATGGTCGGTATGAGTCAGAGGGTTTTTATTACCGAATTGGATCTGGATTCTATTCTCAGATCAACCCCAAGAACAAACTTGGGATAACCTTTAGATATGGTTTTAGCAGTTTCGATGAGGTAAGACAAATATCAATAGAAAGTCCATCCGAATTACAGCCTGATTTTGTTGAAACCACTGAAAGTGGGAATTTAAGTGCTTCGTGGTTTGAAACTGTCATTTATTCTGACAGAAGAATAAACAACTTTCTCTCAATTGGATTGAACCTAAGATTGAGAGTGCTGATTAGCTACGATGAACAGTCTCCCATTGACACCTACTCCATTCCTGGCTATGGCCGATCGTTTGACCAAAGTATTCCTGCAGCTAATTTGTTCTTGAAAGTTTCGTTTTAAAATCTTGTAGGTCTAAAAAAACAAAACCCCCGTTCATCAATGCGAACGAGGGTTCATTTTTTTTGAGAGGCTTCTATTTACTTCACTTTATCAACAATTGCTTTGAATGCTTTAGGCTCATTCATGGCAAGATCGGCTAACGCCTTTCTGTTGATCTCAATACCAGCTGCAGTCAATTTTCCCATGAATTGAGAATAGGAAAGTCCGTGCTCTCTTGCACCCGCATTGATCCGCTGTATCCACAACGCTCTAAATTCTCTTTTCTTTGCTTTTCTATCTCGATAAGCATACGTCCATCCTTTTTCGATGGCGTTTTTGGACACTGTCCAAACATTTTTTCTTCGTCCAAAATATCCCTTCGCATTCTTCATCATCTTTTTGCGACGGGTTCTTGAAGCTACATGATTTACTGATCTCATTTTTCTGATTTTTGGCGATTGGCGTTCTTTCGAATCTTACTACCAATAACCGGGTTTAACATTGAACCATTAATTAAGTTTTAGCAAATTTTTGACGTTGGTTTCGTCAGCTTTGCTAACCACACTCATGTATCGAAGGTTCCTTTTTTGCTTAGTCTCCTTCTTAGTCAGAATGTGGTTCTTAAACGCTTTCTTGCGTTTGATCTTTCCTGAACCCGTAAGCTTGAATCGCTTCTTAGCTCCTGAAACTGTTTTCTGCTTTGGCATTTTTAAATTATTCTAACTCTATTTTTTCTGTACTTTCGGTGCAAGGAAAAGGAACATCCTTTTTCCTTCCATTTTTGGAAGCGCTTCTACCTTTGCATAGTCTTCCAATGCCTGAGCGAATCTCAATAATAAAATCTCCCCTCGTTCCTTAAACACAATTGTACGTCCATAGAAATGAACATACGCCTTTACTTTCGCTCCGTCATTTAAAAATTTGATGGCATGGTTCAACTTAAAATTGAAATCATGTTCATCGGTATTCGGGCCAAACCTTATCTCCTTAATTACGGTCTTCTGGGCTTTGGCCTTAATTTCTTTCTGCTTTTTCTTCTGCTCATACTTAAACTTGGAATAATCAATCACCTTACAAACCGGAGGATCAGCATTTGGAGAAATCTCCACAAGATCTAATCCCTGGTCTTCTGCAATTTTTATAGCCTGACTTATCGGGTAAACATCCACCTTCACGTTATCTCCCACGACCCTCACCATACTGGCGGTTATTTTACCATTTACCTTATAAGGTTCTTCTACTCGTACCCTACCAGGATTTCGTCTTCTAATTTTAGCGATTGTTGTCCTTTGTTTAGTTAAACATTTTAAAAAACAGAGCGCAAATATCGTGATTATTTGTGCTTAAACAAACCTCAAGCAAGGAGTTCTGCTACTTTATCGGCGAAAAATTGAATAAATTCTGTTGTTTTCATACTTCCAAGGTCGCCTTCACCATGCTGACGAACAGAAACACTGTTTGTATCTGCTTCTTTCTCACCAACAATTAACATGAAAGGCACTTTCTTTACCTCTGCATCACGAATCTTTTTTCCAATCTTTTCATCACGCTCATCCATGAATCCACTGATATCCGCTTCTTGTAATTTGGTGTACAGTTCTCTAGCGTATTCATGGTATTTCTCGGAAATAGGTAAAATTCCGACCTGATCTGGCGCCAACCATAAAGGAAAGTTTCCCGCGGTGTTTTCTATTAAGATCGCTATGAATCGTTCCATCGAACCAAACGGTGCACGATGAATCATGACCGGTCGATGTTTCTGATTGTCGCTTCCGATGTATTCAAGTTCGAATCTTTTTGGAAGACTATAGTCTACCTGGATAGTTCCAAGTTGCCATTTTCTTCCTAGAGCATCTTTTACCATGAAATCCAACTTTGGACCGTAGAAGGCAGCCTCACCATATTCCACCACCGTGTCAAGTCCTTTTTCAGCGGCTGCTTCCTGAATCTCTTTTTCCGCTCGATCCCAAAGTTCATCTTCTCCGATATATTTGTCCGGATCATTAGGATCTCTTAAGGAGACCTGGGCTGTAAAATCTCCAAAACCGAGCGCACTGAATACATACAGAACCAGGTCGATTACTTTTCCGAATTCCGACTTAACCTGATCTTGCGCACAAAAAATATGTGCATCGTCCTGCGTAAAGCCCCTAACTCTCGTTAGTCCATGTAACTCTCCACTTTGTTCGTATCTATAAACCGTTCCAAACTCAGCATACCTGATTGGTAAATCCTTATAGGATCGCGGCTTAGACCTATAAATCTCACAATGATGAGGACAATTCATAGGCTTCAATAAAAACTCCTCATCCTCAGCCGGAGTCTGAATGGGCTGAAAGGAATCTTTGCCATATTTTTCATAATGCCCAGAGGTAACGTAAAGTTCTTTAGATCCAATGTGGGGTGAAACAACTGGATCATACCCGGCTTTTACCTGGGCTTTTCGCATGAAGTTTTCCAAACGTTCTCGAAGAACAGCTCCCTTAGGTAGCCATAATGGCAAACCCTTCCCCACTCTTTCTGAAAATGTGAACAGTTCAAGTTCTCTGCCAAGCTTTCTGTGGTCTCTAAGCTTAGCCTGCTCAAGGATCTCCAGGTGTTCTTTGAGTTCCTTTTGTTTTGGAAAAGAAACCCCATAAAGTCTTGTCAACTGTTTCCTGGTTTCATCTCCGCGCCAATAGGCTCCAGCAACATTTAGTATTTTAACTGCCTTGATAAAACCAGTATTTGGAATGTGTGGACCTTTACATAAATCAGTAAAATTTCCCTGCGTGTAGAAAGTGATTTCACCATCTTCAAGTCCCTCAATCAATTCCAATTTGTACTCATCCCCCTTTTCTGTGAAGTACTTTACGGCATCTGCCTTTGAAACATCCTTTCGTTCGTATTCGCTTTTTCCTCGAGCAAGTTCCAGCATTTTATTTTCAAGTGCCTCCAGATTTTCAGAATCAAATTCCTGATCACCAAAATCCACATCGTAATAAAAGCCGTTTTCTATGGGAGGACCAATTCCAAACTTAATTCCCGGATAAAGTTCTTCCAGTGCTTCTGCCATTAAGTGAGCAGAAGAATGCCACATAGTAGACTTTCCATCTTCATCGTTCCATGTCAACAATTGAATCGAAGCGTCTTCATTTATCGGTCGAAATGCATCCCATACCTCGCCATTCACCCGTGAGGCCAACACATTTCTGGCAAGCCCTTCACTGATGCTCATGGCTACATCCAAAGAAGTAGCTCCTTTTGAAAATTCCTTTGTTGAGCCATCAGGTAAACTAATGGTGATTTGATCACTCATTATTGATTAGTCGTTTAGATTTTAATACTGGAAGAGGAAGTCGATCTTCCTCAATTTTTAAGCGCTGCAAATATGCTATTTTTTCACGGACCAAAGTCGCTCTTTCCAGCGCGATTGTGTCATTTGGATCTAGATAAACTACATGATCATAGTAATTCAGCGAATAACTGAGCCACCCACGATCTTCATACATGGTCGCTTTCTTAAACCAGGCGTCTCGGTTAAGCGAATCACGATTGATCAATACGTCAATACTTCGATGCGCAGAGTCCCAAAGATCTTCTTTTAAGTACAGGTCGGCAATCCGATAAACCACTGTATCTATTTCAATGAAGTTTTTTAACTTGTCTCGAGCTGAAGCCAATCTTCCAGTACTCTCGTACTTGTTAGCCAAATCCGTAAGAAGCAAGTAATCATCAGGATTAACCGCAGCTTTTCGTTCCAGAATTTCAAATGACCTTTCTTCATAACCGAGATCAAAAAGCAGATAAGGATAAACTTCCAAAACCAATTCATCGTCAGGTTTTTGTTGGGAAAGTCTTCCCATGAAAAAGGACGCCATGAGCGAATCTTTCAATTCCAAATAAGAGCTCGACGCAAATTTGAAATCTTCCGTTGTGTTTCTGTCAGCCATGTAGGTCAACAAATAACGATACGCTTCGTCTCTTCTGGAGGATCGAACCAACCCCAGGATTTTTTCTCGTCGGTATTCATTTTCCAAATCAAACTCAACACTCCACCGATCGACCACATCAAGTAACGGCTGATACAATTCATGACGTGAATAGTAAGTCATGTACTGGTCAAGCAATTGTGGCGTCATCCCTTTCTGACGCTTCAATTCATCCAGTGCTGAAATACAGGTTTCAGGCCAGTCAAGGAGATCACAATAGTAGAGTTTTTGCTCAACTAGTTTCAGGTTATCGGCATCATCCTCCAGATCATCATCAATACGAGTTAAGGCACTGCTATAAAAATCATTATTTACAACCGGTACAACTATACGGTCCCGTTGAGGTGCGCAAGAAATAATGAATAAAACAATTGCTGAAATGGCCAGTCGCATGGTTGCAAAATTAGCCTGAATAATTCAGCTCTTGCTTATTGAAAATGCTATAAATCAGTTCTTAAAATTCAACCTATCAAGAAGTAATCGAATTCCTGATCAGTTCCCGCTTTTGAGCTTTTCCACATCGCTACGCAGATTTCCAATCATGTTTGCTAATTGATCCATGGACAATTCATTGGCTGCATTGGGATCAGGAAATTCAAGACTAATAAAAGCTTTAGCCTCCCATACTTCCAGAACTTCACGTGGATCCAATTCATATGCATCAAAAGACCGGTTATCAGAGACCAGATACAATTTTCCTTTTTCATCGATGTAGTTGAACACTCGCTTGTAAACAACTCCTTCGGACTGAGTGACTAGAACGTAGGTATTACCATTTCGAATATCACTCAATTGTTCCGCGTATTTTCCAATCACGATACTTCCGGAAACAATTGGAAGCATAGAATCACCCTGGATTTCAAATGCACGGTACGTACCGGATTTAGGAAGTACTGGTAAATTGAACTTTGGTAAATCAGTCAAATACTCTGGATCGGCGTATCCATTGGTATAACCTGCAGCCGCTTTGGTTGGGACAAGCTGGATATGTTCATCATCTGCATCATCAACTGTCACTGCTAATACTCTGACGTTTTGTTTTGGTACGTGATTTTCATTGGTCAGGTCATCATTGATCAACTCGTCAACGGAAACCTTGAAGAGTTCTGCCATTTTAGACAATGTAGTCAATCTCGGATCTGCTCTTCCCTCTTCGTAAGCTCCAACGGAAGGTCGATTAATATCCAAAGCTTCCGCAAAAGTCTCTTGCGTGAAGCCGAACTTCTTTCTTAAGAATTTGATGTTATTAGGGATTACTGACATTATTGAAAAATCATAAAGTTGGGTTCATGAATGGCTTCATTTCTCAGGTTGTATACATCGAAGTATTTTCCATCCTCATTCAAATCGATTGAATGAAGTCTTTGCCTGATCTTTTTGATGACGTTCTTAAGCGTCTCATCAGCACCTACCAAAAGGTATCCGTATAACTCACGCTGTTTTTTCACAGAGGCAAAAAACTTCACCTGATAATTACCAGATTTCAACTTCTTGGAGGTTATTCGAAGTTTGTAATGGTCATCTAAAATAAGATCGTTATATGGCGACATAACTCGTATTTGATTATAAAATTAGTAATTTTTTTCAAATACTAAAAATTTTAGATTTTTTTTATGCGCAGATTAAATAGTCAATCAGTTCTTTGAATCCGTTCTGATTAAGGAAATGTCTAATCTCATCTCTAGCTCCACGGTTGGAGACGAATGAAAGGATGAAGGAATTTTTGAATGAATAAATGTTCTTGTAATAAATGGTAGACGAATTGTCTTTCTTAACATCAACAAAGGCTTTTATGATAATTCCATGGTCCTTTAGGAAAGCACTTCTTTTCCTGGAAAGTTTACCTCCTCCCCAGATGACCACTTCTGGATGGTTAGGATTGTTCTTTTTCAGCCATTTGGCCAAGTATTTTGCCTTTATCTTGAAAAATGCATCCTGTGAGTATTTATCATTCGTTCTTGAAAGTCTGTTGGGAAAATCACTCCATTCCAGCACTAGGGAATCAACTTTGGCCATTTTCACTCCCTCTGACTGCAATAGAAGGAAGAACTCGTAATCTTCCGGAAAATCACCATCTACATATCCACCGTACCTTTCATAAAGTTCTCGTCTGAACATAATGGATGGATTGACCAACGGGTACTCAACAAATTGATTCTTGTAGATATCTTCAGTCGCTATAATCCTGTTTGACCAATCGACGTATTTCGAAAATCCTTCATTGGAGGTACCACCGATATATATTACCAAACCCGAAACCAAGCCAATATCTTTTCTTTCTTCTAAGAAATGAACTTGCTTTTCAATTCTTGAGAGAACTGAAACATCATCCGCATCCATCCGAGCAATGTATTTCCCTCTAGCTTTTTCTAATCCCTTGTTGGCAGCATAAACGACTCCTCTTTTTTCTACTGAAAAGAGTTTTGCTCTAGGATCGAATTCACAGAATTTTCTGGCAATTTCCTGACTACTATCTGTCGATGAATTATCAATAAGTATTATTTCTAAATCTTTAAATGACTGATTAACAATACTTTGAATTGCGTTTTCTAAAGTTTTTTCTGAATTATAAAATGGAAGAATAACGGATACGATAGGTGGATCATTCACCTCCTGTATCTTCTGGTGGGATTTCTGTTTCTACTTGTGTAGAATCGGATTCATTTTTCTTTTTTTTGAAAAGTCCTTTGAATGAAAACTTCTTACCTTGAAGTGAATCTGGAACAGCATTGGCCAGTGAATCTGCTACCTGAATTGATTGTGGATCTGGCTTTGGTCGGCGATCGATTAGTTTCTCGCCATAATATTTGTTGTAATACTCCTGCTCAACATTGAAAATGTCTCCTCTGTCATACTTGAAGAGATAACGTTCCTCTTCCTCTTCTTCAACCATTTCATCTTCTAAAGCAACCAGGTTTTCGCCAAGAGAATCCAAGGATGCAATGGCAAGAGAATCTGAGGTCAATGAATCCATACCTAACGTGTCAATTGAAGTCTCAGCTACATAATCGGTCTGGATTGGTTCTGGAGGTTGTGGTGGATGGACATTTTCCATTGGTGCTGTACGCATTCGGTAATTCTTCAACCAGTAGGGCTCGTATTTCACGATCCCATATTTGGTACGCTTTCTCACCCGCCACGGAACAACCTTTTCCCCAGCATATGCATAATAATCGATTCCTTGATTTTGTGAAACACCTGCAGTACTAACCGTCAAAGAGTCTGTAGATAAAGAATCGGTGGTAGGAGTTCCTGATTGCAATCCTGCGAGGTATTCAGCTCTGGTTGTTTCGTCTAACTGCCAAACGTAAGAATAGTAGGCATTTCTAGTGGAATCATCCAATATATAGGTGCTTTGAAATGCGGCACAAATAATTTTGTCCCTGCACCCTGTCAAAAGCAACAGGCCCACAATTGGTAAATATCTCCACATACGATAATTAGGCAATCACAACGATTAGACCCCTAAATTAGGATTATTTTGATACAACTTAAAGATCAACGCTAATTTGACGGTTTTAGTAGAATTATCTTGTGGAAAGATTGTCATATATCGGGTTATATATGGCATCAACCCATTGAGAATACATTTTGGCGGACGGGTGAAGTCCATCTTTGGCAATCAAGGATAGGTCTTCTTTTGCTTTTTTTGATCCTTGGGTAATGTCAACAAAATTTGCATTTTTTGAATCGGTAATTTTCTGAGCGATTGAATTATAAGTATCAATCTCAGAACCAATCTTTGACTCATCCAGGTTCTTTTCAGTAGCAAATGGTGTAACTCCATAATTGGGAATGGAAACAACAAATACATTTTCGGAAATTCCACCTGTATATTGAATCGAATTGGAAAGCAATTGCTCAAATTCTTTTTCGTATTGATCAATTGGATAGTTTCTATACTGATTGTTTACACCAATTAATAAAGTCACTAAATCGTAGGTTCGGTTGATTCCATCCTTTTCTATTGCCTGAATTAATTCGTCTGTTGTCCATCCCGTAGTTGCAATTATTCTAGGGTTTTCAATAGAAATTTCAGCCTTTCTCAGTCGGTTCACCAATTGGTTTGGCCATCGTTCGTCTTCAGTCACAGCTTCACCAATTGTGTAAGAATCTCCGAGAGCCAAAAATGATAATGGTTCACTTTCCATGGTTTCTGGTTTTTGTGAAGTTGATACCAAAACTAGAAGTATATTAACAAGTAATCTCATTATTGGAAGATAATAGAATGTCCAATTTGAAACCAGCCGTTCGTCTATCTACTAAACTATCATGATGAAACAACTTCTACTATTTATTATCGGCATTGCATTGATTGGAAGCTTTGCAACTGCTCAAAGTACTCTTAGCGATGAGGATCGAGGAAAGGCTCTTGATCACCTAAAAAAAACAAATGCAGAGTTAATGACAGCTGTGAAAGGGCTGTCTGAAGAACAATTAAACTACAAAGCTTCCGCAGATGCATGGTCGATTGCCAATTGTGTGGAGCACATTGCTATTTCTGAAAAGAATATTTTCGGCATTTTAGAAATGACACTAATGAGTGACCCGGATCCTTCACTTCGCTCTGAAGTAAAAATGACGGATGATCAGATTCTTGGATTCATCGAAGCACGAGACCAAAAAGTGAAGACACGTGCAGAGTTCGAGCCTTCTGGCAAATTTGGTAGCTATAAGGAAACACTGGCCGAATTCAAGAATAAAAGAAAAGCGAACTTAAAATATGTGAAATCTTCGCAAGATGACCTTCGCAACCGTTATTTCGATTTTCCTTTCGGAAAGGTTGACGCCTATCAGATTGTCCTTTTCATGTCTGGTCACACGAGAAGACATACTGATCAAATAAAGGAAGTTATGGCTGACGCTGGGTTTCCGGGCTCTTAAGAAACATTTTTAAAAAGCAGTTGTCAGGTTGAGTTAGCGAAACCTCTCTTCATAGCGATGGCAGAGACATTTCGCTATGCTCAATGTGACAGGCCTTGAAACAGCAACTTATTATTCATTCTTCCTCAATACTCTACCACTAAGGTTTTCTGTAGGTTCTCCATTTTCGATTGCCAACTCGCCATTTACTAAAACGTACATAACACCTTCAGACAGCAATCTTGGTTCAGAAAAAGTGGCATTTGGTTTAAAGTCATCTTCGCTGAAAACAATGATATCTGCAAAATTCCCCATTTCGATGCTACCCCTTCTTTCCACTCCGATTGTTGAAGCAGTCAATGCACTACTCTTGTGAATGAAGTTCACCAAGGTTAAAACCTGTTTTTCCTTCACGTATCGCTGATACTTTTCAGGGAAACTGGCAAACTTTCTAGGATGACCTGTTGATCCATCCGAACTCGTCATGATCCAATCTTGCTTCATAAAGTTGATGATATCATCTTCATTCATATTAAACGAAGCAACACTTGCTCCGCCATTTCTTTCAATGGCAAGTGCTGTCTCTACCGGATCTAATTCCATTTTCTCAGAAATCTCAGCAAGTGTGAGTCCAATCATGCTTTTATCCTTAGCGCCAGCAGAAATAAGCAATGATTCCGCTCCTCCTCTCCTTCTGATATTCTCCTTAATCTCAGCTCTGATCCTAGGAAGTATCTTTTCATCATTGATACGCTTCATGTATTGTTCAGCTCCGCCTTCTGACACCCACCTGTTAACCAATGCACCACGAATGCTTGTACCGGAAGCCTTCCAGGGATATTGATCACCTGTCACTTTCACTCCTCGTGATTGCGCTTCTTCTACTAGCTGTATCACTTCAGTACTTTTCCCCCAAACGTCAACTCCCAGTGCTTTGATATGGGAAAAATGAACCGGCGCCCCTGACTCTTCTCCAATTCTGATCGTTTCCTTCACTGAATTGATCAATCCAATATTGTAGGAGCTTTCATCCCTAATATGACTTTCATAAATCCCATTGTATGGAACAATCACTTTTGTTAATTCAATCACCTCTTCAGTCTCGGAAAAGCTACCTGGGAAATAGTACAACCCAGTTGAAAGTCCAAATGCTCCAGTCTCCATTCCTTTCTTTACAAAAGCTCTCATTTCATCTAACTCTTCCTTGTTGGGAGCTACATCTTCATCTCCTAAAACAGCCAGTCGAATGGTTCCATGGCCAACGAAAAATGCCACATTTGTACCGATCCCTTTTTCTAATTTTTCCGCCACCTTGTCAATATCTATCGGACCTCTCCCATCATTCCCGACAAAAACAGTGGTTACACCTTGTGTTAGATAATTGATGTTTTGGTTTCGTTCCTCGCTTTGGAGATCTCCTAGTGCGTGGGTATGAGGATCTATAAAACCAGGAGTAACAGTAAGGCCAGAAGCATCAATGGTTTTTTTGGCTTTTAAATTCTCGGCATTGGCATTTCCAATAAAAACGATGGAATCCGCGACTATACCGATATCTCCAGTAAATGCTTCCTGATTGTTCCCATCGATGATTTTCCCACCCTTAATGAGGATATCCAATTCATTGGATTGAGAACTACAGGATATAATAGAAATGATTAGGAAAGCAGAAATTAGGCAGGCGATTGATTTCATGGGTTAGCTGCTTGGTTCTAAACAAATGTAACACCATCTGAATGAACTAAAATCAAGTAGAAAACCGACTAGACAAGACCATTACAAGCGAATTAAGTATATTTGAAAGCACCACCTTAGACCTATGGCACCATCCACTATTATTGAGTTAATAGCCACCTTGGCCTTTACCGCGTATTTTCCTCTTATTACTTTTTCTTTTTTCAAGTTTCGTTTGGCGCGAAAACAGGAGCAGTTAGAACTTCTTGAGGAAAAAATTAGATTAACTGGTGAGTACAACAATTTTAGCTTCAAGGAAAGCATAGAAAAAGAGTTTCCAGTATCAGATTATCTCCTTCCTTTATTATTCATTACTCTTGTCACTTTCTTGGGTATGTACCTCGCTTTTTTGGGATGGAATTTGTTTGAAAAAATCGATACCGTCCGAAGTGTGTTATGGTCAGGCAGTCAGTTTTGGGAAAGTGATCCGGAAATTGCAACCGAAAAAAGAAATGTTGCCGTAGTTGCTTATGCTGTTCTTGGGTCTTTTATCAGCTCAGCACAATACGTTTACAGAAGGTATGCGACTGTTGACCTCACTCCTGGAAATTTCTTCTCTGTTGGGATCCGAATGATGCTCTCAGCAATAGTGGCACTTATGCTTTCACATTTGTTTGCGGGTCAAGCAGATGCTGATACAATCATTGGTGGAGAAATGCTTCTAGCTATTGCGTTCCTGACTGGCGTCTTCCCGGACAGAGGATTCAGGTTACTCATGGAAAAAGTCAAACTTTTTTCCAATGATGGAAACTCTTCAGCCAAGAACTTCAGCCTTGAAAGTATTGAAGGAATGAGCCAACTCCATAGAATTCGTTTGGGAGAGCTTGGCATTGACAATGTACAGAATCTGGCACAGTATGATTTTCCCCTATTGATCATTAAAACGCCATTTCCAATGCGAACGCTTCTTGATTGGGCCGCTCAGGCAAAATTGATTATGGAATTTCAAGACAGCTATTCTCAACTCCATGCAGCTGGAATAAGATCCGTTCTTGATTTTTGGGACGCCTGTAAAGACAATCCTGAACGTGTCAAAGAGATTTCGGAGCTGACGGGAATCAATGTATTGACGCTAGAAATCAACTTTAAGAACATTTCAAAAGATAACTCGGTAATTCTACTTAAGCACTTTCGAGAGCATGGAGATCATATCAAATTGGGAAAGGATTAGCGATTGTTTTCCAATGCTGCTCTTTCTTTTTTTGATAAGCTCGAAACAATCAAATCGTAAGAGTCATCTATCCACTGGTAAAGTTCCTTATCTGAAATACTTCCATCCGTAGTAACCGTATTCCAGTGTTTCTTACTCATGTGATAGCCAGGAATTACTCCGGTGTATTTTTCTCGAAGTTCAACCGCGTACTCAGGATCGCATTTTAAATTGATGCTTTCGAAGTTCCTGACATCAGTGAGGGCGAACATTTTAACCGCTTTGAAGACAAGTACATTTTCATCAAAAGGAAAATGTTCAGTTGCTCCAGGTTTTGACAAACAATAATCTCTAAACTCTTCGATGTTCATTTTCAGGAAATTTCATCATTTGAAATGTTCGAAGATATCTTGTTCAATATCCTGGTCAGGTCCTTATAATCTTGATTGTTGAGTCCTTTCCACCCCAATGTCCTTGCATCATACAAAATGGGTGAAGATTTTTCGTAGATATCTCTTCCTTTCTTCGTCAACGAAACGAGGAACTTCCTCCGATCTAGTTTATCAGCCTTTCGGGAAATATAGCCTCGATTTACTAGCAGCTCAACGATTCTTGAAACAGTTGGAGCATCTTTGAACGTTCCGGCGGCTAGTTCTCGCTGGTAGATCGTTTCTTGATCAGCAAGTTCAGAAATAATTGTCCATTGTTCAGGGGTGAGATCAATGTTATTCTGTCGAAAGCGCTTCAAAAGATCTTGCTTGATCAACTTCAGCGTTACGTCCAGATGGACCCCAAATCGTTTTGTTTTGCTTAGATCCAAAAACTTTAAGTTTTAACTGGCAAAATTTCAGTCCTTACTTCTCCAAAGCCCACCCTGATTTCATCCTTTTCACAATATCCCTTGATAACAATGGTGTCGTGGTCTTTGAGAAATTTTCTTTCAGATCCATCAGCCAACTTAATTGGATTGTTTCCCGCCCATGTCAGTTCAAGTAATGAACCATAACTATCTGGTTCTTTGCCACTTATCGTTCCACTGCCATACATGTCTCCCGGATTAATATTACAGCCATTTACCGTTTGATGCGCCAGCTGCTGAGCCATGTTCCAGTATAAATACTTGTGATTACTTGAGCAGATTTTTTGCCCTTCCCCACCTTCTGGTTTTAAGTACACCTCAAGGTTGATATCATAGCTCTTCTTTCCTTCGAATTTCAAGTATGGCAATACTTCAGGATTTTGCTTAGGGCCATCCACTTTGAAGTATTGAAGCGCATCCATCGTTACAATCCACGGAGAAATAGAGGAAGCAAAACTTTTACCAAGGAAAGGTCCAAGTGGAACGTATTCCCATTTTTGAATGTCTCGAGCAGACCAATCATTAAAGAGTACCATTCCAAAAATGTAGTCTTCTGCATTCTCAGTAGAAATAGCTTCGCCCAGCTCCGTCGATCCTCCGGTAATGAAAGCCATCTCCAATTCAATGTCCAAGAGATTGGTTGGGCCGAAAACCGGCTTATCTGCATCCTTGGGAAGGATTTGTCCTTGTGGACGGTGGAAAGACTCTCCAGAAACGATGATTGAAGAAGATCGACCATGATAACCAACCGGAATGTGTTTCCAGTTTGGCATCAACGCATTGTCTTTTCCTCGAAACATAATTCCCACATTAGTCGCATGTTCTTCACTACTGTAGAAATCAGTGTAATCGCCGACCTTGACAGGCATGTGCATTTGTGCACCTGATTGTTTCACAAAAGCCTTTTCCGAATGTTGCTTTAGTTCATCGTTATCTTGAGCCAACAGTTCTTGAAGCCGATTCCTAAGCTTTGTCCACACAGGCTTTCCAAGCACCATGAAATCATTAAGTACTTCATTTCGAAAAATTCCCTGTGGCAGGTCCAATGAATCAAGAAGACCCTTCTCATGAAGATACGCCAGATCAAGAATCTGATCACCAATAGCTACACCGGTTCTTTTTTCACCTCCGTTTTCAGAAAAGATCCCATATGGAAGGTTGTAAATGGTAAAATCCGAACCTTCAGGTACATCTACCCAGGTATTCAATGTTTGGATGCTCATTTATTTTGGTTTCAATTAAAGTGTTCCTCTTAACTCTTGCTCCTTTTCGATTGCTTCAAAAAGTGCCTGGAAATTCCCTTTTCCAAATGATTGAGCTCCTTCTCTTTGGATAATCTCAAAGAACATGGTTGGGCGAGGCTCAACAGGTTTTGTGAAAATCTGAAGCAAGTACCCTTCATCATCCCGATCAATTAAAATATTGAGCTCTTTAAGACGCTGGATGTCTTCTTTTATTTCTCCAACTCTGTCCAAAACACTGTCGTAGTAGTTATCTGGCACATAGAGGAATTCTACTCCACGATTTCTTAATTGTGTAACCGTATCTATGATATTGTCAGTTGCGACTGCAATATGTTGAACACCGGCCGTACCATAGAAATCAAGGTATTCTTCAACCTGAGATTTCTTTCTTCCTTCTGCAGGTTCGTTGATAGGAAATTTGATTCGACCATTTCCATTACTCATTACTTTGCTCATGAGTGCAGTGTATTCGGTAGAAATGTCTTTATCATCAAAAGAAATGATCTGAGCAAAGCCCATCACATTCTTGTAGAAATCAACCCACTCATTCATTTTCCCTAACTCCACATTTCCTACCATGTGATCTACATATTTTAGGCCAAGTGGTTCAGGATTATAGCTGGATTCCCATTTTTTGAAACCTGGCAAGAATGTACCATTATAATCTTTTCTCTCCACGAAAACATGGACTGTTTCTCCGTAAGTGTAAATGCCGGATCGAACTACCTTCCCATCTTCGTCCTCTTCAACTGTCGGTTCCATGAAGGACTTAGCGCCTTTACTGATAGCAGTTTCGTATGCATAAGTGGCATCATCAACCCAAAGGGCTACAACCTTTACTCCATCTCCATGATCATCAATGTGCTTCCCTATCGCAGTTCCGGAATGAAGAGGTGAAGTCAATACTAACCGTATTTTGTCCTGAACTACCACATATGATTCTGTATCTTTCATTCCCGTCGCTAATCCTGCATAGGCTAGTGATTGAAAGCCAAAGGCAGTTTTATAGTAGTGTGCTGCCTGTAAGGAATTCCCAACGTAAAGTTCGAGGTAGTCCGTTCCATTGATAGGCATAAAGTCAGCGGCCTCATCAAAGATTTTTGGAATTATTTGTTCAGGTTTATCTATTGATTTAGTTATACTCATTGTATCCAGGATTTATAATATTTACCATCATCAATTTTTAAAGCATTTTTTGTCACTTTAAGCGGCTTGAATGTATCTATCATCACCGCTAGTTCTTCAGTTTCCGTTTGTCCGATACTTCGCTCGTATGCGCCAGGTGCCGGTCCGTGTGGAATTCCAGCTGGATGAAGCGTAATATGACCTTGTTCAATATTATTTCGACTCATGAAATCTCCATCCACATAATAAAGCATCTCGTCCGAATCGATATTAGAATGATTATAAGGTGCGGGAATCGCTTTTGGGTGATAATCGTAGAGACGTGGACAAAAAGAACAGACCACAAAAGCTGAGGTTTCAAATGTTTGATGCACGGGTGGTGGTTGATGTACACGCCCAGTAATCGGTTCAAAATTGTGTATGGAAAAACCATACGGAAAGTTATAACCGTCCCAACCTACTACATCAAATGGATGTGTATTGTAAACGAGTTCATGTAACAGTCCTTCTTTCTTGATTTTCATGATGAATTCTCCTTTTTCATCATGCGTTTCAAGGTCTTGCGGCAACTTGTAATCTCGCTCGCAGAACGGTGAATGTTCCAACATTTGACCAAACCAGTTTCTATATCTTTTTGGCGTATAAATAGGATGGTAGGATTCGGAAACCAACAATCGGTTGTCCTCAGAATCAAACTCGATCTGATAGATCATCCCACGCGGGATCAGCAAATAATCACCATATTCAAAAGGAATATTTCCCAAAAATGTACGCAATGTGCCAGATCCTTTATGGATGAATAGCAGTTCATCTGCATCAGCGTTTTTGTAGAAGTAATCTTTCATTGATTTTCTCGGAGCTGCAAGTGCGATTTCAACGTCTCCATTTAAAAGCATTGGCTCACGGCTTTCCAAAAAATCATCTTGTGGTTTTACATCAAACCCCTGAAGCAATCTGGCAGTAATGTTCTTGTCCACAGCGATTTCAGGTCTCACATCTTTAGGCTCATTTATTTCAGCAACCATCGTTGGTCGGTTGATCTGATAAAGCAATGAGGACATTCCATCAAAGCCTATCGTCCCGAAAAGTTGTTCATAATAAATACCTCCTTTTGGGTTTTCAAAAACTGTGTGTCGCTTGTTAGGAATAGTACCTAATTTGTGATAAATCGGCATAGAAAATACTTTGGAACAAATATAATACTTGTCAAGACAACTATTGCATTGGCAATCAAATTGAATAAACATCATTCCACATACTGATTTCTTTTATGGTAGATTCATATTTGATAATTTAGGGAACCAATTGTACTAAATGAAGAAAATCAACTTCGGAGATCTGTTCGCTAATATTCTGGCTGTCTGTGCATTGCTGGCAATCGGATTAGGTATTTATGTGACTTTCATTTTTGTCAACAAACTCAACGTCACTGATCCTACCATTTGGGAAGATCACAACATGCTGGGGATGGCAGGGGAATTTTTAGGTGGAACAGTAGGATCCATTTGGGCGCTTGCTGGAGTAATCCTCTTCTTCTTAGCGCTTATTTATCAAAAACGAGAGTTGGTTCTTCAGCGAATGGAGCTTCATGAAAGCAGGAAAATCATGGAATCTCAATCTAAAACCATTGCGATTCAACAGTTTGAAAATACGTTCTTTCAACTCCTCAATTTTCACATCAATGCTGCTATCCAAATTCGAAACACTTCAAACGGGTCTTCGAGAAAGCCAATGAATGCTTTCGACGCACTTTATAATGATTTCAGAAAGGAAACCAATTCACTTAAGAAAAGAAGAAAGTCCGATGCTGGTGTGAGCAAGCCTTCGGATGAGTCATTTGAGCATTGTTTCATCGCCGTATATGAAGGTTATAAAAACACGTTTCAACATTACCTCGAGAACTACAAAGCACTGCTCCTATTCATAAAAAGCAAAAGTGAAGACCCGGCGTTTTACTATAATATCGTTAAGTCACATTTTACTGAGCAAGAAGTATTGATTCACTTCTACTATATCCTTTTGGTGACCAAGAATCCGGACTTGAAGGAAATTGTTGAGACGTATCATCTTTTTCAAAAATTGAATCAGCGGACAGTTTCGGAAATTGATCCATACCATCTTCAGAAACTTAATGAAGGAGCTTATCTAAGTGAGTTCTAGCTTTCAAAGTTTTAACTTTTAGTTAACTCCCTCTTATCATTTTCATTCATAAATTAGAATTTTCAATGAATCGCATTTATGAGGAAATTTCTACCAATTCTGCTTCTAACAATTTCATACTTAGGCTTGGGCCAGGAGCTAAAATGGATCACTGATTTTGATGATGCCAAAGCACAAGCCAGCCAAGAGGACAAACTGATTATGATGCGGTTTACTGGTTCTGACTGGTGTGCAAATTGTATTAGAATTGACACTACACTTATTGAAAAGCCTCAGTTTGAAGAATTTGCCAAAGACAAATTCGTATTCTTATACCTGGACTTTCCAACGAAAAAAGAAAATGCGCTTTCTAAAGCGCAAACGAAGCACAATCAAAAACTGCTAGAAATATACAATCCTGGTGGAGCATTCCCAGCCATACTTATTCTCGATCAAAATGGAAAGGAAATGGGACAAATGAACGTAAGACCAAACACTACCGAGGGATACATCGAGCTGCTTGAAGAAATAGTCAACTGAGAGCTCAATAGGTGAGGTTCGAAAATTAGAATTCTAATTTTCCTAACTTTAATAAACCTCCTTAAACCTATCACTATGACCCAAAGACGAGATTTCCTTAGAAGAAGTGCTTTAGGAGCGCTTTCCCTTCCTCTCCTTTCGTTCGATTTCAAGAAAGACTGGTCACTTGATGAGATTAAGAATCATCAAAGTACAGATGATGAGTACTGGAAAATGGTTCGCAAGCAATTTCCTCTAAAAGAAGGACAGACTTATTTCAATAACGGAACGATGGGTCCTACTTCCGGATATGCTTTGGACAAAATGATCCATCACATGTTGTATTGGGGTGAGCACGGCGCAGAAGTAGATTACAAAAATGGTTCTGGTCCTGAATTGCTAACAGGGTATTTTCAATATGAAGAGCTTCGACAGAAATTAGGTAAAATCATCAATTGTGATTTCAAAGAAATTTCCCTAACACAGAACGCCACGTTTGGAATGAACTATGTCGGTATGGGCTTAGATCTTAAAAAAGGCGATGAACTTCTTAATACCAATCAAGAACATGGAGGTGGTTTCGGCGCCTGGCAACTTTTAGCCAAAAGAAAGCAATGTGTTTACAAACAAGCGACCATGCCGGTTCCGGCAAATGACCCTCAAGAAATAATCGATACAATCTTCAAGGAAGTGACCAAGAAAACAAAGGTGATCGCGATACCACATATTATCTCCATTTATGGTACCGTGATGCCTGTGAAAGAGATCTGCGCAGAAGCACGAAAGAGAGGAATTTTTACTGTTATTGATGGAGCGCAATGCGTGGGGCATATAAAAGTAGATGTGAAAGACCTAGGTTGTGACGCTTATTATTCTAGTCTTCACAAGTGGTTGTTGGCTCCTCCAGGAAGTGGAATCCTTTATGTCAATAACGATGTAGTTGAAGATATTTGGGCAACCATTCCTAGTTATAACTGGGACAATCAGGAAGATCATGGATTTCGATTAATGCAAAATGGAACTGGCAACCCGGCGGTGCAAGCGGGCTTTGAAGCTGCGGTCGATTTCTTTAACACTATTGGCGAAGATCGATGGTTGGGCAGAATCAAGGAACTGGGCGTTCATTTGCGTAATGGATTGAAGGCATTTGACCATGTAAAAATTCATTCTTCTACGAATGAGATTTTGGCTGCCGGAATTACAACCTATGCAGTTAATGGCCTTACCGGTCCTGAGCTTCAGAAAACATTATGGGAAAAGGAAAAACTTCAGCCAAGATCCGTTGGAAAAGAATTGATGCGACACTCAGTCCACATTTATAATTCAAAAGAAGAAATTGATAGAGCCTTGGGCGTGATTGCAGAATTAGCTTAAAAGTTAGTCTTCAAAAACACAGATCGCGTTCTGTTTCGACTGCTTGGTTATTGGAGTAGGAATTCGCTGATCGCTAAACGTATTTTTAAAATCTGTACCACGAATGAAGGTAATACCCGCTTTACTGATTTTTTCCATATCGGCTTCCGGAATTTCATAGAAGATTTCGTAGGCAGTGAGTTCTTGACCAAAATCTTTTATCGCTGTAGGATTAGCTGGCTGGATTGAATTGATTCTGATAAGCTCTCCATCCTCAAGCCGGATTATCAATTCACTTTTCTCTGGGATTACATGCTTAAATTCTCCATAGTCTGCAATCTCTACTCGGAATGTGTATTTTTTTCCTACCCGATGATAGTAAAAGTAATAGTAAGGTGTAACTCCTGAGATCGGACCTGTAATTCTTGTCTTTATCGTTCGAATAATATCATCAGTGATTGGATCTTTATCATCAACAATAAATTTGCATTTCTGTGCAGAAAGACTTGAAGATCCAATAAGAAGTACAGCAAAAATTGCTATCGATTTCAAATTCATTAATTTTTGGTCAAAATAAACTAAGTCATAAAACTAAAACAACTGTTTTTAGCGACATCCGGTTTCAATTCAAAACTTCTTATCGCAAATACCACTCCATTCTTTTTCGGAATTTGTAAAATGAATCCGAAATTAACTCAGCGATTGATTGACCTCTTGAATTTATCTTTCAAATCCAGCATTCATCCCGCCGAATCTTCTATTTTTGTCATCTGCTTATTTACCGTTTTTCACTAACAACTTAATGCAGTTAACTAAGTTAGAACTTAAAGGCTTCAAGAGTTTTGCCGACAGAGTTGTAATCAACTTTGATGAAGGCATTACCGGAATTGTTGGGCCCAATGGATGCGGTAAATCCAATGTTGTTGACTCCATTCGCTGGGTGCTTGGAGAGCAGAAAACACGTGTACTCCGTTCAGATAAAATGGAGTCGGTGATTTTCAACGGCACTAAAAACCGGAAGCAAACTCAAATGGCAGAAGTGTCATTGACGTTTAACAACACCAAGAATCTACTTCCAACCGAATACTCACAAATCACCATTACGCGTAGATATTACCGCTCTGGCGATAGCGAATACATGCTGAATGGTGTCACATGCAGGCTAAAAGACATCACCAATCTTTTCTTAGATACGGGAATTGCTTCCAATAGCTACGCGATCATTGAATTGAAAATGGTTGATGATCTCCTGAATGACAAAGACAACTCCAGAAGATCATTATTTGAAGAGGCTGCCGGTATCTCAAAATTCAAGATTCGAAAAAAGGAGACGCTAAAGAAACTTGACGATACGGATGCCGATTTGGATAGAGTCGAAGATCTTCTTTTCGAAATTGACAAAAACCTCAGATCACTTGAGCGTCAGGCTAATCAAGCCAAGAAGTACTATGAAGTAAAGGAAGAGTATAAGAATTCAAGCATTGCTTTGGCCAAAAAGGCAATGACTAATCAGCAAGAGACGCACGATTCGATTCAAAAAGAAATTCAGGAAGAAACAGATAAGCGGCTTGCCCTCAACACGCTCGTAAATGAGAAAGAATCTGCCATAGAGAAAGCTAAATCTGATCTGATCAATAAAGAGAAACTACTCTCCTCTCGCCAAAAGACGCTCAATGAACATGTATCCAAGATTCGTCAGTATGAGAGCGACAAAAAGATTAAGAACGAGCGGCAAAATTTCCTTCAGGATAAGATTGAAAACCTAAAGGAACAGATCGAAACGGATAAGCAAAGCAATGAGCGAGCTTCCGTTTCACTGGAAGGTCTTCAACGCGAACTTGCCGAGGCAGAAACAGAGTTTCAATCCATCGAGGAAACAATTAAAAATCTTCGAGAGGATTATGAAAAACAAAAAGAACTAACCTCAGAAGCTCAGCAAAAACTCGATCAGCTTAACCAATATTTCTCGGAAAAAAGAGAACACAATTTCCAGATCATCAAGGAGATTGAGATAAAGGATATTCAGTTGAAATCCATGATGGGCGAACTGAGTAAAACCAGCGAGGATTCAACAAGTCAAAGTGCCAACATTGAAGAATTTCAGAAACGGCTGTCAGAAATCGACAAAGAACGCAAAGCCAAGTCGGGTGAGTTCGAGAAATTGAAAAACGGTGAGGAAAAGCTCCTGGGAAAAATCAAGGAGCAAGAAGATAAAATAACCTCGGCCAAGGACGACCTTTCTAAAATCAACCGAAATCTTGATGCCAAGCAAAACGAATTCAGTCTTACTAAGTCACTGGTAGACAACCTAGAAGGATTCCCGGAAGCAATTAAGTTTCTTAAGAAGCAATCAAAATTCAAGAACGCCCCTCTCCTTTCTGATATCCTTTCTTGTCCAGAAGAATATCGGGTTGCTATCGAGAATTTCCTCGAACCTTATATGAATTATTATGTCGTTGATTCATATGAAGATGCACTTGAAGCGGTCAAAGTTCTCAACGATTCTTTTATTGGAAAGGCTAACTTTTTCATCCTCGATCAACTGAAGGCTTTTTCTGGAACAGATTCAAATTTCCCTAACGCCAAGCCTGCAACACAGCTAGTAGAGTTTGATTCGAAGTTCAAAAACCTGATTCAGTTTTTGCTTTCTAATGTCTTCATTTACGAAGGTGAGTTACCTGACTCTGATGATGATATCGTATTTCTGGAAAAATCAGGAAAGCTCACAAAGAGACGCTTCAGTGTTTCCGGAGGATCGGTAGGGCTCTTCGAAGGAAAACGAATTGGACGCGCGAAAAACCTAGAAAAGCTTGATACCGACATCAAAGCTTTGCTCAAAGATCAAGACAAGTCTGAAAAATTCATCACAAAGCTTCAGATGGAATTAGGAGAATTGCGGGTTTCTTCTAAATCAGATCAGATACAAGAGATACAGGAGGAGCTAGCAAGGATCAACGAAACATACGTTTCCATACAGACAAAGCAAGATCAATTCTCAGAATTGCTTTCCACCAACAAGAACCGACGAGAAGATATCCAGCAACAAGTAGTCGATCTTGAAAAGGTTTTGGCTGACCTTAAGCCAGAAGCAGAACGAGAAAAGAAAGAACTTGAGGAGATGGAATTGCAGTTAAATGCTCATCGTGAGGAAGCTAACACACTTCAGGATCTATTGGACTCCAAGTCAGCGATTTATAACGAGCAAAACGTCATCTATCATCAAAAGCAAAATGGAATAAGCAGTTATCAACAAGAAATTTCCTACAAGAAAGAAACGTTTGAAAACAGCAAGCTTAGAATAGAAAGGAATAGAGAAGACCTTGAAGCCACTACTCAGAACCTGAATGAATTGGTAAAGAAAAGTACCGAGAATGATGATGAGTTGGTTGGCATGTATGAGGAGAAAGAAACCCTGGAAGCAGGAGTTAACGAAGCAGAAAAATCTTACTACGAAGGACGGGCACTAATTGATGACGAAGAGAAAAATCTTCGTGAGACGCAGCGCCAAAGAGAAGGGATTGATCACGCGTTGATGGAGTGGCAGAATAAATTGAATGAAGCTAAAATGGGCCTCAACTCGGTGAAGGATAGGCTTTCGGTCGAATTCAATATTGATCTTGAAAAGGTGACAGATGACCAAGTAGAGCCCTATAAAAAGTATTCTGAAGATGATCTAAGAAACAAGGTTGACAAACTTCGTGATCGGATAGAAAACATGGGACCGATCAATCCTATGGCAATGGAAGCCTTTGATGAAATCAAAGAGCGACACACATTCATCACTGAACAAAAAGAAGATTTGCTCAAAGCAAAAGAGTCTCTCCTAGCTACTATTTCCGAAATAGATGAAGTGGCTAGAGAAACTTTCATGGAAGCGTTCGAAAAAATCAAATACAACTTCATCAACGTTTTCCGAACCTTATTCACTGAAGAAGACGATTGTGACCTTACCCTTACCGATCCGGAAAATCCATTGGAGAGTTCGATCGAGATCATTGCCAAACCAAAAGGAAAAAGACCTTTAACAATAAACCAGCTTTCGGGAGGAGAAAAAACACTCACTGCTACCTCCCTATTATTTTCAATTTATTTATTAAAACCAGCCCCGTTTTGTATTTTCGATGAGGTAGATGCACCGCTCGATGATGCAAACATTGACAAGTTTAATGATATCATCAGGAAATTCTCAAAGGATTCCCAGTTCATCATTGTGACGCACAACAAAAGAACCATGTCTAGTACAGATGTGATCTATGGAGTGACAATGCAAGAGCAAGGAGTATCCAAAGTAGTGCCTGTTGATCTGAGAGAACTCGTTTAACTGGTTGACAATTGAAACTAAAAAATATCATCGCCACTTTAATCCTCTTAGGAGGATGTTCCTCGCCAGAGAACGGTACTTCTACGACCAATTCAGCCATTGAGCAACCTACCTTTTTATCTTCTTTTGATTATCAACCAGAGGCACCAGTTAACGGTAAATTGCTCGGAATCATAGAGCTTGGATATACTGGGTTCAATTCTTTTATTGTCAGAATGGATGATGAAGATCGATGGGCGCTGGAAAAAGCCACTTATGGAGAAAGTAAAATCGGTGCAGGAGCAATTACGTTTGAATTGGTCACTGATCAGATAGAAAAATTCAAAAAGGAAATGATCGAATTTGGAGTAGCCGCAAATGACATCAATTTGGTTGCAAGTTCCAGTGCGCTTCGTGATCGAAGGGTCGTTGAAATAGCCGACGGATTAAGAAGATTAAACATAGGTTTAATAACCGTAAGCGCTGAGCAAGAGGGAAATTATGCCCTGCTCGCTACCGTTCCTAAAGAATTTACCAACTACTCATTCATGGTTGACATTGGTTCCGGTAATACAAAAATTTCCTGGATTGAAGGCAGAGAAGCCAAATCAGTGGAAACATACGGATCTCTGTACTTGGAATCTGGTATTAGTGATCAAGAAGCAAGAATAGGCATTAAGGAAGCACTTGCTTCCGTTCCGGATGCAAATAGGAGTTTATGTTTCATGGTTGGAAAAATTCCATTCTTACTGGCAAGTGCCACTAACAATCGTAACAAGAGATATACCATTTTAGAATCACCTGAAGCATACGATTTTGACGGAGAACAAGAACAAGCTGGATTAAATCTATATGATGCATTGTGGCAAGAGTCCACTGTTTCCTACATTTTCGATTGGGATTCGAATTTCTCAATCGGAGTACTAATGAATGTAAACTAAAAAAGGCTACACAATCATGTAGCCCTATTTATTGCTTGTAATTACAATTAGTTCTTTAGTTATCTCTTCTATATTCTCTTCTCGATTTCTTTGCTTTTTCAACCGCTCTTTTTACCCTCACTTTGACATCCTTGTCAACATCCTTAATTATGATGGAGTAGTCGTCATCATCAAAATCAAAATCGAAATCATGATCAAAGTCGAAATCGAAATCAAAGTCAAAATCAAAGTCGTCATCTAGATCGAAATCAAAGTCGAAATCGAAATCTCGATGAAAATCATAATCGTAGTGGTAGTTGTAGTCAAAATCATAGTTTCCTAATCTTCCAAGCTCACCTAGTTGAGATAAAGCTGAAAGGTTTGATAGCGCGGATAAATTAGATAGGCCACTCAAACCTTCTAGTCCATCAAGACCTTCCAATCCTTCAAGACCCTCGAGTGCACTCATTACTGCACCATTCACAATTACCGAGACCTGATCATCAATTGATCCTCCACCTATTTTTCTTAAGCCTTCCCTTTTGTCTTTGTCACTTTGACCGAAACCGGAAAAAACAATGATTGAGAGTAGTGTTAGTATGGTCAGTTTTTTCATATCTAATAAGTTGTTTGTATAAATACCTGTAAAGCAGCCAATGGTTACAACTTAAAGAGTATTAAAAACAAAAAAGGGTTGCAGGGTTAATTTGGTAAATCAAGAAACATTGGAAGGAAGCAGAATTACTTCACTTTTCCCACTGGGTTTGAACCTTACTTTTCACCTTAATAACACCACTAATGGACACGTATTGACGGTTTTCAGGACATCTCAAGTTCTCTTCTGCCAATTCGACTAGAACTTTGGATAAATATTTTTTATCTATTGAATTCATTTTTCTTCAATCAAATCTTATGGCCTCCCACTGAATAATCCATTTTCAGATCCTTACTCTCTATATCATTTATGTGAGGCGCACATTATTAACGGCAATGTTAGTAAATAGATATCTTTAAAAGACAATTTTTTCTTTATATAAGACAATTTTAGATAAGTCAAGGAGTTTGTTCGATCAAATACGATTATTCTCAAACAGTTTCCATGTTCTTCTTAATGGGATAAAAGGTCAGCTACTCTCCTTTGGAGATAAGGCAGGACTTCCTTCTCAAACCATTCATTCTTTTTCATCCAAATGCGATTACGAGGTGATGGATGAGGTAAGGGCAAGAATTCTGGTTTATAATCTTTGAAGGATCGGACGGTTTCTGTCAAATTGGATTTAAAGCGCTTTTGCAAATAATGCTTTTGCGCATATTGTCCCACAAGTAACGTTAACTCTACTCCTTTTAGACCACTAATCATTTTGTCATGCCAATGTTCTGCACATTCAGGTCGTGGAGGAAGATCTCCGGATTTACCACTTCCCGGATAACAAAACCCCATTGGCATCAAAGCAATTTGATCTTCATCATAAAAAGTGCTTTTATCCACGCTCAGCCAGCTTCTAAGGTGATCTCCACTAGGATCATCCCATGGAATTCCACTTTCATGAACTCTCCTACCCGGCGCTTGTCCAATGATTAAAAGTTTGGATTTGTCGGACCCAGCAACGATTGGCCTGGGACCTTTTGGCAAATATTCGGAACAAATCGTACAACTTCTTATATCCTTAAGAAGTCCATCCATTTTTATCGACCTAGTGCATAAAGCATCCTACCATGGGAGACAAGTGCAGAAATAAAGGTCGGGTATGAGTTGTACGGGATATTATATTCTTTAGCAGTCGATCGAACAATTTTAGCAATTTTTCTATAATGAACGTGACAAATATTGGGGAATAGATGATGCTCGATCTGATAGTTTAGCCCACCTACATACCAGGAAAGAATTCTATTTTTCTGCGCAAAATTGCACGTAGTTTTCAATTGGTGAACAGCCCAATTTTCTTCAATTGTGTCCTTTGATTCAGGATTTTCATAGGTGTTTCCCTCGATCACATGGGCGGGCTGAAAAATGATTGCTAAGACAAAGCCAGCTACATAATGCATTACAAAGAAACCAATGACTATATGCCACCAAGGCATAGACGAAAACAATATTGGAATCGCCAATATGTATGAGTAATAAAAGACTTTAGTAAGAATCAACCAAACCCAGGCAAGTGTATTACTCTTTACTTGTGTTTTCACTAAACCTTCTCTTGTATATCCTGCGAGCTGAGAAAAGTCTTTGACAATGATCCAACTCATTGTCATAAGGCCATAAAGAAACCAAGCGTAGATGTACTGCCATTTGTGATAAGGCTTTCTTTCCGTGTTTGGATCAAATCTGAGAACCCCTCCTCTTGGTGAAATGTCCTCATCCATTCCGGTAACATTGGTATAGGTATGATGTTTTACATTGTGCTGAATCTTCCAGTTTGTGGCATTGCCACCAACAACATTTAAGGAATATCCAATCAGCTTATTTACCCATTTCTTTTTGGAATACGCGCCGTGATTTGCATCATGCATCACAGAAAGTCCGATACCCGCTTTTCCAAAACCCATTAAAATGGCCATTAAGTAAAATACCCAGACATTTTGCACGATTCCAAAGAGGAACATGAAATAAGGAACAAAATACAGGCAAAACATAAAAATAGTTTTGAAAACCATTTCTGCATTTCCGTATCTTCCAAATTTGTTCGTCTTGAAATATTGATTTACACGCTGGTTAAGTGTTTTATTAAATTCCTCGTGAAGATTGTTTCTGAATCTTAGAACCTTTCGGTTCACAGCTTCTATAGCCATAATTCTCTAATTGGTTGATTCAAGCGGTAAGCTTTTTAGTTATTCGTCAAAGATAAGTCGGTGCTTCTTTACCGACACCATTATTATAACTTTATCTATCCAGCCATTGTTTGAAATCACTTACTCTTTCTCGAGCAACAATTACCTGTTCTTCATCAAAATGGTCAACAACTATTTCCAATCTTGAATTTGAGTAGGCTATGATGTCTTTGATATAATTGATGTTGGCGATAAATTTCCTGCTCACTCGATAGAATTGATCAGTATTCAATAACTCTTCTATCTTCTCCAATGAATAATCAACCAGGAATCGCTTTCCTTGATTAGAAAATAAATAAGTGGCTTTGTCCTGACTAAATATTAGTTGAATATCAACTGTCTCAATTGTTTTTAGGTGATCACCAATTTTTACAACAAAACGTTCCTTTCCTTTCGGTTGAAGTGTCTTGATCAAATCCGTAATTTGAACCGATTGTTCATCATTGGAAGTCACTGTTTTGTTTTGACTTTCAAACTTCTCAATCGCAGTTGTCAATTCATCCTTATCGATTGGCTTCAGCAAATAGTCTATGCTATTCGTCTTAAAGGCCTTTATGGCATACTCATCATAAGCGGTAGTGAAAATGATGGGTGCCTGCACGCTGATCTGATCAAAAATGTCAAACGAATTGCCATCCGCCAATTGAATATCCATCAAGATCAAATCATATTGAAGTACAGGAAGTGAAATGGTAGCGCTTTCAACTGAATCAAACTTGGTAACAAACTTATAATCTGGCCTAATCTCTTCCATCAGTTCCCTTAACCGCTTGGAAGCCAGTTGCTCATCCTCGATAATTATGTATTTCATTTTTCAAGATGTAAAATGGGGAGTCTCACAAGAAAGCGATTTCCATCATTTTCGACGTTTATCTCCTCTTTGGATAAATATTGATACCTGGCCTTTAGATTACTAAGCCCAATACCTGTTGAGTCCTTGTCCAGTTTTTCTTTTATCGTGTTTTCGACCTGACAAAAATCTTCAGAAATCTTCACACCAATTGTTAAAGGATGTTTTTCGCTGATAACATTATGTTTTATCGCATTCTCAATCAGTATTTGAAGTGCGAGTGGTGGCAAGTAACCATCTACTTGATCATTCGAAAGGTTGATTTTCAAATTCTCTCCAAATCGGATTTGTTGGAGAAAAATGAAATTTTCCATAAATCCAATTTCGTCTTCCAAGGGGACCAACTCTTCATCTTTTTTATCCAATACATATCGATAGACTTGAGAAAGTTTTCGGATGAACTCAACGGCCTTACTCTGATCATCATAAACCAGTGATGTTAAGGCATTTAAGGAGTTGAACAGGAAGTGAGGATTTACCTGATTTCTTAGACTCTGATATTGCGTAGAAACTTGTTCCGTCTTTAGTTTTTCCATATCAATAGAGAGCTGTCGCCACTCTAAAAGAAAAGCTCTCCCGTGCATGAATGCATTGATGCCAAGCGTAACAAGAGTAATACTCAACAAAGAACCGCCATTTAAATCATCTGAAACCTCAGAAAGCGGTTTTTTGAATACAAACACATCGTAGATGAAATCCATGCCAAATACCACGAAAGCTGCTAGAACCGCAATTGACAGGACACTAAGTGTCAATCGTTTGAGTGGATGTTCCAACCATGAATAGATAGGATCGAGAATAGCAACAATAGATTGACTTCCTTTCCATAAAAACACCCAAAAAAAGCCGCCATAAGTAATGTTAACTGTAAACCAAAACAGACTATCCCAGCATGTTGTACACCACGCAACTGACGTAAGAAAGCCGCCAAACATGAAAATAGCCGCTGACTCTTTGAGCTCTCGTTTCCAGTTAACTTCAAAAGAAAAAACCTGACTCATATTTCTTCACTTTAACAAACCAGTGCAAACATTGGTGTCAATGGCTAGAGAATCAATTCAGAATTACTGAATTGTAATAATTTGTTTCTGAACCGTAATATATACCAGGAAGACTGAATAACTATCTCCATGAAATTCACGTAAAATAAATTATAAATTTGTTATGCATGCAGAGTATTTTTTTATCTATATTTGTTATGCATGCAGAGTATTTATAAGGAATCAGAGCATTAATTAAACATTTTAAGTCAATATGGAAGCAGTAGCAGAATCACAATCAGAAGTAAAAGGTGGAGAATTTCTGATCAAAGAAACAGAAGCCCAAGAAATATTCATCCCTGAAGAGTTTTCAGAAGAACAGAAAATGATGGCAGCTGCCACTCAAGATTTTATAGATATGGAAATCAATCCCAATATCGACCGTATGGAAAGTATGGAAGAGGGTTTCATGTCTGGATTAATGGACAAGGCAGGGGAATTGGGATTATTGGGAATAAATGTGCCGGAAGAATATGGAGGTCTTGGAATGAGTTTTAATACTGGGATGTTGATCGCGGATATTATGGCTTCAGCAGGTTCATTTTCTACTGCGTATGGAGCTCACACCGGAATCGGGACCCTTCCTATTTTGTATTATGGAACTGAAGAACAAAAGAAAAAGTACTTACCTAAGCTAGCTTCAGGCGAATGGAAAGCGTGCTACTGCTTAACCGAACCTGATGCCGGTTCTGATGCAAATTCCGGAAAAACAAAGGCAACGTTAACTTCTGACGGAAAACACTATTTGATAAATGGTCAAAAGATGTGGATCTCCAATGCTGGATTTGCTGACCTATTAATTGTATTTGCTAAAATTGATGATGACAAAAAACTCTCCGCGTTTATCGCGGAACGAACCTGGGATGGAATTACAATGAATGATGAAGAGAAAAAGCTTGGAATTAAAGGCTCTTCCACTCGTCAGGTCTTCTTCAATGATCTCAAAGTTCCTGTAGAGAACCTTCTATCAGAAAGAGAAAATGGTTTCAAAATAGCAGTGAACGTTCTCAACGTTGGTAGAATAAAATTAGGTGCTGGCTGCATTAATGGATGCAAGGAAATTGCTTCTCAGAGCACTAAATATGCTAACGAGAGAAAACAGTTCGGTGTCTCAATTTCAAGCTTTGGAGCAATCAAACAGAAATTAGCCAACATGGCTACCAGAACTTATGCAACAGAGTCAGCTTCATATCGAGCTGGAAAGAACATTGAAGACCTTATTGCAAAGTTGGAAAGCGATGGCTTAAGTCAAAGTGATGCGAAAATGAAGGGTGTAGAGCAATTCGCCATCGAATGTGCGATGATCAAAATCCACGGATCAGAAATCCTGGACTACTGTACGGACGAAGGAGTTCAGGTCTACGGAGGTATGGGATTCTCTGAAGAAGCCCCAATGGCTCGCGCCTACCGAGATGCGCGTATTACTCGAATCTATGAAGGCACAAACGAGATCAATCGAATGCTTTTGGTGGGAATGATGTTCAAAAAGGCCATGAAAGGTGAATTGGATCTGCTCGGCCCTGCAATGGCCGTTGGAAAAGAGCTGACCAGCGTTCCTTCTTTCGAGACTCCTGATATGTCGGCACCTTTGGCCAAAGAAAAAGAGGTCATTAAAAACTTAAAGAAAGCGGTGTTAATGGCAGCCGGAAAAGCAGCAGAAACTTTCGGCCCAAAACTTGATCAGGAACAAGAAATCCTGATGAGCCTTGCTGATATGTTGATTGAAGTTTATGCGGCAGAATCTACTGTTTTACGAACAGAGAAACTGATGAGCCTGTACGGTGATGAAGGAAGCAAGCTGTACCAGAATATGGCTAGATTGTATCTCTTCGAAGCAGTTCAAAAAATAAAGAATGCAGGAGACGAGGCAGTAGCTTGCTTCGCAGAAGGAGATGAACTAAGAGTCATGTTGATGGGAATGAAAAGATGGACAAAAATGGAACCAGTCAATACAAAGGTTCTTCGTCAAGAAATCGCAGATGTGATGATTTCAGAAAACAAGTTCCCCTACTCTCTTTACAACTAATTTTAGATCCCATTTGTCTTTAGACATAACCGCTCAGAACTATCTGAGCGGTTTTTTATTTCAAAAACCGTTTGTTTTCGTTAAGATTCAAAATAGCTTTATATAAACTTACTGTTCGGTTTAGATAAACATTGACCCCCGCCTCAAATGACAGAATTTGGCAAAAAGCTGACAACTAAGGAAAAAGCGCTTCAGCTCAACCTTGATACGAGTATTTATGGGACTGTTGCAGAGATTGGCGGTGGACAGGAAGTTGCCGCTTATTTTTTTAGAGCAGGTGCTGCATCCGGTACCATAGCTAAAACAATGTCAGCCTATGACATGACTTTCAGTGATGCGATTTACGGAAAATGTGAACGTTATGTCTGCGAAGAGAAGCTGGGGAAAATGCTTGACCGAGAATACTCCTTATTGGATCAACGCCTAACCCATCGTGCGAAAAAGAGCCGATTCTTTGCATATGCAAATACAGTAGAGACGATCAACTACGACCGAAGTAATGTAGGTCACGGTTGGATGGGTTTACGTTTTCAAAAACATCCCGGAACCGCTCCCAATGATTGTATCATCCATGTTTCATTAAAAGACAGAGACGCTGAATGGCAGCAACAAGTGCTCGGAATCATCGGAGTAAACTTGATTCACTCCTGCTATCATTTTAGCACAGCCGAAGAGATCATCGATGCATTAATAGAAAATGTGCGACTTGATCGATTTGAGATCGATATGTTTAGCATCAGTGGACCAGATTTTCATCATGTTGACAATAGATTGATGACATTACGATTGGTCAAGAATGGATTAACAGAAGCAGCAATGTTTGGTCCAGATAGAGGAGTTCTACTTCCTGCAGAACATCTGTATAACAAAAATGTAGTTGCGCTCCGTGGAAGGTTCAGACCGGTAACTCACGTCAATGTTGATATGATGATCACCGGATTGAGAGCTTTTCGCAAAGAAACCGAAGCAGATAGAAACGATACTATTCCGCTAGTGGAATTAACGCTTAACGACCTTCGCTTGGGTGGTGAATTAGATGAGTCTGACTATCTAGACAGAGTTGACCTTCTTTGCTCGCTAGGTCAAAATGTACTGATTTCCAACTACCAAGAACATTACAAGCTGGCTGGATATCTCTCACAGTTCATTAAGAGAAAAACATTAGGACTGATCATTGGGCTCAACAACCTCGCTCAAATTTTTGACGAATCATACTACGAAAATTTGAAAGGAGGAATCTTGGAATCGTTCTCCAGGTTGTTTGGTAGCGATGTTCGATTATTGGTGTACCCAATTCTTGATACGGAAACTCGAAAATTAAAAACCAGTGAAGGCTTTGAACCCGCAGAACATCTAAGGAATCTATATCAATATTTTGTAGCTAACGGAAAGATTTTCAGTATTCCTGGTGCCAAACTTGAAAACCTCCATATCATATCTGACAATGTCCTTGATCTCATTGCCTCCGGAAGTGACGAATGGGAAGTCATGGTCCCTAACCGTGTTGCCGAATCGATTAAAGAGCATCACCTATTCAACTATCCTTACGAGCTTAAACCAGACGAAGAAGACATTGATGTACCTACTCCTTAAGGCGTAAACGCCCACATTGCTTCCTTTTACTATATTTGGCGATCTTCAATTTAAAATATCAGATTAGTACATGGGTGCACGAGGTAACTTTTCCAACAGAATGGGATTCATTTTAGCAGCGGCAGGTTCAGCCGTCGGATTGGGCAACATATGGGGTTTCCCATTCGAAGTTGGCCAAGGAGGAGGTGCAGCGTTTGTAGTAGTCTATTTAATTTTTTGTTTTATTCTCTGTTATCCTGTTATGGTTACTGAGGTAGCCATCGGAAGAAAAACGCAAAAAAACCCTGTAGGTGCTTTCAATGACTTGGGCTTCAAGAAATGGAATTTTCTTGGAAAGCTAGGCATCTTCAGCGGAGTATTGATTTTGTCTTTTTACAATGTAATTGCTGGATGGGCATTCGGATACATTTTCGAAATGGTGACGGGTAACTTTGCTATTGCAGACCAGTTCGGCGGATATATTAAGAATGTATTTAAAGTTGGTTCCTATGGATTGATCTTCATGGGGGTAACTGCTTTTGTTGTTTCTAAAGGCGTATCTGGCGGGATCGAACGCGCGGCTAAGTTGCTTATGCCGACGCTTATTATCATGATGATCATTATCGTCAGCTATTCCATGACACTTCCCAATGCAATCGATGGCCTGAAGTTCTATCTCGTTCCTGATTTTAGCAAGCTTACACCCTCTGTGCTTTACAACGCCATGGGCCAGGCTTTCTTTTCTCTTTCATTGGGAATGGGGGCATTAATTACCTATGGTAGTTATGTAAATAAAGGAGACAATATTGTAAGCTCAGCGGCTCTCATCACGTTAACGGATGTTGGGATTGCACTCCTTGCAGGTTTGATGATCTTTCCTTTGATCGGTTTTATGAGCGGTGGCACTATGGAAGGTGCTGCAAGTGGGCCTGGGCTCATCTTTGTAACACTCCCAAAAATATTTGGAACGATTGGAGGTACCTTGGGATCAATCACTGGCACCTTATTCTTTGTACTTCTTTGCTTTGCCGCACTGACTTCTACTGTTTCGTTACTGGAGGTTCCTATTTCATATGTTGTTGATGAATTGAAAGTGAGAAGAAAAAGAGCAGCCTGGCTTGTAGCCACCGTTATTTTTATCATTGGAATTCCATCTTTGATTGGTAATGGATATTCAGAATTTTTCAGTACTTCATTTACCACTTATAAAGATGGCGGGACTGACACTGATTTTCTGTCTTTCGTTGGCGCTCTTGCAAATGACACAATCCTTCCTCTCGGAGGATGTCTTATTGCTTTCTTTGCTGCTCACGTGTGGAAGAAACACAACCTTGATGAAGAACTGGCTCAAGGCGCGCCAGGATATGAAGGATCATTTGTCCAGAAATACCTCAACTTCGCAATTGGATATTTTGCCCCAACTGTGCTGGCAATTGTATTCATTTTCACAGTTCTGTTTAAGTTTTTCGGAATACAGATTCTTTAACGAGCAAGTCACTCTTTTATGAACGTCCCAGGGTCTTTGCCATTGAAGTAAATAACGTACCTACCCTGTCTCAACACAGTGACATCAATTTCAATTCCGTGACCTGTTAGTACAAGCGCACTACTGTCATTGTAAATTTCGTAAGGAGTTACCCTGGAAAGGTATAATCTGGTTTTTGCAGAAGCTGGTTTGAACTCAACGGGTACAGGATAATGATCATAATCTGTCTCTTGAGAATACAAATAGGTGTTTCTATTTCCTTCAGGGAATTTGTATCTGACTCGGTATTTGTTGGCACCCTCTTCTAACTCTTGTGGCAAGTACGAATAGCTTTCTTCTTCATACACTCCTGTCGCTTCGACAACTGCCTTTTCATTCCAAAATCCATTTTCCAGCTTTTCAACGGAAAAGGAGCCTACTCCTATTTCTCCTTTGGTGGTCCACGAAAGCGAACTGTCTGAAAGACTAATAGAAGTGAACCTAAAAATGGTATGAAAAAGTACAGCTTCGGAGTTGATGATGATTGGAGAACAAACGGTATCTGAATGGACAACTGAAATGTTGACCGGTGTATATAAGTCAAACCCTTCGAAATCCAGTTTCAAGGCACTCAATTTATAATTCAAAATCAAAGGCTCTCCATTTATTAGAATTTGCTCCACACAGAAAGTTCGCGAGCTTCTATCATAAGGGTTTTGTATGAAAAGGGTTTTTCCCTGATAAACACCCGCAAGATTTGTCTGTACCACTTTGGCAGCATCTTGCGAAAGAGCTGAAATTGAAAGCGTTAAAAAAATGGCAAGCAAAAGGGTAATCCTTCTCATTATATCAAAAATATGCAATCAGAGGTATTCTGGTGCAAACTCTGTGCTAAAGTGATCTTATAATGCAATTACTCGTTAGAAACTCAATATTTATGCAAGTAAATCGTCTTCTATTCTTTTAATACTTGAATCAAATTTTAATTTAGTACCACATGAAAAACGGACTCTTTATTCTCATTATTAGTTTTCTGATTTCGTGCAGTCCGAATGTGGTCACATTCACTAATCCAAAGGCACGGTTTCAAAATTTCTCAAGTTACCGAATCGTCAATGTGAAGATTGGCAAAAGAAAGCTGCCACCAGAAGCAACAGAACTTTTAGGCGATATTGAGTCTAGAATAAAAATGGAAATGGAAGAGCGGAGAAATTATGTTTCTTCCAATATAGATCCCGACTTGATTCTTCGCTATGAATTGGTTTCTAATACCAGAACTGATCAGTCCAACACAAGAAACTCAATTTTTTTCGACCCTAGTTTTAATACTAGAGTGGTTTACGAATCAGTCATACTCATTGAACTTCTAGAAAATAAGCGCTTAGTCTGGCAAGGAAGTTACGATTTGACCCAAAGCAGAAGGGAAGCCAGAAACGAAAACACCATCAATAAAGCAATTAGCCTTATATTCACGACCTATCCGTACAAAGCTGGTGAAGCTAGGCCGGATCCAACGTTAACCTCCAAAAAGAAAAAATGACAGATTATGGTTTCTGGTCTCTAATACCGCCGGTTCTTGCTATTGGCTTAGCTATTCGAACGAGACAAGTTGTCTTCTCGCTTTCTGTGGGAATTTTCATTGGCTACCTCATCATAAATCAGGGTAATCTTTTCACAGGTTTTCTAGGAACGGTTGAAGCTTTTACTAACGTGTTTCAGAGTCAAGGTAACACTCGAACAATTATCCTTACACTCATTATCGGCGCGATGATTCAGTTAATCAAGCACTCTGGTGGCATTAACGGATTCATTAACTGGGTTCAAAAGCGACTTGAGCGAAAAGATAACTTCGAACGAAAACTCCAGGCTACGACAGCACTTACTGGTTTTCTCATATTTGTAGAATCTAACATTTCCATTCTGACTGTCGGCACTATTTTCAGACCACTTTTTGACAAGCATAAAATCGCTCGGGAAAAACTGGCTTACTTGGCAGACTCTAGCTCTGCTCCTTCTTGTATCATTTTCCCTCTCAATGCATGGGGTGCCTACATCATGGGTTTGTTGATGATTTATGATCAACTCGATCCGTTCAAAACGTTGATGTTTTCAATTCCTTTCAACTTCTACGCAATCTTGACTCTGGCGATGGTTTTCTGGATTTCACTTTCTGGAAAGGATTTCAGCACTATGAAAAAAGTAGTTGATGATAAGAAAAAAGTCGAATCTACTGATATGGATAGTTCCAATGCATCAGCTCCATTTAACATGGTCGTTCCTATTGCAGTAATGGTTTTAACCATGCCTTTCTTCCTTGTTTATTCTGGCTGGGACCCACAAGCCGCTGGCTCCTTATCTGATAAAATTTGGTACAGCATTGGTAACGGCTCTGGATCTGAATCGGTATTGAATGCGTGTTTCACTGGCTTTTTCACAGCCATTGGTATGTATTTCATCCAAAAAAGGCTGACAATAAAATCACTTTTGGAAGAATCGTTTAAGGGCATGAATGAAATGCTAGTGATGGCGATTCTAATGGTACTAGCTTTTGCAATAGGAAATCTGTGTAATGAACTTGGAACCGGGATTTATGTGTCTCGAGTAACTCAATCCTGGCTCCTTCCAGAAATTGCTCCTGCTCTCGTTTTCTTGATCAGTGCCTTTATTGCTTTTTCAACTGGTACTTCGTGGGGAACCTTTGCTATTATGATGTCCATTGCGCTTCCTTTAAATTTCGCAATAGATTCAAATCTATATTTAATGGTGGCGGCCGTATTGGGAGGTGGAGTATTTGGAGATCACTGCTCACCTATTTCTGATACTACCCTAATTGCTTCACTAGCCTCTGGTTGTGATCACATTGATCACGTGAGAACGCAACTTCCTTATGCGCTCTTCACAGGAGGCATTGCAATCGTACTGTATATTATCGCAGGGTTTGTTTTTTAGGAACAATAATCGCCAATGGCGTTATCTGCACCGTCGGTGTTAAGGGATCTTGCCCGTCGGAAATCTTCACATGCAGATTTGAATCTGTTTTTTCCTACTTTCAAAGCACCACGATATAAATATGCCTCGCCGTAAGACTTATCAATCGAAATCGCGTTGTTGTAGAATTCCATTGCCTGGTCGGCATAACCTAATTGATGTGCTGCTCGCGCTGAAAGAAAATGTGCTTTTGCAGAATTCTCGTTTTGCTTTACTGCGGCTCCTGCATGAATGAGTGCCTTGCTATACTTTTTCTGTTCGTAGGCAATTTTCGAAAGACTCAAAAAAGCATTCACATGTCTTGGATCTACCTTCACAATTTTCTCAAAGTCAGCAATTGCTTTATTGAAGATTCCTAATTCCTCATATGAACGACCTCTGTTGTAAAGGAATGCGGTATTCTCAGGATCTGTAGCTAGTAATTCAGAATATTCGCTAACAGCTTGTTCGAATTCTCCCGCTTCAAAAAGGGCGTCTCCTTTAGTCTTACTAGTATTTACTTCTCCACATCCGATGAAGATGATAACTATGATGCAATAGATATATCTCATTTGTATTTTAAAGGGCGCAAATGTAACGTTTAACATGGCAAAACCAATACAGTGCCAAACGATTTATAAGAGTTAGAGTTTGTTAAGGGAACAATTAATAATCAGAACATTATACAGAAACATTATTGACACGCAAAGCATCATTCAGTGAGGTTTTTTTGTCTGTACTTTCTTTTCTTTTTCCGATTATTAAAGCACATGGAACTTGAAATTCTCCTGCCGGAAATTTCTTTGGAATAGTACCTGGGATAACCACGGATCGCTCAGGAATAAATCCCTTATGTTCAACCGGCTCATCTCCAGTTACGTCTATGATTTTAGAACTAGCCGTCAAAACGACGTTTGCACCCAAGACAGCCTCTTTTCCAACCCTCACTCCTTCTACTACTATACACCTTGATCCGATGAATGCATTATCTTCAATAATTACTGGTGCCGCCTGAACTGGTTCAAGGACACCACCAATGCCAACTCCACCGCTTAAGTGAACATTCTTTCCAATCTGCGCACAACTTCCCACGGTAGCCCAAGTATCCACCATCGTTCCCTCATCGACGTAGGCGCCAATATTCACATAACTGGGCATTAGAATGGTATTTGAATTAATGAATGCCCCATACCTTGCAATCGCGTGTGGAACAACCCGAACACCTAATTGATCATAGCCCGACTTCAATTTGATCTTGTCATGAAATTGGAATGGACCCACTTCGATCAATTGCATTTTCATCAGTGGGAAATACAGAATTACGGCTTTTTTGAGCCAGTCTTTCACAATCCATTCCTTACCCACTGGTTCTGCAATTCTACGCTTCCCATTATCAAGATCTTCAATGATCGTTTTTATGGCCACCGCCACATCCTTTTTTTCAACCAAGCTACGGTCTTCCCATGCTTCTTCAATCAAATTTTTTAATTCCATTCAAAAGTTAATATTTACAATTCCTATGAAAACCAAGATTGCTATAGCTAATACTCTTAAGCCCGTTGATGACGTGCGAGCCTTTGAGAAGATTGCTCAATCGATTTCGAAAACAAACAAATATCACATTAATATCATAGGAAACACAGGTAAAAAGGAATCAAATATTCCTGATATTGAATTCAATATCCACTCAATTGCTAAGGGAGCTTTTCTCAGGAGATTCATACTAAGAGCACAAATCCTGATCTTGTTCTTCAAAATCAAACCATCGATAATAATTGTTCAAACGCATGAGTTACTTCTTGTTTCATTATTCCACAAACTCCTGAGAGGCAGCAAAATCATATATGACGTCAGAGAAGATTACAAGAAAAACATTCAATACCTAAGTCCACTCCCGTGGGTATTTAGATTTCCACTTTCAAGATTCGTAAGAATAAAGGAACGATTGTGTTCACCCTTTATTGATCAGTTTTGGTTGGCGGAGAAATGCTATGCATTCGAAATCGGATTCCCAAAAGACAAGTCGATCGTTATCGAAAACAAAGCTTTGAAAAGTAAGAAAGATCGAGTTATTCCTAAAGGTTTGAAGTGCCTCTACAGCGGAACGATTTCAACCTACGGAGGCATTCATCTAGCCATTGATATTTTCCGAAAAATCACAAAACAAATTCCCAATGCCACACTCACGATCATTGGTCAATGTCACGATAAGTCACTGATTGAATCTCTTGAAAAAAGTGCCAAAAAAGACTCCAATATTCAACTGAACATTTCGAAGGACCCGGTTCCTCATGAAGGGATAATTGAGCAGATTCATAACTCAAGTCTCGGTTTGATCACTTATCAACCAAATCCTGTAAACCAAAATAAGATACCTACCAAACTCTACGAGTATTCGCAATACGGGCTCCCCTATACGATTCAAAAAGGAACTTCTTGGGAACAAAAGGGGAAAGAGCTTGGAGGTGCAATTCCAGTAGATTTTGAAGATCCTAAACCGTCAGCACTCGCCGAAATACTTGAAAATCCTAATGCATTGTTCCATCCATACAATCAGGATCATGAAACATGGGAATCGCAAGAGGAACAATTATTTAAATCAATTAATACTTTATTAAAATAGTTTTAAATAATTGATTTTCAATTTAATATACTTATATAAAATAGTATACTTGAATAAATATTTAGATTAATCTAAAAAATATATTAGCTTTGTTATATGATTCCAAGTCTTAGTTTAACTGAGGAAAACTACCTTAAAGCTATTTACCACCTTTCCAGTAGCGGAAATGAAAGTGTAAACACCAATTCATTGGCTGAAAGCATGAACACGACTCCCGCCTCAGTCAATGATATGATGAAGAAGTTATCCAACAAAAAACTGATTGGGTACAAGAAATATAAGGGAGCCACTCTCCTCCCTGATGGCAAGAACTCTGCTCTACATGTGATTCGAAAGCATCGGCTTTGGGAGGTCTTTCTGGTTCAAAAACTAAATTTCAAATGGGATGAAGTCCACGAAATCGCAGAGCAACTAGAGCACATAAAGTCTCCAATTTTGGTTGAGCGCCTTGATCAATTTCTTGGTCATCCTACCATCGATCCTCATGGTGATCCAATACCCGATGCGAATGGAATAATAAAGGAAGTAATTAAAGCACCACTTTCGGAGCTAGCTCCGGGATCTGTCGGAATGCTAGTGAACGTCAGCGATGATGATCCATCACTTCTTCAGCATCTGGACAAATTGAAAATAAGCCTCGGTTCGCATATTACCATTATCGAACGAATGGATTTTGATGGATCTGTTTCGATCAAAGTCGATGATAAGGACAACCATTTCATATCCAAAACCATTGCCGAATGTTTAATGCTAACACTACTTGATCAATGATCCGTAACATTTTTCTTCTTTTACTTCTCATCGGAATAATCTTTTCTTGTTCCGTCCCAGAAGAAACGGATACTGGAAAAGTTAAAGTAGTGGCAACCACTGGAATGCTCTATGATGCTGTCATTAACATCGGCGGTGATAAGATAGAAGCTGAAGCAATCATGGGTCCTGGAGTCGACCCACATTTGTATAAGGCCACTCAGGGCGATCTGTCCAAATTCAATAAAGCAGATCTTATCATTTATAATGGAATTTTACTTGAAGGTAAAATGAGTGAAGTTTTAGAAAAGCTAGGTAGACAAAAAACCGTCTTTGCAGTGGCCGAATCCATCCCGGAAGAAATGCTGCTACCCTCTGCTGATTACAAAGATGCATTTGATCCTCACGTTTGGTTTGATGTAAAAAGATGGAGTTTAATTGTTAAGGAGATCAAGAAATCATTAGCAGCTATTGACACTGCAAATGCAAACTATTACCAAAAAAACACAAATATCTATTTAAAGGAATTGGATTCTCTCGATTCATTTGCGAAATCAAGAATCCTGGAAATTCCGGAAAATAGCAGAATTCTAATCACGGCTCATGATGCATTTAGCTACTTCGGAGATGCCTACGGAATACAAGTGAAAGGGCTTCAAGGGATTTCAACAGTAGCAGATTTCGGATTAAAGGATATTGCTAACATTATCGACATCATCATTTCGAATAATATCAAGGCAATTTTTGTTGAAACAAGCGTATCTGAAAAGTCGATCAACGCAGTGGTTACTGGTTGCAAAGAAAAAGGTCATGAGGTAAGAATTGGCGGATACCTCTACTCTGACGCAATGGGTGAATTCGGTACCCTGGAAGGCACCTACTTAGGAATGTTTAGGAAAAATGTAAACACCATTGTCGACGCACTAAAATAACTGACTACTATCAACTCACAACTAAATCAATGATACATCATGTAGAAAACCCAGCACTCGAAATTCATGACTTAACAGTCAGCTATGACAAGAAACCTGTCCTTTGGGGAGTTGACCTTACCATACCCAATGGTGCCTTGTGTGGCATTATTGGACCTAATGGAGCTGGAAAATCAACTTTGATTAAATCGATCATGGATCTGATTCCATTGAATTCTGGCTATGTAAAAATTTTTGATAAAGAGCTTGATGAGATCCGAAAAAAGATAAGCTACGTTCCTCAGCGAGAATCTGTTGACTGGGATTTCCCGGCATCTGTTCTGGATGTTGTGATGATGGGAAGGTACTCTCAATTGGGTTTGTTCAAACGCCTCAGAAAGGCGGATCGGGATGCAGCCTTATCTGCATTAGAAATGGTCGGGATGGAAAAGTACGCAAAGCGGCAAATTGCCCAACTTTCTGGTGGACAGCAACAACGAGTATTTCTTGCCAGGGCACTCACCCAGAATCCTGAGATTTATTTCCTAGACGAGCCATTTGCGGGAGTTGATGCAGCTACTGAAAAAGCGATCATTCAAATCTTGAAGAATTTGTCAGAAGAAGGGAAAACGATTATTGCAGTCCATCATGATCTGCAGTCGGTTGAAACTTATTTTAATTGGGTGATTATGCTGAATTTGAGGCTAGTCGCTTCTGGTCCCACTTCCGAAGTTTTCACGCCACAGTTCCTTGAAGAAACCTACGGAGGTAAACTCACACTTCTTTCTGAGGTTGGCGAATTAGTTAAAGAACGAGGATTTCACGCCAGAGAAAAGCAGTAATGGAAACATTAATAGAATTTTTCTCTTTCGAATATCCCAACATTAAGTATGTAGTGTTTGGTACAATCCTGCTTTCCATTAGTTCAGCAGTCGTGGGTTGTTTCACATTCATTAAGAAAAAATCACTGGTCGGAGATGTTGTTTCCCATGCAGTCCTGCCCGGGATATGCATTTCATTTTTAGCATCAGGCAGTAAGGACCCATTTCTATTGATCATCGGAGCATTTGTTTCTGGCTGGATATCCATTGTAGTGATGGACGCGATCACAAGAAACACCAAAATCAAAGAAGATGCCGCCACAGGTCTTGCTTTATCAGTATTCTTTGGAATTGGGATTCTATTGATGACATACATTCAACACTCTGGAAATGCTTCCCAAAGTGGACTGGACACCTTCTTGTTTGGAAAAGCAGCAGCGCTAATCGGCGTTGACCTTCTAGCATTCAGCATTATTGCTGTGATTGTTCTGGTGGTTGTTTTTCTCTTCTACAAGGAGTTCAAACTTATTTCATTTGATCCTCAATTTGCGAAGGTTATCGGCCTCCCAATTCGCAGGTTAGAAATTATCCTCACTTCGGTTACGGTATTAGCGGTTGTTACCGGAATTCAAGCAGTTGGGGTTGTGTTGATGGCTGCCATGTTGATTACACCCGCAGCTGCTGCAAGATTTTGGACCAACCGACTTTCCAAAATGTTGATCATTGCCTCTGTATTTGGTGCTTTCTCAGGCATTTCCGGAGCTTTTATCTCGTATAGTACACCTTCAATGCCTACTGGTCCGTGGATGGTCATGGTCCTATCAATCATCGCGCTCTTCTCTTTCTTTTTTGCGCCGGGAAAAGGAATCGTAATCAATCAATGGAGGAGATTCAAAATCCAGCGACAATTACTGGAGGAAAACCTTTTAAAAACATTCTTTAAAATCGGAGAAAGCAACAATGATTACTTCAGAGAAATTGAAACCAATGACATTGGATTGGCGCGAACATTTTCTACAGGTCAATTGACAAAAGGTTTGCGAAAGCTCAATGCTAATGGATATGTTGAAAAAGTAGGAAATGCGTGGCGACTATCCAAAGAAGGACATGATAAAGGAAAACGAATCACCCGATTGCATCGTTTGTGGGAACTTTATCTTACAAAGTATTTACGAATTGCCCCCGATCATGTGCACGAAGATGCCGATACCATCGAGCACGTCATCACTCCTGAACTGGAGAGCCGCCTAGAGCAATTGCTCAATTACCCAACGGCTGATCCCCACGATTCAACCATACCAAGCAGGAATTAGAATGGACGCCTTCATCATCATATTGACGGGATCTTTGGTGGCTGTAAGTTGCGCACTACTGGGGTCATTTCTAGTTCTTCGAAAAATGGCAATGATTGGAGATGCAATTTCCCATTCTGTTTTGCCCGGAATCGTTATTGCTTTCTTACTCGTTGGTTCACTTGAATCAGCATGGATGATTATTGGAGCCGGCTTGCTGGGCGTGCTAACAACTTTCTTAATAGAATTCTTTCACCAAAAAGGAAAACTACAAACGGACGCTTCCATTGGAGTGACGTTCACTTGGCTCTTCGCACTTGGCGTGATACTTGTTACTTATTACGCCGGAAATGCTCATATTGATCAGGACTGCATTTTACATGGTGAAATAGCCTATGTTCCCATTGACCTGATGTATGATGATGCGGGTAATGCCATTGGTCCAAAAGCAGTCATTGTGCTTTCAGTTGTCTTGGTCGTGATCCTACTTTTCATCGGTATATTTTACAAAGAGTTATTCATTACCACTTTTGATCCTGATTTTGCAAATGCGATTGGTATTTCTTCATCCAAATGGCACTATTTATTAATGGGTCTCGTTTCATTAACCACTGTAGCGTCCTTCGAATCAGTTGGAGCAATTTTAGTTGTTGCACTTCTGATTGCTCCAGCATCTGCGGCGTACTTAATTACTCAAGACCTTAAATGGATGCTACTACTTAGTTCCTTCTTTGGAATTGTAAGTTCGATTTTGGGGTACTGGCTGTCCTACCTGCTAGACGGTTCGATCGCCGGTGCTATGGTGACTATTTCAGGCGTTATTTTTGGCATTTGTTATTTGGTAACTGTTCTTAAAAAATGAAATCTATATTTCAAATCCTTGTTCTTGTCATGCTGTCGTCGTGCTACAAAACTTTAGAGATCAATGATTTCGATAAAAACGAATGGGTTTCGTTTAAAACAAATTGCACCGAATACCGATTGCAAAAAATTAATCTGATAACTGAGAATAGGCAGCTGCTACTGGAATCCACACAAAACGAAATAGAGAGCTTACTCGGATCACCCGAAGAGCACGAGCTTTACGGTCGCAATCAAAAGTTTTTCCACTATAGACTTACACCTCCAGATACCTGCGTCAATAGCACAGATCCTGTCAAGTTTCTTTCCGTGAGATTCAATGCCCTTGGAAGAGCAAATGAAGTACAAGTTATGACTAGAAATGAGTAGCTCAGTAAGTGCTCAAGGCATGCGTTTGGTTTGAATATCCATCTAACCTTGCACGTCCACCTAAAAATGAAAGCTCGACAATAAAGGAAAAACCTGCAATTTCTCCGCCACTCATTTTAACCAATTCTGACGCCCCTATTGCAGTACCACCAGTTGCTAAAAGGTCGTCATGGATCAGAACCTTGTGACCTCCTATTATCGCATCCTTATGGATTTCAATTTCTGCTGATCCATATTCCAAATCGTATTCAAAAGAATAAGAATCAGCTGGTAGTTTTCCTTTCTTTCTGATTGGAACAAAAGGAACTTCTAGGTGTTGAGCCAACGAGTGACCCCACATGAATCCTCTTGATTCTATTCCCACAATAACATCCAAATTGGAACTCTGCCAGAACTCTGCCAGTGAATGTGTGATGCTTTTACTCAGCTGCACATCGCTCAATAAGGGAGTTATATCTTTGAAAACAATTCCGGGTTTAGGAAAGTCTGGTACATCTCTGATTGCCTCCTTTATTTGCAGCTCAAGGTTATTCATGGTTGATTAAAACTAATTTGAAATTAAAGTAAACAACTTCAGGAAATCATTTAGGCTTGACCTGCCAGTTTCCGAAAGCCCAATTTCCAGGGGAATCTGGATCATCCGAAATCAGAAAGTCTTCAATCGCGGCAAGCATTTCGTAGCGAGACACTTTCTTATCTCCATTGGCATCTAGTTTAGAAAAGCTCTTTTCGAGATACTGTTCGTCCAATTTAAAGATTCCAAAAAAGCATTCGTACTCATCACTTGTTATGAATCCATCTCTATTATGATCAAAAAAATCGAAAACATAGAGGTAAACCAATTCCTGGTAAGTCGCCAGGACATCCTCATCAATAGAATCGCCAAGTTTTTCGCTAAAAAAACTCAACCATTCTTCTCTATTTATGGATTGGTGCTCACTTGGATTGATATCACCAAGTAACTGGTGGAACAAACGGATTGCTTTTTCAGCTACATATTTATGTTCTTCACTTCCCTCTTCCAATTGTAGCTCTTCTCTAACGAGTTCTGCCATGTCTGAAAAATCATTGTGCTGTAAGAGCCCGTTCCGGTTTAGATCGAGAAGATCGAAAAAATAGGCAAACTTCGATTTTTTTAATTCAGAAGACATTTACAATTAGGCATGATTCAAAGTAAAGGTATGAAAAAAAGAATCTGTTTTCCATCCCAACCACACCCGTAATTAAATCGTTATAGTGCAAACTCGCATCAAAATACTTATATTTATCGCCTATGAACGCATCCATTCGCCTGAAGTACTTAGTTCAACTTGCCCTTGTAGATAACACATTTGATGACGAAGAAATGAAATTCGTAGTAAATGTTGGCAGGGCCAATAATATGTCAGAAGATGAGATCAACTCCATCATAAATGAAGGGTTGAAGAGAAAGGAACATGACAACAAACAGGATTTTATCGGCTTAAGTTTTGATCAGAAATTCGAATACTTGGTGAGTATTATTGAACTCATGAAAGTTGATGGTAAGATCTATTTAAGTGAGATCAATTATTGTAAAGAGATTGCTGAAAAATTGGGTTTCAAAAGAGAAGTGATTTCCAAGGTGACTTCTAAGATCCATTCCGATCCTAGCTTGTCAGTGGACTGGAACCTACTTAAGGATGAGATACGATCTTCCGTCACTGAAGACTAGTTAAATTCATCTGCCCAATCCCTAAGACGAATTTCCTTTTCAACCCTTTTGACGACCTCATCGTCATTTAGAAACGATGCTTCTACGCCAGTGGAAGTAAAATGCCATGCTCCACAATCTGAGCATTCATAGATGTTGATTGGACCACTTCCTTTTCTATGATTGAACCGTATGCGGTTTTGAATTAAGGCTTCCTTCGCAACCTCTTCTGAGTCATATGAATTTTTCCCGGAAACGCATTTCATAATCTCAATGATCAAGCCACTGCTTAAAAGATTTCACTTTTTCTCTACTAACGATAACGCTTTCTTCAAAATTAGGTGACAATTCCAGACTCAGCCTGCCGTTGAAAAAGGAATCAATACTCTTTATCGTATCTTCCTTGATAATCATATGTCGATTGATCCTAAAGAATTGTTCCGGATCCAGAGATGTTTCAATGGTCTCCAGCGATTGATCGACGATCAAACTTTCGGATTCACCTGTTCGCAAATAAGTGGTGCCGTCCGTACTATAGAAGTAGGCAATTTCTTGAACAGTTACAGATCGATATTTCAGCCCCGTCTTGATCAAGAACTTACTGCGAAATCCCCTCAAGATGTCCTTTCGAAGGTCTTCTATTTTGCTAGCTAATTCAGTAGAATTCACACGCTCAAATTTTTTGACCGCAGCCTCAAGCTCCTTTGGTTTAATCGGCTTGAGTAAGTAATCGATGCTGTTGTATTTGAATGCCTTTAAAGTGTATTCGTCAAAAGCAGTGGTAAATACAATAAAAGGAAAAGAAGCTTCCATGTAATCCAGGATATCAAATCCAGTTCCATCCCCAAGCTGAATATCAAGAAAGATAATGTCTGGAAGGCTGTTCGCATCCAACCATTTCTTGGCGGAATCAACTGAATACAAAACATCTGTAACATTGAGTGAAGTATGCTTTTTCACCAACTCGATCATTCGATCAGCTGAGTACTTTTCATCTTCTATGATCAATGCGTTCTTCACGCTAAATCGGAAGTTTTACGCGAAATTCTTTTGCGTTTTCAGTAATCTCCAGCCCACGTTTTATAGAAAGAAGTAGACGTTTGGATAAATTCTTTAACCCTATCCCAGTAGACTTAACCAGTTCTGTTTTCGGTTTTTTCTGGTTCTCTACCACAATGAATTGGTCTCCTTCATTGTAGAGAAGAATATGCAAGGGTTCAGTTGGAGAAAAGGCATTATGCTTTACCGCATTTTCCACCAAAATCTGCAAGGACATGGGCGGCACTAACACATTTTCTTGATTTATCTTGATTTCATTTTCAATGATAATTCCTTCCTGATGCCTCATCTTCAACAGAAACTGATAGTCGTCAAGGAAGGTCAATTCTTTTTCAATAGTGACCAAATCATTTTCATCATTTTCCAGGATGTATCTGTACATATCTGAAAGTTTGGAAACGAATTTCACAGCCTTTTGAGAATCCTTTTCAATCAAAGAGGTTAGAACGCTAAAACTATTGAAAAGGAAATGCGGATTGACCTGGTTCTTTAAGCCTTCAAATTTTGCAGCAATTAACTCCTTTTGGATCAACTCTTTTTCCCGAGCGGTATTGACCGCATACCTTATGTAGAGGTTGATTGTGTCTGACGAAATAATTAGGAGTGAGAATACAAACCCTTGAGCTGTATGTATCCAGAACTGAGAAACCGGATCGTTCTCGTCATAAATGTCGTTGCATATCTTCGGATCAAGTTGGCAACAGGCCGGTTGAATAAAAAAATCGAAGATGTAGGAAAAGAGCATTACAAAAGGCAACATGGTAAATGCTGCCTTAAAAAAAACTCTAAAAAATCCTTTGTTCGACTGAAAAGATTCTTTGTTCTTAAAATGCTTGATTGAATAGGTTGCTACTTCCCAAATAATGAGGAAAACAGTTACCGTGTAGACCAGATATACATATGTGGTGAGTGGCCATACAAAGAAATTGGTCCAATGGCTTTCCGTCGTTAACTTAAAAAACAGGAATACAAGTATTCCTGAAATAATACGGATGCCATATTTTTTTACCTTGTTCAATCGTTCTTAGTTACGGCTTTGGAAGCTCCACCAACTATTACTGAAACGGTGGCTCCAGTTACTTTCTGAACGCTTCTGCTCCTACTTGCCACGGTGTAAAAATACTTTCCATTTTTTACTCCTGCTGAATTAAGCGTGGCAATAAAATGATTAGGATCGTTAGGGTCAGCTTCAATGGAAATTCCAAGATCAGATGCGCCTAAAAACTTCGGTGCATCAAACTTTGCTTTTTTGGCTTTTTTACTTCTAACCACCCAAATGTCCACTTTCTTTTCTCCAGTTGCATCGATTTCTATCTCGTTGGAAGACAAATGGATCTTAGCTCCATTTTTAGGTTGCTCGAATTGCTGCGCGTATCCAATACTTGATGCTACACCAAGAACTGCTAATAAGATCATTTTTTTCATGTGAGTCTCGTTTGATTTTCTACAAATAAGACGCTAATGCATTGTTTTTCACTCTTGATCTGAACTAGGCTGTTGTTGCATATTGGTGAATTGTAGAAACTGAATATTGAATTGTAGTTCCGCAATCACCAAATTCAGCCTTCCATTCGAAAAATCTGGTCATGACTTTGAGAGTAGCACAAATTCTTTGTTGGTTTACAGGCTAATTAAAACAGTACATCGTTTTATGGACTTTCTCAAACCAACAACTTCTATTCAGTGGCTTTTTGAAAACATCAAAAATGAAGATCTGATCGTTTTAGATGCCAGTCTTCCTAAACCAAAGACGAAAGCTGAAGACAATCCGCTCGCGAACATTCAGATTCCCGGAGCCCGCTTTTTTGATATCGATCATGCCTTCTCAAATACTAGCATTGATTTGCCACATATGATGCCTTCAAGCGCTCATTTTGAGGAAGAAGCAAGAAAGTTAGGTATCAACAAAACGAGTAAAATCGTAGTATACGACAACCTTGGAGTCTATTCTAGCCCGAGGGCTTGGTGGATGTTTAAGGCGATGGGTCATGTGGACGTTTCGGTTTTAGATGGCGGATTACCTGAATGGGTTGAGTCAGGATTTCCAACAGAAGCCAAAACAAATCATTCCACTGAATCAGGAAATTTTGAATCCAATCCGACTCCTGGATTCTTTAAAGATTCAAAAGAGATTTTGGACACCATCAATGACTCTGAAATTATGGTTCTAGATGCTCGATCGAGAGGAAGGTTTGAGGGTGTTGAACCAGAACCAAGAGCCGGATTAAGAGGTGGACATATTCCAGGATCACTAAGTCTACCCTTTCCTGAAGTGGTCAATGGGAATAAACTGAGAGATGAAGACGAGTTGAAAGAAAAATTTGAGCAGATGGGAATTTCAAATCAACAATTAGTCTTTTCTTGTGGATCAGGGCTTACCGCATGTATTATCGCTCTCGCAGCAGATGTAGCTGGCTTTGATGGATTATCAGTTTACGACGGATCCTGGAGTGAATGGGGTCAACCAAGCGAGTTACCTGTCGTTGCGGAAGGCGGTTAATTAGTAGGTTCCTCTTCCTTTATCTTGTAGTAAACGATAATTTCTACTCTTCGATCCCAAACGTTTCCATAGGTGGAATTGAGATCGCTTTTCTCAGACATTTCTATTCCGTATGGTTTGGGAACGTAAGGTATTCCGTAAGCAGTGAACAGTTTTCCAACATTGGCGATTCTTCGTTTGCTGAGATCAAAGTTTAAATTTTCATTTCCTGTAACGTCAGCATAGCCATTCAACAGAACTCCTGTGATGATATTGTTTTCATTCTCAAGGATACTTGTGATCTTCATTTTTGCATTTAAATCAACATCATCTTTTCCTGTAATAAAGTAAACGTTTTCCTTGATTGTCAGCAAGTTATGATCTTCGACCAATAACCGAAGTTCCGCTTTTTTATGTGCAGGCAATCCATAGTAAGTCACAAATTCCTGAGTAGCATTGGGGTTAAGTCTTCTATTTTCCCATTGCAAGAAATAAGCACTGTCACCATATTTCACCTTTTGCGGCCTCAACTCCCATGTGACTTCATGCAAAATAGGCCAACGACCGATTACCATTCGGTCTGGCATTGTTGCACCATTTCCTCGAATAACAGCTGCTCCCATCATATCCGAGGTATCACCTTTAGTACGGTAGAACAAAAGTTCTTTTGGGATTGCATAACCAGCAAAACCATATTCTGTGTTTACAACTTTCCCATCAGCGGCAATGACACAATGGTCATTATCGTCAATCATGGTATCAAAGAGTATTCCCAGACCTATCCTTTTGGCTGCTCTTTCCAAATTCTCAAACTGATAGCTGACGCGATAGTACTGTGCGTATCCCTTGGAGATAGGCTGAAAATCTTTGTCAACAGGAGTTAGTCGCTGAGTAATCTTAACTTTTTGAAATTCAAAAGAAATGCTGATATATGGAGTCATGGCTTTTCCCTCATAATCCATCCGACCTGTCAAGTACTTAGGCCCTTTGGCAGAAAGGCTGGAACTGTTGGTAGCAAGCTTTCCATTGATTTTGACCACAAAATGAGAGGTTGAAGTAGGAATTGGATAGCCATACATGAGCCTTTTGGTCCCAGCTCCAAGCGTAAACCGACCATCGTCGCTGAATTGCGAATTTGCTGCAGCGTTTACTCCTCCTCCCTGCGATTCCATCACCAATTTGGTATTTATGCGCTTTAGGTGCTCTTCAACGATAGGAAGCATAACATCACTGGTCTCTTGAAGCGCCAATACAATGTAAGCGCTAGCAGATTGAAACTCTCCAAGCTTTTCATACGCCAACGCTAAAGCGGTATTAGCTGCAGCAGATTCTTCCAGTCGTAAAGACTGTTTGGCCCACCCAATAGCGAGACGAATGACTTCTGGATCATAGTGGTTTTCGATTAACAGATTGGCTGCATACAATAAGGCTGCCTGACGATTGTCGGAGTAGGTTTCGATATATGTCTGCAACAAGTCTGGTAATTCTTCTGGAGCATGTCGTTCAGCAAAATTTAAACGATTAGCGAGAATGAGACTATCTCTGCTGGGGAAAAAGGATGGGTACTTTTTTATTACTCCTATCGCTTGATTTAAGCTGTAAGGATTTGAGCTTTGCAAACTCCTTTCAATCAGATCATTCACTCCACTTTTTGCAAAACCTTCAAGATCATCTGCGTATTGCTTTTGTATTTCCTCACTGGCAAGGATTTTTTTGAAAGAGATCAGGTTTGTTCCTAATACAAACTCCTGGATTACCTTCCAATTTTCTGGATTTTTCCATTTCTTCTCTCCTACCTCTTTTAAGTACTTCAAAGCAATTCTATTCGCCCTCGGAGGATTGGTCATTTTCAGAGACCTGGCATAATTGTAAACAGCCTCTGAGTTTTTGGGTCGCTTCGCATACTCCTCGCTATGGACCTTTTGATTGATCAGGTCTTTGGCTTGCCTCAAAAATATCTGGCTCTCAACAGGTCCTTCTTGTTTGAAAACTAACTTACCAGTGTTGGTCAAGTAGGCCAATGTTGGAAAAACCTCAATTTCGTATTTTTCAATAAGTGCCTGCTCTTCCTTTTCAGCATCAATGCGAATAGCAATGAAGTTTTCATTCATAAATGCTCCAACCTCAGCATCTACGAAAACCTCCTTTTCCATGGTTTTGCATTGCCCGCACCATTCGGTATAAAAATCAACAAATACAGGCTTGTTCTGAGCCTGAGCAATTTTTAAAACTTGCTGATACGATTCACTAGAAAAATTGATTGAAGGCTCATTGGCTAACAACTGCAGATTGAAGAATAAGAAAACACTTAGAATGGTAAGTGGCTTCATCAGTTAAAGGTTGGTCTATTTACCCAACGCTTCATCGCAGCTCTTGTTGCTTTTACTTTTTTGTCACATACCGTTCGCATTCCCCCAGTTTTAAATTACCTTCATTTACAATGTTCGTCATCAAACAAACTTAAAATCATAACAAATCAAAAAATCGCACCCCATGAAAACATTAGCAACCACACTTTTCATTGTTATAGGGTTCACCTCCTTAGCTTCAACACCAACTGATGAAAAAAATCGAAAACCTGATCAATTAATCAATACCAAGAAAATTGTAGCGGAATTGCAGAAAGAACTGGATAATGTGCTGCAGAAGTATGAAAACAAGCTTGATGATCAATTGGAAAAATATGAATCCAAAATGGATGCTCAGGTCAGTCGTTTAGACAGTAAGGTGTCAGATATCGAGGATCGGTTGGACAACAAACTTTCTGGTATTGAAGGAAAGTTAGATGATCAAATAAACAAAGCGGAAGGCCGACTTGATCAGACTTTTGACAAAGTAGATGAAGAATTAGGAGATGTGAAATCAACGTTAATTGAATCAGTTGGAGCTATTGCCTGGCGTTTCACCTTGGTTGATATAGTGACAGCCATTCTAGCCACGTTAGTAACAGCATTTCTAACCGCATACCTGGCCGCTAAGAAGATCCACTTAGATAAATTCCAGAAAGAAATGGAGGCGGTGATTGCTGACGTAAAGAAAGGTGTAGCGGAAGTAAAGAATTAAAGTGACTAAAAAAGAAGGATGTCTACTAGTAGACATCCTTCAGAAATGGATATTGATTTTAACTAATCTTTTCCGCCTTTGCTTTTGAATTTATCAAAGCGTGAATCATCCTCTTTTCGTGGATAAACATTGTCTTCAGATTCTGCATCACCTGTAAGCTCATTAGGATCGAGTAATATGCCCGAAACCTGCTTGTTGAAAGAAAAAACTTTGCTTATCTCAGATTCATTTTTCCTCCACACTTCTGCAGGAACATTGACTGACTGGCTCGTTCCATCAGCAAATTGGAATTCAAGCAAGACAGGTGTAACCAGTCCGCCTTTATTCTTAAGCTTTACTTCGTAGTAATTCTTATCCTTCATCCCATCTATGATCTGCTTATCATCTACCCTGGACATAAACTCACTGTAATAGGCATTAGGTGTTTCTCTTACCACTAGCGGTAAGGGGTTATCCAAAGGATTGTTGTTCAATGCGCCATCAGCAACCTTAACATCCTTCTCCATCGATGGTTGGTCATTTGCTACCCGAAACCATTTTACTTCCTCAATACCTACGTCCACATAATCTCGTGAATAAAACCAACCTTTCCAGAACCAGTCCAGATCTACTCCAGAAGCGTCTTCCATCATACGGAAAAAATCGGCTGGCTTGGGATGCTTGAATGCCCATTGGCGAGAATATTCCCTGAAAGCTTCATCAAACAATTCCGGTCCCATTACCAACTCACGTAAAACTGTAAGAGCGGCAGATGGTTTCCCATACGCATTGGCTCCCAGCTGAGTAATTTGTTCAGGATTAGTCATGATGGGTCTAATGAAACGCTTATCGCCTTTCATATAATTGGAAAGTCCTTTCGGAGTGCCCCAAGTATCTCCGACATAAGTTTCAGAATAAAGTACTCGCTTTGTTTCTTTTTCCAGAAATGTATTTAATCCCTCATCCATCCATGCCCATTGTCTTTCGTCTGAGTTTACAATCATTGGGAAAAAATTATGACCAACTTCATGAATAATCACTTCAATCATTCCTTGCTTTTTCTGAAGCGCATAGGTCCCATCCGGATTCGTACGTCCGTAGTTGAAACAGATCATTGGATATTCCATTCCAATGGAAGCGGCGTGCACTGAAATTGCAATTGGATATGGATAATCGAAGGTTCTTTCCGAATAAAATTCAAGCGTATTCTTTACTGCCTTGGTTGACTCTTCTTCCCACAAAGGATTTCCTTCTTTAGGATAAAATGACATAGCTAATGGTGTCTTGTCGTTAATTTTTACTGCTTGTGCATCCCAAATGAATTTTCTTGAGGAAGCAAAAGCGAAATCTCTGACATTATTGGCCTTAAATCGCCAGGTTTTGCTGGAGTTCGATTTTTCCTTTTCGTTGGCTATCGCCTCCTCCTCAGTAACAATTATCACAGGTTTTTGGAAGCTGCTCTTAGCCTTTTCAAATCTCTTCAATTGAGTGGCTGAAAGAACATCTTTTGGGTTTTGTAAAACGCCTGTAGAAGCTACTATGTGGTCTTCCGGAACCGTTATATCAACCTCATAATCTCCAAATGGTAAGGCAAACTCACCACTTCCGAGAAACTGTTTGTTTTGCCAGCCATTTACATCGTCGTATACCGCCATCCGTGGGAAAAACTGTGCAATCGTATATAAATAGTTGTCATCTTCCGGAAAGTATTCGTACCCACTCCTACCGTAATCAATCATCCGATCATTAATGATGTAAGACCATTTCACTTTGAATTGGAAAGCTTCCCCGGTTTTTAGTGGTTCTGGTAAGTTGATCTTCATCATTGTGTTGTTCACTAAATGTTTAAGATCCTTATCATTGGAGTCCTTTACATAGTCCAAACGATATCCCCATCCGTAGTTAAGCCCTTCATTGTATTTATCTGTGAACTTTGCCGTAACAGTGTCAGGTATAGAGAAAGTTTTGGTTTGATCATCAAAATTTCCATCCTTACGAACATTTTGATCCAATTGCACCCATAGATAATTCAGTGTATGTGGCGAGTTATTTGTGTAGGTAACTTGCTCTTCCCCACGTATTTCTTGCTTCTGCTCATCTAATGTGACCTTTATCACATAATCCGCTTTTTGCTGCCAATAAGATTCACCAGGAGCTCCAGATCCTGCCCTATATTGATTTGGAGTAGGAAGAAGATCGTCAATCTGTTCAAACTTTCGCTCCCAATCCTGAGCAAAAGACAACTGAATACTAAGTGCTAAAAGAATAAATGATATTTTTCTCATGTTATTTGTTTTGTTTTTGAACCTCAAATAGATCGATTCCAGACTACTCATCGATTCATGCTGTAATAGTACATATTTATCAAAGGCAGCCGATCACTTTTTATACCAATGGCTTATAAAAAAACTTGAAGGGTAAGTAAAAAAACTCGTTGAGAAAATGACTCTTGGACAAGGTCGATTGCTGTTTGTCAAACGTTTTAGCCATATGTTTTACAACTTAAATAGAAATGCTTCGTATATTTGTTTAACAAATTCAATACTAATGGGAAGAACTACATTTTTAGGAGAGTTTGAAGAACTAATATTAACGATGGTTTTGATCCTTGATGAAAATTCATATGGTAATACAATTGTGAAAGCAATCAAAGAACATCAAAAAAGGGAAGTTAATCTCAGTTCAGTTCACATCACTTTGTACCGTCTGGAAGAAAAAGGATTTGTAGAATCTTTTATGGGTGGAGCTACAAAAGTAAGAGGTGGCAGAAAGAAGCGTTACTTTAAGATTACCAATACCGGAAAGGCGATGCTACAAGAAATGAAAGATTCCAGAACAAATCTATGGAAGTTAACTCCTCAGTTAAACTTCAGTTCATGAACCGTCGACCTCCAAAATTTTTTATCAAATTTTTTCTGTGGTTCTGCCGACCTAGCCTACAAGAAACGATCCTTGGAGATCTTGAAGAGCAATTCGATGAAGATGTAAAGTCATTTGGGCCTTTCAAAGCCAAGCGAAGATTTGCATGGAATGTATTGCGCTTCTTTAGACCTCAGGTCATTAAGAAATTGAACAAAACTCAAAAATTTAATAATTACACTATGCAAGCTCATTATTTTAAAACAGGACTAAGAAACATACAAAAACACAAGACTTTTTCCCTTCTCAATATTTTAGGTCTAGCAGTAGGAATAGCTGCTTGTTTGACCATTCTACAGTACGTGGCTTTTGAATCCAGCTATGATCAATTTCATAGTAGAAAAGATGATATCTACCGAGTCGATACCAACCATTTCAAAGATAGTGTTCTGATCTCCAGAGCTTCATGGAGTGCATTCAAACTTGGCCCTACCATTAAGAGTACCGTTCCCGGAGTAGAGACAATTACTCGTACTCATGTGCTTGAAGGCAATGCCGTAGTGACTTTCAAAGAAGCGTCTTCGAACTACCAACGCCAGTTTTTGGAAGAAGAGGGCATGTTGTATTTCGTTGACCAGTCTTTCTTTGACTTATTTGATTATAAGGTGGTTAAGGGAAATAGAAACCACCTACTCGAAGCTCCTAACTCAATTGTCATCACGGAGGAGATGTGGATGAAATACATGCCAGATGTGGATGATCCGGTTGGTGAAACATTGAACATTGGTGGCGGTCGATATCCAGGAGCTTTTCAAATCACAGGGGTAATTGAAACATTACCTGAAAATACGATGTATTCCTTCGGGTTCTTGATGCCGATGCATGATCTCTTAAAGAGCGAGCAATATTCAGAAGATAATGGCTGGGGATGGTCCAATTTTGTTACATACGCCATGACGGAACCAGGTGCTTCCATTGATCAAATAGAGGAACAAGCGAGATATATCGTTAAGGAAAATGGTGATGAAGTAGCTAACAGAGAGTCATATGTTACATTCACAGAATTAAATGACTTGCATCTCAGAGATGAGACTAATCAAGATGGAGTTACCGATGAGACGCTCTCCTTTTTTATGATCATCGCCATTTTCATCATTGGTATTGCTTGGCTTAATTACATCAATCTCTCAACGGCTCAGGCTATACGTCGAGCGAAAGAAGTGGGTATTCGCAAAACAGTCGGTGCAGCGAAGAGTCAACTCGTTTTTCAGTTTCTATTAGAGGCATTCATTGTAAATTTCATCGCATTGCTTTTGGCTTTCCTTTTGACATCTGGAACGGTACCTCTTTTGAATGAAGTGATAGGAAAAACCTTCTATTTTGGTTTTGGTATCTACTCAGAACATTGGATGGTTTTCTTCGGAGCATTCGTTCTTGGCACCATTCTCACAGGTTTTTATCCAGCGCTTGTGCTGTCTCGCTTTAAACCATCTGAAATCATCAAGGGAAGTTCATCTACTGGAAAAAGAAAATTTGGTTTGCGTCAGATTTTAGTAACGGCTCAGTTAATGATTGGTGTATTCCTGATTGCCGGCACCTACACAGTTCATCGACAGTTGCAGTTTATGCTTAGCCAAAATCTTGGATTAAATGTGGATCAGGTAGTATCCATCACGGCTCCTATGGTCTTTGAGAATGAAGAATCATTGAGTCAAAAAATGGTAGTATTCTACGAAAAACTTCGTACGCTTCCAGCAGTAAGCTCCGTCTCAGCCTCAAATTCAGTTCCGGGAGGTGAATATAATTGGAGTACTTCCATGACAGTGGACGGCCGAGAAAATGAACATCGGCAAGGAATACGAATGATGTTTGTAGATGATCATTTTCACAATACGTATGACATGGAACTGGCAGCAGGTAGGTTTCATGATCCAAACTTGAAAGGTGAAAAACATCCGGTTGTCGTCAATGAAACTTTGGTCAAGAAATTTGATTTGGGTACGCCTGAAGAAGCTATTGGTAAGAAAATGCGTACCGGCTCGACCACATTCCCAATTATCGGAGTTCTTAAAGATTATCATTGGAGATCGCTCAAGCAGGAAACACAACCAATTTTACTGTATTATCTAGAGCAAGGAGATTACGTTTCAGTTCGGATATCCGCAGCAGAGATTGGAGAAACAATGAATACGATAGAGAATGAGTACAAGGCCTTGTTTCCGGACAATCCTTTCAGCTATGATTTCATGGACGATTTTTTTGAGCGGCAATATCAGGCAGACAACCAGTTCAGACAGATATTTAGTGTCTTCTCCTTCATTGCAATTATGATTGCATGCTTGGGTTTGTTTGGTTTGGCTTCATTTACGCTCAATCAACGAGTAAAAGAAATAGGAATCAGAAAAGTGTTAGGAGCTCGAATGTCTGCAATACTCACACTCTTGTATAAGGATTATATGATTCTGATAGGATTAGCTACCATTATCGTCACTCCCATTACTTATTTCGCTTTAAAACAATGGCTTGATGATTTCGCATTTCGAATCAATATCACGTTCGATCTGTTTTTGGTACCAGTCTTAATGTTAGCCATTATTATGATTCTGACGATTAGCTATCAATCGTTTCGTGCTGCATTTACAAATCCTGCGAGTAGTCTAAGGAGTGAATGAGGCGTAACCCGATAATAAAATGAATCAGGTTTCTTAGATTTCCGGTTAAAAGTTAGTCTGAATATCTAGTCACAGTTCAAAAAACTGAACAAAATTGAGATAGCAGAAAGAAAGGCTAATCATTCAAATTGTATCAATAGAAATGAAACCATCGATAATTCAAATAACTATTGCTGTATTTAATGAGAAGAAAATGTATGAGTTTTATTCTGAAGCTTTTCGAATAAAATTTGAAATTAAAAAATTTCCAGATTTCGAGTTATATGAGGGAGACTGGGATGGCATGAAACTATTACTTTGTCCAGCGGAAATTGCCAAGAACACAGCAACACAAAACCGACATCAATTTCACATTGAAGTCGATGATATAGGCAAGTTTTTCAAGATTGCTCTAGAATTTGGAGGTTCAATTCTTGAAGAGGTAATGAATAACAATTCCAGCAAAACGGGATCTCTTTCTGATCCAGATGGAAATAGTATAGTAGTCAGTGAGAGACCTAGAACGAAGTAATTTCTAAATATTGTCGGATAGGTAAGGAGTTCATCTAGCTTTAAAATCTCATTGCAGACTAGTTCAACCAAAACATCAATAATGTGGATCGGAATATCTCTGTATGGACAGAAATATGTTAAACCCGACATCTGAATTTATTAACAGGAATTTACATGAGGAGATTGTCGGCAGATTTTTGACAAAAAAGGAAGGGCTATTTATGAGTCATTCAGTTTTAAGCGCATTCACTGGATTCGACTTTGCCAGTACATAAGCCTGCTGTCCAATGGACAAAACAGTGATCAAACAGATAATCATTAAGCTTATGAAGAAGTATATGAACTCAATGGAGGTTCGCTGTGCAAAACTTTGATACCAATCATTCGCTAAATACCCTCATCGGAACCATTCTCAAAATGACTTTTTAACTCCATTTAAAATAGATTACCATATTTGCCTAGAGTCAAATGATTCAAACTATTGAGTAAATGGAGTCTATCCTTACAGTTACAACTATCCAAGCATGGTTTTTTGCTTTTATGGTATTGAGCTTTAAGAAAGAAAAAGAACTTTCAGATATTATCCTTATTACTTGGTTTTTATTTATTGGACTTCATACCGCTTCGTTCTACATCACTCAATCTTCAGGTATCAGAGTTCTGAGCACAGCTTTTCCTTTACTTCAAGGCCCGTTTCTTTACCTTTATATTTTAAGCAAGACCAATCTACTTAAGAAACTAAAGGTCCAGGCTTTATTTCATTTAATCCCATTTCTGGCATTCGTTGGATATCAATTGTACTATTCTGTTGGAATCACCTTCAATAACCAGATTCATCATACACCGTTCTTGTCGTTATCCAATCCTTTCGGAAGTCTCTTTATTTGCTCACTTGTTGTTTACATTATTTTCAGCTTGAAGTTAATACTATCTTCTAATGACAATAAAGTATGGAATGGTACACTCATTGGATCGATGACTGCTATTTGGATATCGTCTGTAATAACCATGTTCTTTCCAAATACAATTAATCATCAATTTCAGATCATCTTCGATAACCTGATTTTTATCATATTGACAGGCTTTGTTTATATAGCAAGTTATTTCGGCTTTAGGGAGAATATTTTCAATACGGATATTCCGAGAATAGGGAAAAATAAATATGAAAAAAATGCGCTTTCAAAAAAGGAAAAGGAAAGAATATGGAATGACCTCCAAATGTTGATGAAAGAGGATTTGTTTTTCACCAACCCTAAACTCAACCTGAATGATTTGGCTGTTAAGTTAGAAACAATACCCAATAAGCTATCTCAGGTGATAAATGAGAAATCTCAAAGGACATACTACGATTTTACTAATTCTTTTCGAGTAAATTATGCCAAGCAGCTAATAGATGAAGGGCATTTGAATCAACGTACACTTCTAGCTATTGCTTATGATTCAGGATTCAGTTCAAAGTCTACTTTCAACAGAGCGTTCAAAAAAATTGAAGGTGTCACTCCTTCGGTTTATTCTAGCACGAAAGTTTAAGATAAGTAGGGTCATCCCATAGGATAGGTCGATAGTTAATATCCAAGCTAGTTCATTTGACGCAAAAACCATATGAAAAACCTAGTTGTGTTAGGATCTATTCTTGTTGTCTTTCTGGGGTACTCTCAAGAAAGAGATAAAACTACTTTCAGGTTAATTGATAGAATTGCAGAAGACCTCAAGAAAAGTATAAACGAGAGAGATTTCTCATTTATCCAGGAACATCTCTCTGCAAATTACCAGTATCAAAACATTAAAGGAACCATGGCTAGTAATATATTGCGCCAGGTTGTTGATCAATACCCAAAGGTTGATTCTATTCTGGTCATTTCGAAACTACTAAACAATGAATCAGAGATTTACACAATAGCAATCTATGCTATTAACGGAATCGAGAACAAGAGAATTATTCTCGATGAAAATCAAAAAATTTTAAGTGCAGATATAGCTGAAATTGCCTTACGAGGACACGATACGAATTATTCCAATGAACACGATGATAATAGTCTTTATGAATTCTCATTTAAACTAAGTCAAACGCAGCACATGGTGGTTGGAGCAAGTATCAATGGAGTTGATGCCAGTTTCATTATCGACTCAGGGTTTGGCGGGTATCTTATGCTTAATTCAGAATATTTCCAACTGCATGAAACATCTTCAGGAGAAAGTGCCCTTGGTGTTAATGGTCAGCTTTCAGATAATGGATTATCAATAGTGAACGAATTCAAATGGGGTAAAATCACCAAAAATCAATTCGAAGTTGATATCTCACCTCTTGATCATTTAGGTAAGGCAATGGGTATTGAAAAATTTGGTGGCTTAATTGGAGCTGGATTTTACATAGACAAAGTCATTGCAGTAGACTATAACAAAAAGAAATTCATAATAGGCCATTCATCAGATCAATTGATAACAAAATTCCAAATAAAAGATACAATAAGACTTTCAATAAGTATGGTTTATCATGTTCCCGTTATTAATTGCTATTTATTACAGAAAAAATATCGATTGGGAATTGATCTTGGTGCTCAAAGTAATATGCTTTCAGAAAAGCTACAAAACAACGTCGAGACCCATTTGTTAAACAAAAGAATAGAACAACTTCAAGGAGCGGATGGACGGGTCAAACAAGTTACAAAAGGCCAAGTTACAGGTATTGAAATTTCCAGTCAGAAGTATACCATGGATTTTGTGTTTGGAAACCTTTTTGGAGGTAATCATGAAGTAACTCTTATTGATGGACTTCTTGGACACCCATTTCTCTCAAGTCAGCCAATAATCATTGACTTTGTGCAACAACAACTTATATTGTTCAAATAACAGTCACAAAATGTCTTATAGTATAATCTAGAAGGCAATTGTTAGCAATCCTTAGCGGAATTCAAATCTATAATAGTTCGAAGTAATGAATTATTGTTCAGATTGTTATGCCTTTAGAAATAAAAAAGGAGTTACCTAAAAGTAACTCCTTAATTATCAAGAGCCCCCAGTCGGATTCGAACCAACGACCTACTGATTACAAGTCAGTTGCTCTGGCCAGCTGAGCTATGGAGGCCTAGTCCCGATAGATTCTAGAGCTTAAAAAACGGTTGCAAAAATAGTCGGCTGTGACTACTTCACAAACTTTAATTTTCAATTTTATTCATTAATTGATACAAGCAGTGATTTCAAGTTTTCAAGCTCACCTCTTGCATTGTTAATCTTTTGCTGAAGCTCGGCCTTAAGCTTATCTGCAGTTGCTGAAGAAGCGAAAAATTCCATGTTAGTATTCCACGTATTGATATCACTTTCTAGTTCTGAAATTTTTCTCCTTATTGAATGTTCTTTTCTCTGAACCTTACGATCACCACCTGGAGAACCTTTCATCCGACTCAATTGAATATGATTTTTTAAATCCATCTTATCCCCTTCTTCCAAATCCTCCAGAGTCAGTATTTTTTCAACAGCCTCATCAAATCTTGCTCGGTCCTTCTTGATTGCATTCCTCGGAACAAACCCTAACTGCGAATGATTATCAATCAAGTCGTATACATCGTCAAGGTTTATTTCGTCTTGTTCAGCTATTGCTTCTATTTGATCACAGATCTGAAGTTTTAGCTTAAGATTCTCCTCGTACTGCTGATTCTGAGATGCATTCTTCTCCCGCCTTCGATTGAAGAAATGATCGCAAGCTTCCTTGAATTTTTTATAGATCTCGTTCCTCACCTTTTCCGGCACTGGACCGATATCTTTCCATTGTGCCTGAAGGTCTTTGTATTTCTGAGTAGTGCCGTTCCAGTCTTCGCTTTCTTTTAGTTCCTCCGCTTGAACAATGAGTTCTTCTTTTTTCTTGAGGTTTTCATCTCTCGTTCCTTCCAGTTTCTTGAAGAATTGGTTTTTGTTATTGAAAAACTTTTTGAACGCTCCCCAAAACTGCTTGTTAACGGCTTTTGCCTTATCTCTTGGAAGCCCGCCTATACTCTCCCATCGTTTTTGAATTTCCTGGATTTCTTTCGTTTTCTTGTTCCACTCAGAGATGCTATCGGAATCGAACGAAGTGAATCCTTCAGCTTCCTTGGCAAGTTCTAATTTCTTCTCGTAGTTTTTCTCAAACTCTTCCTTGAGGTTTTCGAAATAATCTTTTCTTCTGGCGTAGACTTGGTCAGATGCAGCTTTAAATCTCTGCCACAAGGCTTCCTGATCTTCGCGAGGAACAGAGCCGGCATGTTTATATTCCTCATGCAATTCATTCAATTGAACAATCGCAGCTTTTAGATCTTCATGATCGGCCAATGCTTCCGCTCGTTCACACAACTCTTGTTTGATCTTTAGATTCTTCTGACGATCCAGGTCCTTTAACTCAAAATAGATACTACGTTGATCGTAGAACCTGTCTAAAAGTGCATTGTAATTTGCCCAGAGTGTTTTATTGTGAGCGCCTGGAACTGGACCAACTTTCTTCCATTCGGCCTGTATTGCTTTTACGGCGTTGAAGCTGGCGTTGGATTCTTCACCATCCACGAGTTCTCTCAACTGCTCGAGCAACTGCTCCTTCTTTTTTAAGTTTTCGTCCTTCTGATTTTCGAGATCTTTGTAAAAACGATTTCTTTTTGTTCTTAAGGAAGAATAAAGGGTATTGAACTCCTTGTCTACCTCATCACCATTGTATTCAAATGAATTAGGATCATTCCCATCAAGTTCAAATTTATTAAGCGCACTTAATCGCTCTCCTTCATAGATTTCATCAAATCGTGGTTTTAATGCTTTGAGAACTCTATCGACGCGAGGTATTCTTTCTTCTTTGTTTATCTCATTGAGTTTTTTTAGAAGGCCTTCTTTTGTCGCCTCAGAAAAATCGAGATTCTCTTCCTCTAAATCTTCAACATCTTCTTCATTATTCGAATCTTCATTCGATTCAGCAGCATCTTCAGCACTTTCTGCTTCTGAATTGGCTTCTACCCCAGGTTCATCGGACTTAAGCTCCGTTTCCTCTTGAGGTTGTTCTTCCGTGGTTTCGTCTGTTTCAGTTTCTTCGTTAGTCTCCTGGCTTTCTGCTTCAGCATTTTCTGAATCATCAGATGATTCTACTTCTTCTTCGTTGGTGGTTGGAATTTCTTCGGACGCAGGATTTTGTTCTGTTTGATCGGTGAGTGGCTTGGGTGATTCAGGTTGGATATCTTCAGTTCCAGCGGTGGTTTCCTCTCCCACAGGGGCCTCTTCTATCACTTTCGTACTTGATTCAGCCTCTTGCTGAACTTCTTCAGGAGATTCTTCCTTTTCAGGAGAAACGTCCTGAACTCTTTCTGCATTTTCCATTATCAGGAACCAATTTCTATCTAGGACACAAAACTAACCAAATACCCTAATTCAATCTCGGATCTTTTGGGTAGTTGGATATGAGCTTGTACTTACCGCCCATGCTCTTTAGACACGCTTTCCATAGGTCTTGGTTGTCCCAGTCAAATATCATTTCAGAAGTAACATTCTTGAAAACAATCCATGACTTGACTTTCATCTCGTCCATAAGCTGACCTGGAGACCAGCCTGAATAGCCCATAAAGAACCTTATATCTGAAGTGGAAAGGGATTTCATATTGATTTTGCTCAGCACATCGTCATAATTTCCACCCCAATAAACACTATCTATTAGTTCGTTCGCATGGTCGGTCAAATCCCCAGATCGGTGTATGAAATGAAGTGTGTCTTGCTGAACCGGGCCACCTATGAGCAGGTCTGCATCAAAATCTCCTATATCTTCCATAACGTCACCCAATTTCACATTTGCTGCTTTATTCAATACAAATCCGATACTTCCATTTTCATCATGCTCACACATCAAGATGACGGTACGTTCAAAATTAGGATCTGGCAAATAGGGTTCGGAAATCAAGAGATCTCCTTTTGCAGGCTCTATTATTTTATCTGTAGAAAAGTAATCCATTCAGTGCAGTGCCGGTCGAATCGGTAAATTATCTAAAATTTTCCCTTCTTCCACCTTCATTTCTTCTAATCGATCATATACGAGTGATTCATCGAAGTAGTTCAGCGCCATTTTTATAAAAATTTCTCCATGCCTAGCTTCAGAAGCCCATAATCGATGGTAGAAGTCTTTCAGCTCTCCTTCATCCAATGCTTCATAAACAAGCTTAAATCGTTCAGCCCCTCTTGTCTCGACCAATGAAGCCAAAAGCAGTCGGTCCATGAACCGTTCCTCACGCCCACTTCTACAAACATCCAACAGCTGCTTCATGTACAGATCTTGTGGTATCTCATGACTCAATTGGATACCACGATCTTGCATGATTTCATAGACATCTCGAAAATGCTCCAGCTCTTCTACTGATGTATCAATCAATTCTGGTATTATCTCTAATCGATTAGGGTATTTTGCCACAAAACTGAGTGCCATCGCTGAAGCCTTCCGTTCGCAATCTGCATGATCTTGGAGAAACGCATCAAAATCTGCTAATACAGCCTGTACCCATTCTGGACGAGTCGGAACATTGAGGTTAATTCGAAACTGCATGAAGATTTAGTTTGTTATGATTTTTAGGTTGGCCAAATCTAATCGAAATTGCAATCTCAACTATTTCAATATGAAGTCTGACATTTCAGCACTAAGAAACGAGTATTCTAAATCGACTTTGTCGGATTCCGAATTATCCAGTGATCCTTTTGTTCAGTTTGACCAATGGTTTAAGGAAGCCATAAATTCTGATCAAATTGAGCCAAATGCCATGATTGTCGGAACAGTTGATCAGTACGACCAACCAACTCAGCGAACAGTTCTTTTAAAAGATTACGGTAAAGAGGGTTTTGTTTTTTACACCAATTATAAAAGCCGTAAAGGAACGCAATTAGAGAACAACCCTAAAATAAATTTGCTTTTTCCCTGGTATCACCTCCAAAGACAAGTCATCATTTCCGGAACGGTAACGAAAGTTTCCAAGGAAGATTCAGAATCCTATTTTCATTCCCGACCAAGAGGAAGTCAATTAAGCGCTTTCGTCTCCAATCAAAGTGAAGAAATTCCATCAAGGAAAGAAATAGAATCGAGACTTCAAAAGGCCGAGGAAGATTTTAAGGATAAGGAAATCCCGTTACCAGACAATTGGGGCGGATATCTGGTAACTCCATCCTCATTCGAATTTTGGCAAGGAAGGGAAAATAGATTGCACGACCGTTTTTTCTTTGAACGGGAAAATGAACATTGGAAAATTTCAAGACTCGCTCCATGAGTCATAATCTCTATTTGGAACGATATGCCTGGAAAAATCCACTATTTCCTAACTATCAACCAAAAACAGATTTAAACTTAATACTTGTCATCCCTGCATTCAAGGAATCGGAACTGCTACTGGCATTGGAATCTATCAACCGGTGCGATGGACCAAAGGGAAGCATATTACTATTAGTTGTCATAAACGAAGCTGAGGACGCAACTGAAGACATTTCAAAGATCAATGAAAAATGCCTCAAAGAATTAGAAGCCTATCAATCAAAGTATGAATTGCTTTTTTCCTATCAAAAGCTTCCAACCAAAAAAGCCGGAGTTGGCTTGGCCAGAAAAATTGGAATGGATGAAGCAGTTCGATTTTATGATAAGATCAACGGAGATGGTGTGATTGTTTGTTATGATGCGGATTGTCTATGTGATCCAAACTACCTTCAGGAAATTCAAAAGCATTTTTCTGATCACAAGACAAAGGCCGGAATCGTTTTTTATGAACACAGATTTGATGGAAATCACAAAAAGGAAATCATTCAATACGAGACCTACCTAAGGTATTACATTGATTCTCTCAGATATTCGGGATATCCATACGCACATCAAACATTAGGCTCCTGCATAGTAGTGAGATCGTCTACCTATCAAGCGCAAGGCGGAATGAATACGAGAAAGGCCGGAGAGGATTTTTACTTTCTAAACAAAGTAATTCCTCTAGCTGAATTTGTTGAGATCAATTCCACTACCATATATCCGTCCGATAGAGCTTCCGATCGAGTGCCTTTTGGTACTGGGAGAGCTATTGGACAAATGCTTCAGAATGGAAATGAATATGCCGTTTATAATCCAATAGCATTCGAAGATCTTCATGTCTTCTTTTCCCATATAGAATCGTATTGGAAAGGGATTGAAATCAGGTTGCCCGAATCGATTAATGATTTCTTAGAAAAGAAAGCAGAGTCCAAAATTGGAGAGATAAGAAAACAAACAAACACATTTTCTTCGTTCAGAAAACGCTTTTTCTCCTGGTTTGATGCTTTCAAAATCTTGAAGTTTGTACATTTTGCGAGGGATCACTATTACGAAAATGTCGATCTAGCCAAGGCAATGAATTGGTTAAATGAAGTTTATCCTGGAGTAGCCTCCAAAGATCCAGAAAGGCAATTAATGAATCTTCGTGTTTTGGATCGAAAGGGATTTAAATCAGATCAAAAAGATCTTTGACCCCTATGAAATGTTTGACATTGAATCCCTCTGCATGATCAACTCCGATTCGATGACCGAACTCACGTGAGCGCGCTTCAATCATTTTCATAAATCCGCTTGAACTAATATACGTTTCCGGCTCCTCGCTCTTTGGATCATAGAACTGTGACTTAAAGGCTTTTATAGCCTCAATGCGCTGCTCCTCTACTTCTGAAACATCCACCAATAAATCAGGTTCTCGCGTGATGCTTTGAATGCAGAAGTAAAGCTTTGAGGGTCTGAAAGCTTCCTGTTCCTCTCCATCTAATTCAGTTTTCAGTGAAGGCAGACCAGCTAAAAAACAAGCGGTTTCGATTAATGAGGATGATCTTGGGTGATCTGGATGACGATCATAAATGGCATTCGTAATGACGATAGCGGGTTGATACTTTCTAATTTGTTCAACTACACGCAACTGGTTTTCTTTCGAATTTTCGAAGAAGGCATCAGTTAATCCAAGATTTTCTCTGACTGAAAGTTTTAAAATTTTGGAAGCTTCAGCTGATTCCTTTGCACGAATTTGCGGAGTTCCTCTGGTTCCTAATTCTCCTTTTGTCAGGTCAATGATTCCCGTTTTGTATCCTTTTTTTTGGTGAACAAGCAATGTTCCGCCAAATGAAAGTTCTACATCGTCCGGATGGGCGACTATGCCTAGTATATCAATTTTCATGTTACGTTGAGTTGACAAGCAAATAAAACACCACTTGACTAATTATGGTTTTCCTCGAGCAATATTTCTACCCTGTTTGAAACATTAGTGTTAATGAATCAATTTCTATAACAAAAAAAAATGTAATTTAAGTAGTTAACTACCTTTATTAAGGTAGACAACTACTTTTAACTTAAGGATAAATGAGAAAAAGTTATTCCGATGAATTAGCTTGAACCGAAAGCCAATAATTTGTACTCATCCATGATCCGAATGACTGCCGATCTCATGATTCGTTCATTCTTATCAGTGTCCTGACCAAAAACACCTGAAGCATACCCCTGCCAAACAGTCTTTCGCTTTCTTCTATCTACAAAAGAGATCAGCACAGTTCCTTCTCTCATTACATACTGTTCGGAGTTATAATATTCCTTATAATACTTAGCCCCACCTGGCAGAGCCTCTGTTAAACTCCCATCTGGCAAAGTGTCTTTCTTAAATACAACTTCCTTATCTGAATAATTAGACCTCAACCAGCCTTGGAAATCTGGCTGGCTAAATCCTTTGAAATTAAAATCATCATAAAAGACAGAATAAAATACAATCAACTCTGGCCTTCGATTTTCATGGCTATATCCCCAGGCAGTAAGTGTGTTTTTGACGTATTTCTCAATGACATTTTTCTCCTCGTTGGTGCCATCAAAGCCTTCAATTTGGGCAAATTCGAAAGAATCATACTTATTGAAATCACCTTTGTAACTATAGTCCGATTCTACAACATAATCATAAGACGAACATCCAGAAAGAATAAGGATTATTGCTATGGTATACAGTGTCTTCATACTTAATATTTTAAATAGCCTTTGAACATAATAAATAATACTCATTTGCGGCAAGAAATAAGGACTTAATTGAGTTGCAAGTCATTCGTCAGACTCTTTAATTCACATAATGAAACTTGGGATAATGAATCGATTCATGTCGCAAAAAACATGAAACATTAATCGAGCGGTAGTAAATTACCTAAGTATCATTCTTAAGAGAATTGTCACCACAGGAGCGTTTTAGTGAAAAAGACTTTGAAGCAATCTTTAAGGAGTACTTCCCTTTCCTTTGCTCTTTCGCAAAAAAATATGTGTTTGATACAGACGCCTGCAAAGACATAGTTCATAATGTTTTCTTAAACCTTTGGCAAAAACAAGAATCGATCAATTTAGACGAGCCAATCAAGCCATACCTATTTAAATCAGTTCATAACCGATGCCTTAATTACATACGAGATAATAAAAAGATCGTAAGTCACGAACTAGTGACAGACACCAATGAAATTCCTTCCCTCATTGAGTCGAGAGATTATTTGGAAGAATCTGAATTGGAAAATCGAATTGCAAAGGCTATTGCAGCATTACCAGAGAAGTGTGGCAGGATCTTCCATCTGAGTAGATTTGAAGGAAAAAAATACGCTGAAATAGCCAAGATTGAAAACTTAAGTATCAAAGCCATTGAAGCACAAATGTCAAAAGCATTGAAGTTGCTTAGAGAGGATTTAAAAGACCATTTGATTTTGTTTTGCCTATTTATCCAAATAATTCTAGGGTTATGAAGAAATCGTGTGTGACCATAATGAGATCATGAAAGAAGACAGTAACGATAGCGAATTGATTCAGTTGACAACACTTAAGCTTACTGGTGAGAGTTCACCTGATGATCTTTCTCGTTTGAATGAGTTATTGGCACTAGATGGATCGAATCAAGAGCTACATGATGAGTTAGTACGGACTTGGGAAGGTACAGAAACGGTAAAAGGCTTTACCCAAGTCGAAACGAATCAGGAATGGAGCCGTCTGCAAAAAGCACTTCATGATTCTAACAAACAAAATTCTCTTCCATTTCTTAGGATAGCAGCCTCAATAACCTTGCTTATCGGAGTTGGGCTCTTGGTGTTCTTTTTAACAAGAAGTGACGATGTAACGATCCTTGCTCAACAAATTCAAACTGAGGTTTTAGCCGATGGGTCGTCTGTTACTTTAAATGCCTCTTCTGAACTTAACTATTCTCCATCCTTTGGCGAACAATCCCGTGAAGTGACGCTTAAAGGCGAGGCTTATTTTGATATTGAGCGCGACGAAGAAAAACCTTTCATTATTTATACTTCGTCCTTCGACATTAAGGTTCTTGGTACTTCATTTAACGTTCAAACATTGGAGAATAAATCAACGGCAGAAGTTGTGGTGATAACTGGAAGTGTAGAAGTTAGCTATGGAGGTAATTCAATTATTTTGGAAGTTGGCGAAAAAGGGATTCTCAACAAAAAAACTGGTCAACTATTCAAAACATTCAATAATGATGTGAATTTCCAAGCTTGGCGGACGAAGAAATTCACCTTCAATGATGTCCCACTTGACAAAGTCATTGAGCTTCTTAACAATGCATATCAGACCAAACTGTACATAACAGGTACTGAGATCCAAAAATGCCCAGTCACCGTTTCCTTTGAAAATCAATCTTTAACATCGATTTTAGAGGTGTTGAAAGTCACCCTCGATTTAACCATCAATGACACAAATCAGGGTGTAGAAATCAGCGGAAGAGGTTGTTAAAAAGCTATGTACATAGTTCGCTCTGTATTTATCCTACTTTCGGTCGTGTTGTCACTACACGTCTATGGCCAGGATGATGTATTTGACAAGAAAGTCAACCTCAACCTTAAGAAAACTCCGCTCTCGGATGTTCTAGATCAAATTGCAGAACAAGTCGGCATTTCCTTTTCCTATAGTACACGAAACATCCCGATCAATGATAAGGTCACTCTGAGAATCGAAGAGAAAACTTTGCGAGAAACGCTTGACGAGGTTTTCCTTGGGATGAAGATTGAATACCTGTGGATTGAGGGAAAAATGATTCTCAGAAAAGCCAAAAAAACCGCTGATGAAGATCGATCATTCACTATCAGTGGCTATTTGAGAGATCAATCGGATGGTGAATCATTGATTGGTGCCACCGTACTTGTGGAAGAACTTGGCGCAGGTACCATTGCAAATGCATATGGTTTTTACTCCCTGTCCCTTCCGGCGGGTAGATACACCATTAAATACTCCTATATCGGCTATGAAGAGATGGTGGAAAATGTGAGTTTGAACACAGATATCAACCTGAACCTAGATCTCAATACATCAACGGCTTTTCTTCAAGAAATTATTATCACACCGAGTGATTCTGCTCAGCTCGTTGATAACATTCATTCAAACGTCACGCTACTTGATAACGCTACCATCTTACAAAAGCCTTCTGCTTTAGGGGAGCCTGATGTAATCAAATCTCTTGATGTTCTTCCTGGAATCCAGCTTTTCCGTGATGGTTCTACCTTTTTTAATGTTCGCGGCGGAGGTCGTGACCAAAATCAGATGCTCGTTGATGAAGCTCCAATCTATAATCCAGCCCATCTTTTAGGCCTGTTTAGTTCTTTCATGCCTGAGGCGATCAAAGATATCAAACTCTATAAGGGAAATGCCCCAGCAGATTTTGGTGGACGAATCTCATCTGTTATGGACATTAGAACTCGCGATGGAAATCTCAAAAATTTTGGAATGACCGGAAGGCTAGGACTAATCTCAACTCGTTTAGCAATCGAAGGACCCATTAAAAAAGACGCCAGCTCCTTTTTTCTCTCTGGCCGTCGATCTCACATCAAAACTTTATTGGCTAGCGAAGATCTAGATGAGTTCGTTTTTTCAGACCTGACGGGGAAAGTCAATCTCAAAATCAACGATAAAAATCGTCTGTTTCTCTCTGTTTTTTCCAGTAACGATGAGTATTTACAAGACGAAGGGTTAACCTGGCAAAACATTGCTGGAACCATTAGATGGAATCATGTTTTCAATGATCGACTTTTTTCGAACACTACTTTTTACTCTAGTAGATATGATTACAAAATGATTTCAAGCCCAGTTGTTACCTGGGAGAATCACATCGCCAATGCGAGTCTGAAAACAGATTTCACATTTTATAAAAATCCATCAAGTACATTAAAGTTTGGATTCAAACTGAGTGGCCACAATTTCAACCCAGGAAACTTGGAAGGTGCTCCGGAGAATGGAGCTCCATTTGTTCCAAAGAGGAATGCAAGTGAGTTTTCACTCTACTACAGTAACGAAAAGCAGTTTTCAGAAAAATGGCTCCTTACTTATGGCTTCCGCTTAAGCTCATGGACAAACTTTGGAAGAACGATCGAATATCAAATTGATAATAACTATCAAGTGGTTGATACGACAACCTATGAAACGAGAGATTCCTATAATGACTACTCAAACCTGGAACCTCGTTTGAAGTTGACTCACATTTTGGACGACCGAAATTTCATCAATTTCAATTACGCCCGATCTGCTCAGTATCTCAATTTGATAAGCAATTCCATAAGTCCCTTCAATAATTTGGAAGTATGGCTGCCAGCAAGCATTAATATTCAGCCACAATTAGCTGATCAAGTTTCTGTTGGTTGGACGCACGATCGAGAGCAATGGCAATTAACTGTAGAAGGTTATTACAAAGCAATGCAAAATCAACTGGACTATGCCAACCAAGCCCAACTGTTGCTAAATCCGCAATTTGAGGCTGAGCTACGTTCAGGAAATGGAAACGCCTATGGTTTAGAAACTATGTTTACTAAGAAAACAGGGAAATTTACAGGAACACTCACTTACGTCTATTCAAGATCAACTCGAAAGATAAATGGAATTAACAATGACCGGCGCTATCCCGCGGTGTCCGATCGACCACATCAATTAGCAGTCAATGCTATTTTAAAGAAATCTCCACGCACCAACTTTTCCGGGACTTTACTTGTGAGTTCTGGCGCTCCAATCACCACCCCTACTTCATTCTATCAATTTTCAGGACGCACCGTGCCCATTTATGCTGAGAAAAATAATAATCGTCTACCTACCTACCATCGCTTAGATTTAGGATGGCAACATCGACTGAACAGAACGGAGCAAAAATTCAATCACTACTTGACTGTTTCGATTTTCAATTTCTACAGCCAAAGAAATTCTATTCTAAGAAGTTTCAACAAGATTGTACTGGAAAACGGAGACTTCAGGGTACCAACAACCATAAATAATGCAAAGCGACTAACTCCGACGCACCGATTTGTTTATCAAGCCGTACCGGCCATTTCTTATTCATTCAAACTATGAGAAAGCTAACATCATATATCATTACACTCTCCATTTTCTTAAGCTGTGAAGAAGCATCAGATCAAAGTTTGGAAATCATTGATCAGCCCTTGCTGGTAGTTGATGGCAGGCTCACGAATGAGCGAATTCCGCAAGAAGTCAGACTAAGTCTCACATTTGATGACATTAATGAAGAACCTCCACCAGTGACCGATGCAATCGTTGTTATAAACGATGGAACGACCAATTTTTTCCTTACGCATGATGATGACCGACCAGGAGTATACCTGACAGACACGTTGCAAGCTTTGTTTGGTAAATTCTATACCCTCTTCATTCTCCACGATGATAATGAGTATTTCGCTTTTGCTACTTCTTCGATTGGAACTCCCCTTCCGTCTTTAACCATTCAAGAAAACGATGGAGACATGTTTGAATACATTCATACTGAAACAGTTCCATCCATGACAGAAATAAGAGTCGAATGGAGCGAACCCAACTCCTCAGGAGGTATGGATCAAGTCGCTAAAGAGGCTTTTTTCTATACCCTCGATGTTGTAGATATCACAAAGACCTTTGCGCCAGAAAAAGAACCATTTACGTTTCCAAGAGGTGCCACCATATATAGAAAGAAGTATTCATTGACGGAAGAACACCAGAGATTCTTAAGATCATTTCTTGCTGAGGTGGACTGGCGTGGTGGTGGATTCGACGTTGCTGCGGGGAACGTACTTACAAATTTATCGGAGGGTGCTATAGGATATTTCTCAGTATCAATGGTGATCTCAGATTCCAATGTAGTTGAGTGAAGTAATTTTAATTATCTCATAATCAATATGTTACAATCAATTTCTAATTTTATTCAGATTTTTCAAGGGTTACTTACCTTTCATGTGTGATAGAGTCAAATCAAGCAATTGAAAAATGAACAAAATGAAAAATATCATGAAAAAGATAAATTTCTTAACACTACTATTACTGGTGACACTACTGTTGTTTTCAGTGTCATGCGACGACTCTATTGACACTCCGGCTCCAGGAGCTAACATTCTTCCGGAGCGGTTCTCCATAGACATACCAGAATCTATAGCTAACCCTGATGCAGGTGCAGGAAGGTTGACTGGAAGAACGGCTGAAGATCTAAATGGAAATGAGATATATGAACTTCTTTCTCTTTTCATCGCAATTGGAGAAGGTTCTGGTCAGCTTGCTGAAGCGATCATAGGCGGAATTGCCATACACGTAGATCAAGCTTTTTTCCTCTCCTATCAAAGTGACGATGATGGAAGAACCAAGAACCTGACGGTGGTTGAAGGAGCTACTTACGAAGGAGTTGATTACGAATTTTCACTTACGATCACAGATGCAGAATCTGAAAGCAATGCTGATGGTGGAAAAGGGATGCAAGTCTTTTGGGACAAGAGCTTAGTGAAAGGCATTGCAATCATCAAACCATTCAATATTGATCGTATCAAAGATGCAGAAGCAGGTGACGCAATCTATAGAATTGAGTATACAGAAGATAGTGAAAGTTACGATGCGGAAATGACCGTGACGATTGATAATCTTCCACTAGAAAACCCTCTTGAAGATCCATACTCTATTAGCACATTGAAAATGTTTGTCGGAAGATCTGGTGATGTAGTAGATGTATTCGGAAATTCCCATCATCCAAATGCCGCTTTTTTCACTGACGTTAAAGGATTTAACTGGGCGTTTGTTGCATCCGGAATCCATGAAGGAAACATAGGAGTTGCTGAGGTAGGACTTCCTCCTGGAAATCTTGATTCAGGCGATCGCTCTGTTTTATTGGTTGAACACTCACTAAAGAATGTGTTTACTGATCAAATACGGATTGCATTTCCGAACATTGAGCAGAGTCTGATCGATCAATATCTTCAAAACACAGAAGCTCCAGGCTACTTCAATTCAGATGGATTTATTCAAGGTGGAGATTCTCCAAATGCGATCTTTGATCCATTAGTGGATCGAATCGCAGATCTTGCCCCTTTCAATCCAGCTGATATTGCTGCATTGGAAATAGCATTCGAATAATCTTTTTATAGCTGGTTGATTAGAAGGCCTTGTATCCGATTCATCAAGGCCTTCCTTCTATCCAACAAAAAACCGGGCATGAATCCCGGTTTTTTGTTGAATCTGATATTTATAAGATTGAATGAGTTTATGTTGTCACAGATGCTTCCTTCGTCAGCATGACAGCACAGATTTGAGATTGGACTATCATTCTGAGCTCTGCGAAGAATCTAATAACAAAACCTAAGCCTCAGCTTCAGCCAATTCCACTTCTTTTTCTGCAATGAACTTCTCTGCATCTAACGCTCCCATACATCCACTACCAGCTGCCGTAACTGCTTGTCTGTAAATCTTATCTTGTGCATCTCCTGTTGCAAAGACTCCTGGAATATTGGTTTTGGAAGTACCAGGAATAGTTTTAATGTAACCAGTATCATCCATATCCAACCAATCTTTGAAGATATCGGTGTTTGGCTTATGTCCAATTGCAACGAAAAACCCCTGTGCAGGGATGTCTCTCTTTTCACCGGTTTGGTTATTTACTACCCGAACTCCTGTTACTTCATCATCACCAAGAACCTCTTCAGTTTCAGTATTCCACAAGATCTCAATGTTTGGTGCATTGAAAACACGCTGCTGCATAATCTTTGAAGCTCGCATTTCATCTCTTCTAACCACCATGTACACCTTGTTGACAATCTTAGATAAATAACTTGCTTCTTCTGCGGCTGTATCACCTGCACCAACCAACACAACGTCTTGGCCTTTGAAGAAAAACCCATCGCACACAGCACATGCCGAAACTCCTTTCCCATTCAATCGATCTTCACTTTCAAGTCCAAGCCACTTTGCAGAAGCTCCTGTTGAGATAATAACAGCCTCTGCTTCGATTTCTGTTTTTTCGTCCACGGTAACTTTGTGAGGCCATCCTGAAAAGTCAACCGAAGTAACCATTCCACTTCGAACCTCTGTTCCAAAGCGTTCGGCTTGCTTTTGGAAATCAATCATCATTTGTGGGCCAATAACCCCTTCTGGATAGCCAGGATAATTTTCTACGTCGTTGGTAATAGTCAATTGTCCTCCAGGCTGGCCACCTTGATACAATACAGGTGTAAATCCAGCGCGGGCTGCATATACAGCGGCTGTGAATCCGGCAGGTCCAGACCCTATAATCAAAACTTTTACTTTCTCTATTGACATTGGTTTATAATTCTTTGTTCAAATAAAAATTGATGTCCAATATGAACACCAATTTAAATGTTTTTGTGCCCAAAAAAGGGCTTCTTATTTTGTATTTGTCTTAAGCTTTACTCTTCCGCCTTTTCAGCTGGCTTTTCTTCCTTTTGAGGCCTTGGTAAAAGCACTTTTCTGGAAAGCTTGAACTTACCCGTACGCTTGTCAATATCAATCAATTTCACTTTGATCTCCTCTCCTTCTTCCATCACATCAGCAACGTTTTCAACGCGCTCCCATTTGATTTCAGAGATATGAAGTAGACCATCTTTTCCAGGCAAGAACTCAACAAATGCTCCAAACGGCATAATGCTCTTCACTTTACCATCATAGACTTCACCTACTTCAGGCTGAGTAACAATCGCTTTGATTCGTTTCATTGCTTCATCCAAAGCAGCTCCATCACTTGCAAAAACACTCACTTTTCCACCTTGCTCGTCTTCTTCAATGTTCACAGTCGCACCGGATTCCTTCTGGATTTCCTGAATGATTTTTCCTCCAGGCCCAATCACTGCACCAATCAATTCTCGATCAATTCGAAGCATTACCATTCTAGGCGTATGAGGCTTGAGGTCAGCTCTAGGCTCTGAAATCGTTTTGGCCATTTCTCCAAGGATGTGTAGTCTTCCTTGCTTGGCTTGTTCCAGCGCTTCTGCCAAAACATCATAAGAAAGACCATCGACTTTGATATCCATCTGGCATGCTGTAATTCCTTCAGTAGTACCCGTTACTTTAAAGTCCATATCACCCAAATGATCTTCATCACCCAAAATGTCCGATAAAATGGCATATTTTCCTGAATCAGCATCTGAGATCATTCCCATTGCAATGCCTGAAACCGGTTTCTTAAGCTTTACTCCAGCGTCCATCAGTGCCATTGTACCAGCACAAACGGTAGCCATAGAAGAAGATCCATTCGATTCAAGAATGTCAGACACCACTCGAATGGTATATGGGTTCCCTTCATCTTCCGAAGGAATCATTGGCTTCAATGCTCGCATCGCAAGATTTCCGTGACCTACTTCCCTTCGTCCAGGACCTCTGTTCGGTCGAACTTCACCAGTTGAAAAGCCAGGGAAATTATAGTGCAAAATGAACTTGTTGTATCCAGAGATCATCGCTCCATCAATCATTTGCTCATCCAGCTTTGTTCCCAAAGTCACTGAAGTGATTGATTGCGTTTCTCCCCTTGTAAAAACAGCAGAACCATGAGCAGAAGGTAAATAATCCGCCTCTGTCCATATCGGTCTGATCTGATCTAAGTTTCTTCCATCCAATCGAAGTTTTGTATCCAAGACACAGTTTCGAACGGCCTCTTTCTCAATATCGTGAAAGTATTTACCCAAAAGAAAATCGTCCATTTCCTCCAATTCCTCTTCTGAGAACTGAGAAATGTACTCTTCATAAATAGCCTTGAAAGCTTCTTTTCTTTCCGCCTTGTTTGGATTTCCTGACTCAGCTACTTTGTAAAGTTTATCATAAACCTGAGTTTTCATTGAAGCCTTGAGTTCTTCATCTTTTGGCTCGTGATCAAATTCCCTTTTTTCAGTGGATCCTACTTCTTGTGCCAATTCTTGCTGGGCTTTGCACTGGATCTTTATTTCTTCATGTGCAATTTTAATTGCCTCAAGCATTTCCGCTTCAGAAACTTCTTTTGATTCTCCCTCCACCATCATAATGTTTTCGTCAGTGCCGGCAACTATCAAATCCAAGGTGGAAGATTCCATTTCCTCTAGCGATGGATTTACTTTATAATTTCCATCAACTTTTACAACTCTTACTTCTGAAATGGGTCCGTGAAATGGAATATCCGAAACAGCGATCGCTGAAGAAGCCGCGAGGGCAGCCAGAGCATCTGGCATCACATTGTTATCAGCAGAAATAAGTTGAATAAATACTTGCGTATCTGCATGATAATCATCTGGAAATAGAGGTCGCAAGGCACGATCTACTAATCGGCATATTAATACCTCGTAATCTGAGAGTCTTCCTTCTCTTTTCAAAAAACCGCCAGGAATTTTACCTGCGGCTGCAAATTTTTCTTGATAGTCAACAGAAAGTGGAAGAAAATCCACTCCTTCTTTTGCATCCTGTGCGGACACTACAGTCGCCAATAACATGGCGTCTCCCATTCGAACCACGACGGATCCATCGGCTTGCTTAGCAAGTTTTCCAGTTTCGATGGACACTTCTCTGCCGTCAGTGAGTTTGAAGGTCTTAGTAATATGTTTCGTCATAATAAATAATGTAACAAGGGTCCGTTTGACCCTTGGGTTGATAAATTAAAAAAGGGAATCAGAATTATGATCCCCTCTTTAAGTTTCTTTTTATTTCCTGATATTCAGCTTTGCGATGATGCTACGATATCTTTCGATATCGTTTTCATAAAGATAATCCAGGAGTCTTCTTCGCTTTCCAACAAGCTTCAAGAGACCTAATCTAGATGAGTGGTCTTTTGATTGCGTCTTAAGGTGGTCTGTCAAATGATTGATTCTGTGCGTGAAAAGCGCGATTTGAGCCTCAGTAGAACCTGTGTCAGTTTCAGATTTACCGTGCTCTTTAAAAAATTCTATCTTTTTTTCTTTCGTAAGATACATTCTAAATTTCTACCTCTTTTTAATTTGAAGCGCAAATTTAGACTTCTTTCCCGTTCTTAGCAAATCTTAATCGTAGCTTTTCTATCCAGATATTATAGAAATCTGTGTCGAATAATCGGGCGTCAATTCTGGCCTGTCGGAGGAAAAATAGCCCAAAAGGAAGTAAAACGATATCGGACAACCAAACCGCAAAGTATGGATCCATTGCCCCTTCTTTCGCGGACTTCTCTCCTATGCTTGTAAAAACATAATAGATGATAAAAAAGAGTATAGCAACGATTGTCGGCATTCCAAGACCGCCCTTCTTAATGATAGCTCCAAGCGGAGCGCCAATCATGAACATCAAAATACACGCAAGTGCCTGCGAATACTTCTTATATTTTTCTATTGTATATAGGTTCTTATCTCTCGTGGATCGGTAAATTCTTTGCTCAGTAGAACTTACACTTACTTTGATGTTTCGAGCCTGGTTCAGGGCACCAGTCACAATCGTGGACCTTTTCTTTTTGCTTTTCCCCTCATAAAGCTGTTGGTCTAAATATTCCCATCCCAACGTATCCAGCAAAACCTGATCAGATTTATTTGAGCCAAGCCTTTCTTCTTTAGAAAGAAGGTTTATCTCACCTTCTCGCAAAAGTCTTTTTACCGAGGGATCACTTTTAGTCACGGAATCTTGGGGTTGGTACAAGGAGGGATTGCGTTTTCTTTTTACAGAATCTTGCTTTTGGTCTTCACCTGAAAACAACACTCCTAACGGAAACAAAGAAGACTTAACATACCCAGGTGATTCGCTAGGAACAGTATCAAGACGATATCTATTTGTTTCCAGTATAGTTTCTTTATTCTTAATATGATAGTTGAATGCCTGGTTGGCATTGATGACAAGACTAGCCTTGGATTTCACAATCATAGTAGCAAACGAATCTATATCAACAGTCAGTTCTTTGATATTTTTCATTTGCCGATTGTTTTGGAAAAGTTCTTCTTTCCTCCTTTTCAAATCAAAGGAAGCCAGGCTAAACACCATGTCCATTTTATAGTAATTGGTCCGGTAGAACTGATTGACAGGTGTCTTCTTATCATCCTTCTCTTTATAATAGTTCCCATTATAAAGCTCAAGCTTGAGGTATCTATCATCCAAAATGGTATACATGAGACTTGAATCTGCAAGTATCACCGTTTTGTTCCCTCTTCCTTCTGAGTGATCATAGATGATAACGTCAAGAAGCGTTTTACCATCCGGTAATTTGTGCTTCGCTTTAATGCTGTAGTCGGGAATTCCATTGTAAAAAGCTCCTGCTCGAATATCCAAAGCTGGTTTCGTATGTTTAATGTCATACAAAAGGCTGTAAGCTTTTAGATTGGCTGCCGGAATCGCATAGTTATTGAAATAAAATGCACCTATTGCAAGAAAGACCACAAAAACGAAGATTGGTCTCAGTACTCTTATTAATGAAATTCCAGATCCTTTAATTGCTGTAAGCTCAAAGTTCTCTCCCAAGTTCCCAAACGTCATTAAGGAAGCAACCAAAACTCCCAGCGGCAATGCTATTTGGAGCATGTTCATGGAGAAATAGAAAAGAAGCTCGGCAAACACAGCTGCACCAAGGTTTTTCCCAACGAAATCATCGAAATACTTTAGAAGGTATTGAATAAGCAGTATAAAATTGGATACCGTTGTTGTCAGCAAGAACGGTCCAATGAAAGATTTGAGCATTAAGGTATCCAGCCTTCGCATATAAGGGCAAAATTAGAGAAGCTTCATGAAGGACTGGCAAGAAAAGTGCCAATTGTTATCCGCCAACTATTTCTTTTAGATCACTGGTAAGACTCTCCCATAACTCTTGAGCCTCTTCAGCGTCCATATCTGAATAATCGGTGATCTGAACATAAACGGACTGGGTTAGTTCGTTCATATCGAGTTTAAATTCAAAATAGTTTGGATCATCATCCGAGTCATCTACTACATCGAATCTTACGTGATGATTGGTTCGGTTGGAAGTCAATTTTGCTACTGTTTCATCGCCATCCCATATGAATGTATACTCTTTACTAGAGTTATTGATGTTTACATCGTCGGCAAACCATTGTGCCAAACCTGAAGCTGTACTAAAATATGGAAAGAGCATCTTCTTAGATGCATTGAACTCAAACTCTCCTACATATTCTGTCTTCGCCATATTCCTAAATTTTTGATAAGGTATAAAAAAAAACGATTTATGCAATAGCAGAAATGAAAAGAAATCTTTCTTAGATTTGCGTTCCTTTTTTCGGACCTGAAAGAGGCAGATGGCGTGGTAGCTCAGTTGGTTAGAGCGTCGGATTCATAACCCGGAGGTCGGGAGTTCAAATCTCCCCCACGCTACTTTGACTACATCCATGCTTAACGATCCACTCATTTTTATGTAAACAATTCAGAGAAATCGACTTAACATTTCATTTCTCAGCCTTTCATGCCAATGAAAATAGCTAACTTACTTGTTCAATTATTGAAGGAGATTGGATCATGAAGAATTCTACTACAAAAACAGCGGCTTCCTTATTTTTCTTGTTTTTTACCATGGTTGTTTTTTCTCAAACCGCTTCCGAAAAACAAGCAAATCTTTTAAAGGAAGATGCTTTCAAGACTTTCGATTCTAACGAGGTGATAGGTAACGGCCAGATTACGGCGCTTAGGGATAAGGGCTTCACTGTTAAAGGAACAACCTATTTCATTGAAGAATTATACGATGGTAAATTAAAGACATTCAAAAATGATGAGTACAGGGAAGGTCTCCAGTTGAGGTATGACATCTTCTTCAATAGACTGGAAGTGTTGGCTCAAGAAGTGCATTTTGTTGCCGTCAATGAACAAATTTCAGAATTTATAATTGATGATGGAAGCTCTGTTTTTCATTTTTATAACTCAAGTAGGGTTGGTGGTGACTTCAAGACCTTGGGATATGTCAGGATCGTAGAGAAAGGTGACAAATTTTCAATTTTTGCCAACGACCAAAAAATAAAAAAGGTGAAGGAATCACGCGGAGCTTACGCCAGTTCCGGTGACACAAATGTGGTTGAGTTAATTGATGTAGCGGATTATTACATCTATGATGAAACAGCTAAAGAGTTAATTGAAACAAAGTCAAAAAAGAAGCTCATGGAACGATTCCCCACACTAAAAGATTTTGGAAAAATTTCATCAAAAGACCTCAAGAGGGAAAGATTTATCAGGAACATTGTTTCATTTCTTGCTGCTTCAAACTGATTTGAACAAAATCTGTTGTTTGAAATGAGGTTGTCCTAGATATTAATTGTTACATAATCGAATCACTAAATTTTCAAAAATGATTAGACTAGTTTCAGCTCTATTTCTAACTATTGTTCTTTTTAATGCCAAATCTCAACAGCAAGCTAATTTGCTCTCTGGGAGTCAGAGAAACCTTGGTGAAACTCCATTTTTTTCTCATGTTCAGGTTAAAAAGAATAGTGACTACAGCACCAAAGGAAGCACTTACTACATTAATGAATTAAAGCCTGGAAAAATCAAGATTCTTAAAAATAAAACGTATGTGGAGGATGTAGAATTGCGATACGATATCTATTTTGAACAACTACAAGTGAGAGCCAATGGTGTATACTTCGCAGCTGAGAACGACCATGTCTCGGATTTTGTAATAAACGATGGAGACGTAGATCATTGGTTTTACAACTCCAAACCTTACGCCCCTGACTTAGATTTAGGATTCATTCGCTCCATATACAAAGGAGAAGAAATTGCAGTTTTCGCAAAGGATATCAAACGAGAAAGAAAAAATGATTCTTCTGAGCCGTACTCCTCTGTTAGTAACACCATAGAATATCTTGACGAAATTGATTACTATATCTATTCAGCTTCTAATAGTGTGTTCTATGAATTGAAATCCAAGAAAAAGCTGTTAGAAAAGTTTCCTTCCCTAAAAGAATTTGGAAATATTTCGAAGAGTAATTTGAAGAATGAGAAATTCCTTCCGGAACTAGCTATGTTCTTAGAGAAGTCGAACTAATCAACCTTCAAAACCGGCACCTTTGTGGCTCCCGTCGCAATAGGGTTTGTTGCTTGACGCTCCACATCTACAAAAAGCAGTTACTCTGTGTTTAGAGGTTTCCGATCCATCGTGATTTTTCACCTTGATATTTCCGTAGACCATTAACGGGCCATCTTTAGCAACTTCAACTATTTGTTCATCTTCAATTTCAGCACTCATAAGTTCTTGATTTTTTAGTTTATAAGACAAAGCACCCGACGGACATAAATCAATTTGATCTTTGATTTCTTTCGAGCTTGCACCATCAACAGTAACCCATGGTCTGTTTTCTGGATTAAATACACCAGGCAGTCCTTTGAAGCATTTTTCCGAATGAATACAGGTGTTCGGTTTCCAAACCACAGTCAAGTCTTCATTCTCGTATTCTTTGATCACTTCGTCCATACTTACAATTTAGTTCCTTCTTCTAAGATTCCTTGGTAATCTTCAAGATTTTCCCTGAGATAAGATCGAACAAATGGGCAAAGCGGCACAATCTTGATTCCATTTTGTTCTATCCACTCGAGGGACTCCCTCACAATTTTATGCCCGATTCCTTTGTTTTCTAATAGTTTAGGAACTTCTGTATGAATCAGGTAATATTGGCCTTTACTCCCCTTCTTAAAGTCAATCTTGGCAAGGCTACCATCGAATTGTAGCTCGAACCTATTTTCTTCCTGGTTGACTTGAGTTTTAAGCTGTGCCAGATCCATGGGTCAGTTTTTCAATGTATGCTGGAAGTTCCAAACTTTCTGGGAGTTGATCGTCTTTCTTTGGAGCGCCATATTTGGTTTCGACTGGAATTACACCGCACCAGGATTTCTCATTCTTCAAGTTCATGTTCACATCTCCAACCCTGATCTTGGCTGCCGCATTATCCAATGAGAGTCGTACAATTTTGGTAATTGAAACCTGATCCGGAGCTGGTTCTCCAACATCTGCAATCCTTCCAGGACAATAGCGTTCGGTAAACAAATTGAAAAATTTCAATTTTTCTTTGGGATCAGTGAGCTCAATGGCTCTGGCAAAGCCGATCACAGATCTGTAGTTGAATGACGAGTCGAACGCAGATGGCGACAAAACAAGTCCATCCATATGGGTGACGGAAAAGCTCACCTCCTGTCCTATAATTGCATCCATGAAACCACTTTTGGATGAGGCATGTATATAAATTTCATTTTCGACTCTGCAATAACCTGTTGGTATTTGATGAGCGCGACCTTCTCTAAGAAACGCCACTGTGCAATACAATCCTTCATCAATGATTTGATACATCGTTGATTTATCTTCTGTTCCTCGACTCGGATATCTTGAGGGTGTAGTTTTAACCATAAATTTTGGTTTTAATTATTAAGTGAAGATAAGGTTCGTCCTTTAGTTATGTAGCCTTTCATCGTACAGATGATAAAGCTACCATACGCCGCAATTTCTCTTACAGTTCAGTGATTATTTTTTATTAACAAATCGGAACTGAATATTTTTTTTGTTAGGATATAAAGGAATTATCTATTGAATTTCTACATTTGCGTTCCGTTTCGAGAGACTATTGGATTTGAAGAGAATTTTGAAACGATTTTCCGCCTTCGCTTCGCTTCGGCGGAACATATATCGGGGCATGGCGCAGTCCGGTTAGCGCACCTGGTTTGGGACCAGGGGGTCGCAGGTTCGAATCCTGCTGCCCCGACTTTAGAAACCTTCTTTACAGCTTGCAGAGAGGTTTTTTTTGTTTCACACCACAAGTAGTTGCTGAACTCATTCTGCATAAATCGTTATCACATTATATGCCATGTATCTAGCTAAAGCAACAAAGTCGAACTACTAATCCACAAGTCTTGATTTCCTAAATTCCGATGGAGTACAATCCAATTCCTTCTTGAAAGCGTTGGTAAAAGTGATCCTGTTGTTGAACCCAGCATCCAATCCTATTTGCCATAATTTCTGAGAGGGATTATTCTCAATAGAAGCTTTTGCATATTCCACCCTATAACTATTGACGAAAGATGAGAACCCTTTTTCAAAATGCTGATTGATTAGCTGTGACAGTTCATGGGTGGTGCAATTTAATTTTGCAGCCAGTGTCTCAAGGCTTAGTTGATTGTCTCTAAAAACCTGCTCTTCAATCATAAGTTTATTTAGCCCTTTCTTAATACTGGCAGCAAAACTCATGTTGAGATTAGAGTTCCGATATTTTTGACTGCTAGTGGAAACCAAGAACGTATATGCGACAGTATAGACACTTATACCCATCAATACCTTACACAAATGACAAATCAATGAGTAGTATCCAAACCCAGAGAAAATACTGACCTTATATATGGTAAAAACGATGATGTAGGTTATGATCACTCTAAAGAGCATCATGTCCTCTTTGTTGCTTTTATCATCATTCTTTTTGATCAGTCGATATGATGCCACTGCGTAAGCGATTAATTGAGTCAAAGCAACTATTGACAGAATCAATGAATTGGTACTAAGGCTGGGTGTCATCTCTTGAATACCCTCTAATACAATCCTTTTATCCTCGGCTGTCCTAAAGAAAAAAGGTGATTTAGCGATAATGAATAGTATGGGAAGAAAAAGGTGAATAAGGTCGCTCCAGGAGAATCGAAACTTCTTTACTGATTTGCTTTTAAATACAAAGTAGAAAAGCGGAGCAATGAGGTAGAATGCAACCGAACTTACTCCCCATAGATGCGGAAAATGAACGATTAGCATACTGTAAGAAAGACCGTATATCAATAATTGAAGACTCACAATAAGAATCAGACCGGACAATGCGAAACCCAACGCTCGCAACTTGATCTTCTTCATAGGAACCAATCCCATCATAAAACCTTGTCCAGCAGCTAGAAGATAAAAAACTGAAAATGCAATTTTCATGGTAAACTTTTATAAATCTTATCACATGACATCAACCAAACTACGTGTTAGGCAGCATGAAACACTTATCCTTACTTACACTCCTTTTATTTGTTTTCGCATTCAAATCTGTGGCTCAAGATAGCGATGAAGAATCCATTCAAAAAGTTGCAAGAAATTTTATGATAGCCTGGTATGATGGGAATTCTGAATTAATGGAATCAACGCTTCAGGAAGATGCAGTATCCAAAGTAGTGACCTCAGCTGGAAATCGAAGCAGGTTGGAATTCTATTCTGCGCTTGAGTTGGTCCAGTTGACAAGAAACGGTGGCGGTAAAGCAGTTCCTAAAGAAGAAAGAAAAATGGATATCTCGGTACTGGATCAATTTCAAAATGCAGCCACAGTGAAGATTCAGGCATATGATGCGATTGAATACCTCCACATGGCTAAGTGGAGAGGAGAATGGAAAATTATTAATATTCTATTTGAACGAATTAAATGATGAATAATAGAACCAAAACCACACTAATCCTATTATGCCTTTTCACAATGCTGGCCTTCAGGATTGAGGCTCAGCAACTTTCGGATGATTTTTCGAACAACACCTCGCTAAAAGACTGGAAGAGGTTCTACCAGGAGGAAGATTGGCCGGATATGATGAAACGAATAGAGATCAAAGATGGCTTTCTTGAAATAGAACCTTGGACCTCTGGCTGGTATGCGGATTATCATGCACCTTTTTTGTTTAAAGAAATCGCCGGAGATTTTTCGGTAGAGTGCCGACTTTTGGTGAGCGGAGTAAAATCCACCGCTCCAAGCACAACCTGGTCCTTGTCCGGGTTGATGGTTCGATCGCCTCGTGACATCTCTTCCAAAGATTGGAAACCTAAGGGAGAGAACTGGCTATTCCTCACTACAGGAGTTGCCAGAAGTGTGGATCGACCTGTCTTTGAAACTAAGACCACCGTAAACAGCAGATCAACTCTTCAACTCCATCCTAATAAACTTGACTGGGTTCAGTTAAAAATTGTACGAACCTCTACCCTTTTCACACTTTATTACAAATACGATCAAGATGATGATTGGACACAAATCGAACAATTCAATAGACCTGACCTGCCACAAACATTACAAGTGGGAATTAATGCCTACACCGATTTTTATTCAGCCAAGAAGGAATTGATGAGTGATTTGAAGAAGTATAATACCACGGTGGTTAAGTATGGCAATCCAGATCTCCTAGTAAAGGTGGACTACATAAGATTTGCTATTGATGATTGATTTGTAAACAGTCAGTATTTGATTCTAGTTTCTTTCAACTTGTTACTCAAGCCCTATCTTTAGATATATATAATACAGCAATATCTCAAAGATTTTGGGGTACACTCTAGTACTGTAATTCTCATTAATACGATCTTTCATTAAATTAAATCAATGAGAGTAAACATATATAGCTTCATTTTGGTCCTATGTTCAATAAGCTGTACATCATCAAATGGCCAAGAACAGAACAAGAATGTTTTTCTAACAGAAGATGAAAAGACAGAATTAAAGGACAATATGGAGTCCTGGTTGGCAGATGGAGATCTGGTTGGAGGTGAACTTCTCATCCTACAATCCAACGATACATTGATACATCACACGGTCGGTTGGATGAACCGTGAGGAAAACATCCCATTTCAGAAAAATACGATTTGCAGGATTCGGTCAATGACAAAACCGATCGTTGGTACTTGTATATTGATGTTGATGGAGGAGGGCAAATTATCAATTAATGATCCTGTTTCTGTTTACCTACCAAGTTTTGCCAACTCTTTATCAGGAGAGATTACAATCCGCCAGCTGTTAACTCATACAAGCGGAATTGAGGATCTGGGATATGAAGGGTATGTGCAGTCTTCAAGAGATTTTAAAAATCTGGAGGAATACGTGGACAAAGTTGGTCAATTAGGCCCTGTATACTCTCCTGGCACCAAGTACAGGTATAGTGACCCTGGATCATCCACTTTAGCGCATATAGTAGCAAAAATTACTGGAATGCCAGTAGAGGACTTTGTCCAGCAACGAGTTATTGAACCACTGGGTATGTCACATACCCTATGCAACCTACCAAACAACTATCCAGAACGTAACAAGATCAGCTGTACATACAGATTAAGAAGAGGTGTTTTTCAACGATATTGGTCGAATTCACAACCACAAACTCATCACTTTTTTAGAGGTAGTGGAGGAATGTATTCAACTATTTCAGACTACAGCAAATTTTTGAGTATGTGGGCAAATGATGGCGTATTTGAGGGCAAACGTTATTTGAGGGAGGAGACGATCGAAGAAGCTCTAAAGGGATCTAATGTAAACAACTCCTATGGTTTTCAATGGAGTCTATATTCATCTCATGGAAACGAAGAAACAGAACCCTCGGTATTCGGACATGGTGGTTCCGATGGTACTTGGGCTATGGCAGATCGCGATAGCAGATTGTCAGTATTCTATTTTACTCAGTCAAGAGGTGGATCTACACGTGTCAAGTTGAGGCAGTTACTAGAAGATTACTTTGACCTTGAATTTTAGTTAGTTTTTTCAACAGCAAATAGCCTTTTCATTAATTTCAATGTCTTCAGTTGAGAAGATTTTGATTTTATGGTCGAAAGGAATGGCTGAAATTTCATCTCACTACCGCTCGCGCATCATTTTGCGAAGCTTAAATAACAAATTAATAATCGTTAATGCAACATTGATGCATCTAATGAAAAATATCTTATCTTGATCAAAAAAAAGACTAACTCATTATGTTACAAAGAAAATTTGACAAGATCGTTAAGGGATATTTCCCTAAAGCAATGGATGCCAAGGATACCTCTATTCATTACCTCGGGAAAATGCAAATCGAACATAAACTTGATATATCCAGAATTTTAATGGCTACATCAGTCTGTTCCGATGATATTAATGTTCCTTCCACTACTTTTTTTAATGTCTTGTTTGGCCCGTTTATCATGGGAGGATTGGGTGGCTTACCATTTGCAGGGCAAACTGGGATGACCGCTTTTGCACATCATATTCCTGATGATGGAAGCGCTTTTATTTTTTATGGTCCACATATAGGAATAACATTAGAAGGTGATTTGGGAAAGATGTACCGCCCTCGTCAGGAACAGACCGGTAATTCATGCGGCGCACTTATGCTAGCTCTAAGTAGATTAGGTGACAGTAGTTATACTCCCGTTATAAATGATGATGACTATCAGCAAATGAAACTTGAGGAGAGCTTGTTGCCTTACCGAGAGCAAATTCTAGATGGTGAAAACAAAGAGAAAGCAATTACCGAAGCTACTTATGAGATAATCGATGAAAAGATCCATAGTTACATAAAAGCATGTAAAAATGAGTTTCATGTTGATAAAATAACTCTGTTAGGAGGAATCATCATTAATACGGACTATGGCTTGGATGACTACTTTGATGCCAAAAATTTTGAGGTAATTGACTTAAAAAATCTTTGAATCCAAATGCAGAGACATTTGTACTTCATTTGCCCGACTGATAATCTTGAGTCTGTTATCAATAAGGCATTCAGGCAGGAAAACTATTACATTACTTCTCTTGGAAACTCTATTTTGTTTGATGATAAGACGGTAGCTGAAATAAACAAACTTCTAGATTCAAAGGATATCAAAAGGGTTTCTTTTGTCCTATCACAAAATAATAGAGTTGTGTTAGAGGCAATGGAAATGAAATCAGCTGAGAGTAACGGTTTAAATGACTTTCAAAACAAGATAAAGCGTCAAAAGAACTATGCTCATGGGATTTGGAATGGCAATGATCATCAATTCCTAACGCTTTCCTATCATTTGAATGACAAGATCAAAGAGTTAAGAAGTGCGTTAAGTTGTCTACGAATTGATCCTCCTAATATCAATGCCATTATTTACGACAGATCGGGAGATACATTCAAGAGCATCTACTCTGACCTGATCCATGAGAATAGTGTGAGTGTAAATTGAGGTCATATCTTGTTGAGGGGGCTGTTGGTGATGACTCTACGATTCACGAATTTTGGAGTATCACGCTTTTTCTTGTTTAGCATTCTAGGAAGAAAGAGTCACTACTACTACTGATAGATTAAAAACACTATGGGCAATTCAAATAACTATTCAAGGATCTCAATCAGATTATATTTTCTCCTCAGCGCTGCTATTTTAGTATCGGCAACAGGAAATAATCAACTGCTTGCACAATCCAAAAAGGAGGCTCTCTCTTTTGATGACATAAGACAGTGGCGTATACATTCTGCAACGCTTTCAAATAATGGCGAATGGTACACTATATTATACAGTCTTTATGATAAGCCTTCTGCAAAACTGGATACTGCAAAAGAAAACCAGGTTGAGAAAAGAGTTAAGGAGTACTTCGGAGAGGACAATCAGACGGATATTCTTTACATCTGTAGTTCAAAGGAAGGTATTAAGTATAAAGTACCGGACGGTAGCAAACCCATTTTTTCTGCAAAGTCTGATTGGATAGCCTATCAAATCGAGCCAGAATCAGAAGATGATAATGAGGGTGATGATAAAACCATCATTGAGCTAAAACATCTCGAATCCAATTTTACAGTCAAATACGAATCAACTGCTGAATACAAGTTTTTAGAAGATAGAAACTACTTCATCACTTCAGATGACAATAGCCTTTTGATTTATGATTTAGATAATCGACGGGAACACTACATCGGTAACATTGGAGAGTATTTGACAGACAAGAAAGCCGAATACATTGCTTACACCATTGCTTCTGAAGATAAACGTGGAAATGGGATCTACATTTACGATCCTGTGAAAATGACAACAAGGGCACTTCAGACGGGGAATTTCATATACTCAAACTTATCCTGGAACTCCAGCAAAAATGCACTTGCTGCTTACAAGTACAACAATGTTGATGAGGAGGTTGATTATGCTAACATGCACATCGTTATCTGCAGTACTGAGGGTGAAGCCAATGAATCAGTTGAGTATTTGGTAAAAGAAATAGAAGGTCTTCCAGAAAACATGGGTCCTGCTGTAAAAGTTGGCCGATACATCAATGAAATCACTTGGAGTAAGGATGATAATCGTCTTTTCATAAAAATCCGGGAATATGATCAAAAGGAAGAAGACAAGGAAGAGCAAAAGAATGAAGAGGAAAAATCCACCGTCCAGGTATGGCACTGGAAAGATAAGAAGCTACTCTCCGAACGTATTATGGAAGATGAGAGAAATAAGAACGAAGTTTTTGATGCCATTTACTTTCGGAATTCTAATACACTTGTACAATTGACCAGTGAAGAAATTCAGAGATTAATTCAGAGTAAGGACACAGACAACTGGGCGATCGGGAAGGATAATCGAGAATACCTATCTGACTGGGATATAGATAAAAATGACTTATATCGTATCGACCTCTCCACAGGTGATAAAAAACTAATTGAGAAGGGATACCTTTCACGCTATTGGTCGGATATTGAGATTTCTCCGGACGGCTCAAAAGCAATTCTTTGGGACGGCTCCCATTATTGGTGTTATGATTTTGAGCAAGACTCAAAGATTAATATATCAGAAGGCTTAGGGGTTTCCTTTGTTAATTCGGATTATGACTATTTCGGATACATCGCTGATTGGGGATTTGAAGGGTGGGTCAAAGATCAGTATGCAATCATTGTAAACCATGATTTAGATCTATGGCTTCTACCCCTGGATGATCGCTCAGAGGCAAGAAACCTCACCCAATCCGTCACTTCAAAAGATTCAATCCGATTTAGCTTTGAAGATTCAAATTTTAATGATAAATCTGAAATCGAAGAACGTTACATTGATCTCTCTTCTCCGAATATATTACTAGCCTATAATAAGCAAACCAAATATTCGGGATACTATAACCTTCAAAATGGAGCGTTGACGGAACTCATTTATGAACCCGTAAGACTTTCAAGTTCACGGCGAAGCTCGGAATTGATAAGAAGCAAAAAATCGAATACGGTCATTTACAAGGCTGGTGATTACCAAAACTATCCTGAATCACATTTAACCACACTTGACTTTTCTAAATCCAAGAAAATAACTGATACTAATCCTCAGCAGAAAATGTACAATTGGGGGAAGCGTATAATGATAGAATATACGAATGACGATGGAGTTCCATTACAGGGAGTATTGAGCATTCCTAATTCTTACAAGAAGGGTCAGAAGTTACCCATGATTGTGTATTCATACGAAAAGCTATCCCAAAGAATGTATCAGTATCCCACTCCTTACCTAGCTGGTTCTTCCGTTCCAGAAATGCTGTATGTATCCGATGGGTATTTATTCCTTCAACCTGATATTCACTTCAATGTAGGCACGCCACATTCAGATATGCATGAGTGCATTGATGCTGCGATCAAAAAAGTAATTGAGTTAGGATATGTAGACGAGCAACGAATTGGTTATGAAGGATTTAGTTTCGGAGGTCATTGTGGAATGTACATCTCTACGCAAGACAACAAATTTGCAGCAATTGCTGGTGGAGCTGGGGTTAGTAATCTGGTTCAAGGATTCAATATTGATATTGTCTGGGATGGCAGCAACGAGCAGGATTATTACATGACAGGGCAAGGACGGCTAGGGACTGATCCCACTTCCAATACTGAAATGTATATTTCTGAATCAGCTGTGTTTAATGCCAACACCATGAACACACCTTTGCTGTTGTTCCATGGCACAGACGACAAAGTGGTACAGTGGGAACACTCATTTGGGTTCTACAGCATCTTACGATATCTGAAAAAACCGGTAGTATTTCTTTCGTATAAAGGTGAAGGTCACGGAATGAGAAAAGAGGGTAATAGACTGGATCTTCAAGAAAGATTAAAGGAATATTTTGATCACCATTTAAAGGGTGGAGAGTTAAAAAAATGGATGGTTGAAGACTTCCCATATTCCCTGGAAGACCTAAAAAAAGATGATCAAGATAAAAGAACACTCCCTAAGTGGAAATAAGTAGGGAAACAACCAATAAGATTCTATATTCTGATCGGAATACTTATCATACGTTTGATCTTTAGAATTAACTTGATAAGTTGAAACGAATTTGATCTAAGAATATGAGACGTGTATTATTATTAACCTCACTTTGTTTTTGGTATTGTTTTTCAGCTATTTCTCAAGAAATCACAGTTGCAACATTCAATGCTGAATTTCTGAATAAGACGAGAATTCACGTCAAGTTTGGAAAACAATTTGACCTGACTCGTGAGTCAAAAAAAGAACAGAAGTTTTGGAATGATAATGATAATCGGACGGCCAAGTTGAAGGAGGCTTCTTCCAATGTGGCACAAATGATCAAGCGAACCAACGCTGATATTATAACTCTTACCGAAGTTGGAAATGCAGATGATATAGCTGTCTTAGTCAGTGAATTAAATAACATTGGAGTTAGCTATGACCATTGGGAAGTATGTGAATGTACGGACAGTTTTACCGGACAACATGTCGCTGTTTTATCCAAATTTCCACTCAAAGAAGTCTGGCCGCAAATCACTGGGAGAGCTATCTACCTGGAAGAAACTGATGGGGATTCTGAGAACGAGACAGGAATTAGCAAAGGGCTAAAAGCAACCGCTACCATCAACGAAAAAGACATTGACATTTTCGTTTTTCACTTAAAGAGTGAACGAGGTGGATACGATAGTGATGCCCAGAGGCTTGCTCAGGCGAGTATAGCCAGGAGAGCAATTATCAAGCAATTGATCGAAGGAAGGAAAGTGATAGTAACAGGTGACTTAAATTCTGAGAAAAGAAGCAAGTCTATTTACCGAATAAGAGGTTTTGATGATTTGTATGAAGAACTAATCCAAACAGGGAATAGCGATTATTTCGAAAATACGGATGTACGGTGGACCTACAATTACCGAGGAGAACCAGAGCAAATTGATCACATTTTGGTGTCTCCAGGACTAACCTCAAGGTCTGGAATTAAAACCAGTATATTGGAAACCAATGACGACAAAGTTTCCGATCACAACCCCGTCATTGTCAAACTCACCTTGCGTTAATCACTCATTCTGCCAACGACAATTTGCTTCAATAACCAGCGGCTTGTCCGTCTTTACGGCTTTCGGAGGCTCCATGGTAGACCTTGTTTTCGTCATCCCACATGATTGCCTGATAGCCCCCGTAAACACCTCGCACAGTTCCAATTCTGTGGCCTTTGTCAATTAATCCACGAATCGTAGAATAAGGAATACCAGATTCAGTTCGTACCGTCCCAGTATTCTCTGTGGTTCTGCCCATCGGACTTGCACCACCTGTATGATCCCAACGTGGGGCATCCCCGGCTTCCTGTAAGTTCATGCCAAAATCGATGAGATTCATAACGATCTGCGAATGACCCATGGGCTGAAAATCACCTCCCATTACTCCAAAACTTACAAATGGCTTCCCATCTTTAGTGATAAAAGCTGGAATGATTGTGTGAAATGGTCTCTTAGAAGGTTCGTAAGTATTAGCCTGGCCTCTTTTCAGGCTGAATAGTTCTCCCCGATCTTGCAACATAAAACCCAGTTTCGGAGGAGCCATTCCTGAACCCATTCCACGATAATTACTCTGAATCAAAGAGATCATGGTACCTTCATTATCTGCTACCGTCATGTAGATGGTTTCGCCAGCTGAAATTTCGCCAGCTGAATACCTTCCTGCTCGAGAACCGATCTGTTTTCTTCTACTCTCCGCATATTCATCAGATAACAACTGCTCAACGGGTACGTCAAAGAAATCCATGTCGGCATAGTATTTAGCTCGGTCTTCAAAGGCTAATTTTTTGGCTTCAGTGAAGAGGTGAAGGTGTTCTGTGCTTCCAAATTCAATATCAGAAAAGTCATAACCTTCTAAAATCTTCAACATTTGAAGAGCTGCAATTCCCTGACCATTTGGTGGGAGCTCCCATACGTCATATCCTCTATAGTTAATGGAAACTGGTTCTACCCACTCTGATTTATGAGCTGAAAGATCTTTGGCTGAAAGAAAACCACCTTGCTCTTTAATGAAAGTTCCTATGGTTTTGGCAATATCTCCTTTGTAAAAGGCATCTCGTCCGCCTTCAGCTATTTTTCTGTAGGTGTTCGCCAAATAAGGGTTTTTATAGATTTCTCCTTCGTTCGGCAGTCGTCCACCATTTTGTGATTTGTAGGTATCTTCTATGTTGGGGAAACCTCTTGATTCAAAGAAAGGAACAGTCCTGTTCATGTACCATGCGATAAGCTCAGTCAATGGAAAGCCTTTTTCTGCATAGTCAATGGCTGGAGCCAGAATTTCTGTCATCGGTTTTGATCCGAATTTTTGATGGAGTTCAAACCAGCCATCAACGGCACCAGGTACGCTGACTGGTAGCGGGCCGTGTGATGGAATTTTCTCCATACCCTCCTTTTCAAAATACTCCAATGTAAGCTTTTGAGGTGAACGACCACTGGCATTGAGTCCATAGAGCTTTTCAGTTTTTCCATCCCAAACGATGGCAAAAAGATCACCACCTATGCCACATCCTGTAGGTTCCATCAACCCTAGTGCTGCATTGGCTGCAATCGCTGCATCTATTGCATTGCCACCATCTTTAAGTACGTCTAGTCCAATTTGTGTAGCCAGAGGATGGCTAGTAGCAACCATTCCATTCTGGCCTAACACCACTGATCTAGTTGCAAAAGGTTCACCAGTAATACGGTCCTGACCGTTAGAGAACTGAATAATAGAAATCAGAAAAAGGAATAAATAATATGGTTTCATAAGATGTGACATGCTAGTTAATGTGGTTCTAAAATAACAATATTACCAATCAAGATCATTAATAAATTGTGTTATCGGAAGTAATTGATGTTTAGTGGATTGAGTTTTGAATCTTGAAAGAGGGATTGCCCGGTATCTAGATCATCGATAGTTTTTTTGTCCCTGAAAAAAGCTAGAAATGTATAACACAATTAATCGTATGTATACTTGCACGATAGTAAATGAACAATTCTCACACAGCTTTATTACCAGGTAAGCATTTTGTTATTGGGCTTGTCTTTTCTATTCTTTTGAGTTCCGCATGGTATTCTGGTCATGCTCAATTAGAAAGCGTAAAAGCCCACTACAAAAAATTGGAAAAACAAACCAAAGATGTACCTGTTACCATCCAGTTTGTACAAGAAGAAATGAATTTGGTTGAGGACATTTCTAAGTTGAAACAGATTGTTCTCGTAAGACATGGCGAGCCGGCACTTAATAAAAAAGGTTGGAGAAAACGAAAAGAGGCAATAACGTTTATCGCTCAATATGATTCAGTGGGAGTTTACCCGCCCGAACATCTCCCAATCAAGTTAGGTGCAGCTGAAGTTGATGTAATTTTTACCAGTACACTCAATCGCAGCATTTCTACAGCCGGACAATTATTCCAAGAATTTGAAAATCAACAAGCAGAGCCGATTTTCCGAGAGTTCGAGAGAAAAGTCTTTTCCTTCTTTAACATAAAGTTACCATTGAAGTGGTGGACGACAGGTTCACGGGTTTTTTGGCTCATGGGGTTTAACAAAAAGGGAATCGAAAGCGCTTCAGAAGCAAAGCAGAGAGCAAAAGAGGGAGCAATTCTCTTAGATACAGATGCATCCGAAAATGGAAAAACACTACTTGTATCTCATGGGTTTCTCAATCATTACCTGGTGAAATATCTAAAGAAAAACGGATGGACTCAGGTGTATGATGGAGGCAAGGGCTATTTATCGCAAAAAGTCTTAGTCAGGTATGACTGACTGATTTCCTATCATCATAGAAGCATTATTCCATTATTCTGAAAATCGGATAGCGCATGTATTCAGGTTCGCGATGCGTTGATCGTTGATAAATAAAATCAAGCTGGCGATTCGCACTTTCTGCCAATCTTGGATCTTCAGCTTTTGCGGTATCCAATGCGCGTTTAATATCAGGATTTTCTTCAAGAATTTTCAACGCATGATCCTCAAAAACATAGGAAGAAAAATGTTCCTTTTGCTGCAAGATTGCATCGAAAAAGTTCCATGCGAAAAAGGAATCGGGAGCCTCTGGCTCCAACGTTTCTACGATGTACCGATTACGCCATTGATTTACAGGAACGAGAACATCACCTTTTCTAAATTTTAGGTTAATCTGCTTTGCGGATACTTCCACATCAAAGTGTCTGTAGTGTCCCTCGTAAGGATTCCTGACCGTCTGATAATCTGCAATCATATATGCCTCCACATTGATTGAGCTATCATATTCAAGCCGGGACATTTCGACCTGATTAAGTTCAAGTAGATCAATCACCCTTCGCCACTGCTGAGGAATAATGTAATAGTTTGGCGCAGTGACAACCTTGTTGGCTTTATAACTATTTCGGTATTCGACCTCCTTTGTGAAAGGTTGATTTCTGTCGTACTTCAACCTAGTGAATCCAGATATTTCACTTTCAACATAGGTGGGTTCATATCCACTAAACATAAAAGTGGTAAATCGGCTGGTATCAACAGACCAGGAGATTTCAAATTCCTTTTGATTTGAGACGGACCGTTTCGTCTGCTCCCGGAGCTCAACCAGCTCCTCCCCTTTCTCACCAAGAAAATCAAGCATTGTTTCCATCAACGCATAGGTTGATTCTACTCTTTGTTTATAAGTCTTGAGCATATGAGTTTCGCTCATGTATCCGATAGTATGAAACAGTGCGGCGTATCCAGTTGAGTACCTAGGTAAATCAATAAACTGGGTCCAGCCCTTGTCTGGAGTTTGACGCCCAGCGTTGACATAAGGAATCGCATCAAAGCCTCTTTTTTTCATCCCATCGAAGGAATGAGGCAATACTACTTCATCAATATACTTCCCCAGTTCACCTCCCAATTTATCTTTTTGTGAACTCACCAATGTCATGACATGCTGATAGTCTGAACCATTGCTAACATGTGTATCTAACAACAAATCAGGATCATAGAGATGGAATAGTTCTTGGAAAGATTGTGAGTTACGAGTATCCGATTTAATAAAATCTCGATTCAAATCATAATGTCGTGAATTTCCTCTAAACCCATATTCAGCTGGACCATTCTGATTTACTCTGGTACCAGAATTTCTATTCAGCGTACCTCCAATATTGTAAAACGGAATGATCGCAATGGCCACCTTTTCTAACTCCTCTTGGTACTTATTTTTGTTTTCCATCAAGTCCCTTGCAAACATCTGACTTGCGCTAATTCCATCTGGTTCTCCGGGGTGAATAGCATTGTTGATCAACCAAACAGCTTTTCCTGATTGACTCAGTTCTTGTGGTGTTTTTTCCTTTCCAGTATTAATAAGAACAACATGAAGCGGTACGCCAATATCTGTTTGTCCATGTGTCAAAATTGATACTTCGTCATATTTTTCATCCAATGCTCGGTAGAAATTCATGGCTTCTTCATAGGTAGCCGTTTCGGTAAATTCAGACTGTTCGTATCGTGTGGTTAGCTGTGCATTTGCTTGAAACACCATACACAATACAAGACAAATTGATAATGTCCTCATAGAGTAATCATTCATTAATAGATGTTAAATAAATGCAATAGTGATGCATTTGAGTTTAACTTTATCGAAGATATTCTAAACGGTTGGAGAAACTCTTTTTTTTTATGGTTAGAAGTCAAAAAAATGGAGGAATGGTTCAACTAGATCTTATTTATCTTCATTATTGTAATAAATGAATGAAATTAAATACTAATATCATCAGCTTAGATGTCGTATAATCAATTAAAAATCATGAAAAAACTCAAATTCTTTGTAGTTGCTCTAGTAGCTGCTACAAGCAACTTAGCAGCACAAGATGTTACTGTTGATGAAATCATTAACAACTATTTTGAAAACACTGGAGGACTCGAAAACTGGAAGGCCTTAAAAGGGATCAAAATGAGTGCGAAAATCAACCAAGGCGGTCTAGAAATCCCTCTAGAAATCGTCCAGCTTGCAGATGGACGCCAATACACAAAATTCAATTTTCAAGGAACAGATTTCTATCAAGGCGTTTTCGACGGAGAAACCTTATGGAGCATTAATTTCCAAAGCATGAAAGCAGAAAAATCTGATCAGGAAGCGACAGATAATTTCAAGCTAAACTTGAATGATTTCCCGGACAGTTTCATAGACTACAAACAAAAAGGATACTCAGCGGAATTGATGGGCAAGGAAACAATTGATGGCGCTGAGACTTATAAAGTAAAGTTGATCAAAGAACCTATTATGGTTAATGGTGAAGAAAAAGAAGATGTGTCATTCTACTATTTTGATACTGAGGCGTTTGTTCCAATCGCGCAAGATTCGGAAATAAAACAAGGACCGCAAGCAGGCGCAATTGGGCGGGCTACACAAAGTGATTTTGATGAAGTGGAAGGTCTTTATTTCCCTTTCTCTCTCACTCAAGGAGTAAAAGATGGCCCAAGCCAACCCATTACCATTGAAAGCATAGAGGTCAACCCTGAAGTTGACGAAAGTCTTTTTAAGTACCCAGGCGGATAATTAAAACTTCAGAACAGCAATGAGAAAAAATATCTTATTTATTCTAACGATTATCTCGTCATCCGTTCTTGCGCAGGATAATGAAATTGTCCTGAAAGGCAAGGAGCTATTCGGAGATATGAGAGCCCGACAGATTGGACCAGCGTTAATGTCAGGTAGAATCATTGACTTGGAACAACACCCAACCAATGACAAAGTAATTTACGTAGGTTCAGCAGGTGGCGGTGTTTGGAAATCCACAAACGGAGGTGCTGCTTTCCAACCAATCTTTGATGATCATGTACAGTCTATCGGGAAGGTAAAATTAGACCCCAAAGATCCTGATAACATCATTTGGGTAGGCACTGGAGAAATTTGGACGCGAAATAGCGTCTCAATCGGAGACGGACTTTACAAATCGACTGACGGTGGAATCAACTGGAACAAGGTAGGTTTTGAAAATTCCGAACGAATAGCAAGTATCGAAATCCATCCGGAAAACACGAATGTTATGTATGTCGGTGTGCTCGGCGCACTTTGGAGCGATAGTGAAGAAAGAGGTGTTTTCAAATCAGAAGACGGAGGACAAACCTGGGAAAAGGTTCTTTACATTGATCAAACAACAGGATGTAGCGATGTTGTAATGGATCCTAGTGATCCCAATACCTTGTATGCTTCGATGTGGGAATTCAGAAGATCTGGCTGGTCCTTCAACTCCGGAGGTGAAAAAAGCGCACTCTACAAATCAACGGATGCTGGAAAAACATGGAACAAAATCCACAACGGCTTTCCCGCAGGAAAGCTTGGAAGAATTGCATTCGCAATAGCCCCTTCAGACAGCAAAATTCTTTACTCAGTAGTTGAGTCAGAAGTAAAGGAAAAAAGCGGTTTGTACAAATCGACAGATGCCGGTGAAAACTGGGAATTTAAGAATGGCGATTTTGGTTTGGTTGTTCGACCTTTTTATTTCTCTCGAATCGTCGTGGATCCCAAAGATCCTAACCTTGTAGTGAAAGCAGGTTTGTTTGGCTCCATCAGTAGAGATGGAGGAGAAACATTCAAAGGGATGGGAACTATGCATGCGGATATTCATGATATTTTATTTGATATCAATAATTCAGATCGTATGTACGTAGGAACGGATGGCGGTCTTTATCGGACTTGGGACGGAGGTGTAACCATGGAAATAGTTGCGAACCTTCCCCTTTCTCAGTTTTATCAAATATCCGTAGATAACGACGAGCCTTATAATGTATATGGTGGGCTTCAAGACAATGGTTCCTGGTATGGACCTTCCCGATCTCCCGGCGGTATAGAAGCCAGAGACTGGAATGTAGTTGGATTTGGTGATGGATTCAGAGTATTACGACATCCGTCAAAGAAGATCCTTTATTCGGAAATGCAAGGCGCTGATAATGTATGGAGATATGACATGGAAAGAATGTCAACCAAAACCATACAGCCGCTGCAGGTGAAGGGATATGATGACCTCAGGTTTAACTGGAATGCTCCAATGGCTATAAGTGAAGCTCAACCGGATCGGTTTTACATGGGCAGTCAGTATTTGCACAAGTCAGATGATATGGGAGATACTTGGGAAATCATTTCTCCCGACCTAACAACAAATGACAAGAGCAAACAAGAACAAGAAAAATCTGGGGGTATATCCAGGGATAACTCAGGTGCGGAAAACCACTGTACCATTTTTACCATTGTAGAATCTCCTTTGAATGAAAATGTCATTTGGGTAGGAACTGATGATGGAAACATTCAAGTGACTAAGGATGGTGGGAAATCTTGGACGAATACAACCGCAAATCTCCCTGCAGAAGTGCCTGATAACACTTGGGTTTACCACATAGAAGCAAGTGTTCATGGTGAAGGAAAGGCGTATGCCGTTTTGGAAGGACACACGACTGGAGACTTCAATACCTACGTCTACAAAACCACTGATTATGGTGCTACGTGGACTTCAATTGCTTCAGATGATATCTACGGATTTGCCAGGTGCATTCAAGAAGATTATGAAAATGAAGACCTCCTCTTTTTAGGAACAGAATTCGGGCTGTACATAACCATCAATGGCGGAAAGAACTGGAGTCAGTTCACAAACAACATGCCTCCGGTAGCTGTTCACTTTGTTGAGTTGCAAAAGCAAACCAATGATCTGGTTATGGGGACTCATGGAAGAGGCGTAATCATTTTGGATGATATAAGCCCACTTCGTGATTTGAATCAGGGAGTGTTAGCCAAAAATGTTCATTTCTTTGAAAGTAATCCTGCGATCATGGAGGAAGCTAGTCCCTTTGGTGGGACCTCAACAGAGCGTGAATTTGTCGGACCGAATAGTACCAATAGTGCCAAGATTACTTACTACCTAAGGAAGAAGCACATCTTTGGCAAAATGCTCATGGAAATCCAGGACCAGGAAGGAAACAAATTGATTGATCTTACTCCTGGAAAGTCTAAAGGTATTAATGTCGTCACCTGGAATGGACGGATCAAACAACCAAAGCTTGCAAAAGGAAAGAGTATGGCCTTTGGTGGTTTTACCTCACCAAGAGTTCCAGCCGGAACCTATAATGTGATAATGACCAAAGGGAAAGAGACTTTCACTTCGCAAGTGACGTATGTTAACGACCCTAAATCACTACTTACTGATGAGGAAAGAATTGCCAATCAGGAAGCTACTGTAAAGCTTTATGATATGAGTCAAGAGTTGGCCTATATGGTTTATCAAATTGACGAGATTCTTGCCAAAGCCGAAGAAGTGAAAGCACAAGGGGGATTCAAAAATGCTGATGCAGTAATCGAAGATCTTTTTGATTTGAAAAAGACGTTGGTTACTACAACCGGTGACAATTATGTGGATTCTGAGGAGGCTAAACTGAGAGGCAACATTGCAGATCTTTATAGTAAAATAGCTTCCGGCTTTCAGGCCCCTACCGCTTCAGAAATGGAAAATATGAAGTTGTTAGAAGAGCGTTTCAACGATGCGAAACAGCAATTGAGTTCCATCAAGGAAAAAAGAGTACCTAAGATGGAGCGATACATGGAAGGCAAGGGTATCACTCAAATGAGTTTTAAAACTTATAAAGAGTTTATCAAAGAATAATATCAAATAACCAGACGAATAAAGCCGCTTGAGTACTCGAGCGGCTTTATTGTTTTGTGGCCGGCAATAACGACAAATAATAAAATGCAACACTATTGCATTTATATTTCATTCAAGTAGCTTTGCCTAGAATTCGGTGTTTCAGCCGAATGTGTCGTAAGAGAAGAATAGAATCAATCAATTTTTAATGAAATTCACTACAAGTAGTAATTGCCTTATTCCAATACTACGCCCAATTTTGTTTGTTAGAATGATTCTAAATAATAAAAACTCTCAAACAAAGAAAAATGGTGCCCATTGAGTTAGACTTCATGAGAATGGGTTTTGTCCATAATATGGTAAGAATAAGACTTACTGTAATCCTGATAGTCTTATTCTCCGCTTTTCTATCATTTGCCCAGACTGACTGTACAAAAAAGGTTACAGGAAGAGTCTTGGATAAAGAAACCAGCGAACCTCTGGCCTTCGCTACAGTTAGAGTCATTGACTCAGATAAAGGAGCTCTAACTGACGATAAAGGAAATTTCATCTTAACTAACATTTGTGAGAATGAATTTGATTTTGAAGTCAGATTTCTCGGTTACAAAACAGTCGTTCATCATCATGATTTCAATAATAGAGACCATGTGGATAATGATCACATTGTTTACTTGGCACAAGATGAAAACCAATTAGAAAGTGTCGTAGTAGAGGGTGAAGAGATCATTGGCGATTTACAATCAATGGCGGTAGTAAAAATTGATCGTTCTCAATTGGCCACTCAAACGACACAGTCACTCGCTTCCGTGATTAGTGACATTCAAGGAGTAACCTTCAATTCTACCGGATCGAATGTACAACTTCCAGTTATTCATGGACTTTATGGCAACCGTATATTAATCATCAATAATGGTGTAAAACACGGCTTCCAAAATTGGGGCTCAGATCACGCGCCTGAAATAGACATTGCCAGTGCCAATAATATATCTGTTCTCAAAGGAGCTGCAGGTGTCCGTTATGGACCGGAGGCCTTAGGTGGTGTCGTGTTAGTAGAAGGAAATCCTTTAACCCTTTCAAAAAAAATGTACGGGAACGTTGCCTCAGGCTACGAGACTAATGGACGTGGGTATAATGTCAATGCAAATCTGGGAGCCGGCTATGAAAGGTTCAGTTTTCATGTTGGTGGAAGTTATTTTAAAATAGGTGATAGAAATTCCCCGGACTATTCACTCACAAATACTGGAAAAGAAGAACGCTCAGCCAATGTTGGTTTTCGGTATCATTTACCTAAATGGGATTTCAAGGTGTACTACAGCTATATAGACCAAGACCTGGGACTGCTCCGATCGTCTATAGCAGAAAGCGGAGATCGTTTTTCCCTTTCTATAGCAGCGGCAGAGCCCCTATTCATCCGTGATTTCTCCTATACTATTAATGAGCCGAACCAACTTACTACTCATCATTTAGGAAAATTGGAAGTAGACTGGCATTCCAGCATAGGAAAGTTTTCACTGTTGCTAAGTCAACAAATAAATTCTCGTAAGGAATTCGATGTAAGAAGAAATTCTGAGCGACCTATCATTGACCTGGACCTAAACACGACAGACACTAAACTAGAATGGTACCATCCTTCGTTTGGTCAGCTTGAGGGTACGTTTGGGATACAGTACTTTGCTCAGAACAACGACAATAATCCCGGCACGAACACAACTGCATTGATCCCAAATTATAACACCCATCGATTCAGTGCATACGCGATAGAAAGTATAAAGAAAGGAAAAAGCACTTATGAGTTAGGATTAAGGCTGGACCATGAATACAATTCTGCTCGTGGGCGTGAGCTAAACCAGGATATATTCAGAAATGAATTTTCCTTCACCAATTTCACTGCTTCTCTAGGAATGGTTCGTGATATATCTGATAAGTGGCAATTCCGCACCAATGTAGGATCTGCGTGGCGTACTCCTAACATGGCAGAATTTTACAGTTTTGGCCAGCATGGCTTTAATGTACAATATGGGCTCTGGCGTTATTATACCAATCCCGAGGGGGAGTTGCGAACGGATAGAGTACTCACCGAAGAAGATGGAGTTACTAAGCCTGAGAAAGGATATAAATGGATCAACGAACTCACTTTCAAAAACAATGAAAATAGATTCACCGTTACCGCTTATTCTCATTTCATTGATAACTTCATTTTCGATCGACCAATAGCAATCATTGGTTTCTTCTGGGGTCCAATGCCTGTATTCATCTATGATCAGGCTGATGCATTTTTTGCTGGAACCGACATAACTTATTCCCGGGTCCTATCAAAAAATCTAAAAGGTACCATTGGGACGAGTTATCTATGGAGTAGGAATATTGAAAAAAATGAAACACTCATCAACCAACCACCCATAAACATCAATACCGAGTTATCCTGGAAAACACCTTTCTTTTTAGGTTTAACTTTTTCTAAACTTACATTACAGGCATCTTACACTTTCAGGCAATTTCAAGCTCCAAGAACGATCGCTCCGGATCAAATCATAAACAGGGAAGTTGAGATTAATTCAGAGTCAGAAATATTTGATTTCAAAGATGCTCCAGATGGCTACTTCCTTGGACACATAAGGTGGGAATGGAAACAAGGTAAATTTGGTGGACAAGTTGAGGCAAGAAATGTACTTAATACCAGTTATAGAGATTACCTCAATCAGATGCGATACTTTGCTGACGAGATCGGAAGAAACATCAATATTCAAATAAATTATTCATTTTAACCACTCATAACAATGTCCTATGCAACATTGTTGCAGGATTAAAGATTAACTATGTTTGCAAAAATTATACTATTAAGAAATATGAAAAATTTCAAAAACTACTTATTAATCGGGCTGATTGGATCGGCTGTAGTTTTCACTAGCTGTGGGGACGATGATGCGCCTGATGCGGAAAATGATCCAGAAGTGATTACGGACGTAACACTTGTATTTACTAATACAGCGGATGCAACTGACGTTGTAAGAGCAAGTGCAGAGGACCCTGATGGGCTTGGTACTGAAGAGCTTGAAGTTAAAGATGAAATCACACTTACTTCTGGAGTTACTTACACACTTACTTTTGAGATTTTTAACAATCTTGAAACTCCTGGTGAGGACATTGGAGATGAAATTAAAGATGAGGACCATGAACACCAGATTTTCTTTAGCTTCTCTGATGGAGCATTTGAAGATCCTAGAGGAGACGGAAACATTGATAATGCATCAGATCCTATCAACTATGAGGATGAAGATTCGGACGCACAAGATGGTTCGGGAAATCCTGTAGGACTAGTAACAACTTGGACTGCTGGAAGTGTACTAACAGGTGGCAATTTTACAGTTAGATTGATGCACCAGCCAGATGAGAAAACAGCTACCTCTACTGCAACTACAGGTGAGCCTGATTTTAACCTTCCTTTTGTTCTTAATATTCAACAATAACATATAATGCAGCATGCCGAAAGGCATGCTGTTATTTTACCTACAACTCCTCTACCCTCGCATCCTCAATTACAAAAGCAAGTTTATTGACGTTTGTAGAGTTGAGAGCGAGTTTTCCTTTCACTACCAATCTTTGATCTGTTCGGAATCGCTGCCCCCCCTTTCCCAACTCAACCATTGCAACAGACTCAATACCAGCCATGCCACAGTAGAAACAACTTGCATTCGGGAAGCGAGAGATAATAATTACAGAGTCTATCCGCGAGTATGGTAGGAAGTAACCACTTAACATAATTTCCTCGCCAGAAAGATCCAATAGTTCGGGTGTAAAGATGGGAATTCGGTAATAAGCACTGGCCTCCTCTATGTATTTTCGTTCTTTTGTAATCTCAGCGAACTTTTTCCAGTAATCAACGGATGGGGTTTCTATAATTGATTCTTGATTTGGGTACTCTTTCCCCTGAAAAAAATTTCCAATCAACGTTGCTACTATAATCACGAATGATATCCAGATAATATCGTGTACATTCTTTTTCACGTTATAGCAAATTCATAAAGTTGTAACTACGATATAACGACTTTTGATGATTTTTTTCGTAGAAGATGGTATTGTTCATGAACTTAGATTTCAAATCAATTGATAATTTTTTTCGTCTAGTACAAATTTATAACGTAACTACATAAATGCAACATTGTTGCTTTTAGGAGGTACACTAAGTAATATTGCTTCAAATTTGAGTGAGAATATGCTGAAAACTCAATCTCTACTTTTCTTAATTTTCGTATCCATATTTTTTGTGCCTACAAAAGGCATATCACAAGCAGAAATTACTTGGAAAACGCTAAGTGATGTGACATTCACGGATAAATATAGTGAAGAGGGCGAGGCTTACTATTACTATCCGGATTTTGGACCTTCAGTAAAAGCATTGCAAGGAAAAGAAGTTTTTCTTAAAGGATTTATGCTACCAATTGATCCCGATAAAGGGATATATATTCTATCCAGAAACCCTTTTGCGTCTTGTTTTTTCTGTGGCAATGCCGGCCCGGAAACCATCGTTGAACTTAAGTTATTGCCTGGTTATCCAAAATTCGGATTAGACCAGATCGTAACGATGGAGGGACGTCTAAAACTGAATCGGGATGATATTTACCAGTGCAACTATATCTTGCAGAGAGCTAAGGTTTACAAGCCTTGAGATGCACGATTGAAAATGCATCTTATTGACGTGATCAATCCGGTTTAAACTTAAAGTGCTTTCAGTAAAATGAACAATGAGCAAATCATCAAATGGTTGCTTGAAGGAGATGTTTCTATTCAGTATCAGGTTCACAAAGATTTACTGGGAAATGAGAGAAGAGATCTCCAAAACAGAATAGAAAAAGAAGGTTGGGGGAAACAATTCTTATCAATACAACGATCAGATGGACATTGGGGTGATCGGTTTTATCAACCTAAATGGACTTCTACTCATTACACGTTACTGGATCTGAGAATTTTAAACCTAAGGCCTGAAAATGAAACAGTCCAAAATACAATCAATCTAATACTAGAATCTCAGAAAGCAACTGATGGTGGCATTCGATTAGGACCTTCAACTTCTCACTATAGCGATGTTTGCGTAAATGGCATGTTCCTGAATTATGCATCATATTTCAAAACGGATGAGAAAAAACTACATTCTGTAGTTGATAGCATTCTTAATGAAATTATGCCTGATGGAGGTTTCAACTGCGTGACAACCAGGAACGGTGCTAAACACAGTTCGTTGCATTCTACCATTTCTGTTCTAGAAGGTTTGAACGAATTCCAACGATCAGGAAGCTTGTATCGTAATGATGATATTCTACAGGCAAAAACAAGTGCCGAAGAATTCATTCTTATTCATCAGTTATTTCGGTCTGACCGAACAGGCGCAATCATCTCCAAAGACTTTCTAAAATTATCTTATCCAGGAAGATGGAAATATGATATTCTAAGAGCAATGGACTACTTCCAAAATGCCAAATGTGATTGGGACAAAAGGATGAAAGAAGCCCTGGATGTGATTAAGAAAAAGGGAAAACCAAATGGAACCTGGAATATGCAGGCTGCTCATCCTGGAAAAGTGCACTTTGTGATGGAAAAAGCAGGCACTGCAAGTAGATGGAATACACTCAGGGCTTTAAGAGTATTTAAGCATTTCGACCCTAAAGCGTAAACAGAGTTTAGTAGTCAACGTCAAACGGTACCAATTGAGCTGCCTCAACGCATCGTTTCATATCTTTTAGCCCGATGTGAGCTGGAAAAAATTTCCGTTCTTCGTTAAGCGTTTTAACTTTTTCGTAAAGCTCTATGGGATCAGCTGTGGCGACTTTTTCAGCACTATCAAAACCAGCTTCATGCAACACAAAAGCAAAAGTATGATTGACCCAACGGATACGAGATAGATCTATCATCTTAGTGGCTTTTAGTAATTCATCCAAATTAATCCCAGTTTTTGAAGCCAATGCCTCTCTGCTTTTGGGTGTCAATACCTCACTAAAGAGCTGATGAGAATTAACTATTCTGACTTCTTCAAGTTTAGTGATAGTTTTTGCTTTAAGACCTGGAAACTCCTTAAGCTTGATTGGTTTTCGAATATAGCCTTTAATCTCTCTTACAAGGATTGTCAAATATTCCTCAGGTACCCCAGTACTTTCTGACAGATCAGAAATACCTTTTTTGTTTTTTAGTTTCTTCACTAATTCCTCAATATTTGGAATATTGTGATTTGCTAGAAGGTCGAAATAGTCATCGGCATACTCTTTGAGCATTATTCTGCTAGGAACCAAATTGCTTTCTATTATGATCTGTTTGAACACATCTAAGCTTAACTCTTGTAGATCAATGTTAAATCCCATAGCATATATGAATTCTAAATTTCGCAAGGTAATGCTCGTTTTTCCTGTCCGAAATATGGGTCATCATTTGAAGTCATGAATGAAGTCATATTTCTAGTTGACACGCATCACTTAATCATTTTCTAGAATGCATTCTATCTGGTTGGTCATGCCTATTGTTCGAAAATTGGAAATTAGAAGTAATCGCAAATAGGATTATTATTGAGAATTGTATGTTCTGATTTTTGGCCAGAAAAATCCAATTTTCTTTCTGACAGTTACTTACTTCAATAAAAGATCTCAGACAGGTGTTAAACGTAACAAACAATTAAACATCAATTGACCGTATTATAGTAGTGGGCTAGTAACTTCATCTTAGCTAAACAACCTATGATGAAGATGAAGCAGTTAACTCAATTTCTCCTTATTCTATTTGCTATTTCAAACTATTACAGCCTCGCACAAAATCAGAAAAACCAACTACCCTATAAAATCAAGGCTGGTTCAGGTGAAAAGCTAGCGAAAGGTGTAGTCTTTCATGATGAAAATGAAAACCGTAAGATGGATAACTCTGAGCAAGGTATCAGTGGAGTGATTGTTTCAAATGGAACTCAATTGGTTCAAACCAATGAAGAAGGTGAATACGAAATTCCAGTTTCGGATGATGCTATTGTCTTTGTCATTAAACCAAAAAACTGGATTTCCCCTGTCAATTCTTTGAATCTCCCACAATTTTACTATATCCACAAGCCTAAAGGTTCTCCAACCAATTTGAAGTACGCCGGTGTGGAAGCTACTGGTAAACTTCCAAAACAGATAAACTTCCCATTGTATCCGGAATCCGGATCCAGTGAATTTAAAATGGTCGTCTTTGGTGATCCACAACCTTATTTTATTGATCAAATCGATTACCTGGCTGAAGATGTTATCGTCGAATTGATTGGAAGAGACGACCTGGAATTTGGAATAACAATGGGAGACATTGTTGGCGATAATCTCACCTTGTTTTCTCCTTTAAATCAAGCAGTTTCTTTACTAGGAATTCCCTGGTACAATGTACTAGGAAATCATGACATCAATTATCAGGCACCTAATGATATTCTTTCAGATGAAACGTATGAAAGAGTTTATGGACCTGCTACCTATGCTTTCATTTACGGAGATGTACATTTCATTGTAGTTGATGATGTCATTCATGATAATGAAGTAGGATCTCGAAGATATGTGGGTGGTCTAAGACCTGATCAATTCACATTTGTTTCCAACTATTTAAACACGGTACCAAAAGACGACCTTGTTGTGATTGCCATGCATATCCCGTTAGCGCAACACGGTGATAGTTTTCGGAAAAGTGATCAGAAAAAGCTGTTCGATCTTTTGAAAGATTTTCCAAATAATCTTTCTATTTCTGCACATACACACATGCATGATCATCGATTTTTCCACGAAGGATCTTCGGACTGGCAACAAGCGACTCCACACCATCATTTCAATGTCGGAACAACCTCTGGTAGTTGGTGGAATGGTTTGAAAGGAGAAACAGATGTTCCGCATACAATGATGCGAGATGGTACTCCGAATGGATATTCGTTTATCTCATTTAATGGCACAGAGTATATTATAGATTGGAAAGTGGCTGGAAGCCCGAATGATCATCAAATGAATATTCATGTTCCTCGCGGAATTGTAGCTGGCTCAGCTGATACTACACTTTTAACTGTCAATTTTTTCAATGGAAGTGAGCAATCCACACTTGAATACCGAATCAAAGGTTTCGGTGACTGGAAGAAAATGGAAAAAGTATCCAAACCTGACCCGTACTTTGAAATGATCTCAGAACGCTGGAAAGCATTCGAAAAACTCAAATACAAAGAGTTATGGGCAGCAGATTCCACTTTGTCAAGTCGCTTCCCTGGCAACAGAATGCCAAATGCTCAAAAGTCCAGCCATATCTGGGAATCCAACATAGGAACTGATTGGCCGGAAGGAAGACACCTCATTGAAGTGAGGGCAACGGACCGATATGGAAGGACATTTTCGGCCTACCAAACGATGCGGGTGGTTTCAAAATAAGAATTAAAAGGCCCTTGGAGTAACCAAACAATCCTGAGGATTACTAGTTGTATCTGCATGAGATCGCTAGTAATCATAGTTTTCGTCCTACTTGTTGGCAGTTCTTACTCACAATCACTATTAGAGGTTCGCAAGGGATTTCATGACGCGGTTATGGAACCAAAGCTCACAAAGGAATTTAACAAGTACCTCAAGCAAAGCAACATCACTACGGCAACCATAAATGCTTATCGGGCTGCATCAGAGGCAATGATGGCTCGAGTGGTTTGGAATCCGATATCAAAACTATCTCAAGTTGTGAAATACGCCGAGTTGATGGAAGAAGCGGTCAATTCCGATGAAGACAACATCGAAATTAGGTTTCTAAGGCTCTCGATTGAATACAATATTCCAAAATTCTTAGGAATGAGTAAGCACCTTGAGCAAGATACCGATATGATCGTGAAGAACCTGAGTGATGTCCAAAACATGGACCTTGATCCCTCCTACGGCCGATACATTCTTTCATTTTTGGAGACTACCAAGCTGTGTACTGATCAGGAGATGCTGACAATGAAACAAAGCTTGAATCCAGATTCCTCTATTTAATCAGAGTTCAAAAACTCCTTTTTATTACTTGAAAAATCGCAGTAATACTCTTCCTTCCTTGCGCTTTCTAGGATAATTGCTAACTTTTATCTTCCAACCATTTTCCAAGTCATGAAGAAATTAGTCACTGGCATTCTGTTCCTATTTATTACTGGTTTTATCTCTGCACAATCCGCACGTGAAAAACTGGAAGAAATAGCCATCTTCGATCAAAAAGTAATGGTTCCCATGCGCGATGGGATCCGACTTGCGACAGATATTTATCGTCCCAAGACAGATCAGAAAGTTCCCATTATTTTTTCTAGAACTCCATACAATTTTAACTCCTGGGGAGATGGAGAAGAAAGAACTAGAACGTATCAGCGAGCCTATGAGGCGGTGAAAAGAGGATACGCATATGTAGTCCAAAATGAAAGAGGTCGCTATTTTTCTGAAGGTGAATGGGACATTCTCGGAGTACCACTAACTGATGGCTATGATGCTTTCTCCTGGATGTCTGAGCAAGAATGGAGCAACGGAAAAATCGGAACTCTTGGATGTTCGTCTACTGCCGAATGGCAAATGGCTGTTGCGGCACTGGATCATCCGTCTCATGCTGCAATGATTCCTATGGGTTTTGGAGCTGGAGTTGGAACTGTTGGAGGTTATCATGAACAGGGAAATTGGTACCGTGGCGGAGCATTTCAAATGCTATTTGCCTCTTGGCTTTACAGTGTGGAGCATGATAAATTCAAACCTCGAATCCCCGCTGGAGCTACGCAAGAAGATCTCATCAGAATATCGAGATTCTACGACCTTGCTCCGGAGAATCCACGAGTTGATGACATGTTAGCTGCAATGTCACATTTGCCAGTTCAAGATATGTTAGTAAATCTGGGTGGAAAGAAAGAGATTTTTGATCAAATGATTCGGCGAAAACCCAATGATCCAGCCTGGTATGAAGGGGGGCTTTATCATGATAATATGGAAATAAATAAACCGAGTTTTTGGTTTGTTTCCTGGTATGATGTCTCAGTCAGTCCGAATTTGGGTCTTTTCAATCACATGCGAAATCATCCAAATAAAAAAGTGGCGGATAACCAATATTTAGTAATCGCACCCACCTTACACTGCGCATATCAAAGAGCTACAGAAAACACGATGGTCGGTGAAATGAGTGTTGGTGATGCAAGACTTGATTATGATAGGTTGATTTATGGATGGTTTGATCACTGGTTGAAAGAAGACGGTAAAAGTGAATTCCTCGACGACTTACCTCGAATTCAATATTATCTAATGGGTAAAAATGAATGGAAAACAGCGAATACCTGGCCACCGGAAGATGCCAACTTAACTTCATTCTATTTAGATAGTGATGGTAATGCGAACAGTCTTTTTGGAGATGGAAGGCTAACCTTGAACCCTCCTTCCCAACCAAATCAAGATAACTACACTTACGACCCTCATAATCCGGTATACTCTTATGGTGGGAATGTCTGTTGCTCAGGTAACGCTATAGAAAATGGTGCACGAGATCAAAGAGAAATGGAAACTCGCAACGATATTCTTGTTTACACTTCTGAACCTCTGGCCGAAGGGATTGAAGTCTCAGGATTCATTGAAATGTCCCTGTACGTTTCATCCGATGTAAAGGATACAGACTTTACGGTGAAGCTGATTGACGTTTATCCCGATGGAACTGCTTACAATCTTGACGAGACGATTCAACGTGCCAGGTATAGAGAGGGATATGATAAGGAAGTCTTTATGAAGGAAGGTGAGGTTTACAAAATTGATTTGACTCCACTTTCTACTAGCAACTACTTTGCGAAAGGCCATCAAATAAGAATCGAAGTTGCGAGTAGTAACTTCCCTAGATTTATGAGAAATCTAAACACGGGAGGAAACAACTACGATGAGACTGAAGGAATCATTGCTCATAACACCATTCTTCATTCTGCGGAACATCCTTCTGAAATTAAACTTCCTATAGTCGGTAATGTATCAATCCAGGATCGCTAAACTTTTATCAAATATTAAGTTACTATAAAACTGGAGTTAAGAATTACGCCTTACAAGGGTAAAAGGGTATAATCCGATCGGATTGGACCGTCAAGGTAGTCCCATTATGGATTTTAGTTTATTGAAAAACCATAAGGTCGATAAACTAAATCAAACATGAAACGCTACTCTAAACTATTAATACTCACTTCAATACTCCTATTCATCCAATGTTCCGACGATTCGTCTGATCCGGTTGTTCCCATTTTAACGACCATCGAGGTTACAACAACTGATGAAACAACCTTCGATGTAAGCGATGATGCGATAACATTGACAGCAAGAGGTCTTGATCAAAATGGTGACGAATATACATTCACTGAGGCTGTCGTTTGGTCTTCCGACAACAGCAACGCAAGTGTTGACGCTGATGGAAAAGTTCAAGGACTGGCAGAGGGCACTTCCGTTGTTTCCGCTTCCAGCGAAGGTATTAGTGGATCCATTACGTTGACAATTTCAGATATCTTCAGCCAGGATTATCACATTTATGTTTCAGATGCAGCTGGGTTCCAAACAGGTCCATGGAAGATCGTGCGGTATGACCAGAATGGCGAAAATCCTTCCACTTTCATTTCTACTAACCTTGGCTGGCCTCAAGATATCCTTTTCATGGATGATGGCTCAGTTCTTATCTCCAATTTAAGTACAGGAATTATCAATAAACATGATCAAACAACGGGTGATTTAATATCTGCTTTCGCTACTGGAATTGGGGGACCAACTCGAATGAAGATCGGTCCGGATGGGTTATTGTACGTATTGCAATGGCAAGGTGATGGAAAAGTAAAGCGATACCAATTAGACGGGACTTTTGTTGACGATTTTACCGCCTCTGGCGTAACACGCAGTATAGGACTTGATTGGGATGCAGACGGTAATTTGTATGTCGCTTCCTTCAATGGAGCAACTGTGAGAAAATTTGATACCTCAGGTGCGGACCTAGGTGTATTTGTTACTTCTGCCAATTTGCAAGGACCTACTAACATCTGGTTTGATGATGATGGGAACTTGATTGTCAATGATTACTCGGGCGGGGTAATCGCCAAGTTTGATCAAAATGGAGATTTCGTTGAAAATCTTGTAACAGGACTGATACAAGTAGAAGGAATTGCTTTCTTGCCAAATGGCAATTTCCTAGTCGGAAATGGTGGGACTGCCGAAGTAAAAATGTATGATTCAAATAACAACTTCGTCGAAGATTTTGTGGACAGTGGCGTAGGAGGATTGATCACTCCAAATGCAGTAGTTAGAAAGGATTTGAACTAAGAGTGATTTTTTCTAATCGTTCAAATTGAACAGGTAGTGATAGGTACCGTCGTTTTGAATAAATTCTATGAAGGGTTTGTCTTTCCCAGACCCTTCAATTTTTTCTATCAAGGGATTAACATCATTTCCCGAGACTAACTCCAAAGGGTTAGAAGGATTAAACTCATCAGAAAGTGTATTTTCTTTTGGGGCATAATAGAACCCAGAAATAGTTCCAAATTTATCATCCAGGTATTCGGATGGGATTACAACTGGCTTACTGGTCTCCACGCGCAAGATTCCGCCAGTAAACGTAGAACCTAGATCAGATAAAGCTTCACGATCAATAATTACATTGACTGACACAAGGATTTCAATAGGAATATCAAATAAAGGACGACTTTCCTCCAACACCATGTCATTCAGAATGATCATTTGGGGGGTATTGAATTTGCCCTTTATAGAATTGTAAATATTTAAAGACTTCTCACCATTTTTCTGAACAACACTCACATCCATTACAGCTTCTCGAATGAATTCCTCAAAGCTTGTGATATTACGAAAATCTACCGTTAGAAATTTTCGTTCTACTTCCTCAATTTCCTCAAGAAATGAATTTGATTCTTCGTCTTCATTGAATGTAGACAAGACATAATTGAATTCTTTCTTTTTTGTGACCAGACTATCGATCAGTTCTGGCAAGAAATAATCATATTGATCAGCAGTGTAACTCAGGAGTTGAAAAGATTCAGCAGTAAAGGAGTATTCATCCGATATATCTCCCTCCTTTTCATTAACAATGGAGGCTATGAATGCATTGTCTCCCATACCCCAGGGAATTTCAACATCAAAAGAACCCGATGGTTTCACTGGGGCAATCATATCTAAATCAGCATTGAAGAAATGAACAGCCAAATGTGCGCTGTTTAATTTTTTTAGATCTCCGGAAACAGTTCCTTTCAGATGGATATTCCTTTCTGGAGCGTGAGCTAAACTTTTTTCAGAAAGTTCGTTTTGCATAATACCACTCCACTCCTGCTTGACATAACCTGAATAGTTCACTAGTGTGGAAGTTTCGGTTAGCTCATCATAGCTTAAATGATCAATGTCAACTTCTTGGGGGATTTGATAATACAACTTGTAAAGTCTTTTGAATAAATGAAGGGAATCTGCATTTAGTTTATCTACAGATTCAACTTTTCCAAGAAATGGACCACTTTCATTCGAAAGTTTCGTTTTGCTTGATGTTGAGGTACCAGATCTGGTTAGGTAATAAGCTCTACCCGTCAATACCTTGAGGTTTTTATCCAATAGGATAATTTTTTGAAAATTGCCTTTTAGTAGCTCCTTCTTAATTGAGATGTCAGTTTTTCCTCTTTTCATTTTGATCTTTCCTGCAAACTGAATAGTCCCAAATCCTTCACTCACGAAAAAGGCATCTATCGGGATATCGTAAGGTGAGTTAATCTCAAACAAAAGCTTAGATCTGGTTTCACCAATATTAATCTGGATTTCTTCAGAAGATTGTGCCGCAATGCTTTTTGCTATAACATTCTTGATTACTGGCTTAGTTGGTTCAAGAGAATTTTGGATATATATAGAAGCACGCTGAGCAACTTTATCTAATCTGAAATTTCGCATGAAGTGTGTATAGGCTACAAGTTGAAAATTGCCCGTAGGGATATCCATTGGCAAAACAATTCGATCATTTAAGATTCCATCCTTGATCCTAAATACATACTTTTTTTTGAATTCATCCTGCTCATGTAGCAATTCCAGATAAACAATTCCGCTTGCTTGAGAAGGCAATAAATACTGATCAAGAATGGCAACACTGAACTTAACTTGGCCGCCGCTGAAATAGATTTTTTTATCTGTGTTTAGATAAGTGTACTCTATTGGATTGTTCTGTTTATAAGAGGTATACTTATCCAGTATTTGGTTAGGTTCTTGTCCATTCGCATGAAGAGAAAACCATAGTAGAATCAATGTGATCGATAACAATCTTTCCATCATAGGACTATCGATATTCTTTTTCTCGATTCATACACCACTCTAAACAGGCCGGTAGTTTTGATACGTCTGCAATTTTCGCATGTCACATTTCCTTCTATTGGAAACGGGTAGGTATCAAGTACCAGTCCATTGTTGCTATTCAACTTTTCAATTGATTCCCAATACCTGTAAGTATCCAAAGTCATGGATTGGGCAACAATTTCATAAACTGCGGGCCAACGCGGCTGAAATTCACAACATGGATCACCACAACATGGATCACCCACAGGACAAACATCTTCTTCACCACAACTATTGGCTGGTCTGGTTGGATCAGTAAAATACCATCCAGAAAAAATCTTACTACCAACGGGGATTTCAATACTATCACTCTTTTGTGCAATTCCATCATTTGAAAAAAGTACAAAATCATCAAGGAAAGAACGAGTTGTGGAGTCACCAGTAAAAAAATCAGCGAACGAATACTTGAAATCAAACTTCAAATAAGTATTATCAGTAGCTGGCGATATTCTGGCCACAAAAGCCTTTGGTATCCGTTCAAGACCACTTCTTCCATCTATTTGGGGCTCAAACAATGTAGTATCCTCGATAGCAAATTTGAAATCAATATCAGACGCCATCTGCTCCATCGTTGATTCATACAGCAGAATGCTCTGATCATATGCTTCTAACTTGTATTGCCGATCTCTTAATGCAGCAAAAGTTGGATCTTGAGGTCGATAATTACTTTCAGTTTGATCAAAGACAAAGGGAATAACTTCATTTAAATCATTAACCAGGGTAACGTTTAGATCTTCATAAGGACGTTTTGTGTTTATCCCATTAAGGTAAATATCAATGTAGGATCTTCCTTGAATATTTGATATGCGCGCATCGACTATGTTCAGAACATTTTCATTATTTGAAAGGTCAAAATCATGTGGTTCGCTACACGCCAAAAGGCTTACAACAAGAAGTTTCTCAATAGTAGCTCTCATCAGAATTCAAATTTATACGTGAGTGTAGGCACTATTCTTCCTACATTAATTAGCCTAAATGGCTGACCAGGTATTCCATCTCTACTTGCGAAATAGATAGTCGCCACATTGTCTCTTCCATACAGATTATACAGAGTCAAAACCCATCGATCGTTGTTCTTTTTTGTTTTTCTTATTCGGTTTTTCCAGGTAATAACCAAATCCATTCGATGATAATCCGGAATTCGATCTGAGTTTCGTTCCGTGAATAAAGGGACTTGATTTCCTTCAATTTCAAATACAGAAATTGGAGCACTAATTGGAGCTCCAGAGATATAAGTGAAATTTGAAGAAAGAGTCCATTTCTTGGAAAGTTTGAAATCAACATTTGCTTTCACACTATGTGGTCTATCCGTATAGTATGGATATCGATTACCATCGTTGATCTGAACTCCTTGCAACTCGTCATCAACCGTTATAAAGGCTCTGGAAAAAGTGTATGAAAAAAAGCCGGTAAGTAAACCTTCATTTTTTGATGCCAAGAATTCCAAACCATAGGTTGTCCCCTCACCTCTTAGAATCTCTTGTTCTAAATCGTCATTGGCGACAAGAATAGCTCCATCTCTGTAATCCAGCGCATTCTTCGTTTTTTTGTAAAACCCATCAACTGAAAAAGAAACATCACTCTTTGCTATGTCATGTTGAAATCCAACAGAATATTGATCAATAGTCATCCGAGGGATGTATTGGTCACTTCCCTTCCAAACGGTTGAAGGATTTACCAAAACAGTATTGGTAATCATATGAAGAAATTGGTTGATGCGGGAATAGCCCAGCCTCAGTGTGTTTGTTCCTTGTTTATAAGAAATGCCAACACGTGGTTCCCATACTTTTTGTGAAGAAATAATATCACCATCTGAATAGCTCTCCACTCCTATTAGATTGTCGGATGTGAAGGGTTGTCCTTCCTCATAGAGATTGACTTCCGATGGGCCTTTGTTCATGAAGTAATTAAACCGCAAACCTGGATGAATCTCCAACCGGTCTGTAATTGGAAATCGATAGCTAGCATGCACTCCAACATTCAGAAGTTGTTCTTCATTAAAGGTTTCTGAACTGATCAGTGAAGTAGGTGCTGTCGGTTCAATTGATCCTATATCTACAGCATAACTCGTGACATCTATTCCCGCTTCAATTCTCGAGCTACTTATCAAGCTCTTGAAGCCCAATTCAGAAATACCATTCTCGAAAAGAAATTCGTCATTTAGCAACAGGTTCTCCGTTGAATTTCTTAGTTGGCTTCTCAACAAAGAAGTTTCCAAAATCCAATCATCAGTTAAAACACTGGTCCATTTCAGACTATTATTAAGTGTTTCCCATTCATAAATGATATCATCAGAAAAATTGAAGAAGTCATTTCCATAGTAGTTGGATAAAAGAAGCTGATTCTTATCATTGAAACTGTACCGTGCGTTGAAGTTCAAATCTTCGTATCGAGCGGTACTTCCTGAAATTTCTCGATCGGGGACAAGGTCAAGAATCCAATCCACATAGGACAACCTGCCACCAATATGAAGGTCAAGTTTATCGTTCAGAAGTTTACTCTTAATGCCAAGGTTGGAATTGGCAATACCGATTCCACCATTGACATTCAATTTCTTGCTTGCCCACTGATTGGTCTTAACATCAAGAACCGAAGATGAGCGCATCCCGTATTTGGCTGGTATATTTCCCTTAAAAAGTGTTACTTCAGATACGAAATCACCATTGAAGACAGAGAAAAAGCCTAACATATGCCCAGGGTTGTAAATGGTCGTCCCATTCATCAACACTAACGTTTGATCATTCCGACCTCCTCTGACATTCAGATAAGAAGAACTTTCACCAGAAACCGTTACTCCAGGCAATGCAATCGTACTCTTCACCACATCGACATCTCCTAGAAAGGATGGCAGTTTTTCCAGCTTGCTAACACTCAGTTTTTGAGCACCCACGGTTCCAATTTCACTTGCACGGCCCAGCTCACTACCCTCAACAATTACTTCGTCCAACAACTCGGAATCTGAAAACAGCGATATGTCCAAATTTCCTGAGGAAAAAAGTGTGATAAACCTCGTCTCTGACTCCTTACCTACATAGGTGAATTTTACCAGATAGTTTCCAGGTTTCAAATCAAGCAAGTAAGAACCGTTTTCATCCGTTGTTGTAACTAATTGATCATCTACCTGAACATTCACTCCCGATAGTAGATTATCTGATTCATCAACCAGCTTGCCACTGAGTTGATAATCAGCATTTGGGTCCGAATTAAGTGCGCTACCAATTCTTAGTATATGAGAAGTTCTTAACGTTTTAGCGATCGATTCGCTTCTTTGGCTCCTTTCTAGTTCGACAGGGTTTGGATAGATAAAGACATTTTTTTCTTCATGAACGTAGAGTTTTAATCCATATTCCGAGATCGAGTTTCGAATCAGGTCCAGGTAGTTATCCGAGTTGGTAGTTTCGATTGAAATTGGCGCTATCCATTGATCTTTAAAAAAGAATTTAAAGTCAGTTACAGATTCTAATTGACTTAAATATTCACTCATTCTGATCTTTTCCTGGGAAAAAGATCCAAGGGACATGAGTATGCATATAGTGGTTAGCGCTTTCCTCATCTTTCTTTGAAACCAGAAGTGAAATAGGTTAGACCTGGTTCCATCAGGAAAAAAGGTAATTAGGTTTGTTGGTGAAACAGTTAAGTTTTGTTTAACACGTATTTACTAGGACAAATTCTTGTACTAATTGGCAATATTTTTTCACAGGTCAAGGGATCTTGATTTGGATATGAGATCAGAAAATGACGATAGTATCTTCACATGATCAATCCAGCATATCTCAATAATGCTAGAGAACCGTCGAAAAACCATATGACTAATTGCTGTTATTGAACAACAATTCGCACATTTCTAACCGCACCTGAGTAAGACATAGATAAAATGTACTCGCCTCGTGAAACTGCTGATGGCAAGAACAATCGGTTTTCTATTCTTCCATTACTTCCTGCAAAGTATGCTGTGTTCAACACATTCCTGCCCTCCAAAGAATAGACATTTACAGTCATCATCGTGCCTGGAGTTAGGTTGTTTACAGCGATGTTAACACCTTCTCCAAGCCTGAAAGGCACTGGATATACATCGTAACTTGTTTCTGATTCAGCGTTGAAGTCAAATTCGATTATTACCGCTTCACTTACTGTGCTTGTTCCATCAAAATCTGTCTGCCTGATTCTATAATAAGAGATTCCAGGATAAGGTGACGGATCAATCATTTCGTAAAACCTCGTCTCGGATGAATTGCCAGCACCATCAATAAATGCTACCGTTTCAAAAGATTCAAAGTCTTGTGATTTTTCTACAGAGAAATAATCGTTGTTCGTTTCGGAGGCTGTGGCCCATTCAATGAGCACATCGTCTTCAACTACGGTCCCTCTTACATAAAGCAGTTCAATTGGAAGTACAACCGCGTTATCTTCATCAACACCCGCTGTGATTTCACTAAACGTGGTAAGTCCATTCCAGAAAACGCTATCGATACCAGCATTTAGCGCATAATCCACACCTTGCGTGTATCCCGCAGTGTCTAAATCCGCATTAAATTTTATCGGAACCAAATCTGCTTCGGACATTTCAACATCAGCAGCTACATACCTAAAGGCTACATCATAGTCAATTGAGCCAGAAAGATCTGTAGGTTCAATCGTCCAAAAACGAGTTAGATGCGGTGCATCTGTTCTAAGGTTAGTATTTCTGAAATCATCAAGATTCACAGCCACAGATGGATTAGCTCCGGTAGTAGCAGCATTTAATCGGAAATAAAATGGAGAAAAATCACCGCTCACATCACCAACCGGGAATGGGAAATGATCCGTGAATGGAATGGTGCCAATATTTAGATTGATATTCCCTGTCCCATCTGCTTGAATGTAAGAAGAAGCACTTCCTCCATTGATCTCGGTAGTAGCACTCAAGGTTAGGTTCCGACTTCCTAACACCAAGTCTCCGGAAGTAAGCCTTAGATCGCCATCAATTGAAATCTCATCATTCAATAAGATATTGCCACCAGAATTATTGATCGTAACCGAATAGAAATTCAAAGTTCCTGACAGTGTTTGATCGGCGGAACCGTCAAAGGTGAAAGTACCTTCTTGTGGAACAAAAGTTCCTTGATTGTCATAATCTCCAGCCAGATTGATCGCATGGTTAGATCCGGTTACATCAAGAGAATTAGTAATTGTAAGATCACCATTTACATCTAGTGCACCATCCAACACTTTTGAACCTGAACCTCCAATAGTTAAATTATTATATGTAATAGCCGATGCGATTGTCTGAGATCCAGAAGAAGTGTATTCAATGGTTCCCGTACCTGCTGTCAATGTTCCACCATTAAGTGTAATTGAGCCATCGTCCACTGTCAATGTAAATCCGTTAAGATCCAATGTCGCTCCGGCGTTGATTGTAACAGATCCAATCGAAACGTTTTGAGTCAAGTGAACATCATCACCAGCGCTAATATCTGCTGACTCTCCAGAACCAGGGACCACTCCAGCTGACCATGTACTAGTCATACTCCAATCTCCTCCACCCGAACCATTCGTTACATTTTCCAAAACGGCGATAGCAATCCATTGACCAGAAGGATCAAAATTTAATGCCTGAAATTCATTTCCCCCAATATCTGTGAGTGTTACAATTGTTGCACTTGAAAGATCTTCAGAAGCATCAGCCAATAAAATAATATTGTTAAAACCAGCCGGAACTGTAGGTAACCCTGTTGTATCAGCTATCGAAATTGAAATGGTTCCAACATCCCCTGTCTCATCAAAATACCACTGCCGAGCCAATCTTCTCGTTGATGTAGGTGACTGTGTCGTTACCCATGATGTGGTGTCTTCACCATCGTGTCCAAAAAGTAGAAAATCAGTATCCTCAAGCGACGAAGGATTCATGACAGTAATAAGTCCACCCGACTGAGCGGCATTATGAGATTGACCGCTCAATTGGCCAATACCAGCAACTTCAAATTCGTAAGTATCACTAGTTTGAGTTTCTGCGTAGACGTCTCCTGCGATAGTCAAACCAAATTTTGCCGCCAGGTAATTTTCAACGATTTGAATTTCCGCGCTATTGATTGATTGGTTATACAAGATAAATTCTCCAATATCTCCATCCCATCCTTCAGTAGCTAGAACATTATCTTTCGGACCAGCTCCAACATAGATGGAAGTTCCATTTTCAATCGACCCGCCAACCGCAGCTGCGGGTTCTGATGGAGTATCCAGCGATCCATCTAACCGTAAATCAAGAGTGCTACCCGACCAGGATAAGGAAATTTGCTGTGGGGAAGTAGTTTGTGTTCCTGAAGAGGACTCTTGTGCTCTAGTACCTGCATCAGTATCCAATGCCATTTTCATGAGATTAATATCACCTCCTCCACCATCTACGTCGTATCTAAAACTCAATACATCGTCTCCATCGCTCGGTGTTTGTGTATCAAAGAATCCTTTATCCGTAGTTGCATCGTCTGATTGGACAACCGCAAACATTGCAAAACCTCCACTTCCATTCATATACGTACCATCTGCATCTAGAAAGTGGTCTCCGGCACCATCAAAGTCTACTGAAGCTGCGCTATTTATTCCACCAGTTCTGAAAACTGGGTTTCCATTCACTGCTGCGTCATGATTGTTTCCTGATTGATCCACCCAATCCGTGGTGATTGTTGTTGCATCTGCAAGTGAGAAATCTGAAGCTCTTAGCCAAAGTGCATTATTGGAACTATTTCCTACGCCACCAGGTCCTGTGATTCCATTGTTGTCATTATCATTCACTGAAATTGTGATACTCGTGTTACCAACAATTGAAGTGTTTACCGGACCACTTAATGTCAGCGTGATCGTTTCTAGTCCTTCAATATCTGAATCGTCAACTATGTTAATGGTAGCATTTGCTGTTTGATTACCAGCCAAAATAGTTACTGCGGTTGTCGTTAAAGTAAAGTCTGTAGGTGACGTTGCAGTCCCTCCCGTCACTGATACAGTCACAGAGGCATCGCTTGTTGAGGTTCCTGACAGGCTTATTTCTGTACTGAAACTTCCAGCATTCTCAACTGTCGAAGCTGTTGCATTCGTAAACTGAATCGTTGGCTCAGTGTCATTGTCTTCAATGGTGTATTTGAATTCTATTGGATTATCTGCTGGATTTGACAAACTTCCATTCATAGGATTTACCAGCTCAATGGTGAATGTTTCGTTTCCTTCAAAAACATCGTCATCAATGATTGTGATGATATTGGATAAATCAACATTTGGTTGACCAGCTGCTATAGTAGCTGTCGTAACATCCAATGTAAAGTCAACTCCTTCTGTCGCTGTACCTCCAGGCTTCACTTGTAAATCAGCAGTGGTTGTATTCGTGACATCAACAAAGGCTGGCGTCAAAGCAACGACTATATCATCGGTTCCGTCTGGTAAGCTCAAAATACTTTCTGCTCCACCAGTAGAGTCCGCTGGATTTGGGCTAAAGTCGTTTTCAAAATAGATTTTCCTCGGGCTATCGTCATCGTTAATTGTAAACGTATGTGGATTTGTGCTTCCAACCTGGAAGCCAGCTGTCACAGCAGTGATAGTTATCGTTAGTGTTTCATTTGCTTCAAGGTCTGAGTCATTTACAAGCGGAATCGGAATACTTGTGGTTGTATTTCCAGTTGTAATGGTCACTGAACCATCTACCAGGTTGTGATCCTCTACAACAGTTGCTGTACCATCCGTTACGATATAGTCAACAACCACATTCTGTCCAACATTAGCTGCCGCGCTAATCTCAATCGAAGCGGGTCCATCGGGTTCAAACTCACTACTTGAAGCAAGTGTAAATTGAATATCATTTCTCACTGCAGCAATTCCAACATAATTCCCAGCGGCAATATCTACTGCACTCGCCTCATATTCTGTTCCTACTAAAACGGTAGGATACAAAGTTGCGCCACTACTAAAATCCCCATCTGTATCAACCATAAGATAGAACTGATCAAAACCTACAGGTACATCCGGAATATTCGTCGTAGTAATGCCAAGTGTAATAGTTCCTACATCTCCTGTTTCATCTACCCTCCATTCTCTCGCTAACCTTCTCACGTTGGAGCCACCGCTTGGTGCTTCTGTCGAGACCCAAGCCGTAGTGTCCGCATTGTCATGGCCAAAAAACAAATACTCTCCGGTTTGAATATCCGTTCCGTTACTTGCACTTAGCACTCCAGATGATTGGGCTTTAGTGTGTGAATCACTTGCTCCAAACTGTCCAATTCCTGCGACATCATTCCCATAGGTACTTGAGGCATCATAGGAGTAGAAATCGTTCGCTGTAGTCAAAGCATATTTTGAGGATAGATAATTCTCAACTACGATTCGCTGTGTCTCATTAATGGTCTGATTAAAAAGTATTAACTCTCCAACATCTCCGTCCCATCCTTCTGTTGCCTGATCATCTAAAGGTCCTTTTCCTACAACCACAGTTGTCGCATCGTTAGCGGATCCGGATCTCGTAGTTCCTGCAAAGGATAGAGTTTCTTGGGTTCCGTCTAAATAGATGTCGATATCATTTCCTGAAGTCCATGAATAAGTGACCAACTGAGGATTGGTAGTTTGTGAATTGGCAGAAGTTTCTATGGATTGATTACCAGGTGTTGCAGAAATAGTTGCTTTAAGGACATTGTCCTGACCACCACTGGCACCTCCATTATCGTATCTTATTCCAAGTACGTCATCTCCAGCAGTTACAGGAGCTCTGGTTAAAAACCAGCCGCCATCAGTGCCATCGTCGAAATCAGATTGAATAATCGTGAAAAAGGTGATTGATCCACTACCGTTGATGTAGCTTTCCCCGTCAGCATCTTCCATGAAATCATTTGCTCCATCAAATTCTATGGATGAAATACTGTTAATACCAGCTGCCCTGTAAACCGGGTTGTCTCCAGAGGTAATAGTGAAATCATTTCCATTCCCTGATTGATCTTCCCAAACAACCACATTTTCACCTTCAGATGCGTCCATACTGGATCCATTCAAAACACCAGTGTCTGTTCTTAACCAAAGAACATTATTGCTGCTATTTCCAACTCCACCAGGACCTGTAAATCCTTCATTGTCATCATCTACGATCGTGAAAGTGTTCATTGTTGTAGTTCCCAGCGTCGCATTGGTAGCTCCTGTCAAGGTAACGGTGAAATTTTCTGTACCCTCAATATCAGAATCCTGAAGGATGGCTGGCAATATTTCGCCTGTCAATGATCCCGCAGGAATTATTAAACTTCCATTAGCGAGCACGTAATCAATTCCCGAGGTAGCAGTCCCAGCCGCTACCGTAAAAGTTACTGTAACATCATTTCCAGAGAAGGAAGAAAGACTTACCTCAATTGATCCTGGGTTGATTGCCTCAGAGCTAGCAGTTGTCGCGTTCGAGAATTGAGCAGTTGGAGCATTGTCATTATCCTGAATGGTGTGAGTCGCAATTGAATTGGTTCCAAGACTTGCATTAGCTGAATTAGAGAGTGTAACAATAATAGTCTCATCCTCTTCGTCGAGAATATCCTCATTAATGAAAATGAAAAGGGTATCTGTCGTTTGAGTTGCCGGAATCGTTAATGTACCAGCGGCTGGTGTAATCAAGTAATCAATGTTTCCATTTGTAGCCGTACCACTCAACGTATAATCAACAGTGGTCGGATTTGAGTTATCAACGAAGTTGTTCTGGACGATGAATGCGGTAGAATCCTCACTTTCATCCAATGATGTCGCTATTGCACTGAAAGAAATGGTTCGTAGGTTATCGTCATCACTAATTGCTAACGTGTGTGTATCATTCGTGCCAAGTGTCGCATTTTCAACAACACCAAGTTCAATAATAACCGTTTCTTCACTCTCACTATCCGAATCATTTACCACTGGAACTGTTAGATTAACGGTATTATTTCCAGGAGTTATTACTAGCTGCCCATCGGCCAGGGTATAATCTGTTCCACTCCCAGTTGCAGTTGAAGTGCCGAGATTGACCGAATAGTTGACCTTAATACTATCTGACGCATTGAAGGTAGATGACAATTCAATAATTGCTGCTCCATTTTCTTCTCCTACAGATGAATTTGCCAATGTAAACTGAACAAGTTGAGCACCAACAGCAATTGCAATGAAGTCATCATCGGCTATAGTAACTCCAGTTGCCGAATGGGTATTATCCCCATTATCCGTTAACGGATAGGCTGTAGCTGCAGTGGCAAAGTTTCCGTCAGCATCGACTAAAAGAAAGAAATCATCAAAACCAGCAGGAGTTGATGGAAGACTTGTGTCTAAAACTTCTACTGCTACCACTCCAATATCACCGTCTCCTGTCTGATCGTAATCGATTCGCCACCTTCGTGTCAGTCGCTGCATGTTGGAGGGAGCGTCTGTTGCACTCCATGAAGCTATAGTTGTGTTATCATGGCCAAAAAATGCATAGTCTCCATCATTAATACTTGATCCGTTGCTAATAGTCAGAATACCAGCAGATTGGGCTCCCGTATGTAAGTCAGAAGAGCTCTCTTGACCAAACCCTGCTAAGTCAGATCCAAAGGAAGATTGGAATGCGAAGTAGTCGTTTGGAATTGTGATTCCAAATTTGTTAGCCACATAGTTTTCTACAATATTGATTTGGGTACTATTTAGTGATGAATTGTACAAGATGAATTCACCAATGTCTCCATCCCAGCCTTCGGAAGCCAATGTATTATCTTTTGGACCTGCTCCCACATAAATCATATCAGAGTTCTCAATTGTTCCGGATGCATTTCCACCAGCAGAAGTAGGAGTATCATCTGCTCCGTTGAATCGGTTGCTTATTGTGGTGCCAGACCAGGTACTTAAGATAAGTTGAGGTGATGTCGATTGACTATTATTAGAAGATTCTATTCTTGTGGATCCTCCTGTAGCATCAATCCCTGATTTGGTCACGCTTGTCCCGCCTCCATCAGCACCTCCTGCGTCATATCTAAAGGCCAAGACATCATCACCATCATTTGGAGTAGTGGTATCAAAAAACCCACGATCTGTAGACGCATTATTGGATTGAACGACGGTAATCATTGTGTAGGCACTAGACCCATTCAGATAATTTCCGTCCGCATCCAGAAAGTGATCTCCAGCCCCATCAAAATCGATGGATGGCTGAGAATTAATACCGGCAGATCGATAGGTTGGATCGCCAACTACGGCTAAATCAAAGTTATTTCCCGATTGATCAATCCAATCGGTAGTGACAGTCGCTCCATCTGAAAGAGAATACTGATCTGCTCGTATCCATAACAAGTTATTTGTTGAGTTTCCAACTCCACCAGGGCCAACAAATCCATCATTATCGTTATCAACTATTGTGAAAGTTGTTGTGGTATTCGTTCCTAATACAAGACCGGAACTGACAGTCGTTAATTCAATGTCAAATGACTCAGCTCCCTCCACTAGGACATCATCATCCAACGTCACAACAATCACCTCACGGTCTTCTCCTGCGGTAAAATCAATACTTCCATTGCTTAAGGTATAATCAACTCCGCCACCAGTAGCGGTTCCGGCATTTATCTGGTAATTTACAGTTAGCGTAGATCCTGCTACTGAGGAGAGAACTACTTCAACATTTGCAGTGCCCGCAGATTCGGCGGCCCCTACTTCTGTATTGGAAAATTCTACTGTTAAATCATCATCGTCATCCTGGATCGTATAAGTGTGCATGATATTCGCCCCAAGATTACCATTCGTAGGTGATGTCAGTGTTATTTCAATGGTCTCATCAATTTCAGCTAAAACATCATCCTGAATCGGTATAGCCAAATTAGTAGTTAAATCACCAGCTGTGATTGTCGCAGTTCCACTGGCTAATGAGAAATCCTCTGGATCTGAAGCTGTTCCTCCACTGACTGTATAAACAACATCTGTATTTGTTCCTGATGTTTGATTCAATCGAATGAAAATATTTGCTGGACTTACACTTTCCAGACCACTTGACGAAGCAATTGTAAAATCGATATCAACCACATTGTCATCATCATTGATGATTAACCAGTAATTATCATCTGTAGTTAGCGATCCCAGATCAACGGATGTCAGCTGAACAACCAAAGTATCTGTTACTTCAGAAACCATGTCGTCAACTACGTTGAAAGTAATATTACCACTTGAACTGCCAGCAGGTATTACAATGGAACCATTGACCAAATCATAATCATCTACGGCTGTCGCTGTAGTATTTGCCAAATCGATTTGATAATTGATGGTTACATCTGAAACTACCGGATAATTAAGTTCAACTGGAAGATTAATAGCACCGACCGTTTCAGAAACAAGTGCGGTTGTATCTGAGTATCCTGTGAATGATTCAAATACGCCAAATGTGACATAATTATCGTCTGCGATATTGAAGTTGGAAGTGGTCTCGTATGTTGATCCATTTAACTGAAGTGGTGTTACTGTTGCTCCAGTTGAAAAATCTCCATCAGCATCAGTCAGCATAGCGAACTGATCCTGACCAGCTGGATTAGCTGCCAAATTCGTAGACAATAATCCCACTAGTAAACTACCAACATCTCCATCACCACCAGTTTCGTCAACCCGCCATTCGCGAGCAAGTCGACTGAAATTAGTGCCCGGAACCTCAGAAGTGCCCCATGAACTAGCATCTCCATCATTGTGAGCAAATAAGAAATATTCACCATCTTCCAGATCACTTGCATTGCTTACCACCATTAGGCTATCGGACATAGCTTTAGTATGGAAATCGCTTGAAGAAACGCGACCAATTCCTGCCAATCCTTGACCATTAGATAATTGATGAGCATATAAATCATTGCCAAGTGTCAAAATTTGAAACTTAGCTCCCAGGTAATTTTCAACAATATTTATTTGAGTCGAATTAAGTAACTGGTCGTAAAAAATCACTTCGCCTATATCACCGTCCCATCCTTCAGTACTCGGTGGATCATCTTTAGGTCCCGCACCAACATAAACCAAGTTCGAATTTTCCACTGTACCGGTAGCGTTTCCGCCAGCGGAAGTAGGCGTATCATCAGAACCATCAAATCTTGTACTTATCGTAGCTCCGGACCATGAGAATGAAATCAATTGAGGATCAGTTGTCTGAGTATTATTTGCCGTTTCTGATTGAGTAGATCCTCCGGTAGCGTCTACTGCTATTTTCAAAACATTTGTTCCTCCGCCAGAGGCACCACCTGCATCATATCTTAGACCTAACCGATCGTCTCCTCCGTCTGGTGTTTCTGTGTTGATCAATCCGCGATCGGTAGAGGCGTCATCTGATTGAACGACCGTGAATATGTTGAAGCCGGCACTTCCGTTCATATAGTTTCCGTCTGCATCCAAGAAGAAATCACCAACCCCATCCAAATCAACAGATGGCTGTCCATTAATACCTCCTGATCTAAAAGTGGGATCTCCATTTGCCACTAAATCTCTGTCATTTCCAGATTGATCCTCCCAATCTACCGTGACAGTGGCTCCATCACTCAAAGCAAATTTTGAGGCCTGAATCCAAAGCGCATTATTTGTATCATCTCCTACTCCACCCGGACCTGAGAATCCATCGTTATCATCATCTTGAATCGTGACGGTTAGGACTGAATCAGCTCCAACAGCTCCAAATACTGCATTTCTAAGTGTAACCTCAATTGTTTCATCCAATTCTACATTGGTATCAGCAGTTGTGATTGTGATATCAAATGTTTGAAGTGTATCATTTGGAGGAGTGTCACCAGTAAGAAAATTTAAAGTTCCGTTTGCAAGTGTGTAATCCGTACCAGTTCCTGTAGCATCACCTCCTGTAACTTCATAATCTACGTCTACGTTTGTGCCAGCTGCCTGAGAAAGTGTGACAGAAATAGTAAGTGGCGAAGTGGATTCACTCACTGTAACAGTTGGACTAACAAACGTTATTAAAATATCATTTCTAACAGCAACTGTGATATAATCTCCATCAGCAATTGAGAAGTTGTCGATTGATGCAACGCTTCCATTTAACGATAATTCAAATTGCTCGGAACCACTTGTAAAATCGCCATCGGTATCTCTGAGCAGATAATAGGTACTAAAACCTGAAGGAAGTGTAGGAAGAGCCATCGTTTCAAAACTTAAGGACACAGTACCAACTCCGTCTCCAGCAGTAGTTTCATCAAATCTCCAGGTTCGTGCAATTCGCTGAAAAGAACCATCTGGCCTACCTGCTGTGGCCCAAGCAGTAGCATCGCCTCCATCATGTCCGAACAACAACCAATCACCATCATCCAAACTCGAGGCGTTGCTGGCTGTCATTATTCCTGCTGACTGACCTTCTAAGTGAAAATCGTCACTATCTGTCCCATTTTGACCGAATCCCGAAACATCTTCTCCATAAGAAGCTTCATATGCATATCTATCTGTAGCGATAGGTAAATTGTATCTGGCACCTAAATAATTCTCGACAATAATTCTCCTCGTATCATTGAGGTAAGAACTGAACACGATGAATTCAGCAATTTCTCCTTGTAATCCATTGTTTTCATTAGTTGCGTGTCTACCAATCCTTGGGTTTGGCGGTGTGGTTTCTCCCTCATTTGGATTACCAGTTTCTGAATCTTCTAACGTTCCATCAACATGTAAGAAATAATCTGCATTGTTTTCATCAATACGGAGCCTGGAAAGGCTAATAATTTCATAATTATCAAAGTTAATACTGCTCGTACTGACCGGACCTCCTAGTGCATTACCAGCGTCGGTACGTTTTTGAAATCCATATTTATCTGTGTTAGTAACCTTTAGACTGACCAGATTTTGAGTGGCAGTAGTTCTATCTAGTAGAAAATCACCAGCTCCATCTGACATTCCACCAGAAGCCGCTCCTGTATTTACTTCTGTCACCATAAAATAAGAATACCCGCTGGTACTGTTCGAAATCATCAGGTCGGGAGCATCAATCCATTGATTACCTGTGAAAGTCACCGTGCCTTTCCCATTGATATCGTTTTCCGTATATGTTGGCTGATTAGCGGTGTTGACATAATCTGGTGAAGTTCCGTTAATAAAAGCGTGATTACCATTTCCGGAAAGATCCTCCCATTCCTGGAAGGTGTTTCCAGTAGTCGGACTTGTTGATCCTCCAACTGTTGTATTCAAATTGGACGCTCCATCTTCTACTCTCAGCCAAGCTCTATTGACAGTTGAACTTCCAACACCACCTGGTCCTGTGGATCCAAATGGGTCATTGTCAGTAATATTATAAGTGAAAACGGTGTTAGCTCCCAATGCAGCTCCAGTAGCACCTGTCAAAGTGATGATCAGATCTTCGGTATTTTCAGGAACATCATCATCTTCCACGCTAAAAATGAAATTTCCACTGACATTTCCGGCAGAAATAACCAATGATCCATCTGCCAAGTTGTGATCCACGCTTCCTCCCAATGCCAAACCTCCAACTGTATAATTTAGCGTTACATCAGCGAGTGATGGAGCATTCAGATCAACTTGTACCACACCAGCCGTAGTAGCTTCACTTTCAGTTGTAGAGGTAGTTGAAAATTGAGCGGTTGGAACGTTATCATCGTTGTTGATCGTATAGGTAAATGTGATATCTCCACCTTCAGACAAACTAGCTTCTGGAGAAACATCGAACAGGGTTATTTCTATTGTTTCATCTGATTCCTCAAATGCGTCATCAGTAATAGATATGGTAAAGAAATTTTGTGTCGCCCCTGAAGGAATTGTTACAACTCCTCCTCCAGCTATCGTATAGTCCGTATTTTCAATTGCTGTTCCACCAGTCACTTGATAGCTTATATCTGTATCATTACTGAAATTCACAGAGCTGATTTGGACACTTACAAAAACATTCGGAGCAGCTGCCTCTCCCCCGGATCCGGATGAAGCAACCATGCTCGCTTTTCTTGTATTATCGTTATCAAGAATGGAGTATTCTATGGTCGGAATACCGATGGTACTTCCGTCTGAGGGTGCAGTTAATGTAATTGTGAAATCCTCGGTGTTTTCAGTAGAGCCATCATCATTTACTGTGATATTAACACTTGTCGAGTTGGTGCCAGAGTTTATTGTTGCAGTTGTACTAATACCCGTGTAATCTGAACCTGCAGTGGTAGCAGTACCGTCTGCAGTTGTGTACGTGACAGTGACGTTCGTCGTTGGTGTATAGTTCAACGCGATAGAAAAGGATGGATTCGTGTCCGTTTCAAATCCTCCAGTAGAATCGGTCGCCCACTGAATAGTCGGGTTGATATTACCAATCGTAATATAAGAACCATCTGGGATCAATGCATTTGAAAAAGCAAACGAATGCAACCCACCACCCTGATCTGTTAATTGGTAAATGGTTGAACCTGACGTGAAATCTCCATCTGCATCAACCAATAAAACATAATTTGTGTATGTTGCACTAGCCAGTTCATTCGCATCAACCTGGAAAGTGATATCACCTAAATCCCCAGCATTTTTGTCTATTACCCATTCCCTTGCCAGCCGTTCAATACTCCCAGTACCAGCTGGAATTTCAATAGTAGACCAAGCCGTCATATCTCCAGCATCATGGCCAATTAAAGCGAACTCTCCATTCTGAAGATCGGTTGCTCCACTGATTTGAAAAGCAAGGGATGAATTTGCCGAAGTTTGATTCGAACCATCAGAAGCCTGACCAATACCAGCTACTTGATTTCCATGAGTTCCTTCGAACGAAAACAAATCATTTGAGACAGTGACTCCATACTTTGCTCCGAGGTAGTTGTTGATTAATATTCTCTCGGCTGAATTCAGATATTTATCGAAGATGATGAACTCAGCAATGTTACCAATAAGACCATCATTCGCATTTGTCGCATGTCGACCCAAACGTGGTACTGGTGGTGTCAGGTTTGAGCCATCAGCTGCATTGTCTTCTTCCGTTCCATCTACATGAATGGTGAATTCAGTACCTGCGTTTCTACCAAAAGAAACAAGTTGAAAATCGGTGGTGGAGATCCCTGTTGTGGATACTGGACCTCCCAATCCAGTACTATTATCAGCTCTTTTTTGAAATCCAAAAAATCCTCCAGTGCTCGCCTTTAATGAAACCAATGGGGTTGATCCAGACGTCCTATCTAAAATATAATCCCCACCTCCAGCAGCTACACCTCCTGTGGCAAATGAGTTCGCTCTTAAAACAATGAAATAATCAAAGGAACTGGTCGCACCAATTCCTGGACTTGGAAAATCTATAAAGTCTCCACCGTCGAAACTAAGTGTTGGTCTACCATTAGCTGTGTTAGTGAGGTCGTAAAGGGGTCGAAGTGAGCTTGTACCCTGCGATCCGTCGTTCATCTCAGCTGAGATATCTGGCCATGCGGATACTTCGTCATTATCACTCAAACCCGTAAGGCTGTCTGCAGACACCCATAGCTTAAGGTTAGATGCTGATGTATAGTCTTCAACCCCACCTGGTCCAGTTTGAGCGAACAGGAAATTGAAGTGTAAAATTCCTACAAATAAGAACAGTAATCTTGGCATATTAGCTGGTAACTCTAATTCTATCGGAAAATTAGTAAATGATGCTCACCTTGTTAATTACTATTCGATAAAAGCTACTTTTTTTGCTGCTAGAAGCAAATTTGATCGATAAGCCATATTAGTAATAGATTATAACTAGCATTTTGTAGCAAAAAAAGAGTTTAGTCACACTTAATCTAGAATTTACTTTGACACGAAAATTAATATGCAAGTCAGTTGCATTTATATATTTTTGCCACATGACAGATTCCAATCAATTGAAGGAAATACTTAAGTCACACGACCTTCGAATTACTAACTGTCGACTTGACGTCATGCAGTTTTTTTTAGATGAGAAAAATGCGCTATCCCAAGGTGATCTTGAACATCAATTCAAACAGTATGATCGAGTGACACTTTACAGAACACTTAATAGTTTCCTCGACTCAGGAATTCTCCACAAAATACCAAATTCAAGTGGAATAGCTACGTACGGACTTTGTCATGAAACTTGCTCTCCAAATCATCATAAGCACAATCACATTCATTTTAACTGTACCAATTGTGGACAAATAGAATGTTTGGATGAAGAAGTTGTATCAAACGTACTTGTCCCTTCTGGATACAAAGTGCAAGGTGTTAATCTAATTGTAGATGGGATTTGCGCAAAATGCGCATAACTATTGCCGAGTGTTGAAGTAAATCAAAATAACAGGTACCTGGTATTTAGCCTCCATGATTTATTCACAATTTGTAATTTCTCATAACAATCATTCATCAAATTATAAATGCAGCAATGTTGCATATAATACTCAAATGCAATATTATTGCATCTTTAACAATTAGTTAATAGATTGATTTCAAAATGGCCATCAAGCGATGGCTATTTTTTTTAATCTTTTCCTCCGCAAATCATCCAGATCATGGATACCTAGAGACAACAGGGCCTACCCCTCTTGATTTGATAAAAAAATTCTAAGCATAATCGTTTCTGCAAACAGTTTTTTTTGATATGGCAGACTCGTAACTTTTAATCATTTTTTACAAATACGAAACATATAAATTAGGTTCACGTTCATAATCGTATTCTACAAATACGAAACATATGAATTACCTAATCAAAGTACTCCATTTCATTTTTATAGGATTGATTACGTCTTCAGTCAACGCCCAAAAGAATGACAACTCCATTTCAAGCCAAGCAAAAAGTATCATCGAAGCAGTTATCGAAGAGCAAGGTCTGGTGGGTACTCAGGCAGCAATATGGTATAATGGGGAATGGATTCTCAATCAGTCGTGGGGCTACGCCAATATGGCTTTGTCAACTCCAGTCAATGAAAAAACCAAATTCTTTATTGCCAGTATTACGAAAAATCTGACAGGATTAACAATTTTAAAATTGGCAAACGAAGGGAAAATAAATCTCGACATTCCGATTTCCACCTATCTTAAAAATTTTCCCAAAAACCCTGGTTCACAAATTACATCCCGGCTTCTAATCCAACATCGAAGCGGCATACGTCATTACAGGAGAGGAGAATTAGCCAACAGTCATTTCTTTGATACAAATTATGTTACCGCGACTGATGCCATGCAAAAATTCATGAATGATACATTGATTGCTTCACCTGGGAGCAGAGAACGTTATAGTAGTTTTGGCTATGCCGTGCTGGCATCAATTATAGAAGAAGTTACTGGTGATTCATTCGCAGAATATCAAAGAAAGACGATTTTCGAACCTCTTGAAATGAATAATACTGAGGTTCCAGATTGGCGCTATGCTGTTGAGGAACTTGCAACTAGTTATGGATACTTCCTACCACACTTGGGCTCTTCCTCAGATGAAGAGCCTTTTGAAGCACGTCGATTAAATTTTAGTTATAATCCTGGAGGTGGGAATCTTGTCTCCACCTCTAAAGATTTGGTTAAATACGGACGAAACCTCATAAAAGACCGTGTGGTTCTTGATAAAATTCTGGATACATCTGAAGAACCACGCACTACTTTCGGATGGAGCGTATCTACTGATCATAGTGAAAGAACTGTTCTTCATGCAACTGGCGCAAGCGAGGCATATCAAGCCGGCCTCACAATTTGGCCAGATCACAATTTGATAGTTGTTGCACTAACTAACACTTGGGGAAAAGGTTCTAGGTCTGGTGGCTTCACTTTATCTATGCACAGAGACATTGCCGAAGTAGTAATCAAGTAAGAAATAACTTTTCTACGTTAGGAATAGTCATCTTTTTGAGATGACTTTTTTTGATTTGATCTAGTTCCAAACAGACTCGTGTCTAATTCTGAACATCCCGTAACCCAAAAAACAAACGAATCTCAAAGTAATGTTAAGTTTAAATCAAGAAGGTTTTTTTACTTCACTTGATATACACGAATGGTGTATATTGTTTCCACATTAACGAACTACGTAATCATACATGTACGGTCGAAGAAAATTCATTTCATTTTTAGGTAAAGCCGGTCTTGGTGCGGCTGCAATACCTCCCTTCTTAACTAGTTGTGGCAATACAACAACTCCTTCTGACTCCTTTAGGCAGGGAGATGAGGAAGCGCTCAAAAGATTAAAAGATTTAATAGTCGAAGGTTTGCAGCCATCGGACCAAGACGATTTACTTCTTTCGAATGGATTGGATTACCACACGATAATTAGGTGGGGTGATCCAATTACGGATGAAGATAGTTTTGGATTTAATAACGATTTCACCTGTTTCATTCCGCTTGATGAAAGTGATCCGACAGACGGACTACTATGGGTTAATCACGAGTACATGAATCCACTTTTTGTGTCAGATTTTGATGCCAGAAAATACGATAATCCAAAAGAGCACCGCACAATCGAGCAAGTAGATAAGGAAATGTATGTCGTCGGAGGTAGTATCATTCGAGTGAGACAAGAGAACGGAAATTGGAAGGTGGTCAAAAATGATCCTCACAACAGGCGACTCACTGCGAAAACTCCTATCCAACTTAACTGGGATACTCCAATAGAAGGAAAATCAACCGTATTTGGTACACATAGCAATTGTTCAGGTGGAATTACTCCTTGGAATACTTTCTTAACCTGCGAGGAAAACTACCAAAGCTGCTTCGGCGATACTGTATATGATGAAAATAATATAGCTACTAAAGTTCCAGGCCTTTACGGTTGGGAAAACTTTTATGACTACCCGCCCGAACATTACGGATGGGTCGTTGAAATTGATCCAAAAAGCGGATCAGCTCAAAAGCATATCGCACTGGGCAGGTTTGCACATGAGTGCTGTACCTTGTACGAATTGGAAGACAAACGAATTGTAGCTTATTCAGGTGATGACAAAGCAGATGAACATTTGTATAAGTTCGTTTCTTCCACTTCTGGCTCACTTAAAGAAGGAACGCTTTACGTAGCAGATACCATCAACGGGAAATGGCTCTCATTAGATTGGGAAAGTCAACCTGTTTTGCAGGAAAAATTCAAAGATCAAACTGAAGTACTCATCAGAGTTCGCGAAGCTGCCAAGCTTTTGGGTGCAACAGAACTCAACAGACCAGAAGATATTGAGATAGATCCCATTACTGGAAATGTATTGGTTTCACTTACTAACAATAAAGGCAAGAATGATCACCATGGATCGATTTTGAAGGTCGAAGAAACCAATGGGGCATTTGATTCTTTGACGTTCAATGCCTCTACTTATTTAGCTGGCGGAGAAGAAACCGGATTCTCCTGTCCGGACAACCTTGCTTTCGACTTATCAGGGAATCTTTGGATTACTTCGGATATGTCCGGAAGTTCCATGAACAAAGAAGATGGACCATACATGCCGTTTAAAAACAACAGTCTTTTTGTGGTTCCACGTTATGGCAAGGATGAGGGAAAAGTAATAAGAGTAGCTTCTGCTCCACGTGATGCTGAGCTTACAGGTCCCTGGTTTTCACCAGATGGGAAAACGCTTTTCTTGAGTGTTCAACACCCCGGTGAACAAACGACCGACCTGGAAAATCCTACTAGCAAATGGCCCTTTGATCAAGATGGAATCCCAAAACCTGCAGTAGTCGCTATTACCGGAGATCTGATTGAGAAAATGAACAAGTTGCGTCAGATAGAAATGAATGAAGTTTGAGCGGGAGTTTCTAATTAAACTTCATTGGTAACTGGAACCGGCTTGAAAGCAATTACTCCTTTACCTTTTTGAGTAAATGCAACATCTATCCTACCGAGATTAATTCCAGCCCATCCTACCTGGTTAATGGTTGTTATAAAGCCTTCGCTATTTGTCAGGAGCAGCGGCTCTTCCATGAAGGTGTGGGTATGTCCACCTAAAATAACATCGATCTCACTCACTTCTTGTGCTAACCTTTTATCCGAAGGTGTTTCAGACTCTCCATAATCGTAACCCAAATGAGACAGACAAATGATCAAATCACATTTTTTTGCACTGAGTTCTTGCACCATTTCTTTGGCGATAGCTATCGGATCTCTGTAGATGGTGTTGCCATACATGGATGAGTTTACCAAGCCCTCCAACTCAATGCCCAATCCAAAGACACCTACCCTAATTCCACCTTTGTTGAAGATTTTATAAGGTTGGACATTTCCAGCAATGGTGTTTTTTGAAAAATCGTAATTCGCACTTAAATATGGAAAATTTGCGAACTGCATGGCATATTTCAGTCCATCTAACCCATTGTCAAACTCATGATTGCCAACCGTGGTAGCATCATACCTCATTTCACTCATCAGTTTCAATTCCAGTTCTCCACCAAACATGTTGAAGTAAGGTGTTCCCTGAAAAACATCTCCAACATCAAGAAGCAAAAGGTTGTCTTCTGTTGATCGTACCTTTTTGATTGCACTCGCTCGAGCAGACATCCCTCCTAGCCCTTTATAGCGACCTTCCTCAAAAGGGTCAATATGAGAATGCATGTCATTGGTGTGAAGAATCGTTAGTTTCTTTCCGCTTATATCTGATTTGCAACTGCTCAGAATTAATGGAGATACTGCCAATGAAGCAGATGCTGCAACTGATCGAATTAGGAATTCTCTTCTTTTCATTAGTCTGAGGTTGTTATGAAGTTTGAAACATCAGTTCTTATCGAATCACCTCTAGCAGTCCGATCTCTGATTTCTTTCACAATCATGTCTCTTAATTTTATCGGAGTAACATCGAGTCTCTTCAAGGATGTTAGCATGTGAAATCCACTGCCTCCATTAGCTAAATAATCACTAATTGATAGGACATAGCTTTTTTCGGACTCAATTTCCTTACCATCTAATCGAATGTTTTCAATTCCAGAACTGGACACATGAAAGCTCACCGGCCATATCATACTCCTGCCTGTTTCTCCGATGTATTTTATCACTTCAACTAATTCATTACCAGAGATCTCCAGCAGAACTATTTCGTTTTCAAACGGCATTACTTGAAATACCTCACCTAATGTGATAGGCCCTTCATTGATAGGAGCTCTTAGCCCACCATGATGGTTCATAATTGCCGCATCTACTTCTCTTTCGAAAAACGAAATGGATTGATCCAATGAAAGCTTTGTCACAAACGTACCAAGTGTGGATTCGTATTGTCCCCTGGTTGTTAAATCATGAGCGGCATAGCCAATCACCTCATCCATGATAGAATCCAAAGTGCTTCGATATGGGGCTATGATTTTTTCTATATTCTCCGAGTCCTCGATATCAGAACTGATCGAAACGGGAGACCAGGTATAAACAATGTCATAGTCTTTTGGACCAGAACATGAGATAGTCAAAATGACCATTAAGGATAGAAAGACTTGATGGAATAGCTTCATGATGAGCAATGAAAAATCTAATTCACATCCAATTTATATCAAATGAAAACTAAGAAATAGCTTTTGATTCATCTATCGCAGAATTTCACATTTTCTTAATATTCAGCAATTCCCTGAATCATAGTTCAGTTATTACCAATCCTACTGCATCATTTTAATTCCTAACTCAGACAATTTTTGACTTAGCGCTGGAATTTTATCATTAAGCAGTCGATCTAAATCACTGACCTCTTTATCAAGTTCCTTGAAAACTTCATCCCTGAATTCAATCGCCTGATCCGTAGGTGGATAATCACCCCTTTGTTGATCGGCCATAAGGAAAGCAATTCGATTGTTGATTCGTATCCCAAAATTCAATGGATCCTGATAACTCTGATTTTTGGTCATATGAATATTATTCTCGATCACCTTCATCATTTCATCCAACTCATTGGCCATGTCAATCACTTCCTGACCAGCTGGTTTTTCGCCAGCTTTATCTTTGATGTATTCCATGTCCTTGCGCGTCTTTCTGATCTTAATAATTGCTTCATGAGCCTCAGTAACCTTGTCTCTCACACTGATTAAGAAATTAAATTGCTTTTGGTAATCTTCCGCAGAATTAGGAAGCCTTGGATCTTTGATAATATTGAATTCTTGAGAAACAGCTTGACCATTTACAGTTAAAGTGGCTTTGTATGTTCCAGGAATAGCCTTCGGGCCTCTGTTTGGCGAACTATACAAAATCATACCATCAAACTCCGTGAAACCAGGATATCGCATATCCCAAACAAAGGTGTTTCCACCTGCTTTTGCTTTGAGTTTACTTTTTCTTTCCTTGGCTTTGTTGCTAAAAGACTGGATAGTGTCTCCATCCATTTCCATGATGTGTAACGAGACCGCATCTTTATCCTCTAGGTTTTTCAGGTAAAAATTGAATATCACACCATTTGGATGGTTCTGCCCAACTGATCCTCCCCCTCTTCTTCCTCCGCCTTGCATACGATAGCTATCTTTTGGCTTGTAGAGATAATGATTGGAAGCCACGATCTCATCCGAGAGTTGATGCAATGGTGTCAGATCGTCAATTAACCAGAAACTTCTACCATGAGTTGCAGCTATCAGGTTATTGTCTTTCACGTGTAAATCTCGAATACTAACAATCGGCAGATTAAGCTGGAACGGTTGCCACGACTCACCATCATCAAATGAAACGTACATTCCCCACTCAGTTCCAGCGTACAAAAGCCCTGATCGAGTTAAATCAGATCGAATAGCCCTTGTATAGTCGGTAGACTTTATTCCAGTGGTAATCAGTTTCCAGGTTTCTCCATAATCATCAGTCTTGTAGAGGTAAGGCGTATAATCTCCAAACTTGTATGAAGTGGCTGCCACGTAGGCTCCACCATTTTTGTGCGGATTCACATCAATACAATTGATCATGTTTTGCTTTGGAGACATTGGTGGCGTCACATTTTTCCATGTTTTTCCTCCGTCTCGTGTCACATGAACCAATCCATCATCGCTACCAACCCAAATTACTCCCTCTTCCTGTTCCGATTCTTCCCCTGCGAAAATGTTTCCGTAGAATTCAACACCAGTATTGTCTTGAGTAATCGGACCTCCGGAAGACAGCAGCGTTTCGGGTTCACCCCTAGTCAAGTCAGGAGAAATCACTTCCCACGATTGACCTTCATTGGTAGTCATATGTAAAAAATTAGACCCAGCATACAATTTGTTTGGGTCGTGAGGGCTGAAAAAAACCGGGAAATTCCAATTGAACCGATACTTCATGACTTCAACTCCTGAACCCGCTGGATTATCTGGCCATACGTTGGTGGATCTTACCTGACCTGTGGAATGATCCAATCGCATCATGTAACCTTTGTAAGTCCCACCATAAACCACGTCGGGATTTTTGGGGTCTGGTGCCAGGTGTGCGCTCTCCCCACCTGCTGAAGGTTCCCAATGCCTTTCTGTGATGCTTCCACCTGAACTTCTATGCTGTATTCTTACTGAGCTATTATCTTGTTGAGCACCATAAATGCGATAGGGAAATACATCATCAGTCGTGACCCGATAGAATTGTGCAGTTGGCTGATTATAATAGGTAGTCCAGTTTTCTCCGCCATCATTAGACACTTGTGCTCCGCCATCATCAGCAATAACCATTCGCTGATTGTTATTCGGATCTATCCACAAGTCATGATGATCTCCATGTGGTGCATTTTTCAATTCAAATGTTTTTCCACCATCTCTTGAAACTCCATAGCTCACGTTCATCACATAAACCACGTCTTCATTCTGCGTATCAGCGGTGATACGGCTGTAGTACCATGCTCTTTGACGAAGCGCCCTGTTTTGATTTACCTTTTTCCATGTTTTTGCTCCATCATCTGAACGGTAAACTCCACCCTGTTCTGCTTCAATGATGGTCCAGATTCTTTTGGAGTTAACTGGAGAAACAGCAATACCCGCAATTCCCCAAGGACCCTCGGGTAGACCTTCATTTTTAGTAATGTCCGTCCAGCTATCTCCGCCATCTTTACTCACGAATAATTTACTATCTGGTCCGCCGCTATCCATGCGATAGCCACTTCTTTTCATTTGCCAAGTAGCAGCATACATGATACGTGGATTGTTGGGATCAAGTATTAAATCCCCTGCTCCGGCTTTATCGCTGACGTATAAAATCTTTTCCCAGCTCTTGCCGCCATCCGTGGATCTAAAAACCCCACGTTGTGTATTCGGTTTCCATAGATTACCTATAGCCGCTACATAAACAATGTCCGGGTTCGACGGATGAATCCTTATGCGAGCAATGTGCTCTGATTCATCCAAGCCCAGGAATTGCCAGGTATCTCCTGCGTCCGTGGAACGCCAAACTCCTCTTCCTGAGGAAACATTTCCTCTGAGCGTTTGTTCTCCCTCACCCACGTAAATAACGTTTGGATCCGAATCGGAAACCGCGACAGCTCCAATAGAACCACCAAAGAAGCCATCAGAGATACAGGTCCATGAATTTCCAGCATCTTCCGTTTTCCAGACGCCACCACCTGCAGTTCCCATGTAGTACAGGTTGTCATTTCCTATTACGCCTGCGACTGTTCCAGCCCGACCACCTCGATAGGGACCGATTGATCGCCATTGAATTCCTTCATAAAGTGTTTGATCATATTTAAGCGTGTTAGCCTGAGATTTTGATTTCCTTCTTTGTCCTTCGGTTGTGAAAACAATGAGGAAAATAAGCAGTGAGAAACTGAGTAATCTTGTCATTGAATTTTAGGTTGATAAATGAATTGGAAGATAGTTAATTCCTCAACAAAAAAAGTGACCCTTTTCCTTGTAAGGTCGGTTCTTAGTTTAGACTGTGAGGTTTTAATTTGAACTATTAGATCCAGATAAAACTCAAAGGCCCTTCAATTTTGTTTGATACTCTTTAAGCTTTTCCTTGTTGTTACTCTCCTTGGCAAGTTTAATGGCTTCTTTGTAGTGAGCTTTAGCTTTTGATTTATCACTTATCTGCGAATAAGAACTTCCAAGACCTGCATGCATTACTTCTAAATACTTAGGGTCTGGGTACTCATTGATTCCTCGTTCGAAATATTCAATCGCATGTGTTGTATCGCCATTTTTCAAACAGAATTGACCGAGACGGTTTTGCCAGTAAGCAGACGCATATCTTCTGGTTGATAACACTTCTTCGAATTCTGTCACAAAAAGATTGAACGATGCAAAGTCATCATGTTTCCAAGCTAACCAAATCAGGCTGTTTTTAGTTGATGCATCAATTTCAGGGTCTGTGCCAAATCGCTCACTTCGCTCCTTAAAGTAGTTTTTAAGTGCTTCTAGTCCGCCCTCATCGTGAAATTCTTTGGTCCCGCTAAATACTCGTGATGCATAGTTGTGATAGTAAAACCTTAGCCCCTGGTAAAGTGAAATATAGGCTAATGATTCATGCGTTTCATTATTGAAACTTGCATACTTCCACTTTAAATTATCGGGTTCACTAGCACTCAACTTTTCAGCAAGTTCATTGGAAGACTTTATGGTGTAAATGTCTTTTTTGGAATTAGCTAAAAAGAAATAAAGTTCCTTTCCCTTGTAGGCTTGAAATGCCTGTAGCATAGCCTCCTCAACATAGCCTCCATTAGATGCTATAAAACCAGAAAACCTTGGATTTTCCTGGAAGAGAAAATCACAAACCATGAATGAAGGGTTTTCCCAACCAAAGATGATACGTTCTTCATTGGTTCTGTAGTTCTGATCAACAAATGAGGTAAGTTCCTCTTGTATGTATTTGCTCAAAGCTTCTCGGTGATTAAAATGAAGGCTATCGTGATACTTGCGTGATTTGTAGTCCACCCCAATTACAATCATTTCAGGCATCAAACCATCTCCGCGTAGCGTTTCTTGTATAGCAACCCCGTTCAGGAAATACCACTGACCATCCAGTATGTACAAAACAGGATACTTTCTGTTTCCTTCATGGTATGTTTTTGGTAGGTAAACCAGGACATTTTCTCCACTTTTTAAATATTCTGACTTTACACTCAAAGAGTAATTGATATCAGGTTGACCTTGAACTAGGAAGGCAAGACAACATACTATTATATATCCAAAAATTTTGAGCATGGGATGTTTTGATGGATTGCTTGAATCGAAAATAGGATACACATAATACGACTTTATGGATTTGATGTTTAACTTCAAAGCTCTCTTAACGAAAACCAGAAACATGAAACGCTTTCTTCAATTCCCTTGCTATTTATTGTCCTTATTTGTCATAGGGTCCACTACCCTATTTTCGCAAGAAATTCAGCCGACTGATTACCAAAACTTGGAATACCGAATGATCGGTCCCTTTCGAGCCAGCCGGACCGTAGGTGGTGTTGGTGTTCCTTCGCAACCAAATGTATTTTACATAGGTGTGAATAACGGTGGTGTCTGGAAAACAGATGATTACGGGCGTACCTGGGACCCTATTTTCGATAGTGCTCCCACAGGCTCCGTTGGCGACCTGGGTGTTTCAGAATCCAATCCAAATGTGATCTACGTCGGAACAGGCGAAGGGCTCCATCGACCCGATCTTGGTGTAGGTGACGGAATTTTCAAAAGCATTGACGGAGGGAAAAACTGGAACCACATAGGCCTGGATGATGTACAGCAGGTAGGAAGATTGATCGTTCATCCAAGTGATCCTAATATCGTATTTGTAGCAGGATTGGGTCATCCGTACGGCTCCAATGAACAGCGCGGTGTTTTTAGAACAAAAGACGGAGGTAAAAATTGGGATAAAGTTCTTTACATCGACCGATACACGGGTGCGATCCAGGTTGAGTTTGACCCCAACAACCCGGACATCATCTATGCGGATATGTGGGAACATCAGGAAGGGCCCTGGGAAAATGCGAAATTCTCAGGTCCTAATAGTGGCCTTTACAAGTCCACAGATGGTGGTGAAACATGGAAGAAACTAACCAAAGGATTACCAACTTTTGATCAGGGCTTGGGACGAATTGGTGTTGGCATTTCCAAAAGTAATTCCAACGTAATCTATGCCACTGTCCAAGCGAACGAAAAGGGTGGAATTTACAAGAGTACGGATGCTGGAGAGTCTTGGAGCTTCATTCATGGAGATTACCGACTATGGGGACGAGGTGGAGACTTTGCGGAGATCAGGGTACATCCTAGAAATTCGGACAAGGTATATGTAGGAAACATCGCTTCCTATACTTCTGATGACGGTGGTAAATCTTGGATGTCGCTCAAAGGCGCTCCTGGAGGAGATGATTATCATAGAATCTGGATCAACCCAATCAATCCGGATATCATGCTTTTTGTTGCTGACCAAGGTGCGGTAGTCACCGTAAACGGAGGACGGACATGGAGTTCATGGTACAATCAACCAACGAGCCAGCTTTATCATGTGAGTACCGATAACCAATTCCCCTACTGGGTATATGGTGGCCAGCAAGAGAGTGGAGCCATCGGGGTGGCCAGTCGAGGAAATGGCGGTCAGATCAGTTTTAGAGAATTCATGGGCGCGGGTGCCGACGAATATGCCTATGTAGCGGCCGATCCAAAAGACCCTAACATCATTTATGGTGGCAGGGTGACACGGTTTGATAAACGAACAGGACAAACACAGAATATTGCGCCTGAAGCTGTGAGGTCTGGAAAATATCGATTTGTCAGAACCATGCCATTGATGTTTCATCCGGCAGATAATAACATGCTGCTCTTTGCCACGAACGTGCTGTGGAAAACGCTAGACGAAGGTCAAAACTGGGAAATCATCAGCCCGGACCTAACTTACGAACAGCCTGAAGTACCTGCTAGTGTTGGCAAATACAAGGCAAAAGAAATGGAGTCCATGGCACGAAGAGCGGTCATCTACGCTTTAGCCCCTTCCTCATTGGATGTGAACCTTATCTGGGCTGGTACAGATGATGGGAAAGTACATGTAACAAGAGATGGTGGAAAAACCTGGGAGGACGTAACACCGCCTCAGATCAGCTCCTGGGATAAAGTATCACAAATTGATGCCGGTCATTTTGATAAAGATGTAGCTTATATCGCGATCAATGCAATTCGAAAGGATGACATGAAACCATATGTTTATAAAACAAGAGATGGTGGCGAAACATGGGAACTGGTCAACAATGGCATGAATCCCTTCGGTCCCGTGAACGTGGTACGGGAAGACCCTAAAAAAGCAGGATTGATCTATGCGGGTACCGAACGTGAAGTCTATTTTTCTATCGATGATGGAGCTAACTGGCAATCACTTAGAAATAACATGCCAGCTACTTCCATTCGTGACCTGGTGATTCATGAAAATGATTTGGTGGTCGGTACACACGGAAGATCCATCTGGATATTGGACAATATTGCTCCATTAAGAGAGCTGAAAGAAGCTGCCAATGCAGAATCATTTCTGTTTAAACCCTCCGATGCAATAAGAGTGCGAGACAACATGTTTTCCGATACTCCACTCCCACCTGAGGAACCTACCGGGCAAAATCCTCCTGATGGGGCCATTATTGACTACCTAATCAATCAAGAGGTTAAGGCTGTGAAATTGGAAATAGTCAACCCTGGAGATGGGGCCATCATCCGTACCTATAGTAGCGATGATCTCGAGGAACAGATTGATACAACTTCACTACCTCATCCAACCTATTGGATTAAGCCTACACAGAAGCTGGGAACAACAAAAGGCCAGCACCGATTTCTCTGGGATTTAAAACATGAACCTCCACGTGGGACCAGAAGACAATTTGACATTGCAGCAGTATACAGAAGCACACCAACTGGACCCGTAGGACCATTGGTACTTCCAGGAGAATACACTGTACGATTGACAGTTGATGGAGAAGTTCATGAAAAAGGATTGACAGTAAAAATGGACCCTAGGGTGAAGATCTCCAGAGAAGAAATTTTAAAGCAAAGTGAACTTAGCATGATATGCTATGATGCCTATCACCAACTTCAGGATGCCCGAGAAGCCATAGATTCCAGGTCTAGGGCTTCAAAGAAACTACTCGATTTTCGCGGAAACGGAATGGTCGGAGATCCGAACATCATGTATGGAAGTATCAGACAATCTCCGGTTGAGGATGAAACAATCGTGGGTTTGCAACGCAAATTTTTATTTATGCTCAAGTTGTTTCAGTCTGCAGATGCAAAAATTTCCACACAGGCAGTGGAAGGGATTGACCAATTGAAGGCTTCACTGGAAGGTATGATGGATCGATGGGAGAAATTGAAATAGTGGCAGTATGAAACCTGATATAATTTGCTGCAATTCAACTGGATTGAATAATTTAAGGTGACAGACCTATAATATCACGACTAATTCTATTGCAAAATGAAACAGATTGCTAACCTATTACTTCTATTCGCTATTTGCATTGGATGTACATCGAATCAAGCATTTGAGGGAAAGCTCATTATCGAGGATAAAACAGATCAATTAGGGAGTTTGGCCAGAGAGCCAATGCTAGCTGAACATCCGAATGGAGATCTATATGTCACCGGATATAAGAACAGTACCGAAAGTCCACAACTTTGGAAAAGTACTGATTCTGGCAATTCTTGGACAAGCGTGGATGTTGGAACCAAAGAACAGGGAGCTGACGGTAACTCCGATGTGGATTTGGTGATCGATGATTATGGAAATATCTACTTTCTGACCATGCGATATACCACCGTTCCAGAAGACACCACTGGATTTGATTGGTCTTCCATGAAGGGTGAACACGTAGCAGTAGGTATCAGTAAAGATGAAGGATCGAACTGGGAATGGACCTATCTTTCACAGAATGATTATGACGACAGACCGTGGATTGAAATTGCTTCTGATGGATCAGCACATGTAATATGGAACGATGGAAAAGGAGTTCACTATGTCTCAAGCAATGATCAGGGAAAAACCTGGAGTCAACGACGAGCGATTTATCCCAAAGGCGGTTCGAGTCATTTAGCTGCTGGTCCTGATGGTAAAATTGCAGTGAGGGTGAGTCCATCTTCCGCATCTGGATTTGTATTTGACGAAGGGGTCGATGTTATACTCATAAGTTCTGATTATGGTTCTACCTGGAATGAAGTAGAGCTTCCCGGTCAAAGAGATTGGAGCAGCGAATTTGGCCAGGGTACGCCACGTTGGGTAGAGCCGATTGACTGGGACGAAAAAGGGAGTTTGTATTACCTCTGGAGTGAGGGCAAGCAGTTGGTACTTGGTGTTTCAAATAACAATGGTAAGGATTGGAAAACATTTCCCATCACTAGTTCTGAAAAGCTCATCTATTTCCCCTATTTAAACGTGTCGAATGGTGAAATCAGCTGCACCTGGATTTCAGGTCAAGGAAGTGAGCTCACTCATCATGCGGGAGTAATTGCTATCCAAGGAGAGCAAGTATTTTTCTCAGAACTTGAGCCACAAACGCTCACTGATATTAAGATACGGAGAGGTGGTAGTGAGGATTTAGGAGATGGCGGTGAATACTATCCGATCAAGCAATTATCAAATGGAAGTTATGGCATGGTTACTTCCATTCAAAACTATTCCGATAATCGTCTGGGCTTCACTTGGTGGAAACTGGTTAGAACGGAAAAGTAAGGAGATTCAAAAGTTCTAAAAATAACCTTTGCTTTATTGAATAGATAAATCATCTATCTTCCAAAGTATCAATTGGATTCAATGTTGCCGCTTTCCAGGTTTTGTCCAATACTGTTAAGAGAGTTACCAATGCGATTGCAATTATTGGCAATAAAATAATGGTAAGATCAAGATCAATGCGACGCTTATAGTTTTCCAACCAATGGTTCCCTCCTAAATAAACAAGTGGAGCAGCGATCAATCCTCCTACCAGAACTAATGTTGCAAAGTCACTTAAGAATCTAGCCAGTATCTGAACAGAACTAGCTCCATGTATTTTTCGAATCCCAACTTCTCTCGTTTTCTTTCTGGTAACAAAATAGGACATACCAAATAGTCCAATGACAGATACCAACACAGAAACTCCACCAAAGAAGATGAAAAGGGCAAGTACTTCTTCTTCAGCCTTACCTGATGTTTCTTGTTCTCTTCTTAGTAAGAAGAAAAAGGGAAATTTCGTTGAAAAAATGTATTCGGTTTTTTCCAGAAACTGATCAAGCCTCTCACCTCCGCTTCCTTGATAGTTGAGTACTAGATCTACATAGGTAAGGTATCGAAACCCAGATACAAATCCACGTGCTTCCGTGTCTTGTCCATGTTCAATGATTCCTATCGTTTCATACTTACTGTCATTAACATGCCAAACCCTGGTACTATCGTCGTATCCAATATGAGTTTGCGAGATGATTGAATCCAAAATCACCTGTCCTGAATTATATCCAAATGAAGGGTTAAACTTTGTACCATCAATTAGACGGGTTGAATCGGTAAAATAATCCGGATCGACCACCGTCAAATAACCATGGGTGCTGTCATTTAAGATAATCTTATGTTCACTCTTAATATTGCCCAAATACATATTAGAGAAGGAATAGCTGATCACTTTGCCAAAGATCATCACCTGCTCGTTCATGAATCTTAAAGCTTCGTTTGCAAATAGGTCATTTGCACCGGATTGACCAGGAAAAACTCCAGTGATACGAACCTCAGTTTCAGTGGGCTGAACGTCAATCAATTTTAACTGTTTATAAATAATCAGACAGGCCGACAGAAATACAATAGAAAAGACGATTTGAAAAGTCAATAAAACTTGTACAACGTTACCGGCATGACCGAAAGCTTTGGTTTTGAACAAACTTCCCATACCCTTAAGCGCTGAAACGATTTCAATTTTTCTCAAAAAAATGAAAGGATATATAGCTGAGAGAGCTGTATTGATTGTGATCGTCAAGACCAGAATTAAAAACAATTTGTTCCATTGTAGCTGATCAAGTGAAGGATAAGTGAGCAGGCTATAATGATTCACTGAATGGACCAATAATATAAATACGGCAAGACCTATTAAAGCCGCAATCAAGTTGACGAACAAGAGTTCACAACCAAGTCTCAAGGTCAAGTGGCCAACAGATGCACCATGTAGCTTCCGAATACCAATATCTTTACATCGGTCGACAAAATGAACAATTGTATTATTGACGTAATTAGTAATGGTAATTAATAGGATGATGACCGCCACAACAGAAATCAACATTAGTAAAACCCTGTTTGCCACAGGCTCAGCCTCGTTTGATACTCCTTGAGAGGTGTGAATATCAGAAACGGACCGGAAAAGAAGAGAATCCGAAGGAACTATCAGGTCAATATCAACGCCAGATACGTAGGTATATCCACTCATAATACCTTCTCCTGAACCAGCCGTAGAAATCGCAATAAGCGCGTCAAGGTCAATATGAGTATTCTTGTCACGATCGGCAAAAACTCCAATAAGCCGATATTCCTGTTGGATAGATCCCCTGCTGTATCGTAGTTCAGTTCCTTCAGCTTTGGTTTTCCAGTCAGGACCAAAAAGATTGAGAGCCTCGCTTCGGGAAATAATCATTGACCCAGGCGCCTCAAAATCTTCTTTATTACCAACTAGCAGTTCTAAATTGAAAAAATCAATTACTTCAGCGTCAGCATAATAGGCTCTTTTGAAATAAGCCGCTTTATCAGTGGTGTCTGACAAGCACCTGAGATTAGCTGATTTATATTCAGAAAATGGTATAAGCCTTGCGAAGGATTGCAGATTTGAAACTCCTTCCATCAGGTTAGACCCCAGCTGTGATGATGTGTAGGCATTGTATCCAGTGCTACCTTCATTCCGAATTTCAACTCGATAAATTTCTCCCAAATCCTCATCATAACTTGTTTCATAAAAAAGAAGGTTAGCCACAAACAACACGGAAGCAATTCCAATGGCTGAAGCTGAAATGTTAGTTATTGAGTTTCGATAATTTTTTGCAATAACGTGATAGGTTTTAAGAAGTAATTCTCTACCCATAGTAGAATACTCCCAATTAACATGCCATCCAATAAAAAGGGCGAATAGAAGAATCAGAGAAAGGGTCTCTCAAGCGGTACGTTCAATTATGAACATTAGTTTTCCAGAAACGGACGGATTATTCATTCACTTGAGCGCGTTTATCGTGTATCGATCAAGACTCCAATTATTTGGTAAAGAGGTAAACAAAAAAAGGAATCTCTCGATTCCTTTTTTGGGCGGTCCGGACGGGACTCGAACCCGCGACCTCCTGCGTGACAGGCAGGCATTCTAACCAACTGAACTACCGGACCAATTTCTTTTATGACTCTTTAGTCATGCCGACTTCCAGCGACCTTCCCGATACAATCGGGACATTCTAACCAACTGAACTACCGGACCAATTTTCTTTCTATGACTTTTTTGTCATTCCGACTTACAGCGACCTTCCCGATACAATCGGGACATTCTAACCAGCTGAACTACCGGACCTTTTACCAGCTTATCCCGATAACTATCGGGAGACCTTCCAATAAAAGTGACGCAAAAGTAAGCGGTCGTATTGGATAAAACAATACCCGATCCACAAAGAATTTCAATCACTAAGAAAAAATCAAATCGATCGCATTACGAAGGATCGGATTACGGTTCTCTTCGCTCCATATCGCGGATAGTGTTGTTTGCTGTGAGATATTTTTCATCTCAATGAATTTGATTTTCAAATCAAACCCGTCCTTTAAAGTCGTAGGAATCACTGCGATTCCTAAACCACATTCCACTAACTTAAAAATGGTCAAGGCATGCACAGACTTATGCGAGATCTTGGGCACAAATCCTTGATCTTCGAAGATGCTCATAATCTTGTTGTAATACAGCGGACTGTACTCTTTTGAAAACAGAATGAATTCCTCGTCTTCCAGCTGTTTGATATTCTTAAATTTCGATGGAGTCAGCCAGTGATCTTCAGGTAGCACCAACGAAAACGTATCACTCACCACTGGCTTGATCTTCAATGGTTCAGGAGCTCGTGCAACACGTACAAATCCAATATCCAATCTTCCTCTTAAGACCCCTTCGATCTGGGCACCATTATTCATTTCATCCACGCTTGCATGAACATCCGGAAAACGATCGGTAAGCTTCATCAAAAATTCCGGCACCACTTGCTGCATCGCCGATCCCAACAACCCAATCTTCAATTCACCAGATGCTCCCTTTTCAATTAACTCTACTTGACGCGTCGCAGCGTCGAGCCGATTTAATATTCCATTGACTTCTTCCAACAAATACTTTCCCGAGGAAGTCAAAGAAACCTTTCTTTTCGTTCGTTCAAACAATTTAGCATTCAATATCTCCTCCATCTGACCAATTTGACGACTCAACCCCGGCTGGGAAATAAACAATCGATCAGCCGCATTTCTGAAGTTCAATTCTTCCGCAACGGCTTTGAAATATTTGAAATGTCGTAATTCTAATTGATAACTCATAGTTATTAATTATGTAATTAAATGGTATTTATAATTATTAAAGTTAGCAGCTAATTTTGATAAAGCTCAACCAAATCCATAATGACAACATTCAACTACGGAGAAGATCATTTGACTGCAAGCCTTGCATTAGCTATTGCTCGAGGTGAAGTAAAGGGGATCATCAGCGCGGCTTCCCGAAATAAAATAAATCAGAGCAGTCAGGTAGTAGCAAACATCGCCGACGGAGATCACGCCGTTTATGGCATCAATACAGGATTTGGGCCACTTTGCACCACTCAAATTTCAAAAGAAGAAACTCGAACCCTCCAGCAAAACATCCTGATGAGTCATGCAGTGGGTGTTGGAGATCCGATTCCCACTGAGGTAGCCAAGTTGATGCTAATTTTGAAAGTCCACGCGCTCAGCAAAGGATTTTCCGGTGTACAAGAAGCCACACTGGATCGAATCATCTGGCACATTGACCATGACATCATCCCTGTTGTTCCATCACAAGGCTCAGTTGGTGCATCCGGTGATCTGGCACCTCTCTCCCATTTATTCCTTCCGCTTATAGGTTTAGGAAAAGTCAACCATAAAGGAAAAACTGAAGATGTAAGCGATGTTCTCAAGCAAGAAGGCCTTGAGTCAATAGAATTGGGAGCCAAAGAAGGATTGGGATTAATCAATGGCACCCAGTTCATCGCTGCTTATGCGGTTCTTGTAGTTGAAAAATTGAGAAATGTGCTCATTCATGCCGATTTTACTGGGGCAATGATGATTGAAGGTTTGATGGCTTCTACCAAACCTTTTTCAAAAGACCTTCACAATATCCGCGCTTATAAGGGAACCCAACATGTGGCTGAGGTCATCAGAATCCTCCTAAATAATTCCGAGGTTGTCGAATCTCATGCCAACTGCACCCGAGTTCAAGATCCCTACTCATTGCGATGTATTCCCCAGGTGCACGGCGCTTCAAGAAATGCATGGTTGCATTTAAAAGAATTGGTGGAAGTAGAATTGAATTCCGTCACCGACAACCCAATCATTTTTAGTGAAGATCACACCATTAGTGGTGGCAATTTTCATGGACAACCGTTGGCGCTTCCATTGGATTATACGTGCACTGCCGCAGCTGAAATTGGTAATATTTCCGACAGAAGAATTTACTTATCCCTGGAAGGTGATACACCCGAAGTTCCCAAATTACTTCTAAAAGAAACCGGAACAAACTCAGGTTTTATGATTCCCCAATACACGACGGCCGCATTGGTAAGTGAAAACAAGGGACTTTGTTTTCCGGCAAGCGCCGACAGCATTCCGACATCCTTAGGGCAGGAAGATCACGTAAGTATGGGTAGCATCAGTGGAAGAAAAACGCTTCAAGTCATTGAAAATGTGGAAAAGATTTTGGGTATTGAACTCTTCTGCGCTGCACAGGTCATGGACTTTCATTCAGGTTTGAAATCCAGTGTCGCAATGCAGGCAATTCATGACTTTGTAAGAAAATCCATTGATCACATCGAAAAAGACAGAGTAATGTCGGATGATATGGAAAAGGCAATCAACATGGTGAAAACCGGATCTTTGGTTGAAATAGTTGACAAGGCTTTGGCTAAGGAAAACTTGAATCTGGAAACATCCTTCAGTACTGATTTTGATAGATTTTAAAAAATGGGGAAACAAGTAGTAGGTCCTTTCAAACAAATAGTCACAGCAGCAGGTTTGCCAGTTAAAGGTGCAATCAAGGACGAATCTCTTGAGGTCATCAAAAATGGCGGACTGCTCATTGATGATGGATTTATACAGGAAGTTGGAAGCTTTGATCAACTGAGGAAATCTGGCAATGAGGTATTGGAATTGGAAGGCACCCATATTTGTTTACCAGGATTCATTGACTCACACACCCATATCTGTTTTGGTGGAAGTCGAGCAAAAGATTATGCAGCCAGAAACAATGGAAAAACCTATTTAGAAATAGCCAAAGAAGGGGGTGGCATTTGGGATACAGTGACCAAGACAAGAGAAGCCAGCAAAGAGGAATTAGTAGAGGGAATAATTAAGAGAGCTAATCGACACTTAGAAGAAGGTGTGACTACCATAGAAGTTAAAAGTGGTTACGGTCTTTCTGTCGAAGAAGAACTAAAAATGCTTCGAGCGATTAAAGAAGCCGACGTAAAATCGGATGTTGATTTAATTCCAACCTGCCTGGCTGCACATATTTTACCCAAAGACTTTGACGGTGATCATAAGGCCTATTTGGATCATATCAGCACTGACCTTTTTCCAATACTGAAACAAGAAAAGCTCACCAACCGGATAGATGCTTTTATTGAAGAAGAAGCATTTTCCTCAAGCATTACATCCAATTACTTTTTGCGTGCCAAGGAGATGGGTTTTGCAATAACTGTCCATGCCGATCAATTCAGTACCGGAGGAAGTGAAGTAGCGGTAAATGTCGGTGCGATCAGTGCCGATCACCTGGAAGCTAGCGGAGACAAGGAGATTGAATTGCTCGCTAAAAGTGATACAATCGCGACAGCTCTACCTGGCGCTTCCATGGGATTGGGAGTGGCATTTACGCCAGGACGTAAAATACTAGATGCAGGGGGTGCACTTGCAATTGCGAGCGATTGGAATCCGGGATCAGCTCCTATGGGCGACCTTTTGATGCAGGCTTGTGTGCTCGGATCTTACGAAAAGCTTTCGAATGCTGAGGTGCTGTCAGGAATCACGTTTCGGGCAGCTGCAGCTTTAGGCCTGAACGATTGCGGGAGAATAGCGTCAGGGATGAAAGCTGATCTGACAATTTTTGAGACCAATCACTACAACGAAATTTTCTATCATCAAGGGAAGATGAAACCGAAAATGGTTTTTAAATCAGGAAAAAGGATTTTCTAAACATGAACTTTATAGAACAAATACTTCAGGGAATACCGGCCAAACTTCCACCTAAAAAGGAAATCGATCCTACATTAAGTCATGCCCCAAAAAGAAAAGACATTCTTTCCCCTGATGAAAAAAAGTTAGCCGTTCGAAATGCACTTCGATATTTCCCAAATAAATGGCACAAGGAACTGGCCGTTGAATTTGCTGAAGAACTCAACAAGTACGGACGTATCTACATGTATCGGTTCATTCCCGATTATCAAATGCATGCCCATCCCCTGGACGAATATCCGGCCAAATCCAAACAAGCAGCAGCCATTATGCTGATGATCCAAAACAACCTGGATCCTGCTGTGGCGCAACACCCCCAAGAGCTAATAACCTACGGCGGAAATGGTGCTGTTTTTCAAAACTGGGCCCAGTACCTACTCACCATGCAATATTTAGCCAACATGACCGATGAGCAAACACTTCACATGTACTCAGGCCACCCGATGGGACTTTTTCCTTCTTCCAATGAGTCTCCACGAGTAGTGGTCACGAATGGAATGATGATTCCCAACTACTCCTCTCAAGATGACTGGGAAAAATACAATGCATTAGGCGTCACCCAATACGGACAAATGACCGCTGGTTCCTACATGTATATTGGCCCGCAGGGAATCGTCCACGGCACTACAATCACAGTGATGAATGCTTTCCGCAAAAAGTTGGGACAAAATGAAACTCCTGCTGGAAAAGTGTTTCTTACCGCCGGCCTTGGTGGAATGAGTGGTGCTCAGCCAAAAGCGGGAAATATAGCAGGTTGCGTTACCGTCTGCGCGGAGGTTAATCCGGAGGCAGCCAACAAGCGACATGAACAGGGTTGGGTGGATGAACTGCTTGAAGACCTGGAAGCGCTTGTTGAGCGAGTCAAAAAAGCGAAAGAAAACAAAGAGGTTGTTTCGCTTGCTTATATAGGAAATGTGGTGGATTGCTGGGAGCGATTTTATGAAGAAAATATCCTGATTGAACTTGGCTCAGACCAAACTTCGCTTCACAATCCATGGTCAGGTGGATATTATCCAGTTGGGCTGTCATTTGAAGAATCCAACGGTCTAATACGTAACAACCCCTCTCTTTTTAAAGAAAAAGTCCAGGAATCACTAACAAGACATGCCGACGCGATAAACAAGCATGTGGAACATGGGACCTATTTTTTCGATTATGGAAACGCTTTTCTATTGGAAGCCTCTCGGGCAGGAGCAGATATCATGGCTGATAATGGAGTAGATTTCAAATACCCCTCCTACGTTCAGGATATTCTAGGACCCATGTGTTTTGATTATGGATTCGGACCTTTTCGATGGGTTTGCACCTCTGGCCGTTCGGCGGATCTTAAAAAATCAGATCAGATTGCATTGAGTGTCATGGCGGAAATCAAGGCGGAAGCTCCCAAGGAAATCCAACAACAAATGCAGGACAACATCACCTGGATTGAACAAGCTGAAAAGAATCGTTTGGTAGTTGGTTCACAAGCCAGGATTCTTTACTCTGATGCCGAAGGAAGGACCAAAATAGCTGCCGCATTTAATGAAGCGATTCGATCAGGTGATATTGAGGGGCCAATTGTACTAGGTCGCGATCACCATGATGTAAGTGGAACGGACTCTCCTTTCAGGGAAACAAGTAACATCTATGATGGCAGCAAGTTCACCGCTGATATGGCCATCCACAATGTCATTGGCGATAGCTTCCGAGGCGCTACCTGGGTTTCCATTCATAATGGTGGAGGTGTAGGTTGGGGAGAAGTCATGAACGGTGGATTCGGGATGCTGTTGGATGGTTCTGAAAAAGCTGATCGTCGGTTGAGGCAAATGCTTTTCTTTGATGTGAACAACGGAATTTCCAGGAGAAGTTGGGCACGAAATGACGAGGCGATCTTTGCAATCAAAAGGGAAATGGAACGAACGCCAGAGTTGGTCGTGACCTTACCAAATCTGGTTGATGATGAAATGTTGACGGAAATTTTCTGATCATTGACTGATAACTTGACTAATTTGTCAAGCCTAAAATCAGAGCAATGGTAGAAAAGAAAACCTGGGATGATATCCCCACAGAAGAAGTCACACCAGAGATGCATCGTAAAATCCTTTGGGGTGAGAAGTTGATGATCGCCAAGATGAAATTCAAGGACGGATTCAAGGTCCCACTTCACTCACACGAAAACGAACAAATCACACATGTCATTTCCGGAACCATCCGATTTTGGTTCGGGGAAAACAAGGAACAGGAAATGGATCTTGGTCCGGGAGACATGGTTGTCATTCCACCTAACCTACCACATGAAGCGCTTATGATTGGTGATGTGGAAGAAATTGATCACTGGGCACCGCCACGTCAGGATTGGTTGGACGGAACTGACGATTATCTTAGAAAATAATGGATCTTGGACTCAAGGGAAAAGTAGCGTTCGTTGCAGCATCCAGCGAAGGTCTTGGAAAAAACGTCGCATTGGAATTGGCCAAAGAAGGCGCTAACCTTATTATCTGTAGTAGAAATCAAGAAACGCTAGACGAAGCTAAAAGGGAAATTGAATCTGCTGGAAAGGGTAAAGTTCTAGCCATTGCGGGAGATCTTTCCAATCGGGACGATAGAGAAAAGATCATCTCCAAGTCCCTCGAAACGCACCCTGCCGTTGACATTTTGGTGACAAATACGGGTGGGCCTCCTTCTGGCAAATTTGAAGACCTGAGCGAAGAAGACTGGGATCGAACGTATCAACTGCTTTTAGCAAGTGCAACACATCTCATCAGAGGATTTCTACCGGGAATGAAAAAGAATCAATGGGGACGTATTATCACGATCACTTCTCAGGCTGTGAAACAACCGGTTGAAAATTTGATTTTGTCTAATTCCGTCCGGGCATCTGTGGTTGGACTCATGAAGACGCTCGCAAGTGAACTGGGACCCTACAGCATTACCGTCAACAATGTCATGCCTGGATACACGCAAACCTCAAGGTTGACTCGACTGATAGAAACCAATCCGTCATTTGCTTCTGCAACCAAAGAGATCCCACTCGGACGATTTGGCAATCCGGAAGAATTTGCTGCTGCTGTCACGTTTTTGGCAAGCGAACGTGCGAGTTATATTACCGGCACTTCCCTGGCAGTGGACGGAGGCTGGATCAAGAATATTTTATAAACTTTGGGTTAGTAGACCACCACTAGAAACCAAATGCAGCTCCAAATGCCACAAATGAATCAGGTGAAATATTGGAAATACCTGTGCCGAATGATACATCAAACTGGGTCTTTGGGTTGGCCAAGTAAATAAGTCCGGCATTAAACCGCTGATCCAAATCATCTCCAAAGAACGCATAAGGTTCAGCAAAAAGCGACAATCCGTCAGCAATCAAGACACCAAAATTCAACGTGTATAAAAAGTTATTGAATCCTGCATCTACATAACCTATGTTATAACCTATACCAAATCGGTCAGAAATGGTGTTTTGGAAGTTGAATCGAAATTCAGCCACTGGCGATTCCGGATTAAAATCATCGCTCCCTGTTTCCAACGTCACTTGAGCTAAAATGCTCATTTGCGGTTTCCACTCATGTTCATCCAATAGATGAACTTTAGTTCCCAAGGTCAATGGACTTAAACCGGTGGTTCGCTCATCCAACACTTTTGAACCAACATAGTTTTGAGTAATCCGGAGTTCAAATCGTTCAATGATCCCAATTCTTAGAAGGGCATTCAAATAAGTAGAATTAGTTAAGCCCTCGGTCACTTTTTCATTCAAAAACCCGACCTCCAACAAAAAATCTCCAGGTGCAACAACAATCGCACCAGCGGATTGCGTAGGTCTATCCGTTGATATAGGATCTCCGTCTTGGGAATAGGCAATAAAACAGGTAGCAAGAAAAATACTGGCGAGAAAATTCTTCATGGGTGCGGTAAATTAGGTTAACAACAAAGTTAACCACTTATGCCCGAGTAATGGCACGCACAATCATGACGATAACCGCCATCAAAAACATGAGAATTGAGATCTTATTAATTGTGTGCATCGCCTTCAAGTTGAAACTCTTCGGACGATTGGGATCCTTTTTCCTAAAAAAATAGGTAAGTACTTCTGTAAAATCAAAGTAGTTGGTTTTGTCTTCTTTTCTCTCTTCCATCGTCGTTCAGCTAAATTACTAAATGTCCTTTATTGGACTAGTCGGAAATGATCTTGATACGTTCACTAAAATTTTCTAATCCCTCTTGAGTAAATAACTAGAGTCACCACGCTATTGTTCCAGCAACTTTTCAAAAATCAAAGCGTATATTGATTTGACCGTATTTAATATGGTTAATTAATGTGGAGCCGATCGTGGAGACGATCGGCTTTTTGTTTTTTCATCATCTTCACATAGTTGCTTAGTTTTGAACGACCACTTCTACCCTGGTCTTTTCTGAAAGAGGATAAAAATGAAAATCATTAAAATTATTGGGATAGTCCTACTTGCAATTGTAGTGGGACTAACAGGATTCTATTTCTATTTTCAAGCAACACACAAGCCTTTATACCAAGGAGAATTAAAACTAGAGGCACTGAATCAGCAAGTAGATGTTTTCTTTACTGAGTATGGAATTCCACACATCTACGCTCAGAATTCTGAAGATGCCTACTACGCTTTTGGATACATCCACGCTCAAGATCGACTGTGGCAAATGGATCTCTTAAGACATGTGGGTGGTGGCAGATTATCAGAACTTTTTGGAGAAGACTTAGTCACGACCGATAAATATTTACGGACGATGGGGCTTGGCCTCTACGCAAAACAATCAGCACAAGCATTCATTCAACGATCTACTGAAAACTTGCCTCTCGTACAAGCATATTTGGCTGGAATCAACGACTTCATTCGTAACAATCCCGAGACCCTAGAACACACGATTCTTGGGTTAGAAATGGAGCCATTTACTGAGCAAAATGTTTTTGAGGTTTTGACTTACATGGCATTCAGTTTTTCTAATGGTCCTTTCACAGACCCATTTTTGACAGAACTGGCAAGCAAACTTGATTCGACCTATTTAAAAGATCTGCAGATTTATCACTATCCGGGTGAAACAGTAATTCCTAATTATGATTCCAGGTATTCCAATTTGTCAAATGAAATCGCTCAAGCTTTTAAGGAAGCGAATATTCCTGAATTCAAAGGAAGTAACGGCTGGGTTCTTTCAGGACAAAAAACAGAATCGGGACAAGTCATCCTTGCAAATGATCCACATATCGCATTCTCTCAACCATCGGTCTGGTACGAAGCTCACCTCATAACCCCTGATACAGAATACTACGGATACTTCATCAGCGGAATTCCCTTCCCACCTATCCTACACACCACTGAGTACTCAAACGGACTTACCATGTTTGAAAACGATGATGTAGACTTTTTTGTAGAAGAAATACACCATGAAGACTCAAATAGGTATCGTTACAAAGGCGATTGGTTACAAATGTCAGCCCGCGATGAAATCATCAAAGTAAAAGATGCTGATGATCTCAACCTGGTTGTTAGGTCAACGAAACATGGCCCTATCGTCTCTGATATTCTGAAAGAAGAACCATTGGACGATGTTGTCTCCATGTACTGGGTGACGACCAATTTTGAAAATCACTTGCTTGAAGTTCTATACAACTTTACACAATACGAATCATTAGAAAGTTTTGAGCAGTTGGCAGCTAAAATTCATGGGCCAGGGCTTAACATCATGTATGGAGATGCTCAAGGAAATATTGCCTGGTGGGCCTCCGGTAAGCTGATCCAAAGAAGAGACGAACGAACCAGCAAGCAATTTTTAGATGGATCGACCGGTCTTGATGATCCTGATGATTTTTACCCTTTCGAAAAGAATCCGCATAGCATTAACCACCCAAGTGGGTTTGTATTCAGCGCCAACAATCAACCTGACACGGTGGATGGAGTGGTTTATTCCGGATATTACCTCCCTGACGATCGAGGTGAGCGAATCAAAGAGCTCATTGAAGGGAAAGAAAAATTTAGTGTTGAAGATGTAAAGGACATGCAGTTAGATACCTATTCTAAAACATTTGAAAACATCAAAGGAATCCTGCTTTTTGCTATTAAAGACACGGACAGAAGTAAGTTGCTACGAGAATTGATCGCATGGGATTATTCCTTTAAGGTAGATGATCACAGGCCTACCATTTTCCAAAAATGGTTATACGAAATACTCGAAAAAACCATGAAAGATGAAATGGGTGATGAATTATGGGAATCATATAAAAGCACGCATACCTACAAAGTCGTTATCGAACATCTCATCAAAAATGAAGGTTCGAAATGGTGGGACGATATCAACACAAGTGAAACAGAGGACAGGCTTGCCATCATTAGATCGAGTTTTGAAAAAGCAATAGCTGACTTGTCAAACGATTGGGGTTCCGATCCCACTGAATGGAAATGGGGTAAAGCACATCAACTGACTCATAATCATGCAATGGGAACCGCTTTGAGTTTTTTAAATGTGGGACCTTTCGAGGCACCTTCAGGCAATGAAGTAATCAATAATCTTGGATTCACTTATTCAGGAGAAAAAATCCTTAACGTAACGTTTGGGCCATCCAATAGAAGAATCGTAGATTTTGCAGATGTAAGAAACAATAGCTGGAGTATTATTCCCACAGGACAATCGGGAAACTACTTCAGCCCACATTATGCAGACCAGGCCGAACTTTTTATCAATGGGAAATTTCGTAAGATGATGATGAATCAGAGCGAAATCCAACAATCAAAAAATAAATTAGTTCTACTTCCCAACAATTGAACCTGACAAGAGGCTAGGTTGTTACCTTTGCAGCCTAAAAATCTAACAAAATGGACAACAGAAGATACTTACCAATTGTAATCGTAGGATTCATTATTCTCATTGTGCTTTTTTCTGCATTCAACCGAATTTTCTTTAGGATTGAAGCTTCTGAAAGAGCAGTACTTTTCAAAACCTTAAGTGGAACACTTGAAAAAGATGCAATCATTGGCCCGGGATGGAATATAAAAGCACCGTGGAATGAAGTTTACGTGTATGAAGTTTCTGAAAACAAGATTGAAGAAACGATGGACGTGCTTGACAAGAATGGACTGAATATCAGTGTGGATGTTACCGTAAGATTCCATCCGAAGTATGATAAAATTGGAGAAATTCAGGAAAACTTCAGAGGTGATTATGTACACCGTTTAGTAATTCCTGAAGCTCGCTCTACTGTACGTCAAGTAATGGGACGATACACAGCAGAGGAAATATACTCAACTAAACGACCAGAAGTAGAAGCGGCAATCATTGAAGAAACGCGTGAAGTTCTTGGCTCATCTGGAAATGAAGTAGAGATGAAAAGCTTGCTTATTCGTTCCATCAAACTTCCTGAACAAATCAAAAATGCGATTGAGAATAAGCTTGAACAAGAGCAGGAAGCATTGGCCTACCAGTTCAGGCTTGACAAAGAAAAAAGTGAAGCAGAACGTAAGCGAATTGCCGCTGAGGGTGAGGCCCGAGCGAACAAAATCATCAATAGTAGTTTAACCAAAGAATTGCTTAGAATGAGAGGAATTGAAGCGACTCAACAACTTGCAAATTCGCCGAACTCGAAAGTCATTGTCATTGGTGGTGGTGATGACGGATTGCCTTTAATTTTGAACGGAAATTGATCTCAAGTCGTTATAAAAATTGATAATTTCGTAGAATTCTTGAAAACCTTAAACCCAATCAAAAAAAATGTCTGATACTGCACAAATAACTGTTGACGGAAACACTTATGATCTCCCGCTGACCGAAGGTTCGGAGCAGGAAAAAGCCATCGATATTGGTGCCTTTCGAGCTCAATCCGGAATTATCACTTTGGATCGAGGTTTCAAAAACACAGGGTCGTGTGAGAGTGGTATCACATTTTTGGATGGTGAAAAAGGAATCTTAAGATATAGAGGCTATCCTATTGAGCAATTAGCTGATGACTCCACATTTTTAGAAGTCGCGTACTTGCTTGTTTACGGTGAACTCCCCAATAAAGATGAATTGTCCAAATTTGAAAGTGATATTTCAAGACATACGATGGTCAATGAGGATATTAAAAAGATCCTCGACGGATTTCCATCAAACGCGCATCCGATGGGTGTTCTTTCATCTTTGATCACTGCGCAGACTGCTTTTTATCCTTCGAGCTTAGAACCAAATAGATCTGCTGAAGAAAACGATCTGAGTATCATTCGTCTGATTGCAAAGATGCCAACATTTGCAGCTTGGGCATTTAAGAAGAAAATGGGACATCCAGTGATTTACCCAAGCAACAAGCTAAACTATTGCGGGAATTTCCTACAAATGATGTTCGCACTTCCTTCTGAAGACTATGAGGTTGATCCAATTGTAGAAAAAGCACTGGATAAGCTATTAATCTTACATGCTGATCATGAGCAGAACTGCTCTACTTCTACTGTACGAATCGTTGGATCAAGTCAGGCAAGCCTTTGGGCATCAATCTCAGCAGGGGTAAATGCCTTGTGGGGGCCGCTTCACGGTGGAGCCAACCAAGCCGTTATTGAGATGTTAGAAAACATCAAAGCAGATGGTGGAGATACTAAGAAATGGATGGCCAAAGCAAAAGATAAAGTTGACCCATTTAGATTGATGGGATTTGGTCACAGGGTTTATAAGAATTTCGACCCAAGAGCAAAAATCATTAAGAAGGCCGCTGATGATGTCTTAGAAGCACTAGGTGTTGTCGACCCGGTTTTGGATATTGCAAAAGGCCTTGAGCAAGAAGCATTGAGCGATCAGTACTTTGTGGACAGAAAACTCTATCCAAACGTAGATTTCTACTCTGGAATCATTTACAGAGCACTAGGTATTCCAACTGAGATGTTTACTGTAATGTTTGCCCTGGGAAGACTTCCAGGCTGGATTGCACAATGGAAAGAAATGCGTGAAAAAGGGGAACCTATTGGAAGACCTAGACAGGTTTACACTGGCTCAAACGAACGAGACTATGTCGATTTGAACAAAAGGTAGATCACGCTACTGGATTATATCAGCCCAGGCCTTCGGTCGGGGTTTTTTATTCTCTGACTTCTTTAACTCCTGAAACATGCGTGGTGATCGCTTGCCACTTGCCATTTTCTTTCACAAACACATCACTGGCTTTATAGGTTTGTGAGTAAGCACCTTCTATATCTTTTCCTGTGATTGTACCTATTCCAAAGACCGTTGCAGTACCATTTTCGTAAACCTCAAGTTTTAAAATTTCAAATGTGAAAGTCTCGTAACTAGGACCATATTTCGACACGTAATCCATTTCGTCCTTTTTCGAATAGACCTCTCCCCCATCATCAACTAACTGGTAGGTATTATGTAAAATTTGATCCAACAAAACTGTATCTTGGTCTTCGTAAGCTTTTGCAAAGGATACAATTTTCAAATTCTTCACCGTTTCGTAATCTTCATCACTAATAGCAACAGTCTGTTGTTGAGCGGGCGTTTGGGCACTACAAGCCACAAAAAGGGCCAAAATCACAGGGACACAAAAAGTCTTCATCATATGTATTTTTCAGTTAAGCTACAAAAAAGCTGTATTAATCAAATAAGAAAACGGGGTGTTACATATTTAGTTAAAATTGAATCATGGAATTAAGTGCGTTGAAAGAAAAAGCCAAGGCTGTAGCAATGAATGCTCATGCTCCCTACAGTTCATTTCGAGTTGGAAGTGCGATCCTTACCCGATCAGGAAATGTCTATGTTGGTTGCAATGTGGAAAACACCTCCTACGGCCTCACGACTTGCGCAGAAAGGAACGCAATAGCTGGTGCAGTCGCCAAAGAGGGGAAAGTTGTCATTGAACAGGTTGTAGTTTATACCCCAACGGAAAGGCCAGCTTCACCTTGTGGAATTTGTCGTCAAGTGATACATGAGTTTTGTGAAAGTGATGTCAAAATTCACAGTTACTGTGATTCTGATAAAGTACTTGATACTTCCATAAAAGAATTATTGCCAGAAGCTTTTAACCTTGATGATTTTGATTGATTAATAGAATCAGTATTTCCTATTGAGGATTTCAGAATAAATAATGGCCTTACGAGCCTCATTCGAACTTAGTCCATCTCTTATTTCATCGGCAAACGTATATTCCTCTTCCTTTTCTTGCTGCTCCTGTCCTCTAAACAAACGCGGTTCGTTGTAATGTTCATCAGGCTCATAGTCAAGCTTAAAGCCTTCCGCTCTCTTTATTGATTCCTCATAAACTCTTCTACTTTCCTCGTCAGCAAATGCTCTCCGTTCACCTTCCAAACGTCTTTGCTCTGCAGCCTCGTCTTTCTTTGTTACCTCTTTTTTCTCAACAACCTCTCGCTCACGTCTTGGTTCAGGAGTCTCTTCTGGATCGGCCTCTCCAGTTATTTCCTTTAAAAGATCTTCAAATGATTTCGGTTGAGATTGTGGTTCTGGATTGTTTTCAGTTCCCGGTCGTGAAGTAGGAGCCTTCTTCTTTTTTCCTCTTGTCAAAAAGTAGATAAGCGCGGCTAAAATGTACCAGACAATTTTATAATCTTCCATTCGCTAGCTAAGGTACAAATGGAAAATCTATTCTTCTTTAAAACCCAACAAAAACATTGATTACGCTCCTTGGAAGGCAGCCGTTAACCTTTTGTAACCCATTTTGTGTCAATAGACTTCAAACTAGAAAGTAAGTTGTTGTTGAATTAATTGTCAACCTCAATAACCATGATGTCATGTTAAAACAAAAAGTCGCATATAAGTACAGGACATGGAAGGATTTGCATTGGAACAAAATTTCAAACGAATCTTTCCAGGATGCACAATTAGATCTCAAATGCGTTTCTAAAATTCTTAAAAATCTCTACAAGATTCAAAAAAAGGGAATCACTAAATACAATGATTTTATATACTTGTTAGAAATGTATGTTGAAAATCATTCCTTGCGATTCGAAATGCTGGCAGAGTTAAGAGATCTCTTAAGTAACACTCGGATTGCACACCAGTTTTATAGAGAAAACACCAAATAGAGCATTCGAATAAAAAAAGGTTGACAACTTTTTGAATGGCTGTTATTCTGTTGATTAACATGTCATTGTGTAAACACTTCTCATTCATTCCTTGAATTAAATAGGGCTTATCTCATAGATGTGACTAACTTACAGTCTAATTAAGAACAATGCCTGACTATCCAATCAATCATCATCTCTACACATTGCTATGGAATAAGTACCGTCCAGCAATTGTAAAACTCATGGCGGACGCCCTTGAAAAACCGCAAGAGTATAAGTTCCAGCCACATGAATTCAAGGATGTTAACCCAAAAGAAAAAGGCGGTTATTCTTTCACTATGGAAGTTTATAAAGGAAAGCCTCAAAACAACATTAAAGGTTCAGTGGTAGCCCAAGACCTCCTACTTATTCTTCAAAAGTCTCCCCGCGCCCTGGAGTTGTTCAATACAGCGAAGTTTGAATTTGTACTGGACAAACAGTTTGTGCTATCAGTCAGTCAGGAACCTGTAGCTGAAGAAATCGAAGAAGAAGCTCCTATCGCACAACAAGAAGAGGCTGAAGTGACAGAAGACGTTGCTGAATCAGAAACTACTGAATCTACAGGTCAAGAAGAAGCTGCAGAAGAAAATTCCGAAGAACCTACTGTAGAAGAAGAGGAAACGGAAGAAAAAGAAGGCTAGAACAATCTGGTATTCTAATTTTGTCTTTTCTCTTCGAAAATGTCAAACATCTCAATTGCAATTCATGGCGGAGCTGGTACGATACTTCCAGACTCTCTTACTCCCGAACTTGAACGTTCGTACAAAGCTGGCCTTCAAGAAGCACTCGATGCTGGTTATGAAGCTTTAGAAAAAGGATCAAGTGCCATTGAGGCAGTGGAAGCTTCTGTGGTCTCCTTAGAAAACTGCCACTTGTTTAACGCTGGCAAAGGTTCTGTTTTTACCTCCGAAGGGACGCACGAAATGGATGCCTCTATCATGAGCGGTGAAGATTTGAGTGCTGGAGCTGTTTCATCCGTTATTGGAGTTAAAAACCCAATTAAACTTTCAAGGCTAGTAATGGAACAATCCAATCATGTTTTCCTGACTGGAAAAGGCGCCGAAGATTTTGCACGAGAAATGGGATGTGACTTTGAAAGCAAAGACTACTTCTTTGACGAACTCAGACACAAGCAATGGCTTTCTGTGAGAGGAACAGATAAAACGCAACTGGACCATACATCTTTAAAGGACGAGAAATTCGGAACTGTTGGTGCTGTGGCGCTTGACCAATACGGAAATATTGCAGCAGCTACGTCCACAGGAGGAATGACGAACAAAAAATATGGAAGAGTTGGTGACAGCCCTATGATTGGAGCTGGCAATTATGCTAACAACAAGACCTGTGCCATCTCTTGCACAGGAAGCGGAGAATTTTTCATTCGAGCCGTAGCAGCTTATGATGTCTCTTCATTGGTTGAACATAAAAACATGTCTCTGCATGAGGCATGCAAAGAAGTTGTTCATCACAGATTGAAGAAAATCAACGGAGATGGAGGCTTGATAGCAGTTGACACCCGCGGCAACATTTGTCTAGAATTCAATACAGAAGGTATGTACCGAGGACAAAGAAATGCTGCTGGACTAAATGAAGTAGCGATTTTCTCCTAAGCTATACAAAAGCTTCATGGATTGGCAAAATGGAAATTGTACGTTCATTCATTGTGAATTGATCTCCATTGGCCAAAATATGTGTCGTCAAATTTGAAAGAGACATTGGTGTTCCTTCCTCCAATTGTTCGTGGGCGTTATGAGTGAGCGAACTTGCATCCATCACAATCACCATCCCAGACCCTATCACTTTAAATTCATTACAATTTTTGATGATTAGTCCAGTATCTTCTGCTAGCCCAATCCCAACCAAATCCGGAAATACTGCTACTGCTTCCGCCAATCTCCCAAATCTTCCTCTACGAATGAAATGAGTATCTATGATCAATTCCGGAACAAGGCTTAATCCTTTACTAAGCTTAACTGCTCCTTTTAACATTGCCTCGGTACTACTACCCCCAGCAATCATTTCGTTAGCCATCGCCATTGCCCCTGCACTCGTTCCGGCAATTACGAAATCCTCGTTGATAAACTTTTCTGAAAGCAATTGATGAAGCTTGGTATCCCCAATGATTGAACTGATTCTTGACTGATCTCCACCTGAGAACATAACACAGTCGGCATTTGAAAAATCCTGCAATAAATCTTGCGAATCACACTGTTTAGGTTCTCTGATGTCTACTACTGATACATTATTACATCCCAACTTATTAAATGCACTCAGATAATTCTTGCCAACTTTTTTAGGAATGCTGGAGGCTGTTGGGATCACCAGAATCTTCGCGTCTGTGCCTCCACTATGTCGAACTACGTGAGCTAAAATGCCCTCCTCAATAAAATCCAGTCCTGTATATTCGTTCGTTCCTTTGTCTTCATTTCCACCAATTGGTATCAATGTTCCTTTCACCTGCTTCATTCGTCGTATTTAATCTCCTTGATTTTGGATTTGCAAAAATGGCTATAAAATCTCGTTAACGGTATATATTTATCAAATCAACTTTTAACTCTTTTAATTTATACCTATGGTCATTAGAGAAATCCGAGCACTTAGAGGTCCCAATTACTGGTCGATAAGAAGGCATAAACTGATTGTAATGGTTCTGGATCTTGAAGAACTGGAACACAAACCCACCAACAAGATCAAGGGATTTCTCGGAAGACTCAAGAAAACGTTTCCTACCATGTATTCGCACAGATGTTCCGTTGGTGAGCCAGGAGGTTTTTTTCAACGAGTAAAGGAAGGCACGTGGATGGGGCATGTAATTGAACACATTGCTTTAGAGTTGCAAACATTGGCAGGAATGGATGTGGGGTTTGGTAGAACTCGAGGGTACGGAGAAGAAGGCGTTTACAATGTGGTGTTTGCTTACATGGAGGAAGAAGTTGGAAAGTATACAGCAAAAGCCTCGGTGAGAATTGCTGAAGCGTTGATCGAAGGAAAAGTATATGATCTAACAGATGACATCCAGGAAATGCGCGAAATCAGAGAGCGTGTGCGGCTGGGGCCAAGCACAGGATCGATCATCGAAGAAGCAGAGAGTCGCGGAATTCCATGGATCAGGCTGAATAAGTATTCTCTATGTCAACTTGGCTATGGAGTGAACCAACGAAAAGTTCAGGCTACAGTCGCTAGCACTACAAGTAATATTGGTGTGGAGATTGCCTGTGACAAAGAAGACACTAAGTACCTGTTGGAGCAGGCGGAAGTTCCCGTCCCTCGCGGAGAAATTATCAGAACAGAAAGAGGTCTCAAAGATGCCGTCAGGTATGTCGGCTATCCGTTGGTTGTTAAGCCAATTAGTGGTAATCATGGACGGGGAATTACCACAAACCTTCAAACATGGGACGAAACCCTAGTTGCATTTCGAGCGGCGAAGGAAGTTTCAAATTCTGTGATCGTAGAAAAATACATCACAGGAGAAGACTATCGATTATTGGTTATCGACGGGAAACTTGTCGCAGGAGCGAAACGTACCCCAGCTCATGTAGTTGGAAATGGTAAATCAACCATACAGGAATTGATTGATAAAGTCAACCAAGACCCAAGAAGAGGTTATGGTCATGAAAAAGTACTAACAAGGATTGAAGTCAACGATCTGACTAAAAGCATTTTAAAGGAGCGTAAGAAAACATTAAGATCTGTACTTAAAAAAGGCGAAGTTTTCAACTTAAAGGATACTGCCAACCTAAGTACCGGTGGGACTGCAGAAGATGTAACGGATATTATCCACCCATATAACATCTTCATGGCAGAACGGATCGCTAAAATTGTTGATCTTGACATTTGTGGCATTGACATAATGACCACCGACATTGGCCAACCACTTCCGGATACGGGAGGAGCTGTTCTTGAAGTAAATGCCGGCCCAGGTTTCAGAATGCACCTCGCCCCTACTGAGGGCTTACCAAGAAATGTGGCCGGAAATGTTATGGACATGCTATACCCACCAGGATCGAATTGTAGAATTCCAATTGTTGCTGTGACAGGAACAAACGGTAAGACAACCACTACCCGACTGATCGCTCACATGGCACGAATGAAAGGCTATAAGGTCGGTTATACAACCACGGATGGAGTTTATATTCAAAACAGGTTACTTATGACCGGAGATTGTACTGGTCCCGCAAGTGCGGAGTTCGTTTTGAAAGATCCTACCGTCGATTTTGCGGTCCTGGAATCTGCTCGAGGCGGACTGTTAAGAGCCGGACTCGGTTTTAAAAACTGCGATATAGGTATCGTTACCAATGTAGCCGGAGACCATCTCGGATTAAAGGGCATTCATACGATTGAACAGCTCGCCAGGGTAAAAGGTGTAATACCTGAAACTGTATTGCCCGATGGATATGCAATACTCAATGCAGATGATGATCTGGTTTACGAAATGAGAAAAAATGTCGAGTGTAATGTTGCACTCTTCACTCTGGACGAAAACAACAAACGAATTGTACGTCACGCAAAATCAGGTGGTCTTTGGTCTGTATATGAGAACGGATACATCACCATTTGCAAAGGAGAATGGAAGATGCGAGTAACAAAGGCGATCAATGTACCATTGACTTTTGATGGAAAAGCAACCTTCATGATTCAAAATGTGCTCCCAGCTGTTTTATCAGGATACATTAGAGGCTTTTCTATTGAAGACATCAAGACATCTATTGAGTCGTTCATTCCGTCCCCTGCTCAGACTCCAGGACGATTGAACATGTTCCGATTCCAAAACTTCAACGTATTACTTGATTATGCACACAATCCAGCCGGATTGACTGCATTGCAAAATATGGTTGCCAAAATGGATGGTTCTCCTAAGGTTGGAATGATTGCGGGAATTGGAGATAGAAGAGCAGAGGACAACCATCGAGTTGGGCAAATTGCCGCAGAAACATTTGATGAGATTATTATCAGACAGGATAAGCATTTAAGAGGGAAAACCGAGAAAGAATTGATTGAGATGATCCATAATGGAATCAGGAGCATTGATCCTGAAAAACCGGTCACGATTATTCCATCGGAAGAAGAAGCCATTACGCATGCAATCACAAAAGCTAAAAAAGGCTCATTACTTGTGTTCTGTAGTGATGTAGTTCCTGATGCGTTGAATTTGGTAATGAGTTTCAAAGAAAAAGAAGCTAAGAAGCTTTACGACGTAGGTTAGTTGCTCAGAAAAAATAAAGACTCACCTCACGGTGAGCCTTCAATTACCCAGAACAACAAAATCTATTTTCTTTTATCACTTGTTGTATCTATAACTGCATTTGCAGGTTTTTTCAATCGTTCTTCATCAAATGGAATATCAAGACTGTAGTTGATAACTGCATGATGACCATACGTCTGGCTCTGGTCAAGATTGGAAGTTTGCATCAGGCTTGGATAAACTAATCCGTCAATTGTAACAAAGGATTTATTCACTCTGAACATGGGACCAAAGAGGTCCTTATCCGGCGGAAACTTGAATAAATCAAGCATGTACCCATAACCAATCGTGTACTCATAACCTACAAGCAAATACGTCTCTGAATCAATGTAAAGTTTGTAGGTGTCCTTCATTGTTTTTCCAACAGCAGGCTTTTCCTTAAATGTCATGTCAACCACATACACTTCATTCTCGAAGGCATTATGCTTGATCTTCTCAGCATCACTCAAATTCACATTCTTGTCTTGAGTAAGCCATGGCAGATTCAGAAAATAGTAAAAGAAGAGCGCCTCAAATTTTGGAGGGTTTCCAATTTTCCAGTCAGCTCCCCATGACATTTCACCATCATAGGCCATCGTCATTTGATGGCTCGGCCAATCCATATAGACACGTCTTGTTTTTGAATCGACAGTAGCGCTGCTGATCCAAAATGGTGTGCCTGGCAAGGATTCACTAAACATGATGTTATCATAGCTAAAGGTCTCCATCTTTTTCCAATTGCTATATCCGCCATGTGCATCCATCATTTTATTAATGATTTCTTTAGACGCTATCGTACGTTTTTCGGGATCGTTCGCCATGCCAATCGAGACTGAAAGGCAAAGCGTAAGTGTTAAAATGTTTTTCATTATGATTTTGTTTGTTCCGGATCATTCCTACGCCCATGGCTTCTACTTCATCATAATCTTGATGTACAAGGTAATATTCGTTTCGAACAGCAATAAGGCTGAATTAGCATTGTTGCGAATGACAAAATCAGATGGGGATAACAAATACAGCGCTTATGACAATACTTGACGAAGCTTATCTTTGAAGCCATGCCGCTTCTGGTAGCTAAACCTCTTTCATTCAAGCCCAAGTACATTATCATAACTGTTTTTGGAATTGGTTCTATGGTTTTTTTCCAGTCCAGTTCCTTAGATACCAACAGCAGTTTGAACATCAATGTCTACCACGTGATCTTCATGTTTCTGTACTACTCGACCTGGATATTTTTGATCAAGTATGTGAATGGAGCGGCTAGTGCTCTACCAAGTCTCAGGGAAGTATCCGGACATCAGATTTTTATGTTTGCTGTTTCTGGTCTCCTGATTGTTCTTTTACATTTCGCAATAAGCAATGCAATATATCATCCTATTCGAAGCATTTTATTAGGCAGATGGGAATCCCCTTGGGCAGAGTGGGCATCCATTTTTCCAAGAGCCTCGCTAAGCAGAGTAATTGATTTCATGGTTATCGCTAGCGTTCTAAAGGTGATATCCATCAACAAAATGCTGAACGAAAAAAATCTGAAGCTTATCAACCTCGAATCTCAATTGAATCAGACACAATTAGCAGCACTTAAAGCTCAGTTGAATCCTCATTTTTTGTTTAACTCACTACATGCAGTGAGCACACTGATAGGGTACGACGATGATAAGGCGAGAAATATGACAATCAAAATCAGTGGGTTGCTTAGAAAAATGCTTGAAAATTCTGACAAGCATACTCACACATTAAGAGAAGAGCTCGACTATATCAAGGATTACCTGGAAATAGAGCAAGAGCGCTTTTATGACCGACTTGAGATTGATTTCAATTTGGAGGAATCCTCTTTGGCCGCAGAAGTACCCAACTTGATTCTCCAGCCAATCGTGGAAAATGCTTTTAAGCATGGGATTTCTCGACTTGAGGGAAAGGGATACATCAAAATTGATTCGAAAATGTCTCCTGACCATCAACTTCTTTGCATAATGGTTGAGAACACGAGTCCTGGAAATAGCGCTGAAACATCACTCGGAGTTGGATTAGAAAATGTTAAAAAACGGCTGTTTCAACATTATGGTACAGAAGCAGAACTGGTGGTGACACCAACAAAAACCACCTACAAAACAGAACTTAACATACCACAAAAAGCATGATAAGCTATACAGTTTTAGTTGTTGATGATGAACCACATGCAAGACGATTTCTCTCCACTTTGCTTGAAAAAGATAAGAGCATGCATCTATTAGCTGAATGCTCCAACGGTCGTGAAGCCATCAATTTTTGTAAAACACAAACGCCTGACATTATTTTCCTTGATATTCAAATGCCGGGAATGACCGGAATGGATGTTGCTTATCAACTAAGGAAAACAGATTCGCTTATCATTTTCAGCACAGCCTATGATCAATATGCAATCCAAGCTTTCGAAGTTGAAGCACTTGATTACCTGATCAAACCATTCACTAATAAACGTTTTGAAGAAGTCCTTGCACGAGCTAAGAAAATGATCGAAATGAATCAGCGGAATGTTTTCAGCCAGCGTGTGGAAAGGCTGTATAAATCATACAATCAAAGTTCATCGCCTAAGATTACAGAAATCGTGATTCTTAATAAAGGTCTTGAAGATCGAATACCTGTCACAGATATTTTGTACATCGAATCTAGTTCTGTGTATGTAATCATTCATACCAAAAGGAAGCAATACATCTATCGGATAGCGTTAGAAACCTTGTCCTCACAACTGCCAAAAAATTTTATAAGAATTCATCGGTCCTTCATTATCAACTCGAATTTTATAGCGAAATCCAAGTACCTAAACAATAATACGTTCTCATTCCAAATGATTAATGAAAAGGTGCTGAAAAGCAGTCGAACGTATAAAAAGATGATAGCTGATTTCTTATCCAAGAAGCAATAATAAGAAGCTAAAAAGAAGGCTGCTTCCATTCGCGTAAAAACGCAATGGAATTCTGCATGTGTTGCCTAACTTATCAGTTGAAAGGAGTTACTCAGATAAAAATTCGAACAACATGCATTTCAAAATCAACATTACCAGTCAGCTGACGATCTTTTTTGCGATGATTCTCATTTCTTTATCTGCATCATCGCAAGGATTTGAGGGCTATTACCGATACCCAGACATCAGCGGCAATACGATCATTTTTTCGGCAGAAGGTGATCTGTGGACAGTTCCACTATCCGGCGGACTAGCCCAGAGATTGACCACTCATCCTGAAGAAGAACGATTTGCTTCTATTTCACCAGATGGACAAACCATCGCGTTCTCTGCCAGCTACGAAGGTCCTACAGAAATTTACACTATGCCAATAAACGGTGGTTTACCCACGCGATGGACATATGAAGGCAATACCTCAATTACTGAAACCTGGACACCAGACGGAAAAATTGTATACAGTACTACAGCTTATTCTAAAGTTCCTGATGAGCAATTGGTTTTCATTGATATGGATAGCAAGCAAAAAACAAGAGTGCCATTATTCCAGGCAAGCGAGGCGTCCTATAATGCTTCAGGAAACACGGTCTATTTCGTCAGACCCGCCTACCATAACAATGTTACGAAACGATACAGAGGTGGAACCGCAAGACAAATCTGGTCATTCACTGATGGAAGCGAAGAGGCAGTTCAATTAACCAAAGACCATACAGGTGAAAGTCATCACCCGATGTGGCACAATGGAAGAGTGTATTTCATTACAGACAGAGACGGCACCATGAACATATGGTCGATGGATGAAGGAGGAAATGATCTTCAACAACACACCGAACACACGGATTTTGATGTTCGATATGCAAATGCTTCCGGTGGAAACATTGTCTACCAACGAGGTGCAGATATTTGGCATTATGACATTTCTGCCAACACAAATAAGAAAGTTGATATCAAGTTGGCATCCGACCTTGATCAACTAAGAGAAAAATGGGAAGAAAATCCATCACAATACATCACTTCAGTCCATCCTGATCCGGATGGCGAGCGAATCGTTATCACGGCCAGAGGTCGTGTCTTTGTAGCTCCGACTTCTTCCGGTCGGTTCGTTTCTTTTGATAGAAAAAAGAATGTACGGTTCAGGGATGCTGTATTCTCCCATGATGGTAAAAACATCTACACTCTTTCAGACGGAAGCGGAGAGTTCGAATTTGTAAGCATGCAAGCAGGCGGCCTTGGCTCGCAAAGGAATCTAACGAACAACGGAACAGTTTTACGATATGGAGGCCTCCCCTCTCCTGATGGAAAATGGATCGCTTACGATGATTTGGAAAGTAACATGTTCATACTCAATGTGTCTTCAGGGGTCAGCACGAAGATTTCAACTAATCAAGAAGGAATTAGAGATTTTTCCTGGTCTCCGGACAGTAAATGGCTGGCATTTGTTCAAAGCGCTGACAACACTATGTCACAGATTTTGATCCACAATGTGGACAGCAATACCTCATTTGAACTCACGACCGATCGAGCAAACAGCTTTAATCCACGATGGGATCCAGACGGTAAATTCATTTACTTCCTTTCAGACAGAAGCTTTACTTCACTAGTGGGCGGACCATGGGGGTCAAGACAACCTGAACCATATCTGGATGCACAAGAGAAATTGTATCATGTTGCTTTGCAAAGAGGCACAAGATCACCATTTAGAGCAAACGACGAATTATACTCTTCTGAGTCAGAAAATGGAAAACCAGCACCAGAAGCTAAAAAAGGGAAGAAAGGTAAAGGCTCAACCGATGAAAGCGAAGATGGAATCAAAGTGTTAATCGATCAAAATGGCATCCAAGAACGAATTGCAGAAGTACCAATAAAAGCAGGCAATTACTGGGGATTGGCCGTTAATAAGAAGGCGATTTACATGATGTCAGGAGAAACAGGACTGGGAGCTAAAAGGCACCTTAGCGTAGTGAAAATTGACAATGAAGATGTGGAGCTGAAAACAATGGTGAAGGACATCAGCAGCTTTGAATTGGCTATGAATGGAGAAAAGATTCTCGTGAACCAACGAAGAAACTACTACATGATTAACGCCGGAACTTCACCGGTAAATAGCATGGGAGATAACAAGATCAGTCTTAGTGGCTGGCGTTTTCCAATTACACCAAAAGAAGATTGGAAACAGATGTTTACTGACGCCTGGCGGATGGAGCGCGATTACTTTTATGACAAAAACATGCACGGTGTGGACTGGGATGCCATGCATGATAAATATGCACCATTACTAGATCGGATAACGACTAGAAATGAACTTTCTGATTTAATAGGAAGATTTGTCGGAGAACTTTCAGCACTACACACGAGCGTTCGTGGTGGAGACATGAGAGATGACAATCAGAATATTTCTGTTGCTAGCTTAGGGGCAACTTTCAGCCGGGACACACAAAACAACGGATTCAAAATTGATTACATCTACAAAGCTGACCCTGACTATCCAAATGAGAAGTCACCTTTAGACGATCCTTACCTCGACGTTAGAACTGGGGATGTGATAACACATGTGAACGGCGTTCCTTCTCTTTCAGCAATTGATATTGGTGAATTGATACGAAACCAGGCTGGTAAACAAGTTCGGCTATCGTTGAATAGAAATGGAAATTCACGAGATATAATCGTCAAGCCAGTTGGCAGCATTTATAACCTGAAATATCGCGATTGGGAGTACTCCCGAAGACTTGAAGTCGAAAGCAAATCAGATAATCAAGTAGGCTACCTGCATCTTCGAGCAATGGGAAGAAACGACATCCACCAGTTTTATCGAGAATTCTACCCTGTTTTTGACCGTCCTGGCCTTATCATAGATGTTCGTTACAATTTCGGTGGAAACATCGATTCCTTCATCTTAGAAAAGCTATTAAGAAAAGCCTGGATGTATTGGAAAGCTCGTTCCGGGAAACCTTACTGGAATATGCAGTATGCCTTCAGAGGTCACATTGTTGTTTTGGTTAATGAGAACACTTACTCTGATGGAGAAGCTTTCGCAGATGGTTTTAAAAAACTGGATTTAGGAACAACCATTGGCACCAGAACATGGGGTGGTGAAATATGGCTAAACAGTAGTAACCGTTTGAGTGATGGAGGACTTGCTCGTGCACCAATGATGGGTGTTTATGGCGACAATGGTGAATGGCTAATCGAAGGACATGGTTTTGAACCAGATATTGTAGTCGATAATCTTCCGCATGCGACTTTCAAAGGACAAGATGCACAATTGGATGCAGCTATCGAACACTTGAAAAAGTTGATAGCTGAAGATCCAAGAGAAGTACCTCCTGTCCCCGAATATCCGGACAAATCATTTAACAATGGAAAAGAGTGAGTTAATCAACTAGCTCTTTCGTCCATTTAACTATCAGTGCAGAAACCTCTGGATCCCATTTTCCTGGTCTTCCATGAAATGAGTTGTCAGGGGTTTCATGTATGGTATTCCAATGGTCTAATCCTGGATACTTGACAAGCTCATGATCTTCATGCCCAGCCCGATCAAGGACTTCTATAATCATGTCATTGTCAAACTCGGACATGATCCAGTCGTTCATGCCGTACAGAATTCGAATTGGAGCTTGGAGTCGTTCCCACTCACCTGCCAGATCCAGATCCTGTAGCTGCTGATAATACTTTACTGGTCGTCCATACATATGACCGGGCGAATGATAATTGTATTCTTTGATCGCAGGATATTGTTCAATAACCTCCTCATAACTCTTTTTCTCGATCATCATGCCGTAGTACAATGGGATGAACGCTGCATTCATTTTTTTCAAAATTGTGCTTTCATTGTCACCACTCATTTTACGAATTCTTCGCTCAATTTCAAGCATGTGCTCAAACCAGGTTTTGAAGAATGTTCCATCTGAAATCACACCTGCCAGGCGATATTCGTTGGCAAGCATGGGTGCTAAGGCACTTCCCATACTGGAACCATAAACCACAATTTTGGTGGTATCCACATAGCTTTTCGCCTTCAGCGCTCGAATGGCGGCTCTATATCCTTCAAGCTCCGTATGAAAATCCGTACAACCGCAATCGCCTTCACTATCTCCTACTCCGGGTTTTTCTACCCGCATCACCACCATACCTGTTTTTTCTACAATGTCATTGATTTGAGTCGGCCAATTTCCACTTCTTCCCTCATGATTTTCTATTGTCGAACAACTCAACCCCTGGATAAGAAACACTGCAGGCAAACGACCGCTTGAGTTTTTAGGTTTGGTAATGATCGTCCGCTGCTTTACTCCATAATCGCTAGTTATAAACTCGTAATACGTATCATGATTTTGATGCGACTCTTTACCAAGTGCATTTAACTTCACCTTCTTTGTAAAAACTTGCTCACTTCTTCGAACAAGTAGTTCAATTTCTGAATCGGCTCGAATGCCATAAGTAATTGCACTCCAATCTTCACCTGAATCTACTAATCGGCTATTTACTTGAAGAATAATATCATTTACCTGTAAATCAGCCCTATCCAGTGGACTGTTTTTTTCAACAGATTGAATAACCGCACCAATACTTCCCGATCGATAATTCAATGTAGCTTCCCACTTTGCTCTTCGAGGAAGATCTTGTGCCAACACAGTCGTTTGAATAAAGAAAAGAATGATGATTATTTGCCTCATAGTTTTAAGTTTTTTGAGAGGCAATGTAGTTTCACGATTGAATCCTGTAGATTAATTTATTCGTTTGCATGCGATATCTATACCAACAGCCGCTAATCCATGACATCAATACAACTGACTGGTAGTAAATATTATCTTTTTGGTTCCCGGATTTTTACTCACATAATTTTCTGGTTAGTCTACTATATCAGTTTCAGTTTTATCTGGGCAAGCGACAATAACTATTACGCGTCATTTGGTTTAGAATTCACATTAATGCCCATTCGTATTTCGGCATCCTATATTACTATCTATTACCTTATTCCTAATTTCTTGCTGAAAAATGACCTCAAGAAATTCCTTTCCTATTTGATAGTTACACTTCTTATTGCTGGGATTTTACAACGCATTTTCATTCACTTTTTTCATGAACTATTTTTTGAGGATGGCAGTGCTGAGCTATGGAGTTTTTATGGTGTCCTTAGAGCGATTATCCTTATAAATTCTACGGTCCTGTTTTTGTCAGCAATCAAAATGTATCAATATTGGAAAACTGAAAACGAAAGAAACGAAAAAACGGAAGACCAAATAATTGAAATAAGAGCTGAGAAACGTACCTACAGAATACAGTCCGCAGATATCACATATCTAGAAGGCCTTGGAAATTATGTAACCTACTACTTCACCAATAGAAAACCATTGATCAGCTACACTTCTCTGAAAGATGCAGAGAGTTCCCTGCCGCCCTATTTCGAACGCATTCACAAGTCCTTCATCGTCAACAAAAGGTGCATAGAATCTTATACGGCCGACAATGTGGAAATCATGGGCCGCATCTTACCTATTGGTAAATCCGTTGATGTCACGTTTTAGTTGCTATTCGTCTCGTAAAGATTTTACCGGATTTACAATCGCCGCAGAAATGGATTTATAGCTGACGGCAAAAATGGCCACCAACATTGCACCTATTGCTGCGATCCCGAATAACATAATGGTGTCAAGGCTTATGAGCTCGATTCGATATTGGAAGTCCTGAATCCAGCCATTGAGAGACCAATAGGAAATCGGCCAGGCAATCAAACTTGCAATGCCAATCAATAAGATAAACTCTCGCATGAGGAGTGTCACAATTTGATAAACTGACGAACCCAGAACTTTTCGTACACCAATTTCTTTTCTTCGTTGTTCCGCTGTAAAGGAAGAAAGTCCGAACAAACCCAAGCACGAAAGAACAATGGATAGCAAGGTAAAGCCATTCACCATTTTGGAAAACTGGACATCCGATTCAAAAAGTTGATCAAATTCCTGATCGAAAAACTGATACTCGAACGGATAATTGGGAAAAGTTTCCACCCACGCAGCTTCAAGAAAATCCAAAGTTGCTCGAGCCTCTTCAGTTGTGATTTTCAAATTCAAATTACTGGCGGGAGACGGATTGTAATAAATGACCAGTGGTTCAATCTTATGACGCATGTTGGCAAAATGAAAATCATCAATCACTCCGACAATGTTTCGTTGGGTTTGTCCAAACGTCAATTGTTTTCCAACTCCATAATCCCAATCCAAAGCCTCAAGCATTGCACGGTTAATGATTATTGACTCCTGCTGATCGCTCCCGAACTCCGGATCATAATTCCTGCCTTCAATCACTTCAATTCCCATTGCATCAAAATAATTATGATCTGCTGAGAAAGCACTTACGATCCAGATATCTTCGTCTTCCGTACCACCATCCAAGGTCATACCTGTTCGACCAAAAGTCCTTCCTGGCATATTGCTAGAATAAGCCGCATGACTGATGGATGGATGTTGCAACGCTTGATCACGAAAGACATCCATTCCCCGAATCAAACTTCCAGTACTGAAATTAAGATTCAAGACCTGCTCCTTATTAAACCCGAGGTTTTTGTTTCGTATGTAATCAATTTGTTTGGCTACTAGTAATGTTGATATAATCATTACCACAGAGGCTACAAACTGAAGCACCACAAGCGACTTTCTTAATAGCACTCCTTGTGAACTGGTTTGGAATTTTCCTCTCAAGATTTTTATTGCATCAAAACCTGAAAGAATAAATGCTGGATAAAGTCCGGCACCCAGTCCAACCAATATCGACACAACCAAGTAACCACCTATCAACCATGTGTTAGTCAAAAGGACCGTGTTAGGATTATAATTCAGACCCAAATCAATAAAGCGGCTTAACGACAGAATCAAAAGCAATGAGATCACCAACGAAACAATTGACAGTGTCACAGATTCAGTTAGATGTTGGCCAATCAATTTGCGTTTACCACTGCCCAAGACTTTTCGAATACCTACTTCCTTCGCTCTTGTGGTTGATTGAGCGGTCGTCAGGTTCATGAAATTAAAGGCAGCAATAAGCAAAACGAAAAGAGAAACCGCACCCAAAGCATATACATAGGTGGCATCTCCTTTGTTTACATGATAACTATCAAACAGAATATCTTGTGAACCCAAATGAATATCCGTGACTGGCTGTAGCTGTGGAATCCAAAACTCGTTTACATCATTACTCAGTGAAATCTCTTTCAGCTTTCCTTCCACACTCTCTTCTTTCGATGGATCATCCAGCACGATGTATCCAATCATTCCGAGCCCTTGCCAACTGTCTAGATAATCAGCGAAACTTGAGTCTGACTCAGCTGGAAAAAGAGACATCAAAACGTCAAATTCCAGGTGAGAATTCTTTGTTACATCATCTATTACTCCAACAATCTCCCACGAGTTGTCATTAATCGTAACCAACTCACCAGAAACATCTTCTTGATCAGGAAACATGGTTTTGGAAAAAGTCTCAGTTAGTATGAGTTTTCTTGGTGCATCGAATTGTTCTAAGATTCCCTCTTCCTTCAACTGTAAATCAAATATGTTGAAGAAGTTAGCTTCAACATATTTGGCCTGTGAAGCATAATACCCCTTATCTCCAATCTCCATTCGCTGATCACCCACTTGAATCATCCGCGCTGAAGCTGTCACTTCAGATAGTTCCTCTTCCGCTGCTTTTGGCATTCTTGGACTTGTAATCGCAACCATATTGCTGGAAACCCCAAGTGCTTCATCAATTGTGGTGTGTCTGAAAATGTTGTCAGCCTTTTCGTGCCAGGTGTCATAAGACGTTTCGTTGTGGACATAGCTCATGAGCATGATGAAAGCAAAAAATCCCAACACCAAACCTGTCACATTGATGATTGTGCTGAGTTTGTTTTTCCGAAAATTCCGAAGGGTAATAACAATAAAATTTCTGAGCATAATGGGTTAGTTTTTGTTCAATACTTAGGCAACCAGAGATAGTTACATCATAGGTAGAATTTGGATGATTATTGTTTCAATAAAGTTTTATTATTGATATATCAAATAAAAATAACCTATTAAACACAGGATGAGTTGAACAAATTATGTGAGTGGTTAAGTTGCTCGGTTTCTGGCAGCTTTTCGTTCCACGAAGATTGTGATGATGGGTAATAGCAAAAACGGAACGCTTACTAGCAATAACATTTCCCATCCTAAAGCATGAACAATGAAGCCGGCTGAAAGAGCTGAAAAAGCTTGTGTTCCGAAAATGATAAAGTCGTTCAGTGCCTGAACTTTGAATCGTTCATTTTCTTCATAGGATGCTGGTAAAAGTGTAGTCCCGCCAATGAAAAGAAAATTCCATCCTATCCCCAGCAAAAGAAGCGCCCACCAATAATATCCGATTCCATGTCCAGAATAGGCAACAGAAATACAAATACTGTAAGCCAGGATACCAACAAGAATCATCTTAATGTTACCTATTTTTCGAATAATGTATCCGGAGACAAGTGAAGGCAAGAACATCGCGACGATATGACTCTGAATCACCCACTTCGTGCTTTCCAAAGAATGACCATCCATCACGTGCATACTTACAGGTGTAGCAGTCATTATGAAACTCATGATCGCATAGCCTACGGCAGCACTAGCTACAGCCACGAGAAAAACAGGTTGACGAATAATCAATCCCAGTGATCGTCCATTGTTGGAATTGTCCGCCTCTACTTGTTCCGTATTTTTATAAAATGAAACGGTCAATAGCCCAGCAGCGAACAGGCCTCCTAACAGTATAAAAGATCCTACATATTCTGTTTGCAAAAGTGGTTTACCTGCAAGAGCAATCTCCGGCCCAATAAACGCAGCTGCTATCCCTCCTAGCAAAACGGTCGATGCTGCTATTGGGACTAAATCGCCTTTCACACTTTCCATGGCAGCAAATCGAAACTGATTGAGTGATGCCACCGATATACCCAACAACAGAAGGCTCAAACAAAACAGATAAAAAGAGCCAATTTGAACGCTATAAGCTGCAAACATTGAAAGTCCAATAGAAGCTGAAAAGACAATCAAAAAGGCTGTTCTTCTTCCTAATCTTTTCATCAACAATGTAGCAGGGACTGTAAAAAGAGCCGTTCCCACAATTATTGCGGCAACTGGTAATGTCGAAAGTTCAGCTGTAGGAGCTAGCTTGGTTCCGATTATACCCCCAATGAACACAACCAAGGAAGAGCAGGACATCATCAAAGAGAGACCCAGTGTTAATATCCATACATTTTTTGGAAGCGCTAACATTTCGAGCGACGAATATATTTGAAATCATTCGCCGTTCATAAGATTTATCATCTTATTGAAATGGAATTACTGAATCCCTGCGTTTATTCTAGCGCTTATCACTCCATCGACAATTTAAAATCGGAATCACTCATTCCTGACCACATTTGCCGGATTTAGGTTTGCCACTTTTAATGACTGAGCGCTAACCAGGATTAATATGACTAGAAGCGTTAGAATCAAATTGAAAACAAATAGCTCATAAGGCATTTCAATTCGATAAGCGAAATTGGAAAGCCAGTAGTTGACAAGCAGCACTCCAATTGGTAATGTAATCAAGCTTGCAACAAATGTGATCTTGACAAATTCACCAGCGAGTAAACGTATGATTTGAGAAATGCTGGCTCCAAAAATTTTTCTCAATCCAATTTCTCGATATCTCCTGACGATATTAAATGTTGACAATCCTAAAACGCCGATACCAGCGATGAACGCAGACAAAATCATCACAATAGCCGCAAGTCGACTTATGACCTGTTCGTTTTTGTAATGCTCCTCATATTTCTTGTCAAGAAATGAATACTTCATATCAAAATGCTTTTCAAATTTCCGGTAGTGATTTGAAATTACCTCCAATGATTCATCTGGACGATTTTTATCATACCTAATGTAGACCGTCCCCGCATACCTCGGCTCAACGTTATATAGGATGGCTGGAATTATGGACTTGTGGAGAGATTCTGTATTGAAGTCACTTACTATCCCAACAATTTTTCTTTCTACCTCATTATGCACAATGCTAGCTCCGATTGGATCATCGATGTTCATTAATTGAACTGCACTTTCTGTAAGTATTACCTGTGGAATGCTGTCGTTTGAATTGAACCTACTTCCTTGAATAAGTTCGATTTCGAAGATGTCAAACATTCCGTTGTTAAGTCCAATTTGCTTAAATGACATTTCATCGCTTTCGAGTTTTCCAGGCCAGGAAACATTAGAAGTCACATGACCAGCATCGATCATGTTCGCATTGCTCACACCAACTCCCTTTATTTGATGATATTGAAGTAATTCATTCGAGAAGGTCCCATAATCCTTGATGTGTGACCAGGTAGGTTCCATAATCAATATCCCCTCCCGATCGTAACCGATATTTTTGTTTTGTAAATAATCCAACTGGAGATAAATCACAGAGGTGAGAATGATGATGATACCCGATATGCCAATTTGAAGCATGGCAAGCCATCTTCTCGTAATACTTTTCGTTCCGCCTTTGATCTGTAAATTTTTCAACACTTGAATGGGATTGAAGCGTGACAGGACAAGAGCCGGATAAACCCCTGAAAGAATAGTTGTGAGAATTATCACACCAACAATTTGTACTACAATCCATCGATCGAAAATGAAGTTAATCTCTTCGCCAATTACCTCGTTCAAAAATGGAAGACTGTAAAAAACCAGGACTAATGCAATGAAAGCTGCAAGACCAATTTTCAAAAAGATCTCTATTAGAAATTGAACCTGTAGCGTTGATCTGCTTGCTCCACTCACTTTTCTTATTCCAACTTCCTTACCTCTTATTGAAGCTTGGGCTGTCGCCAGGTTAATAAAATTGACCATTGACATGATGAGTGTAAAAAGCGCAAACAAGCTAAATATTTTGATGTAATCGATTAGGCCTCCTGTTGCCTTTCCATTTTCAAAAGTGGTATAGAGATGGACTTTGTTTAGCGGATGTAAGCTGTATTCAACACTTTCGTACTCTTTTTTCGAGTTGAGTTGAGCAATTGAAGCTTCAACAGAATTGTAATCATCCGTGGAGAGTGTTAAATAGGTGAAAAAACTGCTTTCCCTCATTTGAGTAGCATCCGTTCCCCAGAGTCTGTAAGCCAAATCAAGCGGTGCAACGAAAGCAAACTGTAAAGAAGATGTCGTTGGAACATCCTTGAAAATTGCAGTAATCGTTACCTCAAAAAAATTATCGACTTTGTATGTTTTCCCGATCGGATTCTCATCACCATACAATTGTTTAGCAAGCGTCTGACTCAGCGCAATGCTTTTCGGCTCATCTATTGGATTGGGATCTCCTGCTAGAATTTCGAAATCAAAGACCTCAAAAAAGGTAGAATCAGCAAATAGACCTTTTCGGTACAAGCACTGCTTATCCTTATCAACCTTGAAACACTGCTCCGACGGCCATCTCCAGTTATGAATAACTCTTGTAGCGGACCTTACTTCGGGAATACTTAGTTGAGCTTCTTCCATCACTACAAAGTGAGCTCCCTGAGTGGTCTGAACTTCTCCACTACTGCTATAACCATTGGTCATCACTTCGTAAATGGAATCCTTTTTACTATGAAACTGATCAAAACTCAAGTGATGATTTATCCAGACCATTGCCATGAAAACAACAGCCAAACCGACCGAAAGCCCAAGGGTATTAATGGTGCTATACAATTGGTTCTTTCTAAAATTTCTAATGGAGACCTTTAAATAGTTTTTGAGTAGCATGAATGTAGTATTAGTCACAGTCCTGTGGTTTGATGGTTTGAAAAAAAGGAGCGACCCGAAGAAAAACTTCCACCTGGCTTTCCATAAAGGCATTCTATCCAGATCAAAATGAAAGGTTTCTACTAAGTCACCATATATTTCTTCCAGTCTATCGGAGCGGAAAAATTTCTCCATGAGAAAAAGGAGCCACCGCGGAGGCAATTTCTGATTCTTCGACATCCTTAAGATGGTTTGATCGTCAAGGATAACATTTCATTCCACAGCTGTTCACGGATATGCCTGGAAGTTTCCAGCGCTTTTGATCCTTCAGCAGTAATTCTGAACAATCGCTTTCGTTTTCCACCTCGCACATTTGAAGCTTCGCTCAATTGTGAGGTTACATAACCTTTCCGTTCAAGTCGGTGAAGCGCCGAATGAACGGCACTTAGTGTGATCTTTCGGTTTAGTTGTTGGATGATTCTAAGCTTGACATTAACCCCATAAGCTTCACCGTCAAGCACTCCGACGATGAGTAGGACGATCTCCTCAAATTCTCCTAAGTAGGTTCCTTTCATAAAAACAATTTACATATCAGTAAATGTAGATAAAATCATATACGTATATGTAGATATTATGTTGAATTAATGGATTTCCATGAAAATAAGTCAGATTGAAAAGTCATTGTATTTTGCTAAACAATTAGTTGTTTCTCAAGTTTAATCCTAGTGGCACCTGTAAGTATATTTTGGTTTAGAAGAGATCTTCGAATTGAAGATAATCACACCTTGTGGGAGGCACTACACGGTGAATTTCCAGTCCAACCAATCTTCATATTCGATTCCAATATTCTGGATGAATTGGAAGATAAGTCTGATGCCCGGGTAAGTTTCCTCCACCAGGAAATCGAGAGAATTCATCATGAATTAAGGGAAAGAAATTCTTGCTTAGACGTTAGGATTGGCAGACCCATAGACATTTGGCAGCAACTTCTGTCGGATTACGATGTGAAAATGGTTTACGCAAACAGAGACTATGAACCTTATGCTCGTGAACGTGACAAGGAAGTCTACGATTTTCTTCAGTCCAAAGGCATTCCATTCAAAGCCAAAAAGGATCATGTCATTTTCGAAAAAGCTGAAATAGTAAAGGATGATGGATTGCCTTACACTGTTTATACTCCTTACAGTAAAAAGTGGAAGGCCCACTTAACGGAAAACCAGTTTAAAGACTACCCTTCTGATGAAATAGACAATTGGAATTCAACAAAATCAAAGTCCATTCCCAAACTTTCAGATGTTGGCTTCACTCCCACTTCGATTTCATTTCCAAAGAGAGAGACAAACACCAATCTCATAAGTAAATACCATCAAACAAGAGACCTCCCTTCTATTCTTGGGACTTCACGGCTAAGCCTCCACCTTAGATTCGGTACAATTAGCATTCGTCGGCTCGTTAAAATTGCTTTAAAAACCAATGAAAAATATCTGAATGAATTGATCTGGAGAGATTTCTATCAAGCTATCCTCTGGCATTTTCCGGACGTTGTTCACGAAAATTTTCACAAGAAATACAATGGGATTGAATGGCGAAATAATGAAAGTGAATTCAAAAAATGGACAGAAGGAAAAACAGGCTATCCAATTGTTGACGCTGGAATGCGAGAGCTAAACACGACTGGATTTATGCACAACCGTGTTCGGATGATTGTCGCTAGTTTTCTAACCAAACATCTTCTCATTGATTGGCGTTGGGGTGAAGCTTACTTTGCTAAAAAACTGTTGGATTACGAATTGGCTTCTAACAATGGCGGCTGGCAATGGGCAGCTGGGACTGGCGTTGACGCGGCTCCATATTTCCGAATTTTTAATCCCTATACTCAAACGGAAAAATTTGATCCTGATCATTTGTATATCAAGAAATGGATACCTGAAATTGGAACCCCAGGTTATCCCGAGCCAATAGTTGATCACAAAATCGCCAGACAAAGAGCATTGGATACGTACAAAGCCGGGATCAATTAGAAGAATCTGTTTAATTGTCCCTTCAAGTTTATTAGCTTAGTATCAAAGCTCATACGCATGATTCAAAAGGCCATCTTTCTTACATTAATACTTCTCACGTCTATATTCGGTTTTGCCCAGACACCACAACAATCCTACTTTGATTGGACAAGCTTACCTTTTTCAAAAGAAGAATTTGCGCAGCGCAGAGCAAACCTGATTGAAGCGCTGAAAGAAGAAGACAAGACGGGACTGGTGCTGATACCTTCAAGAGATGGTGTTTCGCAAGGTGAAACTTTTAGACAACTGGATGACTTCTACTATTTCACTGGTCTGGAGTTTCCAAACAGCATGCTCCTCATCGACGTGGATGATGGATTTTCAGCTGTTTATGCTCCAGAAACTGACACTCGATTTGAAAGCGAAAGCAGACCGAATGATTTTCCAGGACGACCGTTAGCAAATGACTCAACGATTGAAGAGAAGGCGGGAATTGAAATTATAAGTATCGAGGACCTCAGAGTTTTACTTAAAAATCAGGCAAGAAAAAGGCAAGTTGTTTTACTAAATACTGGTAGCAAGGCTCCTACGATCCCAATTTCTCAAAAGTATATTTCCAATCCTTCCATAGCAGAAATTCTCGTTCTGAACCTTGAGTGGAATCATGCCGGTTTTTCTTACGAAAACATTTATAGCGCCATTGCCAAAGTAAGAATGATCAAATCTCCGGCAGAAATTGAACTCATGAGAAAAGCTACATCGATCAATTTGATAGGCATTAAGGAAGCTGTTAAATCCATTAGCTCAGGTGTAGATGAACGATATCTCGAAGGAGTTTTGGAAGGTGCTTACAAAAAAGAAGGAGCTCAGCGCCTCGCATTTTCTTCCATCATAAAGTCTGGTCCTAATTCTCTGTGGCCCTGGCGCATTCTGGCTTCTCATTATGACAGAAGAAACCGAACCATGACTGATGGTGAGCTGGTCATTTTTGATGTAGGTTGCGAATACAACCAGTACGTTAGTGACGTTGGTAGAACTTTTCCTGTTTCAGGAAAATTTTCAAGGAGACAAAAGGAGATTCTGGAAATGGAAATCAGCATTTCAGATCAAATCATAGCATTCATCAAGCCTGGAATTACTTTTCAAGACTTAAGAGATTTGACCGATCGTATTATTCCTGAAGATTCAAAACAATACATGCAAGCAAACCTATTTTTTGGCCATCACATTGGTCTGGCAGCTGGAGATCCTAACCTGCAAGATGCAGAATTAAAGCCCGGAATGATTTTCACAGTAGAGCCTTGGTACTACAATCACGACGAGCAAATTTCCGTGTTTACCGAAGATGTGATTCTGGTAACAGAAAATGGTTGTGAGGTATTAAGTACGGACCTTCCTCGTGCACCCAAGGAACTTGAAAAAATGATGAAAGATTAGGCTAGTTCCAGCCGGTGAGTTCGAATTCATCCAACACTGAATCGAGGATTTTCCCACCTTCGCATTTTAACACACGATGAGGAAATTTTTCCAGGAACTTATGATTATGTGTCGCCATCAAAATAGCAGTTCCTGAGTTATTGATTTCTTCAAATAGCTTCAGAATTCCTTCGCTAACATCAGGATCAAGATTTCCTGTTGGCTCGTCAGCGATCAAAATCTTTGGTTCGTTCAAAAGCGCTCGAGCAATTACTACGCGCTGTTGTTCACCTCCTGAAAGTTGATGTGGCATTTTTGATGAAATAGCTCCAAGCCCGACACGCATCAAAACTTCTGCAATTCTTCCTTTCATTTTCGCGGCATCTTTCCACCCTGTAGCTTTCATTACAAAGTTTAGGTTCTCAGCCACAGAACGATCATAGAAAAGCTCAAAGTCCTGAAAAATGATTCCAATTTTTCTCCTCAAAAAAGGAATCTCTTTGTTTTTCAAATTGGAAAGATTGTGACCGACCACTTCAGCTGAACCCACTCTCAATGGCAAGTCCGCATACAATGTTTTGAGTAATGAAGATTTTCCACTCCCTGTACGACCGATGAGGTAAACAAACTCACCTTTCTCAATGACAAAGTCCAGATCACTTAGGACTGTCTGGTCTTCCTGAAAAATGGATGCTTGAGAAAGGATTACAACATGATCGTCAGAAAAGGACATTCGTTACAACTCTAGTTTTTGCAATTTACCATAAGGAATGGAAGCAATTACTTTTTTCAATTCCTCTTCCTTTCCTTCCAGCCCAAATCTATCCATTTTTTTCAAAGGTCGATCTGCGCGAAAGTAAGCGACAAGCACGAAGTTCTCATCACGGATTTGTATGTAGTCAGGGATGATGGTTTTTCCCTTAACTTTTATGATGTACATTCCTATTAGTTGAGTTTCTACCATCAACTACGTAAAAAGCTATTTGTTAGATTTATGATAATCGGCCAAGAATTTTTCCAGGCCCATATCGGTCAACGGGTGCTTTAACAATCCTGTTATGACGCTCAGAGGACAAGTAGCAACATCTGCTCCCATCTCCGCACATTCAATTAAATGCATATTGTGTCGAATAGAAGCTGCCAAAACCTCGGTCTCAAACCCGTAATTATCATAAATACCAACAATTTGCTCAATAAGTGCCAATCCATCAGAACTGATATCATCCAATCGCCCGATAAATGGCGAAACATAACTTGCGCCAGCCTTGGCTGCCAAAATAGCTTGACCTGCATTGAATATCAGTGTGCAATTAGTTCGGATGCCTTCTGAAGTCAAGGCTGAGATGGCCTTCACTCCGTCCTTGATCATTGGAATTTTAACAACTATTTTATCGTCAATCTTTGCAAGCTTTTTACCTTCTTCCACCATTTTTTCAAATTCAGTGGAAATTACCTCGGCGCTAACATTGTCATCTACAATATCGCAAATGTCTTTGTAATGCTTAAGGATATTATCTTCTCCAGTAATTCCTTCTTTTGCCATCAAAGATGGATTGGTGGTCACACCGTCAAGCACACCCAAATCCTGCGCCTCTCTGATCTCATCAAGGTTGGCGGTATCAATAAAAAACTTCATATGATTAGGTTATCAGTTTGGAAATAAAAAAAGGCAAACGAAGCATCGCACCGCTACAACCACCTACCCTTGCTACCGTCAGGTCCTGGGGGATTCAGCAGGAGCTGGTCGTACCCGTTTGCCGA
>JANQSI010000023.1 GCA_028284125.1 Cyclobacteriaceae bacterium
ATGAGAAGAAAAATGAATCCATATTCTCATATAGTATCCTTGCTCTTCTACTTCATATGACTTGGTTTCTACTGGTTCATCCATCTCCCTCCAAACCTAACCAGTTACCCCAAAAAACAAAAAACGAATACCCCCTTTGATTAGTCGAGTTCAATTGATTTTATAATACTTATGACATCCTCCCTAAATAAATCATTAGATAATTTATCAACAGGTCTTCTATCTGTAATCCTAACCTGAAGTTGTCTTTCCATATGTTCCAAAACTCCGATAGACTTTACAACTTCTTCAATTTTAACATGAATGAAAGCAGTTTTGTATCCATTAGATTCATACGTTGACTTACCTTTTATAAATGCACCTTCATTTTCATTGACTAGATTATCAGCTTCTACATCAAGGTATTTGTTAACTGGTATATTAAAGTTTGTATCTGTAAGGGCAGAAATCCAAATACTTGAACTGTCACTTTCAAGAACTAACCATATGCTCTTAGGCTCATCTTCTATAACCTCTCTTCTCATGAAGTGATTAGGAAAGGTGACTTTCATACCAATTGGATAATCATAAGACTCAGAGGCTTCAAGATGAGAAAGCTCATAGGTTTGTGAACCTATTCTTGCCAATAAAGAATCCTTGGCTGCTCCTCCTTTTACTAAAATGTTAGCCGTACTTAAAACCGAATCTATTGGATCAACACCATTATCTTTCCACATACTGATAGTGTTAGAGATGTTAGTTGCAGCCTCACGAATCGTTTGAGCAAGTGTAAATATTAGGAAGAGGTAAAACCCTGCAACAGTGAATCCCGCTATTGATAATATCGCAACCAGTATTTTGAGAATCTTATCCTTTATTAGCTTCTTATCCTTATTCCATTTGTAAAGTTTGAGCAATAGAACCAAAAGGATATAAGGAGCTAGAAAGAATGAAATCGTATAAAATGCCCAACTGGAATCAATGAAATTTTCCGTTTCTAAATAGTAAATGATGAAGGGGTATGCACAAAGAGGAAGTAACGATTTAACAAGTGCACGGACTATATTCTCAAACTTTAATGGACGATTTACCCACAGGTAGGTTGAGATGATTACTAATGGTATGATGGCGCTGAAAAAATAGAATTGCATAGGTTCAATTTAAATGAGACAACATTACTTACTCAATTCCTTTAATGTGGTACAACAATTCTTTTACTAAAGGTGAATTCCAATCTTCAAGATCAATGATTTTTGTCCATTTATCGTCTTTGATTTTTGAGTTAATCAAGAGATGATCTGTCCTTGGTTGCAAGTCCATTTCGTCAAAAGTCATTGTTATTCCTCTTAAACCTTCTTTTCTCGTCATACCATTTGAGTCAAACTCATAATCCCCTATTCTAACCGTATCTCCGTTCTCCCATGCATTGACTAAAGAGTCATACATATCAGCAAAGAAATTATTCCAGATTAACGTGACTATTTCTTGGTAAAGATTAAACCTCCTTTCAATTCCAATTCTAAAATAGGATTTGATTGGAATCCGTAATGTGCTTCCTGTTTCATCTCTTAAGTCAATTTGATACTTCGTACCAACAGTTAACAAGTCAATTTCAATTGGTAACCCACCAAACTTAATTTCATTTGGCTGGTGTACTAAGCTATTCAGCATCTTGTTCTCCCACCGAACTTTCGAGTCTGTTATCTGTAGTTCCTTGCCACCAATTACAAATGATTGTATCTCTCCAGATTGAGCGGTCATGCGAAATCAAAGTAAAGTGAAATGGTGAAGGCAATGAGGAATGCCCCAAAAAATACCGAAAGATATGAAGCTATAATCACAGCTAGAACAATGGGGTTGTGAAAAAATGAAGTCTTATCAAGTTCATATCTTCTCAAATATTTTCTCAACTGAACGCCAAAAACCATAATGCCAATTCCAATTAGAATGTATAGAAGGTACATTGATTACTTCTTTCTGAATTCTTCTATGTTCGTTCCCAAGTACTTGAAATTCTGAATGAATTCATCAAAACCATTCACATATTTATCAAAGTAGTCTTTGGTACTAGCTGCATATACCAGCACAACAAATGAAGTCTCTGTTTCTAGGTAGACTGCCTCTTCCTTATACCTGTCAGTTAAGTTTGTAAATGTTAACATAGTGCTTCTTAGGATTGGTGGATTTCCAACAGCTTTATTCTCATTTACCTCCATTTCAGGATACCTTTTCCTCATACGACTGATATTGTTTTCCTTGAAGGTTTTTAGTGTTTCTCCTTCTGTCTTGTCATATCCGTGGGCAAATGCATAGACCTTATTCCATGTGACAAATTCCTTTGGATAAAAGAAAGCTACAAGTCCAGATTTTTGTGCTGATTCTGTATCTCTCACCCAATCGTGTGGTGTTTCTACTTTGAACACGTGCTTATCTCCATGAATGATGGTCCACGCTTTTTGATCAGATGACTGAGTGTAGGCATGGAAGGAGGCAATGAAAAGTAACAGGTATGGTAATGTTCTCATCCCTTCAAACCTAACCCACACCGTTAATAATTAAATCAAATAGTTCGGATTTATCAATGTTGATTTTCACATTCCAATAGTAACTACAACCATCAAGGACTATATAGGCTTCTTCAGCCAGTTCGTCAATTGCAGTTCCCTTTTCCCAAATCATATTGATCCAAAGTATGCGATCTCCATCAATATTTTTGAAACCAAAATACTGCCTTGCATACTTCTTTAGGTTCTTGTAAGGAATTGGACAGTCTTCAAGTCCACTGTTTGCAATAGGAAGCTTCTTTAGTTGGTCTTGAATTATTTGCTCTGCAAGAGCAACATCCTCAATTGTTGGCGTATATCTCTCTTTCTGATTTTCAATCGACATTCTAAGATCATAGCTTCCATCAAATATTAATCCCTCATATTTTTTTATCCTCACATATTTAGAATTGGAGATTCGATCAAATGTTAAGGTTGTGATAGAAAGAGATAAGTCATTCTCTTGTTCTTCAAGGATCATCTGATCCCTAGTGAGGCTTTTGATTTTGTATTCACGATTTCCGAGAATAATCCCAGAACCTTTTACCTGAAATGTGGAATTATATTCAATACCAGAATCTACAGTTCTCAATAAATTGGGTTTAGAGAAGTGCAGTTGAATATCTCTTACTTCCTCAACTTCCTCTGGCTTCTCCGATTCAGGTACAGCCATTATTGAAGGTAGGTCTTCACCATCGTCATCTCTTAATTCTTCAACCAATTGCCATGAGCCTAAGAGGTGTTTGGGAATACCTTGCCCCTGAGATTTATGGCATAAGCCAAGAACTATGATATATGTAATAACTATTCTCATCCCTCCAAACCTAACCCGTTATACCTCAAAAACAAAAACCCACCGTGATCGGTGGGATTTTGATGCTTTATTCAATTTTCTTAATTGTATGATTGCCTGTACCGCTTCCACAATTTTCGGATGTCCATTTATAGGTGTACTGGTCATTTTCACACGTTAAAATGGTTATCCAAATCTTATCTCCATTTTTAATGCAGCCTATTTCTGCCCCAACAACTTCCATTTGAGTCATCACATATGTTGAATCACTCAGCCATTCTATCCTCTCAATATATTTTATTTCGCCATCATTGAAGATTTCAGTATTGAGGGAATCTGTTCTTATGATTTCAACATCTGCTTCAGTACCCAAATAAGTAAATACTCCAACTCGCATTGACTTGAGACAGTCAGTTTCTTGTGCAAAAGAGTTAACCTCTAAAAATATCAATAAACTTAGGGCAACTAGTTTAATCACAATCTCTATCTTCAAGTATCTTTAATTTTGCCATAAGCTCCATTTTTTCATTATTAAGTTTAGCTGCTCTGTCAGCAAGATCCTCCAAAATGATGTCAAGTTCAATAAGCTTAGCTTCACATTCACTAGAATTATTGACAAATTCATGATAATTGGGTATTTCCAAGACTAATACTCCTAGGACAATTCCAACCATCATGGATAAGGATGAAAAAATTACCAAAGCTCTAATTGAGAATTTCTTTTTCATCAAAATTACTTTTTTTCCTTTTTTAACTTAGTTACCGAATCAAATGGAGCAGATGGTTTTGACTTATTATCGTAAACTTCAGATGAGTGGAACTTAACATTAGTTTTATTAGCTGCTTCATTTTCTGAACCATCCACATTTAATACGTCAACACTTTCTCCATATTCATTTGTCCCCCTCATACTCCCCGTTATTATAATGGACCCACTTTCGGTTTCCGATCCTGTTTTCATACTTGCGTCTATTGTTAAGTTTCCATTAGTCGCACCATCATAACTTCCATCTTCATTAGGACTGACATTAGAATCCGTAACAAAAGTCAATGTAATGGAGAAGGAACTCTCATTTCCTGTATTTCCGAACAATGAAAGTAATGGACTACCTTTTCCAGATGTTCCAGTTAAGGTAAAACTAGTTGTAGTAGTGGTACCTTTCTTGTTGACCTCAGGAAACTCCTTATCTCTAGTTACTGAACTAAAGTTAGAAACTTTTACACTTTCATTAGAAACATTGCCATTTGCGTCAACTTGAAAATGATTAGGTGTGCCATGGCCATGAACTGTCCTTCCTGAGGTGTTTGAAGGATTGGAAAATACTTTAACGTCTAAAGCCTCTAAGCCTTCCAATTCTATGTGAGATGTTACTTTATTCTCACTAAATGCATATGGACTATTATGTAAATAATCGTGAGCCAATGGATCAATATTGAAAAATCTACCAATATCAGGTTGATGATTACGCCATTTAAATTGATCCCACCCTGTAATATCATCATGTTCTTGATCCTGAAATTTGAATCTCACCTTAGTACTAGCCGTCCGTTGATACCCATTAAACGTCAGCCCAAACGGATAGTAATCATCGCTCTGCAAGATCTTTGTTGGCGTGTGATTGATGGTGAAATCATCGAAGTTAACAGCAACAGCTTCGTTGCTTTCATTGGTAAGATAAGCTAACAAATAGCCGGCATTTTCCATCTCACCAGCATCTAATGTGACCAATTCATGCGTGGTTGAACCATTGGCTGCCGTTGTGATCTGTGTGAACCCAGCTCTATTGAAAGTCATATCCTGATTGAAATAAATGTAGTTGATGTAAGCTAGTGGTGCATCGTTGCTTGAATGCTTATTGATACCACCTCCACCAGTCATATCTGCAATAGCATTATTGATAACATTATCTGATCCTGACGGCAGTCCCTCACCTCCTACAGCACTTGCGCCTAAATTATAATCACTTAGTATGACGCCAGCCGCTATGGATACGAGATTAAACGTACCAATCTGACTCTCATCATAGTTGGCCTGAACGGAGAAATCAACTTTATCGCCTTTAGCTACTCCAAAAAAGATCATTACCCCAGTCTCACCTGCATTTAGTCTAGCCACTTCGTTTCCTCCAGTTGTCGTATTCGCTTGTGGAGCATTGATACGAGGAATATTAACAAAATCTGTTGGCTGCTCTGGTGTCACTCCGTCATCATTCAAAGATTCCATGTCCTGTATCGTTTGGTAAGGATCATCCTCCGCTGTTGTGAATGTCAACCTCGTGTTTCCTAGATGATCTTTTAAGTGATATTCATAGTCCCATTCCTGGTCAAAATCATCGTAGGTTAACCGTCCTTCTTCGTGTTGTATGATCTTCAAATCATCATTTTCATAGATATGCCCTCCTACATAATCAGTAGTCTTCACCAAACTGCCACCTTCATATACTTTCTGCTGTAGCTTGATGCCCGCCGCATCGTAGGTGTAAACGAGGCTGTCTGTAGATCCTTCCTTCGTCAGGATGACAGCAGAAGGAAGATTCAAATGGTTGTAGTAGATGGTGTCGATTCCTTTATTCAAGTCTTTTACCATGTTTCCATTCGCATCATAGGCGTAATCATCGTCCGTACCCGTATTGGTGCCATCTGAAAAGCCAGCAGTGCTTCTAGCATCTGAAACGTTTAATAACTGGTTTCCGGATGCCTCGCTATACGTGTAAGTCAATTCATCGATGATGTCCGGGTTGTTCGATGGGTTGAGTCCTTGTCTTGTTAGTCCTGTGATATTCCCGTTCAGGTCATAATTAATTGTGGGTACAGAATAATACCCTCTGTCTCGTTCATAGGTGCTAATGGCCTCTGCAGCGTATTGAGCTGTTTTGAGACGGTTTAAACCATCGTATCCATAGGTGAACACTTGTTCTGATTCATCATTATAACCTTTCCATCGAATGGCAGAAATATTGCCATTGTAAACTGGTGCATGGACAATGGTAACGTCACCATTGAACTCAGGAGACGTTGTTGTTGTCGCCACTTGTGTCGCTACTGACACCTGGCTGCCAACCACCGCTTGCACCCGATAATAGTAGCTGGTTCCGGTTGATAATCCTGTATCGGTATACTCCGTATCAGTACCTGCTGCCGTATGTATTTCACTATATGCTCCCGAAGCGGATGAAGCACGACTGATCTTGAATCCTGTCTCATTCCCAGATACACCAGACCAGCTGATCTGGATCGATTCATTGGATATTGGACTTATGTCTACAGTTACGGGTTCTTGCGCCTCGATCAAAACGACAGAAGCATTTCCCCAACATCCTTCATCACTTTTTGCTCTTAGATAGTAGCTTCCTACACTATTAACGGACTTGGTAGGCGCAAAATCTGATTCGTCCTTTCCAGAAGCACTCGCCTGCCAATACCACGTCACTCCTGCCGGCGGATTGTCTCGAGTAATTACTGTTTCGTCCAGACCGTAATCCACATTTGCGAATGTTGGGACGGAAGGTTGAGTCAATTCTGTCAGCACTGCATTTCCAGACATTGTTTTTGGACAGCTTCCTACTTGACCAACTGCTTCGATGGTGTATGTTCCTGCAATCTGATTATTGAATGTTAGTGAACCCCCATTGCCAGGTACAGTCGCTATTCCAGTCCCATTTCTGTACAGGGTATAGTCTACATTCAATTCACTACCGCTAAGTTCAACGGATGCTCCACCATCCTCCGGGCAATAAGATGTCGTGCCTGTCACAGAGTAAACGGCAGGATCAAGATAGACAGTCGCCGTAATGGCTTTTCGCGTAGGTGCGTAGCATTGTGTAGTGCTATTATAGCTTTCAGCATAATAAGTAGTGCTGTTGCTAAGAGTTCCTGTTGGATAGGTAAGCCCCGTGTGCAACAGTGTACCATTAGTAGAAGCGTCGTACCACCGGATCGTATTTCCTGCGCCCTGAGGCGTAGCTGCTAATGTAAAACTGTTAGGTCCACAAGACGTTTGGCTAGATCCGGTCGCCTCGGTAGGAACTTCATATACAGTGGCAGAGATTGCTTTACGGGTTTGTGCGTAGCATTGTGTAGTGCTATTATAACTTTCGGCATAGTAAGTGGTCGTTCCGACAGGTAAAGAGGATACCGAATAAGACGTCCCTGTATGCAATGGTGAACCTCCAGAGGATGAATTGTACCAACGGATGGTTGTACCGTTACTTCCGGGAGTTGCAGAAAGAGTAAAGCTGTTGGTTCCACATTGAGATTGACTACTTCCTGTGGCTTCTCCTGGATTTGGATCAACGACCACCGTCTGCTTTGGATAAACCGCAGAACATGATCCGTTTTGAATGACTGCCTGAACTTGGTAGGTTCTAGCACCACCAGACCATTCGCTTACGGGCAGGTTAACAGAAGTGACGTTATCCGTTTCCGTTAGCGTACTCCATCCGCCGTAGTTTCCGGATCCATTTTTGTATCGGGATTGCCAACGTAAAATCGTTCCGGCGTGTCCTGAAATGCTAAAGTTTACTGAACCTGGTCCACAAAGACTGCTCGTGCTTCGACTGATCGATCCGCCAACCGATATTGGGTTTATTACGGCCGTTATTGCCTTTCGGTCAGGATCGGTACAACCTGTTGAGCTATTATAGCTGGCGGCATAATAAGTATTACTGCTGCTCAATGAGGGTGTCGTAAAACTTGTTCCAGTATGTAGAAAAGAACCGCCAGAATTAGCGCTGTACCACCTGATGTTGTTTCCATTGGATCCGGGAGAAGCAGTTAACGTCACGCTACCCGTTCCGCAACGACTGTTGTTACTTCCTGATGCTAGCGCAGGGATTGGGTTCACAACTACTGTCTGTTTGGGATAAACCGCAGAACATGATCCATTTTTAACAACAGCCTGTACTTGATAGGTTCTTGCCCCACCTGACCATTCACTCACGGGCAGGTTAATAGAAGTAACATTATCTGTTTCTGTAACCGTACTCCACCCCGTGTAGCTACCTGATCCATTTTTGTATCTGGATTGCCAACGTAAAATTGTTCCGGCATGACCAGAAATACTGAAGTTCACGGTCCCTGACCCACAAAGACTGCTTGTGCTTCGGCTGATGGACCCACCGACGGATATTGGATTGATAACTGCAGTTATCGCTCTGCGATCCGGGTCTGTACAACCTGTTGAACTATTATAACTGGCAGCATAATAGGTTTTATTGCTGCTTAACGAAGGCGTGGTATAGCTAGTACCTGTGTGTAATAGAGAACCCCCTGATGAAGCACTGTACCAGCGAATATTGTTTCCGTTGGACCCAGGGGATGCCGTTAACGTTACACTACCGGTTCCACAACGGCTGTTGTTACTTCCTGATGCCAGCGATGGAACAGGATTAACGGTGACGCTAACCGAACGACTACCACTCCAACATCCGGCACTTGTTCGTGCACGGATGTAATACGTACCCGAAGATGTCGCTGTATAGGTACTTGAAGAGTTAGATGTAGATGTGCCGCTTGAATTGGTTCCTTGCCAGTACCAAGTTGTGCCGCCTGGAGGATTTCCTCTAGTCAGCACGCTGTTACCGCAGTTTTGACTTACCGATGGGGTACTTGGTGTTGAAGGATTTCCATTCACGGTTACACTCACAGCCCTTGATCCGCTCCAGCAACCCGCACTGGTCCTGGCCCGAATGTAGTAAGTGCCTGATGACGACACGTTATAAGTGGAAGACGAATTGGAGGTAGAATACCCATTCGAATTCGTTCCCTGCCAATACCAGGTGGTGCCACTTGGCGGATTACCTCTCGATAACACTTTAGTACCGCAGGTATTAGAGGATACAGATGGTGTGGATGGTGTGGAAGGGTTGGCGTTAACCGTTACACTGGTAGCACGTGCAGCACTCCAATATCCGCCACTATTACTTCGTGCTCTTAAATAAACAGTACCTGAACTTGTTTTCGTATAAGTAGAGGCAGCATTTGTTGAACCGGTAGATGTACCTCCGGAACTGGTTTGCCAATATAAAGTTTCGCCACTTGTTGTTGATGGTTTGGTCAGCGTTTTGTTCCCACATGTATTGCTAGAAACCGAAGGTGCGGATGGCATGGCCGGCGTAACGTTTGTATACGCATACTTGGTCTGCATACCGCCTGAAGTGTTGACATTTGCGCGTACCCATCTGCTACTCCCAGAGGAGGTCCACCGGACATACACCCACCCATTTTGCTGGGAAATAATGGATCCACCACTGATGGAATAGGTCGTACTATAGTGAGTTCCACCGGAAACATTGACGTAGTAATAGTCATAATCTAGTCTAATAGCAGTTGAAGGTCCCGTGAATGTTACTGTTACAGGACCACCTCTATCGTCATCCTGGGCCAAACCGATCTGAACAGCACAAATAAATAATAGGAATGTAAATAGCTTCATTGTTAATTCTTTTGGCGTATTCATGATCAGTTAGTTGGTAGGTTAGACAAGGTTGTATTGTAAATCAGCTCCATACTGAACAAATCAGCAGGTTCGGGTGTCTGGCTGCTACCCGAAAGCCCGGATTCATTGATGGACCGGAGCCAACCCCGAATGTTGTATGCATAGTCAATGGTCTGTTTATAACCAGCACCCGATTCATGCAACTGTTTTTTGACTAGCTCACCCAGCTCATTATAACTGTTTGAAAACAGGTGAACGCGAGTTCCGCCATTGAACGTGTGGTAGCCATTTTCCAAACGATTGGCGTGATCATAATCATACTCCAGCAGCGTGTTGGTTTGTGCACTGCCAGAGTGCACACTCTTAATCCTTCGTACATTTCCAATGAAATCGTATTGGTTGCTTATAATGTCTGTACCACCCTGATGGTTTTCACTGACCACCTGAATGACTCGATACCTATCGTCATAGTAAGAAATGGATGTTATAAAATCCGATGTTCCCAAAACCCGGGTCATCGTGCCTGTAACCTGACCTTTGACACTTGAATGGTATTCGGGTAAGATGTGATAAGCGTCTGATGTATTGAGTTCCGGGGGTCGTAGGTAACTAGTTCCAGTCAGACTGGAGCCCGCAACAAAGTCGTAGTTGTCATAGTAAGTTAACGTCAGGTACTCATCAATCAAACCAGAGGCACTTGTAGGGTAAGCAACACTGGTATATTGATGGGTTGCTGTTTGTGTCGCATCAAAACTCTCTGACCTTACCGCATGAGTCATCACATCGGTTCGGGGATCCCCCGATTTCGTCATGATTCCTGTTAATATTGGACGATTCAGTTCATCGTACTTGGTAAAGAGCCATTGGTCATTCAATCGCTGATTACCATCCTGGGTTAACACCAAACGATCCCACTGATCATAGGCCATCAATACCTTCTCAGCTCCAGGCACTTTCTTTTCGATCATTCGCTTTCGATCGTCGTAAGCATACTGAAAAGTCCAGGTATCCAGGAAGTCCTGTCTTTCAGTAGTGTTCTTTGGGAAAAATTCAGCATCGAGCCTCGCAATCGCTTCTGGGGGTATCACCACCTTCAACTGACCTAAATCATCATAGATATAATAGGTGCTCGCCCAGGTTGTCGTCTCAACATGTGATTGTTTGAGCAGGGTTTGCCCTGCCTTGTTGGTAAATTCAATTGTCTCTTTGTTGTCTTCATCTGTTACTCCATTTTTCATTATTTCATTGGCGGGGATGAAGGTTTTTGTTTGAGTTAATAGTTGATTCCAATCAAAGTGAATGACCTCATTAGTAGTGTTGAGCAAGTAATCGTAATCAATGCCCCTCGTTTGCCAAGCTTCCCCAGGAGCTATTTGTGTGATCACGCGATTAAGAGGACTAGCTTCTAAAATACTTTCTGTAAAAGCCCTATTGCTACTATGAGTAGTAGAATAATAGAGTTGATGATCTGAATTGATGTAAAGATTTGCGACCTCATCCTTTGTTGCATTTTTCTGAAAAAGGCCATATACGTCAGAAGATACATAAGGGAGGTATTCCTTCGTCTGCCTGCCAAATTCATCGTATTCAACAGGAACTACAATATCAAAGCCTGCTACAGAGGCATTGGATTGAATGGATTGAGATTGTCTTCCCAGACCATCGAAATAAGTATAGGATTCGGTTAGGCGTTCTTTTGTAATCGTACCAACATCAGGTGACGCAACTCGCATGGTGCGCGTTCGAACGAAGTTTTGGTTTTGACTCAATAGCGGCTCATCCACAAAGGTTACATCAGTTGTTGTAACAGCGTTATTCGTAGAAGTGACTTCAGCATGATAGTCACCCATATTACTGACATTTAAGGTTGGACTGGTTTGACCAGCTAGTAGTTCTCCGTCTTTGAACCATTGGTAGTTATACTCAGCCACGTCCGGAAGTTGCAAGTTGACGGTAGAACCTCTATGTAAAACGGTTGAGCCAGCTGCGGTGATCTCAGGAGTACCTCTGACTTCAACAGATTTGTTGGCGCTGAAGTAACAATAACCTCCTGTGAAGTAAGTATAGGTGACATCAACTGTGCCTACACTAGATGAATTAAAAATACTTCCTCCTGTAACATTCGTACCAGACCAGCTACCAGTTGCTGGAGAAATAGCCGGAGTTTCGCCGGTATTGTTTAAGTCAAAGTCCTCTCCAACAAAAACAATTATATTATTTCCTGCAGTGAAATTGGCAGGCGCATTGTCTTGTTCTACCGAAACAGGTAATGAAGCAGCTGTTTCACTCCAGCAATGGGTGGTGTTATCCCTGGCTCTAAGATAGACCGTACCATTGCTAGTCACCTTGACAGTGACCGAATCATTTTCAATGGATTCACCATCTGCTGCCGTTTGCCAAAACCAGGTAACTCCGGAAGTAGGTGTGCCTCTGGTTACATCGGTATAACCGCATGCTTCAACTGAGGTTAAAGGATCGGGTTCAATAGGTGGAGTGTGTAAACTTATTTCTATTTCGTTAGATAATTGAGGAGGAGCAGAACCCGAAACAACCATCCTTCTGTATTTTGTTCGAACGGAAGTTGTTGGAGGATCATACGTCAAGTTAGTAGCGATCCCATCGGCACCTTCAAAGGTTGTCCAATAGGGTGCAGGATGTGCAGGAGGATCTGCCGGAAGAAATTCGCTTTTTTCCCAGACGTATCCGTAATTACCAAAACCACCTGTCGCAGGGGCTGAACTTGTGAGCGTTGATGGGACATCTCCAATACATACAGTTTGATCGGCACCCACGCTTCCTGGGTCAAAGGTTGCAACTACTGTTACTGGATCGGATGTCAGAGTCGTTCCACAGACGGTAGCCAATCGCTGATATGAGGTTGTAAAATCAATGGTTCTTCCAGATAAATCCTCGTATATGGCACCATCAATGTTTGTGAAATTTGCAGCAGTGCCAACTTTTTCCTGCCATTGATAGGTGGCATATGTAATATCGGTTCCATTGATGATCCCATGTGCCTGAGTGCCGGGGTCAACAGGACCAGAAGGACTTTCAACAGTAATGGTTCCAGCATCGATTATTTCTTTGAAAAAGATGTATTCGATATTGCTTTCATCAACCAATGAACCAGAGGTGACCTCACGTTTATATCTTGTTTCTGTAGTTAATACTGGAGGGTCATAAGTCTTATTGTCTAATGAAATCGTAACTTCCACCCATGGGCCCCACACTCCATTTATTTTATCTCCTGAATGAGATTGGAGCTCACTCTTGTACCATCGATAATCATAATCTCCAACTCCACCAGTAGGGTCCGATTCACTGGTTAAGACTGATGGATTTTCGTCAGCGCAGATTGTTTGGCTTTCAGCAATAGAACCTCCATCAAAATTGACTTCTACGGTTATTTCATTGGATATTTCAGAGTCCCCACAAATGGTTGCGATTCGCTGGTATGAAGTGGTGAAGTCTAGGGTTCGACCCGTAAGGTTTTGATTGGTGGCACCAGGAATGTTTTCAAAATTACCAGTGCCTACTTTTTCTTGCCATTGGTATTCAGCATCTGTGATGGAGGTTCCATTGATCGTTCCATGTGTGGTTCCAGGATTAATTGGACTGCTTGGAGCAGTTATTACTCCTCCGCTTGTGATTTCTTTAAAAAAGATGTACTCATATCCACTCTCCTCTGTTAAGGTACCTGATGTTACTTCTCGCTTGTATCTTGCTTCTGTACTAAGGACAGGTGGATCATACGTTTTGTTGCTAAGCGAAATTGTCACCTCTATCCAAGGGCCCCATACTCCATTTATTTTATCTCCCGAATGAGATTGGAGCTCACTCTTGTACCATCGATAATCATACCCTCCAAGTCCGCCTGTAGGATCAGAAGCGCTTGTCAATGGTGTCGGGTTATCAGTGGGACAAATAACTTGGCTTCCGTCAATCGACCCACCATCAAAATTGACATTTATCGTTACAGGGCTTGTCGTTTCAGTCGTACAATCAATGGCTTTTCTGCGATATGAAGTTGTGACATTTAAGGTCCCAGGAGTGTAGTAGTTGTTCTCACCGCTTGTACCTGAAATTTCAGAATAGGATGTTGCGGTACCCACCTTTTGTTCCCATCGATAACTCGGGTTTATACCTCCAGAAGCATCTGAGCTGCTTGTAATTTGTGATGGCATGGTTCCTGGATTGATGTTTCCACCGCTATAACTGATTGACCCAGCGTATACCTGTCCCGCAATGGTATAGGTGATAGAATTACTGTATGCTGTTTCACTGGAAGCAGTAGCTTTCCTTCGATACATGTCACCGCCATTGGCCTGAGTTGGAGGGTTGTAGGTGGCATTGGTGCCTCCGGAAGATACATTGACCCAGTTGGAAGGATTATTGGGATCGCCTCTTCCAGTTTCAGCTGAAACCTCCCATTGATAGTCAATGCCTCCAATGCCTCCGGATGCTGCGGAGGTGCTGTTTATGGTCCCAGGATCATCACCAAGACAAACGAGTGTTGCCGTTGAAGCACTGATGGACCCGCCGGTTAATGGTGAGGAAACGGTTACTGATCTGGTTGCATCGTACCAATTGTAACCACTGTAAACGACACCTGCATCGACCCTGACTGTACGGCCACTGCCTGTAGAGGTCCATTTCACTTTCACGTAGGTTAAAGTCTCCTCTTCTATTGTACCTCCGGTAACTGTGTAGGTAGAAGCATCGTGAATCCCTCCGGTTACACTGACGTTGTAGGTTTCAATGGAATTCAGCGTAGAAGTTGAAGGCCCGGTCAGATTCACCGTTACCTGAGCTGAGGCTCCAAATGTAAGTAACAGTGAACATAACGCTAAGATTTTTATGAGCATCAGTCGTCGCTTCGGAGGATGAGTATTTGAGCTATTCATTGGTAAATAGTTGGTGTTGAATTTCATAGTAATGTCTTTTTAGGTTGGTGGTTACTCGCCTTTGTATTGGTAGGTGGTTTCCTGAAGCAGGTTCCCATCATGGTCTCTTACTTCCGAGAGTCTACCAAAATCATCATAGGTATAGGTCGATTCCAACCCATTGGGATCTACAATGGATGTGACGCCATAGCCAATTTTGTAGACATAAGTGAAAACTAGAGCATCACTCATACTGGCATGTGTTCGAAGATTGTTAATCTTGGTCTTGATTTCTGTGTTAGTCAGTGTGTTCCCGTTAATCAGCGTGAGATCAGATCCCAGTACCGTTGCAACCTCCAAGGCAGTGGCATTTATCACCTTTGCCACTGGGTAAGTAGTGTCATATCCCCATATGTAGGTGGTATGTACCCCATCTATCTGAGAGACTTCCAGAGGATTACCTTTCGTGTCGTAACCATGGAAAATCACCTGATCTGTGAAGGGGTTCGAAGGACCTGGTGTTCCGTGAACTGTCTGTACTTTCTCCGGAAGTATTCGGCTTGGCCATGAAGTGTTGTTAAATACCGTGTATTGGGTTGAGACCAGATCCGTGTTCTTAAGCGTTTCCGTTTTGACTGGAATTCCTATTCGATAATCAGCGATCAATGCCAGCTCAGCGGCTGTCGGACTGGCCAGGTCTTGTGGGTAATAGTATTTGGTTGTGTACGATTCTGTTGGGCTGTGAATCGTTTTTTCGATGATGGGTTTGATGTGTTTCGTCTCATCCTCATTATAGGTGTATTCTACCCTAGTAACTGTTGAATGCCCATCGTAATAGTCAGTTGTGATGGAATGATCAAGTTTGAACCACTCAGATCTTGTTTCAAAAAATTCGAATGTTCCAAAGTCTATTCGTTTTCCAAATTTGATACCCTTAACCTCTTCATAAAAATTGTCGCTTGGGTCATTGTAATAAATATACTCATTGACCTGACTCCTTATTAATTCATAATTGCCGGCATTATTTAAGTAGCTGCGGCTTTCTTTTAGATTTCCTCTTAACCATTCAAATACAGTAGGAGGAGGCGAAGTATTATTACCAAGGTGTGAACTATAAGCAAATGCTTGCACCCCGATTTTGGAATCATCGTCTAATGCAAATGAAAATTCGTATTCGTTTTTTCCACTGTTCGACGAGGTTGTTCCAAGGTATTCTGTGACATTAGAATAGCCCACATAGTTGCTTTGGGTGGTGGTAAATGGTGAATTACTGGTTGAGCTGATGAAATCAGCAGCTGCCAGAGATATAGCAGGCGCTCCTCCACCATAGGGTTCGACCTCTTTGAATATCTCTCCCTTTAGTACAAAAAGGGGTCTGGAAGTAATTGACCCTGAACTGCTATTGGGGTTTCCAAATAAGTTGTAATCAAACGTCCTTTCAAAAGCCAAAACTCCGTTACTCTCATGCTTCTTAATGTTCTTAATTCTTAGTCCACCGACTGCATAATTTACTCCATCAAGCAATGGGACCATATCTAGCTCTTCGCCGTAGACCTCTATGTCTATATCAGGATAGATACCATCACTATCTTCGTCTCTTAACTCAATTTCCAATACATACTCGCCTGCCTGTAGTGTCGAGAACTGCTCATCTCCAGACAAAAGTTGAGTAAAAGTGTTGTCGCTCTTTCTGAAAGTGGCAGAAATTCCGCAAGACTGTTGCGAAACATCACATGGAAATGTAGCTGATACATAAACGATTGCATCGAGGTATAGAGCAGGATCTATATTGAATGTTTCAGAGTAAATTTTTATGGGTATTGGCGGGCTTTGCTGAAGGACTTCTGTAGTATTTGTTGCAGCTAAGGGCAACTTCACCCTTGGTGCAATAGCGCCGGCAAAGGAAAGTTGACCCGAAGTATTACCTTCATATACATATTCCGTTGAACCCCCGGTGGGGTAGGTGACTTTTTCCAATACTCCTGCAACAGAATAACTTGGATCCGCATACCGATCAGCTCCTTCGAACCTTGTTCCTGAAACTGTAATGGATGGTATTAAGTTTGAGTTGCCGTGTTCTCCATTATAAAACCCCCAAAAGTCTTGTGCAAATGAAAATCTTTCTGGAAGACTAGTAGTGTTATAGGAAAACGCATATGGATTAATTTTTTCTGTTCCAGAAAATTCTTGTATAGACTTAAGGAACATACGGTGATACCTTTCATCTCCGCTGCACAGCACGATAAGTGGTGAAGAATTGGACTGCACATCTTCGTATGTAAGCTTAAATTTCTTCAATTCAAGATCATCCTGATCTTTGACAATAATTTCCTCTAAAGCATAATCATCCGGCATATCAAGTCTTGGAGAACTTGACTTACTAAAAATCAACTTCTCATTGGATGTTTCTATTAATGATATCTTGGATGATTGAACAGTACTTGTATAATATGCAATTGGTCTTATTTCATTTACATTTAATCCTGCAATCGCACTTGACCCATTGACCAATCTTTCTTGCCCAGAACGAGAACATGTTTCATGAGTACTTGTATTGTATGTAAGCTTAATATTTTTCTTCTCATTTGCATTTTCAATATCCAAGAGGTACCAGCCATTGATGTACCCATGTGTGATATTTTTGCTGTTGATCAAAGTCTGACTAATAACCAAGCGTTCATATGCTGTTCTGGTGAGGTCTTTTGATTGGCCTAGATAGAAATTAGTTCCATCATCAGATTTGAGATGCCAACCAATAATCTCGTCATATGTATTCTTAATAGGTATTATATTAATATCTGAGTGAGGCATTAGAACAATTTCCCCCGATTGTTTAAAGAAAAAGCTTCCTGAATGACCTGGAATATTGAAATGGAAGAGGTCTGGTTGATAATCAAGCTCGCCATCTAACGACCTATCAATGAGATCCAATATCTCGAAGTTGTCATTGATATAATCCAAAGCTTGAAAATTGGCGACAGTCTCAATGTTGTTCAAGAATCCTCCCACATCATCATCAGGAATACCTCGAACCACTCGTGTTATTGACCCACCAGCACTTAAGTTCCAGCCCAATCCAACCCAGGAAGCCGTTTCTTCTACTTTTATTCCACCTGCATGGTAATTGAGACTCACTGGAATTGAGAGCTCGCCTTCAGTTAAAGTGTGTATGGGAATGGAAATGTTAGGAATTCCACTGTAGTAGCCGACTGGTGTTTCGACAAATTTTCCTAGTGAGGCCACCTCTGGGGTAGTAGGTGTGTAATTGGCATCTTGTCCGTAAGAAATGATGCTCATCATAAGAAGAATCAAAAAGCATAGAGCTTCGATACGAAGATTTTTCATTTTCAGGTTGGTTAACAATGGTTCTTTCGTTCAATAATTCATTTCGTCAACTGCTATATAGAAATTGACATAATGATTCTCACAAGAACTCACCCTTCTTATGAAGCTCGCCTAAGAAAAAATTGGTTGTGGTTCGGAATTATGAACCGGTAGGTTAATCTCAGTCAAACATAACCGATTATCTTATGATAACAAATGAAGGCTGAGCTGATTTTTGTTAGGAAATTATTACCGAAACTTTAGTCAGAAGTTTATTTTGATGAATATCGAAAACTCCTAAAATAAAATTTTGCTAATTGATAATCTTGCTTATAAAATTCAGCTAAAGAGGAGAATGACAAAAGAAAATTTATTGTTAACAACAAGAGACCTTTGTCCTCAATTTTTACCGTTGGTTGAATTGTTTTTTCAAAGGTCGCATATTGCTGTAGCTAAATTTGGCTTAACCTGGCCTTTCATTTAAAAGGAATGCTATACGGCTTTTACTTAAACCGTAAATAGCGTCACCAGTTCTTTTTTCCCACGTAACTCAATCTCACCTATTCTCCTAGGCTCGTGAATGTTTTTTAAATCCAACAATTCAATAACGGCTCCAGATGCCAGGATATCAACTCCGAGCTCATTGCATTTAGATTGAATTCTAGATGTGGTATTGAGCACGTCACCTGAGAATGCAATTTCCCGCTTCACGACACCAATTTCACCTGCCATGACATGGCCATAATGAATGCCCGCTTTGAATTCCGGATGAGTATCATACTTTTCCAAGAAATACGATTTTCGAGTATCTAAGTCTTCTTGAATTTCAAAATAGCATTGGATACAATTGGCATTTTTTGCGCCATTTGCCAGTTCCCAACTAATCACAATTTCATCGCCCACGTATTGATAGATTTCTCCCTTGAATTTTAGAATGGCTGGAGTTGCATATCTGAAAACGTCTCTTAGAAATGAAAAATATTTTTCTTCACCCATCTCTTCAGCAATCATTGTAGACGACCGAAGATCAAGAAACATGAATATCCGTTCTTCTCTTTTGGGTTTAAAATACCTGCCTAGTAGAAATTTCTTAAAGACTCCTGGACCATATTTGTCATTAACGAGCAAGGCAATAGTTGTGAAAGATACAACCGCAAGCCAGGTAAAAAATGGGACGAGAGTTGTGGCATAAGTCAGTCGTTTGGCTGAAATGATCAAGACTTCTGTACTTAATGGTGATTGTTCTAAAAATCGACTTTGGAAGAATACATTAGATGGAAATGCCACAAGAACAAAGATGATCGTATAGGAAATAAGAAGGTTTCGGATCGTCCATCCATAAGGCCTTGCCCTTAGCCACTTTTCCCAAAGGAACACGATTGCAGACCCGCCTAGAATACCTCCCAGAATGCCGGCGAAAATGCTTGCCCTAAGCGGAATAGATGCATCAATTTGATCTGCTAATTTGTAATCAACAAAAGTAGAATAGCTTGTTAGAAACTGAAAAAACGAGAATATGGTCCAGGCAAAAGTGATCCATGCGATCTTTATAAACTGGGATCTCATATTATCGCTCCATTTCATATTAGAAAAGTAGTGAAATCACAGGAAGTTTTATTGAAAAACTATCTCACCATCTATTAAAACGCCTCACGCAATCCTACATAAAAAGCAGACTGTCCTCCTCTTGCAAGTCCATAATCAAATCGTACGTTGAGTTTTCGTTCTGGTATGATTTGGAATCTGGCTCCTACTCCTCCAACATATTTGAATTCAGAAAGAGAAAAGTCTCCTAACTCATTGGCTACATCACCAACTCCAGCAAAAGCCACTGCTCCAATAATCCAAAACAAAGATTTACGATATTCAACCTGGCTAAAAATTGTTTGACGATCCCGGAAAAGACTGGCATTCGCGATTCCTCTTAAACGGTTGTCACCTCCTAGCTGCGGTAGCTTAAAAAAGGGAACATTAGAGCCTGAGGTAAACATTCCACTCAATTGAACAGCCAAAACATCCGAATCATCTTTGATACTGATGTATTTCCTGATATCAAGCAAGTAACTTGAATAATTGAAATCCCCCAGGTAGGCAAACTGTGAGTTCGCATTAATGAAATATCCGCTTGAGGGATAAATAACATTGTTCCGCGAGTCGTAGCGAATCGCAGGCCCTATCCCAAAAAGTGTTCCGCCTTCTGATCCGGTAATTAGATTCGTTTCTAAAATTCCTCCTGCTTCTTTTTCTCTAAAAGAAACTGTTTGAAAGTCAAAAGCGGCTCCCCAAAAGAAGCGCGGAGTATTAGCCAGCAACATTACCCCATCCAATTGAAAAAATAAACTGGTATAGTCTTCGAAGAGGTCGGGATCATTGTCATTTCCTATTCCAAAATACCTGTCAGGGAATTTAAAGAAACGTGGTGTAATATTCAGGTCAGCACCATTCCTGAAATAGTAATCGATATTACAAGCAGAAAGGATTTGATTCCTGGTGGTATAGATGAAAAATGGTGTGAATGAAGACCGTCTTACAAACTCAGATTGTGAATTGTCAATGCGATTTATTACACCAACAGCTACACCACCGAATTGAAGTCCCGTTTCTGGTTGATAACCAAAAGCTGGGTAGCCTGCCCAAGCAATTGTTTTTGTTGTATCAGATTGGTTTCCTTGGGCAACTGTTGAGACGGTAGGAAAGAGGAACAACCAACACAGGCTTAGTGAGAAATAGAGCGGTTTGATCATTGTATTTAAAGATAATGATTGAGCTTGGAAATCTTTGAAGAAAGGGATGGTTATAACCTAAGGCAAAAAAGCCTGACACTAAAGTATCAGGCTTTCGCTCTCCCTCTTGGGCCTAAAAGCTTATTCATCGATGGTAACATCGATTCGTTCTTTTCATCAAATCGTTCCATATCCGACAGGATTTTATGCAAAAGAGTAATTGCCCGATTTATATATGGCCCTTTGTTTAGCATTACACAGTCAGCTTTCAGAGAAGTTGTAGCATCAGTAATTTCAGCTCTTGATGGAAGCCCTTTTTTGGCCATATTTTCGAATACTTGAGTAGCCCAAACAACTGGTATATGAGCAGCGTTACACAATCCTAGTATCTCTTTTTGAACCCATCCTATTCTATCCCATCCGGTCTCGACAGCTAAATCTCCACGAGCTATCATTACTCCTATGTATTTCATTTTCATTGCAGTAAGCAGAATTTCAGTGAGATTATCATATGCCTTCTGCGTCTCAATTTTCAATATCACATTGATTTTCCCAAGAGCATTCAACTTTTCGAGTTCATCGACTAATTCCTCAACATCTTCCTTGGTATTTACAAACGAAAAATTGACAATGTCCGAATGTTCAACAATGAACTTAAGGTCTTCTTTGTCTTTCTCTGTCAATCCACTAATCGATAAATCAGAAGTAGGAAAATTGATGCCTTTCTCCGCCTTCAATTTAGATCCGCGCTCTTTCGCTCTGATTATTTCCACATCGAAGGAATCTGAAGTTTGATCAATAATCCGACCTTCTATTTTACCATCATCAAATAAAACGGGATCACCTTTTTTTACTCCATTAAAGACTTCATGTATTTGACATGATATGCGTGCATTACTTAGGATATTTCCTTGTTGATCAAAGGTTGCGGGCTCGCCAACTCCTTCACGGTGTACAGTAAATTTGTCACCAATTCGTAGAAACAATGATTGTTCGATCGGAGGCTGCTCACCTACCATTGCAGATCCATTTCTAGCACCGTTGATAACGGTTCCTGTCTCAACATACATGGTATCGGAGCAACTTACTAGCACTTCATCAGCTTTAAGACCAACCACTCTTAACCGACGTTGTTTTCCACGAGTGTCTTTTAAGGTTAATTCATCATCCTTCTTGACGGACGCTAGCCATTCGCCATTCACTGGTATAAAATCGTCATCCTGCTGAATCTCCGAGAGTGATTCATCAATTAGTCTTATAAAAGCTGGTTTGATAACATTTCCTAGGTCGTTTCTTACAGGAGAGAACTTTCTTACTTTCGGACCAGGTTTGATCTCTCCGGTCCTGATTTTTGGACCTGATAAATCCATCGCGATTTTTATATTCCTACCCAATTCTTGAGAAGCCCTTTTTACATTTTTGATGATATTTATCCATACCTCGGGAGTGTCGTGTGCACAATTAATCCGAGCGCAGTTCATACCATTTTTGGCCATATCAAGAACCATCTCATAATTCTCTGCTGTTTCGGTAGGCTGAGTAACCATGATCCTGACTCTGCGTGATTTTGAACGAAATCCTAACAACTCCTTTGCAAACTTATTCTGCCGCTTCATTCCATTTTTAATGGATAATCCTGACTTGGGTGGATGATCGGCAGCCTTCCCAAAAAGACTTTCCAGTATATGCTTATTGTTCAGTAAACTAGCCTTGACATGACTCGATGAGTTAGCTAAACGAGACAACCCCAGATTTCTTAATTTTTTCTGCAGTTCTCGAATATCGTGCTTACGAAGCTCATTGTAGTGAAGTAGATTTCTTGCACTTTTGAAATAATCTTTGGAAACACTATTCAGAAGATCAATGTGACGTTTCTCACATTCTTCTATCCGCTCCAATAAATTATTCATTTTTTCAATTAATTCTGAAATCACTTCTTCTCTTAAATTCATGCTCTTATTAGTTACTTGAGAGTATTACACCGTGCACAAAGTCAGTCACCTGTTTCTTTTAACCCTGAATGAAAGACCCATGGTCCTCAGAAATGATCTTTCCTTTCGGAAGATATTCAAAAAGGTCTTTTGTAAGCAATTATCTAGACCTGAAAGAAATCAACACAATAAATGAAATTATTGATATGGAGCTATCGGACTAATCCAAAATTGTTTTTTGATCTTGCAAAGATCAACTAGCCATATTATTGTGCCCCTAAATAAAAAAGGCAGCTACTTTAGTGTAACTGCCTCACTTTCAAGCTCTCCCTCTTGGGCTCGAACCAAGGACCCTCTGATTTAATCCCGCACATGCGGGACTCTAACCAACTGAGCTAATTTTCCAGACGGAGTAAAATTGGGCTGGATCAGCTTTTTGATCAAAGTTCTGCTTTTCTGTCGTTTAATAAAATTCTCTATTCTCTGTGCACGTGACCTTGAGCTTACAAGGAAAGTAGCAACCAGGTTCCATGGACGATGTTTCGAGGTATATGTTGTTCTTTTAGTAGTGTTGTGCTCTTTAACCCTCCTCCATGGATTATCTGAGGAACCTACGTAGAATAAATTCGAAGCTTCAGAATGTAGGATGTATACATAAAACATAAAAGCCACTCAATTACGAGTGGCTTTGCTCTCCCTCTTGGGCTCGAACCAAGGACCCTCTGATTAACAGTCAGATGCTCTAACCAGCTGAGCTAAGGGAGAATGTCCTTCAAAAAGGTCTGCAAATTTATACTTATGATCTGGACCCGAAAAACTTTTCTTAAAAAAATACTTTCCAATCTTATCTGATGATTGAAATTTTCCTCAGGACGGGTTGTCGATCAGGGAATTCAATTCTAACAAAGTACAATCCAGGTTCTGCACTTGCTTGAATATGTAAGTTTTTATTAGAAGCCAGTTTTTCATTAATCACCCAACTCTCAATGGTCTCTCCACTTAATGAAATAAGCTCAAGTCTAAGTTGGGTCGAAAAAACATTGGGTAATTGAATGTTAAACATGCCGCTGGTTGGGTTCGGGTAGATAATGAAATTTTCGTCGTGACCAAGGCCCGCGACCACCTGATTAACACTTATGGAAGTGACATTACTGAAGCCCGATTGATTCACTCCATCTGAAGCTATCACTCGATAATAAAAGGTCCCGGATTCCAATACTTCATCATCAGTATAGGTGTATGTTCCAGTATCAATCTGGAAGATCTCGACTGAAGAAAAATCTTCGGAATCCGATCTTTCCAAAATGAATCCAGTTTCATTGGTCGACATGTGTCCCCAGCCTAGTTTCCTTCCCTCAGCCTCAAGGTCTTCCAAAGTCAGCAATCCTGGAGCATGAAGCACATCATTGTCTTCAATTGTAATGACTTGATTCGCTGAAATATCTGTCATTGTCGTTTTCTCTCCACCTGGCCAAAGGATGACAACCTCATCCACTATTGAGTTTTCACCTAACCCAAAGAAAGCTTCGGCAGGTTCCTGACCATAAAAGCTATTGCCTGCGGTAATCGCTCTTGATTGAACAACAGAACCAATTTTGATGCTCACTTTGCTACCAATTGCCCAGTGATTCGCTCCCTTCATCCGAGGTTTTACTACCAAGTAATTACCAAACGTCGATTGCTCGTTGAGTTGATTTTCGTATAGTTTAACTGCAACAGGATCCTGATCAGACTTTAATGTCTGAACCATGTCCAGGTCCCCGTCTTGATCATAATCAAAGGAAATCAAAGTAGTGGCATCAAAATTCGTATTGAATCGAACCTCTTCTGAAATTTCAGTGAAGGTCAAGTCCCCATTGTTCTTCCAAAATTTTGCTTTGTCATCAATTTCATACATAGCGACTGGTCCATTAGTAGCAGCTAGATCCAGCAACATATCATTGTCAGCGTCTAAGAACGTGATGCCCCAGCCCCAGCCTCCTGCACTTACTCCTGCTGATTTTGAAACCTCATCGAAAAGAAATTGATCTTCATTGCTTTTGTTTTCGAAAAGTGCATTGTGTTTCCCAGGCAAGTCTCGCTCAATGTTGGTGGTATAAATATCTAAGTCATCGTCATTATCGAAATCTCCAAGAGAAGCACCCATGTCATTAGCTGTATTATCTAAACTAAGTGTTTCGCCAATTTCATCAAATGAGCCATCCGCATTGTTCCTCCAAAAAAGATTCGCATCATTATCAACTGTGAGGTAAATGTCTGCCCAACCATTTCCGCTAAGATCAAAGATCAACGGTTGCCAATAATCCGAAAGTTCGGATATTCCCATTTCTTCAGAAATGTCTTCAAACGATCCATCGCCATTGTTTCTGAACAAGAAGACATCTCCATTCCAGTAATCAAAGACAAGATCTAAAAAACCATCGTTATTGATATCTCCGGCAGCCACGCCTCCAAACACTCCATCCACCTCTTTTCCTGAAACCAGCCCAGATAATGAAGTTACATCTGAAAATGACCCATCTTCTTGTTGTTCAAACAGTCGGATGTATTCGGTATCCGGACAATCTCCAGAAGCTCCCAGGCAATCACCAGCCACCAAAAGATCCTGTAAATGATCTCCGTTGAAGTCAAACCAAAGTGAAGTTCGACTATTTGTAGAAATAGAAACTAAGGATTCGACTAACTCAAAACTTCCGTTTCCAAGATTGCGGTAGAGTAAATTATCAGAGTTTCCATTTGTTGAAATGTACAAATCAATATCACCGTCATTATCAAAATCAGCAGCAGAAGCTCCACTTCCATAAACACTTGCTGGAGTGAATGTAGGAAATCCTTTCAATGAGGTTACATCAGTAAACTGAACTTGAGAAATTCCCCAACTGGATAGCAGCAGGGCAAACAGCGCTAGAAAAGTCTTCATACCTGACGCAAATATAGGTTGCGCTCTTGAGTAGACTCTTGACACTTTTTCTAGAAATGGGTATACAAATTTTTACGAAATGCGCCAAAATGACATTTATTTTAAATCCTCTTATCGAAAATACGCCAAAATGGCATAAAAATTAGTTAAAAAATCAGATGGTACGGTATTCGATCAATGATGAGAAAAAGAATTTGAAAATCTAAATACAAATAAAAATGGGACTTATAAAGTACAACACAAATGATTACAGACCTGCTAGCTTCAGAAGCTTGGTGGATCGGTTTTTCAACGAAGATTTTGGAGGTGGATCGGTTCCAGCATTCACCCCAAAAGTGGATATCGCAGAAACTGATAAAGAATTTGAAGTTCAATTGCATATCCCAGGTGTGAAAAAAGATGAGATCAACATTGATTTAAATGAGAATGCCTTGAGCATTAGTGGAGAGAGAAAATTCGAAAACGAGAAAAATGAAAAGAATTTTCACAGTGTAGAAAGCTATTTCGGATCATTCAAGAGAACATTCCATTTACCCGATACAATTAACAGGGATAAAATTGACGCAAGTTATCAGGACGGAATTTTGGTTGTGAAACTTCCAAAGGATGTCCAGAAATCAACAAAGAAACAAATTTCGATTAAGTAGTTTTTTTTGAGTTAGGTAGAGTAGGGTCGGTCCGCGTCTTGTGGGCTGACCTTTTTTTGTTAAGCTTCGTTAAAAGGATATCAATTCTCTTATGTTTTGCAAAACAAAGGGTATTGCTTTACGATAAATAAGTAAATTCTGTGATATGAGTAAAAGAAGTCTAATGATAGCGATGGTATTCTCATCTGTTTTCGGTGGGGCCGTCGCGCTTGTGGGGTATTCCTTTTTTGTCCCGAAACAAACCATTATCCAACAAACAGCTGAACGAAATCCGCTGGCATTAACGAACTACGTTTTTGATTCTTCGGATTTTATCGTTCCCGAGGGATTAAACTTTGTTTTTGCAGCAAAAAATGCAACACCATCCGTTGTTCATATCAGAACAAGATATTCAAGCTCAGCCGGTGCAAAAAGTCCTTTCAATGATTTGTTCAGGGAGTATTTTGGAGATCGAAACAATGGCGGTCAGAACTATTCGCGAGGTGCCGGATCTGGAGTAGTGATTTCATCTGACGGTTACATAGTCACAAACAATCATGTTATTGACGATGCTTCAGAAATTGAGGTCGTCTTGAATGATAACAGAAGCTATGAAGCCAAAGTCGTAGGAGTTGACGGCTCGACGGACTTAGCGGTTATAAAAATCAAAGAAGATAATCTCGTTCCGATCAATTATGGTAGTTCTGAAAACATTCAAATAGGAGAATGGGTGCTTGCCATCGGTAATCCATTCGAGTTCCGATCAACTGTAACAGCTGGGATTATCAGCGCCAAAAGTCGTAACATCCAAATTCTGGAATCAAGAGATAGAATTGAGTCATTTATTCAAACTGATGCTGCGGTGAACCCTGGTAATAGTGGTGGGGCTTTGGTCAATCTAAATGGCGAACTAATAGGAATTAACACGGCAATTGCCTCTCCTTCAGGTGCATTTGCCGGATATTCATTTGCAGTTCCTTCATCATTGGTAAGAAAAGTAGTGGATGATTTAGTGGAGTACGGAACGGTTCAACGAGCATTGCTTGGAATAAATATCACTGACGTAAGCGCACAATTGGCAGAAGCAGAAGATCTTGATGTAGTTAAGGGCGTTTATGTGGCAGGTGTAGGAGATAATAGTGCTGCAGACATTGCAGGCCTTGAACGTGGAGATGTAATTGTTGCAATCGATAATGTTGATGTAAATAATGTGGCTGAGCTTCAAGAGCAAGTGGCAATCAATCGGCCTGGAGACAAGGTTCTGGTAAGATACATTCGGGATGGAGTTCAACGAGAAGTGGAGGCCACGCTTAGAAATTCTTCTGGCACTACAGAAATTGTTGCCGCTACTTCAGAATTTGAAACAGAAGGAGCAATTTTCGCTGATGTTTCTGAAGAACTAGTAGAAAGCCTTGAAATCGAAGGAGGGGTTCAAGTTACTGACCTATCGAATGGAAAATGGAAAGAAGCTGGATTGAAAGAAGGATTTATTATCACAAGAATCGATAAACAAAGAATTAAGGAATTGGATGATTTCAGAAGATTTCTCAACCAACCAAGTTCAGATGGAATCTTGATTGAAGGAGTTTATCCAAATGGCGATAAGGCCTATTACGGCTTAGGTTTGTAATCAGTGATTAGAAAGAAAATCAAGTCCGTCAGAAATGGCGGACTTTTTTTATGGATAATTTCGTACCATGTACGATGCTGCGATTATTGGTGGAGGTTTGGCTGGTTTAGTCAATGCAATACTTCTAAGGAAACAAGGCCACTCGGTCATTCTTTTTGAAGAAAAAGAATATCCATTCCATCGGGTATGTGGTGAGTACATTTCCAATGAAGTTATTCCATTCCTTAAGTCTCACGATTTATTTCCTCAGGAGTTAAATCCATCGAACATCACGAAATTTCGACTTTCTTCAACTTCAGGAAAGCTTCTCAAAATGAATCTTGATCTCGGTGGTTTTGGAATTAGTCGCTATGCATTTGATCAGTGGTTGGTAAACAAGGCGAAAGAGTTGGGAGTTGAGCTTCATGAAAAAGAACGAGTCAACGTGATCACTTTCGAAAACGATACTCATCAATTGACCACAGGAATTGGCACTTACAAATCAAAACTCTTGATAGGTTCCTTTGGCAAAAAAGCTCGACTAGACAATGAACTCAACCGGAAATTTGTTTCAAAGAAATCTCCTTATATCGGCATCAAGTACCATATAAAAACGGACTTGGTCGCCGGAGATGTGATCGAACTTCATAATTTTTCAAGAGGCTACTGTGGAGTCAGCAAAGTCGAAAACGAAACGTTCAACATATGCTACCTCTCCCACCGAGATAATCTCAAAAAGTATAAGGACATTCCTGTTATGGAAAAGGAGATCCTTCACAAAAATCCTTTTCTAAAAAGATTGTTGACTGAGTCAGAATTTCTATTTGAAAAGCCGGTCGTTATCAATGAGATTTCGTTCGAAAAAAAAGAGCCCGTATTTAATCATATTTTGATGTCAGGTGATTCTGCTGGAATGATCACTCCACTTTGTGGAAATGGAATGGCTATGGCAATTCATTCTGCCAAGATTTTGAGTGAATTGGCAGTAGAATTTTTATCAGGAAATATTGACAGGAAAAAGCTAGAAGAAAACTATTCATCAGCCTGGAATTCCACCTTTTCAGCAAGGCATTGGGCAGGAAGGAAAATTCAAAAATTATTTGGAGCACCAGCTTCATCGGAGTTTGCCGTCAGTTTAGGCAAAGGCTTTCAACCCATAGCAAAATACTTGATGAGTAAAACTCATGGGCAGCCTTTTTAGAACAGCCACCAAACAAGAAAGAATAAATTCAAACAAGCAGCAGAAACAAAATTGAGCCTCATAGTAGACTTGAAATCTGCTTCACCAGAATCTTTCCTCACCCTAACATACCAACTCATAAAGTAGATGAGCACTGGCCCCATAAATACGAAAAACCAAATCGTGCTGACTAAAGAAGTATAGGTATAGAAGTAATATCCAAAACCTACCATTGCCAGAGAAAACATCAAAGCAGTAAAATGAAAAGTGCCCCTGATTCCCAACATTCTACTGATGGTTCGATCTCCTCGTTTTCCATCTTCTTCATGTTGATACACCTGTGTCATAGGATAAGATCCGAGCAAAAGGGCGGAACTGAGGATGGCAGGAAGTTGAATTTCCAGAACCCAGATTTCAGACAACAAGATCTCCTTGAGTCCGATAATACAAGCCATGAAGGTGAAATATCCCTGGAAGATTCCAGCGGCCAACCAACCAATGATCGGGAATTTCTTCAAGCGAACAGACGGATGACTGTAGGCCTTTGATACAAGACCATAAATGAAAATCAGAATCATAAATTCAATGGAGATGAGTAATGCCAAACCGAGCCCAAGAAGATCGAATCCTAATGATACCCAATACAACTCTTTTGAAACCGGAGGAGGATTTTCCAAGCCGCCAATACTTTTTTCATCTTTATCAAAGTATGAATTGTAACCATTACTGGCCGGATAGATCAGAAGGTGGAGAATAACGAAGATGAGAAAGAAATTGAACCAGTCTATTTCGTCAGCAATTGCAGTTGCAAAAAGGAAAACAGGCAGAAGAAAAAAGGAAAACGGAATTCGTAAATGAAGAAAAGTAGACTTTTTCATGCGGATTCTTAACCAGCTGAAGGTAAAGTTGGTTAATATTAAGTAAGTCCATTCATATGTCCACATATATTCATTCCATAGGCACTGCTTTACCTCCGTTCTCCACTGAGCAAGGAAATATTGCGGACTTTATGGTCAAACATCTGAAATTGACTTCTGAGGAGGAACGAGATCTGAGAGTTTTGTATCGAGCCAGCGGAATTCGAAACCGGTATTCGGTACTTGAAGATTTTGGAAAAAATTTGAATGGAAGAAGTTTTTTCAAAGAAGATGCCCAATTCCCAACCGCAAAACCGCGAATGGCGGTTTATCAGAAAAATGCATTGAAATTGGCCAGCGAGGCATCTAAAAATGCGATCAAGGAAGCTAAGCTTGACAAAAGGAACATCTCTCACTTGATCACCATCAGCTGCACAGGAATGTATGCGCCTGGTTTGGATATTGAACTGATCGAAGAACTGGGACTTCAAACCCATACCAAAAGAACATCCATCAATTTCATGGGATGTTATGCCTCGTTTAATGGGCTAAAAATGGCAGATCAAATACTGCGGGCCGATCCTGATTCTTCCGTTTTGATGGTTTGTGTGGAACTATGCAGTATTCACCTCCAGGAGAAAAAAGATGAGGAGAATCTTTTGGCAAATGCCATTTTCGGAGATGGTGCAGCGGCTCTTGTTTTAAACTCGAAACCATCAAACAAGTCGTTAAAAGTTGAAAATTTCTATAGCGATCTGGCCTTGTCAGGAAAGCAGGAAATGGGTTGGTACATTGGGGATTATGGATTTGAAATGAAATTGTCACCGAAGGTTCCCGATGTGATCAAAGACGGAATCGAAGAATTGACGAATAATCTTTTGGAAAACATTGACCTGAACTTATCGGACATTGACTTCTTTGCCATACACCCTGGCGGGAAGAGAATTTTGGATGTGATTGAGGAAAAGCTGAACATTACCAAAGATCAAAACCGACATGCCCGAGATACTTTAAGATCTTTTGGAAACATGTCTTCACCGACCGTCTTGTTTGTGATAAAATCAATCATGGATCAGGTCAACTCAGAAGATGATGGAAAACATCTATTAAGTTTCGCTTTTGGTCCGGGACTCACCTTAGAAAGTGCCGTACTCCAGGTAAAATGTGATGCTTAAGGAGCGTTCTCAGGAAATCGAGATAATGGATGATCTGGAGATCTCGGGAGAGGTTGTTAATCAAACATTGCGAGAACTCAACACCATCAACAAATTTCTAGGTGGAAATCAAATCAGTGTTTCGGCTTTTAAGCAAATGGTAAAAGGCCAGGAAAAAGTCGTGCTCGCAGATCTTGGCTGTGGAGGTGGAGATATCATGATAGAAATGGCCAAATGGACTAGAAAGAAGAAAAAGGAAGCAGAATTCATTGGGATTGATGCTAATCCAAACATTGTTCAATTTGCAGAATCTAATTCAGCTAAATTTCCTGAAATCCAATACAGGGCGATCAATATTTTGGAAAAAGAATTCACAGATCTAAAAGTCGATATCATTCATTGCTGTCTTTTCGTTCATCATTTTTCAAAATCAGAATTGGTCCAACTATTCAAGCAGTTCAAGAAACAAGCAAAAATTGGAGTGATCATCAATGATTTGCATAGACATCCGATTGCTTATTGGAGTATCAAATTTTTGACCTATCTATTTTCCAGATCGACAATGGTCAGAAATGATGCAGCGATTTCAGTAGCAAGAGGCTTTAAAAAGAGTGAGCTGATTTCAATTTTGAATGAAGCCGGAATTACTAACTACAAACTTTCCTGGCAATGGGCTTTTCGCTGGAAATTAATTTTTTAGTTTTCCATGAAATGAAAGCAACTACCATAATCCGAAAGGTGAAACCTTCAGAAATACAGGAACTCCTTGAGATTGGAAGTTCAACCTTCACTGATTCATTTGCAGCCTTGAACAACAAGGAGGATTTTGATCAATACATGGAGAAAAGTTTCACTTTAGAAAGGATCACGGATGAATACAATAACCCAGAATCTCACTTTTACTTCGCATGTCAAAAGGAAGATATTGTTGGCTATTTGAAGCTCAATCAGGGGAAAGCACAAACGGAAGATACATTAGAAAATGCTCTCGAAATTGAGCGCATTTATGTCCGTTCAGGGCTGCAAGGAAGTGGTATTGGTCAACTTCTTTTTAACAAAGCGATTGATTTAGCAAGGGGAAATAGTTTCAAACAAGTCTGGTTAGGCGTTTGGGAAAAGAATACTGCCGCTATAAGGTTTTACGAAAGAAATGGTTTTGAAAAATTTGCCACCCACCCATTCAAATTGGGAAGCGACGATCAAACCGACATACTGATGAAATTGGAATTTTAATCAATCCATCAATCTAATCCTCCAATCCAAAATCCCCCAATCTAAAATCTTTCTATCGAAAAATCCTCTTATCTCCAATCACCAAAAATCAGATTACCCGGCGAATTGGTATCGTTTGATTTGAAGAAATTTCTCAGACCATTAATCATTTCATCAGCCGAGATCATTCCATCCTTATTTGAATCTAGTTCGTCAAAACTTTGATCGGCATGTTCCTGCGGAATTTTGTAAATCGTCAACATGTTGGCATATTCATCCTTAGAAATAAAATGATCCCTGTTCATGTCGAACAGATCAAAGATATGTCTGCTGGTCCGGTGTATGTAGTATTCCAACACCCCGTTATTTCCTCCTTCAAAGAGCTGGTCTCTGAAAAATTCGATCCAATCCCATAAGGTTAAACTTAATTCCGGGTTGTCAGCATCGGTCAGCAATTGAACAAACAGGCGGTGCGATTTTATGAGGATCAATTTTGCAGCCCTGGATTCAGGTCCAAGACCAACTTTCTCAATGATCCTTTTTCCAACATTTACGAAATCTTCAGGCTGTAAGTGCCCGTTCCTGTCAATATCTAGGACATTAAAAAAATGGTGGATTTTTCGCTTCTGGATTTCCGAAAGCATACGTAAGGCAACTTATTAGTGGTAACTAACCTTTAACTTAATCCATTTTGATAGGAAAGGCTAAGAAAGCCATTATAAAATTTTTCAAGGTCAATCCATTTCTTAGCTTTGCCGACTCATATTACCTCTATAACAATGACCCACAAAATCTCACATATTTTAGAAAAACTAGAAATCGAATCAGTAAATAAAGGTGCAGCCATTGGCAAACAATGGATTGACTCCTCTGGTGAGACCATTTCATCCCACTCCCCCGTCGATGGGGAAGAAATTGCTAAAGTGACTCTGGCTGATGAAACAGCTTATGAAAAAGTGATAGTGGCGGCTGAAGAAGCATTTAAGGAATGGCGATTGCTCCCAGCACCGCAGCGTGGTGAAATTGTAAGACAGTTTGGAAATGAGTTAAGAACTTATAAGCAAGAGCTCGGAACTTTGGTTTCGTACGAAATGGGAAAATCCTTGCAAGAAGGATTGGGGGAAGTGCAAGAAATGATAGACATCTGTGATTTTGCTGTTGGTCTTTCGAGACAGTTATACGGTTTGACCATGCATTCTGAGCGCCCTTCGCACAGAATGTACGAGCAATGGCATCCACTTGGTGTGGTTGGAATAATCTCAGCCTTCAACTTTCCTGTGGCTGTTTGGGCTTGGAATTCTGCCTTGGCATGGGTTTGTGGTGATGTGTGTGTCTGGAAACCTTCAGAGAAGGTGCCATTGTCAGCTATCGCATGTCAAAAAATAGCTCAAAGAGTTCTTGAAGAAAACAACATTCATCCGGGAGTTTGTGGCTTGGTAATTGGCGATGTTGAAATCGGGAAGAAGCTTGCCGCAGATACACGAGTGCCTTTGATTTCAGCGACAGGATCTACTCGCATGGGTAAAGCTGTAGGTGCCGCAGTTGGCGCTCGATTAGGTAAGCAAATCCTTGAGCTTGGTGGAAATAATGCCATTATTATTTCCGAACATTCAGATCTTGATTTGGTTATTCCGGGGGCAGTATTCGGAGCAGTTGGAACTGCAGGGCAAAGATGTACGACTACAAGGAGGTTAATCATCAACGACAAGGTGTATGAGGAAGTGAAGCAAAGACTGGTCAAAGCTTATGGACAATTGAAAATTGGTGATCCATTGGATGAAAACAATCACGTAGGCCCACTCATTGACAAAGATGCTGTGGCGATGTACGAATCGGCTATGGAGAAGATAGCCGCAGAAGGAGGAAAAACGGTGATAGAAGGAGAAGTGTTGAACGGAGCAGGGTACGAATCAGGTTGCTATGTAAGGCCAGCGATTTATGAAGTCAACAACGATTATGAAATTGTTTGCAACGAAACGTTTGCTCCTATTCTATACTTGATCAAATACAATGGCATTGAAGAAGCGATTGCCATGCAAAATGCTGTTCCGCAGGGACTTTCTTCAGCAATAATGACAACCAATATCCGCGAGTCTGAATTGTTCTTGTCACAAGCTGGATCAGATTGCGGTATTGCTAATGTAAACATCGGAACTTCAGGAGCTGAAATTGGCGGAGCTTTCGGCGGTGAAAAAGAAACAGGTGGCGGACGAGAGTCCGGATCAGATTCCTGGAAAGCTTACATGAGGAGACAAACCAATACGATCAACTATTCCAAGGAACTGCCGTTGGCACAAGGAATCAAGTTTGAGCTATAAACTTATCGATTGGAAACAGCCAGCTTCACTCTTAGCTGATTGTTTTGCTGATCCTTAAAGATCAACTGGTAGTAACCATCTTTAAGACGACTGACTTCATTCTCCAGGTGAGAAATATTGGCATCTGTCAGATATACTTTTCCGCTTAAGTCAACTAAACTCACCGTAGTTTCCAAAGAGGTTGCGTACACATTAAATGAACCTCCGTTGTAGGGATTAGGACCAAAGCTTATTTGATCAGATAAATCATTTCTAAGAAATACAAGTGGTGAATACTCAAATCGACCATCGAAATCAACTTGTTTCAATCGATAGTAAGCATTCGAGTTAAACGAGCGATCCTCAAAAGTGTAAGAATGTAGTTGTGAAGTAGTTCCATTGCCATTAACAAAACCTATGGCTGTGAAAGATTCACCATCAATACTTTTTTCTATTTGGAACCCTTGATTGTTTAGTTCTGTCGCTGTTACCCATCTTAGTGTTGCTGCTGAATTTGAAACAGCTCCTTTAAAAGAAACAAGTTCAACCGGTAAAGTAGCATCACCACAATCGGAAGTACAATCTCCAAGGTCACTATCAACTGTTCCTCCTCCACTGCTGTCTACACCTCCACTAATTGAGTTACCAGAATTATCAGAATTGATGGTACCGTTATTTTCCGTTCCACTGCTTGTCGTGATTGAGCTTCCATTCTCAAGATTAACCGTAGCCCCACTTTCTATAACCACTCCATCGCCAGTGCTTTCAAAACTTCCCCCATCAAGGGTTGTTTGTCCACCACCTTTAACTTCTAGTTTTCCAGCTGCAACTAAACTACCAGTGATAACTAATGTCCCTTCGTTGGTTATACTCCCCGTAATGTTTCCAATGTCGCCATTTATCGTAAGTGTACATGAACTGCAAATTGTAATATTTCCACTTAAGGTGGTGATATTTCCATCAATGGTTAGTTGGCCATCTTTGACTTCTACATTGCCGCTCAGCGTTCCAATGTCTGCTCCAAGAATCCCACATTCTCCTCCGTCGATTTCAACCCCATCTTCAACATTGTCTTCGACATCACCTCCACCTCCGCAGGCAGGAATAGTGGTAGCTATTAAACTAAATGGGAATGATATGGCCAAAATTATGATCCATATCAAGGAAATTTTTCTTAGTGGCATAAGAACAAATTAGGGTGATAAGCAAAGATCAGAAGATCACTTGAAAGTAACAGAACTAAAAAGATGAAGTCAGTCTATTATTCGATCAATTGAGGTTTTTGTCATATATGAGCCTTCCCAATTCTGCAAGAAAGGGCAATCCTACCTCCTCGTACTCGTATTCTCCATCATTATAAATCTGATTCCCATTGACATGTATGGTGGCTGCTAAGAAAAATTCTATGTCATTTTTCGTATCTCTTATGTGAGCAACATCAGTCAGATACCCATAAGCCCAGCCTACCTTGTTTCTGATTTCAACATGATCTGGATAGCTGCTCTCTTCTTGATCCCCGTATATGAAGAACTTGACGTAATTGTCTTGAAGTGTATCAATCGGGTAAGGAAGATTTTTAGGTCTAAGAAGCATGATTTTTTCCAACTCCTCATAAGTAGACTGAGAGAAGCCATACTGCTGATTTTCATCAAACAACTCTGGTTTCACTACTCGCTCCAGACATCCAAGCAAGTCTGGTAGTGAAATGAAATTTTTCTGAGAAAAGTCAAACGGTTCATTGACAGTTTCTCCATCCTTTCGATACCCAACTCCCCGAAGTTGATTTTGAATTTCAAGACTGCCTTCAAAAGAATTCAAAACGGGTTCAAAGTTCAGTTCTCCTCCAGAACCAATGAGTCTTGCTTTGAATGTGTTTCGATTGGATTCTTGAGTAAATGAGAAAGCACTTTCGCTTAGTTGATGAACAATCCGAGAGGATCTAATTCCCAAGCCATGATTAAGGCTATTAAGGTAATCTTTTCCAAGCCACCCGTACAAGATATTATAGGCTTGATTGTCACTAAAAGTGAAGATCTTGTTTATGAGGTTTGCAACGGTTGGTTCTTCATTGAACAATGAATCAAAAACAATTTTTCGTGGGTTATGCTCTGACGAATCAATCATTAACTTTGAATTGAGACCAAATCCAATTTCTTCCAACTTTTTAGTGGCCGCAAACGCAATTGGCATTTTTACCGTACTCGCTGGGTAGAAAAACTGGTTGGGATTGACATTGAAGTTTTGATGAATAATGCTATCACCTTCAATTTTCCCATAGATAATCTGAATTTCATGTTTTGGATCATTCAATGTCTTCTGGAAAAATTCACTGCCTCCGGCCAGAATCTCTGAAAGTTCATCTTTCTTGTTGGGTGCACAACCAAGAATGGAAACGGAAAGAATTAATGCAATTAGTCTCATATCAATCAAAGATACCGTTCTATCTTAGAATCATGGAGATATTTGAAAAGTCGATAGTTGTAAATGAGAAACACCTGGATGAATTGAATCACGTGAATAATGTGGTCTTTTTACAGTGGGTCCAGGATATCTCTAAAGAACACTGGCTTTCAAAAACGGATGAAAAGGTCAATTCCAAAATGTATTGGGTGGTTAGAAGCCATCATCTTGAATACAAAAAGCAGGTCTTTTTGGGAGAACAACTTCAGATCAAAACCTTTGTGACCGGTTATAAAGGGCCGTTCTCAGAACGAGTGGTTGAAATTTATTGCGATGATGAACTCGCAGCAAAAGCTAAGTCAAATTGGTGCCTCTTGGATCGTGAAAACAATAAGCCAATGACGGTTTCGAAGAAGTTGCAAAGTCTTTTTTAGTATCACTTAGAAAAAAGAGTGAAACCAAGCTCAACCTCACCAACCGCACTCAGCTCTGGTTTAGCATTTACCCTGTTGGTAAACCCGGGACCGATACTGAAGCCAAAGTGTATCCCACTTTTGTAGTTGCGCTGCATACCCCATACAACCCCAAAAGAGTATTGCTCCCTTTCCACATCGGGGATAAAATACTCAGCACTTTGGAGCGCTTTGAAACGATAACCACTGAAGTAGCCAATGTAATTTCCAGAGTTGTTTCGGAGATTTCCTTTTCTTGGCTTTCTCTTGAAATAAACTCTGTAGCTTGAATAAATCCAAGGGTATAGAAAAAGTTTTGATGAAGTTTCACCCGAGAAACCTTCCATTGTATAATGATTGAATCCAGTTCCTGCAGCAAGTGTGATTGAACTTCCATCAGAAATTTTTCTCTCATATGAAAGTGACGGAACCAGCAGATTGATATTTAACTGGTTATTGGATAATTGTACTTTCTGAGCAATAGGGTCTTGCCCAATTGATTTTAGAGTCCAAATGCTTAGAAGTACAACTATCATTCTTTTCATTAATTGAAAATACGAAAAAATGACAAGAACCTCAAAAGGGTATGGATGATAAAGTGGAGCTAGCCGGATTCGAACCGGCGGCCTCTACACTGCCAGTGTAGCGCTCTAGCCAACTGAGCTATAGCCCCAATTGTTTGCCTTGAATGGCCGACGAAATTAAATAGAAAAAGCTACTTTATTACCCTACGAAAGTTTTTCACATTCTTCCTGTAATAGTCGCTCATCAAATTTGATTCGACCACTCCCCTGGTTGATGAAGAGTGAATGAAATTAATCTTGTCTTTCCCAACATGAGTGATCATCCCGGTATGCCACCATCGACTTCCTTTTTGCTTGAATTTAAAAAAGACAATATCCCCCTTTTTTATGCCGTTCCAACCCCTTTTCTTCCCAACTTTTGATTGTTCTTTAGCCGTTCTTGGTAGTCTTACGCCAATGGTTTTATAGGAATTGTGAATCAGGCCTGAACAATCAATTCCACTTTTTGTCATACCTCCCCACTTGTAAGGAGTGCCGATATAAGATCGTGCGGTAGCAATTGCTGTTTCGATCTTTTGTTTTTTCTTCTTTTTCTTTTTTTGAGCCTCAACAGGTGCTAAAGAAACCAGCGATACTAGAAGAACAAGAAGAAATGATATGTGAATTTTATATTTCAATTACCTAGCCACGAATTGAACATCCAAAGTGTTTTCTGCTGAAGGTTCACCAAACCAATCATCATATCTTCAGTTTCGTTATCCCCTAAATCAGACGCTATTTCTTTCACTTTATTTTCCTGGCTAATCAAAGACTCGATATTTTTTACCAATGTTTCAACACAATCTCTGTCTTTCGAAACACCTTTAGCTGCTGAAATTTGTGAAGTTGACAAGTAGTCTTCAAACGTATGAAGTGGTTGCCCACCGATAGTTAAAATCCGCTCTGCTATTTCATCAATATTCGTCAAGGCTTCGGTGTAAAGCTCCTCAAATTTCATGTGAAGTTCGAAGAAACTTGTCCCCTTAATGTTCCAATGAAATCCACGTGTATTTTGGTAATAAAGATGAAAATCTGCTAAGAGTTGGTTGAGTTCAGAAACTAGGTTTTTGTTCATGATTTTACTTTGTTAAAATACAAAATAAGTCCAGGTTTCGTTCATCTTTTTCCTTTACCAAATAGTCTTCATGAACGATGGATTTTACAAGCTCATCGTCCGAATCCTTCAGCTTGTTTCGATTCCTTCGGTTCATCAGATCATAAGGTATTCTCAAAACTGATGCTGGCAATCGATACTGTAAGTCAAAAACGTCAAAGCGCATTACTTTATTAACGGAAGCCTTGTTTTGTTCATAATACTCCATGACTTTTTCATTTCCTGCAATTCCTTTCATTTCGACATTTTGAAAATACTTCCCGCACAATTCTTCCAATTGATCCCCTGTGTATTCACGCTCATGCCAAGGATTTCTGGAAAGTGTCATTTTAATATTTGGTGTCGTGATTAAAGCTTTTCCTCTTGGTTTCAGCACGCGGTAAATCTCTTTGATAAATTCCTCATCTTTTTTGACATGTTCAATCACTTGGAAAGTTACAATCGTGTCGAAAGAATTATCTTCAAATGGGAATGGTGGAAATACTCCATCGGAAAATTGGTAATCTGGATATTTCCTGGAAAGTGCTTCAGTCACACTTTTTATTTTGTCAATCCCGGTGTAGGAATCAGCAGTTGGGGCTAGTAATTCTACTCCCCGACCTTCACCGCAACCCAATTCCAATAGATCTCCTTTTATGTAAGGGTTTGCAGCGTAATAAGCTTTTAATAAACGCTGATGGATAGGATTATCAGATGGAATTTTGTCCGAAGCAATTTCAGTTGTGTAAACACCCATGGATTATCTACTAAATCAGGATGCAAAGAAATCAATTATTTAACTAATTTGGAGGTTAATGAGCGTTAACAAAGTCATCATTTCATATATCCTATCTCTGATCGGATTTTCTGTTGTAGCTCTTGATTTCTCTAGGATAAATATCTCCTGGCAATACGATCCACAGGCGGAGATCCAAATGTATGATCGGGTGGTACAAAATGGTGATTCCCTCGCGATATTCATAAAATTCGGATTTGATGAGGGAGTCAATTGGAAAATTGATTACCTGGTCCAGCCAAACTATTCATCGGAGGCTCACAAGAAATTGAAATCCTTCTCAATAGATACACTTTTTTCCGACTCAAAAAGTTTTATCATTCGACTTGACTTCCAAAAGCCAGAGGAAAACCTGTTGGTTGCTAAGATCTTCCAGGATGGTGCTTTCTACTATTATGACATACGACTAAAAAATGGTTCGCTTGCTTACCCATCCATTTTGTTGGTCGATGATTCAGGCTTCCCCGTTTTTGATAATTTCTTGAGGACGTCTAATTTTGGTTGGGTTGGTAGCGATCAATTTCATGTCACTCAATACGTGGAAGATGCTGAACCTGCTGATGCCCCAATGGCAAGTATGAAAGCTTTGGCGCCTTCAATTTTGCCAGACTCATCTTTTGTATTCAAAGATTCTGTATCCTTCACTGATAACAACTTCTATGTCGTCCGAAGTGATTCCAATGCGCTATCAGGAGTAACAATAATGAAAGTTTCACCTTACTACCCGGAATTCAAGCTACTTAGAGAATTAGCCGCTTCCATGCATTATATTTTGAATGAACCCGAGAGAAATAGTTTGGCTTCCTCAAGAAATCTTAGAGAGTCATTCGATTCGTTCTGGATTCAAACGTTCAAGAGCAAATTCAGAGCTCGCAACGCGATCAGGAACTACTATAATTGGGTAGAGCTTGCGAACAAACTTTTCACTGATTTTAAGCAGGGTTGGAAAACCGATCGAGGAATGATTGTCATTGTCTACGGATTGCCTGATGAAGTTTATCGTTCAGATAGTGAAGAAGAATGGTTTTACGATGAAGGACCATCTTTTGAATACACCATTCTTTCGACATTTTTCTCCCCAGAAACTTATGCGCTTAGGAGAAATTTAGGCCTTCAACAATCTTGGTTTGAATTCGTGGCAGCCATGCGAAGAGGAAGCGAATGATAAAAAAACAAGACCTTATTTATGGAATTAGGGTGGTCGTTGAGGCACTCAAATCAGGCCAACACCTGGAACGAATATTTATTCAGAAAAACCTGAAAGGCGATTTGATCAAGGAATTGATGTATGAAATTCATCAATCAAAGACGCCACTTTCAAAAGTCCCAGCTGAACGCATAAATAAGTTCACGAAGAAAAATCACCAAGGAGTCGTAGCGTTAATATCTCCAATTCAATATTCAAACCTTGAACACTTAGTCCCAGATGTTTATGAACGTGGAGAAGTTCCATTATTCCTGCTTTTAGATGAAATCACGGATGTAAGAAACTTTGGTGCAATTGCAAGAACTGCTGAATGTCTAGGCGTTCATGGGATAGTGATCCCGATTCGAGGTGGAGCTCAGGTAAATGAAGATGCCATTAAAACTTCGGCAGGAGCCTTGAATTATTTGCCGATTTGCCGAGAGAAAAACTTGATTGAAGCTGTCGATTTCCTAAAAGGATCTGGAATCAATATTGTTTCTTGCACTGAAAAGAGTGACGCAACCATTCAAGAGGCAGATTTCAAAGCGCCAACAGCAATCATCATGGGCTCTGAAGAAAAAGGTATTTCTAATGAGTTGATTTCACTCTCTGACCAGAAATGTAAAATTCCTATGATAGGTAAAATCGAATCGCTAAATGTTTCAGTTGCTGCAGGAATGATTTTGTACGAGGTAAATCGTCAACGATCTTAAGTCAGCTTATCGCCTTTTTTAGCCTTTGCATCAGCAATGAAATCTTTGAAAATGCTGGAGTCCTCTTTTTTGCAAATGAGTAATACATCATCAAAATCAGCAACTAAAAACCCTTCCATACCATGCGCTAGAATGAGTTTGTCTTTGTCCCCTTTGATGAAATTATTCCTGCTTTCATACGTAATCGCAGATCCCTCTATTACATTTTCATTCTCATCCTGCTCTCGTATTTCATGGAGAGCATTCCAAGAACCCAGATCAGACCAACCAAAATCACCAGGCACCACATAAACATTCTCTGCCTTTTCCATGATCGCATAATCGATGGAAATGTTTTTACAATGGCTGTAGGTTTTTTTGATGAATGATTTCTCTTCTTTTGTGAAATACTCGTTCAGGCCGGAGGCAAAGAGTGATGCCATTTCTTCGTCATGCGTTTCAAAGGCTCGAACGATCGCATCAATAGACCAAATGAAAATTCCTGAATTCCACAGGAAATCTCCGCTTTCAAGAAATTTTTTAGCCAGATCAAGCTGAGGTTTTTCCGTGAAGGTCTTCACTTTTTTCACATTATTTCCTGGCTCGCTTATGTACTGAATATATCCGTATCCAATTTCCGGACGATTAGGCCTGATCCCAATGGTGATCAAGTGGTCTTCCTTTGACGCATCATTGAGTGCCGTGTCAATGACCTCAAGAAATTCTTTTTCCTTAAAGATTGCATGATCTGATGGAGTTACAATCATCGATGCGTCCGGATCCTGCTTCATAATCTTATACGCAGCGTAAGCAATGCATGGGGCCGTATTTCTCTTCTCTGGTTCGAGCAAAATTTGATCATGTCCAAGCTCAGGTAGTTGTTCTTTTATCAGAGAATCGTATTTTTCGTTAGTAACCACCCATATTTTATCAGGTGTGGTGATTTCATTAAAGCGATCGAAGGTCATCTGAAGCAACGATCTGCCAGTACCAACTACATCAAGGAATTGCTTGGGCTTAGCTTCCCTGCTGTAAGGCCAAAACCTGGTGCCGCTACCACCGGCCATGATGACCACATGAATATTTTTGCTCATAAAAGTTGACTGAAAATCGCTTAAAACGTATATATTCGGCAAATATACCCATAACGAAGGCGTTGGAATAACAAGTTTGCGGGCGTTGAATTATTTGTTTGAAAAATAGATTTTAGTTAAATTCCTTTTACATCAACTCAACAATGGAAGCAACTTTAGAGGTAAGTCTGAAGGATAGTTTGAAGCGTGTCTTTGGCTATGATACGTTCCGTGGAACACAGGAAGAAATCATCAGTCATATACTGGGGAAAAACAACACATTTGTCATCATGCCAACTGGGGCCGGCAAGTCACTTTGCTACCAGCTACCAGCAATTGTACAAGAGGGTACAGCAATCGTAATCTCTCCTCTGATTGCCTTAATGAAGAATCAGGTAGATCAAATGAATGCTGTTGGAATTAATGCCCGGTTTCTGAATTCTACTCTCTCGAAATCGGAGAGCAACAAGGTAAAGAAAGACACTATTAGTGGAGACATTAAGCTGTTGTATGTGGCACCCGAATCCTTAACGAAAGAAGAAAATGTAGAATTTTTAAAGCAAGCAAAAATTTCATTCGTTGCTATCGATGAGGCGCACTGTATTTCTGAATGGGGCCATGATTTCAGGCCGGAGTATCGAAGGATTAAAGACATCATTGGTAGGCTTGGTTCGATACCGATGATTGCTCTAACAGCAACAGCAACACCCAAAGTTCAATTGGATGTGCAGAAGAACCTTTCTATGGATGATGCTAAGCTCTTTAAGTCATCATTCAATCGGTCAAACCTTTATTATGAAGTTAGACCTAAGAAAGAGGCCAAGAAACAATTGATCAAATTTCTAAAAGATCACAAAGGTGAATCCGGGATTATTTACTGTTTAAGCAGAAAGAAAGTCGAAGAAATTGCCAGCTTCCTACAAGTGAATGGTATTAAGGCTGAACCTTACCATGCTGGATTGGAGTCCAAGGTTCGGATGAAAAATCAGGATGCATTTTTGAATGAAGATGCAGATGTTATTGTTGCAACGATCGCTTTTGGAATGGGTATTGATAAGCCGGATGTGAGATTCGTTATTCACTACGATGCACCCAAATCAATTGAAGGGTACTATCAGGAAACGGGGCGAGCTGGGCGTGATGGTATTAACAGCTATTGCCTCATGTTCTACTCTTATAATGACATCCTGAAGTTAGAGAAGTTCAATAAAGACAAGGCAGTAACTGAAAGAGAGAATGCCAAATTCTTGCTTGAAGAAATGGCGGCTTATGCCGATTCAACAGTTTGCCGAAGAAAGCAGTTACTGCATTATTTCGGAGAGGAGTATGAAGTGAGCGATGAAAATTGTCGCGGAATGTGTGATAACTGTTTACATCCTAAGGAACAATACGAAGGCCAGGAAATGATTCAACTGGTAATACGAGCGGTCAAGGATACCGAAGAACGTTTTGGAATCGATCACATTTCGAATCTGCTTGCCGGAAAAAATACCGATCATGTAAAAAGCTACGGACATGATCAACTAGATGTTTTCACAAAAGGGAAGGAAATAAATGAGGATGAATATTTCTGGAGGTCAGTGATCAGACAGACATTGCTTAACGAGTTCATCAAGAAGGATATCGAAAACCCAGCTGTTTTTAAAGTATCAAAAAAAGGGACGGATTACTTAGAAAAACCTTATCCTTTCTACCTCTCGAAAGACCATGAATATACCACAGATGGTGAGGAGGAAGAATCCGAAAAAGCACAGGTGAATGTCTCAGCATTTGACAAAACGCTTTTTGATATGCTCAAAGCATTGAGAAAAGACATTGCACATCGAGAAGACATTCCCCCCTACGTGATTTTCAGTGATCCATCCATGGAAGAAATGTCAACGCTTTATCCAACAACCATGGATGATCTGAAGCAGATCGTTGGTGTTGGTGAAAGTAAGGCAAAGAAATTTGGTGCGCCATTTCTTGAGTTGATCGAGGAATATGTCGAGGAAAATGATATTATAACAGCCTCAGATGTCTTGGTAAAATCCTCAGGGACCAAGTCGAAAAATAAGATTTACATCATTCAGCACATTGACCAAATGATGGATTTTGAGGAAATAGCTGATGCTAGGGGGATGACCTATGAACAGGTAATTAATGAAGTTGAAAATATTTGCTATTCTGGCACCAAACTCAACATCGACTATTACATTGATCAATTAATGGATGATGATCGACAAGATGATATCTATGATTATTTTCTAAATGCGGAGACAGACAGTATGGAGGAGGCGATGGAAGAATTGCAGGATGATTATTCTGAAGATGAAGTTCGCCTAATGCGAATAAAATTCATGTCAGAATACGCACATTGATCAATCAAAACCAGGTTTAAAATTCGTATTAATTTAGTTGCCTATTACCGCTTTTAATCTTAGTACCACAACGATCAAAAATTGATGAATATACTGATACTTGGTTCGGGAGGAAGAGAACATACACTTGCCTGGAAAATAAAACAAAGCCCTAAATGTGAGAAAATCTACGTAGCTCCGGGAAATGGAGGTACAGGGAAGGTTGCTACTAATCTTGATCTGAACATTAAAGATTTTGAAGCCGTTTCAGAGGCTCTGAAAGAACACAAAATTGACCTTTTGGTTGTTGGACCAGAAGAGCCCCTGGTCAATGGAATTGTTGATTTCCTTTCAAAGGATAAAGACTTCAAGAAACTCAGAATTATTGGCCCAAAAAGTGAAGGAGCGATGCTTGAAGGCAGCAAGGAGTTCGCGAAGGATTTCATGAACCGTCATAAGATTCCTACCGCAAAAGCAAAGATTATCACTGCTGAAAATCTCGAAGAAGGAGATCGGTTTTTGGACCGAATGCAACCGCCATTCGTGTTAAAAGCAGACGGACTGGCAGGAGGAAAAGGTGTTATAATTACTGAAGAGCTACCGGATGCTAAAAAGGCGCTTAGAGAATTGCTTGTCGAGAAGAAATTCGGGAAAGCCAGCGAGCGTGTTTTGATAGAAGAATTTCTAAATGGTATAGAAGTCTCATTCTTTGTTTTAACCGATGGAAAAGATTTCAGGATCTTACCAGAAGCCAAAGATTACAAACGAATTTTTGAAGATGATAAAGGCCCGAATACTGGCGGAATGGGGGCTGTTTCTCCGGTGATTTTTGCGGACAGAAGTTTTAAGGACAAAGTCAGTAACAAAATAATTAAGCCAACAATCAATGGGCTTAAAAAAGAGAAAATCGATTATTGTGGATTCATATTTTTTGGATTGATCAATGTTGGAGGTGAACCATACGTGATTGAATACAATGCTCGAATGGGAGATCCGGAAACACAAGTCGTACTACCAAGGGTCAAAACGGATTTTCTTGAGCTTCTAATTGCCACGGCAGACGGAAGCTTGATCGACATGGATATCGAGTATGAACGTTACAGCGCTGCTACGGTAGTGCTTGTAAGTCGAGGTTATCCTGAATTTTATGAAAAAGGACATGAAATTTCTGTCGGTAATACTCGTATGGTATTACCCTTTCATGCCGGCACAGCAATAAATGATGGAAAACTGGTAACAAGTGGCGGTCGAGTAATGGCCTTAACTGGTTTGGGTAAAAACCTTGCCGAGTCCTTAGGAAAATGCTATAGTTGTGTGGATGAAGTAAATTGGGAAGGTAAAAAGTTCAGATCTGATATCGGGTTTGATTTAAAGAACATTGGACAATAGAAAATGAGTTGTAGCAGTTGCGGCACAGAAGGATCAGCAGGATGCAAAAACAATGGTCATTGCAATTCAGGAGGCTGCAATAAACTCAACGTATTTGATTGGTTATCCAACATGGATATGCCAGCGCTTCACAGATTTGACGTGGTTGAGGTCCGGTTCAAAAATGGACGTAAAGGTTTTTACCGAAATGATAAGAAACTTGATATCGTAACCGGCGATGCGGTTGTAGTAGATGTGCCAGGAGGTCATCATATTGGCTATGTTTCTTTGCAAGGAGAACTTGTCAGACTACAAATGTCCAAGAAGGGGATTAAGGATGACGAGGAGATCAAAGAAATTTATAGAAAGGCAAGCGGGAAAGATTTAGAGAGATGGGAAGAAGCACGCAACCGGGAGTCGCCAGTGATGTTTCGAACCAGAGAAATTGTACAGGAAAGAAAGATAGAAATGAAATTGACGGATGTTGAATTTCAGGCAGACGGCACAAAAGCTACTTTCTTTTATTCAGCAGACGATCGAGTGGATTTCCGTGAACTCATCAAGGTGATGGCATCTGAATTCAGAATCCGAATCGAAATGCGACAGATTAGTCTGAGAGAAGAAGCTGGCCGAATCGGTGGTATTGGTGTTTGTGGACGAGAGCTTTGCTGCTCCACCTGGCTTTCGGATTTCAAAACGGTTTCTACTCAAGCAGCACGCTATCAAAACCTTTCGCTAAATCCCAGCAAACTTTCCGGTCAATGTGGGCGACTAAAGTGTTGTTTGAATTACGAGCTGGATACCTACATGGAGGCACTGAAAGACATTCCTGAGGTTGAACAGCCTCTTCTGACGCAACGTGGGGAAGCGAGGCTTCAGAAGACAGATATCTTCAGAAAGATCATGTGGTTTGGCTATGAAGACGATAACAATTGGTATTCCATTGGAGTAAAGCGCGTGAATGAGATTTTGGAGCTAAACAAAAAAGGAAAAAAACCAGCCACTCTTGCAGACAACAAAGTTGAAGAAGTTAAAATGAGTTCTTCCTCAGGTAATAGCGACCTGGAGGCTATGGATAAGAAATACAAATCAAAAGGCCGTAATAAGAAGAAAAGCAAGAACAGGAATCGAAAGAAAAAGCATTTTTCCAGACCAAGCCAAAAGAAAGAGTCATGAATAAGTATTATGCCATATTCCTTGTTCTTCTGCTAACTTCCTGTGATTCATCCAGGGTATATGAGGATTATGAAGAAATGGAGGAGGCATTTTGGCACATGGATTCAGTGAAGAGATTCTCCTTTGAGATTGAAGACACTCAAACAGCATACAACTTGTTGGCCACCTTCCGAAACTCATCCCGGTATCCTTTTTACAATATCTACTTTCAATACAGCCTTACAGATTCTCTTGATAGCGTGGTAGTTAAGCAATTGAAGGAGGCAGACCTTTTCGATCCAAAAACGGGACAGCCAAAAGGGAGTGGATTGGGAGACATGTTTGATCATTCGGTTCCAATTTTAGAGAATTATAAATTTTCCAAACCCGGAACCTATAGCTTGAATCTACAACAACAGATGCGATTGGATTCCTTGCCTTTTATACTATCTGTTGGAGCTAGGGTTGAGTTGGTGGAAGAGTAAACTATTGGACCTGATACAAAAACTTCTGCATTTTCTCCTTCGCTGATTCAGGATCTATCCAAAGCTCGCGGCTGTGGAAACGCTCATACCTCCAATTTTTTGTAGATAAATGAAAATGCTGAAAAGCATAAATCTGCTTAGGCGAAAGCGCCTGATAGTAACGTTCATCGTCAGTAAGGATCAAACCCCTGAATTCGTCATTTTTTTTGATCGATAAATCTGAAAATGGAAGCTCTTTTTCTATTTCCAAGCCAGGCACATCGTAGAAAGATTCCTCTCGTAACTTCATTCTTAAGTACCACGAAACATGATGCTCATCATACTCGGGTAGATGAGGAACCCAATTTCCCTGACTCACATTCCATGAATATTCCAGGTATTTCTTTAGAAGTTTTGGACCTTCATTCTTGGTATCCTCCGTTTGCATCATTGATGGATGGATACTGGATAAAATGAACACATTTTCGCGTGCCCGTGTCACAGCCACATTCAGTCGATTTTCACCACCTTCTATATTTAAACTGCCAAATTGAAGTTTGACTTTTCCATTTTTATCGGGAGCATATCCGACACTGAAAATAATAATGTCACGCTCGTCTCCCTGAACATTTTCGATGTTCTTAACAAATAATGAATCTGGGATAACTACTCCTTTTTCAACAGCTCGCTCCTCCAACAAATCCATAATTAGTTCCTGTTGCTTAAAATTGAATGTGACAATACCAATGTCGCATTCGGTCTTACCCTTTAGTAAATCAATTGCAAGATCAACCACTTTTTCAGCCTCTATCTTGTTGACTCCATCTTCCCAAATCCCATCGGATTCTATAAACTTGATTGCTGGTTCTTTCTTGTTTACATATTTAAAATCTGGCAGCAGTCGGAGTTTCCCAGAATAAAAATGCTCATTTGAAAAGTCAATAAGTTCCAATGATTTACTTCGATAATGACCGGCTAGGTTTACCTCAGGGAGGTAATGTTTGGTCAGATCAAGTAATGAGTCAAGCGAAAACTCGGGGTTGGCATCATCCTCATCCTCCCATCGAACCCGATAAAGATCGTTCGGCTGCAACTGCTGACTGTCGCCTGTAACTACCAGCTGCCTGCCTCGATACATGGCAGGAATCCCACGTTCGGCAAAACATTGAGATGCCTCATCAAAGATGACAAGGTCAAAATTTTGCATCATTGGGAAAATGGCAGAAGCACTTTCAGGAGAGCACATCCAACAAGGAAGTAGCGTAAACAACTCTTCAGTAAATTCCCCAATCACTCGTCTGATCGGCCAAATCCTTCGCTTCTTGGTCACTTGATGTTGGAGATCGCGATAGGTTACTCGGTTTTTCAGGCGATTGAACTCGAGGTTTTCGTAGGTTTTTTCCCGCGCTTTGAGCAACATAATCTCATTGCTGCACTTCCTTTTAGTCACAATGGATTCTTGCAATTCCGTAATCAGGCTATCAAGTTTTCCTGAGGAAACGGAACGAAGATCAGGGAACTTCCCTTCAATGTGGTCGATCCAGGATAAGCTGAGACTATTAACAAAAAGTTCAAGCGACTCATCAATGGTTTTGGCGTTGGCTTCAATGATCTTGTCGATGATTTTATCCTCTTCAGAAGTGAGACTTGTTTTCAGTTTGTGAAACTCGCAAATCGCGTCAAAATCCTTTCTTAGCAATTTTTCCAGTTTCGCTGGGTCCTCCTTTTTCAGGATGATAGATTTCACTTGATTGCTGGACATGTATCTACTCCACAATCCCATCTGAGTAGGAAGCTCACCAGATAGTTTTCTTAATTGTTTCAAAGCGGATAAATAGGTTTCCTGCTCTGATCTGACAATAGAAATGTACTCGTGAAGTGCACGAATGTCTTCACTTAGATAGTACATATTAAGGCCAGTCTTTTGCCAAAAAAACCAGTCTTGAACCTCTATCTTCCTGACGCTAGTTGGAAAGTTATGAAGCCATTTGTTTTCGTTAATCTGTGAAATGATATGCTCATAGTTCAGCCTATTATCAATCTTTTCAACCATCAAATCGAGACCTTTTTTATTGCTCTTGAGGTTGTTTGCAACGAGTACTCGTTTAAGGAACGTCTTTTCTTTAGAGAAAAACCATTTAACCAAACTCCAAGGTCTGCTTCGAGCTTTGATTCCAGCTTGAAGCACTTCCTGAAATCGTCCCAGATCAGAAGCTTTGAGTGAAACCTCGACCCCAGAACCTTTAAAACAAGTCATTGCATTTCTTTCCAGTTGGATGATCCAATTCAGATTTTGAGTCGGTTTCTCGACATGCAATTGCTTGAAAATTTTGAACAAAACAGGCTCTTCGAGTTCCTGGATCAATTGATCAATCTCCGGAATTTTCCCAGCAAAATATTCGAAGGATTCAAAGTCCAGTGGTCTTAGTGTGAATTGCTTGGAGTGATCGGTAAGTTTTTCATTAAAAGCAGGAATCTCGTGTAGCACCTCTGCTAACCGGACCATATCATTGGTTTTGAAATCAGCGAATGAAGGTCCCTTTGCCCAGAAATGAGTTCGTTTTTCAAATTTGTCGTAATAGCTGAGGTAGTTTTTGAATTTTCTTAAAATCTCTGGGAGCTGATCAAAATGAATCGCGCGATATTCAAGATTCATTGAGAAATTGGGTAGTTCAGGGCTGGAAGTGAGATAGAGCTCTTTTACTGATTTTCCACACTCAGCTTCATCAAAAAGTGCAGTTCTGAATTCTTCGAGTTCTTCACATATTTGATCAATTCTTCTGCTTGCTTGAAGGAAATTCCTTTCAAGTTGAATCGAATCAAGACTATTGTTCTTTTTCTGATACTGTTCTACGGACTCTATCTGGAGATCGATTTTACCAAAAATCGATTTACGATCATTTTTAAAATCATGAACCAGCGCAACAAAATCGTGGACTTGTTTTTCCTTAAGTCGATTGAAGACTACATCCAGTGCAGCACGCTTCTGACAAACAAGCAATACGTTTTTTCCGCGAGCGATAAAATCACAGATGACATTGCTGATCAATTGCGATTTCCCTGTTCCAGGTGGCCCTTGAACAACAATTGATTTGCCTTTCTTTATTTCTTTTATCGCCTTTTCCTGATAAGCGTCAAGTGGAAATGTAGTGAACGTGTTCTCTTCTTTGACCTTGTCGGTAAATAGCGACATTTGATTGACATCCGTGGTGATTTTATTCGCAAAGAAATCTTCAAGATCTCCAAACATGCCACCTTCAAGCAAGCGAACGTAATCAGGAACAAGATAAGAACCGGATTGAGGGAAAATTCCTAAAGCGGCTTCCGGATACATTTTCAAAACCCCTGTTTTTTCCTTCTGTTCAAATTCACTTTTGTGATAATTGCGAAATGATTGTAATTCGTCTGTGAAATTCTCTTGATTAAAGTTAAGCTCAACATGGCTGCTCTTTAAATGCTCGTACAACTGGGTTCTAAAAGAAACAGGATCTTTATCATAATCATCAATCACCGTTTCAATTAATTCATCGTCTAACTGAACATTATTATAAAAAGAATATGCAAGTAGGAAAGTTTTATTAAGCGTGACGTTCACGTCTTCTCTGCGCGACAAGAACCATTTATCCCCCATCCTTTCAATAGAAACAGGAAAGAAAATCAAGGGGCATCTTACAGGAGTATCGTCAGAGAATTTACCTCGAATAAACGGCCAACCAATGTACAAGTCTTTAGCACCTCTTTCCTCAAAAATGAACTTTTCCATTCGTTGCATTTTCTTGAGTCGTCGGCTAAGCTCATTGGTTGATTTGCTCCGACTATCCGCTTCCTGGCAAAGTGGAATTAACTTCTTTTGTTGCATTAATCCCTTGATGATTTCGAAACTTGGTTCCCCTTCTGCAAAATCAAAATCATGGATATCAATGAATTGCTCCTTTAGCAATCTTAGCAGAAGTAGAGATCGGTTGTTTCCTGATAAATTGCTCAGGCGCCTCATATAAGATTGCAGAATCTTTTCCATTTTACTCTAAATAAGGCTTGAGTTTTATCAGAATCGAATCATTCAGCGCCTTGATACCCTTTAAATCCTCAAAACTCTTAATATCACCATTCTGCTTTCTGTAGTTGATGATTACCCAGGCAAGATCGTAGGAAATGTAAGGATGCTTGGCAAGAAACTTCACAGAGTCGGCGTTAATGTCTATTTTTTTCGCTCCCGATTGTAATGCGAATCGTTCACTTATTTTGTTAACGAGTTCAGTGTTGAGACCGTAGACTTCTTCAAGTTGTTGCATGCTTACAAAACCGCCAAGCATGTCTCGGTATTTGACAATTCTTTGGGAGTATACTTTTCCAATTCCTCTTATTTGCTGAAGTTCCTCGGCGGTCGCCATATTGAGATCGACGATTGGAGGGGGAATTTCTTCAGCTTTGGGTTGAGGTTTTGTTTTCTTGTATTTCTTCTTGTATTCAATTGGTTTCCACTCTTTCTGAAACGAATCTGGATTGGATTGTTCAGCTAATTTCTCTTCTTCTTTTCTTTTGGAATAGGAAGCCTCAACCTCTTTTACCCAAGCAGAAAGCTCAGACGGATCGTACTCGATTTCTCCGGTATTTTTTACCTTATTAGATACAAGGCGAAAGGAAGTTATTGAGAGTATCACAATGATGATTAAAAGAAAAGTTCCCTTGGCTTCAGCCTTGGAAAATGCCAATCCTTTGGATATCGCGTCGATGAAAAACTTAATCACTATTTATAATTATTCTAAATAAAGTTAGGAGTGACTAATCTCAAACCAATATAACAATACGGCTGTTATTTTTGCGATCACTTTTTAGAGAAAGATGGATTTTAAGGCCGTAGGAATTTCATATCATGATGCACCTCTTGAGATTAGAGAGCAGGTTGCGTTAAGTGACGGAGAAGTCAGAGAATTTCTATTCAGGCTAAGAGATACATTTGATTTAGGAGAGTCTCTGGTTGTTTCAACATGTAACAGAACTGAGATCTATTACTCATCGAACAAAGATCTTTCCACTGGAATAATCAAACTTTTAGGTACGTTTAAGTCCGTCAAACCGGATACGCTCCTAAAGTACTTCAAATCTTATTCTGCAGAAGATACCATTGATCATCTCTTTAACGTCGCTTTAGGTTTGGATTCGAAAGTTTTAGGAGACATCCAAATTTCCAATCAGGTAAAACGTGCCTACCAGGCGAGCGCCGATCTTGAAATGGCAGGGCCATTCCTCCATCGATTGATGCATACGATTTTCTATGCAAACAAACGAGTGGTTCAAGAAACCAGACTGCAGGATGGAAATGCATCGGTCGCTTCCGTTTCAGTTGACTTGATCAAACGATTTATTGAAAACGTTTCTAATCCAAAAATAGCTTTAATTGGACTTGGGGAGATTGGTCAAAATGTGCTGGAGAACCTCAAAGATGTGGAAGCTTCTGTTTGTTTAATGAACAGAACTAAATCCAGAGCGGAGAGATTTGCAAATGATTCAAACATTGAGGTTGAGGATTTCCATAAAAGAGAATCTATTGTACAAGTTAGTGATGTAGTTATTTCGGCGGTTTCCGGGACATCAAATCTTCTAACTCAGAACAGCTTTGGAGCTAGAACTTTTCAGCACAAACTGGTTATCGACCTCTCAGTCCCAAGAAGTATAGAAGAATCCGTTCGAGAAATTTCAGGACTCACGCTTTACAACGTTGATGAGTTGTCTGAAAAAACTGAAAAAGCCAGGAAAGTTAGAACTGCAGCAGTTCCGGATGCTCAAGAAATAATTAAAGAAGCGATTGACGGGTTTGACCAATGGAGAGAAGAGATCGGGGTTTCTCCAACAATTCAAAAATTAAAAAACACGCTTGATGAAATCCGAAAGCAGGAGCTAGCAAGGCATGTTGGGAAAGTTACTGATGACGAAATGGCATTGCTTGAGGTGGTGACAAAGAACATGATTCAAAAAGTTATCAAACTCCCGGTTCTCCAACTAAAAGCAGCATGCAAGCGTGGAGAATCAGAAAATCTAGTTGGGGTGCTGAACGATCTGTTTAATTTGGAGCCTGACGAAGTAAAGAAGGCTGATTAGCTTATATTTTTGCCGCTTGACTATGCGGATCCTACCACTAGTTTTATTAATCCTTTTAGCGCATGCACTCGTTGCTGTTGACTTTTCTGTCTTTGAAAAAGATGGCAGGTTTGGAATAAAAGATGAAAACGGAATAGTTGCGGTTCCCGCCGTTTATGAGCAGTTGGGATGGAGCGATAACTCCAAGGAAATCTATGCAGGAGTAATTGGTTTCAAAAGAGATGATTTGTGGGGCTTGGTGTCAATCAAAAACAAGGTTCTTGCTGAGAACAAGTTTTACACGATGGCTCCCTTTAACAGTGAACTTATTTTGGCTTCTATAAAGGGTAAATTCAGTAATCAACTGTTTTATGGTATTTTGGACAAAAATGGAGAAGTTAAAATCAGCTTCAACTACTTCCAACTGGAACGAATTGGCAACCATTTTTTAGCTACAGAATATGATCAATACCTTTCCAAGGTTGGAATGGTAAACCTAGCCAATACAATAACTATTCCTATCAAATACCGAAAAATTGAACTGAAAAATGGATGGCACATTGCCAACCGTTTTGACAATAAAAAGGACGTATATCGCAGTGGAATTCTTGTTTCACAAAGCCTTGATTCCATCCGGATTGCAAATGGCTTAACAGGATTTAAGAACGGATTTGCTGGGCATTTTGAGATAAATGGAAATCAAAGATTCCAATTTAGCTACAAGGATATTGTTGAGAAAAATGAGAGTCTGGAACCTATCGAATTTCCTAATTGGGAAATTTATCAGAACGATTTAAAAATTCTAGAGAGACGCTGCGATTCGCTTTTGCTGAAAGACGGCTTTTGGACGATGCATTTGAACGGTGTTAAGCACAAGGTCTTTTCCACCGATGAATTCCACATTTCCAATGAGTACGAATTGCAAGATGTTTCAGCTAACAATTTGGTGGTTAGAGATATACAATCAGGGAGGTGGTCAGTGCTAAATGGGGAAAAAACTATAATCGAGGATAAAGATTCCATCAAAGTAAGTGGTAGTCACTTTATCGTGGAAAATGAAGGAGAATGGGATTTGTTCAACAGGTTTGGCTCCAAAGTGAATCCATTTCCTATGCAATCCATTGAACATGGGGTTGATGATTACTTTATGACCAAACGTAACAACTATTGGGGAATTATTGATTTGGCGGGAGAAACCTACGTGAACTTCAAATATGATTCGATTCAAGTCAGTGGGAATTATTATGTAGCCCTATTTCATGGAAAATGGGGAGTCCTGGATAAACACGGAAACTGGAAATTTTATCCCGAGTACGAGGAGATAATGACTTATGGAGATTTAAGAGTAGGGAAAAAAGGGGCATCATACTCCTACTTTTACCAAGATGAATTTAGGTATAAAACCACTTTCAATATTATCTCGCAACTGGGAAGTTTGCTGATAGTTAAGGATGAAGATGAAATTCTTGGTATGATCAACAAGGACGGTAGTGTTATTCAACTCCCTGAGTTTGAGTCTATAAAACGGGTTGGAGACTATGTGATATTTAGTAGTTCCGGGACTTCTATCTTATCAAAGTTGGGAGACCAGATTCTTGTAGGAAGTGAGCAAGGCTATGAAGATTTCGGTGAACTTGGAGAGGGATATATTTCTGCAAAAAAGAATGGCCGGTGGGGATTTTTGGATTCTTTAGGACGTTTGCGAATTTCCAACAGATACGAAGATGTCCAGCCATTTCAAGAAAACTATGCAGCAATAAAGTTGAGGGGAAGATGGGGATTCATTGATAAAAATGAAAGATTGCAAGTACAACCTCACTATCAGGAAGTTTCTACTTTCAGCAATGGGTTGGCGATCGTCAAAGAGAATGATCTGTTTGGATTGATAAACAAAGAAGGTAATGAGGTAGTTGAAGTGACTTGGTCAAACATTACACGAACGACTAACGGAAATTACTTGATAGAGAATGATCAAAATCTGATCGGACTTGCGGATCAATCCGGAACATTTATTTTGCGACCAAATTTCGACCGAATACAAGATCTCTCAAACAATAATATTATCGTCCAAGAAAATGGAAAAATGGGAGTGTTGGATTTCAAGGGAAATCAATTATTCAAAATATCCTACTCACAAGTAAACAGCATCGAAGACTTCATCTTGTTAAAACAGTAAAATTTCATTACATTTTTCATAGTCGATTTAAGATTTTATGGATATCAGCCAGCTTTTAGAATCCATCAATCAAAATATCAACGAGGGTATTTACCGGAGTGATGAGAAGGGACTAATTTATGTCAATAAGGCATTTGCCAAAATGTTTGGGTACTCCTCTGAGGAAGAAGTACTAGCTACAGGTTCACTTAAATTATATAAGGACCCTGATGCAAGAGCTGAACTCGTTCAGAAATTGAAAGAGTCTGGATCATTCGAAAATGAAGAGGTAATCCTCCTCAAAAAAAATGGCGAAGAAATCTATGCCTTAATAAGCAGCGTCATCTATAATGATAAAGAAGGGAATATCTTTTGGGATGGAGCAATACGTGATGTTACAGAACTTAGAGCTACCTCCCTGCTTGCTAAGGCTAGTGATCGACTGCTACAGAATATCAACAAAAACATCAATGAAGGTCTTTACAGGAGCGTACTTGGAAAGGGTGTGGTCTATGTAAATGATGAATTCGTTCGAATGTTCGGTTATAATGAACCGAATGAGATTTACAATAAAAATGTAGAAGACCTTTATTTAAATGCAGATGATCGAAAAAATCTAGTAGAGCAGTTGCTAGAAGAAGGTGCCTTTCAAAATAAGGAAGTCGAGTTGCTGAGAAGGGATGGAACTACATTTTGGGGTTACATGAGCTCGATTAGAACTGTAGGAGAAGATGGAACGGTCTACTTTGATGGAGCCATTAGAGATATCACTCAACAAAAAGAGTCAGATGAAGCATTGAAGTATCATGCTGAAATGCAAAAAGTCTTGATCAATCTTTCCTCGAAATATATCAATATGCCTGTCGAGTTGATGGATGAATCAATTGTTGGTTCGCTAGAGGAGTTGGGCAAGTTTGTAAACGTGGACAGAGCGTATATTTTCGAATATGACCTAAACACAAGGATTTACAGCAATACCTACGAATGGTATCGAAAAGGAATAGGTTCTGCTTTGGATGATAGTCAAAATCTAAGAATGGATGACTATCCAATATTGGTGGATGACCATTTGAAAGGCAAGCCCATTTTCATATCTGATGTCTCACTTCTGGAAGAAGAAAAAGCTAGGAAAATGCTTATCGGTCAAGAAATCAAGAGTTTGATCACAGTCCCCTTGATGGAACACAATCAATGCATGGGATTCGTAGGTTTTGATTCAGTTAAAAATTTCAGAACATACTCGGAGGATGAGATTATTCTACTCAAAGTAGCTGCTGAAATATTAGTGAACATTCTGACCAGATCAAGAGATCAAAAGCAACTGGAAAAACTGTTAGTTACTACAAATCTCCAGAACAAACGACTCAAAGATTTTTCATATATCACCTCCCATAATTTCCGTTCGTCTGTTGCTAATCTAATGGGTCTTGCAAACGTGTTGGAATCTGATCCGACAAACTCAGAATACCTTGGGATGTTAAAAACTACCACGAATAAATTGCATGATGCAATTGAAAATATCAACGAGCTGCTCAATTTCGAAAACGAAATTTCTAGATTAGAACCAGAAGAAATCAATCTACTAGATACAGTAAATGGAGTATTGGAATTGAACAATCAAATTATAAAGGAGAATGAAATTGAAATAGTACTGTGTATCGAAGATAATATTGTTCTTAATGGTTCTTCAGCATACTTTGTAAGTATTTTTAACAACCTGATCACAAACGCAATCAAATACGGAACCAATAAGAAGTCTAAAAAAATCGAGATCTCCGCGAAAAAAATGAATAAAGAAATACTTGTGATGGTGAAAGATCACGGATTAGGTATAGATTTAGGCAGATTTAAAGAAAAGATGTTCAAACTTGGTTCCAGATTCCATTCCAAGGAAAGTGAAGGTCAAGGAATGGGACTTTTTATGACCAAGCAACAAACAGAAGCAATGGGGGGCAGGATAGATCTGGAGAGTGAAATTAATAAAGGGACGACCTTCAAGTTGTATTTCAATGGCTAGCAGAATAAAGAAGATATTACTTGTCGATGATGACGACATTTTTTTGGTATTGGGAACAATCACTATAGAAAAGCTATTTCCTGAGGCTGAAATATTTACTGTTCCTCATGGAGAAGAGGCGTTAGAATTTCTAGAAGAGACGGATGTAGATATCATGTTTCTAGACTTGAACATGCCGATCCTTGATGGTTGGGAAGTGCTGGAAGAATTGGCAAAAAGGGAAAGAAAGAGAATGGCCATTTTTGTTGTTACCTCATCCATTGATCCATCCGATCGAGAAAAGGCCAACAATAATCCTTTGGTTTACGACTTGATCGAAAAACCTCTGGATGAAACCAACATTAAGTCTGCGATCAAAAAGAAGCGAGCCTCTCGCTCAAAATAACTCTAACTGAATAGGTAAAAGTTGAAAACTCATTCGATGATGAGGAGTGGAACCATGTTCTTTTAGTCCTTCACGATGTGCCGCAGTTGGATAACCTACGTTGGTCTCCCAACCATATCCTGGAAATTCAATAGCTAGTTGACGCATCAAATCATCACGATACGTTTTCGCCAAAACAGATGCAGCGGCAATAGAGAAATATTTTCCGTCACCTTTGATAATGCATTCGTGCGGGATTTCATTGAATGGCTTAAAACGATTGCCATCAATCAGCAACAATTCAGGGCGGAGTTTTAATTGCTCGATAGCTCGATGCATGGCCAAATAGCTGGCATTTAAAATATTGATATCATCAATTTCTCCCGGCGATGCTGCGCCTACTCCCCAGGCAATTGCATCTCGAATAATGTCTTGTTTGATAGAAACTCGTTGCTTTTCGGTCAGTTGCTTTGAGTCGTTGAGCTCTTCATGATGATAGTCCTTTGGGAGAATTACCGCAGCTGCAACGACCGGTCCAGCTAGACACCCTCTACCAGCTTCGTCACAGCCAGCTTCAATTTTTTCTAGTTGAAAATAGGGTTTTAGCATATTCAAAGGTACTTACTCATACGAATGAATCGAGCCTAATCTTCATGAAATCCACCAAAGAGAAAAACTTTCGATTAGAAGCTACACTTTTTTTGCTGATTTTTTCTGGAATTCGAAACCTAGTTTTGGATTTCATGTCTGTATTAGTGCTTAATCACCCAACTCAAAAACTCAATGAAAAAAGTACAATTAAGCATGGCATTTCTATGTCTTGCTATCACCAGTTTTTCCCAAACTCTTACTCAAACAATCAAAGGCCAGGTAATTGATGAACAGTCACGAACTCCCGTTATTGGTGCTACGGTAGTCGTTGTAGGAATCGATCCACCTATGGGGGGAATCACGGATGCCGAAGGATTTTTCCGAATTGATAATGTCCCGATTGGAAGGCAGTCACTGAACGTTTCTTCGATCGGATATGAAGCTGCCGCTGTTTCAAATCTTTTGGTAGGCACAGGTAAAGAACTTATTCTAAATATCACTTTGAAGGAATCACTAATCCAGATGGACGAAGTTGTTATTACCGCTGATACAGAAGAGAAAGGTCAACCAAGAAATGAATTGGCAACTATTAGTACTATTTCTCTAAGCGTAGAAGAAACCAGTCGCTTTGCGGCCACATTCGATGATCCAGCTCGAGCTGCACTCGGCTATGCCGGAGTTCAAACAGCGGGAGATGACCTCTTGAATGAAATTGTCATTAGGGGAAATGCACCCAAAGGAATTCTGTGGCGAATGGAAGGTGTCGAGATTCCCAATCCAAACCACTTTGCTGATATCGGCGCTTCTGGGGGAGGAATCAGCATGTTGAGTTCGAATGTGCTCTCTAATTCTGATTTTTTCACGGGCGCTTTTCCTGCGCAGTATGGAAATGCGACTTCCGGAGTATTCGATTTAAATCTTCGGAAAGGAAATTTTGATAAACACGAACATGGTTTTCAAGCAGGACTTTTAGGAATTGCGGCTACTTCTGAAGGCCCATTAGCAAAAGAATCGAGGGCTTCTTACTTGTTCAATTACCGCTATTCCACGCTTGCCATGTTGACAGAGTTGGGATTGAAACTATTCAGTGAAAACGAAGAAATTGTTTTCCAGGACCTCTCATTCAAAGTTCATGTCCCTACTAAAAAGCTAGGGTCTTTCTCAATTTGGGGACTTGGAGGAAAGAGTACGTTTACTGCTGTGCCCGATCGTAGCTTAGGAGATTTTTTCTTCGAAGATGATAACCAAACGATGGGAGTTGCGGGAATTACTAATATTTTTTATGTATCCGATGATTCATTTTTTGAAACCATTGTTTCAGCTTCTCATAATGAAATAGTCTTTGATCTTGATTCTTTGCGGGAGCTAGTTTTTGAAAGGGAAGATTTCGTAGAAGATCAATTAAGATTTTCCTCCTTCTTCAATCATAAATTTTCAGCTCGTCATACCTTAAGAATAGGCGGAATTTATAGCAGGCTTGGCTACAACCTTGAAAATCAATTTTGGGACAGGCGACAACAAAGCCACTTAGTTTCTCTAAATGATGAAGGTAGCACCGCACTTTATCAGGGTTTTGGAAACTGGCAATACCGAGTGAATGAAAAATTGACGCTTAATTCAGGACTGCATTACACACGATTTGGATTGAATGGGAAATCGTACCTGGAACCGCGCGCAGGTTTTAAATGGAACAGAGGAAAACACATTTTTTCTGGCGGGTTTGGATTACACAACCGAATGGAAACCATCGCCTTATACCTAGCTCAGCAAGAGCAACCTGACGGCAGCTTCAGGCAGAACAACAAGGACTTAGGGTTCACAAGAGCGGTTCATGGAGTTTTGGGTTATGAAAAACCGCTTGGATCTAGCTGGCGATTTAAAACAGAAGTCTACTACCAAAGACTTTTCGATGTACCAGTTTGGCCTAATGATACCACTTCAAGTTTCCAGGCTTTAACCTTTTCAGCCTTGAATTCTTTCGATGATGGCTACACCACATTTGAGCTAGCAAATAATGGAACCGGCAATAACTATGGAGTAGAATTTACGCTAGAGAAATTTTTCTCTCAAGGGTTCTATTTCCTCACCACACTTTCACTTTTTGAGTCGAACTACAAAGGTGCCGATGGAGTAAAGAGAAGTACACAGTACGATAGTGGATATGTTTTCAATATCCTAGGTGGAAGAGAATTGAAAGTTGGTAAGAATGGAAATAATCGATTTGGAATTAATTGGAAAATTCTAAGTTCAGGAGGGCAACGCCAGGCACCAATCAATTTTGGAGCATCACGAGATCAGGGATTCACGGTTTATCGATATGATCAAAATTTCGACTTAAAGTTGGATCCTTTTTTCAGGGTGGATTTAGGATTGAGTTACAGAAAAAACAAGGAAAAAACCGCTTCTGTTATTGCTCTTAATATTCAAAATCTATTTCAAAGAGAAACAGAGTTGCAGCGCTTCGCATTTGGGTCAGATCGACAGCTAAGCTTCATTCCTAATTTGAGCTACAAACTTGAATTCTAAGAAGATTTTGTCACAAACAATACAATGTAATCTTTGTTACAATTGGATATGGAAGGAAGATCTATGTTAGAAAATCTTCGTACCTATGAATAAAGTATAGTATTTAGAGAAAAGTATTTAGATATGAGATCTATCCTAGTCATTACAGCACTATTCCTTTTTAGTTGCCAGTCTCAAGGAAATAGACCTGAAGCTACAGTTGCGAAAGTTGTTGACTATCAAAACTTAAGTGTAGCCACGTTTGCAGGCGGTTGCTTCTGGTGTGTTGAGGCTTCTTTTGAGCAAATCAAGGGTGTGGCATCAGCAGTTTCAGGATATACCGGAGGGAAAAAATCAACGGCTGATTACAAGTTGGTGAGCTCCGGACGAACCAAGCATTTCGAAGCAGTTCAAGTATTTTACGATCCGGATGTGATCGATTACAATACCTTACTAGACATTTTCTTCACTACACATGATCCTACGCAAACAAACGGCCAGGGAAATGATATAGGACCGCAATATCGCTCTGCGATCTTTTATCATGACGAAGAGCAAAAGAAATTGGCCGAAGCTAAAATTAAGGAGCTTACTCCTACGTTCAATAAGCCGATCGATACGCAACTGATTGTTTTCGATGCATTTTATGATGCTGAGGAATATCACCAGGATTACGAGGTGAAGAACCCGAACAATCCATATATCATGGCTGTCTCTCGACCTAAGATTAACAAAGTCGCAAAGAAATTTAAAGCGATTTTGAAGGAGAAAGAAAACTGATCATTCCTTATAAAAAGGAATTTGGGCATAAATAGTATCATTCAAGCCCATGTTAGAATCTCGAATGAATGTCTCGTCTAGAAGAACATTCAGGAGATGTTCTTTCCCACTTTTAAAGTTGGAAATATCTAAAAAGAACAGGTATCCAAACTGATTTTCCGAACCTGAATAATCTCGAATTGAGAGTGGATCCATTTCCTGATCATTGATGGAAATGCGAATGGCATTATTATCAAGAGCAGCCTCCACGATTGTGTTTTCATGTAAGTATAGTCTCATCAAATTCTTCTCTTGATAATAAGAACTTATACTGGCGTTATATCTTGTAAATGGGTCTCGCTCATCATCGTAAGAACTTCTTATGTAATCTTCAAACCGTCCTTCCACTGTGATCAATTTTGGTAGGCCAAGTACTTCACGGCTATTTATCGCTGCAAGTAGTACAAAAGTGATGGCATAAAAAGCAAGCCCAACAATGAGTTTCACCCTTTTGTAGCTGTTAATCAGATAATAATAGATATCTCTATATAAGAAGGAAAGTGAAAGTTGATACATAATCCACAAAACGGGATACAAGATCACTCCCAACTTTGTTTTCTTTAGATATCCAAAGGAGGCAAAGTCTATAAGAAGAATCACCAATAGTGAAATAATCACGAAATCGGGTATCCCCAATGGTGTAAGAGACGCAAAGAGTGCGATGCTCAATGTGGTAAATCCCAACGAAATCAGCAATAGAAAGAATGTGATAGAGAATATCAAGCTGGAAAGCTTACCTACCATCTCTGCGCTCTGGTTGATCTCCATGTTCTGGATTCTTTGCTCGTAAGGCTTCTTGAAATTGAATTTCTTACTGTCGAATTCTGGGGCAAGACCATAGGCAATTCCCATTTTCATAATCCAAAAACCTCTAACAATAAGATGAATTGCAAAGCCGACGGCTAGCGTACCTGCCATCCCCGACAGCAAAGTCAATACTATCATTGAACCTCCGATATCCAGCGGATTAATGACAAATGCAAGCGCTACGATTTTTGGCTGGATATTGAATAAAGTCAAAACCAATCCTCCGGAAATAAGAATTTCAGGTTCCCAGCTAACAAGAGGCCACTTTTTGAATGATGCTTCTTTATTCATAATTCCTTATGAAAGATAGATCAAATCCCGTCAAGGGTTGATTTCTTGGAGGAAGCGTTGACTCATCCAGCCTACTGACATGTTTGTTGGTTTTCTATAGACCAGTAAGGATTTGGTTGGCTGGATGTTATTTTCCATTGCAACAAACCACCATAGTCTTCCTTTTTCGTCAACTTTTTCAGCTATTGCCCTCCCAATTGAGCCTTGCGGATATATAGCAACCACATTTCCATCAATATGCTCACTCCATTCATTAGACTCACGATCTATTTTTGGTTGAGCTCGCAGATTGTAATGTGTCCTTGTCGTAGTGAAAGGTTTAGGAGAGAAGAAGACACTCGGAAGTTCTGTGTTTTGCTTATATGAGTATTCTACAGAAGTCAAAAGTTTTGCATCATTTGGCCTGACCGACAAATGGGCTATTAATCGGTAGTGTTCTTCAGCAGGGCAACAAGGTTTTTGAAGAATTTTGAAAATCAGAAATCCTGACAAATTGGATCGCTCCATTTCGATAATCTCCCCTCCAAGTGTATTTGAAATTACGTAGGTTGACCCAGTCTTAACAAAAACGATTATCCCATCCGAATTCCCAACCTTGCCATTGTAGATGACATCCAATTCTGAATCCGAATTAGCATCTATAAAATGAAATGAATCATGATTGGTTCCTTCAGCGTATTGCTGGGTAATGATGGGTGGAATCTTTGGGGTCTTGATGACTTCATCCAGTTTGGTTTTTCTAATGTCAGGAGAAAGTGGAGTTTCCCAATCGTTCCAGTTCAAGTTGCCTTGAAACATTAGGTTTTGGGCACTCATCTGTAACATAAGGAGCAGCAAGAATGCAGACAAAAATCCTCTCATGGTCACTTCAATAAGAACTAAAGTTAACGTGAGTTAATATAAATAAATGCAAATATCCCCTTGAGGGGATTATTGGGGTGTTTTGAAACGGATTAAGATAGATTTAGGAGAAACACTCTCTTAACCTCCCTCTAGTGGGGAATCCTTAAGATTTAAGATGGTTGACAATTATTGGAGTTCACTCAACTCCAACCATCGCATTTCTTTTTCTTCAAGCTCTTGCTCCACTTCTTTTATCTCCTCACTTAGCGCTTGAAGTTTTTCGTATTCGGTTTCGGTGTTGAGCGAATCATGAAGTTTCTTTTTTCTAGCCTCCAACTTAGGTATGCTATTATCAAGTTCTTTCAACTCTCTTTGCTCATTATAATTAAGTTTTCTCTCCGTGGACTTTGCCTCTTTTTTCGTTACTTCCTTCTTTTCAGATTTTGATGGCTCAGTTTCTGCCACAGGTAGTCCAACCTCATTTCTATAGTCCGAATAATTACCAGGAAAATCTTTTATGACTCCATTTCCTTTGAAAACAAACAAATGGTCAACCAGTCGATCCATGAAATAGCGATCGTGTGAGACAATCATGAGACAGCCATTGAAGTTTTGCAAATAATCCTCCAACACATTCAATGTCATGATATCGAGATCGTTGGTAGGTTCATCAAGGATTAGGAAGTTTGGATTAGCCATCAAAACTCGTAACAGTTGAAGCCTTCTTTTTTCTCCGCCACTTAGTTTACCCACAAAATTGTGTTGCATTTTAGGTGGAAAAAGGAATTGATTCAAAAGTTGTGAAGCTGTGATTTCCGAACCATTGTCAAGTCGGATGTATTCAGTTACCTCCTTTACAATATCAAGAACCTTTTTATTGGGATCAAAAATGGTCTCATCTTGCGTGTAGTATCCAAATTTGGTGGTCAAACCAATATCAATCTTGCCGGCATCAGGCTTGATATTTTGAGACAGAATGTTCAAGAAAGTGGATTTGCCGACCCCATTTGGTCCAATAATCCCAATCCGATCTTTTCGTTTGAACACATAGTTAAAATCATCAATGAGTTTGAGGTCTTCGAAAGCTTGGGAGATATGCTCCAGCTCAAGAATTTTCTTACCTTGTCGTTCACCTTTAAGGTTGACCTCCAATTGTGAAGCACGTGTCCCCTTATTGGCTGTTTCCTTCAGATCATGAAAAGCGTCGATTCGATACTTTGCTTTCGTTCCACGCGCCTTCGGTTGTCGTCTCATCCATTCAAGCTCCGTTTTCAGCAAGTTCTTCGCCTTGGAAACAGTGGCAGCTTCCATTTCTTGTCGTTCTGCTTTCTTCTCCAGGAAATGACTGTAATTACCCTTGTAACGAAAAAGCTTTCCATTTTCAATTTCCAGAATCTCATTCGTCACTCGATCTAGAAAATACCGATCGTGCGTCACCATCAAAAGAGTCAAATTTTGAGTGGCCAGGTAGTTTTCCAGCCATTCGATCACCTCAAGGTCCAGGTGGTTTGTGGGTTCATCGAGGATTAGAAAATCGGGATTCGTAACCAATGCTTGAGCAAGAGCTACTCGTTTTCGCTGACCGCCTGAAAGGTCTCCCATTTTTTGTTCAAGGTTGTAAAGTCCCAGCTTGCCCAGCAACGTCTTTATTTGATGTTCGTATTCCCATGCATTCAATGCATCCATTTTCTCAATGATGGAAGACAAGTCAGGTGCGTTTTCAGGATCAGTTTCGGTCTTTAAAAGAGCTAATTCATAATCCCGAATAAGATTCAATTCTTCTTGATCGTGAGTAAAAATTGCTTCAGAAATCTTTTCTTCCTTGTTGAATTCAGGGTGTTGTTGTAGAATCGAAACTTGTAATCCTTTGCGAAAGGATACAATTCCACCATCGGGAGCGTCTATACCAGCAATTACCTTAAGCAACGTGGATTTCCCACAGCCATTAACACCCACAAGTGCTGCTTTTTGTCCCTGATCAAGACCAAAAGTGATCTCATTGAACAATTGTTTTTCATCAAAGCTCTTAGTGAGTCCCTCTACCGACAGATAATTCATTGAATGCAAAACTAGTTAACTGAGAATGGAACAAATCGCTGTAAATTGGTCTTGTATTATAAAAGCCTTTTGCTATGAAATTTCTTATGATCATTTCGGCCACATTGATTTTGGTTTCATGCGCCTCAACTCAATCTCAAGAAAAGACTTACCAGAAGCCCGAAGGTTTTAACAAGTATTGGTATGGTGGAGAAGCCGAGCTTACAAGCTACGAGTTAAAACAAGCACGATATGGAGAAATTCACGCTGGAGAAGCCGTGTTGATTTTCGTGACAGAACCATTTTCCAGGTCCAAACAAGTAAAATTGGATGACTGGAGGAACGAAACTCTGGATAACGTCAGTGTGATGAAATTGAATTTCAACAAAAAATTTCTCACAGGTATTTATCCCTATTCCATGATGTCTTCCACCTTCACACCTGTTTCAGAAGATAAACATCCGGATATTCTTAAAGTCACTACTTCTTCTCAAGAATGGTGTGGGCATACATTCACGCAGTTGAACCTCGAAAAGAACAACTACCGGTTCAGGGGATTTTCCTATTTCGAATCTGAGGGTGATGTGGATCAAAAAATCACTAAGACTGTTTTGGAAGACGAGATCTGGACGAGAATCCGTTTTAACCCAAATGGCCTACCAATCGGAAAAATCAGTATCATTCCCGGAACGTTTTATCTGAGGCTAAGGCACCAGGAAGCAAAACCTCAACAAGCGGAAGCAAAAATTGAGGAAGTTGTCAGTTCCGATTTTGGAGAGAGCGGACATACTAAGTATTCAATTGAATATGAGAACCGAAAACTTACCATTTATTTCAATAGCGTTTTCCCGTATGAGATTCTGGGCTGGGAAGAAACTTATATAAGCGGGTTTGGGAAACCTCAGCAATTGACTACTTCAGCGAAACGGATAAGTACGATTAAATCTGCCTATTGGGGTCAGAACAGTAATTCCGATCGGGAAATAAGAAAGGAATTGGGTTTACGAACCGAGTAACACTTTTGAGAGATGGAAAACCCCTGGGAAACCCACGCTTCTAAGGAAATTTATTCCAATCCCTGGATTACTCTTACAGAACATGATGTGAGAAATCCCGGTGGTGGGAAAGGCATTTACGGGAAAGTACACTTCAAGAATTTGGCGTTAGGAATCATTCCTCTGGATGATGAAATGAACACGTGGCTAGTAGGCCAGTACCGATATACACTGGATGAATATTCTTGGGAAATTCCAATGGGTGGAGGTCCGATTGGGATTGACAAACTGGTATCAGCGAAAAGAGAATTGAAAGAAGAAACCGGACTGGAAGCAGCTAAATGGACAGAGATCCTTAAAATCCATACATCAAACTCGGTAACGGATGAAGTGGGATATGCGTATCTCGCCGAGGATTTGAAAGAAGGTGACACCGCTTTTGAAGAAACTGAAGAATTAGAGATCAGAAAATTGCCGTTCAAAACAGTAGTCTCCATGTGTGAGAAAGGAGAAATTACTGATAGCTTAAGTGTAGCCAGTATTTACAAACTAGCCAGAATGCTAAAAATGTGATTTAATTGGAAGCTCTTGAAACTTTGATGCGATCAAGTTGAGAAAAGCCATAAGGCCCTACATAATCATCTTTGATTGAATAAAACTCATCTTCCATTGCCTCATCTAGTGTCACAAATTCCCATCCTTCTCTTTTATACCAATCCAATAGCTTCCCAAGGTAGTCGGCATTGATCGGGTTGGAATGAAGTAATAATATTTGAGGGATCTCTCTGTTGGTTAGTTGCAAGCTTAACTTCTGATATCGGGCTGTGACTTCTTTCATGTGATACAGATACTCCCTGGCTATCTTATCCATGTTTTTATGATCATCAATTTTCATCGCAAGACTGTAGCCTCGATTATACACCCATTCATTATTGTCTATCGTCACAGGAGCGATCAGAAGTCCTTTTTCCTTGAGGTAGGAATAAACTGAGTCGCGCTTGGTTCTGGTGTTTCCTCGATGCAACATAGAATAACGGAAATAATTAGAATTAATCCATTTTCCAGTTAATTGCTGACAAGAATCAATATCAGCTATATATTTTTCAGCTGATACTTTGTTGAGATCGTAATGGTTATTCGTGTGATTGCCCAATTGATGTCCAGCTGCTACTGCTTTGTCAAGAATAACTTTTGTTGCCTCGCTCATATTTCTTGAAGTAACAAAAAGAGTGGCTTTCACTTTGTGTTTTTTTAGTGTCTTCAAGATTTTGTCAAAAGCTTCTATTTTCTGTTCATCCGTGAATCCACCGGAGTATCCAAACGGAAGGTCATCCAGAGTGATAGCAATTTTTTGGGCAAGAAGTGTCGAGCTTGTTATCACAAGCAGAACAGCTAGAATGTATTTCATGATTAGGCGGTTTATTAAGCTAAGATACTACCTTGCGGCATCTTTGAGAAAGCATGACACTTCGAGAGCATCTTAGGAAAAATGCACTGCTAGCTGCGCCTGTTATGGTTGGACAGCTAGGTCATATTATGGTAACTGTGGCCGATAGCGTAATGGTCGGAAGAGTTGGAGTGATCCCGCTGGCTGCCGCTACATTCGCAGGCACTTTTTTTCACTTGTTGATGCTTTTTGGAATTGGAGTTAGCTATTCCATTACGCCTGTAGTTGCAGCAACTAACCCAAGCGACAGACCAAAACTCTTATCATTCCTCCAAAGCGGTCTTGGCATGAATATGAGTTTAGGAGTTCTTTTAGTCTTGACCTGTTTTTTTGCTAGCAACTTTCTCGAATATTTTGGTCAGGAACAAGAAGTAGTAGAAGCCGCAAGACCGTATTTGATTATTGTAGCGCTATCTCTATTTCCCATCATGATCTTCCAAACCTTCCGACAATTCTCGGAAGGACTATCGGATACTTTATCTCCTATGATTGTTTCAGTGGTTGCTAACTTGATGAATGTAGGGTTGAATTACATTCTCATTTATGGGAAACTAGGTTTCGAACCTTTGGGTTTGAATGGTGCTGGTTATGCCACGCTTATTTCACGTATCTCAATGGCGGTTCTAATCATCCTACTTGTTCGAAAGAAATGTATAGGTTTCAAATGGAAGTTTGAAGTTGCAATCATCAAACGATTACTGAAGATTGGTATTCCGTCAGGAATGCAATACATTTTTGAAGTAGGGGCTTTTGCAACAGCAGCAATCATGGTTGGGTGGATCAGTGCAGAAGCATTAGCAGCTCATAACATTGCTTTGAATTTATCTGCGATCACCTATATGGCTGCAACTGGCTTAGCCGCTGCATCCACTATTCGTATTGGCAATCAGGTTGGACTTAAAGACAGAAGAAACCTAAGAATCGCCGGTTTTTCAACAATGGGAATGGTGGCAGTTTTCATGGCTTTTTGCGGGTTACTCTTCATTTTTCTGAGAGAATCACTAACTGCACTTTACATCGAAGATGAGGAAGTTCGATCCATCGCCTCGTTTCTTTTAATTGTTGCCGCCGCATTCCAGATATCGGATGGACTACAAGCGGTAGGGCTTGGCGTTCTACGAGGACTTACTGATGTAAAAGTTCCAACAATCGTCACATTTGTGGCATTTTGGGTGATAGCTATCCCATTAGGCTATGTACTTGGTTTCACACAAAATTTAGGTGTCAATGGTGTTTGGTATGCTTTGTGCATAGGACTGACCATTGCCGCCATTTTTCATATATGGCGATTTAACCGATTATCTAAGAGAATTAACTTCGAATAAACTATTCGTCCTTCAAGTGATTTACTGGATTTGAAGAAGCCGCTCGCAGTGACTGATATCCAACAGTCAAAATAACTAACAAGAATACAAGCACTAATGTGACAGCAAAAGTGATCCAGGAAATGGGAATTCTATAGTGATAGCCTTCCAACCAATCGGTCATGAAGAACAACACGAATGGCACACTAAGAATAAATGAAATCACTACCCATTTGGTAAAGTCTCTAAATATCAGCCGGAGGATTCCACTTATTTCGGCACCTAACACTTTGCGAATGCTAATTTCTTTTCTTCTCTTTTCGATGATAAATAGCGTAAGTCCGTAAAGTCCTAGACATGCGACCACAATGGCAAGCGCTGAGAACATCGTGACCATCCCTAAGTACCGCTTTTCAGCTTCATATAACTCTTGAACTCTGTCATTTAGAAAATGGTAGGTGAAATCACTAGTCGAACCAAGCTCATTCCACTTATCTTCTATTTCCTCGAGCCTTTCCGTAAGATTCGACATGTTCATTCTGCATGTAATGAATCGATGAACCGGATGATCTCCAGTCCGATGAAATATTAAAGTTGGAGCAACTTCGATTTGCAAGCTTTCGAAATTAAAATCTTCCACTATTCCGACTACATTGAGCCGAAAGTCACCGATTTTAATCACGTTTGGCTCATTCGGATCAAACTCAAAGGCTCTTGCTGCAGCTTCATTTAGAATAACAGACTCTCTTTGATGACCCTCTGTGTCTGAAAGAAAGTGATTCCCATGTTTTAGTTTGATATCGTAGGTATTGAAAAAATTTGCATCGACGTAGGTGTATCGCATCCGAAGCGGATCACCATTCCATCCATCTGGTCGAACAAACACAAAACTTCTTGTCCAATTCGTTGGAATAGCTCTACTCATAGCTACCTCACTGATATAAGACTTGTTCCTAAGTTCTTCTTTAAAAGTATTTAGCCGAACAATTCCTTGATCACGATCAGTAAAGCTGGCTGCTGATGCCACGAATGATATTGTACTTTCACTATCAAATCCCATGTCCTTGTTTGTCATATAGGAAATTTGATTTCGAATCATGATTGCACTTGTGATGAGAAACAAGGCAATGGAAAATTGAAGCACAACCAGAATATTTCTAAAATTGACTGAGCCACCAAAACCAATTCGCTGTTGAAGTGCCTCAATCGATTTCATCGACGAGAGATACAACGCTGGGTAACTTCCACTCAAGAAACCAAGCGCTATTGCCAGGATTGCACTGAAGCCCAAGATCTGAATCAGGCTGAATTGATCAAAGGAGATGGTGACATCAAAAAAGTCGTTGAAGGATGGAATCGCTAAGAATACAATTATTAAACCCAGCACGATAGCAAACAGAGAGGTGACAAACGCTTCGGTAATAAACTGAGTTCTGAGTTGTCCTTTTACTGCACCCAAAACCTTTCTCAATCCGATTTCTTTCATTCGCTGAGAAGCTTGAGCAGTTGAAAGATTCATGAAATTGATAGCGGCAATTAGAAGGATTCCAATGCCTATGAAGAGAAGTGTAATCGCATCGTCTTTTCTGCCTATGAACGTATCATAATATTCTTCAAATGGCAGCAACTTGAAATTGGTATTTTCACGAACATCAACGCCCCATATTGTTTCAATAAGGTCTGGAAATGCCGCTTCCAACTCAAATGCGATATTCTCTGAGTCCAATAAAACATACGTTTCTAAAAAAGAAGACCCCCAGTCATTTGCCGATTCATCGTAGGTAGGAGCACTTTCCATTTGAACAATGAAACTAGGTTGATAAGAATTGTTTTCTGGGTATTCTTCAAGCACTGCAGATACTTGAAAGCGCATGATTGTATCTTCAAATGGCAGAAAGAGCTCTATCTCCTCTCCCACCGCATTTTCCTTCTTAAAATATTTCAATGCCATTTCTGAGCTTAGAACTACAGATTGTAAATCATCAAAGACTTTTCCATCATTTCCATGCAGAAGTGGAAAAGTGAAAATGTCGAAAAAAGATTCATCCGTGTACATGATGTCCTCATCGATGTAACGGTTGTTCTGCACAACACTACCTCCTGGTTGAAATATCCGGGCACTTTCTTTGACCTGACTATAATCTGCTAAAAGACGGTCTTTCATTGGAACCCAAGTGTCGTAAGTGGCTTGAACCCCGTCAGGAGTTATTCGCTCTTTGTAAGCGAGGAAAATCTGTTCCTTGTTTTGGTGATTGTCATCAAATGAAATGATTTGATACGAATAGAGAAAAATCAAAACAAAGGCTGCAGCTCCGATTGATAAACCGAAGATGTTGATAAATGAAGTGGATCTTCTTTTAAGTAAAGTCCTAAATGCGATTTTGATGTAGTTTCTGAAGATCATAGTGTTAAGAGATAAGTAGTAAAATGATTTTAAGTTTTTTGGCCTTAATGATTTGATGACTTCCCAGGTAAATCTGGCTTTTGCCTTAGCTACTCCCTTTTCCTTAAGCCTCCAATAAAAAGCTTCATGCAGATCACCTAAGATTTCATCCGAATAGTCCTCTCGACAGAAAAAAGTTAAAAGCCTGTTTGCCCAGGCTGGTGGATGGTGTTGACTGGAACTCACTGAAATACAAAGTTCATTGTCGGAATCACCTTCCACATCTCACTTCGCTTTTGCTGCAGGTATTTGGCAGCTTCATATCCTTTATTAGTTGCCTGATAAATACGCTTCCTTCTGCCTCCCCTTTCAGCGGTAGGTTCTCCCATTTTGGATGTAACCAGATCCTTTTTTTCTAAGCGCTTCAACACCACATGAATAGCAGGAAGAGAAATGGATTGATTAAGTTGCGATTCATATTCCTTGGCTATGTCAACGCCATACGTTTCATCTTTCATCAACAAGATTATAAGGATCATTTCTTCGAGAACTCCAAGCTGAAGGTTCATATCATTAATTTTTGTTTAACATAAGGATACGAATATCATTAATTTTTGTTTAAAATATAAATTCCAATGAATGTGATATCTTCGGCGCATGAAGAAAAAGAGTGCAGCACTCAGCTTTATTTTTATAACGGTTTTAATTGATATCGTAGGAATTGGACTCATCATTCCTATCATTCCAAACCTTATCGTCGAGCTGACCGATGTAGATAACTCCGAAGCAGCGATCATAGGTGGCTCACTAGCAGCAACCTATGCGGTGATGCAGTTCTTTTTTGCTCCAGTTCTTGGTGGATTGAGTGATAAACTTGGTCGAAGACCAGTTCTTCTGTTAGCGCTTTTCGGATTGGGAATTGACTACTTGGTCATCGCATTTGCTCCGACGTTGGTTTGGTTATTCATCGCCCGCATGATTTCTGGAATATGTGGTAGTAGTGTTACCGTGGCAAACGCCTATATCGCAGACATTAGTACTCCTGAAGATCGAGCTAAGAACTTTGGAATGATTGGAGCAGCCTTTGGACTGGGGTTCATTATCGGACCGGCAATAGGGGGATTTCTGGGTGAAATGGGAACAAAAATTCCATTTTTTGCCGCGGCGGGTTTGTCCTTGCTCAATTGGTTATATGGCTATTTCATCATCCCGGAATCGCTTGCTCAGGAAAACCGTAGAGCGTTTGAGTGGAAAAGAGCCAACCCTTTTGGTACACTGAAAAGTATCTTCAAATACAAGACAATTGTAGGCTTACTTATATGCCTTTTTCTCATTTACGTTGCGCAAAATGCTACCCATTCCAATTGGGCTTTTTACACAAAGGAAAAATTTGATTGGTCTCCTCAAGACATAGGGTTGTCGCTGATGTTTGTTGGAGTTATGGTTGCCATTGTTCAAGGAGGAATCGTTGGCCCGGTAGTTAAAAAAATAGGAGAGGTAAAAGCAGTATATCTGGGTCTGTTTTTCAATATTGCAGGCTTGTTTTTGTTGGCATGGCCTACCCAATCCTGGATGGTTTATGCTATTATCGTCCCATATGCATTTGGTGGTTTGGCTGGCCCCTCTGTTCAATCCATTATGTCAGGTCAAATTCCGAAAAATGCGCAAGGGGAACTTCAAGGTGGTCTCGCAAGCACGTTGATTGTAACTGCCATCATCGGAGCTCCATTGATGACAGGGATTTTCAGTTATTACACAAAACCAGAAAATGACATTTATTTTCCAGGTGCCCCTTTTATTCTGGCTACTTTACTTGGTTTGATTAGTCTAGTTTTTGCGTATCGATCGTTGGTTGGATTTGATAAAAGAAACGAATAAGAATCTATCATTTTCTTAGAATTCAACATTTTGGTATACATATAGTATATCAAGTTTACATTTCATCTCTTACAACTAAAACAGGTTTACATAATAATATAATATTAATTACGATTTGATTTATCATTTTGATTGCTTAAGTCTTGAGAACAATTTTCTCTAAGTGGGTAATTGGTAAAACAGATCATTCATTTAAGAACCAAAAGATTGAAAATTAAAAGTTAAGATGAAGTATTTAATAGTCTCTTTACTCACTTTTTTACTATTCTCATGTCAAACTAATATTGATGACGATATGTCTCTAGACCCAGATTCTTTTGAGGTCTATTCTTCCACTATCAATCATTTAGCTGAAGAAGAAATGATTACGATAATTGAAAAGAATGATGAATATTCGACTATCAAGTTAGGCGAAGATCAGATCAGAGAAAACACAATTTTAAGGTTAAGGGAAGTGAATTTTGGAAATGTCAATCAGCGTATAATTGATGCCTTGAACAATAATCAAATCGATCATCTAGAAGAAATCCTCTTGAATTTATCAACTCAAACAAGGGCAAGACAGGAAGAGATTCTGAGTGGCTTCATTTCTAATTCAAATGTTTACACCGCAGAACAGCACCATTACATTGACCCGTTTATCTCAAAGTTCGTAAACGTAGAAAATTATGAATCGGCAATGATTCTAGCTAGGAATTTTGAAAGCGAAATAATGACTTCAAATTTGACTCAAGAGGATAAAATCTTGTTAATTCAGTTTAGTGCTTCAAGTCTAGCACTGACTGAGTTTGCTCAAAAAGGAGGAATTGAGGAAATGAGGAACAAAATTGCGGAAGATCTGGGTATTGACAATCAGAATGGACGAATTAATGGTGCCTGCAATGTAGATTGGAGAATGGTTTGGTTAGGTGGTGTTGCTGCTGGAGTTGTAGGAGCCTACACAGGCGCAACCGCTGGTGCAACCGCAGGGACTGTCGTTTTTCCAGTTGTGGGGACTGTTTCAGGAGTTGTAGGGGGTGGAGTAGTAGGATTTGCCTCTGGGTTTGTGTCCGGTACTTTAACGGGTATTGGAGTTAGTCTTTTAGGTACCTGCTTTCGAGGTAGTCGAGGTAAATGCGGTACTCCAGGTAATCCTCCATGCATTCATGATAATAAGAATCTGGAGATGACGGGTAGAACTGAAGCAGCTTGTAATCAAATGAGAGCAATGGGGTTCACAGAATTCCAACTTCCTTCAGTTTGTAGACAAAATATTGTTTATCGATTATTTTATTAAAATAGATGTTTCGAAAGAAAAGACTAAAATTTATTCTCAAATTGGTGTTACTAAGCCCCATTGCGATGCTATTATTACCAGAGCCGTGGGGCAGCATCAATCCGTTAGACTATGGATTTTGGTATAGCATTCTTCTCACTGTAATTGCAGGACTTTCGTCTAACTATACTGTGAATTTTATCTTTAGAAAACATGGAACAAATTATCGAAAAAAGAAGGATTTTTAAATAGCATCAATGATATTTTAAGCTGTAATCGAAATACCTATCTTGAGAATATGAAAATACTTCTCAGTCAGTTGATGATTTATTTATGTGTATCAGCCCATGCGCAAATCACACCCTATCAAGTTCTTGATAAAGCCGCTGCTTACCATGACCCAAATGGAAAATGGAAAAACTTGAACACCACACTGCTCTTTACAGAAACACGTCCATTGGGGGATGATCAAAAGACAACGATGGTTATCGACAATACAAGGAGTTACATGAAGATCGACCGAAATGGAGAAAATGTATATGAAGTTTTGGGTGAATCCAGTAAGGTGTTGGTAGGAGATCATGATGAAGCAAGGGCATTGAGGATGAGAAATTACTACTTGTACTTATGGGGACTTCCAATGAAACTCTATGATGAAGGAACTCCTTTTGATCGAGATGTTGAGGAAGAAATGCTTGACGGAGTAAAATGTTACGTTCTTCGGGTGGTTTACCAGAAAGACACCTGGTATTTCCATTTTGATCAGAACACTGGTCGAATGCTCCAGTACAAATTTTATCAAGATAAAGAAGAGAAGAAAGGAGAATTGATCACGCTCGAAGATGAAATCATCATCGACGGAATCAAAATTCCTCAAAAAAGAAGCTGGTATACACTACCAGAAATGAAGTATCTCGGAACGGATATTCTTGCCGGATCGAAATAGCTTTCATTGTGGGAAGATGCTGAAACAAATTCAGCATGACATCACGAATAATCTCAACATTACTTGTTAGAACGTCCCCCCTGAACTTGTTTCAGGGTCTTCAAACATTAATCTTTTATAGAGGATTAGCGGCAATCCATTTACTTAACAAAAATGAAACATATCTATTATATTCACGTTTGTTAAGCAAATAAAATTGAACCATGGAATATCAATTAGGCGAGTTTGAAGAACTCGTTTTATTAACGGTTGCGGCACAACATGATACTGCGTATGGTGTATCGATTTTGGAGTTTCTTAGTGCAGAAACAAAGAAAAAAATCAACATCAGTGCGATTCACGTTGCGCTCAAGCGATTGCAAAAGAAAGGTTTTGTTAACTCAAGAGAAGGTGGAATAACTGCTGAAAGAGGGGGCCGCAGGAAAAAGTACTATGTGGTCACAGCATATGGAAAACAAGTATTGGATGCGCAAAACAATCTGCGCTCCAGGATTTACAACAAAATTCCTCAAATCTCTTTTTCAAAGGTTTAAATGTCAGAGCTAGAACCACCAAAATGGGCTGTCAGGTTTCTGCGATGGTACTGCAGGGACGAGTATCTCTCAGAGATCGAGGGGGACTTGTTTGAACTTTTTCATATCCGAAAGAAGAAATCCATAAAATCTGCCAACCTGTTTTTTGTGTGGAATGTACTCCGATCCTTTCGCCTAATCAATCTTAGAAAAACTCAAATAAATAATTGGACTATGAACATGTTAAAGAACTATACTAAAATCTACTTCCGACGATTTAGGAAGGAGACCGTGCACTTCATCGTGAATATGCTTGGGCTTGGAATGGGATTCGCCATTCTCTTTTTCATCCTAATGTTCGTGCATGACGAACTCAACATCGATGCATTTCATTCAAAAAAGGATCGAGTATACAGAGTTATAGAAAGAAGCATGGAAGACGATGGCCTACACCATTACCTTTCCGTTGCGAATCCACTTGCTGATGCTTTAAAAGCAGATTTTCCTGCTGTGGAAGAAACAGCCCACATGTCTTATTTTGGATCTCAGGTATTGGCAAAAGGTGATAAACGTCTTGCAGACCGTGATTGGGCACTCGTGACGAGAGGAATTTTTAACATCCTGGATTTTGAATTTCTTGATGGCAATCCAATGAAAGAGTTTGAAGGACCTGCTGGTATAATTATCACAAAGGATATTGCCATGACGCTTTTTGGGAAAGAAGATGTAGTTGGTGAAGTCATAGATCAGGCTCGCTTTGGACCCGCTGAGGTTATCGCAATTCTAGATGAAATGCCAAGAAACTCTACGTATCGGTTTAATCAGATTTATGTCATAGATAAAAACCAGATGTCGGAAGGATTTCAACGTTTTTTCAATAGTTGGAACACCCGCTTCTTTCAATCATGGGTCTTACTGAAAGAAGGCGCAACTCCTGAAGATGTTTATGCTCAGAAGAAGGCCTTCTTAGAAAAATATTACGATGATGAAATTCGTGACGAACACGATTTTTACTTTCATCCTTTAGCAGACGTACATCTTGGATCAACACACATTGAAGATGGCGGACCAGCACCACTTCTTTCCATTCCATACAGCGATCGTCAGTTTGTTAACATCATCATGTTAATGGGCTTCTTGGTAATATTTATCGCAGCACTTAACTACATCAACTTGTCTTCAGTACAAGCTTTGAAGCGAACATTGGAGGCCAGCATGCGAAAAATCAATGGAGCTAGAAACAAACATTTGGTAGGTCAACTTTTCTTCGAAACATTTCTTACGGTAATCATTGCCTATGCTATATCGCTGCTTTTGGTAGTGGTTTTCTTTCCTTATTTTCTAGAAATAGCCAATAAGGATTTCGAGTTGAGTTTACTTTTCTCTAGTGATTTTTGGATCTATCATATTACGACGATTCTCATAATATGGTCAATCTCAGCGTTCCTTCCGGCGTTCTATTATTCAAAACTCAAACGTTCTTTGTTGGTATTGAAAAATGCTTTTACTGGCAAAGGAGATTCGTTGCGAAAAGTGTTGGTCGGTATCCAATATGCTCTTTCACTTTTTCTAATTATAGGCTCAGTTGTAATCTATCGACAGCTAAATTTTGTTCAGTCAAAAGACCTTGGGTTTGACAACTCCAATCTGATCATTTTGGATATTAATTCTGGAACGGCTCGAAGAAGCTTCAAAAATATCATCGAGGGAATTAAAACAAACCCGGATGTAATTAATGCTTCGACCTCTTCAAGAGTGCCTGGCGAATGGAAAGATTTACCAATTGCTAGACTCCATAATGTACTTTCAAATCCTCCGGTAGAAGCAAATCATTATGCTGTTGATAAGGATTGGATAGATACTTATCAAATAGAACTTGTAGATGGAGAAAACTTTGTTGGTGCAGATCAGACGGATAGTTTGAACATCATCATTAACCAAAAGGCAGCTGAAATGCTGTCACTTGAAGCTCCGCTTGGGGAAAGAATTTGGGTGAATAATGACAATGATTCGGTGCAAATGAGAATTATTGGAATCATTGAAGATTTTCATTTCCAGTCGCTTTATGAACCCATCGGTCCGGTCGTACTTACTCATTGGAATAATCACGTTCGATCCATCGACTATTTCACTATTCGGTACAGTCAAAATCCAAAGCAAACTGTTGAGCATGTTGAAGAAGTCAATGCAACTTTTGATCCTGGCACTCCAGCAGAGATTCATTTTCTCGACCAACAATGGGAGCGTTTTTATGAAGCAGAAGAAAGCAGAAGCACGATTATCTTAATTGCATCAATCGTATCGATCATTATTTCAGCTTTTGGACTTTTCGGCTTGATCAATTTTACTGCAGAGAGAAAAACAAAGGAAATTGGAATAAGAAAGGTGATGGGTGCAACAGTACCAAACATCATCAATCTGATCTTAAAGGACTACATGATTCTACTGCTTATTTCATTGGTGGTAGCCGCTCCATTAGCCTATTGGCTATTCAATGAATGGTTAGCTGATTTTGCTTACAGAATAAATCTGAGCATAGATGTCTTCCTGATTGCCTTCGTGGTAGTCTCGCTCATCTCGTTCTCTACTGTCCTATCAAGGATTTTGCGGATTGCCAAGTCAAATCCGGTGAACTCCATTAAATACGAATAGAATGGATCACAAGCATCCTCCAATTTGGGCGGTAAGATTCTTACGGTGGTTTTGCCGGGAAACCTATCTCTCAGAAATTGAGGGTGACTTGTTTGAACTGTATCATATTCGGGCAAAAAAGTCGGAGCGAAAAGCAAACTTCTTTTTTGTCTGGAATGTGGTTCGGTCCTTCAGGCTTATCAATTTGAAAAAAAACTCAATGCTAAACTCTACTGGTATGTTTAGAAATTATTTTAAAATTGGAATTCGATCTCTGATAAAGGATCGTAAGTTCAGTTTCATAAATCTCGCTGGCCTCTCTTTAGGACTGGCGATTTTCCTGGCGATAGTGCTATTGGTTCAACACGAACTAAATTTTGATACGTTCCATTCAAAAGCAGATAGAATCTATCAGGTAATTCAAGTGTTTCAGAATTCGGATGGAGATGATCCTGAGATATGGACTTCATCCAAACTATCTGAAGCACTTAGGAATGATCTATCGATGGTAGAAAGTGCGGTTTCCCTCAATGGAGCTGCATCCACATGGGTAGAAGCGAATGGGAAACGTTTTTTCGAGGAGGACGGAATTATGTCTGGACCTCAATTTTTCGAAATCTTTGATTTTGAGCTAGTAGAAGGGGCTCCAGAAGAAGTAATGAAAAATAAACGATCGGTAGTCATAACTGAATCTCTCGCAAAAAAGTACTTTGGTTTTGAGGATCCAATTGGTCAGGAAATGGAATTCAGAAGTTATGGTCGATTTACGATTACTGGGATTTTGAAAGACATCCCTGCTAATTCATACATTCAATTTAACTATATCCTAACACAAGATCTGGATGTTTACTTTTCTCAAGTTTCCCCAGGGTTTAGAACCTTCTTCCTTTCCTGGTCTGGAGATCCGACTGCAACTTACGTTTTGCTAGATGATCCAGCATCGAAGGAAAATTTTGAATCGCAGATCTCTAGCTTACTCAAAACGTATCTTGGTGAGGATAAGGAAATTAACAGACATTACTTGCTCGGACTCCCGGACCTTCATTTCAACTCTCATGGAATCGACGGAAACATAAACCGATACATAAAAGGCGATTACAAAAAGGTCCAAATCTTAATTGGAATTGCAATCATTATTTTGGCAATGGCCTGCCTCAATTACATTAACATTTCAACCGCCAGGTACATAAAAAGGACCCGAGAGGTGGGCGTCAGAAAAGCAATGGGTGCTTACAATAGTCAAGTCACCTGGCAGTTCTTAATAGAGTCATTTTTGATGGTTTTGGTATCTTTTTCAGTTGGAATCGTACTTGTATATTTTCTTCTTCCCCTATTTAACAAGTTGACTGGGATCCATCTGATTTTTGACTTCAATGCACTTATTACCGTATTGCCATATTTTTTCGCAACCATTTTGTTAGTAACCATTTTAGCTGGCTTCTATCCGGCATTTCATCTCAGTAGATTTCCTGCAGTCAGTGTGCTTAAAAACCTGACCGTCTCTGTAAAGGGAAATGGTTTTTTGAGAAGGGCATTGGTCACGGTTCAATACATGTTCGTAATTACCATTCTTGCCAGCCTGATCATTGTGAATCAACAGTACTCATTTATGTCCAATAAATCATTGGGTTTCATAACCGACGAACTTGTGATTTTGGAAATCGACGATGGAAATGTCAGAAATAACTATGAATTATTTAAATCTGAACTCTTGAAGCATCCAGATATCAAAGGAGTTACGGGGTTTACTAGAATGATTAGCGGTTACAGGTCAGGGACCTCAGTAAGTGTAAATCAATTGGAAACACCAGATGAGATCGTGCCTATGCGGTTTTATGGCATGGACGAAAATGGCTTGTCGTTACTAGAATTCCAGTTGCTGTATGGACAGAACTTTTCAGGAATCCATTCGCTTGATAGCACGTCTGTTTTTTTGAATGAGACGGCAGCAGAGAAGTATGGAGGAGAAAATATCGTGGGAAAGTTCATAGAGATAGAAGAGTTGGGAGATGATAAGCTTAGAGCGAAAGTAATCGGTATTGTTAAGGATTTTCACCACCAGTCTCTTCATGCTGAGATCGGACCGGTAGTTATTGGTTACTACCTGAATCCACTTGTCAGCCTTGATGATATTGTCATTCAACTAAGCGGTTTTAACACGCTTCAAACCCTGGAAGCTATTGAGCAAATTCATGCTCGCTATGACACAAGAGAAATGTTGACTTGGGAGTTTATGGACGATATGGTTCAACGAGCCTATGAAGACGAACAAGTGTTCCGAAACATTTTCGTTGGAGCTTCTATATTATCATTCTGTATCGCATTACTTGGAATGATTGGACTCACATCCTACAGTATTACTTCCAAAACAAAAGAAATTGGGATCCGAAAAATACTAGGAGCATCTTTTTATAGTATTCTGAATATGGAGACAAAGGAACTAGCCAAGTATTTGGGAGTATCTACGATCATTGCTATCCCAATCAGTTGGTGGTTCACTTACACTTGGTTAATGAATTTTGAATTCAGAATTGGAATATCGCCATTGACATTTATTGCGGTGATTGCATTTATTCTTTTAGCCACAATTCTTGTTGTTTTTCTAGTCGGGAGAAAAGTAGCTGCATCTCCACCTGTAGAAGCAATCCGATATGAGTAGAGCTGTCAATTAACGTTATCAAGAGCGTAGCGAAGAGATTGCTTCGCTACGCTCGCAATGACGAAATACTTTAAAGAAACTAACCAGGAATGTTGTAGTAAAATCGCTCGTGCACGATCTGATCACCTTCCCACTTCTTAGAGGATACCTCTTCCATTTTCATTCTGCTTCCATCTTTGAAAGAAACATCAATCCAAGATTCTGTCATTGTAGTACCCTCATTTTCATTGGAAGTGATTGCCTTTACTCCTCCATCATGAATTTCAGACATACCAGCCATCCATTCTTCTTCTCTTTTTCTGTTCGCATCTTTTCCCTCAAATATTTCTCCGGTGGCTTCATGCATGACCACATTTTCAGCATAAAATTTTTCAAATGCCTCTAGCATTTGGCCTTGGCCCATCATTGATTGTAATTCTTGTTCTTTTTCTAAATAACTCATAGTATTTCTTTTAAGGTTTGACGTATGAGCCTTAACGAATGCGACAAATTTTTGATGAAGAATTGATATTATATCTTTTTTACCAATACGTCGAAAAATCGAAACCATCGAAGGAAAAAATTGGTTGAAATAAAATAGATAAGTGATCGTATTTATTGTAAATACTCGCTTAATGGGTCTATCTTTGCAGATTGCTTTTTTGGACCCATAATAACACGTAGACAAAAAGACATATGCGACAACTGAAAATTACCCAGTCGATTACCAATAGAAGGGAAAGCCATACGCTTGAGAAGTATTTTACTGAGGTAAGTAACGTGCCAATGATTACTCCTGACGAGGAGGTAACACTTGCTAAAAAGATCAAGGAAGGGGATGATTTGGCATTGGAGAAATTGGTGAAAGCGAATCTCCGATTTGTTGTGTCTGTTGCAAAACAATACCAAAACAGGAGTCTTCCTTTGAATGATTTGATTAACGAGGGAAACCTTGGTCTGATAAAAGCTGCCAAGAAGTTTGACGAGACGAAAGGATTTAAATTCATCTCCTACGCCGTGTGGTGGATTCGTCAGTCAATCATGCAGGCGTTGGCTGAACAATCCAGAATTGTGAGACTTCCGATGAATAAATCTGGTGCGATTAACCAGATTAGAAGAGCCTATGCTGAATTGGAGCAAAAGTTTGAGCGTGAGCCAACAGAAGAGGAGCTGGCAGATATATTGGACATGAAGCCAAGTGAGGTTAGAAACACACTTGGAGCGGAAGTGAAGCAAATGTCAATGGACGCACCTTTCGGTGAAGATGAAAGTGGTTCACTTTTGGATGTTCTTGAAAATGTCACTACCGGACCAACGGATGGAAATCTCGTTTTCAACGATTCTTTGAAAGTGGAAACCATGCGAGCACTTTCTACTTTGACGGCTCGAGAAAGAGAAGTGATCATGATGAGTTTCGGTATCGGTTACGAAAATCCATACACGCTTGAGGAAATTGGTGATGCCATGGGTCTTACAAGAGAAAGAGTAAGACAGATCAGAGAAAAAGCATTGCAGAAACTAAGAGAGCCTGGTAAGAATAGAAGATTGAAAGAATTCTGCGCGACTTAATTCGCGAAAAGAAATTAACTTGAAGGCTGTCTCAAAAGCCGTCATCGCGAGGTATCGAAGCGATCTCATGCTAGAAAAGTACCTTCCAATCAATTAAGATAGCTTCACTTCGTTCGCTATGACGTTCATATGGACTTTTTAGAAAGTCACGTTTTATGTCTATTTCAGACCAACTTGCATATTCTCAAGGGCGCAAAGATCAAGAGCCAAATAAAATACTGGCCCAGGGAATAGCCGATATTGAAGACACCAAACGGCTTATAGAATTAATAACTTTCATTGAAAGTAAGCCGCATCGCAGGCTTCAAATGGATGCTGCACTCACAGTTGCATATGTGGGAGAACTGAATCCAGAGATGTTAATTCCACATGTCGACTTCTTGATTGAAAAATTAAAAGATACCATTGATCGCGTTGCGTGGGGAAGTATGATTGCATTATCTCACATTTCACCTTTGGTGCTTGATCAGATGTACAAACACTTGCCTGAGCTGTTAGATGCCATGGACATGGGAAGCATCGTTGGGAGAGATCACGGATTCAAGATCCTGGTTAACTTGTACAGAGAAGAGCGCTACTCTTCAGATATGCTCTTCATTTTGTTGGAACAAATCAGAAAAGCTCCCTCGAATCAGCTGGGACAATATGCCGAGCGATTAATTGAGGTGATAAAAGATGAACATAAGTCGGAATTGATAACAGTACTTGAGGAAAGAGGACAAGACCTCACAAATGAATACCATTTGAAACGTTTGACGAAAAATCTTAAAAAATTATACAAATGATTACATGGCAAGATTTTGAGAAAGTGGACATGCGAGTAGGAACCATAACTGAAGTGGAAGATTTTCCTGAGGCTAGGAATCCAGCTTACAAATTGAAAGTAGATTTTGGAGATGAAATTGGAATAAAAAGAAGTTCTGCTCAGATTACCACACTCTACAAAAAAGAAGAGTTACTTAATAGGCAAGTGATTGCTGTAGTGAACTTTCCTCCAAAGCAAATTGGTCCATTTATGAGTGAATGTCTAGTGATGGGAGTTTATCAGGGAAGTGATGTTGTTTTGTTACAGCCCGATAAAGCGGTTGAAAATGGAGCTAAAATTGGTTAGTTAATCCTCTCTTTCCTCTTTACCTTATAGAGCGAGTCCTTGATATAGAGATAGATTGTATCCCCTTTGAAGTCAAACCCGTAGTGGATCAACTCATCCGTTCTTAGTTTGCTGATTCGATTAAATTCCTTCGGATCAGGTTCAAGTAAAAAGGGTGTTAAATCCTTATAAACCTTTATTGGTTTTTCCTTCTTCTTTCTTGGTCTGCGAATTTGTTTAGTATCTACCACAGGTAAAGAAGGGTGTTTGAAATAATTTTCCCTATTCTCAACATGAAAATAAATGGTTCTCTTCATATCGTGGGAGCTCGTCAAGAGTTTGACAAGCGTTAATGTGGAGTCCGTTAACTCTGCTACCGAGAAGATTCCACCAAATCTCAATTCACCTTCGTACTTCATATTGGTCAAGGAGTGTTTAATGTATTTCCTATCGATTAGCTCCCAACTTCCAGGCATTCCATTGAATACAAATGAGTCATGACTGAAGTAGGTAATATAAGATGTACCGAATCTACCTATCGTATCATCTCGCACCAACATTTCTTGATCTTCAGATACCCAAAACGGACCAATGAGCATGGAGAGGTTTTGTCTGTCAAGAAGAATCGCCTCAGGATTGTTTAGCTCAAAACTTCTCTGTCCAGCTAGTTCAAAATGAACTAAGTGAATCAATGCGATCAATAGATATGGTTGCCATCCTTGAATCATGACTTCTGATAATTAATCCGTCGGAATAGATTCTTTTTTCTTTCTTTGCGACTTTCGCTAAGACAACACCTCTTACTAAAGATAAACATTAATCGAGCCAAATAATATGCCTCAACTTCATCTGGTTTCCTGGAACGTGAATGGTATCAGAGCCATGATCAAAAAAGATTTTATAAAAGATGTCAGGACCATGGATCCTGATGTTTTGTGTTTACAGGAAACCAAGGGTCAGCCTGAAGAAGTGAAAACGGCGCTTCAACTTTTGCCAGAATATTCTGTTGCAGTAAATTCTTCAAAAGAACGAAAAGGCTATTCGGGGACGGCTATTCTTTCGAAAGAGAAACCGAAGGAAGTTTTTTATGATATCGGAATTACTGAACACGACCAGGAAGGCAGAGTGATCGCTGCTGAGTTTGATCAGTTTTTTGTAGTAACTGTTTACACTCCAAATTCGGGTGAAGGAATGAAGCGTTTGGGATATCGAACAGAATGGGATGAGGCTTTTAGAAACTATGTCTTAAGCCTTGAGTATAAAAAACCTGTGATTATTTGTGGGGATCTAAACGTTGCTCACACTGAAATTGATCTTGCACGACACAAGGAAAACTACAACAAACAATCAGGGCACACACAGGATGAAATTGATGGTTTTGAAAATCTATTGAATGCCGGATTCATCGATACGTTTCGAATGAAGTATCCAGAAGAAGTAAAGTATTCTTGGTGGAACTATAAGTACAATGCGCGAGCACGTAATGTTGGCTGGCGTATCGACTACTTTTTAACCAGCGAACAATTGAAAGGCAAAATTGAAGATTCGCTTATCTACAATGAATACCTAGGATCCGATCATTGTCCTGTTGGGTTGAAACTGAATCACTAAAATCTACCAATACAAAAAACGATTAAAGGAATCTTTGGCGATTCTTCCTGATTACATTTGTGACAAATATTTAGCCAATGAATGCAAAACAAATTCCTCTTAATTCCATTCACGAAAAATTGGGTGGTAAAATGGTTCCATTTGCTGGCTACAGCATGCCAGTTCGATATTCATCAGACAAAGAAGAACATCTAACCGTTCGTGAAGGTGTCGGAGTATTCGATGTTTCTCATATGGGAGAATTCATGGTTCGAGGACCTCACGCTCTTGATTTGATTCAATGGGTTACTTCCAATGACGCATCAAAATTGGTGAATGGCCAAGCCCAGTATTCATGCCTGCCCAACGACAAAGGAGGAATTGTGGATGACCTGTTGGTTTATCGCTTTTCTGATGATAAATACATGTTGGTGGTGAATGCCTCCAACATTGAGAAAGACTGGAATTGGATCAAAAGCCAGGACAAGTGGGACGTTGAGATGGAAAATGTCTCTGATGACATTGTTTTGTTGGCGGTACAAGGGCCAAAAGCCGTTGAAGCGTTGCAGAAACTTACCGAAGTAGACCTTGGAGCAATCAGTTTCTATACCTTTAAGTCTGCAATCCTAGCTGGTGTAGAAATGATTATTTCCGCTACTGGATATACAGGCTCAGGTGGATTTGAATTATACATCACCAAGGAGTACGCGGAAGAGGTGTGGAATAAAATCTTCGAGGCTGGTGAAGAGTTTGGGATCAAGCCTATTGGTTTAGGAGCTCGCGACACACTTCGGTTAGAAAAAGGATTTTGCTTGTATGGAAATGACATTACTGATGAGACTTCACCTTTAGAAGCAGGTCTTGGTTGGGTCACGAAGTTTACTAAGGAATTTGTGAATTCAGAAAGCTTGCAAGCCCAAAAAGAAGCAGGAGTAACCAGGAAACTTGTGGGTTTTGAAATGATCGAGCGGGGAATTCCAAGACAAGGATATGAATTGGCTGATTTGGATGGAAATATTATCGGAAAAGTCACCTCAGGAACCATGTCACCATCTCTAAACATGGGAATCGGAATGGGTTATGTAACCACTGAAAACAGTAAATCTGAAACCGAAATAAACGTGGTGATCCGTGGTAAAAGCCTAAAAGCCAAAGTGGTTCGACCTCCGTTCTTGAAATGAAAACACTTGAAGTTTGCTTGTCTCCCGAGCTGATTCATCAACTTCAGTTGGAAGGGAAAATTGTGGTTGTCGTTGACATTTTTCGAGCCACATCCTGCATCGTTACCGGTCTGGCAAATGGTGTCGAAGCAATCAGACCAGTGGCAGAAGTTGAAGAATGCAAGAAACTGGGTGAGCAAGGCTACATCACAGCTGGTGAACGTGGCGGAATCAAAGTTCCGGAATTCGATATGGGAAATTCTCCCTTTGAATATCAATCTGAAAATGTGAAAGGCAAGAAAGTGGCTATTTCTACCACCAATGGATCTCAGGCGATTGTAAAGTCAAATGGTGCTGATGAAATCATCATCGGAGCGTTTTTGAATTTAGAGGCAGTTTCAGAATATATTTTACAGGAAAAGAAGGATGTAATCATTCACTGTGCAGGCTGGAAGGGAACGGTAAATCTTGAAGACACTTTATTCGCTGGGGCGCTCATTGACGAATGCGCAGAAGAAATGAAACCTCTTGGAGATTCTGCCTTGTTAGCTCATCAGTTGTTTATTGGCAACCATGAGAATCTGTTTGGTTTGGCAAAACAATCCGGTCACGCTGAACGTCTGGCTGGCTTTGGGATAGAGAAGGATCTAGAATTCTGTATGACAGTGGATGAATTTTCGGTGGTTCCAAGGCTGGAGGATGGAGAGTTGGTAGCAAACTAATTCAACTCAATCTCACAAATCTCATAATTTCCATTCCTATACCCAGCAATTAGAAGTTTCGTACCATCAGGAGACCAACTTGGAAGAGTATCACCATCTTCGTTATTTGTGATGCGTTTTTGATTTTCACCATTCGCATCCATTACATAAATCTCAGGTCTACTATTTTCCATGGAGGTGACGTAAGCGATCTTTTTTCCATCTGGGGACCATCGTGGACAAAAGTTATGTTTTGGCCAGTTGGTTAATCGTTGGATGCCTGATCCATCCACATTCATTGTGTAGATCTCATCATCTTCGTTATTGGTTTCATGTCTAGAGAAAAACACCAATTTCTTTCCATCAGATGACCAGTTGGGATAAAGTGATCTGAAGTCAAAATCAGTCACTTGATTTAGATTTTTTCCTTTCTTATCTACCAAATAAATATTCGGATCACCTCCCAGGTTGCTAGCTGAAAAAGCAATTTTTTTTCCATCAGGTGAATAGTTTGCAAAGATTGGACTCCCATCCAAACCTTCAATATTGATTTCACTTGTTTTGTTACTCCCAAGTGTCAATTCAAACAATTGGTTTCCCCCATTTCTATTGGACTCGAATAGAATTTTTTTACCGGATGGATGCCAGGTTGGTCTTCGATCTTGGGCTGTATCAGATGTTAGTAGTTTTTGATTTTTCCCATCGGAATCCATGACAAAAATGTCCCAATTTCCATTTCTATTGGATTCGAAAAGAATCTTACTTCCATCTGGAGAATAACTTGGGTAGCGATCCTCTGAAGAGTGATTCGTCAATATCTTTTCTCCTTGACAGAATGCTCCTATCGCAAAGGCTAAAAAGCTGAGTAAATGAAGGGACTTAAGCATGCTGAATTTCAAAACTTAGGATGTTGTACGATCGTTTGTTTTAAAGGATATAACTTGAAACAATGAATTGGCTCATCACCCTGGTTTCCGTTGCACTTGTTCTTCAGATCGTCTTGTTTATCATGGGACGTAGAATAAGGAAAAGAGAAAAGGAAAACAGTATTATCGAAAAGTACAAGATCGATTCAAGGCAGAGAGCATGGCAGTTGCTCGGTGATACATCCATTCCTGAAGAAGATCGTGAAAAGATCAGGATGCTGTACGAAGGAGAGGAGGAAACTGGAGAGTCTTAAGTATATGGTAATTCTCCTACTTTTCCTCAAATAGAAGCCAAACGTCTGGGTCTAGAATAACTTCCTCGGGTTTGGTGTCCGAAACAATTTCAAATGTGTGTCGGTTGTTATCCACTCGGAGCGTTTCAATCGTTGTTTTACCATTTGCTGTAATCCCAACTTCTAACGGAAAACCGAAAGCAAAGTGCTCTTGTTTTTGCTCGAGTGAAACAATTATTTTTTTGTTTTGGTACTCCCAGTTCCACTGAATTTCAGGGTATCCTTTGGTGTAAATCCATTGTTGGAAGAAAGATTCGAGATCTTCGCCAGATACTTTTTCCATTACTACTCGGAAGTCACCCGTCATGACATTGGAATCTCTGAATGCCTCATAATACTGTCTGATTCCTTTCCAGAAAATTTCATCTCCTAATTTGCGACGAAGCATGTTTAAAACCCAACTGCCTTTTTGATAAGTGTTAGTGCTAAGAACACGCATTGGGTTTTTGATGGAATTGTCTACAACAGCCGATGGATTTCTTTTATAATACTCAATTACCTGCCGCCGGTCCAATATCAATTCCTCTTTTCTTTTGTTATTGCCATACACATCCTCTTGATAAAGAATGGTGAAATAGGTGGCAAAACCTTCACTCAGCCAGACATGATTCCAGCTATTTTCTGTGGCTGAATTACCAAACCACTGATGTGCAATTTCATGTGCAATTAATCCCTCAACTTCATTTTTTCCTGAAACTGAATTTTCGAAATAGGCAATCGTGCCTGCATTCTCCAAACCGCCCCATTGAGTTTTTGCCTGCATATTGGCAAGTTTGGCGAAAGGATAGGGACCAATATTTTTCACAAAATATTCAAGCACATTTACAGCCACAGCATAGTCAGAAAATCCATCCAGTCGATTTTCAGGGTAAACCCAAGCAGTGACAGGAATATCATTCACCTTACCCAATAGTTTTGTAGCAAACTGAGTGACACCAATAGTAACAACTTTCATCGCAACAGGTGCAGGCTCATGGTAATGCGTGATTTTATATCCATTTCCGAGGCTACTTTCCTCCACTTTTTTACCTGTTGCTACAACATCATATTTATCTGGTGCAGTGATCTTAAATTCCAGCGAAGCTTTGTCATAGGGATGATCCACGCATGGAAGCCAATGTCGCGCAAGATTTGGCCAGTTGTCGCCAAAGAATGAGCGTTGACCAAACTTGGTAGTATCTATTACAAGTCCCCTCTCTGGAATTCCTTGATATTGGACTTTATACGTTTTGATTCCAGACTTAGCAGGGACTATAATTTTGTTGTTTTCATATTCATACGAAATAGGCCTCTCTCCTTCTGACATTCCGATCAGCTCCATCCCAAACTCGCCACTTTTCTTGATCAAATCGAGGGAGAAATTCTCAACTTCATCTTTAAAGTCAACAGTGACAAGGGCTTCTCCGGTTATTCTGTTATTGGAATCATTGAGTTCCAGGCTAAAGACATAATGTCTGACATCTGCAAATTCATTTCTTTCATAGACATCTTGAGAGTAAGCTGTAGAATTCCATAGCAATGCCAGGATTGCCAGCAGAAGAGTCCGTTTCATTATTTCTTAAGCTTTTCGTTTTCCAAATGACGCGTAGCGTCACGGCTATTTTTTTTGTCCAGATTTTTTTTGAAAGCATCAGTCAAATCCACTCCTGTTTGATTGGCGATACAGATGAGTACCCACATAACATCAGCAATTTCATCGCCTAAGGAACCTTTTTTATCCGAGTCCTTGAACGATTGTTCCCCATAAGTTCGTGACATGATTCTGGCAAGCTCTCCCACCTCTTCAGTAAGAATGGTCATGTTAGTTAACTCACTGAAATATCTAACTCCCTTCGTTTTTATCCAATCATCAACTTCCTTTTGGGCCTCCGCTATCGTCATTTAGTTTATGATGTTATCGTTTTCTTGTTTTACAGCAAATCCTTCTTCTTCTAATTTGGAAAGGAAAAAAGCTAACCTGGTTTGCTCTTCATTCATCAAAGAGTCCATATTAGGTTCAAATTCTGAGAATTGTTCATGGGGAAATCTCTTACCCGGTTCATAATAATCTTTCCAGAAAAGGCACTCAACGATATCATTTCCACGATAATAGTATTTGAATTCCTCCGCCAGGCTTTCATCCACAAAGTTGATCATGTGACCTGAAAAGATGGGTTTCTTATTTTCAAAATAGAAATAGTCGTCTCGTTCGAAATGAGGTGTTCGAGTAATTCCGACAAGCTTTTGAATTAATCCTTCCGACATATAAGCTCTGATTTTGTACGTAGAATCACCCTGAACAAAATCATCTTCAAGAATGGTGATTCGATGGTGATGGTCAATGGCCTTGACTTTATAGTCAATGGCTTCCACCAGTTTTTGATTTTCCTTTTTTATTTCTGGGCTACATGCAACTAAAAAAACAATAGCTACCAGGACGTATAAACTTCTCATGTCAGGTTATTTTTTAGAAAAGTTAATGATTTCCTTAATTCTTCTTGTGATGTAAAATTGATTTAAGATCAATCAATATTAGGATTCAAGATACTAGAGAAAGATTAAACCGAGTTTAATAATCTCTGTCATCCTGTAAAACAAGTTAATAGGGCCTGGTCGCTTGATTCTTATTCTTTATTGTAACAATTAAGGACAAAGACATGGTTTACATACGCCCTCCAGGGTGAACCCAGAGGGACCGCACTGATCAGGTTCTAAACCTAATACTGACTTTCAATTTAAGATCTAAACCTTTAATTTTGGTCAGTCGCTTGTATAAGCGCATTACGGATTTACCGTATGTAACCACAAAACAAAGATGGCAATACTGAAAGGTGTTGCTATTTTTTTTGGTCTACTTCTAGTCTTCCACAGTTTTTGGCATCAAAAAAGTCGTAGTAACAACCTCACTTACAGTTTTGAACCATTTTGAACAGAAAAAAGAGTTAATCTTATGAACAAAAGACATTCAATTGCGTGCAATTGGGTTCGAACTTTAAAACTAAACGTATGAAATTAATGAGAACACTGACCATTTTAAGTATGAGCTTTCTGCTTGTTTTTGCAGTACAAGCTCAGCAAGATAAGAGCAAGAGACCAAGCCCTCCTGCAGAGGTAACAAAAGAGATAAACGGGAAAACTGTAACTGTCAATTACAGTAAGCCTTCCAAAAGAGGTAGAGCTATCTTCGGCGAGCTCGTTTCTTACGGACAAGTATGGCGTACTGGTGCAAATGAATCCTCGTGGATTGAGTTTTCTGATGATGCGAAAGTTGAAGGTAAAAAAATTGCGGCTGGTAAGTATGGTCTGTTCACAATTCCTGGAGCAGATGAGTGGGTAATTATCTTTAATAGTGTATCTGACAAATGGGGTGCATTCTCCTACAAAGAGGAAGATGATGTACTCAGAGTATCTGTTAAGCCTGGAAAAACGGATGGAGTTGTTGAAGTATTCGATATCGGTATCGAAGATAATGGGGTTGTAACTATGGCTTGGGATGATACGAAAGTTTCATTTGAGGTAAAATAATTCAGCATTTGCTTTTTAGCTGTTAGCTATTGGTGACTCATTAAGATAAGCCAATAGCTAATGGCAAAAACATCACAAAATATTGAGCACCTGCTCTTTTATTTTTTCTAACTCATCCTTCATTACCACCACTGTTCTTTGAACATCCGCATCGTTGGCTTTAGATCCAATGGTGTTGATTTCTCTTCCAATTTCTTGAGCAATAAATCCCAGTTTTTTTCCTGCTTGCTCTTCTTTTTCCAAAACCTCCCCAAAGTAGTTAAGATGTTGATTGAGGCGAACTTTCTCTTCGGTGATATCCATCTTTTCAAGATAGTAGATCAATTCCTGTTCAAAACGATTTTCATCAACTTGTACTTTTTCCCTTATCTCATCCAGGTTTTTTTGTAATCGAGCACGGATGTTTTCATTTCTGCTCGCGTCGGCAGCTTCAATCTCCTTTAATCCTTGTGAGATATTTGAAGCATACTCTTGCAATTTTTGCTCGAGTGCTTTGCCTTCTTCACTTCGGAATCCGTTACACTGATTCGTGGCAGCAGACAGACTTGCAAAAATCTCTTCCCACGGAATCTGTTCTGGACTCAACTCTTGTTGTTTCACGACCTCAGGGGCTTGCAAAGCCATTTCGAACAATCCATCTTCTTCGTGTCCAACCTCTGATGCCAACGATTTAAATTTCTTAAAATAAGCCTTGAAAAGACTATCATCTACATGAACATTTGAGTCCTCAGCTTCGGTTATGATTAACTCAACCGAGAGCATGATTTTTCCTCTCTTTAGTTGATCCGAGATAAGATTCCGGATCTCAATTTCTTTGGTTGAAAACTCCTTTCCATACCTTGGAGTCAGGTCGAGAAATTTGCTGTTCAGCGATTTTACTTCCGTCTTAATCTGGAATTGTTGGTAGGTACGCTCATCACGTCCATATCCTGTCATGGATTGTTGCATCCTGCAAATTTAACAGAAGACTAAAAGTCGAGCCCGAGCGAGAAGTATAAGCGAGTGTTTCCAACCTCTCCATCAATATATGGCCGTGCTGCGTCAAACTTGATGTAGTATCCAAAGAGCACTGTTCTAAGTCCCCAGCCGAACCCTCCTAGCCACGGATTCTGGAACTTAACGATTTCCGCCTGGAAAGCATTCTCTTCACCAAATGTTTGCGTGATTGATCTGCCATCGCTAAACGGTGGCTGTCCTGTCCAAACAGAGCCTATATCTGCGAAAGCTATCACTTGGAAGTTTCGAAGGAAATTCGACTTGATTGGAGAATTGCTCAAATATTGAAAGAACGGAAGTCTGATCTCAGAATTAATCACCAGTGCATCGGTACCAAAAGCCTCATTGTAATCGAGTCCTCTCAAGTTCGTTGCAAACTCGTTAAAGAAGAGATCGGAATTATCTCTTTGATTGTCAATGGTCAACGGATCATTTTGTCCTTGCGAGTCACTGCTGGCAAATAACCAGTTATCCATCCCTCCCAACATATAAACTTTTGCTGCTGGGCCCATCTGTTTACCATAAAGAATCCGGTTCGCCCAAATGATCTGCTTGTGAAGCTTTTGGTAATGTCTGAAGTCAAATCGCAGATTGCTGAAATTTCTCCCTCCATCAGCGGTATGGAAGTGAGAAGTGTATTCCAAAAGTGCTCGCGTCCCCTGGAATTGGTTGAACTCTTTTTCTATGGTATTGTCAAATATCAAAGAAGCAGTTCCTCCAATATAGTTGTGTTCACTGTTAGGCGCATAGCCCTCCGGTAACTCTCCCTTAACAACCTGATAGTTCAAGTTATTGAAGGTCGTGGTAGTAAAAAATGGAGAAAGTTCAGCGCGAAATGTATGCGTGATTGGAACAGAACCTGTGAGTTTTACACGGTTTAATTTGTATTTCAATCGTACTTCCTCTTCTCCCGTATTCCCTTCGATCAAGTAGCTCTTTCGGTCAAGTCTGAATTTGAAATCCATCCAGTAGGGCAAGTAATGAAACTCAGCAAAAATGTCTCCTTGATTGAGACTGGTTTTAATCAGCGCTCCGCCTTTTATCTTGTAATTTTCAAGCACATCGTTTATCTCCACTTCTGTGAATGCCATGAAGTTTCGGTAAGGATCCCACAAGAATGAAGTGATCACGTTGTTGAAAGTAAACCTGGGAACATATGGGATTGGGCCAACTCGTTCCGTCTCACGTTGAAAATTGCTGTATTTCGTGAAAAATGATTCCGGTTGAAATTCCGTTTCACTCTCGTCTTGAAATTCATAATTATCCGTATCAATCCAGTCGGGATTTGCCTCCACTTCTTCATTTTCCTCATCCTCGAAAACGAAGTTTTCAGCATCTAAAACAGTCAGTTGGGGAGGTTCTTCTACGACTTCCTCTTCTGTCTTCTCAACATTGTTTTGCTTTGCCAGCACCCTTGAAACTACCATCATGGCATTTTCTCTTCGTTTTCGTGGTGTCTCCGGAGTGAAATTGTTTCTATATAAGTCAATAGAATCAGAATAGAATACCTTTTCTCGGCCTTTGTCTAGCATGACATATGTCATGCGATCTGGGTCGAAATGCAGATCATAGCTTACTATACTCTTGTCAAATGAAGTGATTTGAATGGATGTGGAATCAAAGAAATTGTATCTAAATAAATTTGAAATACCTCGCTGGTCACTCAGGTAATAAATCTCGTATTGGTTCTTGACGTATGGTTTTCTGTCCTCACTGTAGGTATTGGTCATCCGATAAAACTCATTGGTAGTGGTATCCAAATCGTAAATGAACAAGTTGAAGTTGTTGTTCAGATTGGCAAATGGAACATCCGCCACATTTACTGAATCATTTTCTCGGTTCGAACTGAAAACAAAAGCCGCTGTCCCAGGCACAAATGTAGGATCTAGGTCATCATATACGTCTCGTGTGATTCTTCGAAGTGCATTCCTTCTCATACTTATGAGAAACAAATCATTCTGTCCATCTATATCTCCAGAAATGATGGCGAGTTTCCCATTGTCGTTGAAAGAGAAACTTTCGATTTGTCGGAACCTGTTGAGTGGTTTTTGAAATTTTTTTCCTGATTCCAAATTAAAAGTGTTCAGATAGAGAAACCCTCTTTTGAAAAGAATAACCCCGAGCGTTTCATTGTCTTGCCAGTCAAGTAGCGGAAGGGCTTTGTCAACATCTTGCCCATTTATCTTGTACCCTCCTTCCGTAATTTTTTTGACATTGCCACTCTCAAGATCTTGAACGAACACCTGATACTTTCCCGATTTCAGCGTTGCATAAGCCACCTTGTCCGCATCGTTGTTAAACCGGATTGAAGTATTAATGAGATCTTTATTTCCTCTGATCTTATCAATGATGTCATCTTTGGAAGCAGCTCTATACCCTTTGGTTACTTCTTCTCTCTGAAGCAGGTAATAATTCTGCCAGTCATCCATAAATGATTTGAAAGACAAGCCAAGTGTATTAGCAATACTATTCTCCTCTTTCCGAATGATTCTTGTGAGATTTAGAATATTAGAGATGTTGCTTTCTCCATATTTCACTGCAATGAAGTTCCAGATACTCTGACCAATAATTGCCGAGGATTCTTTATCAATTCGCTTTAGCTTTTTGATCTTTTTCCTGCTCATGTAATCACGCAGGTAGTCATCCATCTCCTTCGTCCAGCCATAAGCCATGTATCGTGCGGCTCCATCAATGAACCAATCCGGAAGCGTGAGTAGGTAGCTGTTCTGGAAAATTTCAGCTAAGCTCCCACCATACATCATATCATTAATTAGCGTGCTTGTCAGCTTGAGAAAAAGGTCTTCTCTGAATTTAGAGGCTTGACCTGGGTAAGCAACTTCTACCTGAAGTTTTACAAAATCAGTTCTACCGCCAATAGTGTATACTGCCCCATCGATTCCGATATTACTCTGCTGCAAATCGTGAATGGAATTATAGATTAAAATCTTGGTTTTATTGTAAGGAGCATAGCCCAACTGGTCTGTAAGACTTACAAATTCTTCTTCAAGAAAATCGATAGCTTCAAGCGCGTATTCCTGGCCTCCGGGATAGTAGTAAACATCAAAATTGTTGGTGCTGTAATAGTACCAGTCAAAGTTCTTGTATTGGATTCTATTCTGGCCAAATGGAGTAGTGTAATGCTGCGCAAATGCCACATTAGCAATTAATGCAAATACTACTGTTTTAATAAACCCTTTGAACATCTGCTTCAGTTTCAATCTTCGTTTTCTTCTCCAGAAAATCCACAAAATTAGCGGCAAAAAAAGGTGTCAATGAAACACCTTTTGTACCAAACCCATTAAAGATACCCAATGTTTTCTTTTCCTGGTGTAGTCCAATAAATGGTTTTCTGTCAAAAGTCGCAGGTCTGATACCTGCTCGTTTGTTTTTTATACGGTAAGGGCCCACAAAAAGCTTGCTTAACCGACGTTTTAAATTTGAAATCCCTTCAGGTTGTGGTTCAAAAGTCAAATTTTTATGGTCGTAAGTCGAACCGATGGTGTGATAACCTCCCTTTGGGATCATGAAAACCCCTCGATTGATAATGTAATCTTCAGGTAGGCCGCACTCAATATCAATCACTTCTCCTCTGACCGGCTTGAATGGGAGGTCTTTGAAAAAAGGATTATCCTGATTTACTCCCTCACAGAAGATCGCTTTTTCAGCTTCAATTTCTTTATATCTAACCTTATCACTCACAAATTCCAGCGCTTTGTAATCAAACATTCCAGATGTATAGACTCCCTTATCTATCAAGTATTCTCTAAACGCAGATAGAAGGGTTTTCAAGTCCACATAACCGGATTTTTTTAGCATAATTCCACCTAACTCATCTTGAATGTGCTGATAACCGATCGATTTAGACTTCAATTCTTGAACAAAGTTTGAATAGCCCTCGTCAATTTTAACAGACCACTCATTTCTCTCACCAACTGTATTAAATGGTCTGTAAATTGGAATTTGATATAGGAATTTCTTCTTGAGAAGTTTTTCAAGTTCTTGATAATGACTTTCAAGTGAAAGAAAAATATCGTCGGCAAGCCAGGTTTTTATCATCTTTTTCCCGGTAATGGGATTGTACAATCCAGCGGCTTTTTTGGATGAAGTGTCCTCCGTTTCACGATTGATTACCAGGATTTCCTTGCCACGATTGATCATTTCGTAAGCCAGCCACGAACCGGCAATTCCTTGCCCTACAATTATATAATCAACCTTTCTCTTAACCACTTTACTTTTGCATTGCTCAAAAGGGGGTTCAAAACTAATCACATGCACATTAAGTCATTTGTATTTAATCCATTCTATGAAAATACTTACGTGGTTTCTTCCAATATCGGAAATGCATTCATTTTCGATCCTGGATGCTATGAAGATTTCGAGGTGGCTGAAATATCTGAATATATTGAAAATGAGGGATTGACTATCAAAAGTATCATCAATACCCATTGTCACATTGATCATGTGTTAGGAAATAAGGTTTTGAAAGAGAAATACAGCTGCCCATTGATGATACCCCAAAATGAATTGGAAATTTTCAATGCTGTCGTTGCGTATGCTCCACAATGGGGAATTACCGGCTATCAGCATGCAGATGTCGATGAATTCTTAAATGAAGGTGAAGATTTGACACTAGATGAAATCAATTTATCGATGATTGAGGTGTCCGGACATTCTCCTGGCCATCTGATTTTCTATGAAAAAAATGAAAAAGTGATAATCGGAGGTGATGTACTCTTCAGAGAAAGTATTGGAAGAACAGATCTTCCTGGTGGTAATCATGATGATTTGCTAAGAAATATCCAAGAAAAAGTATATACGCTTCCAGAAGATGTGACTGTATTTCCAGGACACGGCCCAGAAACAACCATTGGGTATGAGAAAGAGAATAATCCATTCGTGAAAGGTTAAGCGGAACCACGTTTTGCAATTATGAAAAAGCACATTCCCAATATTTTGACAAGTCTGAACCTAGCGATTGGATCCGCAGGAATATTCTATGTGCTTACGACGGACTACAATTACGCCTTCTATTTCGTGATCGTAGCTGGAATTTTTGATTTCTTGGATGGTTTTGCCGCTCGACTTTTAAAAGTAAAGTCAGAAATGGGGAAGGAATTGGACTCGTTAGCAGACCTTGTTTCATTCGGCCTATTGCCAGCATTCTATGTGATGAAATTGCTGGATAATGTTTCCGAGTTTTATTGGGTTGCATTGTTGATTGTAGTTTTCTCAGCGCTGCGTTTAGCAAAATTTAATTTAGACGACTCTCAATCAGACAGCTTTGAAGGTTTGCCAACACCAGCAAATGCAATCATGCTCACGTCAATACTCTTTCTGGGTTATCAATTGCCAGAGGAAACACTAATCGGGATTGTTGTGATGTCGAGCCTGCTGCTAATCTCTAAACTTCGACTTATTGCACTGAAATTCAAGTCATTTGGATGGAAACAAAATGAAGCTCGATGGGTTCTGATCTTAGGATCAATCGTTTTGTTTATGGTCTTTCGATGGACATTTATTCCACTTCTTATTCCATTTTATATAGTTGTATCGGTTGTATCAAGTGTTTCTTTGAATAGAGGTTGACAGACAATGAAATTTTGCGGCGATTATACTAACAGCTTTACTGATGCGTTTGGGTTTTTAGTGAAAAGGAAAAACCTAATCTTCACACTCACTTTTCTTTTTTGTATTACGTCAACCTTTGGTCAATCTGGAAATTCTGTTCTCAGAGAAGGAAGTTGGTATCGTGTTGCAATTACTGAAACAGGAGTTTTCAAGTTAACCCGATCTGACCTGGAAGCGCTCGGGATTAATGTTGCTTCGATCGATCCGAGAAAAATTGGCGTTTATGGAAATGGTATTCAGGGCACTTTGCCTCAGCCAAATAATGAATCACGCCCGGAAGATCTTTTAGAAAATGCCATCTCGATTTCGGGAGAGGCAGATGGGTCTTTTGATAATGGAGATTTCCTTCTTTTTTATGGAGTTGGCCCGGACAAAGAATCCTGGAGTGAGGGGGAATTCGAATACGAGAAAAATATCTATTCAGATACAGCCTATTATTTTCTTACTATTGGAAATACTGACGGGAAACGAATTCAGACAAAAAATAACCTGGTGGGTGCTGCAATCACCATTAATCAATTTGATGACCACATCATTTTTGAAGAAGACTTAACGAACATTTTAGATGCCGGGGGTATTGGTGGATCAGGTCGAGGTTGGTATGGTGAGTTGCTTAGCAGCGGCGATGAAATAACTCATGATTATTCCATTGAAGGACTCACATCGGATGTGACGATTGAAATTGCAGGAGTAAGCCAATCGCCAGTATCGAATTCATTTACTGTTTCATCCAATGGTGCTTTCATTGGTGAGTTTATCATGAACTCTATTCCTACCGGCGAAGGCACAACTTATAGCATCAAAGCCAGGGCCGGATCAGGCTCATTTTCCATTCCACAATCCTCAGATCTTCAACTGCAAATTACCTACGAAGGAGGTAGTCCAGCAGCTAGGGGCTTTTTCGACCATTATTATGTGACCTTCCGAAAATCATTGTCATTGTATGATTCTCAAACGATCTTTAGAAACATTTCTAATGTCGGAGAGTTGTTGGAATATTCTATCTCTAATGCAGAAAATGCTACCGTTTGGAACGTTACAGATCCAATTAATGTAGCAAGTCAGCAATTTGAAGCAAATGGCACATCTATCTCATTTGAAAGTCAGGCAAGTGAAGTAGAAGAATTTGTAGTTTTTCTCCCAGATGAAATTCCTGCTCCAATTTTAATCGGAAGTGTCTCGAATCAAGATTTGAGAGGAGATTTCAATTATGAAGCGTTGATTGTTAGTAATGAACAGTTCCTGGCAGAAGCGGAGCAATTGGCTCAATTCCATCGAACGCATGATGGTCTGTCCGTTAAGATTGTTACTCCACAACAGATTTACAATGAGTTTTCTTCAGGCAGACAAGATGTTACGGCGATTAGAGACTATGCAAAATACGCATACCAGGAGAGTGGGATTTTGAAATACCTTTTGCTATTTGGCGATTGTTCATTCGATTATAAAGACAGAAAAACGAACAACACCAACTTCGTTCCGACTTACGAATCAAGAGATAGCTTTCATCCGATCTTCAGCCATTCTTCAGATGACTATTTTGGTTTCTTCGAAGATGACGAAGGTGAATGGGCAGAAAATTCCGCAGGAGATCATACAATGGAAATAGGCATAGGAAGATTGCCTGCAAAGTCCAGGGAAGAAGCTCAAACTATGGTTGATAAAATCATCTATTACTCAACCAGTCCAAATACGCTCGGAAAATGGAGAAATCAAATTGCGTATCTGGCTGATGATGGAGATACAAACACACACGCCATTCATGCGGAGTTATTGTCAGAATTGGTGGACACTACTTTTTCTCAGTATCGAATTGAAAAAATTCTTTTAGATGCGTTCAATCAAGAAGTGACAGCCAACAATGAAGAGTTCTCCCCGGAGACAACACGCGCCTTGAAAGCGAGAATTAAAGAAGGAACATTTAGCATCAACTTTATTGGTCATGGAAATGAACAATTGTGGATGCAGGAACAGGTGTTGACTGACAATTTGATAGAGAGTTTGACCAACCTGGACAAAATGCCGATCTTCATTACTGCCACTTGTGAGTACGGACGCTATGACGATCCGAGGCTGGAGTCAGGAGCTGAAAAACTATTGCTAAATGAAAATGGTGGAGCAATCGCTTTACTCACAACAAGTCGTCCGGTGTTTGCAAGCACGAACTTTGATCTTAATGAGGCCTTCCATAGAAATGTTTTCAGGAAAGTGAATGGGGAATCACAACGCCTGGGTGACATCATAAAGATTACAAAAAATGAAGGCCTTCAAGGACCAGTTAATCGAAACTTCACACTTCTGGGAGATCCAATGATGTTGCCGGCTTTTCCAAAATTGGATATCACAATTAATGAATTGACAACTCAACAAGACACACTAAGCGCACTAGAGGAGATTACATTCACCGGACAAATCGAAAGAAACGGACAAACTGAAACCAACTTCAACGGCACATTGGATATTGTCATTTTTGACGAAAAACAATCGTTTAAAACAAAAGGCCAGGAAAGCGAGCCTTACAACTATACGGTCAGAAACAATGCGTTATTTCGCGGAGAATCAACGGTAACCAATGGCACATTTTCATTCACTTTTCTGGTCCCTAAAACCATCACTTATCAATTTAATGTAGGTAAGATGAGTTTGTATGCGTGGGACGAAACGCAAAACATCGATGCTGCAGGTTCTTCTATGCGATTTGTGATGGGAGGAACCAATCAAAATAGTATAGCAAATACTGAAGCACCAACTGTTGATATGTATTTAAACGATGAGTCTTTCAGAAATGGGGCTACTGTAAGCAGTTCATCCATCCTTTTTGCCAAAATAAGTGACGAAAATGGTGTCACAACAACTGGTAACGGGTTGGTACAAGGAATAACGCTTTTGCTGAACGATGAGACGATAAATCTTAATCAGTTTTATTCTGCGGACTTAGATACCTACCAAAGCGGAACAGTAGTTTATCCCATCCAGGATTTAGAGCCAGGTAATTATTCCGCTACGATTCAAGTGTATGATACCCATAACAATCTTACCTCCCAGAAGATAGAATTTGTGGTTTCAGATGAATCATTTATTTCCCTTTTCAATACACGGACATATCCCAATCCATCGTATGGAGAAACGACATTTTCATTTGAGCATGATAGAGAAGAGGAGGATTTGGAAGTTTCCCTTTTAGTTTACAATACACGCGGAGACCTGATGTATTCGGGTACATACGATTATCAAAACAGCCAGCGATTGATAGAACTGGAATGGTTTAATAATACCAATTCCGGTCAACCCTTGCCTACAGGGCTATATTTCTACAGAGTAATAATAAAAAGTAGATTGGACGGAGCGGTGAAAGAAATCTCAAATAAACTCGTTGTTAATGAATAGTAACCTGTCCTATTGACCTTTATAAGATGCAATCAGGCATTTTGCACCTAAAAATTGTAATTTTGAAATCCTTTTTTAAAAATATTCGAATGAATCTACCTCTGAGGAAATCGCTCACGATTCTTCTAGCATTTGTTTCCATTCAATCATATGGTCAATTCCTATTTGGTCAAGATAGTTTGAGCAGACCGATTACCGTTTCGGTACCTTTTCTATTATTCGCCCCAGACAGTAGAGCTTCTGCGATGGGTGATGTTGGAGTTGCTACAAGTCCAGATGCAAATAGTGTGCATTGGAATAATGCGAAGTTAGCATTCATAGATACAGATTTAGGTTTTTCATTTTCATACTCTCCATGGTTGGGAAACATTGTAGACGACATGTCATTGAATTATTTGTCATTCTACAAGAAAATTGATCAGACACAAGCTTTTGGAGCATCAATGCGATATTTTGATTTGGGTGAAATAGCTTTATTCGATGAGTTTGCAAATGCTCAAGGCATTGAAAATCCTAGTGAACTTGCCGTTGATGGAACTTACTCCAGGAAGCTATCGGAAAACATGAGTTTGGGCGTTACGCTTAGATTCATTTGGTCCAACCTCGCAGGAAATATTACAGGTGCACCTGATGCAAAAGCCGGGACAAGTGTCGCGGTAGACTTTGGTTGGTACTATACAAAACCACTATTGCTTGCTGGAAAGGATTCAGAACTTTCGATCGGTGCACACATTTCGAATATTGGACAAAAAGTCACTTACAGTTCAGAAGCCAACGAAAACTTCATTCCGGGAAATCTTCGACTTGGGTCAGCTTTCAAGACGAACCTTGATGCCTACAACACCATCACGTTCGCCTTTGACATCAACAAGTTACTAGTTCCGACACCTCCTATTTATGAAACCAACGCTGCTGGAGAAATCCAGACAGACGCTAATGGAAACAATATCATTCGAAGTGGCAAGGATCCAAATCGATCGCTTTTGTCCGGAACTTTCGGATCATTTGGAGACGCTCCAGATGGATTTTCTGAGGAATTAAAAGAACTGACTTACTCGACAGGAGTTGAGTATTGGTATCGTGATGTGTTTGCTGCCAGGGTTGGATATTTTGCAGAACATAAGAACAAAGGAGACAGAAAATACTTCACAGTAGGTGCCGGATTCAGATACCAGGTTTTTGGATTTGATTTCTCGTATTTGATCCCTAGAGGACAGAATCACCCACTCGCTGATACCTTAAGAATTTCGCTTTTATTCGGGCTTGACAAGAGCTCCGATGATTCAGACGGATAAGTGAAAAACCTCTCTTCAAATGGATAACAATGTTGTTATCTCTTCTTTCTATTTTTGGGCTTTCAAAAAAGCCAAGGAATAGATGGAACAACCCTCCAAGCGAATTACAAGCATCCCTGAGTCAGCCACTTTGGCAATGACTGCCAAAGCTCGAGAGATGAAGGAAAATGGGATTGATGTGATCAGTCTCAGCATTGGTGAACCTGATTTTAAGACACCAAAACACATACAGCAAGGGGCCATTGATGCGATCAATGAAGGGAAGTATTTTGCCTATCCGCCGGTAAATGGATACCTGGATTTAAGGAAAGCTATTTCCGAGAAACTGAAGCGAGATAATAACCTTGACTATTCACCAAACCAGATAGTAGTTTCGAATGGGGCTAAGCAATCCATCGCTAACGTTTTCATGTCCATTTTGGACCCAGGAGATGAAGTCATTGTATTTACTCCTTATTGGGTGAGCTATTCAGCAATGATTATGCTAGCCGAAGGATCTCCCGTTTTTGTCAATGGAACTTTTGAAAATGATTTCAAAGTAACAGCCGACCAACTTGAGGCAGCAATCACAGATAAAACGAAGGCTGTCATTTTTTCTTCCCCTTGCAATCCGACCGGTTCCGTTTTTACGAAGGACGACTTGGAAAAAATCGCTGTTGTATTGAGACAACACTCAGACATTATAGTAATTGCCGATGAAATTTACGAGCATATTAATTTCTCAGGCAAGCATGTAAGCATTGGATCGCTTGATGGTATGCTGGATCGTACAGTGACTGTGAACGGATTTTCAAAAGGTTATGCGATGACAGGCTGGAGAGTCGGTTACATTGGCGCCCCGACTTGGATTGCGAAAGCTGCGAACAAAATGCAAGGGCAGTACACGTCCGGGAATAGCTCAATTTCTCAACGCGCAGCATTAGCCGCTTTAAATGGACCACTAGATGCAACGGCTGAAATGGCCGAAGCTTACAAGTCACGCAGACAGTTGGTCTATGACTTATTAAGAGAAATACCTGGATTTGAAGTGAATATGCCAGAAGGGGCATTTTACTTTTTCCCGGACGTCAGTCATTATGTTGGAAAATCCTACAACGGAACCACAATTAACAGTGTAGGTGATCTTTGCTTATTCTTATTGGAAGATGCACATGTGTCGCTTGTAACAGGCGAAGCTTTTGGTGATCCTGATTGTTTAAGACTTTCGTATGCAGCTTCTGAGGAAGATCTGAAAACGGCAATTGCCAATATGAAAGAATCATTAGCTAAATTATCCTAATATTACGATTGTAATCGTTGGTGATTTGCCCATAGTCATTCGAAGATGACTTATTCACAACCTTGAAAGCTATGAAATACAAGAACATAGAGGAAATACTTGACGCGTTTAAGGACAAGACGGTGTTGGTGTTGGGCGATGTTATGGTTGATTCTTACCTCTATGGAAAAGCAAAACGAATTTCAACGGAAGCTCCTGTTCCTATTCTAGTTGCCAATAAACGAGAAAAAACGTTGGGCGGAGCGGCGAACGTCGCAATGAACGTACATGCCCTGGGTGCAAAGCCAATCCTTTGTTCAATTGTTGGTGACGACAAAGACGGATCCATTTTTAGACAGCTTTTGCGAGATCAAAAAATGGCTACAAAAGGGATCATCAAGAGTGGAAATAGAGTAACTACCGTAAAACACAGGATTTTATCAGGAACTCAGCACCTAGTTCGTGTGGATTATGAAGATACTCATCCAATCGTTCCGCTTGATAGAAAAGCACTTTTGCACCACATTGAGAATCTGATTGAAGAGTGCGATCTGATCATCTTCCAGGATTACGACAAAGGAACGCTTGATTCTGTTGTAATTAAGGAGACACTGAAACTGGCTAGGAAAAAGAAAATTCCAACCGCTGTAGATCCGAACCAGCGAAATTTTCTAAGCTACAAGAACGTGACACTTTTCAAGCCTAATCTTACAGAGCTAAAAGAAGGACTTGAAATCAATTTTGAAGACAATAATGAAAAGGAACTGAAAGGTGCCATCAAGAAGCTTGGTGAGGAGATTAAGGCCAAGAACTTGTTAGTGACACTTGGCGGAAAAGGTATCCTGTATCAGTCGGATAAAGAAAAAGGCAAATATCCAGCACGAGCCAAAAAACAAATCTATGTCACTGGTGCAGGAGATACTGTAATAAGTATCGCCGGGCTATGCTTGACTTTAGACCTTCCATTGGCTTTGACAGCCGAACTTGCTAACATGGGAGGTGGTATTGTTTGCGAATCACCTGGAGTAACACCCATTCACAGAGAGGAACTCATTAAAGAAGCCGAAACAAATTCCATCCTCGAGAAATATCTTTAAATTGGTTTGACCAACCATGACAAAGTATTTCATATCGATTTTTTTCCTTGCCTTAAGCCTCTACTCTTTTGGCCAAAAAGCTGAAAAGGGAATAATCGATCTTTCCAATGTTGATCTGACGGATTCCTTTCATGAATTATCTGGTGAATGGGAGTTCTATTGGGAAGAATTGGCCGACCCTGCTAATCTGCCGGAAGACAAGAAGGATTATTACACATTTCCTGCGTTATGGAACAATGGAATCACCGAAAGTGGAAAAGAACTTACTTCGTCAGGTTATGCTACCTATCGATTAAAGGTGATCATGCCCCCTCTGGACAAAACACCAAGTCTGGCTATTTCAATGGGAGAAATGTACACTTCTTACAAACTGTACTATAACGGATTTGAGTTTTCAAATAATGGGACAGTTGGAAAAGACAAAGAATCAATTGTAGAAGATTGGTTTCCTTATACATTGACGCTTGGTAGGTACACAGACACGCTTGAGTTTGTAGTTCAGATTGCAAATTTCAGACATATTAAGGGTGGTATAAGAGAACCAATCTTGCTGGGAGATAGGAAAAAACTAGTTGCGCAACGTGACTTTAATTTTAGCTACGATTTCCTCTTATCAGGAAGTTTGATCATGGGAGGATTGTTCTTCCTCGGTTTATTTCTATTTGGCCAGCATGAAAAGTCCGTACTTTATTTTGCTTTATTCTGTATCACTTTCAGCTATCGAATGGTGGGTAGTGGTGAATATGCCTTGCACGCATTATTCCCGGACTTGTCCTGGCAGTTCATTATACGAACAGAATATATTTCACTTTTCGTACCCACAGGAATTTTTGCGGTTTATTCCTATCTGCTCTACCCAAAAGATGCGCATAAAAGTATATTACTTGGAGTGGCGTCCATTGCGTTGATTTTTTCGCTAAGCTCACTTTTTGCTCCCACAATATTCTTTACCCGGCTTGTTGAAGCCTACTTACTCATCATCGTTCTGACGATTTTTTACCTGGTTTATCTCTATTGGTTGGCGTTCAAAAGAAGGCGGCTCGGAGCGGAATATGCGCTTGGGAGTACGGGGATCGTTTTTGTCGTGGCAATGTATTTGATCTTGATTTACCTGACTCCTACAAGAGAAAACACACTGCTCACCTTTTGTGGCTTCATTCTGTTTTTCTTTTTTCAGTCGCTTATACTTTCCTTTCGGTTTGCAGCATCTCTAAAGCAAGCCAAAGAAGAGGCAGAAGCAGCCTCCAAGGCCAAAACAGACTTTTTAAGCACGATTTCTCATGAGATCAGAACGCCGCTAAATGCAGTGGTTGGGATTTCTCACTTCCTAATGAATGACAAGCCAAAGAAAAATCAAATAGAAAGCCTGGAGTCATTAAAATTTTCTGCGGAGAACCTCACGAATATCATTAATGATATTCTTGATTATAATAAGCTGGAATCTGGGTCCATAGAATTCGAAATGACGGAAGTCAACCTGAGGGATTTGGCTAAAAAAATCATCAGCGCACACATGCCTTCAGCCAAAGCAAAAGGAGTTGATTTGATTTTAGAATTTGACGATCGCATCCACGAGAATGTGTTGGCAGACTCAACCAGGATATATCAGGTGGTCAATAACCTGATTCACAATGCACTCAAGTTCACCTCCGAGGGTCATGTAAAACTAAGGCTGGATTTGGTTAGACATAATGCGAAATCTGTGAAAGTATTGTGTATCGTTTCCGACTCTGGCATTGGAATCTCAAGGGAGAAGCAAGCTGTGATTTTTGAAAAATTCACTCAAGCAGGTTCGTCCACTACCCGTGAATATGGTGGAACGGGGCTTGGTCTTGCAATTATCAAACGAATCCTAAACCTCGTTGGATCTGAAATAAATGTCGTCAGTGAAGAAGGAAAAGGCGCTGTATTTTCTTTCGAACTTTCTTTCAGTAAGGTGAAGCGATCACCAAAACCAGCAATCTATGAAGACAACCTTGCAGATAAGAAATTGAAGGGGAAAAAGATCCTTTTAGTTGAAGACAATCAGATGAATGTGATGGTCGCAAGCAAGTTCCTGAACAAGTGGGGAGTAAAAATCGACGTAGCTAGCAACGGTCAGGAAGGAGTTGATAAAGTGATGGAAAACGAATATGACCTTGTCTTGATGGATTTGCAAATGCCGATCTTGGATGGATATGAAGCGACCAGACAGATTCGTAGGAACAACAATAAGATACCCATCATAGCTCTGACTGCATCAGCCTTGTTAAGAGTGCGGAGAGAAGTACATGCTGCCGGAATGAATGATTATGTTACTAAACCATTTGACCCGGAAGAACTAAAAAGAAAAATCGTCTACCAGCTAACGAGAGCTAAATTCTCGCACTGAGTTGATAAAACACTTGACCTTTTCTGGATCTGTATCAGGATACACTCCATGTCCAAGATTTGCAATGTGCGAATGATTCTCAAATTGAGATAACATTCGTTTTGTCTCCTCTTCGATTTCACTGAAAGAACCGTAAAGCGCACACGGATCAAGATTTCCTTGAAGTGTTTTGCTTTTCAAAACTTCCTTAGCCTTATTCGGATTCATGTTCCAATCTAGACCCACGGTGTTGCAGCTCAAATCGTTCATTTCCTCTAATGCAAACCATGCACCCTTAGCAAAAACCGTGATTGGCACCTCATCAATAGCATCACAGATTTTGGAAATGTATTTTAGGGAAAACTCACTGTAATGATTAGGAGGAAGAACTCCTGCCCAAGAATCAAAAACCTGGATCAGATCGGCCCCTGCAGCTATTTGGTTTTTCAAATACCCAATGGTTGTGTCCGTAATCATGTCCAGCAGACGATGAGCGTCAGATGGATTGGTGTATAGCATTCCTCTTGCCTTAGAAAAAGTCTTGCTTCCGCCACCTTCAATCATATATGAGAAAATAGTCCATGGAGCCCCTGCAAAACCAATCAATGGAACTCGTCTATCAAGCTCCGATTTGGTGAGCTTGATTGCTTCGTAGACATAATTCAACTCCGAAGGATCGGCCACTTTTAGCGAATCGATATCGTTGGATGAAGTTACCGTCTTTGGAAAATGAGGTCCTTTTTTCTCTACCATTTCATAGGCCAATCCCATTGCTTCAGGAATTACCAGGATATCAGAAAAAATAATGGCTGCATCCACATCCAAAATATCAACAGGCTGAATGGTCACTTCTGCTGCAAATTCTGGTGTTTCCACAAGCTCCTTGAATCCAGATAGTTTTCCGCGAACCGCGCGATATTCGGGTAAAATCCGTCCCGCTTGTCGCATCAACCAGACTGGCGTTCGTTCAGTCGATTCTCCCTTTGCGGCTCTTAGTAAAAGGTCGTTTTTTAAAGACATGGCGACAAATTTAATCCTTCATTTAACGTTGACATCACGAATTGAAGGCTCATTTCGTAACTTTGTAGTATGGCTCTATTATTTGACAATTTCAGTGAATGGAAGAAGGCTTGCGAAGCTGAAAAAGTTCCACTTTATCAAGCGGTGATTGATTTTGAAGTCGAACAAAAAGGGAAAAGCGAAGAAGAAATTTGGGAAGGCGTTCAGAACGCTTTTCAAGTGATGAAAGATGCAGTGGTTTCCGGATTGAATGAAGACATGTCTTCTCATTCCGGAATGATCAACAACGGTGCAAAAAAAGTAATGGCATTCGAAACTGCGGTTTTATCTCCTGAATTTCAAAAACTAATTTCACGAGCACTAGCTGCGAAAGAAGTCAATTCGTGTATGGGTCGAGTAGTTGCTGCACCTACAGCAGGCGCCAGTGGAATCTTACCAGGTGTTTTAGTCACGTTACAAGAAATCCATGATATTTCGGATAGAAAAATTTGTGAGGCATTGTTGTTAGGAGCCGGTGTAGCGCTCATATTGGAAAAAAGAGCCTCGATCGCGGGCGCTGTTGGTGGATGTCAGGCGGAAACCGGTGCAGCAGCAGCAATGGCTAGTGCAGGAATAGCCTACTGTCTGGGCGGTACAAATGATCAGATTTTCAATGCTGTAGCCATTACTATTCAATGCATGTTGGGGTTAGTTTGCGATCCAGTAGCGGGACTTGTTGAAATTCCATGTGTGGTACGAAACGCCAGTGCAGCAGCAATTGCCAATTCCTCAGCCCAAATCGCCCTTGCCGACGTAAGCGCTGTTATCCCAGTAGATGAATGTGTAGATGCGATGGGAGAAGTTGGTCAAAGCATGGAAGAACGGTACAAAGAAACCGCACTTGGAGGCCTGGCTGCTACGAAAACCGGAAAGGCAATTTCCAAGAGAGTATTGATTCAGGATATAGAAATAGAAGAAGAATAATGGAAATGCGTAAATACAAAATATACCCTTGAGGGGATTACAGGGGTGTCTTTTAATGCAAGCAATTAAGTAGAAACACCCTCCTAGCCTCCCTCGAGGGAGGAATTCCAGCTGAAAATTGGCCTTCTAAGTTTATTCTGGTACAGATTTCAATCTTACTTGAACTAGCACTGAATCAGAGTTCTATCAAATCTCTGAAACCCTCGACATAACTTGCAAGCAAACAAATAATTGTACTCCAAAAAACAGCGCTAAACCACATCCATCTGATGATGCGAGATTTCTTAGCGCCAAGCACGTTAATCAAAATGGCACCTCCAGGTGGTGTTAATATCAATGGTGTAAGAAGGCAAACACCTGGAACCCCAAACCTCTTCCAGACCTCTACTAATTGCCTGTTCCTCCTGGTAAATATCTTTCTTTCCTTTTTTCTGAATTTTTTAAAAAAATCCCTTAACGGATCTCCAAAAAAAGTAAAAATGTAAACGGTTGTCATCATACCCAATGCCGTGAGTATTATTACGACAATGACCGGCATGTCATAAGCGATAATTCCCAATGCCGGACCAAAAACGAATTTGAGGCTGCTCAAAAAATAGACTGAAAAGTATTTTAGCAGTGTAGCCATAAGTCAATTGGCGAACTTACTGATAGCCCCCCGTATTCTTGATATTTTAGAAACTTTTTAGCCATATCTTTACGCCCTTTTACTAATTACTACATATGCTGAATATAGTTTTGTTCGGTCCTCCGGGAGCAGGTAAGGGGACGCAAAGTGAAAAATTGATAGCAACCAGATCCTTGGTTCATTTGTCTACCGGAGACTTGTTCAGAAAGCATCTCAATGAAGGAACACCGCTTGGAAAGAAAGCTCAATCTTTCATGGATGAAGGACGATTGGTTCCGGATGAAATTGTCATCGGCATGGTTGAAGACACCATCAAAAACCACATGGACGCAAATGGGTTCATCTTTGATGGATTTCCCAGAACTGTAGCCCAGGCTGAAGCACTGGATGAAATGTTGAAAAACTACAACCTCGATATATCGGGTATGATCAGCCTTGAAGTTCCAGAACCAGAGTTGATTTCGCGATTGCTTGATCGTGGAAAAACCTCAGGCAGAGTGGATGATCAAAATGAATCAAAAATTGCAGTTCGAATAGAAGAGTATCAAAACAAAACTGCACCTGTCGCAGATTACTACGAAAAACAAGGCAAGTTCAATGGCATTGATGGCGTAGGTTCCATCGATCAGATTTTTGAAAAAATAGATGCTGTGGTGTCCGCCTTGTAGGTATGGAATCCAACTTCATTGATTATGTAAAATTTTACTCCAGATCTGGCGATGGAGGTGCGGGATCAGTGCATTTTCGAAGAGAAAAATTTGTCCCAAAAGGTGGGCCAGATGGAGGCGATGGAGGAAAAGGCGGGAGCATCATTTTAAGAGGAAACGCGCAGTTGTGGACGTTGCTGCACCTTAAATACAGAAAGCACATAAAAGCTGAAAATGGAGGTCGGGGAGAAGGCGCTCGAAAAACTGGAGCTGATGCCGATAATATCATTTTAGAAGTTCCGATTGGTACAGTCGCCAGGAATGCTGATACCAATGAAAAGATGGTTGAGATTCTAGAAGATGGCGAGGAACAAGTGCTTTTACCAGGCGGAATGGGTGGACAAGGAAACTTTCATTATAAGACTTCCACCAACCAGGCGCCTCGATACGCGCAACCAGGAATCGAAGGTATTGAAGCCTGGATCATTCTCGAACTTAAGATATTGGCCGATGTGGGACTTGTCGGATTTCCAAACGCCGGAAAATCGACACTTCTTGCCACCGTTTCAGCTGCAAAACCAGAAATCGCTGACTATCCATTTACAACGTTAACACCTAACCTTGGTGTTGTAGAATACAGAGATTACAAATCCTTCGTGATGGCAGACATTCCTGGAATTATAGAAGGTGCAGCTGAAGGAAAAGGGTTGGGCAATCGATTCTTAAGGCACATCGAACGAAACTCCATGTTGCTGTTTCTCATTCCTGCTGATTCAGACGATATCAAAAAGGAATATGAAATTCTATCGGGTGAACTCGAAAAACACAATCCTGAACTGTTAGATAAGCAAAGACTTTTAGCCATTTCGAAATCTGATCTCCTTGATGAAGAATTGATGGAAGAAATGAAAGCTGAATTACCAGACATCAAAACCATGTTCATCTCAAGTGTTACTGGTCTTGGAATTCAAGAGTTGAAAGATCGTATTTGGCAGACGTTGAACTAATCCTGACATAATGGCACCCACTTCTCGATTGGCAAAGTAATTGACATGCCTTTCAAGTCATTTATTAGGCACTATAATGAAAGAAAAAGAAGAAAAAGCGAATACTGAGGAACTTGAAGGTCAAGTGGACACACAAGAGGAAGAACAGCAGGAAGAAGTTGGAGAAGAAGAGAACGAGACGAAGGCAGAACCTCCATCACTTGAAGAACAAATCGGAGAAGCAAAAGATAAATACCTGAGATTGTATTCTGAGTTTGAGAATTTCAGAAGAAGAACTGCAAAAGAAAGATTGGAACTTATCAGCACCGCGAACCGTGATTTGATGTCCGAGTTACTTCCGGTGATTGATGATCTGGAAAGAGCAATGGCGGCCTCAGAAGATGACAAAGAAGGGAAATCTTTCAAAGAAGGTGTGGAATTGATCCAAAATAAATTGATCAAGACGCTCGAAAATAAAGGACTGAAAAAAATGGGCGTGAAGAAAGGTGACAAATTTGATGACGAAAAACACGAAGCAATAACGCAGATCCCCGCAGAAAAGAAATTGGCTGGCAAAGTGGTGGATGTAATAGAAGAAGGATATTACCTGGGAGAGACGGTGGTCCGATTTGCAAAAGTTGTAGTAGGAGCAAAACAGTAAGATGGCAAAGAGAGATTACTACGAAGTATTAGGAGTTGATAGATCTGCCAGTAAGGACGAACTGAAAAAAGCTTACAGAAAGATTGCGATCAAATTCCACCCAGATAAAAATCCGGACGATAAAGAAGCTGAGGAGAAGTTCAAGGAGGCTGCAGAAGCCTATGAAGTTCTCAGCAACGATGAAAAGCGCGGAAGATATGATCAGTTCGGTCATCAAGGTGTAGGTGGAGCAGCCGGTGGCTTTGGTGGAGGCGGAATGAACATGGAAGATATTTTCTCTCAGTTTGGAGATATTTTTGGCGGTGGTAATCCATTCGAAAGTTTCTTTGGAGGCGGTGGTCGAGGAGGACGTACCAGAAAAGGAACTAATCTTAGAATAAAACTGAAACTCACACTTCAGGAAATCGCTAATGGAGTGGAGAAAAAAATAAAGGTCAACAGGTTAATTGTTGATCCAAATACCACATTCAAAACTTGTCCTAGTTGTAATGGGACAGGTCAAGTTAGGAAGGTGATGAACACGATGCTTGGACAAATGATGAGTACCTCTACGTGTCCAGTATGTGGTGGAACTGGGCAGGTTGTTGAAAACAGAGCAACTGGTGTAGACAGCTCCGGACTCAAAAAGGAAGAAGAAGTTATTTCCATTAAAATTCCTGCCGGTGTGTCTGACGGGATGCAACTATCTATGTCGGGAAAAGGAAATGAGGTTGCCGGAGGTATTCCTGGTGATCTACTCATCCTTGTAGAGGAAGTGGAAGATGAAGTCCTTTCTAGAGACGGGAATAATGTTATTTACGATTTGTATATAAGTTTCATTGATTCAGCACTGGGAACAAGCGTAGAGGTTCCGACCATAGATGGCAAAGCAAAAATCAAAATCGATGCTGGAACACAAAGTGGTAAAGTGCTTCGATTACGTGGAAAAGGAGTGAAATCACTAGAAGGATATGGACATGGAGATCAATTGGTTTACGTTAATGTCTGGACGCCTAAAAAACTTTCCACTGAGGAAAAAACCATTCTCGAGGGGTTGAAAGATTCACCAAATTTCCAACCTTCACCATCCAAAACTGATAAGAGTTTCTTCGAAAGAATGAAAGAATTTTTCGAATAAACTAATCAAAATGTAACCTCACTATAATCTTTCCGTAACGTACCTCTATGTCGCGGTTGATAATGACTGCAGGGGTAACTCTGCTTGTGAGTGTAAGTGCGTTTAGTCAGCTTAAGAAGTTTTATATGATCAAGGATTCACCAACCTTTGATACGGTGGATTTTTATCTAAAAGCTACGGCTACTAATTGCCTTATCAATCAATCAACTGAAGACAAAAATCCATTAACTATTTATGGAAATCCGGACCTTGAGAAAATCAACCCGTCATTTAAAAACAAGGTCTACGACAACACTTGCTACGCAAAGCTTGTACTGGATGAATACAGCTCTTCAAGCTTCAGCGACAGATTCACATTTGCCATGTCTCGAAAGACCGAGGAAAATGATTTCTGGAAGGTCAGTTTTGGTGATGATAAAATTTATCGTCTGAACCTCAATTACGGTTTTGGAAATGCGGACGTAAATCTCACCGGATCACCAGTTCAGAAATTCAAACTGAGATCTGGTAGTGCAGATATTCTAGTCGGTTATGATAAAGGGGAAAGGAATCCGATCCGAATGGATACTTTTTATGTCAAGGCCGACTTTGGATCAATTGTGGCAAGACACATGGAGCTTTCTCGAGCCAAAAATGTAATCACAAAGATTGGATTCGGAAATGTGATGTTGGATTTTGCGAGAGGAGTATCTGAAACATGCAAGGTGGATGCTTCTGTTGGAGCAGGAAACCTGGAAGTGGTACTTCCCGAAGAACAAACACCAATCATCATTTATGTTAGAGACTCACCACTTTGCTCTATTCGCATGACAAAGGATTTCGAAGAGGTTGAAAAGAACGTTTATGTCAACCGGGCCTACGAAGTTGACGCTGATAATTTATTGACGTTCGACATAGATGTTGCGTTAGGTCAGGTCTACTTCAAATACGTCGACTGACTAATCCACATGTTTCAAGATACCCAGAACGAGCAGCAGTTGTGCTGCCGTGTAAGTGGACATAATCCATAACCCAGCGACCGGAATTTCCATATAGAATTTATTGATAGCTAGTATTGAGTCTGAAGCCACGAAAAGTAGACTTCCATACAACACCCATCTGTAGCTTTCCTGCGATGTGATTCCTTCTCTAAGTCGTGCAGTTCCTGCCATAATACTAATTACAATTCCATAAATGAAAATTGGAATGGCCAAATCTCCAGCTTTGGGTATAAGAATGGCAAAAAGCACAAGTGCATACAATGCAAAAGGTAGAACCTTCAATACATCAAATCGAATATTCTGAAATGCAGATTTTTTAAGAACTACTATGTAAGTAATGTGAGCTAGCAGAAACAAACCCAATCCAATCATAAAAAACAATTGATCAGATTGATAAAGTAATGCCACATCGCCCAACCAAGACAGCAAGATTGCTAGGCCAAGCAATAAGGTTTTAAGTGTTACTCTTCCCGAACTGTACTCTAAGATGTAGAAAAGCAATAAAGGCATAAGTACCGGCTTGGTGAACCGATTCATATCACCGGAGGGGATCACTTGAGCCACCAGATTGGCTATTGAAAATACGATATATGCCCAAAAAATGATCTTAACTCGCATTGCTTACTTTTTTCTGAAAAGAAGATAAATAAAAGCAAGAAATGCGAGCGAGCCAGAGCCGCCAAAAATTAGCGGAAGATTGTTAATATCTCCCTTGTAAATCAATCCTCCAAGAAGTGCTCCAGAGCCAATTCCAACCTCCAAGGCCATAAAAACGGTAGAAAAACCTCTCCCGCGAAATTGTTGAGGTGCAAGGTCGGTTGCCCAAGCGAAAATTGCCGGAGAAGAAAGTCCGTAACCTGCGCCTAGAATTAATGCGCCTGCGAACAATTCAAATGGTGAAGAGGCGAGACCTGTTATAAAAGATCCTGTTCCAAGCGTAAGTGTTGCCACCATAAGAACGACCCTTCGTCCAAATCGATCTGAGAGTTTTCCACCAACCACCCTGGCAACTAAGGAAGTGGAAGTGAAGTAAGCGAAAAATAACCCCTTGTTTGCCACACCTAGAGATTTACTTAAATCAGGAGCCAGTGAGATCGCTACCCCAAAAGAAAAAGTCACTAACATCATAACAATCGTCGGAGTTAGCACGGTAGGTTCATAAAGATCTGAGAAATTGATTTTTAAAAGAGAAGGTGAAAACTTCTGCCTATCCTGGAGAGTTTCCTTCATCCCAAGCAAAACCAACACGGAAGATAGTGCCACAAATGCACTACTATAAAACAGCACGTCAATCGAAAAGTGTAATGCGATTTCACCGCCAACATAGTTTCCGATTCCCATCCCTGTCATCCCAAAGAAACTAAGGATTCCCATGCCCTCACCTCTTCTATTTACCGGTGTGATGTCCGCAACATAGGCAGCAGTACCTGTTGGCTTAAACCCGGTAGAGAAGCCATGTAAGAACCGAATGAATAAGAAAGCATAAATGTTAAGGAAAAAAGGATAGAAAAGCGATACAATAGCCGTCACTGCTGCACCAACGACCATGACTGGAATTCTTCCCCAAGTATCGGTTAACTTCCCACTGAAGGGCCTGGAAATAAGCGCGGTAATGGTAAAAAACGTGATATGCAGCCCAATGTACTTTTCACCACCAAACGTTCGCATAAAGTCTGGCAGTTCTGGAAGCACCATGTTGAATGATCCGAAAAAAAGAAACGAACTAAGTGCAAGCAGCCAAAACTGCGGGGAATAATGTTTCATTTATGGAAAATCCAATTCACTTATGTGTTTCAATTTAAAGTCGACGATTACTTGTCCGACATGGGCTCCTGTTGATGGAGAAGAAATGCCTTTATGAAATCGTTCAAATCTCCATCCAAAACATTTTGCACATCTGTCCTTTCAAACCCAGTCCTGGCGTCTTTGATGAGCTTGTAAGGATGCAACACATAATTTCGAATTTGAGATCCAAAATCGATGGCTTTTTTCCCGGCTTCTATCTTGTCACGCTCTTTGTTTCGCTTTTCAATTTCCAATTGATACAATTGAGATTTCAACATTTGCATGGCTCTTTCTCTGTTCGCTAGCTGTGAACGCTCTACCTGGCAAACCACGACTATTCCAGTTGGTTTGTGGGTGAGTTGAACTTTGGTTTCGACCTTGTTTACATTCTGACCACCAGCTCCACCTGATCTGGAAGTGTGTAATTCTACATCTGATGGATTGATGTCTATTTCAATGGAATCGTCAACAACGGGGTAAACATAAACGGAAGCAAAGGATGTGTGCCTTCTGCCCCCACTGTCAAATGGAGAAATTCTTACCAACCGATGAACACCATTTTCTGATTTCAGATATCCGTAGGCCATTGGTCCCTCGAATTCTAGCGTGACTGATTTGACGCCAGCGACATCACCCGCCTGGAAATCTACCTCCCGGACTTTATATCCATTAGCTTCTCCCCACATGATGTACATCCGCATGAGGATACCTGCCCAATCATTACTTTCTGTCCCACCTGCTCCCGGATTGATCTGGAGCATGGCTGAAAGCTGATCTTCTTCCTCACTTAACATTTTTTTGAGCTCGAGCTCTTCAAGAAGCTTTAGGGCAGTGTCGTATTCCACCTGGACCTCCTCGTCTGTAGCTTCGCCTTCAACAGCAAACTCATACAGCGTTTCCACGTCTCCAAGTGACGTTTCGACTTTTTCATAGCTATCCGTCCATGTCTTGGCGACACGGATTTTCTTCATGGTTTTCTCAGCTTCTTCAGGATTACTCCAGAAATCTGGTTGGGCGGTTACAAGTTCTAATTCTTCGAGATTTTTCTTTCGACCTTCATAGTCAAAGGTACCCCCTCAAGGCATTAACACGAGCCTTTAAATCTTTCAGTTCTTCGTTTGTCATTGGTTACATTGATGATGTCGCGAAGATAAAGAGTGCCCGCTTTATTCCCATTGTGCTGACCAGCTTTTCAAGTGGGATCTACAACTTATCGTAATTATCAACTTTCGTCCAACACCTCTTTGACTCTCTCAGGAAGAAACGGCATATGATAAAGTCTTTTACCTGTAAGCCGAGCAAATGCACTTGCTATTGCCCCACCTATTGCTGGCAAAGAAGCCTCTCCTATTCCGGTTGGTGGAAGTGGAGAATCTACAAGTTTGACTTCAATAAGATCCGGAGATTCACTGTTTCTTAGCAGATGGTAATCATTGAAGTTAGACTGTTCCACTGCTCCTCCTTTAAAAGATATTTTTTCCTTCAGCACACTGCTAATCCCCATAATTATCCCGCCTTCAATTTGTGCAATGGCATTGTTGGGTTGTACAATCAAACCAGCGTCCACTGCCATCCATACCTTTTCCACCTTTATTAGTCCTTTGCTTTTGTCTACTGAAACCTCACAAACGCAGGCAGTGATCGCACTTCGCTCACAAAAACTAAAGCCCTTAGCTCGACCACTTTCAGTGGGCGATCCCCAATCACTGATTTTTACAACCTCATCGATCACTTTGAGCGCTCGAGTATCTGAAATCATTTCGCGACGAAATTCCACAGGGTCTTTTCCGGCTTCTTCTGCGAGTTCATCTACGAATGCCTCGATAGCAAATTTGTTCGCGCCATGACCTTCAGCGCGCCATGAACATGTTCGAACGGGTTCATCCAGATATTTCGCCTCAATTTTCTTATTCGGAATATCATAAAAAGGCAATGCAGACCCTGTGCTAATCAGCGCCCTTCCCGGACCGATCGTAGCATATTTCCAAGAATCAATCCTTCCTCGATTATCCAGTGCCGCTTCCATTCGCTGTAAGGTTGCGGGCCTGAACATCCCAGCGGCAAGATCATCTTCACGCATCCAAATAAGCTTGACAGGTTTTGTCACCTTCATCGCAATCTGACACGCCTCAATCATGGTGTCACGTTTAGTACGCCGACCAAAGCCTCCACCTAAATAGCATCTGTAGACAGTGATAGCTGACTCTTCCAACCCCAATGTTTTGGCTGCATCCCTTAAAACACTATCTGGAGCTTGAGTTCCTATCCAGATTTCAGCGGATTGTTTGTCTTCCGCCAAAGCCACTGTGACATTAAGTGGTTCCATTTGTGAATGGTAAGTGAAATCATTGTAGAAGTCCGCAGAAACTCTAAGCATACTCCTGGAAGGTCTGAATCCATTCCCTTTTTCCTCTACTACTCTCGTTTCAAGATCCGAACTTTCCAATCTTTCCGCATACTTCCCCAGTGCCTTTTCACTATTGAACCCTTTGGTTTTTGCGTCCACTTCCCAGTCTATAACCAATTGATTTTTTGCTTTCAGCGCATCTTCAAGAGTGCTTGCTACTACCGCCACACCATTTTCCAAAACCATAATGTCCTCGACACCTTCCAGATTCATAATTTCACTTTTATTCTTCAGGCGTGGTTTAGAGTCAAAAACAGGGCCATGATCTACAAGCGCATACAAACGATCTTTGACCGCCATGTCCAATGAATACTTAGCCTCACCAGCCACTTTTTCTGGGAAATCTCTTCTTTGAACGCTCCTTCCAATAATGTTAAATTCATCGGAAGACTTCAAATCTTTTTCTGTCACGTCAGGCAAAGCCTCAGGCAAGGAGCCAAGTTCTACCAACTCACCATAGCTCATAGAACGTCCGGACCCTCGATGATACACAGACCCATTTTCGCAATGTGTTTGATTTGGTTTGACTTCCCATAGCGTAGCTGCCATTAGTTGAATCGTCTTTCTCACCTGAGCCCCGGCTAAGCGCAATTTCATGTGATATCCTTCTACTGCATAGCTCCCTACAATGGCCATCATATTTCGAAACCCCCATCCATCATGACCATAAATATCTGAGTCAATTGGACTGTCTTCTATCTTTACCTTTTCCCATTCTATTTCCAATTCCTCAGCCACAATTACAGGCAATGCGGTCATTGATCCCTGGCCCATTTCTGCCGCAGGATTATAAATGGTGACCGTTCCATCAGTTCCAATGCGAACCCAAGCATTGACCGGAATTTCTTTTGTCCCATTTCGTGAAGGAACGGAGCACATTTGACCGATTGACCCTATGCTTATCAGAAAAGTAAGCCCACCGCCTACTTTTAAAAACTTCCTGCGATTGATTGTCATTTCTTTCATGATGCGTTTCTTTCGGATTCGACAATCTTTTCAATGGCCTTATTGATTCTGTAATAGGTGCCGCATCGACAAAGTACCTGGTCCATGCTTTTTTTAATCTCGCTCAATGATGGCTTGGGGTTTTTATCCAACAGAGCGGCTGCCTGCATGAGCTGACCAGATTGGCAATAGCCGCATTGGGGAACTTGATCTTCAATCCAAACTTCCTGCAATGGATGTAACACTTCTTTCGAGAGGCCTTCAATAGTTGTCACCGAGCGTCCTTCAAGCGCAGCAACAAAAGTCATACACGCTTTAACCGGAGAACCATCCAGGTGAACTGTACAAGCCCCGCATTGGGCAATTCCGCATCCATACTTGGTCCCAGTTAACTCCAGATATTCTCGTAGATACCAGAGCAGCTTGGTGTCTCGTTCGACTTCTGCTGTTTGCTTTTCGCCGTTCAGTTGAAATGTAACTTTCACAATTAAAAATTTTGAAAGTCAACTTATGGACTTGATGCAAAAGCAGTGAAATGTTTAATTAATCACTCTGATGGATTAATTAATCAGCCACCAAAAAATATGAAGAGCTACTCTACTCTCAGGCCAGTAACCGGATTGGATTTTGCAGGAACCAAAACTGCATTCGTGATCATGATGAGTGAAACAATCATCACAAATAAACCACTTGCCACGCTTGCCAAAATAGATACTTCCACTCGATAGAAATAAATGGTGTCGAGAACAAAATCGGCAATGAAGTAACCTAAAACACAGCCAAGAACAAATGATACGGAAAGTACAATCGTAAATGAATGATTGATCGTAAAAATCAGTTCTTTAATGGATGCGCCAAGAACTTTTCTGATGCTCACTTCTTTCGTTCTCCTTGCGATGTTGAGTTTTGCCAAAGAGAAAATACCAATGACGCTGAGCAATCCACCCAGGATGGCCATAGCCAGGAATACTTTGTAAATACTGTCACTCTGGCTTGAACCGTTTCCTATCGATACATCTCTTTGAAACTGGCCAGGGTATGGTTCATCTATGTTGGCACTCCAAATAGATGTTAACTTCTCATTCACTTCCTGGAGATCTCCATGGGTGGTTTTTACAACCAAATGGGGTAATTCTTCCTGCCTATCCAGCGCGAAAATAATTGGTCGAACTTCTGAGCTCTTGAACACATTGAAGATGATATCCGTTGTGACACCAACGATGGTTTTTGAAATACCTCCGACCTTTACCACTTGATTTACAGGATCTTCTCCTTCAAAATACTGTCTGGCGAATTCTTGATTAACCAAAATGGAATTTTGACGATCGAATTCACTATCGTCAATAAATCCACGACCGGAAGTAATCTTCACATTCATAAAATCCAGATAGCCCGATCCCACGGAATAGTAGCGCACGTCATAATTAGATGTATCCATTTCAAGCATGATTTCGTCGCTGAAACGTCCATAGTTTGCCAGGTGGTGACGTGTACTTGAGATACTTACACCAGGTATTTGTTCTATCCTTGGCTTTATTGTGACATGGTGAGTTGAGTCTGTCACGGGCAAGTGAATAATTCCTTCATTTTGATAGCCCAACTCTAATTGATCCAAGAAATCGGAGTTGAGTGAAAAACTGATTGCTGTGACTAAAATGGTAATTGAAATGCTATACTGAGCCACGGTCAGCACTTTATTCAACAAACTGACACCTTTAAGTTTTACCGACTTTCTAAGAATTGCGACCGGCTGAAATTTCCATGCGTATAAAGCTGGAAGTAAGCCTGAAATCAAAGTAGTGAAAACGAGGAATGAAGCAGCAAAAAGTGATATACCCAGCAGGTTAACATCTTTAAGCAAAAAGGACTCACCTTCAAAAAGGCTCATGAATCCATTCGAGATCGTATTGGACATCAACATCCCAATACTGAAGGATATGGCACTTATCATCCCAATCTCAAACAGAAACTGAATGAAGATTTGTTTACCTCGTGAACCCAATGTTTTACGAATACCTATTTCTTTAAGTCTTTTGGCAATCAATGCCATAGAAGTGTTGGCAAGGTTGAAGCATGCAACAAAAAATATCAACAAAGCCAAAACGCCGAGGATCATTGTTGCTGAAATGGGAAGCCGATCATTGGTATAAGATCGCGTCAATTCATCCTCTGAAATCAAAGAACTTCTAAAAGGAACCAACTCGAAATGATCTATTTTGAATTCTTCATGGGCTTCATTTTGTCTGCCGATATACGAATTAATAATGGAAATAACTTCCTCTTCTTGCCCTGGATTTATCTCTAAGTAATGACCCACGTAAGCCTGGTTTCCCCAATCGTTTTGCTCAATATTCAGTGAATTGAAATAATCATCCCGGTTTATAAGAACTCCGAAATAAAAACTGGTATTTAATGGTAGATCTTCAAATACACCTCCGACTATAACGTCTAGCCTTCGGTTGTTTCTCAGATAGATCGTCAACTCTTTTCCCAGCGCCATTTCATTGCCAAAATATCTTTTCGCAGAGGGTTTTGTGAGGTAGACCATTGGGCGCTTTCCCAGATCTGCGAAAGAACCGTACCAGAGTGGAATGTCAAACATCTCAAAGAAATCAGTGGAAACCACAGCTACTCCATCTTCAAAAAAATCGGCTCCACTTTTAATAGTCATTAATCGATCATAGTAGCTGCTTACTTTGGTTATCCCACTGATCTCGTTTCGTAGATTGTTATCCATTGCTAGCGGAGAAAGTTCATTCCTCCGCTCGCGGTTATTCTCTATAGTCATTGCATGTATCCGATAGATCTTTTCTGTGTTGGGGTAGAAAGAATCGAATTCAATGTTATAGGCCTGGAAAGTATAAGCGAAAATGCAGACACCTATGGCACAACTTAATCCTACAACATTGATGAGCATGGACCATTTGTTTTTCCATGAATGTCTAATGGCCAATTTGATATATGATTTAAAAAGTGATCCCATTGTATTTGAGCGTTTTGAAATTTTTAAAGGAATTAAGGATAGTGCATCCATCAGAAAATAAATGTTCGCCTTGACTCGACCCTTCTCTTCCACCCTTTCCGCGAATAACTCCTCAAAATCTCCTTGCACATCATCTAACCGACGTGAAGGACAGCAGAGATTTAGGGTTTTTCTTAGAAAGTGATTCGGCCTATTCATCCTATTTGGTCGAGAATACCTGAAATACGCCTTCGGGAATATTTTCCCAAAGACTCTTTCTCGTGTCCATCACTTCTTTGAGAGCATTTTGTCCGGCATTGGTTACAGAGAAATATCGCTTGGGTTTACCTCCACGTGTTTTGGTTGCCTCACCCAGTCTGGAAGTCAAGAAACCTTTGTCTTCAAGCCTGTAAAGACCGGTATGCAAAGCCCCCATACTTACTTTTCGATTGAGACGAGATTCGATTTCTTTTTTGATTGCAAGTCCGTATGCTCCTTCATTGAGGATGCCAATAGTGAGCATGACGATCTCTTCGAACTCTCCAATGTTATTTCTGGTACTCATTGTTATTTTCTAATTGCAGGTTTAATACGAGGCAAATGTAAAAGAGTTTCATTTTACCTGCAATTAGAAAATAATTATAAGACGAATTTGATTGGCAGAAAGAAAATTTCAGTTAACTACTTCTACAAAGTAGAATGATTCTTGAAGTTCCTCAGAGTTCGTGGATCCTACTAACTTTCCTCAAGAAACTGATCCAATCGCTTAATGATGTTCTCGTACTTTTCATTCAACTGAGCATACCCCAATTTTTCGGTTGCAGCAGTAAGCATGTTACTCACCGTGCTACAATACTCCGTATGCGAGAAATCTTTTTCAGGGATTGCATCTTTCCTTTGATCTAAAGTTTTGGATAAGCCATCGCGAATGCTTTTCATTTTCTTCCGTATTTCCTTCTGCTTACCCACATTTACATATGAATCTGCATATCTGATTGGAAGAAGATAAGAGGTATATGCTCCATCAAAATCCAGACGATCGAGCTCTTTATCAATAAGATCAACCAGCTTCTGGTGCTCTCCATCCTTAAGGTATTTTCTAGCCAATAGTGATATACCATATGAACTCCCAAATCGATCTGAAGGATCAGCATTGACGCTTTCCATGTAATCCTTCAAATCACTTTCCACTTCATCAAACAAACCAAACCCGTTGATATTGATGATCCATATTCTTTGCCGAGCGGCATGAGCGTATAGTGAATTAGAATCGAGCACCTTAGAAAATGCTGCTTTTGCTTCATTAGGTTGAAGATTCCAGAAATAGACCTCTCCTAGTAGATACTGTTCTCTCAAATCGAGGTTTTCCGTTTTGACTCGCTCACCAAATCGTTTGGTGTTCTCAAGACGTCCTTTATCAGGATTTTCGTTTACTTCCTGATACATTAACGCTAGAACTTCAGATGGGAGCAAATCGCCGGTTTGAGCATTTGTAGAGAAAATAGTGCAAAAGACCAGAGCAAATACGGTAGTAATTTTGGAAATTGGAGTTTTCATAACTTTTAGGTTTCTATTCCAATCTCAAAACGTTTCTAGCTTCTTAAAAGACCTTCTTTTTTGGTAAGATGGATTACTAGCTAGCCCAAAGGAGTGGCTTTGAAAGTCACCTGATTAGCTTGGAGGCGGTTGGAAAAGGGGGTTGCAAACCCAAAATGTGGACAAATTTCAGCTTAATGCCTACCGCAAACAAAATCAGCCCGTATATTTACTTTATATATGATAGTGGTGAAAGCTTTTGGTCAGGTGAAGGAGGTACTTGGATCGGAGTTGTTGGTAAATAAGGAGATGACTGATGTAAAATCACTACGTGAATACTTACGCAACGAGTACCCCACCATTGTATGGTCGACGGTAGCAATAGCCGTCAACACGCAGTATGCGCACGACCCAGACCCAATAAGTTCGGGCGATGAGATCGCTTTGATCCCACCAGTATCAGGAGGGTAAAAGCCTTTGGTACAAATAGTAGAACATATCGACCTCAACGAGGTATACAAACAGCTGGCTGACCCGGCTGCTGGTGGCACATGCATTTTTGTCGGTACTGTTCGAGACCATAGTTTAGGAAATGATGTTACCAAGCTGAATTTCGATACCTATGATACGATGGCTATTTCCGAAATGGAAAAAATCCGAACGACGGCCATTGAAAAATGGGGATTAGAAAAAGCCATTATGATTCATGCCGTTGGTGAAAAGCAAATAGGAGATCCGGTAGTCGTAGTTGGTGTGGCTGCAGCACACCGAAAAGAGGCATTTCCAGCTTGCCAATTTCTCATTGACGAATTGAAAAAGACCGTACCCATCTGGAAAAAAGAATTTTTCACCGACAGCAGTCATTGGGTTTCACAAACTCCTTGATATGGAAAAGCTGCAAGACAAATTCGGAAGAGAGATCAACTATCTCCGGTTATCAGTCACAGATCGGTGCAACCTTCGCTGTACCTATTGCATGCCAGAACGAGGACTCAAATTTGCTGTCAGAGAAACACTACTGACCTATGAAGAATTGTTGGACCTTGCTGATATCCTGGGCGGTGTAGGAATTAACAAGATCAGGATTACGGGTGGTGAACCGTTCGTCCGGGCTGATCTGATTGATTTTTTACGAAGGCTGGCAGCAAAACCCTTTCTCGAAAAGATCAGCATTACCTCCAACCTTACCCTGATTCGACCGCATTTAGAGGAACTCTTGAAATTGGGCATCAAAGATGTCAATGCCAGTCTGGACAGCCTGGATAAGGAGAAATTTCATGAGATCACACGTCGAGATGAATTTGACGAAGTAGAACAAACGCTCTATGAAATGATAGATCGGGGGTTTAACCTCAAAATCAACTGTGTGGTGATGTCCGGAACCAACGAGGATCAGGTACTTCCACTGCTTAATCTTGCAGAGAAGCATCGGGTTTCGGTTCGCTTCTTGGAAGAAATGCCTTTCAATGGGTCCGGAGAAGAACTTGGTCGCACTTTGGATTACAAAAGTATACTTGGGATCATCTCTGAAAGCTATGAATACACGAAATTGATTGACGAGCCTTCTTCAACTTCTCAGAATTATCACATCGAAGGCTTTAGGGGAAATTTTGGAGTCATTCCATCATTCAGTAGGACTTTCTGTGGGGATTGCAATCGGTTAAGACTTTCCGCTACCGGCGAGGTGCGAACCTGTCTGTACGGACAAAACCAACTGAACCTCAGAGATCTGCTACGAGGCGGTTCATCAGAAGAAGAAATACAAGCTGCTTTGAAGGAAGCTGTTTTGAAGAAGCCAAAAGATGGTTTTGCTGCAGCGGATGAGAACGAAAAGACCTATTTATCCATGACAAAATTGGGCGGATGAGCAACGAACTAACGCATATCAATAAAGACGGAGATGTCCACATGGTGGACGTGTCTGGCAAGGACATCACCGAGCGAATAGCGATGGCTCAATCCCGAGTAGAATTCCCCGTCGAGGCTTTTTCTGTCGTTTCAGAGAATGGTTTCAATACGAAAAAAGGCAACCTTGTTCAAACAGCGGTGCTGGCTGGTATAGGTGCCGCGAAAAAAACCTCTGATCTCATTCCGCTTTGTCACAATATCCCAATTTCAAAAGTCGAAATAGACATCAATCCCATTGAGAATGGATTTGAGATTTCCTGTTTTGTAAAAACCACAGGCCAGACCGGAGTGGAAATGGAAGCATTGACCGGAGCCTCTGTAGCAGCTTTATGTATTTATGATATGTGCAAGGCGCTATCACATAATATTGTGTTGGGGCCTACAAAGCTGATGCAGAAGAAAGGAGGGAAAAGAGATTTTGAACGGTAGAACAAGTAGATGTATAATCGAAAGTCATGCTGAATTCATTTCAGCATCTTCCGTTAACTCTCTGCTGAAGACCCTGAATCGAGTTCAGGGTGACTCAGGGTGGGTTGTTCAATCCAAACCTTCATTGGTTAGGCCAGTTAGATTTTCCTCATTCAACCAAACAAGATTTTTTCATGGAAACTAGAATAGAAAACCTACACGGCCTCATCCTCATGGGCGGACAAAGCTCCCGCATGGGAACCGATAAATCCTCGCTGGAGTATCACGGGAAACCTCAAGCAGAATTTATGTACGAGTTGGTCAAAGGGATTCTTCCGAATACATTTATCTCGGTTCGAGAAGATCAAAGTGTTTCATTCACTGATCAGACAATAAAAGATGCTTTCCCTACCAAAGGCCCGATCAACGGAATTCTCAGTGCCATGGCTGCTCATCCGAACAAAGCCTGGCTGGTGCTGGCGGTAGACCTTCCCTTTGTGACGGAGGAAACGATCTACCAGTTGATCGCTGCAAGAAATACCTCCAAAATGGCTACAGCTTTTGCAACCAGGGAAAATGGATTACCTGAGCCTTTAGTCGCTATCTGGGAACCGCATTCCATGGAGGCGCTAAAAGAACACCTCCTGGTGAATGAGAAAGGATGTCCACGAAAATTTCTTATCCAAAACGATATTGAACTGGTTCATCCGCAAGACGACCTGGAACTTTACAATGCTAACAACCCGGAAGAATTCGAACAAGCCAAATCCATGATCAAATGAACACCGAACGCTACCAAAGGCAAATCGTTCTCTCGGATTTCGGTCCGAGCGGTCAGCAAAAGTTGACTGAGGCGAAGGTGCTAATCGTTGGTGCTGGAGGGTTAGGTGTTCCGGTCATGCAATACCTGGCTGGTATGGGTGTGGGACAATTGACACTCGTAGATGAAGATATCGTCTCCTTGAGCAATCTCCAGCGACAGGTCATGTATCGCTATGAAGATGTAGGAAAGAAAAAGGTGGCTGTAGCGAATAACTACATCAAAAACCTCAATCCTGAAGTTAAAGTGGTCACCGTAGAGGAGATGATCTTGAAGGAAAATGCTTCAAGCTTGGTAGCAGGCGCAAGTGTTGTGGTTGATTGCACGGACAGCATTGAAGCACGCTACATCATTAACGATGCATGTGTAAAAGAACAAGTACCCTTTGTATACGGAGCGCTGTATCGTCATGAGGGTCACGTGAGCGTTTTCAATTATGAAGGCGGTATATCCTACCGAGATGTCTACCCAGATGATTCGGCCAAAGTTGAAAACTGCAATGAAATCGGGGTTTTGGGTGTGCTACCAGGAATCATCGGATGCTACCAGGCAATGGAAGCTGTTAAAGTATTGACGGGAATCGGAGACGCACTTGCAGGAAAGTTGTTGGTCGTGGATGCACTCAATACGAGCCATCACATTTTTCAATTGGCAGAAAATCCCCTGAAGGATCAAAAAAAGGAAGCACCTCCGGTAGAAGAAAGCCTTCTTACCTGGCAAGAACTGGACGAACTGGATACCCAAGGCTATCACTTTGTCGATGTACGGCCACCAGCCATGTACAAGGAAAGGCACGATGACCGCTTCATTAACGTTCCCATGGAAATGTTACCAGGCTTTAGTCCTGACGAAAGCAAAGAGGTCGTACTCGTTTGTCAGCGTGGAGTTACAACCAAGCAAGCAACCATGCTCCTAAAATCTTCATTTTCAGACACCATCGTTCATCAGGTGAAAGGAGGGTACAACTCACGATGAACGAGTATCTGCTACTTGTTCTATTTTTCCTGATTGCGCTATTCTATTCATCCATTGGGTTTGGCGGTGGCTCCAGCTATCTGGCCATTCTAAGTTTGATACTGGCAGATTTTTACGAAATCCGTACATTGGCGCTGGTCATGAATATAGCTGTGGTTTCCATAGGGACTTCCTATTACATACGGAGGAGAATATTCGATTGGAAAGCATTTTGGCCCTTTGTACTGGTTAGCATTCCATTGGCATTTCTGGGGGCCAGGTTGCAACTTTCCGAAGGTACTTTTTTTATTCTGTTGGGTGTTGCCTTGATTCTGGCTGCATTTGCATTGATCTTTCAAAACCTCAACCGAAATGTGATTAATAGCACGCTTAACTTATCAAAACGAATAACATTGGGAGGAAGCATAGGCTTTCTTTCAGGTCTGGTGGGCATTGGCGGTGGCATTTTTCTTTCACCCACACTGAACCTCATTGGGTGGAAAGACGCCAAAACCATTGCGGCGCTCGCTTCTGTTTTTATCCTTGCAAATTCACTGGCTGGTGTCGCTGGTCTGATAGTCGCTCAAACATTTGAATTAAATTTCCTGTTTGCTGGAAAAATCATTTTGGCGGTGATCTTGGGAGGCTTGATTGGTTCAAACTTCTCGGTGAAAATGAACCTGAAATGGATCAGAAGTTTGACGGCATTGTTGGTTCTTTACGTTGGAACAAGAATAGTTTTGCAACATGGCTTTGGGGTCAGTATCTGACCGAAAATTTATTTGTATTCATTTCTTAATGAAAAATTCAATTATACGTCATGATCTCAGTAGAAGAAGCATTAAAAATTATCGGGGAACATTCCACGGATTTGGGATCTGAAGAGATTCATTTTTCCAATGCAAAAGGAAGAGTGCTGGATGAAGACATCCTGGCCGATCGGCCTTTCCCGCCCTTTCACAGGGCTACAATGGATGGAATTTGTATCGCTTTGAAAGATTGGGATTCTGGTAGGCGATCCTTTCCAGTGACAGGTGAACAATTCGCTGGAGCACCTCAACAAGAGCTGAAGCTGGGATCATGCATGGAAATCATGACGGGAGCTGTTGCTCCCAAAAACGCCAATGTGGTGATCCGTTACGAGGATGTGACCATCGAAAATGGAATTGCTGCAGTTCATTCCGAATCGGTCACTGAAATGATGAACATTCATCTTACGGGCACAGATGCAGAAGAAGGAGCTGTGTTGGTTGAGAAAGGAAAGCGAATCAGTCATGGGGATATCGGGATTCTGACGTCTGTTGGAAAAACAAGAGTACAAGTCAAAAAGCTTCCGAAAGTAGCCATCATTTCAACCGGTGATGAACTGGTTGAGCCAGAAGAAACACCATTACCACATCAAATCCGAAAGTCGAACGTCTATACGCTTTGTTCCCTGCTAAATGACAAAGGACTGGAATTTGAATTGTTCCATATCAACGATGAACTAGATGAAATCAAACAGGCGCTGGATAAGATTCTCTCTGATTTCAACCTGATCCTCTTGAGTGGTGGTGTCTCGAAAGGGAAAAAAGATTTTATTCCTGAAGCGCTGGAAAGTCATGGTGTCAAAAAACACTTCCACCGGATCAAACAGCGTCCTGGAAAGCCGTTGTGGTTTGGCAGCAATGACAAAGTCACTGTCTTTGGTTTTCCAGGGAATCCTGTTTCCACCATCGCTTGCTTTTCTGTCTATTGCCGACATTGGCTGAATCTTTCATTAGGACTTCCTTCGAACACTATTCATGCCCAATTAGCCGAAGACATCCATTTTCCAAAAGAATTGACATATTTCGTTCACGTCGCATTACCTAATAAGCAAGGAATAGTCAAAGCGCAATCGCTCCGAGGAAATGGTTCTGGAGATTTGGTCAGTCTATCTGAAGCAGAGGGATTCATTGAACTTCCAGCGAACCAAAGTGATTTTAAGAAGGGAGACATGTATAGGGTTTATCTGTTTTAGTGAAGTGTTACACCTGCAAAAAATTCATGATTGCTCTATGACTTTATTCAATTCCTGTACAATATTATCTACCTGCCTATGAATGGCTCCATTGATTTGCATGAGTCTCAGTATTTTAAATTGTGACCATTTCAGATATTGCACAAACTCCTCATTCAGCATCAATTCACTATTTTCATTCCTTATTGATGAATTAGCTATTTCAAGGTCCAAAAAATCTTTTTGGTAGTTAATTATATTATCGGTCTTTCCATAGGAATGGAGCAAGGGCCAAATTTTCTCTGAGGCATATTCACCAATATCATTTGAAATTAGTTCATGCTCATTTAACAAACTTTCCATGTAGGTTAAATACCTAAATATTTCCTTATTCCTGTTAAGTATATTGAGTTGGTCTGCCGAAGAAAATCCATGAATGAAAGATGAGATGTCTTTCAACCTAATCTGAGTAATTCCTTCCAATAACATATAGGTCACTTCAGACAGTTCTTCTGCCAAGATCTCTTCTCTCCTAAGCATCTTTTCAATTGAAGCATTAAGATCTATATACGATGTATCAATTGCCATGATGAATGAATCGTTGCGTTCCAATTCTACCACGAGCGATTTCATAATTGCTATAGCCTTTTCATCCTTTTCCCTACCTTGTCGCCATTCTTCGAATAGAAAAGATGCGGTGATACCAATGAAGATCACTACAACCTCAAACAGATATTTACCTATTACCTTCTTCATACTAGCAGTCGTTTATGCACTAAAATACTAACTACTAAATATTCCCAGTTCGTGTTCAAGATTGCTCAGAATTATCGAAACTCTCTCAGGAATCATTGTCACTTAGACAATCCTTCATAATCCTCCTCTGTATCTACGTCAATCTCACCACCAACAAACGGCACGGTTGAAACGAAATCCATGTTTTGAGCAATGATTCCTCGAGCGCCTTTATCTCCAATCAATCTCATCAGGTCTTCGAAGAAGTGATGACTAAATACAGCAGGAACGCCTACCTGGTTGTTGTACCCACAAGCAACTATGGATTTGGAATCTGTCTGCACTTTCAATAGCTCATTCAGCACATCAATAGTGAGATAGGGTTGATCGGAGAGTAGAATTAGCGTGTGTTCTAAGTTGGATTCTTTCTTTCCAAGATGCGAGAGACCTAATCGGATGGAACTTGCCATACCTTCTTCCCACTGTTCATTGATAACAGTGTCCAGGGTTTGCATATCTATTTTTTCACTAATCTCTCCGGCATTTGCTCCTAATACGACAACTGAAGAATCAAAACGTAGCTCCGCAGCAAGGTCAATGGTGTGCTGTAACAATGGCTTTCCCCGATACTCCAATAATTGTTTGGGTCTTCCCAATCGAGTTGAGGCACCGGCGGCCAAAATGATCAATCCGATGCTCATAAATGGACCGTATCAAATTGGGTGTTATCCTTGGAATGAATAGGTTGTTCCTTATCTCTCAATGAGTGGCCAGACAGACCTGATAAAGCGGCTTTTATCTCTGAAAGGATAGAGATAGCAATTTCTTCCGGTGTTTCCGCTCCTATTTCCAAGCCTACCGGGGCATAAATCTTTGCCATTTGTTTTTCATCAGGAAGATTTCCTGAAACCTCCAAATCATCCAACATCCGATTGAATTTTTTCTTCGGTCCTAAAATCCCGATGTAAGGAATTTGATCATGATCTAATAGGCGTTTCAATACAGCCAGGTCATAATTATAATTATGCGTCAGCAATACAAATGCCGTTTGATCATCAATGGGAATATTCTCAAGCGCTTTTTCTGGTTTGGAAACGATCACCTGACAAGAAGAGACAAATCGTTCTTTTTTCGCATGAGTAGGACGGCCATCTACCACATAAATATTCCAACCTAAAGTTTCTGCGATCTTTACTAATCCCTGCACATCATTTCCAGCTCCAACGATCACGAGCGATACAGGCGGCGCGAAATACTCAATGAATACATTTTGATGCGTATCGCCATCCACATACTCACGAAAAAGCGAAATCTTTTCCTTTTTTACCTGATCCGCATCAGCAATAATTCGCTCCGACATTTTGCTGTTCACTATTGACCCGACGGTTTCTTCTCCAATCAATATGGAAGTCCCAAGCTGATCGCCTTTTTTATTATGTAGATTGAATAAAGAGATAAGCACACATGCTTTCCTGCTTTCAACTGCATTTCGAATTAAAGAAATGGGATTGCTTTCATCATTTTCTACAATGGGTTCAAACAACACCTGAATGATTCCATTGCACCCAAGTTGAGCTCCCACAATCGCATCTTCTTCGTCACTGGTGTCATAAGTCACCAATGTATTTTTTTCTTGAACGAGGGCATACAACGCTTTCCTTAGTGCATCTCCTTCCAGACAACCTCCACTTATTGCGCCTGTAGTGATCCCATTTTCATCCACTAACATTCGTGCACTTGGCCGCCGATAGGATGAGCCCTCCACATGAACAACGGTCGCCAAGATCGCTTTTTTACCAGCCTTGATGATTTCATCGTATGAATCTATTATGGCTTTTATCTCTCGCATCAAGTTCTTAGTTCTATAACGGAACTTCTGATTTTTTCAATGGCAAAATCGATTTCTTCCTTGGTGGTGAATCTACCCAATCCAAAACGAAGCGAAGCAAAAGCAAGTTCATCAGAAACTCCCATTCCCCTTAAGACATGCGAAGGTTCGACAGTGGCTGAGGTACAAGCTGAACCTTGAGAGACAGCTATTTCATTTAAAGAAAGTAACAGTTTTTCTCCGTCAAGTCCTTCAAAGGAAAGATTACTCACGTGAGACAGTCGTTGCTCATTATGCCCATTTCCATGTGTTCCAGAGAGTTGCAATAACTGTTGTTCCAACTGGTCTCGCAATTTCTTCAGCCGCTTTTCATCATCTGACATTTGCTGTTGGCAAAGTTCACAAGCCTTTCCAAATCCAACGATGCCTGGTACGTTCAATGTCCCTGAACGCATTCCCCGCTCGTGTCCTCCACCGTCAATCTGAGAACTAATTTTTACGCCTTTTTTAACAAACAAAGCACCAACCCCTTTAGGACCGTACATTTTGTGAGCTGAAAATGACATCAAATCGATACCCAACTCATCCACATCCAACGGAATTTTACCAACAGCCTGGGTTGCATCACTCATGAAGGGAACGTTGTATTTATTGGCCAATGCCGCAATCTCCTTGATCGGTTGGATGACACCAGTTTCATTGTTGGCATACATGAGGCTAATGAGGACTGTTTGATTAGTTATCTTTTTTTCAAGTTCTGCCAAATCAATTAGCCCGTCTTGATCCACTGGTAAATAAGTAACCTGGACACCTGCAATCTCTAACTGGTGCAATGGATCTAGAACAGCCTTATGTTCTGTTTGACAAGAAATAACATGTTTAGATTCTTCACCAGACAAATCCACAATTCCTTTAATCGCAAGGTTGTTGGCTTCCGTTGCACCGGAGGTGAAAATGATCTCTTTTGGACTAGCACCTATCAGTTCAGCCACTTGCTCCCGCGCATGTTGAACTGCCTCATCAGCTTCCCACCCAAATGCATGATTTCTACTTGCGGCATTTCCGAAACGCTCATTGAAAAAAGGAAGCATTTCTTCCAAAACCCGCGGATCAACAGGGGTTGTTGCATTATTATCTAGGTAAACCCTTCCTGGTTTCATTGTATATCAGAAAATCTAGCGCCATTGGTTTCAGTAACGAATTTAACGTGCCCATTTTAATCCATATATGAATCCGTCGATTCAAAATAGCAGAACGCGTGTCGTTTGTCGAGCAAAATCAGCTTTATGTGCCAATCATCATTATTTCTGTGGACATTGGACTGGAAATTCACTATTTTGTAGTGCTTAAAAAATCTAAAATCAAAATGGCCTCATATTCTATCAAAGTAAATGGCAAAACTCATCAAGTAGATGTCGATTCGGATACTCCTATTTTGTGGGTGTTGCGCGACCATTTAAAACTTGTTGGGACAAAATTCGGATGTGGTATTGCTCAATGTGGTTCTTGCACCATTCATGCTAATGGTAATGCCATTCGTTCCTGTCAACTTCCTATTTCAGCGGTAAACGACATGGAATTGACCACTATCGAAGGATTATCTAAAAACGGTGACCATCCGGTTCAAGAGGCATGGTTAGAACACGACGTTCCACAATGTGGCTATTGCCAGGCCGGGCAAATAATGAACGCTGCAGCTTTTCTCGACAAAAATTCCAATCCTACCGATGAAGAAATAGCAACGGCTATGAACGGAAACATCTGTAGATGCGGAACTTATGTCCGAATCAATAAGGCGATCAAAACCGCCGCTGAAAAAATGTCCTAATCCATCCTAAAGACTTCAATTATGACACTTATATCAACACAGATCAATCGTAGATCATTTTTAAAAGTATCAACAGCAGCAGGTGGTGGGATGATGCTTGGTTTTAGCTGGCTTGCATCTTGTACCTCACCAAAAGAGCAAATCAAAGCACCACCAAGCGAATGGTTTGACATCAATGCTTACATCAAAATTGGCGATAATGGAGTAGTGACTCTTTATTCACCAAATCCGGAAATTGGTCAAGGAGTGAAAACTGCTATGCCGATGATTGTTGCGGAGGAACTGGACATAGACTGGAAAGATGTAATCGTTGAACAAGCCGATTTGAACCTAATTAAATACAGTCGGCAGTTGGCTGGCGGAAGTCAGTCAATACGTCAAGGATGGGAAGGCCTGAGAATGGCTGGAGCTACCGGTCGTCGAATGCTAATGGAAGCAGCCGCTAAAAATTGGAATGTGCCAGTGGGCGAATTGACAACCGATAAAGGAGTCGTTTACCACAAAGCGAGCAACCAATCCGCTGGTTATGGTGAATTGGCTGGTGCCGCAGCATTGATTGAAGTTCCTGCAGAAGTCGAGTTAAAAGATCCTAAGGATTTCAAATTGATTGGTACGGATATCAAAAATGTTGATGCGAAGAAAATTGTTACCGGGCAGCCATTATTTGGTCTGGATGTGGATGAGGAAAACATGTTGACTGCAATGATCATTCATCCTCCGGCCTTTGGAATGAAACTCAAAAACTGGGATGCCAGTAAGGCGAAAGCAATGCCAGGCATTAGAGATGTTTTCACAGTAAATACAGAACCGTCAGAAAAGCAATGGTCAGACACCAATGCTTTTACCGAGTTAATCGCGGTTGTTGGAGAATCTACTTGGCAAGTGATGAAAGCTAAAAAAGCGGTAGATGTGGAATGGGTTAGTGATACTCCTGCTGAAAACAGCGAAGATCATGAACAAAAATTGTTAGATGCCATCGAAGCTAAGGGAGATGTAAGAAGAGAAGATGGAAATCCTACGAGAGCGATTGCTAATGGCGAAAGAGTAATTGAAGGTGTTTACAGTGCACCGTTCATGGCTCACAACACGATGGAGCCCATGAATTTCTACGCTAACGTTACGGACACAAAGGCTGTACTTAATGGTCCCATTCAGACGCCTGAATATTTAGAAAAATCTGTTGCCAATATCCTGGGGATGTCTTTAGACCAAATTGACATCCAAATGACGCGCATGGGCGGTGGATTTGGTCGAAGATTATATGGTCACTTTGGTGTGGAAGCCGCTGCTATTTCGCAAAAAGCAAAAGCTCCTATCAAATTGGTTTATACCCGAGAGGATGACATGACTCAAGGTACTTATCGCCCAATGTATCGAGTTAAGTATCGAGCCTCTTTGGATCAAAACAACAAATTAACCGGATGGTATGCTAAAGGAACAGGCATTCCTGGCAGTCCATTGTTCCATAATCGTTTTCCGGCAGGAGCGATTGAAAATTATGGTTCAGAAAATGTGAGCGTTCCAACAAATATTTCCACAGGTGCATGGCGCGCGCCTCGATCACATTTTACTGCTGGTGCAGAAAACTCTTTCATTGATGAGGTTGCAGAAGCGGCTGGAAAAGATCCGATCGATTTCCGACTAGAGCTTTTTGATCGTGCCATCAACAATCCTGTGGGAGAAAACAATGATTACGATGCTGAGCGATACGCTGGTGTTTTAAAATTGGTAAGAGAAAAGTCCGGCTGGGATAACGAAACTCCAGGTGTTTATCGTGGAGTTTCAGTCTACTATTGCCATAACTCCTACGTTGCAGAAGTTGTTGATCTTGAAAAGAATAGCAATGATGAACTGAAAATCAAGAAAGTGTGGTGCGCTGTTGATTGTGGTATTGTAATAAATCGAGAGGGTGCACTTAACCAAATAGAAGGCGGAATTATTGATGGAATTGGATCGTCCATGTATAGTAGTCTCAATTTTGAGAATGGTCGTCCATTACAAGAGAACTTCAACTCTTATCGTTTAATCCGACATGCGGAAGCTCCACCAGAAATTGAAACATTCTTCGTTGAAAATGGCATTGCGCCAACTGGATTGGGCGAACCAACATTGCCTCCGGTTTCTGGTGCTTTGGCCAATGCAATGTACAAAGCGACAGGTCAGCGGTATTACCATCAGCCATTTGCAATTGCAGAACAGACGGTTGAGTTGGGATAGTACTCATCAAAATTTAGAAAAAAAGAAAGGGTGCAGTTGCACCCTTTTTTGTTTTTGCTTTTTCAAACAATATCAATTCTGTCATGACTGACTCGATCAGGTATCTTTCCTAATGGAGGAAGATACCGTGTCAAGCACGGTATGACATAAGAATGGCTACTTAAATCCTTTTCTAAATCAAACTCACATCTGCAATTACCTCAAGCAAGGCTGGTCCGTCATGCTCAAACACTTTTTTCATGGCGGTATCCAGATCTTCCTTCTTCTCAACTTTAATTCCTAGGGCTCCACAACCTGTCGCATATTCCGCAAATTGTGGATTGTGCAAATCGGTCGCCCAAACATCAAATTCTCCGGCTCGCTGTTCTTTGGAGATTTTACCGAGTTCTGAATTATTAAGTAGAATCAACTTAATCGGCATGTTGTATTTGACAGCTGTCGTAACTTCTGCCAGGTATTGACAGAATCCACCATCACCAGCGACTGCAACAACAGGCCTGGAATCTCCAACGGCCGCCCAGGCTCCCATTGCAGCGGGAAAGGCAAAGCCGATGGATCCTAAATAGCCAGACATGAGGAAGGTGTGTTTTTTACTTTCAAAGTAACGTCCAAGTGAATACGCATTATTTCCAACGTCCACACAAACAACCGCATTTTCGGGTGACAATCGATTCAGCGCATCAAATACTGCTATCGAGCTGACGCCTTTTCCATGATCATCTTGCAATCGTCGCTCCTTCTCCGCCTTCCAGATCTTCCACCTTTCCGCAACTTCAGATCGTTGATCTACAGTATCTAATTTTCCGTCAATTTCTTTCTTAAATTGTTCTACTGTGACTGAAATCTCTCCCCAAACCGGACAATCGATCGTATGAAATTTGCTCAATGCCAGTCGATCGAAATCAACTTGAATGGTCGGTTTGTGGTCTGTAATTCCTGTATGATTTGAAAAAGAAGCTCCAAAAACACAAAGCAGATCACATTCATTCATGAACCAGGAGGCGATCGGGGTTCCACTCCTACCGAGCACACCACAACCAAGCGGATGATTATCCGGTATTTGCCCTTTCCCTTTAAAAGTGGTCAAAACGGGAGCATTGATACTTTCAGCAAAAGCAATGATGGCCTCCATATCAAATCGAGCACCGTGACCCACAATGATTACTGGTCGCTTCGATTGTTTGAACATTTCAATTGCTTTGTCCAAGCTTTCTTGCGATGGAACAATCTTATCACTTGTCATCCATCCTTCAGGATTAGTCGGTTTCTCATTTTCGGAAGCCGGTACTTCTTGTACTTCATCGGGAAAGGTCAAATGAGATACATCCCGATTGATGATGGCATGCTTAATGGCTGTGCCCATTAAATGGACATGCTTACTGTTTTGCTGAACCGAATGATTGAATTCCGCAACCGCACCAAAGGTATTTACCAAATCGACTTCCTGAAAATTCCCTGTGCCAATAACTTGTGTAGCTACTTGTCCCGTCAATGCAAGAATTGGAGCTCTATCCACTTTTGCGTCCCAAAGACCGGTGAACATATTGGTAGAACCCGGCCCTGCAATGGCAAAACAGGCCGCTGGTTTTCCTGTCAATTTTCCATAGGCTGAAGCCGCAAAAGCTCCAGCCCCTTCATGACGAATCCCATAAAAATCCAAATTGCCTTTTTCAGATTGCCTTCGAAGGGCGTCTGCAAAACCAAGGTTTGAATGACCAACCATTCCGAAGACTTTTGTCACACCCCAGTTGACCATCGTTTCAGCCATGACATCTGAAATAGTCGTTTGGTGCTCTTCTTCCTCCTCAATGCCCACAAACACAGCATTGTCCTCAACCTTCGTAAGATACGTTTCTACTCCGCCATCATCGTATCCTGGAGCCAGCCCGGTACACGGGTGATAATCCCATCCATGCCATGGACATCTCAGCAATCCATTTTCTATACTTCCTTCTCCCAACGGTCCGCCCTGGTGTGGACATTTGTTATCCAATGCACAGATTTTTCCCTCGAAGTGTGTCAGACAAATTCCCTGGTGCTCAGCTGTCACAGTCATTACCCTGCCTTCAGGAAGTTCATCTACATTATCCAGTACTTTGTGCCATTTCATTTTAGTTGCCATAATTCTTTTCTTAGGTCATTCGTATTTTTTGAGAAGTCTTTTCACCACCTGTTCCACAGATAATCCCTGCACAAGGATAGAAAACACCACAACCATGTAGGTTATAAATAAAATTAGTTCACGGTTTTGATCTACAGGTAAAGTCAATGCTAACGCTATAGAAATTCCGCCGCGGAGACCAGCCCATGTGAGTATAGCCAGTTCCCTGTTGTTTGATCGATGCCTGCTTGTTTGGACACTGTTTCCAATCATTGTCGCCACATATCTGCTGATCAACACAATAGCAATAGCAGCTACACTTAGGGCGGCATACGAAGTTTTGAAGTCCAGAACTAGGATCTCAATCCCGATCAAGACAAAAAGGATCGCATTCAACACTTCATCAATGATTTTCCAGAAAGTATTCAAATTAAGTTTTAATGAATCAGGAATATCATTTTTAGAAAGCCTATTTCCTATCATGATCCCAGCTACTACAATTCCCAGTGCTCCTGAAACACCTATGATCTCCGCCAAGGCGTAACCAGCCATAACAATTCCCAAAGTAATGTGCACTTCTATAATTGGTTCGTCTTTTATCGCCTTGAGAAACCAAATGCCGATGTAGCCCAAAATCAAGCCGAGCAGGACACCCCCTCCACCTTCAACAAGAAAATCTGTGATGATTCCCAATGCACTCACTTCTGCATTTCCATGTTCAGAATTACCTCCAGTCGCGATCATCAATAGGGTGAGAAAAACCACAATGCCAACGCCATCATTAAAAAGTGATTCTCCTATGATCTTTATTTCCAACTTCTTTTTCACGTTCGCCTTCTTCAAAAGTCCGAGAACAGCAACAGGATCTGTTGGCGAAATGAGGGCTCCAAAAACCAGTGCCTGCATGAAATTCAAGCCCACGTCAAAAAAACCAGCTACGTAGTAGAGCATGGTTCCAACCAGAAAGGTGGAAATCAAAATTCCTACTGTCGCGAAAACAATAACCGGTGCTTTTTCTTCAAGTAGATTATCCAGGTTGACATGAATCGCTCCTGCAAATAGCAAAAAGCCTAACAGGAAATCGAAAAGTATGGATCGAAAATCAATCTCTACAACGACGCTGCACACCTGATGAAACCAATTCAGATTGATTAGCTGTAACCCACCCAAAAGCCCGGAAACAATGATTGAAAGAATCATCACACCAATAGTTGGAGGAAGCTTAAGTGCTCTATGATTAATAAAGCTCAGTAATGCGGAAACAGCAACGATCAGTGAGAATATGGCAAACATGATTAACCGATTCCTGCGTAACTGATTCCTGTCAACTTATGAATATCGTAATCGAAAGTGGATAAATCGTCCTTGTTGAACTTAGAAATATCATCATATCCGCACGATCTGGCCACAACTTTTATAAGATCCGTACTGGCCCTGAAGAAGTTGTTTAGTTGATTGGCTGAATTTTGAACAATTAATCGTGCCCTTAGATTTTCTTTTTGAGTGGCAACTCCCACCGGACAATTATTGGTGTGACACGCGCGCATTCCCAGACAACCGATGGCCTGTAACGCTGAATTTGAAACTGCAATTGCATCGGCTCCTAACATCAGCGCTTTAGAAAAATCTTCAGCGATTCTAAGCCCACCGGTAATCACCAATGTCACATCTTTCACCCCTTGATCATCGAGGAATTTTCTTGCTCTTGCTAGTGCCGGAATCGTTGGTACATTGATGCTATTTCTTAAAATGGTTGGAGCTGCTCCGGTTCCACCCCCTCTCCCGTCAAGGATGATATAGTCAACGCCTGTTTCCAATGCGAATGCTAGGTCTTTTTCAAGATGACTCGCCGCGATTTTGAACCCCACAGGAATTCCGCCAGATACTTTTCGTACTTCTTCAGCAAAGTTTCGGAAGTCAGCCACACCATTAAATTCTGGGAAAGTCGCTGGACTTATAGCCGATTGTCCAGGTTCCAAGCCTCTTACTTCTGCTATTTCTCCTTGAACCTTGTTTCCAGGCAGGTGACCGCCGGTACCTGTTTTAGCTCCTTGACCACCTTTAAAATGAAAGGCTTGTACTTTCTCAATCTTATCCCAGCTGAAACCAAATTGGGCGGAAGCAAGCTCATAAAAATACCTTGAGTTGTTCGCCTGCTCATCAGGAAGCATTCCGCCTTCTCCTGAGCAAATCCCAGTGCCAGCCATTTCAGCTCCTTTCGACAGGGCTATCTTGGCTTCACGAGATAAAGCACCGAAACTCATATCGGAAACAAACAATGGGATATCTAATTCGAGTGGTTTTTTTGCCTTTGGACCAATGACTACTTTGGTTCCAACTTCTGCCTCATCAAGTAGGGGTTTCTTGTGAAGTTGAGCTGGCAAAAATTGAACGCTTTCCCACTTGGGTAATGTATTTCGATCAACACCCATGGCTTCTGTGAATCCATGATGCCCAAGTTTTGTGAGTCCATCTTTCGCAAGCGTAGATATGTGTCTTGTGTAAGGTTCAGTATCTTCAGGATGGGTATCAGCATATAGACCTTGATATGTATCACGATCGAAAGGTTGAGGGTTTGTCTTCTGAAAAGCTAAGATTTCTGCTCGATCGACACACACGAAACCATCAGAAATGATCTCATTGAATTTCTCAAGTTTCTCAGTGTTATTGTACGAGCTAACGCCCGTGTCATAGCGATAATCCCAGTTGTGCAAACCACAAATCAAGTTGTCTCCTATAATCGATGCATCAGCCATCAAGGCTCCACGATGTTGACATCTTCCGTATAACACCGAAACATTTTCTCCATATTTCACCAACACAAGATCCGTTTCTTCTGCCAATGCGTAGGTCGGAGTTTTTTCCTTCAGGTCAGCCAATTTGATCAGCTGAATTAAATCTTTTGACATGTAGTATAGAGTTAGTTAGTAATTAGGCTAGCTGTGTGATTCCAAAAGTACCTTTCTAACAATTTAGTCAATGTAGCCCAGATTACATTTTATAAAAAGAGTAGAGTCAAATCATTGTCGGGTTCATTTCAGACTCCCTAGTTCTTCTGGTTAAAAAAATAAGTTCAAAAAGTTGGTAACAATAACATAAAATCATCAGCGAAATAATAGATTTGAGGGCCAGTTTTAATTTGCTGTTGTGAACAAACTTCAAAAAGTATTACTTGTTGATGATGACGATATTGTCAATTCGATCAACAAAGTAATAATCAAACATGCAAAATTTGCGGATGAGATTGTGGCTGAAACAGTAGCCTCTAATGCCATTGATTATATCAAAAATCAAAAGGAAGAGGGTTCTTTGCCGGAGCTTATTTTCCTTGATATCAACATGCCAGAAATGGATGGTTGGGATTTCGTGGATGAGTATGTGAAGTTAGGATTTGAAGAAAATGGTCCACGGATTATCATGCTTACTTCTTCGATTAATCCTCGAGACGAGAATAGAGCCTCACTAATTGATGAAATCACTGATTTTATGTCTAAGCCGCTTTCACCAGAAATTCTGGACAAGATCTACTCCGAACACTTCAGCGCTAATTAAGCTGGAGAACAAACTTAGCCCCTCTTTTGGGCTCACTTTCTACTTTGATGTTTCCTTTATGATAATTCAAAATGGTATTGATGATATGCATGCCTAAGCCAGTGCCGTCTGTATGCGTATGAAGTCGAATAAATGGCTTCATTATCTCTTCACCGTGCTTAATGGCATCAAAACCGAGTCCATTGTCTCTCACTATTAAAACTACATGGCCATCAATTTTTGCAGTTTTAATCTCAATCATCAAATCTTTATCCGGATCACGATACTTTAATGCATTGGATAAAAGGTTCTGAAGAATGCTTCTTAAATGTTGTTTTGGATAAAAAACAGTTGGACAAGTTTTGAAATCTTTCCTGATTCGGGCATTTGAATCTTTGATTTGGACAACCAAATTTCCAATAGCTTCTTTCAAAACCAATTCAAAATCAAGGTTTTCTTTCTTGGTGCCTAATTGCTCACGAACCTTATTGAATTCAATCAGTGCGTTGACCGTGGTTTCTAACCTAACTGCAGATCTCCTAGCGTTATTGAGAACCGTATCATAGTGCGAGCTGCTTATTTTATCGCGATCCAACATCCCCAAAAGTGATTTCATATTCTGAATAGGAGCTTTTAAGTCATGCGCAGTTCGATAAGAGAAGTTGACAAATCGATCAATATCACTTTGGGCCTTTTGCAGTTTTTCAGCCATCCCATTGAAGGCATCTACAATGTCCTCCGTGATACTATTAGATCTGAGCTTGACCTTTTCATCGAACTTGCCAGCACCTAGTTTCTCGGCTCCTTCGCGAATATCTTCAAGTGGCCTCCAAATCCTATAACTAAATGTATAAACCGCAACCAGAGCGAAAATCACGAAGACCAGTGTCAGTGTTACAACCAACTCCATCGATATTACTTCTTCCCGCTCTACCTCTTTCATCAAATTTTCTGTGAAAATCTCATGACGGATCAAAATGTCTTCAATCTGTTTGTTAAATCGATCTTCATCGACCTCCACTTTATCTGCCAGCACCAACGCTTCCTCAATCCTGCCTTCCTCCAATAAGTCCAATACAGTAAATGCACCATTTTCATAATTGGTATGATCTACTTCCAATTTTTTTACATAGAGCAACAAAATCTTTAAGCTACTTTTCTGTGCATCCTGGGTAGTCTGATCAAATGAGATGGCTACTTGTTCTTCAGCTGCTTTCAAATCAACATCTACGTCATATGCAAGTTGACGAAAGGTGCTGTCTGCTACTTGGAAGTTCTGGAGACTGAGTCCGGTATTCTGACCGTCTGATCCGTATCTGACTGCTCGTTCAAAAGCAATGGATTGCTCCAATTGATTTGTTTCTATTCGAGTCAATTTCTCAATAAGCGGCAAATCAATTTCCGCAACATCCTCAACATCTTCGTGAGTATTTACCAATCGAATCAGCGCCACAGCTCCTAAAATCAATATCAGCGAGATGATCAGGGCGCTTCGTCGAAGAATGGTATCTCTTACTCGGTTTTTCATTGGTGATTTAGGCGCTTCAAATTAATCCAATTCTATTTTGGCTGACATCACCCGTATGGTTTCATCAAGGTTCATAGTCTCAATCTTGAGTTGAGTGAGCAAACTCTCATAACTTTCACGATCTTCCCAATTGGCCTTAATAAGATCCACTAAAGCCAAGATTGTGGTAATAGGGTGTCTAATATTATGCGAGGCATAGAATGCGTGATCCGTAAGCTTCTTTCTCATTTCCTCCTTTTCCTTATCCACAAACTCAGAAAGATCTCCATCTGACATTTTCTCCGGGTGATATCGAGCCAGCCATTGTTTAGAGTTATATGACTGTATGATGTATGAAAGTGCTATATGCAGATGAATGATCTCGCTATCCTCCCATTTTCGGATCTTGCCTGCTTGTTCCACCAATATAAATCCAAACAAAATCCCATTGTACCAAACTTGTTGACCCATGGTTGAACTTATATTGTTTGGAATGATGTAATCATCCATGACTTCAGACAACCTTACATCTTTAGCCGCATTGTTGGCTATGATTGAGTGATTGGTGATGAGATGATTGTAGTACCTGGGATATTCTTTTTGCCAGATGGCATTTTCCTTGGAAAAGGAATCCAAATTGAAATCATACAACTGCATGTTTTCAAAAGCTTCCTTATAAGGTTTGTACTGCCAAAAAGAAGTTCGACTCACTTGCAGCTCGCGCGCCAATACCACCAATACTTCTTGGACAAAATCTTCAAACTTTCCTTTAATCAAAGATTCGGATTCCGAAAGCTCAAGGAACGTCTTGTATGTTGTGGTGTTTTGCATTTAAAAGGCGGCAGCAGATTAACAACTCTAAACGTAAGTTAATTGTTAGTTTGCAAAAATCTGTGCGTCATCCTTAAATGCTTTGAATTCAAGAGAATTACCTGATGGGTCTTTGAAAAACATAGTAGCCTGCTCCCCTAATTGACCTTCAAAACGAATATACGGTTCAATGATAAACTCGATATTATTGGCTTTCAGTCGTTCGGAAAGCTGTTCCCAATCTCCCCAATTTAAGACAACACCAAAGTGTGGGACAGGCACGTGTTTGCCATCCACGGGATTGGTCTGTTTTTCATTGTCGCTATCCGATTTGTGGATCACAAACTGATGTCCGTAAAAGTTGAAATCCACCCATTTATCTGATGAACGGCCTTCGGAAAAGCCCAAAGTATCGCGATAAAAAGATCTAGTCTCGTCTAAATCTTTTACTGGCACTGCCAAGTGAAAGGGTCGTAAGTTTTCCATTCTCCTAAGATAAGAAAGGGTATTTGTAATCGGTTGGAGGAACGAAAGTTTCTTTGATCGTTCGAGCACTCACCCAACGCAATAAGTTCATCATTGCACCGGCTTTATCGTTAGTTCCGGATCCTCGCGCTCCACCGAATGGTTGTTGTCCAACTACGGCTCCAGTTGGTTTATCGTTGATGTAAAAGTTCCCAGCTGCATTTCTCAACTTTCTTGTTGCTAAGTCAACGGCGTATCTGTCCCTTGAAAAAACTGCTCCGGTCAGCGCGTAAGGAGAAGTTTCATCAACTGTAGTTAGAATTTCTTCAAATTTTTCAGGATCGTATACGTGTATCGTCAAGACAGGACCAAAAATTTCCTCACACATCGTTCTGTATTTTGGATCTTCAGCTTGGAAAACAGTAGGTTCCACGAACCATCCTTTTGACCCATCATAGTTACCACCCGCTATCAATTCTACTCCGCTATCACTTTTCGCCTGATCGATATATCCGGTTATTTTTTTGAAAGCTGTTTCATCGATCACTGCATTCACAAAATTTCCAAAGTCTTCCGGTGAGCCCATTTTGATCTCTTTGAGATCTTCCTGCATGAATTTTTTCACATCATCCCAGATATTAGCAGGAATGTAGGCTCTCGACGCTGCACTACACTTTTGCCCTTGGTATTCAAATGCACCCCTAATCAATCCCGTAGCAACTTCTTTTGCGTCTGCTGATTTATGAGCTACAACAAAGTCTTTTCCCCCTGTCTCTCCTACAATTCTTGGGTAGGTTTTATAAGAATCCAGGTTTGCTCCTATTGTTTTCCAAAGATGTTTGAAAACTCCCGTGCTCCCTGTAAAGTGAAGTCCCGCAAAATCTGCATGGTTAAAAACCACATCTCCAGCGACAGGTCCATCCACGTAAATGAGATTGATCACTCCATCTGGCAATCCAGCTTCCTGGAATACTTCCATAATTACCTGAGCAGAATAAACTTGAGTATAATTCGGTTTCCAAACAATCGTGTTGCCCATCATTGCCGGGGCAGCTGGAAGATTACCAGCAATCGCTGTGAAATTGAATGGAGTGATCGCAAATAAAAACCCCTCGAGCGGTCGGTATTCCATTCGGTTCCACAAGCCATCCACTGACTCGGGTTGTTGCATGTAAACCTCTTGCATAAAGGAAACATTGAATCTTAGGAAATCAATGAATTCACAAGCTGCATCAATTTCTGCCTGGTGCGCATTTTTGCCCTGACCCAACATGGTTGCTGCATTGATTTTGGATCGGTAAGGGCCGGACAACAGGTCTGCCGCCTTAAGGAAAATCGTTGCTCTGTTCTCCCAAGTCATATTTTCCCAGGCTTCTTTTGCCGAAAGTGCCGCATCAATGGCCTGTTTCACATGAGAAGCATCTCCCTCGGAAAAATGGCCCAATACATGCTGATGATCGTGTGGACAGGTCATCGCAATTTTGGTATCAGTGAATACTTTCTCAGAGCCAATGAACATTGGCGCATCTACCTGAGAATTGTACATTTCCTTGTATTTGGAAAGTAATTCGTCACGCTCAGGAGTACCAGAAGCGTAGCTAAGAATTGGTTCATTCACTGGGTCCGGAACAAAATAATTTCCTTTGGGCATGTTGGTAATTTTAGGATTGAAAAATAAGTGAGCAAATCTAATCAACGCTGTTGAAGGAACATGCGTTCCTGTGCGACGAGAAACTTAAAATCAAAAGATTTTTATCAATTCATCAAGTGACTGAATAGAATAATCAGCCATGGATCTTTTCCTTCCTGATGGATCAAAAAGGATGGTCTTAATCCCAAAATCTCGCGCACCGTGTACGTCTGTCTTTGGATTGTCTCCGATCATTACACTTTCTATTTTGGAAGCACTGGCCTTCTTTAGCGCATCTTCAAATATTTCTGGTTCTGGTTTTCTAGCCTGAGAGGTTTCGGAAGTCACAATCACCTCAAAATAATCTTGAATACCTGATGAGGACAATTTCACAGGCTGAACATCATTAAATCCGTTGGTGATAATATGAAGTTTGTATTTTTTGACTAAATAGTCTAAGGTGATTTTGGCATATTCAATTAAGTGAGGTTTTCTTGAGCAGTTATTCATGAAATAATTGGAAGAATCTTCAGCATACGATTCGTCAATTCCAACTTTTCTAAATACCTCAACGAACCGATATTCTTTTATATAGTCTCTGTTGATCTGCTTATTGTTGTACTTGACCCACATCTTTTCATTAACCTCATAATAGACCTTGATGAATTTTTTCAATGGAACTGAATCGCTCACATTCAATTGCGCATATAATTCGGTAAGCGTTTCCTGGGCATTCTTATCATAGTCCCAAAGGGTATGGTCAAGATCGAAGAAAATGTGTTTGACTTCTTTCAACGGTGGTAGTTCCTCGCCTCGATTTTGTTTTTAGCCAAAGCCCTGTTGGCGCTCATTGTTTCATAGACTTCAAGATCCTTTTGAAGTTGGGGGTCTCTTTCCAGAAAATTAAATATTTGACTTACCATGTCATAGCCCTCTTCCTTAATGCTGTAAAAAACCCATTGATCATACTTCCTGGAACTGACCATACCCGCATTTTTTAAATAGGTAATATGTCTGGAAGTTTTTGTTTGTGTGAAGTCAAGAATTGATTCAAGATCAGTAATACACAATTCCTCTTTTTTGTAAAGGAGATGAATGATTCGAGTGCGGGATTCATCTGCAAACGATTTAAAAATTTGAGTGCCATATGCAAGGTTAAAATTCTTGAGCCTCATTATTTTCTCCTTACTTTTACCGAAGTTAAACTTTTCACGTTAAAAGTGTATTATAGTATATAAATCTATACATGTGCGGGTTGTAATTACATTTTTCGTTGCTTTCTTAATTACCGGTTTTTGCTATTCACAAGAACAGGAAAAAGAGATCATCCAATTTACCGGTGTGGTATTTAATCAAGACAGCACGACTGTAGTACCTGGCGTTCATATTTATATACCAAAATCTGGTCGAGGAACAACCACCAACCCGTATGGTTTTTTCTCAATGCCTGTGATGGAAGGAGATAGCGTGGTATTTAGCGCAGTAGGTTTTAAAAGATCTTTCTACATCATCCCTAAGCATACCGGAAGTTCTACAAGCAGCCTTCAACTGATCGTTACGCTTAATGATGATATCCAATTTCTTGAAGAAGTTGAAATTCGGCCTTATCCTACCGAGGAAATGTTTAAAGAGGCACTCATTACAATGGAACTTCCTTACGAAAGAGAATACGCCAACATTCATCAGTGGATGAACAGTGAGATCATGCGAAGGGGCTATTACGACCTTCCAAACTCACCCAATGCCAACCACAGGTATTTTGTTCAGCAACAATTTCAGGCTTACATCAATCGGTACTCGCCTCCACAGAATCAACTGCTGAACCCATTTGCATGGGCCAACTTCATCAACTCTTTGAAAAGGAAAAAGAAGTAGTCTAAGTTTTCGTTTGAGTTGGGTGGGGCAAGTCAGAATCTCACCAGAACTTATTCTCTAGCATTGACATAAGTGACAAGCCTGCAGCAGCACCTGAAATAAAAACGGTCCATTCACGGTGTTTTACTCCTACCAGGTTGAGCAGTAGAAAAGCAATACCCACAATAAAAAATACCACAAGCAATTGCCCAAGTTCAATTCCTAAATTGAATCCAAGTAAGGGTACAACAATATCGGAGGGATCCATTATCAATGCTTTGAAATAGTTAGAAAAGTCCATTCCATGGATAAAGCCAAAGAACAAAGTCATCGCATAGTTTTGACTCATTTTTGAAGATCTCTCCGTTGGATTTGGTCCTACGACATTATGAATTGCGGTAGCGAATATGGTTGCTGGTATAAGGAATTTGATGATGCTAGACGGTATCGAGAAAACGTCCAGCGCTGATAGCGCCAAAGTAACGCTGTGGCCAACAGTAAAAGCAGTAACCAAAATTAGAATATTCCTCCATTGCTGGATTCGATAAACTGCACACAACACAATTAGAAACAGGATGTGATCATAGCCAGCCAGATTGGAAATATGCTCGAAACCTAAGGTTAAGTAAAATTCAAACTGATGCATATCAGAATTCCAATTGATGCGTAGATGTATTCTTGTCGAGCATCAGACTATGAGAATCTTCATCGACATGTACATACACAATGTTGTTTTGATCAAAAAACAAATCTGTAAAAACCGCATTCTTGATTTCCATGGATTTTAATGGAGGTTGTAGTTGATGCTCAAAATATACCCACAAAGCAACATTATCGCCTTCACCACTTAACTTCTTACGTTGAATCTTCAAGTCCACTCTATCTCCATTGACTTTTACAAAGAAAAATCGGTCCAGATAGTCCAACAACATCTGATTCGCCTTGGGTGATTCATTAGGTTCGCAGAACGCCAACTCGTTGCTGTTTGGGTCAAAAACCAACGCCTCATTAACATCCATCAAGAAGAGCTTGAGATTGATTGTCAGAAGTTGTTCAGAAGATTTGTACTCTATCTCGCACAGAGACAATCTTAATGGATGAATATTACCCGATTTGGCATGTAGAGACATCCCCAGTGGAATCAACACAAACAACAATCTGTGCACTGCCCCTATTTATTTGTCTTCCGTATCAGTCAGCTTGTATCTGTTCAGCTACAGCTTCTACTTCTTTGAATACACGAATGATGTTCCCGCCCCAGATTTTTTCAATCTCTTCTTCAGTATATCCACGTCTAACAAGCTCAATTGTGATATTCATAACCTCACTGGCATCAAAAATTCCTTCGATTCCCCCGCCTCCATCGAAATCACATCCTATTCCGACGTGATCAATGCCAGCTACTTTTACGATATGATCAATGTGATCCACTACATGCACAACAGTTGCCGGAGGATCAGGATATTTTTGATTGATCTCGCGGAATGCTTGTCGCATTGCAGTTCGTTCCTCATCCGTCATTTCATCAACTGGCTTCATGTCAGCCCGAAGAACAGCTTCAGCTGAATCTTTCTGAGGATTGGCTGGAGCCTCTCTTAAATAGTTGGATAGCATTGTAAGCTGTACTACTCCACCATTTTCTGCCATTAGTCTTAGCATTTCATCTGTCATATTACGCCTGTGGTCTGTGACCGCACGTGCGTTGGAGTGACTGGCAATGATTGGTGCTTTAGACATGTTTATTGCATCGTAAAATACACTGTCATTACCGTGAGAAACATCGACCATGATACCAAGTCGATTCATTTCCTTAACTACCTCTTCACCAAAAGCGCTAATCCCACCATGCTCCGGGCCATCAGAATCAGTGGCGGAGTCCGCCAAATCATTATTGGATGAATGTACGAGTGTTATATATCTGACACCTTTATTGTAATAGAGTTCGATATTGGAAAGATCTTTACCAATTGGATAGCCATTTTCAATTCCAACATAAATCGCTCGTTTACCCTCATCTTCTAACCTATAGCCATCATCAGGATTAACAGCAAGTCCAACAATGTCTGAATTTCTATCTGTAGAAGCTTTAATCGAATCTAACATTTGGAGACACAGTGCTTTGGCTCTAGAGTTACCATCATCGTCACGGATATCCTGGGCAACAAATGCAGCGAAAAATATTGCATCTAATCCTCCTTCTTTCATTCTCGGATAATCAACCTTGGAACCGGTTTCATTTGGATCATGTCTTTCGGCCATGTCAAAACCAGGTTGTATCATACGTAATGGGGTATCTGCATGAGTATCTACAGTGAGAACTCGATCGTGAATTTCAAGAGCTCTTTTTCGCAATTCCTCCTCACTTTCTGCATCAGCTGAGGTTTGTTGTGTAGTACAACCACTTAGTATTATCACACATAGAAGAAGAAAAACAGAGTATTTCTGACTTGGCTTGCTAAACATTGGTATAGGTTTAAGTGAAAAAAACATGTGAAGATACAAATATAGATCTGAGTAATTACAGTTATGATCAAGCTATTTGTACAATATCCGTGAATTTGAATCCACAAATAAATCTATTCACCATTAACAGCTAAACCATTGGTTGAATTACATTTTTTTGATATTTTACAGGAGTAAATGGAGAAGAATGGAGGGATTTAATTTAATTTGAGATGTTGTGTTTTAGAGAAAATATGACATCCTTTGTAGATAGAGTTTAACTCGCTTAATAAACCGAAAGATATGACTGACCCTATTTCACCTGAATTATTGGCAAATTGGAATACCTACGGAGGCTATCTTGCAATGGCAGTTGCAGGAATCGGTATTCTGATCCTTATAGGCCACTACTTTAAACTAATGGCCACCAGCGACTTCAAAACCAGATACGATTACATTAACATGCATGAAATTAACATGCTGTGGAATGGATTGTTGCTGCTATTGATTGGAGGGACGCTCTACTTCAATACTGTTATTAATCCTTCTAATTGGCTTTGGTTCTTCGTAGCTCTTTTCATGAGCTCAATGTTCGCTGTTATTTTAGGGGTTATCATTCAAAATATTTTGAAGTTCTATTATCCTTTCTTTATTGAGAAAAGATTGAAAAAATTAAGATATGCGCCACGAACTTCGCCTGATGGACGTAAAATGAAGTTATTGAGTGAGGAAGAAGAAGATGTTTACCTAGATGAAGGTATGCAAGCGGAGGAAGATGCATTCTCAGTAGATTACGATGTGTGGATCGATGAAGAGTCAGGGTTTACAAAAATTGAAAAATACAACGGTCGACTACACGCGCTTCAGTGCTCTAACTGTAATTACCAGACATTGAAAGTCGACAGAGAAGAAATTATTCAACCTGCAACTGAGACTGAGGATGGAGAGTTGATGAAGTACTTTGTTTGTGGCTACTGCGGTCACAAAGAAAGAAAGTCTTTCAAGATTGCAAAACAAAAATCAGAGGCTACAGCCTAACCTAAACAGAAAGCAATTTTTAAGCCGTGCATCATATGATGCACGGCTTTTTTGTTTATAGCTTGATGCAAATGTTCTGTGGTTCGGAAAAGAAATGAAGTGCCTCATTCCCACCTTCTCGTCCAATGCCAGAATCCTTCATTCCGCCAAATGGAGTTCTGAGATCTCGAAGCAACCAACAATTCACCCAGATGATTCCGGAATGTATTTGGTGAGCCACTCGATGAGCTCTCTTTAAATTGGTTGTCCAAATGGTACAAGAGAGACCGTATCTGGTAGCGTTAGCCTGCTCTATCGCCGCTTCTTCTGAATCGAATTTATCTAGTGTAACCACCGGACCGAAAATTTCCTCCTGGTTGGTTCTACATTCCTGATCAAGCCCTTCAATGATAGCTGGTTCAAGATAATAGCCATCGAGAGGCAACCTTTTGCCTCCTAGCAAGATCGTTCCGCCCTCTTCTTGAGCTAGTGAAATATAAGATTGAACTTTTTCTAAATGCGCTTCTGATACAAGTGCTCCTAAGTCGGACTTTTCATCGAATGGATCGCCCACCTTTAGCTTTGAAGCCTCTTCTACAAAACGTTTTTTGAATTCATCATAAATCGATGACTCAATCAGAATCCGCGATCCGCACAAACAAATTTCACCCTGATTGGTAAATGAACTTTTTACGCTCATTTTGACCGCTTCTTCTAAGTCACAATCTGCGAATACAAGATTCGGGTTTTTACCACCTAACTCCAGCGATACTTTTTTGAACTGCTGGGCAGCCGACGCACCAACAAGTTTTCCTGTAGCAGTCCCCCCCGTAAATGATATGGCTTTGGTCGCAGTGGAATCCACAATGGCTTGTCCGATTCCTGAGCCTTCTCCATGTAAAATATTGAGCACACCTGCCGGAATTCCAGCTTTATTTGCCAATTCACCAAGCATGAATGCTGTCATTGGGGTCATTTCTGATGGCTTAGCTATCACGCAATTCCCCATTGCAAGGGCTGGTGAAATTTTCCACGAAAACAGATAAAGCGGTAAGTTCCAAGGTGAAATACAGCCCACAATTCCTATCGGTGCTCGACGTGTGTAGTTGACCATGAATCCTTCCGAGATGTGCGATTCCGAAGAAAAATTCACAATGGATGAACCGTAAAAACGAAAGTTGGTGGCAGCTCTTGGGATGTCGACACTAATGGAAAGTGTGTAGGGCTTCCCGTTATCTCGACTTTCTGCAACTGCTAGGTCTTGTTGGTTTTCCTCAATCAAATCAGCCAGCTTGAGAAGAATTCTACTTCGCTTGTCGATCGACATTTTCGACCAAACTCGAAATCCATCTTCGGCCGCTTTGACAGCTAAGTCCAGATCTTCCTGTGTGGAATTGGGAATTTGTCCGTAAACCTTCCCCCTACCAGGATCATAGTTATCTAAATACTTACCCTTTACAGGATCTAGATATTTTCCACCGATGAAATTTTGAATTTTCTCCATTTCCCTAAATTGAACCGGTCCTACCCCCATCTATAGGCATGCTTGTTCCATTGATATAAGCTCCACTTGGAGAGCAAAGAAATGCAGCATAGTCCGCAATTTCTTCAGGCTCACCAAACCGCCCAGCTGGTATTGAACCAACCATTTCACTTTTGATTTCTGCCTCTGTTCTTTCTTGTGCTTTCGATCTGTTGGAAATCAAAGAAGTGATCCTACCGGTATTGATAAATCCTGGGAGAATATTATTTACCGTTATCCCGAACTGACCTAATTCATTCGCCATCGTTTTTGCCCAGGATGCCATTGCACCTCTTACTGTATTGCTTACTCCTAATCCTGGAATCGGAATCTTGACGGAAGTGGAAATAATATTTACCACCCTTCCATAGTTCGCCTTTTGCATGCCTGGAAGTACCAACTGCAAAAGTGTTTGACTCACATAAAGGTGCCTTTTTATAGCAACTTCAAAATCTTCAATTTCGGCCTCATAGAGTTTGCCTGGAGCCGGACCGCCGGTGTTGTTAACCAACAATTGATAATCTCCATTTTGCAAACCCTCCGCCGCTTTTGCTTTTACACTTTCCAGGTCATCGAAATCGGCGACCAAATAATCATGGCCATCACCCGAAAGCTGATTCACAACTTCCTTCAAAACGTCTTCATTTCTAGCAAAAAGTGTTACCTGGGCATTTTGATTAGCGAGTTCCTTGGCAATTGCAAGTCCCATTCCTTGCGTGCTACCACACACCAATGCTCGTTTTCCTGAAAGGTCTAAATCCATAAATTTTGGCTAACTTTTCTCCAAAAATACAGCCTGAGGGAAATTAATTCATCAGGAATCGCATTATGGACCTAATGCGAAGATTATCAAGCTTTAAAACTTAGGACATGGCCATAAAACGACCTTTTAATTTGCAAGCCTGGATTGAGGATAACAGGGATATTTTAAAACCTCCGGTGGGAAATAAGAATCTTTATGCGGATGCCGGTGACTATATTGTTATGATTGTTGGCGGTCCAAACGCGAGAAAAGATTATCACTACAACGAGACTGAGGAATTGTTTTATCAGTTAGAGGGCGACATTGAAGTGACTATCCAGGAAGATGGTAAAGCGGTAAAGGTTCCAATCAAGCAAGGAGAAATGTACTTGCACCCCGCTAAAGTTCCACATTCACCGGCTCGTCCAGCAAATACAGTCGGACTTGTCATAGAACGAAAAAGAGAACCTGATCACAAGGATGGATTGATGTGGTTCTGCGACAATTGCAACAACAAATTGCATGACACCTACTTTCATCTGACCAACATAGAGAAAGATTTTCTTCCTCGCTTCCGAGAGTTTTATAACTCTGAAGAAAAGCGAACTTGTAACAATTGTGGCACTGTGATGGAAACAGACCCAAGATTCACGGACTAACTCAAAGAATTTCAATTGAAAGATAAAGCACTGGCCCTTGACCAATCGGACGAGCTGGCCTCATTCAGAAGTCAATTTCACTTTCCACGAGCAGATGGAAAAGACTGCATCTATTTGTGTGGTAATTCACTTGGTTTACAGCCTAAGTCTACAAAGAACTTTGTTGGGGAAGAACTCAAAAACTGGCAAGAAAGAGGTGTAAGAGGTCATTTCACTGGAGATAAGCCGTGGGTCAGTTACCATTTAAATTCCAAAAAGTCGTTGGCCAAATTAATTGGATGTTCGGAAGATGAAGTTGTTGCGATGAATAATCTGACCACCAATCTCCACCTGGCACTTTCTTCCTTTTACAGACCCGAGGGGAAAAGGAATAAGATCTTAATTGAACGGGGTGCTTTTCCCTCTGACTTTTATGCAGTGCATTCAGCCATCGTTTTGAGTGGAAATGATCCGGAAAAGTGCCTGGTAGAATTGGAACCAAAGGATGGTTCTGATTATTTGCCAACTGAGGAAATCATCGAAAAGATTGAGGCACTTGGAGAAGAGTTGGAGCTGGTGATGTTTCCTGGCGTTCAGTACTATACGGGCCAGTTTTTTAATATCAAAAAAATTACGGAAGCCGCTCACAAACTGGGCGCTAATGCCGGATTTGATCTGGCACATACCACTGGAAATATTCCATTGACACTTCACGATGACCAGGTGGATTTTGCTGTTTGGTGCTCTTATAAGTATTTAAACTCTGGACCTGGAGGAACGGGTGGTCTTTTTATTCATTCTAATAACGCACAAAAAACTGATCTGCCAAGACAATCGGGTTGGTGGGGGCATAATGCCGAAGGCCGATTTAAAATGGATAATGAAATTAACCCAATCCCAACGGTAGATGGCTGGCAATTAAGCAACATCAATATTCTTTCTCATGCTGCCCATTTAGCTTCTTTGGAATTGTTCGATCATGCAGATATCTATCGACTAAGAAAGAAAAGTATACTTCTTACTGGATTTTTGGAGGAATTGATTTCTAATTCAAAAATTCTAAAAGAGCATGTGAAAATGATCACTCCCAGCAATCCAGAAGAACGTGGTGCACAATTATCCTTGTTTCTAACCAAACTTGGTAAGCCTGTTTTTGAACGAATTGTTGAAAATGGCGTAATTCTGGACTGGCGGGAACCAAATGTCATTCGGGTGGCACCAGTACCATTGTATAATTCATTTATGGATGTTTATGAATTTGCACAAATTCTTGAAAACTCTGTGAGAGAACTGTCAAATGGCTAATCGAGTCTTATTTTCTTGATTGCGCCAATAGCCAATCGTAAAAGTCCTTCTCACTAAAAATGGCTGGCCATATCCCATGACCTTTTCCTTCCAATGATATCAGTTCTGCGCTTTCGGAACCACACTCCTTCAATTTATCAATCATGTTTTGACTTTTGTCATATCCGTAATCAGCAGTGCCATGATATACGCGGATGGGAAGATCTTTAAGCTTACACAAATCACTTACACTTCCTCCAGCTGGTGCCAGTGGTGAAGCTGCAGCAAGCAAATGACTGATCTTTTTCACATTGGCCCAAGTTCCAGCACCGCCCATGCTGTATCCAAATAAATACACTCGGTCAGGATCGATGGAAACCTTCTCGGAAGCTTGTTTCAAAACTCCTTCCAGATTGACATTCGACCAGGAACATCCACTCTTACACGAGGGAGCAATAACAATGAATGGAAAGTCCAATCCGGCCCGCGCAGCATACTTTGAAGGGTGATGTTTCGTATTGGACCGATCCGCGCCATGCAAAAAGATAATAGTCGGATGTTTTTTACTTTCATCATAATTATCCGGTGTGCTAAGGATGTACGGGAGATTCTCGAAGCGCTCGTTCTCAGCATTTTTTACTTCTTGAGTATGGCCACTCAAGAGTGAAACGAGAAATAGAATTGTGAGTGTTCTTTTCATTTTAAAGTGTTTTAGGGAGGTTATTTTTAAAATTTCGACTGCCTCTTACTCGGATTTCATTCTCAAGAATGACGAAGAAATCCCCATTAAAATATGACTCCAGGTATTTGATTTTTTCAAGGTTTACCAAATGTGATTTGTGGATCTGTACAAAGGTTTTGTATTTGCTTTCAATTGACTTTAGTGCGCTTTTCACAATATGCACTTGATCTGATAAATGGATTTTGACATAAGAGTCCATCGCCTCAATCCAGTAAATGTCCTTTACTTGCAAAAAGTGGATTTTGCCATTTGATTTAACAATAAGCCTTGAATCAGAATTGTCCTCAGAATGGATTAATGAATTTCCATTTTGTTCATTTTGATACTCTTTTAAGAGATTTTTAAGTTTTTCCTGGATTGAAGGGTCTTGTTTATTGGCGAAGGAAGTTTTGGCTCTACCAAGCGATTTCTCAAATCTTTCCTGACTGAAAGGTTTGAGAAGATAATCTAAGGCACTGACCTCAAAAGCTTTTAATGCATATTGATCGTAAGCAGTCGAAAAAATCACAATTGGTAAATCGTGATTTGAAATACTACCTAAGACATCAAACCCATTAATCCCAGGCATTTGAATATCTAAAAAGATCAAGTCGGGTTTCAAAGAAGAAATTTTGTTAATGGCCTCTTTTCCATCTTTGGCTTCACCGATCAAATCTATTTGTGCGTCTTTTTTTAGAAGAAGTTTTATTCCTTCTCTCGCCTTCTTCTCATCATCAATGATCAATGCTCTCATAATACCAAGGCTTCTTTTTCCGGTAGGCATGGAAGCTTAAGAACAGCTTCTACTCCATTACTAACTTCTTTTAGGCTGATTCTAGCTTTTTCTTTGAACAAAGTCTTAAGCCGACTTTTAACATTAGATAGCCCAATACCACTACTTGTGTCATTGCTTCCCAAGGTTCCCGTATTGAAAACTTTTATCAAAAGGTTTTCTTCTTCTTGCTCAGCGGTTATCCGAATCTCAGATTTTCCCAGCGTTTTGTTTACTCCGTGGATAATCCCATTTTCTACCAACGGTTGAAGAATAAATACTGGAACCTTCAGGTTTTTATCGGCTTCATTTACTGCTATTTCAATAGCAAGTCGGTCCTCAAATCTGATTTGCTCAATTTCAAGATACTTTCTGGCAAAATCTATTTCTTCTTCTAACGAAATCAGCTGATTTTCGAAATTATTCAGCGACATACGAAGAAGGTCACTTAGTTTCAACAGCATTTCTAATGCTTCTTCATTTTTCCCAGTACGCATAAGAGTTGCAATCGCATTATGTGCATTGAAAATGAAATGCGGTCGTATCTGCATTTTTAAAGCGTGAATGTTCGCTTGGGTCAATTCCGCTTCGAGTTTGGTCGCCTCCACCGATTTGTTTTGATACTTCTTGCTTATTTCAATGACATAGAAAACGATAAGCATGACCCAGGAAATAATGGTCGCCTCCATCATGAAAAATGTTCCACCAAAGATTTGCTTTAAACCGAAAGCAGCTGGCAGATCTGCTAGCAAGACTCCAAAACCAATATAGATGGTCCTATTGATGCCCAATTTGATCAAGCCAATGAATATTCCCAGGACAAAAAGAAACAGGATTCTATGATGAATTTTGAATTTCTCAGACCAGGAGAAAAGTCGATACGCCGGGATCGTGAAAACTATCCAAAGAACATAACCGGGAATGTAATACCAGAGGAAAATGGTATCGGTTATGCTTTGTGGCTTTTTCAATAAATCGATGATAAAAAAAAGCAGCCAGGGGGCGATTACCTGCAAGCTGCTTCTGATTTTTGGCCCAACCATACCTTATTTAAACTATAAACCTAATTTTTAGATTCAAAAACATGAGAAACTAGACAATGCATGGTAATCGAACCAACGGATCAGCCGTCCAATAAACCTTTCAACTTTTCTTCACCTCGAGCACGCCAAAATTTTATGAAGTCTTTATTCCAGTGGGTTGTCAAACCTCTGTTATCAGCTTTTTCAAATATCTGTTCCGCATAATCCAAGAGCCAAATTCCTGTTGCTACTTCCTGGTACTTATCTTTCCTAATCATATTGGTTCCTTGTAAAACAAACATCAAAGGGTTTCTGGAATTGTATTTTGTAGCCTCCTTGTATTTTGCTTTTCTCAAGTTCTCGTACTCTTCCTTCTTTTCCTCGGGAACGGCATACTCCATAAATCCGTAAATGAATCCCTCGAGCATTAAAAAATCGGATCGCTCTTCGTCCGACATATCTCCTTTGATACGCACAGACTTGTCCAGGTAATCTTTTGACTCCCAAAGCAATTTTTCTGCATCCAAATCCTTTGGGAATTCTGGCCTGTCATACAATCGCCATACCTGAGTGGATAGATAAGCAGTCCAGTAAGCCGGAAGCCACTCATTAGGATATTTCTCAACTAAATCCTTAAATGCATTAAGCGCTACAATTTCTGATGCAATCGAAGAGGCTGTGTCGTGAATGTAAAGGGTTTCCTTGATGTCGGTGGCAAATCTTTTTGACTGAGAAAAGCCAATTGATAATGTGGCCAAAAGTGCGAAAGACAGAAATATTCTATTCATTGAAAATGATTTTTTAGTCTGTCTTCGGAAACGCTTGTGTCCAATGATGGTCACAAATAGTTGGTGACATGGATAGCGATCCATGCAAGAAGAGTTTATCTAACTATGAGAAGGTTAGATTAATAGTCGAGAGCTAAACGAGCGGATAGTGTGTCGATGGTTCGTTGTTCTTCATGAGCAATTCCATCAGCAGCATTGGCAAAAAGATACATCGCCTCTTGAACAAATTCCTTTTCATCTTCATGATCACTCAAGTAATTCTTGAGCGTATTAAGAAACTTCTTTTCCCACTTGTCAATATTTTCCAAAAGATACCTAAACTCTGTTCTGAACAATTGTTCGATTTTCTCAGCACTTGCATTGGGCATTTGATCAATATAAAGCAAAGCCAGGCCTTTGGATATACTTAAGACTCCATCCCATTCTTCCTTGTCCAATTTTCCATCACTCATGCAAACAAGAAGGGCGGGGTAAATTTTGAGGATGTAGGTGAACTGATCAAGGCTTAGTTCGGATTTCCTTGTTTTTAAATATTCGTCTAAGAGAGTTTCTTCTTGAGGCTTCATTAAGATTAAATATTCGTTTTTGTGGTGACTTGATTAGTTATGCAAGTATATGTATATACACAGTGATTTTAAATAGTAACCTCAAAATTGTGCTTTTTCTATAATTAATTTCACTAATCTAATGTTAATCGATCGTAACTACTCGTTCATCGTTCGTTATGATGGCTTTGTAGTTAGAATAATTTTCCAAAATTTCATCCACATATCCAACCGGCTCTGCTCCACGGCAGTAACCAAACTCGACCACAGGATCGCTGAAATACTTGGTGTATGACTTCTTAAGCAAAAATTCCCGCACATCTTGCCACTTGGTCGGGTCTTTCTCATACTTCCTTGTAAGTCTAACAGCATCCAATACGTGTCCCCTACCAACATTATAAGAAGCAAGAACAAACTTTAGCCGTTCATTAGGATCTTCTATGTCTTTTTTCCAGGTATCCTGCAGCCATAGCAGCTGCATTTTCCCTGCATAGATATTTTGAGCCGGGTCCGTAAGTTTTGTTACATTATACTGTTTACCAGTTCTCGGTAAAACCTGCATCAAACCAATTGCACCGGCCCAGGATTTGGCTCTTCTATCAAACTTGGATTCTTTAAAAACCTGCGCGGCTAGCAATCTCCAGTCCCACCCGAGTTCTATGGCCGCATCTTTAATCAATGAATCATACGGCGAAATATTACCACCGCTTACAGTAGAGTACTTGCTTCTCGACCTGGCAAGGGAAGCCTTAGAGCTTTTGAAATACTTGTCATAAATCACATAGTAGTCGGTGGTTTTCCTCATTTTTTCAATCCAACTATTCAGTGAATTCAAAAGTTCTGGTGCGTTTTTTCTTACTCCCCAGGCTATCTGTTGCGGAAAACTCACAGCGGTCTTTATGTCCAAATTTCTGTAATAAGTTGAGTTGACCTGAGCTATATTTTTCTCGACCACTGTATAATCTATCGTTCCGTCCGCAACCGCTTTTATTAACTGTTCCGTTTCCACTTCATTACCACCGGGAGTGATCAAAATATCTCCGCCAATTTCATCCGATAAATTGACCAGACGATCATAATAAGAAGAATGTGACCTCACAGTCACTTCTTTACCAATTAAATCAATAGGATTTCGGATAAGCTCTGCCTCAATCTCGTGGTACTTCATTTCTCTCCAGTTCTCGGGTTTTCGCTGGATCAGAACCAAATGTTGTTGATTGTGATAATGAGTAAATGCAATTTTCTTTTTTCGCTCTTTTGTGACCGTCAAATTATAGGCCATAATATCACCTATTCCGGTGTTGAGTTTATTGAAGGCCTCTTCCAAATTTTGTGTAATATCTATTTTGAGCTCTACACCCAATTCATCACTATACCGTTTTAAGAGCTCGTATTCATAACCCATCGTCTGTCCGCGATAAATAAATAATCCGGTGGAACTATTGTCAATCAAAGCTGTGATATAGCCACGTTCCTTGACCTTATCAAGATCAAATTCAAAGATGAATTCTTCTTTTTCCTTGATTTCTAGGTTGCTACTAACAGTAGATTGCCTACATGAAAAAACAAGCAAGCTTAGACAAACTAGCAGCTTTATATTTTGGAAGGTGGTTGACATACCAAAAGATAATGTACAAAAAAAACGTAAGTTTTTTGTAGAGTGTTTGCTAATTAAGAGGAGTGTACTTGAGAAACCTCCGTTAATTCCACCACAGCTTGCTTGATGGCTTCTTTGTCATATCCGCATTCTTGATGAAGCTGAGGCTGTTCCCCATGTTCAACTAATCTATCTGGAATTCCGAGTCGCTTGATGTTGACTTGGTAATCATTGTCCGAAGCAAATTCAAGGACTGCAGAACCAAACCCGCCCATCAGGCATCCGTCTTCAACGGTAATTATTTTGTTGAACTTAATCATCACCTCATGAAGCATTTCTTCATCCAGAGGCTTTGCAAACCGCATATCATAAACAGCTGGATCTAATCCTTCTTCTTTTAAATCGAGAGCAGCTGCTTCAGCAAAATTGCCAACGTGACCTATTGTTAAAATTGCAACCTCCGAACCATCAACAACTTGTCGCCCAGTTCCAATCTCAACAAGCTCCATTTCTGCTCTCCATTCCGGCATAACGCCATTTCCTCTTGGGTATCGAATTGAGAATGGCCCATCATGCTTACTTGCGGTAAACATTAAATTTCTCAGCTCAGATTCGTTCATAGGTGCTGACACCACCATATTCGGCAAGCATCGCATGTATGCGATATCATAAACTCCATGATGTGTTGGTCCGTCCGCCCCTGCTAACCCCGCACGATCCATACAAAATATAACAGGCAAATTTTGAATACATACATCATGTACGACCTGGTCATACGCTCGCTGCATGAACGTGCTGTAGATATTACAGAAAGGAACCAAACCTTGTGTCGCTAATCCTGCAGAAAATGTAACCGCATGTTGCTCCGCAATTCCTACATCGTATGCCCGATCCGGAATCTCCTCCATCATAATTTTCATGGAAGATCCAGAAGGCATTGCTGGCGTAACTCCAATGATCTTTTCATTTGCATTCGCCAATTCTACCAAAGTGTGTCCGAAAACATCCTGGTACTTTGGTGGCTGAGGTGTATCGTACACCTTTTTGTTAATGGCTCCAGAAATTTTATCAAAAGTGCCCGGAGCGTGCCATTTGGTTTGATCTTTTTCAGCAAGATCATATCCCTTGCCTTTAACAGTCAGACAATGTAAAATTTTAGGGCCTGGAATGTTTTGTAGGTCTTTCAATACATCAACCAGGTGATTTACATCGTGACCATCAATAGGTCCAAAATATCTTAAGTTCAGCGACTCGAAAAGATTGCTTTGCTTAAGGAGCAATGACTTGACACTATTCTCAACCTTGGCGGCTATTTCCTGGGCATTTGGCCCAAACTTGCTGATCTTTCCCAGCAACTTCCAGATCTCGTCTCTAAATCTGTTATAGGTATGACTAGTAGTTATATCTGTCAAATAATCCTTCAATGCACCTACATTCGGATCGATTGACATACAGTTATCATTTAGAATGATAAGTAGGTTCGAATTGGAAACACCCGCATGATTCATTGCCTCAAAAGCCAAGCCTCCGGTCATGGCCCCATCACCAATTACTGCAATGTGTTGTTTGTTTTCATTTTTTTGCTTGGATGCTTCAGCCATACCAAGCGCAGCTGAAATGGATGTTGAAGAGTGCCCAACGCCAAACGTGTCATATTCACTTTCACTTCTCTTCGGAAATCCCGAAAGACCTTTGTATTTTCTATTGGTATGGAAGTTATCTCTCCTTCCGGTTAAAATTTTATGCCCATAAGCCTGATGACCTACGTCCCAAACCAGTTGATCTACTGGGGTATTGAAAACGTAATGAAGTGCTACGGTTAATTCTGTCACTCCAAGGCTGGCACCAAAGTGACCTCCGTAAACGGAAACATTATCAATAATGAAATTTCTGAGTTCTTCGCAAACCTGCGCCAGTTGACGTTGGTCCAGTTTTTTGAGATCGTTAGGTGAATCGATCTCGGCAAGTAATGGTCCTGGTATTATTTCCATTCTATCAAATGTCCATCATAAACTGATTTGAAGATAAAAAGTTTGGTTGATCTTCCTAAACATCAGTTTATACAAGGGCACAAAGCTAATCATATCATAAGTAAGCTACTCATTAATATTTCAAACTTAACATTTGATGGTAATTTTGAATTGTGATTGATGCCAGGCAAAACGAAAAATTCGAAATTAGGCTCCCATTATTTGAGGGACCATTCGATCTCCTTCTTTTCTTCATAGAAAGAGATGAACTGGATATTTATGATATCCCGATTTCAAAAATCACTGATGATTTTCTTGAGTACCTGCATCAACTCGAGCAAATGAATGTTGAGGTAGCCAGTGAATTTATTTTGGTAGCAGCCACCTTGATGCGAATAAAAGCCAAAATGCTACTTCCAAGACCAGTTTTGGATGAAGAAGGCAATGAGATTGATCCGAGAGAAGAGTTGGTGAAACACTTGCTTGAATACAAAAAATACAAGTCAGTGATTTCGACACTAACCGAAATGGAAGCGAACCGACTGGATCGAGAAAAGCGCGGGAATCTCAACAAGGAAATCAAAAAGCTTTCAGAAAGCATCAATGTGGAAGCTGAGATGCAAGACCTGGACCTCTACAAAATGATGAAGGTCTTTCAAAAAGTTCTTGCTCGTTATGAGTTTGAAAAAAACAAACCAGTCCATCGTGTGGTACAGTACCCCTACAGTATTGAGAGACAAAAAGCTTCGCTGATGGAACGTTTGGTTTACGGTAAAAGACTTGCGTTCACTGACCTGATAGATGAAAAACCAGAAAAAATCCTCGTCATTTTCAATTTCCTATCCATTCTGGAGCTTATTCAGCTCAAACAAATCGTCATGCACCTCGGTGAAGGATTCAATAATTTCTGGATAGAAAGAAAAGATGAAAGTAAGGAGTTGGCTCACGATCAGGAATCGTGAGCCAGACTTGATGTCTTAGAATCGCTCAGTTCTAGAGAAGAAAAAGCTAGCTTCTATTTGAGCATTCTCATCTGAATCAGAACCATGAACGGCATTTGCCTCAATCGAAGTAGCAAACAACTTTCTAATAGTTCCTTCTGCAGCCTCAGCAGGATTCGTCGCACCAATGAGTGTTCTGAAGTCTTCTACTGCATTGTCTTTGTTCAAAACCATCGCAATGATCGGCCCTGATGACATGTAATTGACAAGATCGTTATAGAAAGGACGTTCCTTATGCACTTCATAGAATTGTCCTGCGCGTTCACTGCTAAGTCGAGTCACTTTTGCCGCACTAATCTTAAATCCAGCTTCTTCGATCATCTTAATAATCGCTCCTGAATTTCCCGCACCAAAAGCATCGGGCTTAATCATTGTAAATGTGGTCTGTCCTGCCATTTTATTGTTTTATCTTTTTTAGAAGGTCTTTAAAATCCGCGCAAAAATAACATTATTCCCATTCTGGAAATATAAAAACACGGTTTTCTAAATGTTGCTAATTTTGCCGCTCACTTTTGCCTTTTGGGCAACTTTATGAAGGATACGGCGGTTCTGAAGAACTTTTTAAGCGATTCAAGGAAAATCGTAATTACGACACATGCCAACCCTGATGCCGATGCACTTGGCTCATCACTTGGGTTGTTCCATTACCTTAAATCTCTTGGACATGAGGTGCAGGTTATCGTTCCCAATAGCTACCCGGATTTTCTCGAATGGATGGCAGGAAATGATACGGTTATGATCTATGAAGAGGATCAAGAAAAATCCGATGAGTTATTGGATGCTGCAGATCTTCTTTTTTGTCTAGATTTTTCAGGATTCAATAGAATCAAGTTGATGAAAGAAAAGGCCGAAAACATTAACGCAAAAATCGGATTGATCGATCATCACCTCAATCCAGATATCGTTCCCGATTTTAACTTTTGGAATGACACTGCCGCCGCTACTGCAGAATTGGTCTATGACCTGATTCTTGACTTTTCAGATGCGGAAGCAATCACGGTTGATATCGCCGAATGTCTATACGCTGGAATAATGACCGATACCGGATCATTCAAACACTCTTCTACTAGTTCAAAGATTCACAGGACTGTCGCAGAGTTGATTGACCTTGGCGCAGATGTGACGAAAGTTAGTGGACTTATTTATGATACCAACTCTGTCGATCGATTACGGTTTCTTGGTCATGCCTTAGCGGAAAAATTGCGAGTGATTGAAGAAGCGAGAGTCGCATACTTTGTTATTGAAGAAAGTGACTTTGAGAGATTTCGCTTAAAACAAGGCGACACAGAAGGCCTTGTGAATTATGCGTTATCAATAAAGGGAATCGTCGTTGCGGCGATCATTATTCATAAGGAGAACGAAACAAAATTATCTTTTAGAAGTGTTGGTGACTTTGCAGTCAATAAATTTGCAGAAGAATACTTCGGAGGCGGTGGCCATAAGAATGCTTCAGGCGGAATATCCGAATTAAGCTTGCCTGAAACTGAGGAAAAATTCAAGTTATTAATTGATCAAAATATTTTAAAAACAAAACCGGAATAACCGGACTTAAGAAATGAAAAACTTAATAATTGTTCTAGCTGCAACTATCTTGATATCATGCGGTACATCATCTGATTCATTTGAAACCACCAAGGGTACATTGGTCAACTACATTGAAAATGGAGACGGAGATGTCTCAGCGGATTCTTTAGTCGGATTATTTTGTATCAGCTATGAAACTGAAAGTGGCTCTAGCCTTTATAAAGGTGATCCGGACAATCCTCAACCTCTAAAGATAGATCCAACCAGTGCAGCCCAACAAGGTGAGCTATATGAAATACTGTCGAAATTAAGAACTGGTGATAGCGTTGGATTTGAGTTAGTCGCAGCTGATTTGTTTCGTGAAACATTCAGAGCTCCGTTACCTGACTCGATACCAGCAGATAGCAAAATCCGCTTTCAAATCTCTTTCATTGATCAATTAACTGAAACTGGCTATTACGCCTGGGCAGAAGAGAAAACAAGAGCATTGGCTGAAAAACAAATCATTGTTGATCGGGAAATTCTAGATGAATTTATGGCGAGAAATAATGTTGATGCACAAACAACAGAAAGTGGTTTAAGATACGTTGTAACAGAAGAAGGAAATGGAGCAAAACCACAGAGTGGCCAATCGGTACAGGTTAATTATGCAGGTTGGGTGCTGGATGGAGAATACTTTGATACCAGCATCGAGTCGGTGGCAAGAGAGCAGGGATTATATCAAGAAGGAAGACCTTACCAACCATTTTCTTTTACGTTAGGGCAAGGACAAGTAATTAAAGGATGGGATGAAGGAATTGCTCTTTTGAATGTTGGCAGCAAAGCCCGACTTTATATTCCAAGCACCTTGGGTTATGGAAGTAGAGGTTCTGGAAGAATAATTAAACCAAATTCAATATTGGTTTTTGACGTTGAACTTGTTGATATACAGTAGAAAGTAAAAAGGAATTAGGTTAGAATCGGATTATTCAAATGAGAACATTAGTACTTTTCTCAATTTTCATAGGACTCGCAATTGTTATTGCCTGTGGCGATGGAAACATAGTAGTGCCTCAGGACACTTCTGAGCAGCGAGCCATTGATATTGGAATAATCAACGAGTACTTGACAGCAAAAGGATACGACCCAGCCACGGTCGATACCACGCAAAATGGGGTGAGGTATGTAATTATCGATGAAGGTCAGACCGATGATGAAAGTCTTTCCATCAAAGAAAGTGACATTGTGGATTTTGATTATGTAGGTCGATTGACTACAGATAAGTTGTTTGACACTAGTATTGAGGCTATTGCCGAAGAAGACACGGCTATTTTTTCGAGCAGCAAGATTTTCGAGCCTATAACAATCAATTACACTTCTTCCGGCTGGACGACCAATGGAACTTTCATACCCGGATTCTCTCAAGGTTTGGCAGCCACGTTTGGTCAGGTGCATATAGGTGCAAGAATCCTACTTGTGATCCCATCTGACCAGGCGTACAATGCTATTCCACAATTTGGAAATGATGTCGAAACCATTCCAGCCTTTTCCGTGATCACTTTTGAATTGTTTCCCGTTCGCGTTATCAAGCAATGAAAATTTGCTTTGCTTCTCACAACCCTGGAAAAGTTCGTGAAATAGCTGAACTCTCTCCAAAGGGGATTGAGATAATTGGTTTAGCAGATCTCGACGTTCATGACGAAATTGAGGAAACGGGATCTACGTTGGAAGAAAACTCCCAGATCAAGGCGCGTTATGTTTACGAGAGATTTAAAATTCCTGTCTTCGCTGACGATTCTGGTTTAGAAGTGGATGCACTTAATGGAGCGCCTGGAGTGATCACTGCGAGATACGCCGGCCCAGAAAAGGACAATCAAAAAAATATTGAATTACTCCTTAAAAACCTTCAAAACTCAAACGATAGAACTGCTCAGTTTAAATCCGTGATCACCTTAATCAATGACGGAGATGAAATCCAGTTTGAGGGAATTGCTGTTGGAGATATCATTGAGGAGCAGCGTGGAACCAAAGGCTTTGGCTATGATCCTATTTTCGTTCCAAAAGGATTCGATCGAACATTTGCGGAAATGGATTCTGAAGAAAAACATAAGCTGTCTCATCGAGCAAAAGCATTTCAAAAACTTCTTTCATATCTTGGTGAGTTAAATGGATAAACCAAAAGTTATTGGAGTCACAGGAGGAAGTGGGTCTGGCAAAACCCTCTTTATAAATCGTCTGATCGAACATCTTCCTGAAGTAGCGGTTCATTCCATGGACAACTACTACATCAAAAGGACTGATCAGCCAAAAGACAACAAAGGCGTTGAGAATTTTGATACGTTAGGTTCCATCAACCTTGAAAAGTATGTAGAAGATTTAAAACTTCTAATTGATGGCACTTCTTTGGAACTCGAGGAATACAATTACAATAATCCGGGCGCCGAAAAGAAAATTATCAAAGTACAGAGCGCCAGCATTATCCTGGTTGAAGGAATCTTCGCTTTATACGCCGAAAAATTAAGACAACTTCTTGACCTCAAAATCTTTATAGAAGCTCCAGGTTATTTACGGCTAAAAAGGCGGATCATTCGTGATGAGGAACGTGGATATGATTTAGAGGACGTATTGTACCGCTTTGAGCACCATGTGACCCCCGCTTTCTATAACTACATTGAACCATCCAGAAGATGGGCAGATATCATCATCCCAAATCACGATGATTTCGAAAAAGGTTTGGAGGTAGTACTTGCTTTTTTAAATCGGTGATTTTAGTAGATTTGCGGTCCTTTATGACGAACACTGTTCATATATCGGGTAAAAGATTACAACTGATCCTAGGAGTACTCCTTAGCACTTTTGTATTACTGCAAGCAATCCACACAGAACCTACCTGGATGGATGCTCAAGAGCAGCAAGATCAAGCAGATTCAAGCACTGACACTGACTCAGAATCTACCGTTTCTCTGACTCAAGCAATTCCTAATTCTGCATCACAGATCAACTTAGCGTTTGAATCTTATCTGCTAAATGAGGTAGGCTTTGAAGAAGAGAGCAAAAAGAAAATAACTTCTTCTGAGCTCATAAAACCTCGAATTCATAAAGCAATTCGGATACTCCTAAATCGCATTGTCACACCTAATGCGCCCTAGTAAATTCCTTGAGGCATAACCCTCAACTTCTCAAGACTTTAAAAAATCAAATAATCATTTAGGCTGAAGACAATCAGCTAAAACACTAAAACAATGAAAAATAAAGGATTTGTAATATTCTTAACCATTCTAATTTCCCTGCTCTGTATCTACTACTTGTCGTTCACGATGATTGCACAGGGGATCACAGAAAAAGCCACAGCTGAAACTGTTGATGCTGAAGGCAATATCAACGTTGTTGAAAAGCAACGCTACCTTGACTCCATTTGGAACGAGCCAGTGTACGACCTCCTTGGCGCTAGTTATACCTACAAGGAGATCAAAGAAACAGAGCTAAATCTTGGTCTTGACTTGCAGGGAGGAATGCATGTCACCTTGGAAGTTTCTCCAACTGATATTCTAAAGGGATTAAGTGGAAATAGCAAAGACTCAGACTTTAATGATGCACTTGCCCAAGCTAAAACAAACATCAGGGGTACGCAGCTGAACTTCGTCGATGAATTTTATCGAATATTCACAGAACAAGCTCCAGACAAAGAACTTGCTCAAATATTTGCAACGGCAGCTAACAGAGGGAGAATTAACCTTAGCAGCTCAGACGAGGAGATTCTTGACATTATCAATACCGAAGTTGAAAGCGCGATTGATCGATCATTCAATATTTTGAGAACACGAATTGACCGATTTGGTACCTCACAGCCAAACATTCAGCGACTTCAGGGAACGGGCAGAATTCAGATTGAGTTACCAGGGGTTGATAACCCTGAAAGAGTAAGAAAATTACTTCAAGGTGTAGCCAAGCTAGAATTCTGGGAAGTACATCAAGCGCAAGAGGCTATCCCTGTGCTAAGTTCAATTAACCAGATGATTTCTGAAGAATTGAAGCAACAAGCCCCTGAACTTTCAGAAGAAGAAAAGCAGGTAAGTCAAGATTTAAGTGAGCTGTTATCTGAAAAGACGACTGAAGGTGACAGCTTATCAACAGCAGAGAGTGATACCATTGATCAATTGAATCTGGACTCGTTGATCACAAGAAATTCAGCGTTTTTTGACTTGCTTAAGCAATCCCCAAACTATCCGGGATTTCTTTATGATGTAAAAGATACCGCTAAAATCAATCGTCTTTTGGAAAGGGAAGATGTGCAAGCATTAATCCCAGCTACAATGAAATTCCTATGGGATGTGAAACCAAAAGATAAAGGTGAAGCACTAACAGGGCCTGATCTTCTTGAACTATATCCAATTAAGACCAACAGAACTGGAAGGGCGAGCCTTACTGGCGAGACTATTGCAAATGCCTCTCAAAATTTGAACGAACGAGCAGAGCCAGAAGTAACGATGCAGATGAATGCAAGTGGCGCCAGAATCTGGGCAAAAATGACCCGAGAAAACATCGGGCAACGAATCGCAATTGTTCTTGACAATTATGTTTTTTCTGCACCAAACGTACTTGGTGAAATTCCAAACGGAAGTTCATCCATATCCGGTGGTTTTGATGACATTGACGAAGCAAAAGATCTTGCTAACATTTTGAAAGCTGGTTCTTTGCCCGCTCCAACAACAATCGTTGAAGATGTGGTTGTAGGACCAACACTTGGAAAAGTAGCTCAAAACCAAGGTTTGAATTCAATTCTTTTTGGATTGATAATCGTGATCGTATTCATGGTTATTTACTACGCCAAAGGTGGTTTAATCGCGAATGTGGCACTTTTCTTTAATGTCTTCTTCATCATGGGAATTCTAGCTCAGTTTGGATCATCCCTTACACTGCCTGGAATTGCCGGTATTGTATTGACGTTTGGTATGGCCATTGACGCTAACGTTCTGATTTTCGAAAGAATTAAAGAGGAACTTAGAAATGGGTCAGGTCTAAAAGCGGCCATTTCTTCAGGTTACAAGAAAGCTTACTGGTCGATTTTCGATGCAAACCTCACAACGCTGATCGTTGGTATGATCTTGTTCTGGTTAGGGCAAGGTCCAATCAAAGGGTTCGCTATCACATTAATGATTGGAATTGTTTGTTCATTCTTTAGTGCCGTATTCATCACTCGTGTGATTGTAGAAGCATTTTCCAAAAAAGGTGACAATGCTAAAATTTCCTTTGCCAATGCATTTTCTAGAAATGCGTTAACTGGACTAAATCTCGACTTTCTTGGAAAAAGAAGATTGGCCTACTATTTCAGTGCCGCATTTATCGGGTTGGGAATTGTTGCGATGGTAACTAAGGGAATCACGCTCGGTGTAGATTTCCAAGGTGGAAGATCCTACGTTGTGGCTTTCGATGAGGCTAGAGATGCAACAGAGATCAGGAACTCGTTAAGCAATTACTTCGAAGGAGCTGGAATTGAAGTGAAAACCTTCGGAGCACCTGACATTCTGAAGGTAACTACTAACTACCTAATCAATGACGAAAGTGATGAAGCTGACGTCCAGGTAAGAGAAGAATTGGTGAGTGCTTTAACGGAAACAACTGGTTTGACCTACATGCTAGATGATACCAATCTCGGTGAAGGAAACTTCACAATTTCAAGCTCTTCCAAAGTAAGTCCCACGATCGCAGATGATATCAAAAACTCATCTTATCGATCGGGAGCACTGGCCTTGATTTGCATTTTCCTTTATATCGTATTCAGGTTTAGAAAGTGGCAATTTGGACTTGGAGCGATTGTGGCTCTTTTCCACGATACACTATTTGTGTTGTCAGCTTTTGCTATTGCGAATATGTTTGGAGTTTCTTTTGAAGCCGATCAGGTCTTTGTTGCGGCAATTCTAACAATTATTGGATATTCCATTAACGATACTGTGGTGGTATTTGATCGTATTCGTGAAAACCTTGGAATCAAATCAGGATCCGAATTGATCAAGGTCTTTAATGAATCTTTGAATAACACCATCAGTAGAACCTTGATTACATCCGTGACGACTTTGATTGTGGTTATTGTCCTTTTCATTTTCGGAGGAGCGGTGTTACAAGGATTCTCGTTTGCACTGCTTGTTGGTATAATCGTGGGAACCTATTCTTCGGTTTTTATTGCAACACCTATTGTAATAGACCTTAACAAAGGACAAGTAGCAGAATAAGAAAATTTTTCGAACGATTTTAAACCCCAATCATCGTCGATTGGGGTTTTTTTGTGCCCAACCAGTAATTCTGTAACTTAGGTGTTAATAATCTCCGTTTCCACCCTATGAAATCATTGAGGTACTTTTTTGTAGCTGTGGTATTAATCTCCACTGCTAAGCTAATTGAAGTTAACTTCTATTACATCTTAAAATCTCCTCATCCCGGCGATAAAGAGTACAAAAAAGATTCATATGATAGCGAGGTGGAGGATAAGGACTCATTTGACAAAGTCATTGAATCAGCACAAAAACAAGCACCAGATTCTACAGATCAGGTTAGTGAAGTTGTACAGGAGCCTGCTGCGTTTGATGAACAAGAACAAGCAACAGAAGAGTCTGGCGACTCTGAGGATAACCCTGCAACTAATAATGCTCAAGTATCAAGTTCAGCGCTAACAGGAGAGGCCTATTTTCAAGACTTAAAAAATTCATATTTGAGTCCAATCATTGCGAGCTTACCTGAAGGTCGTTCTCGCGATGATGTTGTCATCAGGTATTACAAACATGAAAATGATGGCAATCGAGCCTATGCGCTAAAAAGCCTCGGATATTACTTACATGAACGTGAAGCAGAAGATAATCAGCGACTTGCAAGTAACTCCCTCTACTATGGAAGTGAAGTTGACCTGAGAGATATCCAAATTGTTGCATACACTTTGTTAAAAGAAGGCATGCCCTTAAAAGCGATTAAAAAATCCGCATTTGATTGGAAATTCAATTCCATTGAAATTGGCGCTGATTCTCTTGTCGAGAACAATTCGATATTAAGTGTCGCAGATATACAAGCCTTCGAGATTCGTTAAATACCTCATCTGAAAAATACCACAAATCAGGTATTGACAATACCCTTTCTATTCCTGACCTTTATTAAAAAAACAATGGAAAGTCACCACATTTCCTGGTGGAATCTCGAAAATCTATTCGATATCCGAGATGCGCCTGCAGAACGTAGACCGGAAGATATAAAGCGAAAAATCAAAGCTGACTTAAAAAACTGGACGACTCCTGTTTTAAATCAAAAGATCAAGAATCTAAGCTCTGTCATCAATCAAATCAATGATGGTGAAGGCCCGGATATCCTTGGTGTTTGCGAAGTTGAAAATGCGCATGTCCTTAATCTTTTAATAGCTAAAATTTCCACTGGAAAGTCCTATGGAATCATTCATCATGACATGAAAGATAAACGCGGTATTGATGTTGCGTTTATCTATAACAAAGACAAGTATGAGTTTGTGAAAAAGGAATTCTTCCACCATGCGGTAATAAAAAGATATCCCACTCGTGAAATCGTTCAAGCAACATTGAAGGTTAAAAAGACTGGAAATGAATTGATCTTAGTGGGCAATCATTGGCCTTCTCGATCTGGCGGTCAATATGAATCTGAGCCGTATCGAATCATCACGGGTGAAACGCTTAGTTACTTCATTGAACGAATCCAGGAAGTAAAAGGAGAAGACGCAGCAATCATCGTGATGGGAGATTTCAATGACGACCCATTTTCAAGATCTCTAACTGATTATGCTTTGAGCGTTATCGATAGAGATAAGGTAGTCTTTGGAAGAAATCCATACCTATACAACCTCATGTGGCCGCTTCTTGGTCAGCGAAAAGCAAGTTATGTTTTCAGCGGAACTCCGATGATGATTGACCAGTTCATGGTTTCTAAGGGAATAGCTAAGAAATCTGGAAAGTATGTATTAAATGAAGATGATGTGAAATTGGAGATTTTTGATGGAATGGTTTCAGGCAGATATGATACACCTGTCAGATTTGGTCAGGAAAAACCTAACTCCGATGGGTTCAGCGATCATCTACCAATTTCGTTTGTGTTGGGCGAGAAGTAATCAATAAACAATTTCAAAAGTTGTTCTTGGTTGAGGTTCGGTATCTTCAAGCAAGACATCATCAACTCTTGAGTAGGTCGGGCCTTCTTTGCACCACTGAATCATTTTTTTTACCTTTTCCGCTTCTCCTTGCACTTCGAGCATGACTGTCCCGTCTGGCTCGTTTCTGACCCACCCTACAAGCTTCAGATCATCTGCCATAGTCTTTGTTGATGCACGATAGAAAACACCTTGAACTTTGCCAAACACTCTTATTCGCTTGCAAACCATCAGATGTCTTCTTTTGCCAGTTGACCATGTAGTTCGTTCACTTTCATCAAGGCAGCACTTCCATACCAAGGATGCAATTCCATCACCAATCTTCCGGCTTGGATGGCAGGATCAGAAGCGGTTAGTTCCTCTGCCTCTTCAACTGTTTCTACGGCAAAAATGTAAATACCTTTTACCTCGTGATCATCCATAAATGGGCCCGCTAAAATCAACTTGCCCATTTCAGCCATCCGACCAATATTATCAAGGTGCGCTCGCTGTAGCTGAGCAGCTTCTGTCGAGTCCTGGTCACGATTCGGTCCGGCTTTCAAATAAGCCATCACATACTGTCTCATGCCATAAGGATCGGCTCCTGTTTCTGCAGCAAGCAAAGAATCGTAAGCAGAAGATTCATTTGAAATTTCCTCACTGTCTTTTTTAACCGAAACAGTACATGACCAAATAAATAGCAGGGTAATAAGATAAAGGGAATAGTTCTTCATATGAACCTAAAGTTCATAAGAACACACGAAATATTAAAATTGGCTTACTTCAGAAGATTAAGCGTCCTCAGCAACTACTTCCTGGACTTCAGGAACCATTCTTTTCAGAAGATTTTCAATTCCAGACTTGAGTGTGATCGTAGAAGATGGACAGCCACTGCAAGAGCCTTGTAATAAAACTTTTACGGTTCCCTCATTGAACGAATGGAAACTTATTGCTCCTCCATCCATTTCCACGGCTGGTCGGATATATTCTTCAAGCACTCCTTTGATTTTCGTGTCAATATCATCCCCAGTTAGTTCCTCGTCTAGTGTTTTCTCAATTTTTTCAGTCAAAACCGGTTTCTCTGCCTCTAAATAAGCCTTAATGAATTGCTGAATTTCATTTTTTACTTCAAACCATTCCGTTTGCTCATCTTTTGTAACGGTGACGAAATTGCTCATGTAGAACACCCTGCTGATGTAAGAAAATTCCTTAAAAAGTTCTTTGGCCAATGGAGCTTCATCAGTCTCTTCAATTGACGGATAATCCCGGCTTACTCCTTCGGGCACTAGCATGAAATTCGCAACAAACTTGAGTGAGTTTGGATTTGGATTCGATTCAGTGTAAATGTTAATCGGCGTTGAAGTTGCTTCCATGAAATTCTATTTCCAGTTAGAACCGCAAAGATGCTATAGAAAGTTCATTTATAGTGGACTAGTTAAATGGTTGATTGGTTAATTAGTTAGTTATGATATTCAAAGCGAACCAATTAACTAATTAACAAGTCAACTAATCAACTATTGTTTAATTCTCCTTCAGTGCCAGCCACCAACGTTGCAACAGTGGCATCTCCAGTTACATTCACGACTGTACGACACATATCAAGAGGTCGATCTACTGGGAAAATAATGGCCATCCACGCGGGATTTAGGCCAACTGACTGAAGAACGATGATAAGCATTACAAGTCCAGCACTCGGAACTGCAGCAGATCCGATGGAGGCTAAAGTGGCTGTCAGAACGATAACTAACTGTTGGGTAAAAGTGAGATCAACCATATGCAGTTGAGCCAAGAAAACTACGGCCACAGCTTGCATCACGCTTGTTCCATCCATGTTTACTGTGGCTCCAATGGGTAGAACAAAACTTGAGATGTTTTTTGAAACGCCCATGTTCTTTTCTACACATTCCATAGTAACTGGAAGAGTCGCCGCACTTGAACTGGTCGAAAATGCCATTAACTGAGCCGGACTAAGGTTTTTGAACACCTTTTTGTAAGTCATGCCTTTTACAAAAATGATGAGAATCAATGGATACAAGACTGCAACAAGGAACGCCAGTCCAGCAAAAAGTGTGACTGAATAGGAAGCAAGGCCTTTAAAGATTTCAAACACCTCTGCTGGAGAATTCGCCATCTTTGCAATTACTCCTGCCAAAAGGGCAAACACAAAATATGGTGCTGCCTTCATAACCATCGAGACCATCTTTAGAAAGACATCATTTATACTGGTGATAAATACAGCCACAGGTTTTGCTCTTTCCCCAACAACCGCAATTGAAATCCCAAAAAATATGGCAAAGAAAATCACCTGAAGCATCAATCCATTGTTGGAAATGGAAAGCACAAGGTTCTCTGGTACCATGTCAATTAAGAATTGTAATGGTGGAGCTTCTTTGGTCATCTCGGCACTACCTCGCATCACTTCTACCTCTTGATCGATTTCCTGTGGTTGACCAGAAACTTCTTCAACTACTTCAGCATACTGTGGGTTATTTAGGAGGTTCTTATCATCCTTGATCTCGATTTGATTGTCCTTGGCCCAAATCTCATAGGAAATTCGATTTTTCACTCGCTGCTCATCGTCCAAATGTGTTCCAGGCTTAATGGTATTAACCAAAAACAATCCAACAGTGACTGCCGTGACTGTTGTTATTAGATAGAACCCTAATGTTTTAGCTCCCATTTTTCCCAACCTGGAAATATCCTGGAGACCTGAAATCCCACTAATGATTGAGAAAAGAACCAACGGAACCGCGATGAATTTCAACATTCGAATGAAAATCGTTCCGAAAGGATCGATCCAGTTGATCGTAAATTGATTCCATCCTAGTGCGCTTGAAATGAAAGCGTAAATAACACCGGCAACCAGGCCGATCAATATTTTAATATGCAGTGGGAGTTTTTTCATTAGGTCTTGTTGTTGGTCGCTTTAAGATGACCGCTTAATTAACCCCGCAATATATTGGTTTGAGCCAATAAATAGAAATCTGCTATGACGAGAGCCGACATTGCTTCGATAATCGGGACAGCACGGGGAACGACACATGGATCATGACGACCTTTTCCTTTCACAATCACGTCTTTTCCATCTTTATCTACCGAATCCTGATCCTGCATGATTGTTGCGACAGGTTTAAATGCGACATTGAAAAAGATATCTTCCCCATTAGAAATTCCACCTTGAATTCCGCCCGAGTGATTGGTCTTGGTTTTTATTTCTCCATCCTTATTCTCGAATTCATCATTGTGTTCCGAGCCCTTCATTTTTGCCCCTGCAAAACCACTCCCCAACTCAAACCCTTTGACAGCATTAATCGAAAGCATCGCTTTCCCTAATTCAGCATTAAGCTTTCCAAACAAAGGCTCTCCTAGCCCCACAGGAACACCTTGTATGACGCCTGTAATAATGCCTCCTACAGTATCTCCGGACTTTCGGACTTCATCGATCAGAGAGAACATTTCTTTAGCGGTTTCTGCATCAGGGCACCGAACATCGTTGGAATCTATCTTGGAGAGATCAAGATCTAAGTAGCTTTTTTCCAGTTTTAGATTTCCTACTTCTGAGACATATGCGTAGCAGGCAATATTCTTTGCGCTGATCATCTGTTTTGCCAATGCTCCAGCCGCAACCCAACCCGCGGTTATTCTGGCTGAGCTTCTTCCTCCACCTCGATAATCTCGATTTCCGTATTTTTCCTGGTAGGTGAAATCAGCATGAGAGGGACGAAAAGAATCTTTGATGTGATCGTAATCCTTGCTTTTTGCGTCTGAATTTCGGATTAGAATAGCTATTGGAGCTCCAGTAGATTTTCCATCGAAAACCCCGGATAAAATCTCAAATTCATCATTTTCCCTTCGTTGAGTAGTTATCCTTGATTGTCCAGGTTTTCTCCGATCCAACTCCGATTGAATATTATCTAAGTTAATAGCTACGCCAGCCGGGAACCCGTCAACGACTACACCAACACCTGGCCCATGAGATTCACCAAATGAAGTGACCTTCAATAAATTACCAAAACTATTGAGCATTGGTTAGGTTGTTTTTCTGAGTAATATGAAAACGGTTAGCCCCATCACAGATACAATAAAGAAGTTGATCATCCATTGGATCCATGAATTCGAGTTCAGTGAAGATAAGTCATTATTGGCAGTATTGATCTTGTCGTAAAAATCGCCGAGATCAGTGGAAGCGATGTATTGATTTTTTCTACTCTCCCCAGAAACAGTGAGTACTAGATCGGATTTCAAAGTATCATACTTTTCTATGGTTGGATTGAAATAGACCCACTGGAAATAGTCAGACATTTTGAACTCTCCGGGTTCATTAGGTATGGCATAAAAATTATAGCTCTTCGTTCCGCGAACTCTAGAATTACTTTTGTTAACATTCTGCCTCACATTCGGAGCGTAAAAGTCGAAATTCTCTCCAGTCTCAGGTTGTGGTGCCTCAATAGCACTAATGTTTCCTTCGCCTCTAACCGTGAAATCATAATTGAAACTTTGCCCAGTTTCATAGCCTCCATCAGAAATTGATTCTACCAATTCATAATTCCCAACTGCTACACTTTCCTTTAAAGGATGTGCCGGCAAATCCACTACTTTGATCTTTTTCTCTCTTGAATAAAACGTCTCGAAATCTTCTTGCCTGTTTCTTCCAAAAAAGGAAGGGTTTTTTGCGACTTTGTACTTAATCATTTTCAATCCTACTGATGGGAATTCTATGTCTTCCACATTCAGTGGATAAAAAGTAGCTTGATAGATTTTGTATCTGGTGTATCCTTTCCCATTCAATTGGATGGATTCTCCATTGATGTTGTCGATATTAAAGCTCTCTTCCCAGCAAGAGTTTGGTTTTAACTTTTTCACGATTTCAGTGATCTGGGTTCCGAGATCATAGAACCTCATATCGGCTCGATTTGACTCAGCCACATAGAAAGCAAGATTGGTTGTGAAACCCTCTCCCACATAAACTTCCTTTTTATCAGTAACGATTGCCAGAAAAGCGTCCGCCTCAACATCAACGAATTCTGAAGGTTGATTTTGATTGCCAAACAAATTGTCAAATGGATCATTCGAAAACGCAGATCGTCTTCTGCTTTGTTGCACTGCATCGCCAACGACAATTTGAACTCCTTCTGACTTCACATCTTGTCCGTTTATCTTCATGAGGAATGGTGGCAGTATAAAATTGCCTTTCTCGGATGCCTGATAGTTTTGGGTCAGGCTCTGAGTTGAGGTCATTTTTCCATTGGTGAAATTTGTAGAGGTAGAAGATGAAGTACCTCTTTTTATGAATCCTTCGATATCCGGGAAAGTACTGTATTGTTTTAGTCGGTCATTTTTTACTGTGACTGTAATGGTAAAATACTGGTTCAAACCAATCTGCGGTTGGCCCAGAGTTATTGACGCTTCTTGTGCCTTGGAACTTAACACAAATACCAACATCAATACGCAACTTAACCCAAATGCCTTCGTTACTCTCATTACTATTCAGTTACCCTTTTTTAGTAAATTGTATTTTGCAATGATCATGCAAACGCCAAATTTACAGCCTGGGTTTGTTCTTTAACAATTATTAGCATGCTTGAATATTTCAAAACTATTTTATCGAAAGTAAGCTTTGATAAGCGGTTGTTTGAAAAGGAATTAAGGAAAGCCATTAAGGCCTTAATCCCACGAGAAGTGGAATTGTTGAAAGAATGGTGCTACTCAAGATACGGCAGTGAATATCAGCCTATCCTTCAGGCCTGTTTTGCTTCTTAACTAGCCGGATTAATCTTTCTTACCTTGAAATTTCTTGAGGATCTGCTCCATGTGTTTTCCAGCAGCTTCTCTTCCACCCAATCCATAGGATAAGGCTATTGCAACCGCAACTGCTCCGAGTGTTAAACCGAACGCTAGCTCTACTATGCTATTCGCAATTCCCATGGTTCTAAGCGCAATGGCAAGAAAAAGTCCAATAATTCCCACCCGTGCGATTCCAGCAACAAATGCATTGTCTTTAGATGACTTCATTGAGTTGTAGATGATCGAACCGAGGAAATTACCCATGACCAGTATAATCAAGCCGAAAAGTACATTTCCTGAAAGGTTGAGAATCGTATGAAGTACTTCCGCCAACCGATCCAAGCCAAGCATTTCCACTCCGGAGATTACTCCGAAGAAGACCATAAAATAGAAGAGAATATTAGCAACAATGCCGGATAGCTTTTGATCACCGATGGCATTCTGAAGTTGCAGCTTTTCTGTGAATTTATCTAACCCAAGGTTGGAGAGAAGATCTTTCACAAATGAAGTAATGAACCGACCTCCAATGACGAACACTGAAATAATCAAAATAGCTCCAATGATGTTAGGAACTGCATCGAGCATTTGATGTAGTACATTATTTGCTGGCTGTGTGATCGCATCCAATTCCAATGCATTGAGGCCTTGTATGATGAAAGGAATAAAGACAATGATGAATACCAATTGCTGAATGAAATAAACCAGTTTGTCGGTTTCTTTAAACCCTATCTTATTTGCCAAACGATCAAAAAGACTTCCCGCCATTTTGATAAGATTCGAAACGAATTTTGCAATGATGTAACCAATGAAAAAGGTAATGACACTGAAGATTACCTTTGGGATAAATGCAATAAATCCTTGATACATCCCTTTGATCGGATCGAGAATATAGCTGACGCCAAGGATCTCAAGTACAATCAATAAGATGATGAACATCAAAATGTAGTACACGAAGTTGGCGATGAATTTATTAGTATCGACAATGGTATTACCCAGCAATCGTTCATCCCATTCCGTTCTTTTCATCAAGCCGTGAACAATTCTTCTGATAAGTAGCGCCAACAGCCATCCTACAATAAAAACGACAACAGCTCCAACTACGCTGTGAAGTTGATCATCTACCCAGGCGATTATATTATTTATGAATTCCGGCATATCCATTGGTTAAGTTGTTTTTGTTAAAGAAAATCTTCAGATAATCCAAATGTACGTATTTTTTTTGCTCAAACAGGTATTATCAATTTTTAAATAAAAAAAGGGCCCTGGCATATTCGCTAGGACCCTTTTGCATGGTTTTTAAATGCTTTATCTATTTCACGATTCGTCCATCTTCAAGATTGACGATCCTGGTGCCGTATTCTGCAAATTTTTCATTGTGTGTAACCTGAACAATTGTCATCCCAGCATCATGAAGTTGTTTCAGTATTTCCATCACTTCTTCACCTTGACCAGAGTGTAGATTCCCAGTAGGTTCATCTGCAAGTAGTAATTTCGGTTTTCCTATCAATGCCCTGACCACTCCAACCAACTGCTGCTGCCCGCCGGAAAGCTGCTCTGGGAACAAGTCTTTCTTGGCAACCATACTGAATCGATCGAGCATCTCTGCAATCATGCTTGCACGTTCTTTGCCTTTGATTCCACGGTAAATCAATGGTGTTTCGATGTTCTCATAAACGGTGAGTTCATCGATCAGGTGATAAGCTTGAAATATAAATCCGATGTGTTCTTTGTGAATTCTTGAGATTCTTCTTTCATTGAGTTTGTGAACGGGTTCATCCAAAAAGTAATACTCTCCTTCAGATGGTCGATCTAGCATTCCAATAATGTTGAGGAGTGTAGATTTTCCGGAACCTGACGGTCCCATTACACTTACAAATTCCCCTTCTTCGATCTCAAGATTTATTCCTTTTAATATGAAAGTTCGTTGGTACTTGGACTCCACGAACTTACTGACGTCATTGAGTTTTATCATTTGAGTTAATGTGATTCAAGAATTCCTTAACGGAATTGGTAGGACCAAGATACATCAATCATTTTTATATCTATCGGGATTCTTTTCCAAAGCAACTACAAGGGCCAGTTTCAATGAATGGCATACCCAAAAGTTCAACGCCTACAATAGCTCATTCGCAAGATTTGCCAACTCTGATCTTTCTCCTTTTTCCAACATTACGTGTGCAAACATTGGATGATCCTTGATTCTATCGATCAAATAGGAAAGTCCATTAGATTGAGAATCGAGATAAGGCGTATCAATTTGGTTAATATCACCCGTGAAGATGATCTTCGTATTCTCACCTGCACGAGTAATAATCGTCTTTACTTCGTGCGGAGTAAGATTTTGCGCTTCATCTACAATGAAGAAAATATTGGAAAGACTCCTTCCCCGAATATACGCCAATGGAGTAATCATCAATTTCTCCTGATTAACCATGTCGGTGATACGCGTAAATTCTTTGTCGCTTTCCTTAAATTGATGCTGGATGAATTTAAGGTTATCCCAGAGCGGTTCCATGTAAGGATTCAACTTCGACTTAATGTCCCCAGGTAGATAACCAATGTCTTTGTTACTGAGTGGAACTATTGGTCGCGCCAAATAAATCTGCTTGAAATTTCGACGTTGTTCGAGTGCAGAGGCTAATGCTAAAAGTGTTTTTCCAGTCCCAGCTACTCCGTTGATACTTACCAATTTGATCGATGGGTCCAGCATGGCATGCATGGCAAATGTTTGCTCCGCATTCTTAGGTTTTATTCCATAAACGATTTGCTTATCCACCTTCTCAACCATGTCATCTTCATGATTGTAATAAGCCAGCACTGAGTTCTTTTCGCTTTTTAGTATGAAATAATTATTTGCAGGAAATTTCTTCTTCTTTAAGGCCTTCTTTCTGTCTATAGATCCTTTTTTGAAAATGACATCAATATCTTCTGAGGTGATGTCGTTCAACTCAGTTTTTCCAGTTGTTACAAGCGCATTAACGTCTTTTATTTTTCCCGTCTCATAATCTTCTGCGTGTAGCTCAAGAGATTTTGCTTTCAGTCGCAGGTTAATGTCTTTGGAAACAAGAATTACTTTTCGTTTGGGTTCTTGTTGCTTAATGGTTAGAGCGGCATTCAAGATTCGATGATCGTTCGTCGTTTCATTAAACACCATCTGAGCATCGATATGGCTCTTATCGTCCATGATGACCTTGAACTTTCCTTTTCCCTTGCCATTCAAAGGAATCCATTCCTGAAGACTTTGGTCTTTGGCTAGTTTGTCAATCAAACGGATAAATTCACGTGCCTCGTAGTTTTTGTTGTCGTTCCCTTTCTTAAACTGATCCAACTCTTCCAGCACGGTAATAGGAAGGCCTACGTCATGCTCGGCGAAGTGTAAAATGGAATCATGTGAGTAGAGAATTACGGAAGTGTCTAGTACAAAAATTTTACTTTGACTGCTCGATTTAGCCATTCGCTGCTGGGCGGTTATTAGTTCAAGGATCGAACGTAATATTAGAAATTCAAATCAAAATAAAGGTGGTTTATTCGGTTTTTTTACAAGCAATTATTGAAGTGGAACGAACAAATCTTCTCCTTCGCGAGGTTCAATTTTTAAAGCTCCTGATAAGGCTAAACTCACTAACTTCTTAGAAGCTAGCTTCTTATTAAGCCCGCTGAATTCACAATATTGAGAGAGCGTGATGTAGGTATTTTTTTCAAGAAATTTGAAAAGATTGCTGGTGGTTTCTTCATAGGAAATGGGCTTTTCATACTTTCCCCTTTCTTTTAGAAACTCCCGCATCTCTTTACTGGCTTGAATAGACCGATCTTTCAGTCGAATGTAAGCTTTTCCGTATCGATGTTGCTTCTTGAGAAAGGCAAAATAGGGCTTTTCCTGTCCTTCTTTTATTTGGTAGTGTAGGATCTTTTTTCCGTCCTTGAACTCTCTGGTTTCAACCTCAAATTCGATTGACGGCCGACATAACTCATGAATGGCTTTTGTAAGAACAAATTCTTCTTCTTCAGGATATTTTAACCCAGCAATTCTTCGATCATCAGAAACACCGATAAACAAATGTCCGCCGGTAGTGTTTGCAAATGCTACTACTTCTCGAATGATCTTCTCAGGGTGATTTGCTTTTTTCTTGAATTCAACCGATTCATTTTCTCCTTCTGAAATCAACCACCGAATGTGCTTCAATTCCATCCTTACACAGTTTTATGTTCCTAATCCTCCTCATCGAGTTCTGGCATGGAAAACATGCTGTTGAAAAGGTCTTTGAACTGCATGCCTTTTTCCACTTGATGCTTGCTAAGCAAGCTATATTCCGCCAATCCAAAGAGTGCAAATTCCATCAAGAAATATTTGAAATCTTCGTGAGGTGTTTTTTGATACTTATCAACCAGTTTTTCAAGCCCTGGTATGTTTTTTAATTCCTTTCTGTAGTCTTTCTCCGATGCATCAAAAATGAGATCAACCATGTTTCCTTTTTCAAACCACTCTTTGATTGGCTCGTAGGCATTTCCACGCTCTCTCTTTCTCTCTTTTTCAGGATCCGGAAAATAGTTGACGAACTGGGAACGAAGGGCTTTTCCTACTAAGTTGTTTGCCACAATTCCAGCTCCCTCCTGCTCACCTTCGTAGACCAATTCTACTTTTCCTGTTATTGATGGAATCATGCCTTGAAAATCGGTAATCCGGACACTGGTTTTGCTGTCTCCATTTTGCAAAACTCTGCGTTCTGCGGCACTGATCAAATTTTCATATCCGGAAATGGTCAATCGAGCCGAAACTCCGCTTTTCTCATCCACATATTCGCTGCTTCTAGCTTCAATCGCAATTTGCTCAATTAAGTCTTTAGCCAGATCAAATACCTGAACAGCAGCGGATTGTTCTTCTTTAATTGCTGCTTCTTGATGTGTAATTTTCTTACCGGTTTCTATTGAATCTGGATAGTGTGTGATGATTTGGCTGTCTATTCTATCCTTCAACGGCGTGATAATGGAACCTCGATTCGTATAATCTTCCGGGTTGGCAGTAAATACAAATTGAATATCCAGTGGCATTCTAAGCTTAAATCCACGGATTTGAATATCGCCTTCTTGCAAAATGTTGAATAGCGCCACTTGAATTCTGGCTTGAAGATCCGGTAATTCGTTGATCACAAAAAGTCCACGATGTGATCTTGGCACTAACCCGAAATGAATAACTCGTTCATCAGAATACGGAAGTTTGAGAGAAGCAGCTTTGATAGGATCAACATCTCCAATCAAATCGGCAATTGTAACGTCTGGTGTTGCCAATTTTTCCGTATAGCGTTCGCTGCGATGCATCCATGCAACCGGAGTATCGTCTCCTTTTTCCGAAATTAAATCTCTCGCGAATCTTGAAATAGGATTGAACGGGTCGTCGTTGAGTGGTGAATCTTCAATGACTGGAATATACTCATCCAGCAATTCAATCATCATTCTCGCCATTCTGGTTTTGGCCTGTCCTCTTAATCCAAGAAAATTGATGTTGTGACGAGAAAGAATTGCTCTTTCCACATCAGGAATGACAGTGTCTTCATAGCCCCAAATTCCCTCAAAAATGTTTTCTCCTGCTTTCTTCTTCTGAATCAGGTTTCTTCTCAGCTCCTCCTTTACAGGCTCTGACTGATATCCACTTTTGGATAAATCACCAAGAGTAGAAATTTTTAATAACTCCTCGCTTTTCAATGTATTGTATCCCATTAGAGATTTTTCCTTCTGTTTCTTTTGTAGTCTTCAAAAATCAGGTTGCCCAAACCTTGCAGACTGCTGTAGTAGGCATTCCCATTATTTACTTCGGTAAACTCTCTTACAAATTCCTGTAAGTATGGGTCTGAAGCAATCATAAACGTGGTGATCGGAACGTTGATTCGTCTGCACTGGGCAGCCAAATTCAGTGTTCGATTCAATATTTTGGGATCTAAGCCAAAACTATTCTTGTAATACTTAATTCCTTCTTTGAGACACGTTGGTTTCCCGTCAGTGATCATGAAGATCTGCTTGTTTTTATTTTTCCTTCTCCGCAAGAGGTCCATCGCCAATTCCAATCCAGCCACTGTGTTCGTGTGATAAGGACCCACATTCAGATATGGTAAATCTTTGATCTCGATTTGCCAAGCATCATTCCCAAAGACCAAAATATCCAGCGTGTCTTTTGGATATTTTTTTGTGATCAATTCTGCGAGTGCCATAGCCACCTTCTTGGCCGGCGTGATTCGATCTTCGCCATATAAAATCATGGAATGGCTGATATCAATCATCAACACAGTAGACGTTTGAGCTTTGTATTCTTTTTCCCGTATTTCTAGATCATCCTCTGTGAGCATTAAATCATGTAATCCATGATTGATCTGTGCATTTCTTAAGCTCTCCGTCATTTCAATCTGCTCAAGTGAATCTCCAAACTGGAATTCCCGATAGTCAGAAGTGATTTCATCTCCAGTGCCAGAAAAATTGGTTCTGTGATTTCCCTTTCCCGATTTTTTTAGCTTTCCAAAAATTTCTTCCAACGCACTTTTTCGAATCTGTTGTTCACTCTTGGCCGTGATCTTAAACTCTCCTCGTTCATTCTGATCGGTGACGTATCCTTTATTCTTCAGATCATCGATGAAGTCACCAATTCCGTATTCAGGATTCGTCAGATTATGCTCTCTGTCAAGATTGGTCAGCCAGCTTAAAGCCTCATTGACATCTCCTGAAGTGATAACCATCAATTGAAGAAAAATGTTGAGCAGATTATCAAATGCGCTTTTCTCCTTATCCTTCTCTGGTATGAACTCTGTAAACCGATATCCGATCATAACGTTAACTTAACTAAAAACTCCCATGAAAGATTTCCTAAAACTTAAAAAGCTGGGAGATTTTTCGATTTTGATTTAATTTAACCTAGAATAATCACTCTATGCCAGGCAGAAGGCCCATATTCGCTACACTAGTAACAGACCTGTATACCTTCACACGGGACAGCATGTTCAAGATTTTTCTTGAGCCAGCTTCTCACGAAGAGCGACGTGCTAAGGAGGAAAAAAAGAAGAAGAAAGACTAGCTACTTCTTAGGCATTGTGCCAAAAATCAGATCCCAAAACATCGAAGAAACTCCGAACGCTCTATGTTGATCCTTATAGTGATGGATTCCATGGTGCACCCACAAAGCTTTCCAAAAATTCTTAGGAGGTTGAAACGCATGAACCATGTAGTGAACCCACAGGTAAGCAGCATAACCAATTAAGAATCCAGGAAGGAATGCAAAGACGTAGTTGCCCATTATCAACTTAAAGAATAGGAAAAACAAAGTAGACAAGGTCAAACTTAAAGGGATTGGCATAGCCAAGCGATCCTTATCTTTCGGATAGTCATGATGAACACCATGTACTATATATGCAAATTTTTCTCTTTTCTCCGTGTTAGGAGTTAAATGGAAAAGGAATCTGTGCATTAAGTATTCTACCAATGTAAATGCAAAAAGTCCACCCAAAAAAATCGGCACGGTATTCACCGCATTGATGTGAGAATTCTTAATTCCATAAATAATTAACCCCGTACTAATTATGGCAAATAATACAAGTGGGACAGCAATATGCGTCCGTGTCAAACGCTCAATGAGTTTGTTCTTGAAGAGTGACTTAGTCCCTTTTGCGTGAGGTTTATTCTTTAATTCCATCGCTTTTCCTTAGTGCAAAATTATGTCAAAATTCAATTTTTTTTCATAAAGATTGTGTGATTGATTCTTTATGTTTCTTTAAAACGGATTGATAATAATCAACATATTTCGGAAGGATGATTTCTATGTCAAATTCTTTGGCTCTGTTCAAGGCTCCTTCCTTGAATTTTTGAAGATTGTCGTTATCCAAAATGTGAATTGCTTTCTCCACCATCGCATCAACATCCCCCACTTCACACACAAAACCAGAAACTCCATCTTTGTTGAGTTCAGGCAATCCTCCTGCATTGGTTGAAATAACCGGAACCTCACATGCCATAGCTTCAAGTGCCGCCAATCCAAAACTTTCTTTCTCAGAGGTCATTAGAAATAGATCACTCACGGAAAGTACTTCCTCGACTGCTTCGAGTTTACCAAGAAATCGAATGTCTTCTGTACAAATGGATTGCGCTTCTTCCTCTATTTTCTTTCGTTCCGGACCATCACCAATCAACAAAAGCTTTGAAGGCACGACTTTTCTTAGCTCACAAAATATTTTCAGTACGTCATCTACTCGCTTTACTTTCCTGAAGTTGGATGTATGCACGATTAGCTTTTCGTCATTTGGACAAATGGCTTTTTTGAAATGATCTTTTGGATGTTTCTTGAATCGCTCTAAGTCAATGAAGTTTGGAATGACTTCTATATCTGTGGAAACATTAAAGTGTTCAATTGTGTCTCGTTTCAAATCTTCTGAAACGGCTGTCACTCCATCTGATCTATTAATGGAAAACGTAACAACTGGTTCATTCGCGGCATCCTTTCCTACAATGGTGATATCAGTTCCATGAAGTGTAGTTATAAATGGAATTTCATAACCTTTTTCTTTCAAAATCTGCTGTGCCATGAATGCTGCCGAAGCATGAGGCACGGCATAGTGTACATGCAATAGATCCAGTTTTTCCTTAATCACCACATCGACCATTTTACTTGACAAAGCAAGTTCGTAAGGTGGATATTGGAACAGCGGATATGAGTTTACACTTACCTCATGAAAATGAAGATTGGATTCAAAGAATTCAAGCCTAGTGGGCTGACGATAAGTGATAAAGTGAATATCGTGTCCTTTATTAGCTAAGGCTTTTCCAAGCTCTGTGGCCACAACACCACTCCCACCATACGTGGGGTAACAAACAATTCCTACCTTCATTTAATTGAAACTCTTTGCAAGGTATAAACCCAATCTGATACGAATTGGTTTCGTTACGAATTATTCATTAATAATTGACGTATAGATTACATCGTGAATCTCTGAGCGTATATTCAAATCCATCAATTTCTCATTTTTTGAATCTGGGTAAATTCGATTGGAGAGAAATACATAAATCAGGTCTTCTTCAGGGTCTGACCAAACCATAGTTCCAGTAAAACCGGTATGCCCAAAACTGGAATTGCTTGCATAATCGGAGGCACTGTCTTTTCTCCAATCTTTCTTATCCCAACCTAACCCTCTTCGGTTATTTCGGAAATACCTGGAGTTGAACAAATTGATTGTTTCTTCCTTCAAATACTGTCTGCCGCTGTAGTATCCGCCATTCGAAAGCATGTACATCATTTTTGCCAAATCGCTGGCGTTGGAAAATAATCCGGCGTGTCCGGCAACACCACCAAAAATATGCGCATTGCGATCGTGAACCTCACCCCAAACTTGATCGTCTCTGAATAGGTGGTCGTATTCAGTCGGAGCGATTTGTTCCAGCGAAAGCCCTTTTGTGCGTGGATTGAACCCTATATTGAGGCCCATCGGCTCATAAAAGTTTTCTTGTAAAAACTGATCGAACGGTTGTTGAGCTACTGCTTCAACCAACATATGTAAGATCATAAAGCCAAGATCGCTGTAGTTATATTTTTCAGGATGCTTGATTAGGTCTGATTTTGTGATCCAGCTCCTTAAAGAATCTCGCATGCTTGGATGGTATTCAAAGTTGTAAGATCGAATGTCCTTTTCCTCGTCTTCTTTCGTCTTGTAATAGAATGAATTCAAGCGGTCTCCCTTCATTGTCCTTCTCCAGAAAGGGATGTAGGACCTTATTCCTCCATTATGAGCAAGCAATTGCTTGATGGTCACATGAGATTTATTCGAGTTTGAAAAGCCAGGCAAATGTTTGCCAATTGAATCATCCAACTGAATTTTTCCTTGATCTACTAGCAAGGCAATAGCCGGCAGTGTTGCTATCACTTTAGTGACAGAGGCAAGATCGTAAAAAGTCGAATTCTCAACTGCCTTCAAGCTGTCGTAGGTGAAATAACCATAAGATTTCTCATAGACAATTGATCCGTTTTTCATCACTGCTACCTGACAGCCTGGAGTCGCATACTTTTCAATTCCTGCTTTAGCAACATCCTTCACGTACTCTAGGCGATCATTTAGGCCTTCAAATTCCGCAGTTGAATACCCAACAAATCCAGGTAAATCGATCGTTCGAGATTGTTCACTTTGACCAGAGATTTCCAACGCTCCGAATAGCATTTTTGCGATAATGATATCATCATCCTTATGTTGACCTGGCACAAACAAAGAGGTGTTCACCAACTCTGAATCTGAAGAAATTGAATAGGCAATCAAAATTTCATTGCCAAGCAATTCTCCATCAAAACCTGCTCTTCTATCCACTATGATTGGAAGTTCTTCAGGCTGAAATCGATCGTAAACGGTTACATATTTCTTGAGCGTGTTTTTTAATTTATCATCACTTCCTTTATAAACTATCGCTTTGGATCTAATTGGCAATTGTCCTTTATCATCAATTGCTACAGAAGCTTCTTCGAAAATTCTCTGGGCTAGCTGTTCGGTTAACAGATAAGTTGGTGCGAAACTTCTTTCAGTTTTAATGCCGTCATAAAATTTTTGATCAAAATTTCTTTGTACGGACCTACTCCATCTATTTAATCTTTTCGAGTTAACTGTCTGGGTTGAAACCCACACCACGGGATGGTCCGTTTGAATCTCTTTTTTTGAGCGCGGAAGATCTTCTGAGACGTACGATTTCGGAAGAAAAAAGAAAGGCGAATGTTGAATGGCTACTTGGATTACTTCTTTTTCATAATGAGTGAGATTTACCGTATCTGGAAGTACTAATTGATTAAAACCAATGGTCCGACTGTAGTTTTCTAGAAAATCGAGGTACTCTTCAACTAGTGTTTGGTCTGATATGGCGGACAAATGACGAAGACTTGGAAGTGAAAGCTTTTGATCAGGACTTGGATTCAGCTGATTATCCAATTGCATCGCCACACGGTAATTCTCGTCATTTACAAACTGTTGAACCCTTTGTTCCCAGTTCGAGAAATAGATGGTAGCACTTTTATCTTTATCTAGTTGCTTATAAAAAGTAGATCCATCGTACCAGATCACCGCGTCTGGTCCTTTTTCTCCTGCACTAGTGGTTGACAGTGAAATGAGCAAGATGATGGAACAAATACTCCTCATTAAATCTTAAATTTGAACAATTTTATTCTTAAGTCGTCTTCAATAACACAACATTTATCTAATAATTGTACCTAATGCGGTTCCCTTCTCTCTTTCGTGTTCCAAAATATCAACAATTTGAGATCAAGCCAAGGTATTATGATCCTGTTAAAGAAGAAATCAAGGAACGTACGGAAAGAATAAAACAAGAATTGGAGGGGAAGGAAACAAGCGATTATAAGCCAGCCAATATTAGTTTCAGGCGAAAGACAAGGTCGGCTCCAATGACATCCATGCTGCAACTTCTCATAGCAGCCGTTTTGGGAATGTTGATTTTGGGCTGGTTGCAGTTTGGAAATGAGATTTTCTATTACATGCTATGGATAATCGTGCCAGGATATTTGTTGTTCAGACTTAAATCTCTAAGGAAGCGAAAATGAGTGACATCATTCACCTATTGCCCGACAGCATCGCCAATCAAATTGCTGCAGGTGAAGTTGTTCAGCGCCCTGCATCGGTCGTCAAGGAGATGTTGGAAAATAGTGTAGATGCCGGAGCAAGTTCGGTTCAGCTTATAGTAAAAGATGCTGGAAAAACATTAATCCAGGTTGTTGATGATGGAATTGGCATGAGTCTCACGGATGCTCGAATGAGTTTCGAACGACATGCCACCTCCAAAATCAAAACATCAGAAGATCTTTTTAAGATTACGACCTTAGGTTTTCGAGGAGAGGCTTTAGCTTCTATTGCTGCCGTTGCTCAAGTAGAAATGCGAACAAAAAAGGAAGATGAAGAACTTGGAACCTTACTAACTATCGAATCATCGGAGGTAAAAAAGCAGGAACCTGTTTCATGTCCAAAGGGAACTTCGATTTCCGTAAAGAATCTTTTTTACAATGTTCCAGCCAGAAGAAATTTTCTTAAATCCAATCCAGTAGAATTACGACACATCAATGACGAGTTTCAGCGCGTGGCATTAGCCAATCCGCAGGTTCGATTTTCTTTGGTCCAAAACGAACTAGAAACTTTCAAACTGGATGATGGAAAATTAAGCAAGCGAATTGTTCAGCTTTTTGGAAAGAATTATAATAAGCAGTTAATCCCTTGTCAAGAGGAAACGCCATTGTTGAAGATCAGCGGTTATATAGGGAAGCCAGAACATGCCAAAAAAACCCGTGGTGAGCAGTTTTTCTTCATTAACAATCGTTTTATCAAAAACAGCTACCTGAATCATTCGGTTATTCGAGCATATGAGGGTTTATTAAAGGCGGATTATTTCCCGTTCTATGTTTTGAATATTGATATTGATCCGGTTCATGTAGATATCAATGTTCATCCGACAAAAACCGAGGTGAAATTTGATGATGATCGGATGCTCTATGGAGTTATTAATTCTGCAGTCCGTCAGGCACTTGCATCTTTTAATGTCGCTCCGTCGTTGGACTTTTCTGCTGATGTCAGCTTTGATCATTTGAACAAGACCCGAGAAGAAGGATTAAGCCAACAGGAGAAAGCTTACAGTTCATTTCAAACAATACGTCCCAGCCAGGAACGTCTGGAGAAACTGGATGAGCTTTATGCATCTGCTAACCTTGAAGAGATCGCCACAATTGAGGAAGCGGAAAAGGAAAGAGTTCATGAAAACATTTTTTCAAGCTCAATGGGAAGTGAAAGTGAGGTTGAAGAAAAGAAACCAACCTATCAACTTCATGAAAGATATCTTCTTCGTCAGGTCAAGTCGGGTATGATTGTACTGGATAAAGAAGCGGCGATGGAACGTATTCTTTTTGAGCAGTATCAAAACCAAATGAAATCCGGATCGGGGATGAGTCAGGCATGTCTTTTTCCTCAGCAAGTGAAGCTTAATCCAAGCGACTATGCACTGGCACTTGACTTAAAAGAAGAGATCAATCTATTGGGATTTGAATTTGAGCAAATGGGTGAGCAACTTTTGGTGATCAATGGAGTCCCTTCAGAGTTGGCACCATGCAACGAACAGGAGGTGTTTGAAGGTCTAATAGAACAGTATAAACACAATGCAAAAAAATTAGATTTGCCGAAGAAGGAAAGTCTAATTCGGGCATTGGCTAAAAGGACGGCCACCAATAAGTGTCAAAGCTTGAAAAATGAAGAAATGGATCACCTTATCGATCGTTTGTTTGGATGCGAGCAGCCGAATTACACACCGGAAGGAAATCCTACGTATGTTTTATTAAGTTTAGAGCAAATAAACGATTGGTTTAGAAGGTAAAGGTTCAAAGTAGAAAGTTCAAAGTAGAAAGAAGTGTTTAGAAGACTCACTCCGGTAGCAAAAAATATTCTCATTATCAATGTGGCTATCTTCATGATCAGCTCACTATTGAAATTACCACTGGCTGAATTCTTCGGCCTTCGTGTAGTTTTTTCGAGTGAATTTGCACCTTACCAATTTCTAACCTACATGTGGCTTCACGGCGGAACCTGGCACCTTATCGGAAACATGATTGCCGTTCTTGTTTTTGCCCCAATGCTGGAAACGGTGTGGGGTTCTAAACGATTCTTGACTTTTTATATGGTGTGTGGAATTGGTGCCGGAGTATTGTACGGTACTGCCGACTTTTTTGAGAAGCTTCCTTTGAAGCAGGACGCGGAAATTTACCTTTCAGATCCCAATCCCGATGCGTTTTATCGTTTCATTATTAAGCATAAGAATCCTTATTTCAATCTAAATGGTCTAGGCGAGCTTTCTGATGCCTACTATGATGATGAAAACAATCCGGGAATAGTCAATCAAACCAGACGTGTTGTCCAGGAAACGTATGACATTTTTGTCACTAGAGGAAATATGATCGGGGCTTCTGGCGCAGTGTTTGGAATTCTGTTTGCGTTCGCCTTTTTGTTTCCCAACACAGAGTTATTTCTACTGTTTCCACCGATTCCAATAAAGGCTAAATATTTGGTGTTCTTCTATGGGATGTATGAGGTATATGCCGAATTTAGCAGGACACCTGGTGATAATGTGGCGCACCTCGCGCACCTCGGTGGAATGCTTATTGCATTTCTGATGTTGAAATATTGGAAAAACGATACAAGAAGATTTTACTGAGCGTATGAACGGAGGACTTTTAGACGATTTTAAGAACGCGTGGAGCAAACCGAATAATGCAGTTGTTCAGCTTATTCTGATCAATGTGATTGTATTCGTGGCTGCAAGAGTTCTCAAGGTGTTCTTTGACATTAGCGGAGCGACGGACACCTTTTATTTCTTCTTTCGAAAATTGCAGCTTCCATCAGATATTGGTGCACTTTTCACTCAGCCCTGGACAATAGTCACTTACTTTTTCACGCATTTTGATTTTTTTCATGTGCTATTCAACATGCTTTTCCTTTATTGGTTTGGACGAATCATTCAGGAATTCTTGAATAGCAAGCGGGTAATTTCTCTTTACGTTCTTGGCGGACTTTTTGGAGGGTTGCTTTACATTTTCATTTACAATTTCATTCCGTTTTATTCGGATAGAGTAGCAGAATCTATGATGCTGGGAGCTTCAGCTGGAGTTTTTGCTATTGTGGTGGGAGCGGCTGTTTTCATGCCTAACTATACATTCTTTCTCCTCTTTTTAGGGCCTGTAAAAATAAAATACATCGCTATTTTCTATGTGTTCATGTCGTTCATCGGAAGCACAGGATATAATGCTGGTGGAGAAATCGCTCATTTAGGTGGAGCGTTTATTGGATGGATGTATATCACTCAGTTAAATAAGGGAAGCGACCTTGGAGGTTGGGTTATCTCGTTCATAAATTTTGTGAAAAGCATGTTCAAACCTCAACCAAAAATTAAAGTCACGCACCGAGGGGAAAGCCGACGAAAACATAAAAGGTCAGCTCCTAAGACTACCAGCTCTTCATCTGAAACCCCTCAGGCAGAGATTGACGCCATACTTGACAAGATCTCCCAGTCAGGTTATGAAAGCCTGTCCAAGGATGAAAAACAGAAGCTTTTTAACGCAAGCAAAAAATAAGAAGATTTTAGATTGAAGGATTTGGGATTAAAAGATTTAAGATTTTTTGGATTTATTCGATTGAGGAAAAATCAAATCAATCGTCAATTCTTCTTCAATGTAAAAGAGTAAATCACCTCGCCATACGTGTCTACAAATTGATTGTAAATGGAATCTTGGGTGATTGAGCTAGAAACAAACCCCTGAATTGATTTTGCAAATAGCGAATATTCCATCATCCCTGTTGGTCGTGCTTCGGAGCCTGCTCCTGAAACGATATGATGAGTTGGCAAATCTGGATTTTTGATGTGTTGCAAATCATGTTCGTGTCCAGCAAAATACATATCCACGCTATGCTTAGTCAGTAGCGGTTCAACATGCGTTCTCACCCACGATTTTTCATCGGTCCTTTTTCCACCGGAGTATAATGGATGATGTCCTATGACAATTTTCCAATCTGCTTCAACCGCTAGAACAGAATCCATCCATTGTAATTGTAAGGTAGTGTCCTGGTCATGTACTTGCGCATACTTTTCCTCCAGATAATATTCATCATCAAGTGGTGGAGTATCAATAAAGACAATTCTGACACTTGTTCCATCATCAGTTTCAATGTCTTTGAGGTAATACTTACCTGGCATGTTCCACCGCTTGCTGACCTGAGAATAATCTATTTGTGCTTGAATGTTACCACGATAATCGTGATTTCCAAGAACTGCGTACCAAGGGCAAAAAAGCTCCGCACCTCGATAGATATCTTCAAATGAGGATTTCCAATAAGGATCTTGAACACTCGCTATACCATTTGGATAGAAATTGTCACCAGTTGAAATAATGATTTCGGGTTCAACAATTTGTGCTGCCATGTTCATGGTGACTGCCAATTCTTTTTGGCCATGGTCTCCATTTCTTCCCCAATCACCAATGGTGTAAAAGTGGTAGGCATCATCAATCTCCTGATAAGATTTGGAAATTTTTAGTTCACTCTCAGGCTGATTCTGTGGCGATGTACAACCAACCACAAAGGCAATCGATGAAATGAAGTACAAGCGATTATTTATCATAGGAATTAAGTCTAATAAAAGAGAGGCCCCCGCGGAAGCCTCCCAAGATATGAGTAGAATTATCGTATCATCTGTTAAACATGTCAAATTTCACCCCGAAGTTGTATTTCGGGCCATAGAATTCAGACTGCATTGTACGGCTCTGAACTGCCTGGTAATATCGGAGCGGTTGATCCGTCAAGTTGTTTGCTTCTCCAAAAATTCTCCAGTTATTGGTGATAGCGTACGAAGCATTGACATCAATGAATAATTGCTTATCGTAATATCTGTCCTCAAAAGCGTTTCCACCTAACTCATCGATGTAGTCCGATGAGAAATTAAGCGATCCTCTGATGACCAATTTTTTTGTCTCGAAAGATAATGATGCATTGAACATATGTTGAGCCGTTCCAGGCAGATCAATATCTGTACGCTCTTCACCATCTTCATTTCGGATTCCGCTTACGTCTGAAGATGTGTTGGTGTAGTTCAAGTAAACACCAAATCCTTTCCAAATTCCAGGTAAAAAGTCCAACTGCCGTTGAGCTGAAACTTCGAATCCAGTGATGCTTCCTTTTCCTGTGTTTTGAGGTTGAAATACGTCAAAATCAACGGAATTAACTGTTCGCTCCGAAGCTCCCACATAGATGAAGTTATCTACTTCTTTGTGAAATACTCCAGCGGAAACCAGACCAACCGATTCAAAATATTTTTCTCCCATCAAATCAAGATTCATGGAAGTAGTTGGCTCTAGGTCAGGATTACCAAGAAAAAGTTCTTCATCATCGATTCTGTTGTCAACAAATGGAACCAAGTCAAAGTAATTAGGTCTTGCAAGGGAATTGGTCCAGGCAAGTCGGATGATGAAATCTTCGTTTACATCATATTTTAGGTGAACAGAGGGTAAAACGTTTGTGTAAGAATTTGATCCGGTCACTTCTCTTACGAAAGTGTCTTCATTTTCAACTTCATTTCCAACATATTCAAAATCGGTATTTTCAACTCTCACTCCAGTTATAAATTTGAATTTGTTCGAAAGCCGTTGTTCGAATTGAACAAAGCCAGCAGTTACGGTTTCATTAGAAGTGTAGTTTCCAGCGAGGTATTCGTCTGGTTTGTCTTCAGCATCGAAAGTTGCTGTGTTTGTTAAGTTCAAAGAACCTAGGTATTCAGGACTAACAAAATTTCCAGCCTGGAACTGGCTACCAGCTAAGTAGTCTCCATCAGATTTATCTACCGTAGGAACTTGATTTAAGAATCCGGTATTGGTATCATCAATCCAGCTGTACTCAACGAATGAATTGTCTCTAAACTTTTCTTTGTCTTTGTATTTAACTCCGAATTTCAAAGCTCCCACATTGGAGTTCAGGCTTAGAGGCAATTCAAAATTTATTCTTGCCTTTAGATCTTCTTCTGCGGTGTACTGAAACTCCTCCTCAATTCCATCAAAAGCAAAATTGGAAGGAGCTGCATCAACTCCATTCAATGGTGTCAATAATGGAAATTCAGGATCTGAAATATCCATTCGAGCCGCAAAATCATTGTCAGATTCATAAACGATATATCGTTCACCTGGTCGTTCCTCAGATGCTTTGGCGTACGCGATATTCCAGTTCATCTTGAGTTTTCCAAGATCATGATCACCAGTCAGACCAAGGAATCTAACTCGTTGATCTTCCAGACGTCTGTTGTCCACACGGTCACTTCCAACACCGCCCTTCGTTTGTCTTGTGGCAGAGGCATTCCAAACGGTTGGCTCACTACCGGTTCCATTTCCGAATTCTGCTGTCTCGATTGAAGTTCTTAATCTGAATCTGTTTTCCCAGTCATCTCTTGTTGTATACATTCCATCCAGGCTTAGCGAGTGGTCTTTGTTGATTTCATAGTTCAAATTCAAAGAAGCACTTCTTCTTACCCTTTGAATTTCATAGACTCGGATGTCCGTTTCTGCAACAAATGGATTAACAGAAACATCATCTCCAGTAGCAGCATCCTCTACTTCATTGTCCCATTCAGCTTCAATGTTGTCTGAACCAATCTGATCGTTTCTATAAGATCCACTAAAAACTACTCCTAACTTTCCAAAACGTTGACCGACAACTAACCCAGAGTTGTAACCAAGTCCATCACCAACTGTGCTTCTACTTCCGGCAACCGTACCTGAAACACGAAGACCTGTAGGTGCTGTTCGTGTAACCAAATTGACTGAGCCTCCAATGGCATCAGCGTCCATCTCCGGCGTAATTGCCTTATTAACTTGCACCGTCTGGATCATATCTGCCGGAATCAAATCCATTTGTACATTTCGGTTATCTCCTTCAGCTGACGGAATCCTACTTCCATTGAGCATCACAGAGTTCAACTGAGGAGCCAGACCTCTGATAATAATATTTCGAGCTTCACCTTGATCTCCTTGCATTGTGATTCCAGCCACCCTTTTTAGGGCATCTCCCATGTTAGCATCCGGAAATCTTCCGATCTGATCAGCAGCAATTACATTTGTGATGTTGTCGTTCGTACGCTGCTGGTTGATGGCCTTGGCCTGACCTTTTAAACGATCACCAAGAATGATCACTTCATCTCCTTGAACCACTCCAGGTTCTAGGCTAAAATCTAAGGAAGAGTTGCTTCCAGAGGTGATTTGTTGAGTTATTTTCTTGTATCCTAAATAGGAAATTTCAAGAGTAAATTCTCCTTGCTCCAGGTTAATGCTAAACCTCCCGTCAACATCCGTAATTGCTCCGTAGTTTTCTTTTTCAAGAACTTTAACTGTGGCGCCTGGGAGTGGTAATCCGAATTCATCGGTAATTCTTCCTTTTATGGTTTGAGCACTTACTGCTGCCAAACCACAAAGGGAAATCGTTAATAATAGTAGTAGTCTTTTCATTTTAAAAGCGAATTGGGTTGATTTTTCGCTAATGTAGACTCGTCCTATTGTGAAGAATTGAAGTTGCGATTATCTCCTTGTCAATAAATTCTGAGACTTAATAATCAATTGTTAAAAAGGAGAGGTCAATGTTATGGAGACTTTATGATTTAGAAAGATTATGGATTAGGAGATTTGGGATTGACGATTTAAGAATTTTTGATTGAGTCGATTTGAAGTAATCGTCAATCCAACAATCGAAAAATCGTCAATCATCAAATCAGCTTGCGGCTTTGCTTTTGTTTGCTAGCTGTCCACATGCTGCATCAATGTCTTTGCCTCTACTCCTTCTGACACTGGTATGAATGCCTCCTTTTATTAAGTGATTAGCAAATCGATCTATGGTTTGTGGATCTGCCTTGGTGAAAGATGCTTCCGAGATGGGATTGTATTCGATGATGTTGATCCGGCAAGGAACTTTTCGTGCGTATTTCAATAATTTCTCCGCATCTTCAATTGAATCATTGAAATCATAAAATAGGATGTATTCAAATGTTATTCTGTTTTCTGTTTTTTCATAGAAATAGCGAAGCGATTTCATTAAAGCTTCCAATGTATTGGTCTCATTGATCGGCATGATCGTGTCCCGCTTTTTGTCATCTGCCGCATGAAGTGAAAGGGCTAGATTGAACTTCACCTGATCGTCGGCAAGTTTCGTGATCATTTTTGCAATTCCTGCTGTGGAAACTGTAATCCGCTTCGGTGACATATTGAGGCCTTCCTCAGATGTGATGTAGTGAATTCCTTCAAGTACGTTTTTGTAGTTGAGCAATGGTTCGCCCATCCCCATGAAAACAATATTTGAGAGCGGCTGTTGATAATTCTCATTGGCTTGATCTCGAATTGCGACTACTTGATCGTAGATTTCGCCGGCATCCAGATTTCTTTCTCGCTTCATGTATCCGGTTGCGCAAAACTTGCAACTTAAGGAACAACCTACCTGACTGGAGACACAAGCTGTCATTCGATCATCAGCTGGAATTAACACTCCCTCAATCAAGTGATTGTCATGAAGGCGAAAAGCGGATTTTATGGTTCCGTCATTTGAAACCTGGGCATTATCCACTTCGATCGATTGAATGGCAAAATCATTCTTGAGCTTTTCACGGACAGGCTTAGAGAGATTTGACATCTCATCAAATGTTTTCGCCGACTTCACCCAAAGCCATTCCCAAACTTGTTTCGCACGAAACTTCTTTTCTCCAATACCTTCGAAATAGTCGATCAAACTATCTAAAGATTCTGCCCGAATATCCTTCATACCGCAAAGGTATACAGCATTGGATCGGACTTTTAAGAAAAACTACTTTAGATCGAACCCATGCCTTGCTCCATCTTGACCAAAAATAATTTTTCGAAATTCTCCAGGCTGAATTTCATTTTTCAACCGATTGCCTCCTTTTCGCTTGATTAGAACTTCAAAATTTTCCTCTCGCTTGTCGAATTGTTCTTTATTCGAATAGGTGGTCATTAATATGAAATGAAAAGGTTGTTCCTCAGAGTATTCCGTTCGAAAGAATTCATAGGAATGAATTACGTTTTCTTCAATGGCCCACTCACGGAGCACATTCCAGTTGTTTTGGTAGTAGTACAAAGTTTCTTCGTAGTTGTCATTCAGCACTTGCACAAAATCGATGGTGCTGATTCGTTCGTCTGTTTGTGCTGCAATGCTGATACTTATAAACAGAGTACCAAAGGCTAATACTTTTCTCATGTCAAAAAATTGAGTTTCATTAAAATTTAGTTCTCCCTAAAATTCGAATAGATCGATCGCTGAGTTGAGAAATCAGAAGCTTTGGGGTGAATCAACCAGCTTTTGGGGTGATTTCGCTATGAGACCAATTCCTGAATAGAATCCTTGTACGAAGGTGATAGCGGTACCTCCATTGACCAATTACCATTTTTGACAATGAGCAGTTTGGAATTTTGCTTCTCGGCGAATTTTAAATTGACCAAGAACGATCGATGGACACGCTGAAATTGTGGATGACTTGAAAGTTGATCCGTAATAGAAGTCAAAGTTGACCTTATGGTTTTCTTGCTTGGAACTTCAGAGTCCAAAAAAAAGAAATCTACATAGTTGTCATCAGCCTTGGCAAGTATTATTTCGTCCACGTTTACAATAAGTCGATCCTTTCCTTCGCCGTGAATAGATAAGCTTTCGTCTTTTCCCTTCTCACCAACTAATGAGTGGAAGAATTTCGATCGGCCATATAAAGCCAATGGGATATAAGTCATGAGAATCATGAGTGCGGAGGCAAACCATTGTTCAACGTACTCAATTACTTCAAAGCATTCCCAGTTGCATCGAATCAGGATCATGACATAGACGACATGAACGAAAAGAAACAATTTCGCTATCCAAGCCCACGCATCGATATTGGGCTTGGCTGTCAAATCCAGGCTTAGCCATTTTCTAAACAAATAATCTGTGAAATAGCTAACGACTACAAAAGAAACCCCAACCGGAAGAAGGAGCACTGCCAGCGCCAGGAAGTGTTTGAAATCGGTTACATATACTCCAAACGGGCGTGTCAGAAGTAGAAATAGCCAAATGAAGAGTCCAGTGCCCAAATTATACTTGTGGTTCCAACCAAATTTGTGATACGCCCAATGGAAATAGGTGTGAATCTTCATACTCGATCAAATTAGGGAATTTTTGTACAATCCCGGCTCAGATTTAATGCAACAAGCTTAGTTCTCTTTTTACTATTTTCGTTGTGTGAGGGTTATCGACCAAATTGTAAGGAAAGTCGGAAAAATGGTTTCCTGGCTCACCTTACTTCTCGTTTTTGTCATTGTCATTGATGTTGCATTCCGCTATTTGTTTAATGTGACGTCAGCTGCCTCATTTGAATTAGAGTGGCACCTGTTTGCGGTGATTTTTCTTTTAGGTGCTGCATATACGCTCCAACAAGATAAGCACGTTCGTGTGGACGTCTTTTACAATCGTTTTTCTGAAAAAAGCAAAGCATGGATAAATCTAGTTGGCACAACCCTATTGCTGCTTCCCTTTTGTGCTGTGGCGTTTTGGGAATCACTCTCTTTCGTGGAGTACTCCTTTGCTGTTAGAGAAACGAGTCCTGATCCTGGAGGGCTTCCAGCCAGGTATTTAATCAAGGCAGCTATTCCAGTTGGTTTTCTCTTGCTGGGTTTGCAAGGGATTAATCTTATTCTACAATCTATCACTAAACTTTTGAACCGTGTCTGAAGAGGAAAAACCAAACAAACCAGACAATACTCCTGACTGGCTTAGGACCATTCAGCTTAACAGTTGGGAGGCAGAGCTACTCGTTTCTGCATTGGTTTTGTATGCATTGTTCCAGGTACCCGATTTTATAGAAGCTTGGCATCTAAGAAATTTTGAGAGAGGTAGCCAATTTCATCGTTTCTTCAACATCCTCATCATGGCTATAGAACTACTAAAGTTCGGATACATCTTTCACATTTTGGTTCGGGGACTGTGGGTTGCTTCTGTCGGCCTCAGCTACGTATTTCCGAATGGGATAAATAAAGAACTCTTGAAGTTCAAGGGAAAGTTCGACAAGGAACTTAACACTAAAAAGTCGCTCGTAAATAACGTACTTCGACTTGAAGAACTGTCATCGCTGTTTTATGGCATTTCTTTTCTGGCGTTTGGTATTTTGCTTGGAGTAGGCACTCTGTTTTTCACTTTCGTCCTGTTATCCCAGGAAATGGGTCAAGCAATCAGAGATGGAGATATGACGTTAGGCGCCATTTATGTCTCTGCATTTTTCATCTATTTGATTCTGATCATCCTTGTTTTTATCGATTTCCTAACTAATGGATTATTTCGACGGATCGATTGGATGGCAAAATGGTTTTACCCGGTGGCATTTTTCTTCAGAATAGTCACACTTTCCTTCTTATATAGAAGGTCCATGCTTGTGTTGGTTTCGAACACCAAAGGTTGGAAATCTTACCTGGTTCCCTTCATCGTATTGATTGTTTGTGGTGGTTTTGTTTACATCCGTGACGAAATAAAAGATGTAAAACAAGAAAACTATCTTAATGCTGCGAATGCTTCGAACATCATAAACGTCAATTATGAAAATTTGAGAAATGATAATGATCTAGTAATTGCTATTATTCAATCGGATATTATTGATGAAAATACCCTCAAACTTTTTATTGATGATCTAGAAATTTACGATAGCTTCTATAGGTCAGACCCAGAAGAATCAAACACCCAATGGGATTACTTGGATTCCGATTCTAGCTCATTATTTCTAAATAAATATTTAGATATAAGTATTGATTCCATTCAATACAACAACCTCACATGGTATAAAACGCAGCACAGAGATGCGCTGGAGTTTGGTTTTTTGACCTACATCGATATTGACAATCTTCAAAGAGGATCGCACAGTCTGAAAACTCGAATTGATACTACACAACTAAGTGAAATCGCAAAACGAACACTTATGGGTGGAATGTACAATCAACTAACACTTTCCAACATTCATTTTTTCTACGATAAGCAGTGATCGAATACCTACCCATCATCCTTTTTGGAGTCATATTCCTGCTCATTCTTCTTGGGTATCCAGTAGCTTTTACTTTGGGTGGAATCTCCATCTTGGTGGGATTATTTGTTTTTGATTCTGACTTTTTCTACCTCCTATCGCTGCGCATCTACGGGACCATGCAAAACTTTGTCTTGTTGGCGGTTCCGCTTTTCATCTTTATGGGAATGATGTTGGAGAAATCGGGAATTGCAGAACGTCTGCTTCACACCATGAGTATGTTGTTTGGGAACATCCGCGGTGGACTAGCAATTTCTGTTGTCGTGGTTGGCGCGATGTTGGCAGCCTCAACAGGAATTGTGGGTGCAACTGTAGTTACGATGGGCTTGATTAGCCTTCCCATCATGTTAAAAAAAGGGTACAGCCCTAACATCAGCACGGGCGTAATAGCTTCATCAGGAACATTGGGACAAATCATTCCTCCTTCAGTCGTACTTGTCTTGCTTGGTAGCGTATTGAATGTTTCGGTTGGAAATCTCTTTTTAGCTGCTGTAATTCCAGGCGTAGGATTGGTGGTTTTGTACCTAATCTACATTCTGATCTATGGGAAAATTTATCCTGAGCGTGTTCCAAAGATTCCGAAGGCAGAACTTGAATCTTTCAAGGCGTCAGGATTCTCTAAAGAGGTAATCAAGTCATTTATTTTTCCACTCATTTTGATCGTGATTGTTCTCGGTTCCATTTTCGCTGGGATAGCTTCACCAACGGAAGCCGCAGGAGTTGGAGCTTTTGGAGCCATGATCTTGGCTGTAATCAGCAGGAAGTTCAATTTGAGAATACTTAAGGAGGTGATGAAAGAAACTACCTCAATCACCTCGATGGTCTTTATGATTTTAGTTGGCGCTACGGCTTTTTCGTTGGTGTTTAGAGGGCTGGAGGGAGATCGATTCCTTCTAAGCCTCATTCAAAGTGCTAACCTGAACGCCACAAGTTTCCTAATCCTAGTAATGATCGTCGTTTTTATCTCTGGCTTCTTCATTGATTTCATAGAAATCGTTTTCATCATCGTTCCCGTTGTGGCTCCCATTTTTGTAAGTCTGGGTGTGGATCTCGTATGGATTGGCATTTTATTGGCCATCAATCTCCAAACTTCATTTCTGACACCTCCTTTTGGGTTTGCGCTTTTCTACCTAAAAGGAGTAGCTCCACCAGAAGTTAAGACCAGTCATCTTTATAAAGGAATTATCCCTTTCGTTATCATTCAGTTGCTTTTTCTCGTTCTGTTGATTGTCTTTCCAGAGATGATTAACTTGGTTGAATGAAAGCGGTCGCCACTATTTGCTTGCTTGCACTTTCAGTGTTTTGCCAAGCTCAAAATTTTGCAGGAAAAATCTTAGACGCTGATACCACTAGAAGTGACTCCTTGAGAGTATTGAAGTACGCAAGAATTGCAATGGAGTACCGCAGAACCAATCCGGACTCTGGTTTTTTCTTTGCCAATAAAGGGCTGCAACTCGCCAAAGAAATTGATGTATCATCCGTAAAAGCTTCAGCGCACAATGCCATTGGAAATCTTCATTTTTTTCAATCCAATTATGATTCGGCACTCCATCACTATGACAAATGCTATAATCTCTCTTTGAAACTAAAGGATACATTAAGACTTGGTTCTATGCTAAATAACATAGGTCAGGTCCATATATATATGGCCGAATATGACACGGCTATTCTCCTTTTATTTCAGGCTCAAGAAATGTATGCCGTGGTAGATTCGTCCAGATTATCCTCACCTACCAATAATATAGGCAACGCCTATTACAGAATGAGCGATTACGACCGTGCACTGATCTATTATAAAGAGGCTGCTGTGATAAAAGAAAAATACAACCAGCGACTCTCATTAAGCAACACTCTAAACAACATTGGCATCATTTTGAAAAATCAAGCCAAGTATGATGAATCCATTATCTATTATGAAAAATCACTAGCGATTGCTGAAGAATTCAATGACAAAAACAAGCAGGCAAACGCTCATAACAACCTGGCTTCCCTTTACCAAGATGGTCTCGGAGATTTCATAAAATCCGAATATCACGTAAAGAAATCCATTCAGATAAAAGAAGAAATGGGAGACAAAGCGGGTCTTTACAATAGTTACCACAATTACGCAGATCTTCTTTCGAAAATGGGAAGAAGTAAAGAGGCGCTTGATTTTATAAGGAAGGGCGAAGAATTGGAAAAGCAAATTGGTACAAACATGTATTCAGCTGATGGTCTGCTAAGAAAATCGTTTGTATTAAGTGATTTGGGCAGGTTTGAAGAAGCTTACAACGTTTATCGAGAAGCTTACGTCATGAAAATTGATCAGATAAATGAAGATCGAAATGAAAGGATCGCTGAATGGGAAGCGCGGTTTGAGACTGTTCAGAAAGAAGCCGAGATAGAAAGACTTTCATTAGAAACTGAATTGCAAAAGTCAGAACTCAAGAACACGAAAACAATTATGGCTTTAGGAAGTGGAGGAGCTACTGCAATAGTGATTCTACTAATTCTAATTCACCGCCAAAGAACCAAGAAATTAAATGCCGAAAAAGAAGCACAAGACTTACAAATTGAGGCATTGGAAAAGAGGTTAATCGATTTAAATATATCTCCCACTGAAATTGAAGTCAGTGCCAATAATCTAAACGATAAGATTAATACTCCCCTTACTGATAGGGAGTTTGAAGTCTTAAAACTCAGCATGGAAGGACGAACAAATTCTGAAATAGGTGATGAGTTGTTCATTTCTAACAGCACTGTAAAGTTTCATTTACGAAACACGTACAGTAAATTAGGAGTTAGCAATCGCAAAGAAGCCTTAGCATATGTCAGTAAAACTTCGTAAGTGCATTTTATATGCATGCTTACAAGTCACCATTTTTTCCATGCACGCTCAAACGGTTGATAGCCTTCAAAACCTTTTGAAGACAACTAATGAGCGTTATCCCAAATATGTTTCTGTACTTACAAAACTGGCAAAGGAATACGCGGAAAGTAATCCAGATTCAGCACTAAGTCTTTCCAATAGAGCTTTACAAATTGCGACTGAAGAAAATTGGGATTCTCTAAAGGGTCAGATCTATATCGCACTATCCACTAGTCATAGTTATCTCGCCGAATACGATAGCTCGACCAGGTATTCTTTTCTTGCAATCGAGACAGCTGAAAGATTTAATGATACTACCACTATTATTGACGGCTTCAACAATTTGGGAATTGACTTTATGTTTCAGGAAGAGGACGATAAAGCCATTGAATATTTTCAACGAGTTGAGACTTTATCCAGGCTTTCAAAAGATTCACTTCGGTGGGGTCATGCGTTAAATAATATTGGCATGATGGTTGGCTTTGCCGGGGAAACTGAAGAGGAGCTTGATAAATATGAGCAGGCTGCTACCATTTTCAATGCTATTGGTGAAAAAGAGGGATATGCAAACACACTTTTGAATACCGGAACGGTCTACACTAGCATTGAACAGTATCAAAAAGCTGAGGAGTTTTACGCTAAAGCTTTGATAGCTTTCGAAGAAATTGATTTGACTTCCGGAATTCAGAATACACTACAAAGTTCGGCGGAAAACCTGATGTACATGAATCGACTTAGTCAGGCCAATGAACTTGCAAAAAAAGCGTTGGAGCTAGCCATTCAGTATGAATTCAGACAAGATGTAGTTTACACCTATAATATCTTAAGCCAGGTTGCGGTTAAACGTGGGGACTACAAAGCTGCGTTCGAATACCAGGCCCTTGAAAATCAAACGAAAGAAGAAATTTTCAATTCGGAGAAATCGCAACAAATCGCTGAACTTGAAACACAGTACCAAACCGAAAAAAAAGAGCAACAATTAGCTATTGCAGCTATTCAATTAGAGCAACAAACTCAAGAAAAATTCTTGCTTATTGCAGCAATCATTCTAATTACAGTGGTCGGTGGGTTTGTAATATTCTCAGTCAAAAGACAAGCTTCTTTACAAAAGAAACTTCTTGAAGAAGAGATGGATCATCTTCGACTAAAGATCAATTCTTTGCTTGGGAATCCCGAGAGAGCAGCACTCGATCAAGCAGTCATCAACAAGAGTTTGCATCAACCTCTTTCCGATCGAGAGTTTGAAATTCTAAACTTAACGGTGGCGGACAAAACCAACAGGGAAATCGCCGATCAAGTCTTTGTATCCGTTAACACAGTGAAGTTTCATCTTAAGAATATCTATTCCAAACTAGGTGTTTCCAACCGAAGAGAGGCGCTCAAGTTCGCTTTTGACACCTCTTCTAACTAACTGATATTTAAATAGTTATAAAAACCACCCGAAAGGGTAGGCAAAAACTACCCCGGGGGGTTAGGCGGATTTTTAAGTAATTATTTGACATTACTTTCAAAAGTCGCCTACAATGAAATGCTTTATTTACACCTTAGCCAGCCTGCTGCTTATCTATAGCGCGCATTGCCAAGAGAATTCTCGTTGGATTAGTAATGGAGAACGAACTTTTGGTAAAGCCGACTATGATAGTGCAATCTACCACTTCACCAAAGCCAAGAATGAATTTCAACTAAGCAATGAAAAGGCTAAAGAATTCAATGCTGGCTTAAAAATCATCGCTTCCTTTCTTAAGAGCAGCAAGTATTCCGAGGCGGAAAAGGAAATCAATTATTTGACGGGGTTGACTAACCACGCCAATGCAGTTGATCTTGTCGAACTGATCAGTCTTCATGCCCAACTCAAAGCAAGGCATGACAAAACCAAAGAAGCTCTAGCTCTCAATGATTCTGTTATTTCGATGAGTCAAGATCAAAAAGTACATGTGAAAGCTCTCATTAGAAAAGGGCTCGCACACATTGGCAATCACGACCTGAAGGGTGCTCAAGCGATGATGGACGAAGCAAACGAAACTGCCACGAAAGCCGACATTTCTGACCCATCTCTCTTGGTAAGCTTGTATGATTTAGAAGCTCACATTCGATGGCACACGGGGGACTTTAGTGGTTCTTTGAGATGGTTTCATAAAGCCCTACCAATAAGTATTGAAACCTTAGGAGAGTCACATCCGGACGTTGGAAGTTTGTTTAATAAAATGGGCATTATGTACAAGAACTTGCTTCAATATGACAAGGCTCTTGAATATTACACACTTGCATTAGATCAAAGGATGAAATTCCTGGGTGAGAATCATATAGATGTCTCTCACAGCTACAATAATATCGGCTACCTTTTGTATAAAAAAGGCAGGTTTGATGAAGCCCAGATAATTCATGAAAAAGCCCTCAAGGTTCGCAGGAATCTCCTGGATAAAAATCACCGAAGAGTACTCCAATCCTTAGAACAAATTGGATTATGTTATGGAGGAAAAGGGGAATTTGAAGAAGCTGAAAAGTATTTCCAAACAACACTGAATGCAAGAATTGATCTCTATGGAGAGGTCCATCACCAAGTCGGATATGCTTACTACAATCTCGGTGCGGTTGCGGTCGAAGAAAAGAACTATGAAAAAGCAGCTAACTACTTCTTGAAAGCTGTAGAAATTGGAAAAGAAGTTTACGGCCCACATAACTACGATCAAGCAGACAACTACAATCGTCTTGCCAACTGTTATTTGGAATTGGGGAAAATTGAGAGAGCAAAAACCACTTTTCATCTCGGCTTACAAAACAATCTGCCAGGCTATCAATGGAGTGGTGACAAAAACGCATTACCAGATGCAAGCTATTATTTGTCATTTCGAGAAGTGCTCCGCTCATTGTATGGTTTAGCAAAATCACACAGCAATGAGCTAGATGAAGAATCATTTGCAAGAGCTTCTGCCTACCTTTCTGAAGCTGAGAGATTGATCAAAAACTTCAAACTAACCATTTCCAACGATGGCGATCTCGTTACAATCTCATCAAGCTACAAGCAGCTCGCTGATTATGCAGTGGATATTCATCATAGGTATTATCAAATCACCAATGACTCACAATTACTAAGTGAGATTTTTAGGTTAACTGAACTCTCCAAAGGATCTGCCCTTCTTAGCAAACTTCAGGATGAGAAAGCCAAACTTATTTCTGGCATTCCCAATGATTTGCTTCAGCAAGAAAATGAACTCCTGAACATTCAAGATTCTCTGAACAGTCAAGTATTGAAATTACTACGAGAAAATAGTTCATCCACTGAGCTTAGTTCTACTAAAAAGAAACTCTTTGAAGTAAATCGTCAAAAGGAGGCTTTGATTACCACCATGGAAGAAGAATTTCCTATGTATGCGACGCATAAATATGGAAGTGAGCCAATTGAAGTAGCAAAACTTCAACAATTTTTGGGCTCACGTGAAAGGCCTACCGGTATTGTCTCGTACCATCTGTCCGATTCACAAGAACTTTTGATTTCAATCATCACATCCGATCACCATGAAAGTGTGTTAACTCAACCAACTAATCTGAATCAGCGCATCGAGCTCTTACGGCATTCGCTATTAAATCAAGACACTGAGGCGTTTGAAAGTGCCTCCCAAAAGCTCTATACCTGCCTGGTAGCACCGATTGCCAAAGTGCTCGAGCCTGGTTCAGATCTTATTATCATCCCTGATGGAATCATTGGTTTTGTTCCATTTGATGTGCTCACCAAAGATGAAAATGAAAGCTACATGCTACTGGATCATACAATTACTTATGATCTTTCAGCTACACTTTTTGCTACACGAAAAAGCACCTCGTTAGGAAATAAGCTGCTTGCGTACGCTCCCGAATTTGAAAGTTCTGAAACAACCGTTGAGATCGGGGATCTAGTTTTACGTTCAGAGGCTCTCACTGCTTTGCCAGGAGCTTTTGACGAAGTGAAAGAAGTAGCAGGAATCATGAAAGGATCGGTAAGAACAAACACCATCGCTACCGAATCAATGTTCAAAAAGGAAGCAGGAAACTATGACATCCTCCACCTTGCCACTCACTCGATCGTGAATGAAAAAGATGCTGATTATTCAAAACTAATCTTTGCGAAAGATGATGAGGAAGATGGAGAGCTTCATGCATTTGAGTTGGCAAACATGAATTTAAATGCTCACTTGGTTACACTAAGCGCATGTAATACTGGATTTGGAAAAGTAGAAGAAGGCGAAGGAGTGATGAGTTTAGCTCGAGCCTTCAGATCAGCTGGTGTACAAAGTGTTGTGATGAGTTTATGGCCAGCCTCTGATAAGTCCACTCCGGAATTGATGAGATACTTCTATGAAAATTTAGATCAAGGTCAGGCGAAAGATTTAGCACTCAACAATGCCAGAAAAGAATACTTGAAAAATGCCACCGGAAAAGCAAGACATCCTTTCTATTGGGGTGGGTTTGTGATGATTGGAGATAATCGACCTTTAACCAGTAAACCACGCGATTTCACCTGGTTGCTGATGATATCTGTTGCCGCAATTGCTATAATTATCGCTTCAAGAAAAAAGAAACCTAAAGTTCCTGCCTTAGCTGATTAGCCTTTTGACCAAAATTTTTTGAGTCTTTCAGCTGATCTAAAAAATTGATAGCTGAGGCCGAATCTTCTGACTTCAAGTAACAAAGTGCGGTATACCATTGTGATGCTTCAAAATATTCTTGATTGCCTTCTTTAACTAAACCAAAATTGGAAATGGCTTCTTTAAACTTTTCGCCCTCCATTAAAGAAATCCCATAAAAAAACCTGGCTGGAACATCAATTGGGTTGGAATCCAATAGTTCAGCAAATTTTTCAATCGCAAGATCATAGTTTGCTTCATCATAAGCTTTGTAAGCTTGAGAAATCAAATCATCCTCATCTGCTCCTCGCAAAACGGTAACTTCAAAATTGGGATAAGGTTCGTAGTATTCTGAATAAAGATCCTGACTATCATTTAAAAGAAACGTGAAAGTCGCGATCAATAAAATGCTTGCTGCAATCCCCAAATGCCAAGGTCGAATACGAACTGATGGTCTTCGATTTTCGAATTCTCTCACTTTGGCTTTCAAGTCATCTCTTACAGCCTCCTCAATTCCTTTTCTCACACCAAGCTCAAAAGCCATTTCCTTTTTCACCTCAATCGAAAGATTGTCTTCATGAGACTCTCGTTCCTCATTCGGCAAGTTGCCTTGAATGTATTTTTCGTTTTTATCCTCCATTCACTTTTCCTTTTTCCATTTCTTGCCTAATCTTTTCCAAGCATCTCTTCTTACTGGTTCTGGCTACTCCCTCATTTTTGAAATTCATTAAGCTGGCTATTTCCGTCATCGATCTTTTGTCAAAATAAAAGAGCTTCAAAATCTCTTGGCATTTATCTCCCAACAGTGAAAACATCCCCGATGCTGTTTGAGAAGCTTTCGTGTAAATCTCGTTGATTTCTTTTTCCGCCAAAAAACGATAATGTTCGGATACATCCTCTTCGTGTCTCTGCCGTGTATTTTCCTTCTGAAACTGCTGTAAAATGCGATTCTTACCAATTCCGAACAAATAAGTTTTCACTGAACTTTCTATTTCTTGAAGCGTCCCATTCATCACTTTTTCGAAAAAAATGGTAATGGTATCCTGGTAATGATCCAATGCATCTTGCTCACTGATGGAGTGATTCTCTACACTCCACCCAATGAACTCATTCCGATATTCATTGTATATCTGTTCCATCGCTTTATTGTCACCAGAGCGAATCCGCTCGAGCACATCATGTTCTCGCTTAGAAAATAAAATTCTCACCTGTTAGTCGGTCAAGTCAAAAATTGTGAACACTGACCACATAAAAATAAAAAAAATCCAATTCCATGTTCACATTTTAAAATAAGGACGACTAAGGGTACGAATTACTAATCGCAAAAGCCATGAAAAGATTAAAAAACTTACAACTGCTAACCTTATTGGTCGGATTGTTTCTTTATCAAGAAGGAATAGGTCAATCCATGACTTACCGAAACAGTTTTGACATCAGTCAGGGAGCTTCCCTCAACGGAAACAATCCTATGAATACTGAAACAAGTTGGCCTAATGGGCTCACCTTTAATAACGACGGAACTAAATATTATGTAGTCGAAATTGCGACTGACCAAATCTTACAGTACTCAATGAGCTCTGCGTATGATGTTACCACAGCTTCGTATGATGGTGCTTTCAGTGTTGCAGGCCAAGATACCCAACCATCCGGAATCGCTTTTAATGGCGATGGCTCTAAGGTTTTCATAGTGGGTAACAGTAATAGTATTCACCGGTATAGTCTTACGACTAACTACGATGTAACAAATACGGTTACATATGATAATGTCTCATTAGGAGGCTTATCTAATGCTCAAGATATCGAGTTTAGCCCTGATGGAATGAAGTTATTTTATATGTCATCCAGTGTAGTCTTCCAGTACAGTTTGACTTCAGCCTACGATATCTCAGCCTCTACTTTAGATGGTTCATACAGTAGCTCTACAGATCTTCCTAGTCATAATTTAAGAACGATGGCCTTTGGACAAGACGGTAGTAAGCTATTCTTATTAGGCATCACTTTCGAATTGGTAGCCCAACTGGATTTGACAATACCCTATGACATTACTGGTGGGATAACCTATTCTGGAAAAACTTTTGATGTAGGTGATGAGGATGGAGATCCTTCAGGCCTTGCTTTTAACCCAGATGGTTCAAGGTTATACATGGTTGGAGCAGGAGCGGATCGGATTAATCAGTATGATTTAAATGCCGGACAATTCAGCGAGGTTGATCTTAACGATGGAAATATTACAGGAACCGGAGGTTTTCAAGTAGCTGGGGATGAGTTTAATAATGCTGGATCTTCTCTAACTCAGGGAGTTCACTATAGTATTAGCAATCTGCCTTCTGGTCTTTCAACATCTATTGACGTAGGGGCTAACGGATTGTACGGCACATTGAACATTACTGGATCAGCAAGCAATAATCAGGATGCAAATGATGTCGCGGGCTTAATTTTCACATTCAATAATGCAGCTTTTGTAGGAGGAGATGCTTCCTCAGTGTCCAACTCGGCTTCTGCTAACAGTGGAATTTCCATTGATTTTACCGAAAACAACCCTGCGGTTAGTTATGATTTCTCATATGATTTCTCATCATTGACTCAAGAGAATTCATTGGTCACATCAACGGAAAGCTCTCCATCAGCCATTAGGTTTTCAAACGATGGTTTCAAGCTATTTGTGACTGGATCAATTAGTGACGACATACATCAGTATACATTACAAAATGCGTTTGATATTTCATCATCAACATACAATGGCTTTTTTAGTGTAGCCGCTCAAGAACCAACTCCACAGGATTTTGCCTTTAGTTCCGATGGGATGAAAATGTTTGTTTTAGGGAACAATAGGTTGATCTATCAATACTCATTAACAAGTGCTTTTGTCGTGACTTCCGGAGTAACCTATGATAATGCCTCCTACAGCGTAGTTAGCCAGGAATCTTCTCCAACAGGCATGGAGTTTAGTCCGGATGGAATGAAACTATTTGTAGTTGGTAGAAATGGGGACGAAGTAAACCAGTATTCGCTAACAAATGCCTTTGATATTTCTAGCGGTGTAAGTCCTTTTGGATCTCCTTTCAGTATTTCGAGCCAAACTGGAAATCCATATGCTATTATTTTTAATGGTGATGGTACTAGAATGCTGATCTCAGGATCCGGTGGTTTTATTCACCATTACGAGCTCCCTGGAGCATATGATATTACGTCAGGTGTAACATTTTCTGAAACATATGACCTCTCAAGTATTGGTAGATTTCCCAACGGTATTCAGTGGAGTTCCGATGGATCAAAGTTTTTCCTTGTAGATTCTGACCCAGACAGAATATATCAATTCGGAACTCCAATCTCTGGTTTTGCCGAAGACGATGATAACTTAGGTGTAGTAGAAGGACAGCTTCCCATTGATCTAGTAGATGATTTCTTCACCAATGCTGGAGGAACTTTAGTTGAGAGTACTCATTTTACTATTCCTAACAAACCGGCTGGCTTAACAGCTTCTATTGCGGTTGATGCCAATGGTCAAAATGCAACATTAACATTGACAGGAACGGCTACTAGCCATCAAGCTGTCAACACAATTAGTTCACTTACTTTAAATTTCCTTAATGCAGCTTTCATGAATTCTAATGCTGCAGATGTAGCTAATGCAGTAAATGCAACTACCAATGTGAGCCTGGAATTCAGAGACAACAACAAAGAAGTATTTTACGGATCTGCGTTCAAGCTTGATAATGCGGTTTATGATGCTCCAGGTTTCTTATCTGGAACTTATGTTGCTTTTGACTACAATGATGATGGTTCTCGGTTATTCTTGATCCAAAGCAATAACAATCGTGTATATCAAATTATACCTGGCGACCTATATGATCCTTCTGCCGGACTCACATTTGGTGATAATTTCATTGCTTCCGATATGGGTACTGTCCAAGGTATTGAGTTCAACTCAGATGGCACGAGGATGTTCTTACTTGATCTCAACAACATGGTCGGTCAATACAATCTAAGCTCAGGTTTTGATATAACAACTGCTTCATTCATTGGCTCCTATGATGTGTCTGCTCAAGAGACCGGTGCGAGAGCGTTGGCTTTCAATGCTGCTGGGACTAAAATGTATGTATCTGGACGAGACAGTGACGAAATTCATCAATACAGTTTATCAACTCCTTTCAATATACAGTCAGGAGTTACGTACGACGGATCACCATTGAACATTCAATTTCAAGATACAGAAATCACTGATATCACATTTGAAGACAATGGGAACAACATGTACATCACTGGTTATGGCAGTGATGAAGTTCATCACTTTGAACTCTCCACTCCATATGATATTACCTCAGGTGTAACTTACATTCAAGGTTTGGATGTCTCTGGACAGACTAGCTTTCCATACGGTGTATTTGTCACTCCTTCAGGGGGGTCCCTTCAACTATTGAGTACGAGTGGAAATGATGTCTCCCTCTATGACCTAGGTGCCGGTGGATTCACAGAAATTTCTGATAATAATGGGGAGGTAGAGGGTGATCTGACCGTTTACATAGTTGATGAAAAGTTCTCTAATGCAGGCGGCAATTTGACTTTAAGTACGGATTATACATTGGGAAATGTACCTGCCGGTTTGACTCCCAATTTGACTGTAGCCGCTGATGGTTTTTCAGCCACTCTCACATTATCTGGCACAGCGGACGATCATCAGGACAGCCATGATGTATCTAGTATCGGTTTCAATTTTAATAATTCCGCTTTCGTAGGCGGAAATGCTTCTGAAGTAACCAATGCTACCAGCGCAGAAAGTGGAATTGGAATCGATTTTGAGGACAATAACTCTACTTTGAGCTATGGTTACGGATTCAGTTTAGCCAATGGAGCAGAAGTTAAAAATCTTTTTAAATTAAATGCTATCGAAGATGGACCTCAAAACATTGCGTTTAGTTCAGATGGTTTAAAGATGTTCATCGTTGGTATTCAGAATACTGCAGTTCTTCAGTTTTCATTATCTAATCCGTACAGTGTTGGTTTTGGAGTCACTTTAGATGGTTCATTTGATCTTTCTGGATTTGATGTTATTCCAACAGGATTGACCTTTAATGCATCTGGAACAAAAATGTATGTTTCCGGTGGTTCCAATAATTCGGTATACCAATTCAGTTTAACCACACCATTTCAGGTGACATCAGGTGTGACTCACGATGGGACACCTATAACATCAATCAGTTGGCCGAGAGGAATGGCTTTTAATAATGATGGAAGTGGATTTATCCTTCAATCAGGCGTTGGCAGTTCAGTTTATCGTCAATACGAACTTACTACACCATATGACTTGACAGCTGGCACTACGCTTGTCAAGACATTCACAACCTCAAATTCAAATCCACGAGGGATTGCATTCAGTGACAATGGATTTACCATGTTCGCAGTAAACTTCAATGACATCGTTTTGAGTTACGATCTCGCAAAGCCATTTGACTTAAGGGTTGACCCTGTTCCAGGAGATACCTATGATGCGAATGCAGATGTCTTTTGGACCTCAGGAATCGCTTTCTCTTCCTCAGGAGATCGAATGATCTTGGTGGGTGATCAATCTAGTTTGGAAAGAGTTGTAGAGTTTGATTTAAATGTTGGAGGTTTTACGGAAACAATAGATAACTCCGGAGAGGTTGAGGGTTCAATCGTCATTCGAGCATTCGACGCTCAATTTGCTAATGGTGGCAGCACTCTTGCCACACCGGCAGATTATACCGTAACTGGAGTTCCTGCTGGACTTACTCCACAACTAACCGTGGCGGCAGATGGCTTTTCTGCAACACTTACATTAAGTGGATCTGCCAATAATCATCAAAATGTAAATGATACCGATGACTTCACATTCACATTTAACGATTCCGCGTTTGAAACGCTTGCTGCTTCATTAGTAAATAATGCATCAAGTCACAATTCCGAATTAGGAGTGGACTTTAGAGACAATTTGCCAGGCATTAGATACGGAAATGCATTTGACGTCCTGGCTGGTACAAGCTACAGTGATAACTCCTTTTTTACTGGTGGCGATCCTTCTGATGTAACATTCAGCCCTGATGGGACTAAAATGTTTGTTACAAACTTCACTGACGTTCTTACACAATATACTCTTTCTACTCCTTTTGATGTAACTAGTGCCACAGCTGACTCTCCAACCTTCGGTTTTAATGCCGCTGAAGTAACTGTAGGTATTGCCTTTTCCTCGGATGGAATGAAAATGTATGCTTTATCAAACTTCAATCTTATCCATCAGTATAGTCTTACCAACGCATTTGATATCACATCCGGAGTAACTGATGACGGCACTCCTTTGGATATTTCCAATCAAGAAACAAGTCCTGCAGGAATTTTCTTAAGCCCAGATGGAACTAAGTTGTTTACAGTTGGAGGCGGTTCAGATAATGTCAATCAATACAGTCTTGCTAATCCTTTTGATATCTCAAGCGGAGTGACTTATGATAGTTCCCCTGTTAATGTATCGTCTCAGGATTTAACACCAGTAGACTTGGCTTTCAGCCAGGATGGACGGATCATGTTTGTCCTGGGGATCAACAATGATCAGGTACAACAATATCGTTTAGCAATCCCTTTTGATATTACTACAGGAGTGACTCATCAAGGAGGATTCAGCGTCCTCAACGAGGAAGGACAATCGTCCGGACTTGAGTTTAGTAGCAAAGGGGATAAGTTGTTTGTAGTTGGACGAGATGAAAATACGGTTTATGAGTATGATTTGAATGTTGGAAGCTTCGATGAAACAGCCATTAATGATGGAGATGTAGAAGGAACAGTTACCATTTATATATCCGATGATCAATTCACAAATGGTGGAAGTACCCTAACTCATACGTCAGATTACACGATTACTAATCTTCCCGCTGGATTAACTCCAACATTAACTGTAGCTGCTGATGGCTTTAGTGCATCGCTTACAATAACTGGTCAAGTTGCCAACCATCAGGAGGCAAATTCTGTCGATGCGCTAGAGTTCACATTTGCCAATAGTGCTTTTGTAACCAATAATGCTGCAGATGTTGATAACGCCGTATCAGCAAATAGTAACCTAGCAATAAACCTGCGTGACAATAATCCGGCACTTACGTATGGTGATTTCTATGATTTTGTAAACGCTAGCCACGACGGTATTCACAGCATTGCTGAAGACGATCTTCCAACTAACGTTACATTCAGTTCAGATGGACTCAAAATGTTTATCACGGGCAGGAGAAATGATGCGATTTATCAATACAGTCTCACCAACCCTTTTGAAGTAACCAGTGGTGTTTCACATGAGGGTATGCTTGATATCTCGGTAGAAACTCGAGACGCCATGGATCTTCAGTTTAGCCCAGATGGAATGACTCTTCTCGTTTTAAGTGATAACATCTCATCGAGCTTTGGAAGTTTGATTGCACAATACGATCTTACCCAACCATATAACATTACTTCCGGCGTTACTTATTCCGGTAATTCAGTTGATGTTAGCGACAGAATAGCTCAACCTTCAGGATTCACCTTTACTCCAGATGGCACAAGAGTATTTATCACCAATGGATTTCATTCATCTGAAAGGATCTACTACTATACACTAAATAGTGCTTATGATATTTCTGGTGGGATGACTTATGATGATGATTATCGGTATGAGGTACCTAGTGAATCTCTATATGATTTGAGCTTTAATAGAGACGGCACAAGCCTGTTCCTATTGGTTGGACCACTTAGCGATCAGATTGTCGAATTGGAATTAGGTACGCCATATGATCTTACAGGGTCCGTTGATCTTGGTTCCACATTCTCAGTGACCAGCGAAGAAGATTTTCCTCAAGGGTTCATTTTTGGTCCAAATGGGAATAAGCTATATGTCATAGGATCTACAGGGGATGAAGTCAACCAATACACACTTACCGATGATGGATTTGTCGAAAATAATGCCAATGACGGAAGCATAGATGGATCTCTGGACATACGAATTGTTGATGATTTCTTCATCAATGCTGGGGGAAACCTCAACAGCCCAACTAACTACGAAATAACTAACCTTCCGGCAGGCCTGACTTCTTCACTTAATGTTTCCGTAGATGGATTAACCGCTACCTTAACCCTTGGTGGAAATGCAACCAGCAATCTAAATAGTGATGATCTTGCCAGCTTGGAATTCACTTTTGAAAATTCCGCTTTCGTCACTAGTGATGCTGTTGATGTCGAAAATTCTGTTGTTTCAAGTGGAGTTGGAATTAACTTCCTTGCAAGTACCGAAACGGATATTCTAACTTTCACTCTTCCAGAGGAAACAGGAGCTTCCACAATTGATGTCGGGAATCACACGGTAGATATCGAAGTAGTGTTTGGGACTGACTTAACCAATTTGACACCAACATTCACCATCTCTGATGGCGCGATGGTTTCCCCTGCATCTAATGTTTCAAGAGACTTTACCAACTCGGTAACGTATACTATTACCGCTGAGGATGGAACTGTGCAAGATTGGGATGTAACTGTGAACATTGCTCCAAACACTGAAAATGATATTGAGACTTTCACATTCGGTGAAATCAATGGAGCGGCGACTATAGATGATGGAGGACACACGGTAACAGCTGAAGCAGTTGTCGGGACTGATATTTCTTCCATAGCGCCAACAATTACAGTTTCCGAAAATGGAATGATCAATCCTAATTCAGGAGCTACTCAGGATTTTACTTCCACAGTAAATTATACTGTTACAGCCGAAGACGGAACTCCTCAAGGTTGGAACGTTACAATAACAGAGGCACTGGCTCCACCAACTGACATAAGCCTTAACAGTACGTCCATTGATGAAAATACTTCTTCAGGGACGGTGGTAGGAACACTAACATCAACTGATGCAAGCTTTAATGACAGTCATACTTACATGTTAGTGGCTGGAATTGGTGACGATGATAATGGATCATTTACAACAGTGGGTAATGAGCTTCGATCTATAGTATCATTCGATTTCGAAACGAAGGACACCTACTTCATTCGGGTCCAAACCGATGATGGAAATGGTGGATTGTTTGACAAGGCGTTTACAATTTCAGTAAACGATGTGAATGAAATTCCGACAGATATTTCATTGGATAATTTATCTATTGATGAAAGTAATCCTGTGGGATCAGTCATTGGAACCTTTACAACAACAGATGTAGATCAAGGCCAAACCTATACCTATTCGTTGGTGGCTGGAATTGGTTCAGATGATAATACTTCATTTGATATATCTGGCGATCAGCTGGTGAGCAACGAAGTTTTTGACTTTGAGACGAAAACCAATTATACAGTTCGAATCCAAACGGATGATCAGAATGGAGGTACTTATGAAGAAGCATTCGCTATTTCTATCAATGATATCCCTGCTTCCGTAACATCAGTCCTTCTCTCTGATAATTCAGTTGATGAAAATGCTGTTTCAGGAACCACTGTTGGAACTCTTTCAACCACAGGCGAAGATCTGTCGGGTAGTTATACATATATGTTGGTGGCCGGTACCGGTGATGCTGATAACTCATCTTTTGACATTTCAGGATCTGATCTGATTACAATGGAAACTTTCGATTTTGAAACAAAGAGTAGCTATAGTATTCGCGTTCAATCCGATGATGGAATAGGCAACATCGGAGCATTTCAATTGACTATTTCAATCAACGATGTTTCAGAAGCACCAACAGATATTTCTCTAGATGTTTCATCGATCATAGAAAACAATTCAATCAATGACGTAATCGGTTCATTCTCAACAACGGATGTTGATGCCGGAGAAAGCTATACTTATACGTTGGTAGCAGGAACGGGAGATACGGATAATGCATCCTTTGATATTAGTACTGATGATTTGCTCACTAGCGAAGTGTTTGATTTTGAAACTAAGTCGAGCTATTCAATACGTGTACAGACAGATGATGGTAACGGAGGTCTATTTGAAAAAAGCTTTACCATAACCATCATTGATGAAAATGAGAGCATTCTGTTGGTGAATCCACTTGGTGATCTTGTTCTTGACGAAGGATTTGCCACTCAGAATGTAGACGCTTCCAATGTATTCTCTGACCAAGATGGCGATGCACTTACATACAGTGTTTCTAGTTCAAATACATCTATAGTTACGGTAAGTAACTCGGGAGCCAACTTGACAATCACAGAAGCTGGTGGTTTTGGATCATCCACTATCACTGTAACTGCTGATGACGGCTCAGGTGTGACTACCTCAGATGATTTTGTTGTAACCGTCAATGAGGTATTCAGCACCGAAACAGACATTACAGCTTTCAGTCTGGCCGAACAAACTGGACCGGCAACCATTGATGCGTCAAATCATACCGTCAATATAGAAGTGGCTTTAGGTACAGCTGTTACAGCTCTCAACCCTACAATTGAAGTTTCCCCTGGGGCAACATATATCCCAATAGGTGGTCAGAATTTCGCTAATGGGTCTGTAGTTTACACTGTCACTGCTGAAGATGGTAGTACCACGCAAGATTGGATCGTTACGGTTACTGTTGAGCCTGATCCATTGAGTTCGGAAACAGACATTACAGCCTTCAGTTTTACCGAACAAACAGGAGCAGCAACCATTGATGCCACAAACCATTCGGTGAGTATTGAAGTAGCTAATGGAACAGATGTTAGCAGTCTGACTCCTTCAATCACAGTATCTGCTGGAGCAACAGTTTCCCCAACAGGAGCACAGGACTTCACTAACGCTGTGACTTATACCATCACAGCTGAAGATGAGCTGACTACTCAGGATTGGATAGTAACTGTAACTGTTGAACCTGATCCGCTGAGTATGGAGACTGACATAACTGCTTTCTCATTTACCGAACAAACTGGAGCTGCAACCATTGATGCAGCAAACCATACAGTGAGCATTGAAGTGGCGAATGGTACTGATGTTACCAGTCTTACTCCAACAATTACTGTTTCTTCTGGCGCAACAGTCTCACCGACGGGAGCGCAAGACTTCACTAATGCCGTCACTTATACTGTAACTGCTGAGGATGGTTCAACAACCCAAGATTGGGTAGTCACTGTGACAGTAGAGGAACTGGCATTAGGATTGGAAGACGAAATACAAATTGATGTTTATCCTAACCCTACTTCTGACTTTGTTCGAATCATCTCAGATCAGACATTGACTGTAAAAGTGATGGACTTAAAAGGTATGACCATTACTCAGCCAATTACAGGTAAAAATGTAACAATTGATGTAAGGACGTTAAGTCAAGGTACCTACCTCCTCCAAATATTGGGAGATGAGGTAAATACAACTAGGCGGTTCATCAAGATAAACTAAGGCGGCTTTAGCGATTATATAATGGCTATTGCGATTGGGGCGGCTCGAGGAGCCGCCCTTTCTTATTCCTTGAGTGAGTTTCTTGATAGAAATATCCTCTTGAGGGGATTATAGGGGTGCTTTTGAAGTGACCAAAACAGGTTTTAATTAGAAAAACACCCTCCTGACCTCCCTCAAGGGAGGAATCCTTACGGAAAATGGACTTCTATTTTATCAATGCATTCCAATTTTTTACGTCAAATTCAGGTTAATTGTCAATTTGCTTCAACAACTCATCAACAGATCTCTTCAATTGATCATCAACATTCTTCGCCTTGTAATCAGGAATGTTTTCAACTTCAATATCTGGAACAGCTGGTCCGTGCTCCATATTCTCTTCGGTTGCTTTAACGTACCACGCTCGGAAAGGCATTCTCACAAAAGACCCATCCATAAGTCCCCATCCGCCAGTAGAAATCACTGCACCGAAAGTAGCTTTTCCCACCAAAGTACCTAACCCGAGATGCTTGTAGGCATGCGAGAAAATTTCCGCATTAGAATAGCTTGTTTCGTTACAGAGCGCGATGGAAGGTTTTGTCCATGAAGCCAACGGAAGCCTTTCACTAAATGGATATGTTTCTTTGAATTTCAAATGATCGGCTGCTAAATCTTCAGAAGCACCTCTCGGAACTGTATACGCATGTTGTCTGACCGTCAAAACAGCCATTAGATAGTCTGTGGTCCAGCCACCGCCATTATATCGCACATCAATTACAATCCCTTCTTTACCATAACCAGCTGCTGTCAATTCTCTTTCAAAGCGCTCGAAACTTGTCCAGTTCATCCCTCTGATGTGTAAATAACCCAATCTTCCATTTGAATACTGATTTACCAAAGCTCTTCTATCTTCTACCCATGCATCGTAAAGCTCACCACTTAAAGAAGTTTTAGGCCAAATAACAATCTCCTCAGATCCACCAGAAGCCCTATTCACTTCCATTAATACAGGACTATCTGACTGGTCAAGAAGTAGTGAAAAGAAATTTGTAGTATTTGTAACTGGTGTTTGATTCACTGAAGTCACTACGTCACCAACATTCAATTTGCTTTCATTTTTATCTGCCGGGCTCTCCGCAACCACTGCATTTATTTTGAAGCCATTTCGCACATGTTCGCCCTCAACACCTATTAGTCCAGATCGCTGCCTCTGTGTTTCTTTTGGGTTATCTCCACCACGTAATCCCATGTGACTGGAATTCAATTGGCCTAACATGGAATTGAAAATAAAACCAAAATCTTCGTTGGTTGAAGCTTTCATTGCCACTGGCTTGTATTTGTTTTTAAGTGCTTCCCAATCTTGTCCATGGAAATTCGGATCATAAAAACCAGCATTTAATGCTCTCCAACCTTCTTCAAACACCTGAGATCGCTCTTCAGGATAATTGATCTTTAATTGAGAAGAAGTTGAGATGTTTTCTGATTTGTCATTTTTAGTCGTGACCTTGGAAATCCTTCCGCCAGATGTAATCATGAAAAGTTCATCCCCTTTAGCTGTCATCTCAAGGCCTCTTGGACTTTTATCCCCACCTAGTACCTCTTTTTTATCCGATCCGTCCCATTTGATTTTGTAGAGGTTTTGATCTATTTCAAAATTTTGTCTCCCAGCACCCCCAATTGAATAATAGATGTATTCTCCATCTTTATCAAAAACAAGGTCAGACTCATTCCCAACATAGTTCGTCACTTGAACTAATCGCATGTAAATCTTGTCGAAATCTATCTGAACGGAAACATCACCCTCATCATCTTCTTCCTCATCAATTTCTTCGCGCTTTCTCTTTTCCATGGATTTTTCCCAATCCGACTTCTTTAACCATACAAACCAGACGTCACTGTCGCCATTATTTCTAAGCGAGGTGAAGCCCAACTTGGAACCGTCTGGACTCCAAACCGGATTTCCGTCGAACTTGGGATGCATGGATACATTTACTGGTTGTGAAGAATTATCCGCTGCGTGTATGTACACTTCTTCATTGAAGTTCAGATCAGAAAGTGAATAGGCAAGCCATTTGCTGTCCGGAGACCAGCTAACACCACCCGGTGTGTCCCAGCTATCTTGCAGAATCTTCTCATTTGAAATTTTTCCTGCTTCAGAAATATCTGCAACGACCAATTTCCCACGCCCTCTTCTAAAAGCTACTTTTTTTCCATCTGGAGAAATTTGTGGGTTGAACTCTTCTTCATCGGTCTTCTTAACAAGCTCAACTTTATGCTTAAGTGTCTTGAAAAGATTTTTCTCGTCTGAATCCGATGATGCAATGTAAAGGTCGTTCTGCCCATTTTCGTCAGACACAAACAATAGCTGATCATCATTCAACCAGGTAACATCTCTTTCTCTAAATGATGTAGTTGCTACTCTAACACTTCGCTTTTCCTCTTTGTCATTTCTAGTAACAAAAAGCTCACCTCTATGCCCATAGGCAATCAATTTACCATTTGGAGAAACGGCAAACTCTGAAACACGATTCGAAACTTTCTTTGATACAATTGGGTCAAACCGAAAATCACTGTTTACGTCTACATTCAGGTCGGATTTTTGCTGATTCTGAATATTGAACAATGAAACTTTATCACCATATTGATAAACAGCGGTACCTGATGCCAGGCTGAATGAATTGATCCCCCATTCTGTCTCATTAGTTAGCTGCGAGCTTTGTCCATTTAAGTCTACCCTGTGAATGTTATATCTTCCACTACTCGCACTTAAGTACGCAATGTTGTTATCGTCAATCCATCGTGGATTAAAATCATTTCCATCAAAAGTGGTCAATTGAGTATAGGTGTCTGAATTTTTATCCCAAACCCAAACATCTCTGTTGGCTGGACCTCTATAAGCTTCCCTTGCAATTCTACAACTTCCCATTACGAATGCTACCTTGTTTCCATCTGGAGAAACAACTGGATCGAATCCAAGCGCATCCATAAATCTGGTAGGTGTGCTACCATCTGTTTTCAACTCGTATATTTCCGCAGTACGTTCAACTTCTCGGTACGTTCTTCTAGTAGTAAAAAGGAGTGAGTTAGATGTCGCGCTATATAATTGATCTGCGGTACTGTGGTGGGTTAATCGTTGCGGAGTTCCTCCATTTGAACTCATCAAGAAAATATCAAAGTTTCCATATCGATCCGACATAAAGGCAATTTGATCGGAACCAAACCAGACAGGATTCCCGTCATATCCTTCATGAATGGTCAATCGATCCGCTCTTCCTCCTGAGACTGGTACTTTCCAAATATCTCCCTGGTATGAAAATGCAACCTGAGTTCCATCCGGACTGAGCGATGGACTCATGATTAATGGTTGTGAATAAAGTGATGTTGCAACGAAAGTTGCAGCAATTAAAATCAGTTGCTTCATGGCTAAATGTTGTTTTAAGACTTAAATATAGAAGTATGCGGGGTTTGGGAATTGTAAATTTTACGTGAACGGCTACATTAAGCTTTCATAGTAGATCCGTTCGCTCACATTCATCCATCCCCCTACATTTTTTCGAAATTCGTTGAACGCGTCAAAAACCTTCTTGCTTTGTGGATCTTGCTCCGTCAATTCAGCAATTGCATCATTCGCAAAACCTTTGAGTGGCTCCAGTACTTCTTTGGGAAATGGTTTCACACTTACATCGGTTTCGTCTAGTATTTTTTTCAGATAAACACCGTTCCTTGCATCAAATTCAGCACCCATCCAGCGGTTGAGACGAAAACAGGCGGTACGAATGATCTCTTTTAAGTCAGAAGGTAACGAGTCAAATTTTGGTTTGTTAATTGCCATTTCGAGAGCAGCTCCAGGTTCATGCCACCCAGGGTAATAATAATGTTTTGCTACTTCATGGAATCCCATCAAATAATCATGAAATGGACCGATCCACTCTGTTGCATCTATCACTCCACGTTCCAAATTGGTGTAAATCTCACCGCCCGAAACCAACACTGGCGTACCGCCTGCCTTGGCCAATACTTTCCCTCCAAGCCCCGGAATTCGCATCTTGAGTCCTTGTAAATCTGAAATAGAATTGATTTCCTTATTGTACCAACCGCCCATCTGTATGCCTGTGTTTCCACAAAGAATTGGAGTAATGCTGAACGGTTCGTACAACTCCTCCCACAGCTGGCTACCTCCTCCTGAAATGATCCATGAACCCATTTGAAGGGCATTCATTCCAAAGGGTACCGCAGCAAAAAATTGTGCAGCCGGAACTTTTCCCGCCCAATAATAAGCAGCTCCATGATTCATTTCTACCGCGCCATTGCTAATAGCATCAAATCCTTCAAGTGCCGGGATCAACTCTCCTCCTCCATAAACAGTGATCTCCATACGGCCTCCGGACATTTCCTTTACCCAATCTGCAAGAAACTTACATCCCTCACCTACGACCGGAAAGTTCGGCGGCCAAGTGGTTGTCATCTTCCAACGATAGGTATTGTTAAAATTGATGTAAGGGCCTTTGGAAGATTCTTCTTCGGAAGCACATGCAACCAAGCTCGATGCTCCAGCTGTAGCAAGTGCAGCCTTAGTAAGAAATTTGCGACGTTTCATACCGTCTAAGATAGCTGGACTCTCGTAATCTACATTTATTGAAATAGATTAAGTAACGGGCTATAAATCCATTTCAATCTTCAGCCAATATTGAGTCGCATGATTTCTTTTTATTCCGGTTGGCTGTTGTACAACCTCAATCTCAGTGCCTTTTGGTGCAATTCCTACTGACTTAACAGATCTATAATAGCTAACCGTATTTGGAGGAAGTTTTTCGCGGACGTACATATTCCCCATAACCTCATACGTTTCACCTCTCTTTATCAATTCCGGGCTTGCCGAATATTTTTCCTCACTTCCAATAGTTTTAATCGCAATTTTGGACCATTTCGCGGTTGTACTGTCATAATCGCCAATCCATATCCATCCGGTTTTGCGAGAATCCTCACCTTTCAGATTTCTAAGATTCTGTTTGATTTTTGTAGTCAAATCCGAAGCTTGAAATTCAAATTTGTCTTCTAAAGTAATTTCAGCCTCTTCGCTACCACCAGGAGAACCCTGAGCTACAAGTTTTGATAGGTTGGCAACCACTAGCTCTAGTGAATCTAACTTCGTTGATAATTCTACACTCGTTTCGGCATTTTTTTCTAAACCAATACCTCCTGATCCAAATGAAGTGACACTATAACCCAAATTATCAAGTATAATAATCGCAAGAACAACTGAAACAATGAGAATTGGATATTTTAATAATTCATTCATAGGCTTTGTCTTATTATTTGCATCCTGGTTTTCTTCAATAGTATCTGACATAAGTTAATAATCACTTTTGCACACTTACAGCAACTTAATTGATCTTTCCATTGAGGGACATCAAAGACTCAGCCATTTTTCAATCTTTTTCTTGTTTTCAGTAAAGAGCTTAGTTCCGAAAGTTTTTAATCGCTCCATATTCAGGTCAGTGGCATTGTCCATATCCGGATCGATACGGGTTCCTTTCAAGTCTCCATTGATTCGAAGGTACTGTCTTGGATTTTCCACGGTTCCATAGATTTTGTCCATTTGGAAATGCGCCACATCCGAAGCACCAGACATCATGATATCAATCACAGGCTGTACCCATTGAGCCATGCCGTAGTTTTTTGCTTTCTTATATGTGTAAGGTTTCCGTGTGAACCCTGTTCCAATAGATAAGATTTTCATATCTTTTGCAGTTGCCTTTGCCCCTGTCGCACCTTTGAAAATTCCCCTTCCTTCAGCATAAGAAACCAAAGAAGGATTGTTAACAAATACTCCGCCATCGATGAGTGTAAATACCTTCCTCGCTTCTGATCTTACTTGTTCACATTCGAAATAAGTCGGAGCAGCAGAAGTTGCTCGGGCAGCATCACGCACTCTAAAATTATTATTAGGGTCCTTTTTGGCTTTGTGCTGACCAAAGAAATGTCCCTTGCGGTTCGTGATATCATAAGAAGTTACGATACATGGCTTGAGCAAATCTTTGAGCCAAGCATCTCCGAAATACTCCTTTAGTGCTTTTTCAATTCCTTTCGCCGGGTACTTTTCATCCAAAATACCTCCAGCCGTTCTGACCTTATGAAAGAATGGAACATCGAAAATCTGACCTCCTCGCTCAAAATATAGTCCAACCACTTCTTCAGCATTAAACTTGGGTTTTTTCGGATTTTCGGAATCTGGCAACAGGTAAGCACAAGTCAAGATTCCTCCGGTGCTCGTCCCGGAAATCATGTCGAAGTAATCCGCGGCTTTGATATTAAATTCTTTCTCTATCTCGACGACAATCTGTCCAGGGATTATCCCCCGAATGCCTCCACCGTCTATGGATAAAATACGTTTAAGTCTGGCCATGTTAAGTTGGGATTTAGCTTAATTAAATATCATTCAACTATCAGCTAATGTCAATACCTGATTTTGGGTATTTTGTCCTTAAATGAACCACATTTCTAAGCATAATGTAAGGCTGGATACTTTACTCAGGTGCAACAGAAAAGAGACTTCCAATAACAGGGAATAAAGTCACAATACTTGCGATCAGTGTAATCATCGTGTTGAAATCTGTGAAGTAATCAGGTTCTCCAAGGGCGATGAAAACCAAAATAGAGGCTATTAGACCAAAAAGGATGAATTTAATCACAGACCAGGACCCCCTAGCGGCCATTTCGTTTTCTATTTCTCTTCCTTCTTTTTTCCTGATTGCTGTAAGAATGAAATTTCGAAATCCATTGTTCATCAAATCCAGCTGACCGTTCCATTTAATTAGCCCTTTGTTTATGAGATAAAGGGTTGAATTTGAGTTTTTCGTGTTGGCAAATCCATCTTCAGCCAGATCATAGAGGATATATTTTTCCCGTGTCGTGGCAGACCGCCAAATATCTGAATAGTATTGATAGTTTTTTTGTTGGTCTTTGAAAGACTCAATGTCTTCTTCGATAACCGACTCTATTCCCCTTCTGCTGGGAGCAGATTGAAGAAGTGATTCTGATACAATGACCTGTTTGTAGTGCGCAATGTGATGTTCTATTTCTTCTCTTACATGAAATTCTTCAAGGCTCGAAAGACTTTCCAGGAGTTTTGATGGATATTTAGTAGCTATAAGGGCGGGTCGATCAAATCGAAAAGCTTTTTCAATAAGATTTAGTCTGCTGGCTTTGTTTTCCGGAATCAAAAGATCACTGATCAATTTGTCAAAATCTGTGCAAAAACTTAGCTCTTTCTTCAGCATTTTTTTTACTCGATTGGAGTTACAGATCAGTAAGACTTCTCCAGCTCTAGCTTTCCTCTTCAACACGTCCAGATCATCGCTATCAAATGAATAACTTCCAAATGGTGTGGAAAAAATATGTGAACATAAGTACTTCAAAACACTGCTCAAACAGATAAAAAGCAAAATAATTGCACTTAGAAAGATTATCCAGCCTACGGAGGCAAGGCTTTCCAAGCTCAGACCTCCGATAAAAGAGATTGAATCATGACCATCAAGTTCAGATGAAATGAGCACTGCTTCCTTGCCAGATATCTTGTTTTCAAGACGGTAGGCAAGATCAACTGAGAGTTGCTTTTTGTCTGGCGACGAAATTTCCCAATACCAGGTGCTGTTATCATTGAAGTCTTTCAAGGTCGCTCTGTTTTCCACAAGGGATTCGCTGTATGATGGTCGAATTTCTTCCAGGATAGTAATCCATTTCTCAAACTTATTGGTTGGAGTGAACTCCGCTTCTACGAAGGAATCCAATGACACGGTCATGCCGTCTACGTATAATTGATTTTTACCACCAAATTGATATCCGTAAGTTTTCTTTAATTCAAATTCTCCATTATCTGTGGTATTGAATTCTGCCGTTACTTCTTTGTATTTTCCATCTATGGATTTGGCAATTTTGAGTTGTTCGTATTTATAATAAAGAATCTCCTCCATGTTTTTCGTAAGTCCGAAAATTATGGTCACTGGCATAATGGAAGAGACGAACAACCAAACTTTAAGGTAGGAGAGGTATCTTTGAGATAACGCCTTCCATTCTGGTGGTATCTTTCTGCTTAACCTATTTTCAATTATTCCAGTTGCTGCATTCAGCCAACCGAAAACTCCGGAAACAGTGCTGGAAAAACCGAATCTCCAATTAAACTGATCCAGATACCTTTTTGTAGAGATCGCCAGGATTAAAATAAGTAGCGAGAAAAACCAGACACCCACCATCCATAAAAAGAACGGTTTCTCAACAAATTGATATAGAACGATTAAATATAAGCTGAGAAAAACAGCATGAACCAGGCCTACTAGTCCGGCATTCTCAAATAATTTGTAGGTAGATAAAGAACAGATCCAATAGTTTGACACATAAAGTAAAGGCGGTAAAATCAATGCGGAGGCCACAATATTGGCTCCTGCATACCAGAGCGTTTCACTACTGATAGAGGTGTATACAAGGACTCCAATAAAGGCTAGTCCCACGAATATCATGTGAAAAATACTTACCGAGTAGGTAAAAATTTGATCATCGCTTGGTCTCAGCCAGTCAAAAGGGAATTTTCTAAATCGAAAAAGTCTACGTCTCAGCTCAGCAAAGTGGGTTGCGTACACTAGGGCTCCGACAAGAAGAAATCCCACTACCACAAACAATATGGAGAGACTTGAGATTTCGGCAATGAAGGAGCGTGCATGTTGCATTTCGTAAAAGGTCGCCACATATAATGGAAAGTGATTGGACGGTTTGATATGAAGTCGAATGCGTTCACCCCAATAAGAAGTCTGCGTGGTTAGCGCTTGATTACCGAACATGGCCGTTCGGATCGTCGAGTTGTCCCCCAGTTCATTCAGAAAATTCTCACTATTCATTCTGCTAGGGTTGCTATGGAACCAGGTATTTCCTTCTTTGTCAATGATGGCATATCCAAAGCCTGGCTTAAGAATTGGCTCCATAACGCTTGAAGCCTTTGTACTAATTGCCAAATAGCTTGTTTCATTTTCTTTAAATGCGTCTGTAGGAATCGCAACCACAACTTCATGATCACCTGTAGTCCAGGAAGACAGACTTTGCATAACGTAGGGTATTTGCTTACTTTTTACTTTTCCAAAGCAGCCGTCATTCGATGAGACGGTATTAAAAAGAAGGAGATTTTCATCTTTCAGGTCACGGTAATACTGCCTTTGCGATAGATCTATTAAGTTTTTTTCTTCCTTGTAAGTGGTTAACGAAAACTTCTGGCCACCATCCTCACATATGCCATAGAGTTCGTTAAAATGATTGTATTGAAGAAACTTGCTAAGTTGATCCGAGCTTAATGGTTTTGTCTTCACCCCTGATCCTTGGCTTAGGTCCATTATCAATTTCTCCATCTTTTCAGATGTTTCAAGCTGACTTAGTATAACGCCCACTTCATTGTGCATCGCGCTATCGAGTTGACTTGCAAACCCCTTCAAACTGTCAGGCTGTTCGGATTGATAATAAGCAGTGTATTCAGTTACTGAAAGGATGATTAGCAAAATCAACGGAGCACCAATGATGATTGACATGCCTGACAGCACCACGTCAGAGGCCTTCATCCTTTCTATGTCATTGATAATGTAAATCTTGAGAACAGGCAAGCTCACAACGGTTACGATCATCACGATGGATAGGACCACCACAAACCATATATTGACCTGACGCTTATTCGCAACGTACGTTCGAGATTTGACCAACCCACAAATTATTTCATGAGTACCCCTAGTGTCTCCTACTGTAACATGTGGATATAGCCGATACATTTCACCGTCCACTTCTACTTCTCTTACTATTCCTGTCAAAAGGCCAATCGAATCTTTTAGGAAAAGGTTTAATGAAGTGTTTGAGGCAACTGAAGTACTTGTTTTCGGAATGATCTTATTCGGAAGGTTTTGGTATTTAACCTCCAGGTTTTTGTTACTAGCTTCCAAAATGAGCACATTGTCAAACGTTTTAGTAGGAATCAGTTCCTTGATGTAATCTGAGAGCCTGATGTAGACCGCAATTCTATTTGAATCATTCCCGTTCACATCTTTTATGACTGGTTTTTCCAAATAATCAAGAAAGTAATAACCTGTTTTATCTGTCTTACTCTCTTCAAAAGCCAGCAATATGTGATCGAGGATTTGAACTTCCTTTTGTGAATTAATCTGATCTAGCAAAATATCGGCTGTTTTTTTTGAAAGGGTCTGTGCAGGTATAAGTTCAGTTATCTGTTGCAGTGATTCTCGATACCCGCTCTTCTTGTTGCTGATGTTTTGCTCAAGAAGTTGAAGAACGCGAAACCTGCGTTTGTCAAACTTTTCCCCTTCTGCATTTGAATAAAAATAAAAGTAGATTAATCCCAAACCCAACAAAATAGTGACTGGGATCATGATCATACGGGACCTGCTTGGACGTCCATTAGACGAACTGGATGACCTAAATAACTGCGCTAGCGCGCCAATTTTTTCACTAGATCTAGTGGCTTTTGCAGCTTGTTTCATTGATGATCGTAATGAAGATTATGGATCAAAAAAACTTCAACAACACATATTCGTGAATCAGGTAACCATTGAATTTCCATTATATGAAACCTTGATTTACTGAGAAACTAAAGTTCTTTACCCCCTCTTGCAAAGTCAATCCCTGTTTTCGGGTATTTTATAACGGTTTATTGAAGTATATAAATAACGGATTGGAGAATTTCGGGAATGGATCCCAAAGATTTCTCATGGAAATACCTACAACTTCTCCGAACGGTTAAAGCTATAAGCAGAAAAGACATACTTCTCATCACTTAGCTTTCGTGTAAAAATTGATTAATGGGATGTCAACCGCTAAGAAGAGTTTGATACTGTAGCTGGAAATCAAGTCTTCTTCTTCAAAATCCGCAATGTTGCGAATTTGAGGACCATACTGACCAGCAATACCAACAGAAAGTGGAGAGTCCTTAATGCCGTGGATCAAATGTACGCCTGGTGCGATAAAGTTAGCTAGCTTAACTTCAGGAAGTTGTTCCGCTTCATCATTTCTCAATCGAAACGATGTAACTGCGCCCACGTCTAAAAGGCTAATCATTACGGTAAAGGAATTGCCTGGCTTAGATTCTTCCCAACTTCCTCCCCAACTGAATGCAAGACCGATTGGGGCGGTCATTCCTGCGAGCAACGATGTTCCTTCGACAGGCAAAGCTTGCAAATCACCTTTTTTTGATAGAAATTCAAAGCCACCAAAAAAACCGACGTAGGAATTCAAGGAAATGTTAGTTTTCGTATTCCTTTTTATTCTATAACTCCCAACAGGTAATGCGGCTACTTTGATAGCTTCTTTCACCTGAGTACTATTCTCTGCCTGGGCAACATTAACAATAAACTGTCCATATTTTTTATATGACTTGTAAAAGCCTGACTCTTGCGAGACCTTCAAGCTGTCCATTAATCGAATGGATTGGTTAAGAGCCAGCCCGTATTTCTCTTCCTTGACGAACTTTGTCAGTTTCATGAATTCACCCACCAGTACGACCGCTTTCCTGATCTCCAGGAATTTCTTCTCTATTTCAGTACCGTCTCCCTCCATCAGATCCTGATACAAGTAGATGATCTCAGAGAAGGCGACCAATATTTTGTCAATTTCTCCGAAGGGTAGTTCTTTAGATCTCTTCAGCTCGTTTTTAAGCTCTGTGACACTCTCCTCGATCGTTTGAACTTTTGTCCTTACCGCTCGAACCAGTGAGGTTGCCTCCTCAACGTCCCCATTTAGAAAATCAACAGCCGTGTCTTCTCCTCCGAAGGATATAGTTTTTAGCACTTCTCTCTCTTTTTCGATAAGTAAACCCAGAAAATATCGAAGCGTTTTGTCTCTCCTGAAAAGAGCATCACTGGAATTTAGGGTTTTCCCATTGTCATTTTTCACGGACTCGATTAGGATTCTGCTTAACCTAAGCGAACTATAAAACTCTCTTTCGCCATCTATGGAATCTGTTTCCTTTAGTGCTCTTTTTATTATTTCATTATTCTCAATCTTTGCTATAATGTTGAGAGGGTGCTCACCATCCATTGTAATGGACTTTACAAAGTCAGCCAGGAAAAAGAACTTTAAGTTTCTCGGATCGCTGTTCTTTTCCAACAGCAAATCCGGGATATTTGATGGCAGGTTGTTAATATCCTCTTTGAAAGCTTCACGCAAGGTATTGATGAACTCATTAAATCGGAAAACGTCGTTGATTAAAAGTACATCGATAGTGTTTGGAAAGACTTTTTTAAATTCTTGAGCAACACTGTCCGTAGTTAATTCTTGCTTAAACTTTTCCAGGTACTTGATTGTCAATTCTTCTTTGAAGCGATCAGCCAGAAAAGTTCCCAATCCATCGACAAAAGCAGTTCCGCCAAATTTTTCGCCAAGAACACCACCAGTCGCGGAAATTGTCTCCTTTGATTTACCTATGTTGGCTTTTAAAGTGGATACTTCCTCAGACAAAAAATTGTTTGGATTTTCATTAAAGTAATCCTTTAGGTTATCAAGTGTCTTGACGGAAGTATCATTTAAGTTCACGTATGCTATAATGATCGCAAGGGCAGATTCTGGATTGTCAAAATCAATCTGCTTTGCGTCTACGTTTGGGATGAATGAAACTGGCGTACTAGCCGCATCACCTCGGGCCTGACTCTGAGGATCGGCATTTCCGCCCAATGCGTTTCCTGCATTGCCAAATTGCCCATTGGCTGCAGTGATACAAAAAAATAGACATACGGTGATTATGATCTGTAATTTCATTGTTAGTGGATTTTAAGATTGTAGTGTTTGAGTATTGGTGCAATCGGAAAAGCGAAAGTGAATTGAGTATTGCTTGAAACAATCATGGCTACAGCGCTTCCGGAATCATCATATAAAACAGATCCGGAATCTCCCTTCGTTGAAATTGAAAAAAAATCTCCCCCGACCACTTCAGCAACCTTGATCAAACCTCGCATAGGAAAGTACTGCCCTCCGAAAAGAATTTCGTCTTCCTGATTTGTCGCAATTAATGAGCCACTACCCTGATTCTTAAGCCCTTTGAAATGGAGAGTGGTAGGACCAACCAATTGAGAAACTTCTATTGGGTCAGCATTAAGTCCACTTTTTTCTGCAGAAGCTTGATTGTCTATGCTGGCAACTCCAAAGTCATAATCTAAAGATTGAAAGCCGAATACAAATTGACCAATGTCACCTACACCGTCTGTCACTGCGTCCGGATTTTGTAGTTCACCAACATAAGTGAGCGGATCATAAACTCCTCCGGAAAGTACATGGGCACAACTAATCAGCTGAAAATCTCCTGCGGGATTTTGTATGATGCATCCGGTAGTTCCCTGATAGCTCGAGTTGTTACTATTAGCCACAGGATCACCCATCCCAATACTTGCCTCAGAAGGCTTGACGTTTTTAACAATAACTGTTGGAACTGAATAGGTTTTGCCTCCTTTTTCATATGTCAACGGAACATCAATTTTAGAGTCATCTTCATTGATCAGTTCTATAAATATTGATTCTATTGCAGGTGTTTGACGATAATCATATCCGATATAAACACTGTTCACGTTTTCTAAGCCTTCCAGTACCTCTCTGTTAGATTCCAATGCCATTGCTAGGTTGTCCCCTTCAATAGGCTTTTGGTTTGATGCAGGGGGAACGCTGGACCGAAAGAACACATCTTTAATCCTATCCAATAGGTCGATAGCTCTTCTTGAATAAAAGCCCAGTATAAAGGACACCACTATTAGCCAATATGAACTATCATCGGGATTGAGGTCCCCATTGTTAATGGCAACATTCCCACTAAGGACGATCACAAGAGTTACAATTGGCGAATAAAGCAGTTTGGCCTTATGAACCGATACTTCTGAAGGATCAAAATTGCCATTTCGAATCGCTTCTGTTCCGTGAAATAGTAAACTGCAAAGAACCCCGGCAATTGACCAAAGTAGCACTTCTAAAAAGGCAAGCCCCGATGATAGCCAGAAGAAAGATGCCTCCTCATAACTCACACACCCCAGGTATTCCCTAAGGGCAGAATTTGAATCAATATGAGTATAGGCGGATAAGCAGCATTCGCTAAAATTGATGTTCTGATCACATGATTTCAGATATTGATCTATTAGCTCTATTTGTTTTTTAATCAAAGAAGATCTATCACTACTATCTACTTGTGATAATCCGGCCTTTAATTCAAGAATAAAATCTATCTGATTTGTATCTAATGACTTTGACTCAGTTCCTTTCCAAATGAGATGCAGGACTATGTAGAAGAACATCCAACCGATTGTTGCTATAGTAATGTCCCGCATCCAGCTTTTTATGTTTTCAGAATTGTCCATTGATGATCATTTGTCTATTATGCCACAAACCAAATAGAACGGTAGGTATTGGATTTGGCAACTATTTTACATTTCTAAAATTCTAAATCACCTCACCCAAAATCAATACCCCTTTTTAGGTATTTTACAACGGTTTATTGAAGAATATGAATAACGAATTGGAGGATTAAGGGATCGGTCATACTTTCTAGGGTTTAAAGGATTTCATCAAGTGTAAGGTTTAGTTGCTATCAAGGTTTTTAAAGAGCTGACCTGCTACGCGTGTGTCAATAACCACCCCGAAGAAGAAACCAACATCCCACTCCTTCTTGACATTAAGCTCCCCAACAAACCGTTCATTTCCAAAGTCAAATCCATCTTCGTACCCATTCCCAGTGATGTAATTCCTCCTGCCGCAATGAATGCCTACCGCAATAGCTCCTCCTCGTGCAAAATCGGAGGAAAGACCTAAAAAGAAATTTTCCCGAAGTTTATCATCAAGTTGTGCTCCTACAACGATCCCCAGTCTACTAAGTGAAAAAAATCTGCTTGAGGGTGGAAAGAGAAAACTTCGCCCTTTTGGATAGTAAGTAGCCATGACTGTAAGAACTCCCCTCGTTCCTGGATCATCAGCAATTAAAGTTGAATCTCCTGTTGGAACATCATTTTGAATTCGATCAACTATCTGAATATTTTGAGGGTTTTTTAAAGTCGTTTTGAGTAACCCTGTAGAGATTGTGACATGGTATAGTTTAGCTATACCGACCGTACCTTTTGCCAGCGTCTCATCATTTTTTTTGATTTCAAAGTCAAATTTTTCAGTGAAAGGTCCTATAACTCCAAATTTCTTTTCCTTCAACTTGATGGTAGACAGCAGTACTCCTGCCACCTCAGTATCCTGAATAGTTAAATCCCCTGGTTTGAAAACGCCATTCGATATAAGCGTGAACTCCAACGTTTCATCCCAATAAAGCACGTGAAATTGATAGGTGTTTTCTTCCTTTGCTGTAGTAGGCAATCCACTGTTGATATAATTACCATTCTGATCAACGAAGATGTGGATAATGTTTCCCTCAAGCCAGATATTCCTCTTCTTAAAATATTTAATGGTCATACCGTACGTCTCTCTAACATAACCTTCGAGCGTCTCTGAGGAAGGTTGATCCTGAGCTTCGCAAACAAAAGCGTTACGAGGATCACAGTGAATACAGATCTTAACTTTTCCATTTTGATAGAAGTTTAACTTTCGTAAGCGGGTAACTCACCTAAAATGCTTACCTTAAAGTTCCTCACCATTGAACTTCGACACCTCCCTTTTTTCAGGTATTTTCAACTAACTGAATTGGGTATTTGAAAAATGTAAAATAGAGTGATCTTAATCAGCTTCTGGTAAATCGAGATAGCCGTTTTCTTTGGCATAAAGCGTCATCTCGGCTCTGTTCTTGAACTTCATTTTTGCCATCAGGTTCTTTCGGTGCGTTTCTACAGTATGTGCACTTAGGAAAAGTTTGTCCGCTACTTCGTTCGTGGTGAAAGCTCTTGCCAGCAAGATCATTACCTCGATTTCCCGCTTGGTCAGTTTTACTTCATAGTTGGTGCCTTGGCGCCTCATACTGTCGAGTAAGGTTTTTGTGACCTCATTTGAAAAGTGATTTTCGCCACTCAAGACTTTGAAAATGGCATTGACTACTTCGTCTTTGGAAGAGTTTTTGAGAATGTAGCCTTCTGCCCCAGATTCGGCTATTCCTTTAATGAATGCAGCTTTATTGTAGAATGTCAACACCAGAATTTTAGCGCTCGAATATTTTTCCTTGATTTCCCTCGCCAACGTCAGTCCATCTTTGCCTGGTAGGTTGATATCTAAAAGGATGAGATCTACTTCATTTTTCTCCAGGAAAGGAATGACCTCATCTCCATTGTGGAGGTCTCCAACAATGCTTAGTTCTTCTTCCGATTCCAAAACCATCTTAATACCGTCTTTAACAATGAGATGGTCTTCTACAATGAGGATATTGTAGCTCATAATGGCAGCTCAATTGTAATGGCAGTACCTTGACCTTTCCCAGAATCAATGTTCATTTCACCGTTGAGTTGTTCCGCCCTTGAGGTCACATTCTTCAGCCCCATTCCTCCTGAAGCTTTGGCTCGTATGGTATCAAACCCAATTCCATTGTCTTCAACTGAAATAATCAAATGCGGATCGATTCGATTCACCTGGGCAGTGATTTCTGTGGCTCTTGAATGTTTAAGCGCATTTCCAACTAGCTCCTGAACAATCCGATAGACATTAATTTCTACATCATTATCCAACCTCTCATCAAGGTCCAGGTGATGAACTTCTAGGTGAACTTTTTCTGAACTGTTGATCTTTTCAGCTAGATCTTCCAAAGCTGCGACCAGGCCAAATCGGTTGAGCACTTTTGTTTCCAGGTTGTGAGAAATCCTTCGAACCTCTTCAGCGGTTTCATCGAGGAGTTTAACCATCTCCCTATTTGCCGGATCAGCTTGCAATTTTACTGCGGATAGCATACTTCCCACTCGATCATGGAGGTCTTCTGCCACGCGCTTTCGCTCTTTTTCCTCTCCCTCAAGCATGGAATTGATCGATTTCAATTCTTGCTCTTTTATGAGTTCGTCCACTTCTTGTTCGTGGAGTTCTTTTTCTCTTTCTTGAAGTTTTTTAACCGCTTTTTGACGCTGGTTATATACAAGAATGATAATGAGCGTAAAGCCAAGGGATGTAAATAATGTGAGCATAAGTTTTTCGTTTTGCGAGGTGGTTAACTCTATTTTGGCTTGGCTGAGCTTAATTTCTTTATCCTTTTTTTCGGTTTCGTATTTGGTTTGGAGTTCGGCTATTTGTTTGGACTTGGTTTCGTTGAAAATGGTTTCATTCAAAGTATCATACCTATAGAGGTATTCATAAGCAGATTTGTACTCGCCCTTCTCCGCGTGAGTGATTGACAGATTTGAATAGAGCTTCCTGGCAGAGAACTTACTTTTACTCGGATCAATTAACTCTTCGCTCTTTTTATAATAATGCAAGGCTTCTTGTAATTTGTCTGATTCCTGATAGGAAAACCCTAGATTGTTGTAACTATCTGAAAGCAGTGATGGGTTATTCATTGTCCTTCGGATCTCGATAGCCTTTTCTGTGTAGTAAATGGAACTATCATATAGGTTAAGATTCTGATACAACAAACCCAGATTATGGTATGAACGACTCCTTGAGGCTGAAGAACTCCCCTTCAACTCCTTTAATTTTAAATTTCTTGTCAAGTGAGTTTTTGCCAATTGCAACTGACCAAGATTCTGATAGCAAATTCCGAGATTTCCAGTGGCTGTTATCATTAGGGATGTGTCACCAGCCAAATTGGCATACCTCACACCTTCGTTAAAATATGTCAATGCTTGCCTCGAGTCTTTCCTTAAATCCATCAAAATACCCAGTCGGCTGTTTGCTTTTGATACTCCTTCGTAGTCAATATTCGCTTTGTACAGCTTGACAGCTTTCAAATATGAGGAAAATGCCTGTTCAACTGAGTCTATTCTTTGATATACCTGACCAATACCATATAATGCCAGAGGCGCCGTCCAACTAATATTTCCAGATGAATTAGAAATCGAATCATAAAAATCAATCGCATCCTGAGTTCGCAACTCTCGGTTTAAGAAACGTCCATACAGCAACAATGCTTTTGCCATGATGATTGAGTCCTTCATGGTGTTTCCATTTTCAAAAATAACTCTGGAAATCACGAGGCAAGAATCGTTTCTACTCCTATAAAAACTATTAGCAGCGGATAAGAGGGAATCATATTTAAGTTGAGCCGCGGATATCAATGGCCACCCAATAACTAGGCATAAAAGAAATCGAAACATTATCTACCAAATTTTAGTAGAAGTTACAATGTTTCAATTTCTTTTTTGAATGAATATTAAATTTAATCCCCATCTGGATCTTCATAATTTGCCACTCCTCCAGGGTCATTACTTCCCCCCTCCTTTTTTATAACACGCACCCAAACACAGTCAATCCCATTATCTCTAACAAAATACTCGGATTCACAATATTCAGGAACTTGCCCTGGGGTTCCATTTTCTATGTGAATATCGAAGGTCCTGCATTGCATCCTTGAACCATTTAGTCTTACCTTTTCCTTTAGCCCTTCATCAACCATTGTTGTGGAAGTGAGTTTATGGTTTTTTAGAACGATAAATGCTTGAATCTTGTACATGCCACTGTCTTTATCCTTAAAAAGGTGAATGTACGGTTTTTGCTCTCTCATAATCGTAAAAATTTAGGTTTGAAATATTGATTTAGAATGAATTTCAGAATTTGGAAACCAGACTCATTAGTGAACAGAATAATGAACGAGGAACACCGTTATCAAATATTGGCAGTCCAAACCCATAAATATCATCGCGCCCGGGAAGTCCTAAGTCCATGCAAGACTTAGTTAAAAAAAGTCGCAGTTGATCAGTATTCAGAATCCTTGATAGTGGTGAGCCTTTGTTACTCCATGAAGCAGACAAAATTAGCGCCGCAATACCTGCAATGAATGGGGTAGCAAAAGATGTCCCTTCAAGTGCAATACCTACTCCACCGTATATATCTGTCGATCGAATAAAGACTCCGGGAGCAACAAAGTCCAATTCTGGTCCATCTCCAGATGCACTCCAAATTTGCTTGTCTTGAAAGATGGAAGCAACAGAAATTGTCTCCGAAAACTTCGCAGGGAAAGGTATTATGTCATTGTTCCCAGATGCACAAATAATGATTATACCTTCATCTGTGGCCCTCTTTATTAGACTATGCAATTCAGCATCGTAGGAGCCTATACGAAGGCTTAAAGATATTATATGAACCTCTTGCTCAATCGCCCAAAGAAGTCCTCTCTTGAGATCCTTTCTTCTTAAATCATCATTTTTTCCATACAATACCTTTCCAATGTACAATTCGGATTTGGGAGCTATTCCAACAACAAATTTACCATTTGCACTTGCTCCTATTATCCCGGCAATAAAGGTACCATGACCAGATTCATCACATTCTTCAGAATCAGTAAAATTGCGTCTGTGGATTCTTTCCTCCTCAAAATCCGGATGGCTTGCTAAGCCCGAATCTAAAATTGCTATTTTTATGTCGCTACCCATCGTATCCTTCCAAAGACTTGGAATCCCCATGAGCTGTATGCCCCAGTTCACAATTTCTTCACCTTCATCTATCGCATCAAAAAAATTCTTGAATTTTGAGGTCTTCCGATCGTAGTGTTCAATGATGTAGGGATCTAAGTGATACATTTTTTGCTATTTTTCTATTTCACCAAAAACTAAAAAAACGATTACGAATCATTCTAAATTTCTGTTCAAGAGTCCCATGAATTAAGTTCTTAGGCAAAGTTTTGACATTCATGATTGTATTAGAACCCAGGAACTCTTGATTTTAAACTACCTAAAAACAGGTACTTAATTCGGTTGTCGAATAAACTAACAATTCGTTATACATAAAAAAAGCCAAACCCGTTAAGTTTGGCTTTTTTACAGAAAGTTCTTGAAATCAGACAGTTGTATCTAAATCAATTTATATTTTCCCTATTATATTCTCATAAAATTTTCCGCACCAGGAAATCAAATTTGGGAAAGGTCCATTCAGAATCCAGGAAATCCTTCAATCGAATTAATCAATCAAAATCTACTCCTCAAATGCCCACTCTACTTTATCCTTCATGTCCTTGACGACTATGCCTTCGGATTTGAGTTCTGCGCGTAGTTTGTCTACTTTATCAAAGTCGCGATTGAATTTTGCCGCTTTGTACTCTTCTAGAATGGTTTCTAGAAGGTGTTCATAGTTAACATCGGATTCAATTTTAAGGCCAAGGACCTCCTCAGTGAATCCAATAAATGTTTGCTTCATTTTGTCAAACGTCACTTTGCCGATCTCTCCAAATTTCAACTGCCCCACATGTAGTGAATTAATCTTCTTCACCAAATTGAACAAATGACCAATGGTCAGAGCTGTGTTGAAATCATCATTCATCGCGTGATAGCAGTTATCGCATAACCTCGTGATTTGATCGATCTGTTTCTGATTGATTTGACCATCATCCTCTTTCCATTCCATCTCTTTCAAGATCCGCATTCCATTCGCAAGTCTGACATATCCTTTTCTGGAAGCTTCCAAGGCTTCATTAGAAAAGTCCACCGTACTTGCATAGTGTGATTGCATCATGAAAAAGCGAATGGTCATTGGACTGAAACCACGATCTAGCAATTCATGGTTGCCAGAAATGAGTTCTCCTGGAAGAATTGAATTGCCCAACGACTTACTCATTTTCTGACCATTAAACGTCAGCATATTGGTATGTAGCCAATATTTCGCACCACCTTTTCCATGAGTCCCCGCATTCTGAGCAATCTCACATTCATGATGTGGGAATTTCAAATCCATTCCTCCACCATGAATATCAAATTCTTCACCTAGATATTTAGTACTCATCACAGAACACTCTAGGTGCCAGCCTGGAAAGCCATCACTCCATTCAGTCTCCCATCGCATGATGTGCTCAGGAGCTGCCTTTTTCCATAAAGCAAAATCCAACGGACTCCTTTTGTCATCCTGACCATCAAGGTCACGTGTGTCACTGATGAGATCTTCAATCTTTCTTCCACTCAAAATTCCATATGGATGCTTTTTGTTGTAAGCTTCTACATCAAAATAGACCGATCCATTGGATTCATACGCAAATCCATTTTCCATCAAAGTTCGAATCATCACCATCTGCTCCATCAGATGGCCAATTGCGGATGGTTCAATGTCAGGAGGTAAGGCATTGAATATGGCCATCACTTCATGAAAATCATTCGCATACAATTGAACAATCTCCATTGGCTCGAGATTTTCCAGCTTGGCCTTTTTTGAAATTTTATCTTCTCCTGAATCAAGTAAATGCCCGACATCAGTAATGTTTCGAACATATCTCACTTTGTACCCACAGAATCTCAGGTACCTATTGATCACGTCAAAGCTCAGAAACGTACGAACATTACCTAAATGTACGTTACTGTAAACAGTGGGGCCACACACGTACATGCCCACATATGGTGGATTCAATGGTTGAAATTCCTCCTTTTCTCGTGTTAGTGAATTGAATACCTTGAGTTTACCGACCATAGATGAAATAATAATTGGCAAAGGAAATCAAATTGTGACATTTGGAGTCCTCTGTTTCCAGAAATCGACCGTTCGTCGAATAGTGTTTTTTTTACGTTATTATACTCATAATTTTAAACTCTATTAATTAGCCGCCTGAATGAGACATGCGTTTTTGATACTATGGTTAGTGGTTTTTGCAATTCAACCACTAAAGGGACAGTCCATTGAAGCATTGATTAAAAATGCCGAAGAAAGACTTGAAAAGGATGATTGGGTTCGAGCAACAAAAGATTTTGAGTCTATTCTTGCAAAATATGATGGCCAGTTAAGTGCGGTTCAAAAAGCCAGAGTTCACAATGATTTAGGCTATCTCAATCTGAGGTTACTAAATATGGAAGATGCAGAGTACCATCTGAATCTTTCCATTTTAGAACATGAGGAATCAGGACTCACTGATCGAACAAATTATGCGCAGGCCCTCCAACACATGGGGGAGTTGTTTCTAGCCAACGTTCAGTACGACATAGCTAAAGGCTACATCGACCAGGCAATTCAAGTTATTATAGATGACAAAGGACGAGAAAGTGCAGAATATGCACTGGCAAGAATCGACCTGGCACAAGTGTATGAGGAAATTGGCTACTACGATCTGGCCTATGATATTTTCTTCGAAAGCCATGAATCTTTAAAGGGTCTCGGAGCATTTTCCCCGGAATATGCGGAAGCATGTAACCACCTAGGAAGAATCCTCATTCGACAAGGTCAACCGGCAAAAGCTGAGGAGTACATCAATGAGGGGACAGTGATTTACAAGCAGCTTGGAACTGACTATGATGTAGAACGCGCGGAATCGCTTGAAGGCCTGGGAAATTTCTATGAACAGCTTGGAAGATATGAAGATGCAGAGAAAACGCTTTTAGAAGCCCTTGAAATAAAACGTGGAATTCCCAATGAGGCAAATATTCTAATTATAGAGACACTCAATGATCTTGGGATTCTGTATAGACATCTAGGTGACGATGTTCGATCTGAAGAAATGTTTTTAGAAGTGGTTAGAGAGTGTGAAGAAGAACTTACGACTGATCACCAGTTTTATGCTACTGCCAAAAACAACCTTGCGACGATCGCCATGCAAAAAGGCGAAAATGAAAAAGCAAAAACTCTTTTAGAAGAGGCACTCGCCACCTATGATCAAAAATACGGACCAAATCACCCGCTATCAGCGAATACACTAAACAACCTTGCCAGAGTTGAAAAACAGTTGGGTGAAAGCGGCGTGGCTGAAGAATATTATAAAAGGGTGCTTCAACTGGATGAAAAATTGTATGGCAAGAATCATCCGGATTATGCTACTACTTTGATGAATCTCGCAATTCTGTATAGCGCAGATGGTCGTAACGATGAAGCAGACAAATTCTATCTGGAAGCACTTTCCATCAGGAAAAATGTACTTGGAGTAAATCACCCAACCTATTACAGAGCTTTAGAAAATGTAGGTCTACATGCTGTGGCTCAAGGTAAAATGCTACAGGCAGAAGCCTACTTCAAGGAAGCAATTGAAATTCAAATAGGTCAAGTCGAATCCATTTTCGCAGCACTTCCACCTAGAGATAAAGAAATATTTTATGCTCGATTGAGAGATGATGTCGATCGTTATAATTACATCGCATTTGGCCTCCTTGACCAAAAGCCGGAGTTGATCAAAAACATTTTTGACTACCAGATAAAGACAAAAACACTACTCTTTGTCCCTGCTGGAAAAATCGAAGGTCGAATTGTAAATGGCAATGACCAAAACCTGCGTAACCAATATTTCGAATGGAGAAATGATAAACAACTTCTTGCCAATTATTACCGAATTGGAGAACAACGATTGCAAGAAAACAACATCGATCTTGATATTGTTGAAAACGATGTTTTGGCAAAAGAGCGTGGGCTTATTTCAAAAATGGAAGAATTCAAATCCATTTTACCAACAACATCCGAAAGCTGGAATGATGTGTTAGGAAAGGTGAATCCCGATGAGGCAGTCGTTGAGATCATTAAAATCAGGGAGTTCCAATCTCAAGAAAACAACGATGGAATCATCTTCGGCTTCACGAACCTGACTCAATACCTGGCTGTAATTTTTGAAAATGGAGCACAAGAACCAAAATATGCTGTGCTCGGCAACAGATTCAGATATGAAGATGATCAACTAGATATTTATAAAGGCGCAGTTGCTAGAGGAAATGAAAATGAAGCATTTGATCAGCTTTGGGCTCCCATTCACAATCAGCTTGGGAAAGTCAAAAAATTGAGAGTTACCGCTGATGGTATCTATCACCAGATTAATCCAAATGCGCTTAAATCTGGACCGAACAAATATTTGATTGATGAATACTTCGTGACCTACTTGACAAGTTGCAAAGATTTGTTTAGAGAAGAGACAGAGGCTTTATCCAAAAAATCTGTCCTATTTGGGAATCCCAATTTCACAGGCTCAGCACCTACTGATCGTTTGAACTTGGCTCCACTCGTAACTTCCGAATTAGAAATCAATTCGATTGCAGCGATTTTGGAGCCAAAAGATTGGAATGCCCGAGTTTACGCAAAAGCAGATGCCTCGGAATTAAGGATACGATCAGCGTACAACCCGACATTGCTTCACATTGCGACGCACGGATTCTTCTCGAAAGACGATGAATTCTTCTCAAAAGTCACAAAAATCGAAGACCCACAATTCAAGTCCGGGCTTCTTTTAGCAGGCGCATCAAAAAGCTATGATGGATTCATAAATGGATTTAACCCTAATGAATTAAATGACGGAATATTAACAACTTATGAGGCGATGAGTTTAGATTTGGCTAGAACTAAACTAGTCGTCCTTTCAGCACCAGAGCCTAATGTCCCTCAAGTTGAGAACAGAGATGGTATCTACGGACTGCAAAGAGCGTTCATCGTTGCAGGTGCCAGAAATCTTTTAACCAACTTTTCTAGGACCAATGCAAACGCGATGAGCGAATTGACCGTTTTGTTTTATCATAAGTTTATTGAGACAGAAGATGCCAGTGAATCACTGCGCTTCGCTCAACAAAAATTGAGAACTAAATATGATGATCCTCGGATTTGGGGTTCATTTATGCTTGTAGGAAATGGATAACTGATCCAAACAAAGTGTTATGAAAAAAGTACTGTTTCTCGTTCTGAACATCCTTGCATTTTCAGTCATTGCTCAACGGACCGAACTTTTCGTTTCCTATGGCGATGAGCTTTTCGAAAGCGCACAATACATCAAAGCGATCCCTGTTTACAAAGCTGCGCTTGAGAAGAATCCCAATTATATCAAAGCAAAATATCGATTGGGCGAATGCTATCGGTTTACATTCGACTATGAAAGTGCTCAATTTTACTACGGAGATATAGCCAAAAATAATGACTCGCGTTATCCATTGGCTGGATTTTACTACGGGCAAATGCAAAAGCTGAGAGGTCAGTATTCGAATGCATTAACCACCTTCAAAGTGTTTCAGCGTCTCATTAAGGACCAAAATCTTCTAGAAGACGAAAATTACAGAGACTTTTATAAGCAGGCGAAAGTAGAAATCGATGGATGCCAATTAGCCATTAACCAAGTAGCAATGGAGCATCCTGATCATTCACTTTCTCCAGTTTTGGGTGAGCTTAACTCCCCATATAATGACTTTGCAGCTTTCTCTTTGGGAACTGACGATATCATTTGTGTGACATCAGCGAGAAAGTCTGGTAAAGGCGGACTTCAAAACAACACTTTCGGCCAAAGTTTCACCGATCTTTTCAGGTTTAGAAAAGATGCGGGTGGTACTTGGGTAGAATACAGTGTTAAAGATCGATTCGAATCAGTTCTGAATACGAAATGGGGAGAAGGTTCGGGATCGTTCAACAGAGAAAGAACAAAATTCTACTATACCAATTGTAACGAAGATCTGGGTGATGTGTGTCACATCTTCGTTTCATATCTAACAGCAGGTAGATGGACAGAGCCAGTTGCTCTGAACGTAAACATTAACATGAGTGGTTATACTTCCAAGCACCCGAATCTAACACCTGGTGGAGACACGCTATTTTTTGCTTCGGATCGTGTCGGAACAATTGGAGGAGATGATATTTGGATGAGTATAAACGCTGGTGGAGAAAACTGGAGCCCACCTGTCAATTTGGGAAACCAGATTAACACAAAGTTTAGAGAAATATCTCCTTTCTATTCTCCAACCGAAGATGTTTTGTTCTTCACCTCAGATGGTCACAGAGGTTTTGGTGGACTGGACATTTACATAGCGAAAGGAAGAAGCTTCAAGCAAGCAGAAATATATAATGCTGGGATGCCATTCAATTCATCTCGAGATGATATGTTCTTTTTCCTTGGAAACAAAAAAGGATTTCTCTCATCAAATCGAGAAGGAGGATCAGGCCAATTGGACATTTTTGAGTTCGACATTGAATCCAAAGCGAAGGTGGTCTCGGAAGTTTCAACATCTGAAACTATCGCGGGAAGAAATTCACTCTTTACAGATGACTACAATTTCGACAGTCCCGAAACAGATGTGATCAATCAGATTATTTCAAGAAGGCTTTCTTCTTCATTTTCTCAGGTAGCTGTTTATCTATCCACTGAACAGTTGAATGTTTATAATTCGCTAAGCAGTGATGACAAAGAGCGGATTGATAAGATCGTTAATGGCCGTATCCGAAAAATGACAAGTTCAAGTCTTCGATCCATCCGATCCGAAGATGAGTACTACTACCAACAGCTTGATGCCGACAAAAGGAAAAAAGTTGATAAGGTCGTTACCACCTACTTAGAAGAACAAGGACTCGGACTTAGTATCTCCTTGTCCGATGAAAGCAGTCAGTTTTACAACGAAGAGAATCCGAACGATCGGGAGAAATTGGATATTTTGATTTCCGAGAGGTTAAGAACTTCAAATAACTATCGTCCACGATCCATCAACTACGAAAAATTAACGGAGCAGGACAAAAAGAATGTTGACGGTATTGTGGTAAAATACCTGAATCAAAAAAGAAGCATTAACGGGATTAAGCTGTCTGTTGCCGAGCGAGTTTTCATGAGAGATATGGTGGATGAAAAATCCGTGACTGTTAACTCTGCTATCAAGGAAAAACTGTTAGAACTAAGTCGTGAAGACCAGTATCAATTGTTGCTTGAGGATAATGAGTTTTACGAAGAGCTTTCCACTTCTCAAAAAGAAAGTCTCAAAAGCATTGCAAGCGCATTCTTGGTTGCTGACTTAAGCACTTTTGACCAAACAGTCGATCAAACGGATCTTACTACATTTAACAGAATGGGTACCACTGCCAATAAGAAGGTTAATAAACTGATTCTGAAATTAATTTCCAACCTGGCCAGTGCGGATGCTTACCATGCAGAAACATTGTTTGAAACTGGAGAGCTATTGGCTGCTAATACAGGTTCAGCTGACGAAACTCTACAGAAACTATTTAGCCTCGACAGAGGAATGTCTGAGTCGGATAAGGAATCCATTGAAAGATTTGTGAGATCTACGTACAAAGCATATCTGGAAGTAGCTCCAGTCTTCATCAAACCGGCCTCTGATACTGGTGGATTTGCACTGGAAGAACGAGTTCCGTTCTATTCGAGCACAGCGGCTACCAAAGCATTGGTAGAATCTGAAGATGACAGGCCTTTTGTTTTGTCGCAAGAAATTCTCGATCAGTATGCGGCTCTTTCACCTGAGAAAAAAGGAATCATCGACCGATTGATTGGATTGGATTATATCAGAAAAGCTTATGAAGATGATAACCTTGAATCGGGAGATCCAAAAGAATATCGAGATCTAGATACAAGAGAAAAAGCCTTTGTGGAAATCCTTTCCAGAAATTTCAGAGGCGAGCCAACGAAGGAAAATGAGAAGCAACAGGTGAATGAAGCTTTTGCCTATTACAATAACCTAGCCCAAAGTCGTAAAAAAGTAATCAATAGACTCGTTCTTAGTCGAACGTTCTTGAAAAGGAATGAAAGATATTCCTTGGACTTTGAAGATGTTAATAAAAGCAGAAATTTAACTGCCGATGAAAGAAATATAAGAGAGCAACTCCAGCGCTTTAGATTCCAAAATGATCGTGTCCTCACAGAAAATCAAGCAGTTGAGGCTTTGGACTACACCGAACCACCAGTCGATACCATCAGTCTTGCGAGACCTCCAGTAGAAGCTCAAACAGTAAAAACAGCTGATGGATTATTCATCATTCCTCTTGAAATACCAAATTATTCATACCAAGGTTATCAGCGAATGACAATGAAAGGGAAGCTGATGAATAGATTGGGAAGACCTGTTCCTGGAAAATCAGTTACACTCTTAAAGCAGGATGAAACTGAAACAAGTATCACCGGATACACAGATAATCAAGGTGTATTCGAATTCAAGATTCCAGCAGCTGAGTACAAAATGATCACGGAGGCGAGAGCTGAAAGCGCTCAATTTACGGTTTCTGACTTCCTGGTCGAAAGATTGGACATTGCTAAAACTTTTGAGAAAAGTTCAATTGCCTATTTCGACACCAACTCTGATCAGTTGAGAAGTGAAGCTCGAAAACTTATGGATGAAGTAATCGCTCTTTACAAAAGAAATCCGGTAAGAATAGAAGTTGAATCGCATACGGACAATGTTGGTAACGCAGACTTCAACCGTGATCTGAGTAGAAGAAGAGGTACAACTGCATTCGATTATTTGGTTGCGGCCGGAGTTAAAAAATCTGATTTATCTGTTGTATGGCATGGTTTTGAAAAACCGATCGCTTCAAATGATAATCCATATGGACGGCAGCTCAACAGAAGGATGGATATTCGAATGCTTGGAACAAGTGAAATCACTTTCAATACAGGAAGTTACTTCCTTGTGCGCCCGAAGGCCACATTAGCAGCCATATCAAGAAACCTGGGTGTTAGTGTAAATGAAATAATGACAACAAATGGCTTGACGTCTCAAGAAGTTCGGGCTTATCAACCGATTAGGATTAAGTCGAACAAGGCATTAAATGCTGATCCAAATCTTTTGGTTCCGTCTAATTCCTCTCTTGCAACTAACACTATATACGTTGTTAAAAGTGGAGACACGATCGCAGCTATTGCTAGAAAGTTTAATGTGCCTGAAGAGCTTATCATGGAAATGAACGGAATCCAAACTAGCAGTCAGCTCGTTGAAGGAATGGAGCTCCAGATTTACCAAGGAAAATAAGGTTAGAAAAGAGGATTCGAGATCTTTCTGTATCCGCTATTTTTCGAAATATTATATTGTAGTGAAATTTCGAAAGAAGGTTGGGCAATATTAACCGCACGATCAGCTATGAAGAGGTTACTGTTTAAATCGTAGCTAGCTCGAATGGCCAAATTGGAAAATTTAATTCCGCCCATAAAAATATAGGACTCTTTCAATCGATACCAAACACCAAACAACACTTGATTTCCTCTCGACCTGTACCGATCCGCATTTGGGGAATAGGCAAAATTCATTCCTGCGTTAAACTGGAAGCTTCTTCTCAAGTACTGGAAAAATAAACTTGGCATCACATACAACTTGTTAAACTTAGCCTCAACACCACCATTGTATTTTAAAAGCATCGGTTCAGCACTTTTGTTGTCAACATTCAAGGATTTATTGGGTCGGTTTACGTTGGTAGCTGAAAATCCAGAGAAGGCACTAAAGGTATAAAGCAAATAATTCCTGTTTGGGTTATAGTAATACATAAATCCAGCATTTACTACAACAGTTCCTTTTTGTCCGTCAAATTCAGTCACTGGGATAGGCAAGGTATCGTCAAACCCAAAGAATGGATTGTACTGAGACCCCCATCTTAAGCTGCTGAAATTCAATGTTCTGTTTTCGTATCCGACCTGAACTCCAAAAGTTACAATGTCCGAACTCAGTATCCCGAATTTGAAGTTTTGGGCATAGGTAAGAAACGCAGCGCTGTTTTCGAAAACTCCATTAATTCCACTTCGTTCATTATAAGCCATCAAACCTATGCCACCAATAGACCGCTCGTAGCTACCGCCTGGTTTTATTGGAAAAATGAAAGACACCTGAGTCAGTTCATTAAGAACATCAACCGCCTGAAGCTGTCGCTTATGGTTCATGTGTAATGAAGGATCGTTGTATACTCCAGCAAAGGCAGGATTCAAGAACAATGAGGCGGAGAAATATTGGGAAAACTGTAAGTCTTGAGCAGCTACAGTTCTGAGCATTAGAATGGTCAATATGTATAATCCAATTCTTCTCATCTCTGTAAGTAAAATGGACCTGTTCTTTCATCTAGTTCGCCATTTATTCTGGTCAGAACTACTTGGTAATAATACAATCCAGAAGGTTCTTCCCTCCCTGTCCGCTGGTTTATTCCATCCCATCCAACTTGATTTGCTTCGTCAAAAGAATCAGTTGAATAGACGAGAGATCCAAACCTATTGAAGATCTCTAAACTGAAGTTATCACGTAAAATCCGTTCGCCAAAAATTCTGAACGTCCTATTATCCGGATCAGTAGCATTAGGTGAAAAAATTTGTGGTATGTACACCAATCCGGCAGGATCAATTCGTGGAGCCAAGCCTATGGCTAAGTACACAGTTTCCATTTCTTGTGGCTCAAAATCAACTTCAGAAACGATTGAGCCTCTTGTAATCGAATCAGTATCCAACAATGATTCCACACCTAATGATCTGAACGTTCCTCCCGGTGCATCTGAAATTGCAATCACCGGTGAGTTCACTCTGTGCCTTATGTTGTTAACTAAATCAAAGTTCTCAAGGTCTTCTCCACTGAAATCAATTTGAATAGGAGTCCCATTCATATTGCCTCCAGAAAGTGCTACTTCCCATATCCCTCTACCCGAAACACCCAATAGATCATCGTCCGGAATTGGTTGTTCATCATTTGGAGTTTGGAAGAATACTGTGAGTTCAGGGTCAGCACCAAAAACATCAAGCATAGTAATAGGAGCATAAACTCCTTCATAGCCCATAGGAAACTTTCTAATTCCACTTCCTTTATAGGTTAGTTTACCCTGGAAATAAGATGTGACCGAACCTCCTAGGACTCTTACGTTATCTTCAAGAATGAAACGAGTATTCTCTCCTGTTTTTATGACTCCATTATTGAAGGTAATATCATCGGTAACTGTCAATTCATCCATATCAAATGAAACATCCCCACTTTGATCTAGCACCAATGAATTGATTAAAAGAGGAGTTGAAATAGTTACCATTTGTTCTTGCCCACCTAAGAAGACAAGCTCACCTTCATTTCCATTGAAAATGTTGTTGATTGACCAATTCCCGAAAAGGGAAATAGTGCCTACATTAAGAATGGTCCCGTCATTTTCCAAATCCCCTGTTATACCCACATTTGCTCCCGGGGATACATACAAAATTGCATCACCGGATACATAGAGCTGCTGCCCTTGAAGGGTCAAGGTTAGAATGAGCGATATGTAAGTGGCTATCTTTCTCATTTTACTTGCCAGATGCTTTTCCAGTTCCAAGCATTTCCTTGATCTTTTCAATATCACTCTTCATCACTGAATTTTCGTTTTGCAACTTCATCATCATTTCCATGTGCATGGTGGAAAGTGTCATTTGTTTATCCAGAGCAGTCTTAAGCATTTCTTTGTCTGATTTTTCATCATCCACTTTTTCCATCAACTCATCAATGATTTTCTGTTGTTCTTGGATGGCTTTGATTAATACTGGTATAAGGTCAGAATACATCACACCTAAAGTCTGATTTTCATCATCTCCAACACTCACAACTTCCGGGATTACTTCGAGAAGTTCTTGAGCGATCAATCCAAGCTTCTTGTCTGACCCAGGGTTATCCTTCCAATTAAATGCTACGCTCTTAAGTTTCGTGATTTCTTCTAATCCATAGTCTATTTCTTCTATGTTCGTCTTAAGTCTTGCATCGGAAGTATTTATTGTACCATTGGAAGCATATACTGTATTCCATCGATTGCCAGAAGCCCCTAAATTATCAGCACCATTCGTAGATGGTCTTAAGACCGCCGCGGTTACAACAACGTTACCGTTACCGTCTGGACTTAAAGTGATATTACCGTCAGTGTTCTGAGATGAAATATCATTCCCATCAATTCTCAAGTTATTGACATTTAGTTGGTCAGCCCCTAAAACGTTGATACCTGAAATATCTGTACTTGCATTTGTTACCAAAGCTGATGTTGCCTGAGCCGTCCCCGTTGTTGTCACATCCAAATAATTCAGCTCCGTTGCGGTCAGTGTTGAAGCAACTCCATCCAGTGTTTGGAATTCTGTGTTTGACACATTGCCATTAGCGATTTTTGTAGCTTCGATTGCTGCTGCTGCTTTAATGTCTGCATTCTCAATATTAGTTATTGTATTATTATCAGCGTTTATGGTTTTGTTGGTCAATGTTTGTGTGATATTGTGACCTACTAGAGTTGCAGGACTACCTCCCAAATCAGGAACCGTCAACGTCGCATTGCCCGTCTGGTCATTGACCGACAAAGTCAGATCACCGCCCGCCTCATCAAAGGTTAAATC